>PGYK01000003.1 GCA_002839605.1 Methanomicrobiales archaeon HGW-Methanomicrobiales-3 | reverse complement strand
CAGGCGCCCATTTACGGCCTGCTCCACGGGGCGAGGGTCGATGAGACCCCGAGCGCCCGTGGTTCCATCGCAGATCAATCTATGATCTCTGGCAGGTTTTCCCATGAAAAACGGATCTCTAAAAAAATAGATAATGGGGGTTGAGACCCCCATACCCCCGGTTATGATGAACCCCGCCGCCCCCGACGGGGCACCCCCGCGGCGGACCAAGACGGTTGAAATAATTATTTGCCGATTTTTCATGGTTTGGGTGTGAACCCGGGCAGTTCATATGCGTTTCTACAGAGCATCGTTTCACAATCGGATCCCGATTTTCATAAAAAACCGATCAGCGATTTTGATTGTAAAACCGATCAGCGATTTTGATTGTAAAACCGATCAGCGATTTTGATTGTAAAATCGATCTGCGATTGAAAACCGGTTTTTTTGACCGCAAGTACAGACGGAACGTAAAATCGGATCGCGTTTTTCCTGTGAGAATCGATCAGCGATTTTGATCGCAAAATCGATCCGCGGTTTTCTTTTTTCAATCGGATCGCGATTTTAATAACTCCAATCGCGATCACAATCGCGATCGAAAATCATTCCGGAAAAATCGTAACCGATTTTAATCTCACAACCGGATTCCGTTTTTTGTTAAATCGATCTATGGACGTTTTCTCAAACGGCAAAAACCGTGTCAACGCCCGCATCCCGACCCGTTCGTACCGGCGATTATTCTGTGCCTTTCAGTACCCGCACCTGACGACAGGCCCTCCCGCTCCGGCCCCAGGGGTCCGCCTGGCCGGACAAGCCCCGGCACAACCAGAAAATATTTTCCTTTTTCATTTGGGCAGGACAATCAAACGCATGCTATTTAAGATCCCGTATCACCACGTTAGATTGATCACTATGCGCAAGACTTCTGATTGCAGCGACCGCACAGCCGGTTCCTGGATTATGGTAGTGCTGTCCCTGCTGGCAGCAGGGCTCTTCCTTATCGTGCCGGTCGTTGGCCATTCTCCCGCAGATATCGGAATACAATACGATCCCGTCACCGAGAAACTCTCGGTCACCATCACGCATGTGGTAGACGACCCCGCAACCCATTATGTCAACAAGGTCCAGGTGAAGCACAACGGCCGGGTCATCAGCGACCCGGACTACAAGAGCCAGCCGACAAAGGATACCTTCACCTACACCTATGACCTGAAAGCGTCCCCGCCCGATGTCTTCTGGGTCCTGACCACTTGTTCGCGGGGAGGAACGCTTGAGAAGAAATACGAGATCCCGTACCCGGTTGTCGCAACACGAGAACCAGTACCCGATGCGCAGATCCCGGTCGAACCTGCGGCACCGGTCCCGACGCAGAAGTCCCCTGCCGGACTTCTCGCCCTTTTTGGTGCAGCCGCTGCCCTGCTGCTGAAAAAAGGATGACCTTTTTTTTAGTCGCGGTCGCCCCGGCGTTCACTGTACGGGATATCCGCACTCTTCCCTTTCGATAATTTCCCCTTCTCCTGCCGGGTACTTTCGAACCGCTCCTCAAGCGGGATATCAACACTCTTTCCCCGGGAGAGGGGTTCCCGGTCCTGGTGAGCTGATTCGAACCGTTCCTGCAGGGGAATTTCAACACTTTTTCCTAAAGACAGTGGTTCACGTTCCCGCCGGGAACGCTCAAACCGCTCCTGGAGCGGGATTTCGGCACTCCTCCCTGCGGAAACATTCCCGCTCCCCTCGCGGCGAAGGCGTTCATCAAACGAGATCGCGTCGCTCCTCCTCGCCGGCAGGGTCCGGGCGTCCTTGTCAGGTGAATCGCTGTCGGGGATGAACTCGATCCCGTCACCGGCCGCATCACCCGGGCGGGTCCTTTTTGCCGACACCGGCACCGGGCGTTTGCCGGCAGGAGTCTTCGCAGCGCCGGTGGGAGCTGGCTTGCCGCTCCGGATCGATGCAACCTGCTCGTCGATCTGCTCCTCCACATCCTTTGTGCTCCATTCGGAAAACATCAAAAACTGCAAAAACGCTTCAGGCTCCCGGAAGAGCGAGGTGTTGATCCCGGAAAAGAAGATCGTCCGGGTGACATTCCCGAACCATCCCCCTGCCCGTTCCGTGATCGTATCGTTACCGGTCTCGAAAACAAAGACGCGTTCGAGAGCCCCGTTCCGCCCCCATTCGGTCTCGGCAATCCCGTTCTTCTCGAACGTGAAGGTCTTGCCCACCTGCCCGTACTCGCCGCCTTCGCGAACGGTGATGAGCTGGCCTCCCTGTTCGTAGCTGAATTTCCGCGGGGGGAAGCCGGGTGCGAAGGTCTCTTCGAGCATCCCCATCCGGTCAAAGAGGAAACGGCGGAGGATCCGGTCAGGCCGTGCCGGGTCGTGTTCGGTCATCATATCCGATGCGGGATCGAACCGGTAGAGCCGCCGGATCTTCTTCGTTTTGTCAAGTACCTTCACGCCCCCGCTCCCGTACTGGTACAAGCGGGTTATGGTATCGTTCTTCCGAACGCCCTTATATTCCGTGATGACTGCATCAGCCATAAAAACGCATTTTCTCCGTACTTATTCGTACCACCCGGTATCTTTCGCTATCAGAAATAGTTTCTTCTCGTAAGGGAGCCACAAATTGCGGTTCTTAAAACAGGGGAAACTTCATTCGTCAGCACTGCAAAAATAGCTTCTGCAATGTCAGATCAGCTCATGACACCGGACCCGGTCTGCACCCGGCCGTTGCCGGAAAAGACCCTGTACCTGGCCAAGTGGAGTGCCAGGTTCTGGGCATGGCTTATCGATCTCATCATCATCATCTTATTCTGGAATATCGTGATCGGCATCTTTGCCGAGATCTGGAAACTGCCATTCCTCTGGGAGTTCCGGCACGGGGAACTTTTTGTTTTCGGTCTTGAGATTTTGCTCATCTTCCTGTACTGGACGATCATGGAAGGATTCCGGGGCCAGTCGATCGGAAAGATGGTCATGAACGTAAAAGTGGTCAACCGGGACGGGTCAAAGATCTCGTACCGCACCGCCGCACTCGAGAGCTTACCCAAAGCATTCCTGAGTCCCCCTCTCATCACCATCCTCATCCTCGACTGCCTGATCGGCTGGCTTGCCATGCCGGGCACCAAGTTACGGGTTTTCAACCGGATCTCCAATACCATCGTCATCAAGACCGATTACCGGGAGCCCGACGGGATCGTGTACGTGAAAGAAAAGGAATAACTCCCCAAATCCCCACTCTTTTTTCATGCGTGCCATTGCAGTTCTGGTTCTCCTTCTCGCTGGTGCAGCGTTCGCCTGCGGATGTGCCGCCCCGGCATCGCCGGAAGAGACCACGCCGGATCTCCCGTCAGCCATCCCCCAGACTTCGGACGGCCCGGTGCAGTCGGTGAGCCTGAAAGCCTCGTCCTATAATCCCGAACACCTGTATGTCAGCACCGGGACAACGGTTGTCTGGGTGAATGAGGAAGACCGGATCCCGCGTCGCGTAATCCACATGCCCGCGGGAGCGTATGAGAAGATCCTGTTCCAGTCGGGATCTCTTGCACCCGGGGAGAGTTACCGGTATACCTTCGAAAAGCCCGGCAGGTACGTGTACGCGGATCCCCAGCACGGCGGCGGCAGGTCTCCATTCGTGGAAGTGACCGGATAACGTTGGGTAAAAATATCCCGGTGGTGGAAGGATGGATTGCCGGTGAATTATGGAACTGACATTGCACAGAAAACCGGGTATTGGATGGCAGCAGGGCAGGCGTGAGGTATTGCAGGACTATGACAGAAATTGAATCACTCTATCGTAAGGTCGACGGCAAAGTGCTCATCGAGATCAAACTCTCAAGTGTGGTCCAGCTCTTCAATACCTTTGACCCGGCACCCTTCCATGCAAAAGAACTCGACTTCGATGCGGAACGCTACATCGTTGATATCGTGAAGGATTTTCCAACAGGAACACCCTGCAAGATCGTCATTTATCTCCCACCGGATCTCCTCGCAACAGACCGGGCAAAACAGATCATCCCTGCCATAAAAAACCATTTTGAATACAAGAGGCTGGTGACCGACCGGAAGCTCCGGGCACGGTTCCGGTACGGCAGGGGCGCACTGCTCATCGGGCTCACCTTCCTCTTCATCGCCCTCGTTGCCCGCCAGCTGGTTGCCGGCATCGAGAATCACCTTCTCGCCGTGCTCATAACCGACGCGCTCCTCATCATCGGCTGGGTGGCAATGTGGGAGCCGGTCACCGTCCTGCTGTACCAGCTCTGGCCAATCCACCAGCAGAAAAAGATCTACGAACGCATCAGCACGATGGAGATCGAGGTCCTCCCCTCAGCCTGATCGCAATTGGCCGGTCATGCGAGCCGGTGGATCTTTTTGACCAGGTCTACGGTCTGGCGGGTTGTGTCCCGCGGGGCATCCTGCGGGGAAATTTTTACGGGATTGTCAAGCGCGGCATAGATGTGGGAGATGGCAGCCCCGTGCGAATTGCTGTATCCCCCCTCCAGCACAAGTGCCAGGCCTGCGCCGGTCAGGCCGGTGAGCAGCGAGGTTAAGATACCAAAATCCTCCGGCTGTAAACTCATGCCACCGATGGGATCGTCAGCGAGGGTGTCCTGCCCTGCGGAGACCATGATGAGATCGGGCCGGAACCGTTCAATGGCCGGAACAAAGACCTCGGAAAAGACTGCCTGGTAATCCGGAAGCGCAGCGCCGTTCGTGAGGGGCGTGTTGATGGTGAAACCTTTCCCCGTACCGTTCCCGATCTCCTCGATCCTCCCGGTGAACGGGAAGAGGGGTTGCTGGTGAACGGAACAGACCAGGACCCGGTTCGAGAGCAAAAAGGCGTTCTGCGTGCCGTTCCCGTGATGGACATCCCAGTCCACGATGGCTACCCGGTCAACCGCTTCAAGGGCCCGGTGCGCTGCGATTGCCAGGTTATTGAAGAGGCAGAACCCCATGGCCCGGTTGTGTTCGGCATGGTGTCCCGGTGGCCGGACAAAAGCAAAGGCATGTTCCCCGGCAAGAGCGCGGTCGGCAGCAGCGATCGCGCCACCGGCTGCCATGAGGGCAACATCATACGAGTGCGGGGTGATGTACGTGTCAGAATCAAGATTGGAGATGGTGGTGGTATCCGAACACCGCTCCCGCAACCGTGCCGTGTAATGGGGGTCATGGATGCGGTGGATGTCCACAATACCGGCAGGCTCCGTACCGATGCGTTGCACATCGCCCGGAATGCCCCCGATCGCGTTCAGCAGGCGGGCATGGGATTCGGGATGGAGGGGATTGTCATGCAGGCTGGATGACAGGTCAACGATTGCACACCGGCGCGTCATAACGGATCAGGAATCTTAAACAAGTTTCCAGACGCCCTGCGTCTGGGCATCGGCATTGGCCACGACATACGTTGTTTCGGGTGAGAACGATGCAGGCACCTCATAGATCAGGAACCCTTTGACTGTGTTGCTCTTTCCCGGCTGGATATATCCTCCGGTCCCCCCGGCTCCGATCTGAAAGTCATATTGGCTGCCGGGCTCTCCGTCAACAACGGTCTGGCTGCTTGCAAGCGGGGTATAGGAAGCGGTTGTTCCGTCACTTACGACCACAATCCGGGCGGGCGAGGGAGCCCAGACGGCTTCGGTGCCGGTGGACGCGGCCGTCAGGTACACAAACAGGAACGTGTTGCCCTCCTGAGGACTTTTTGTATTGTACCCTTTCTGGGTGTCGAGAGGATCCGATGACTCCAGCTGTTCCCGGGGGCTGTTCCACGAGGGATCGACCCAGCCAAAGGTTGGCCGGACCCTGGAGCCGGTAACCGTCAGTTCTCCGGTCTTCTTTCCACTGCCAAACGGTACCGGGGTATTGAGCGGCAGGGCGTCGGGGAACGGATCCGGCGTGGGGGTAAGTTCGGGGGTGGGCGGAACGGTTGCTGGCGGGACCGTGGTAACCGGCGTGGCAGCCGGGGCATTGCCGGTACAGCCGGAGAGTGCGGTAAGCAGGATAAGCGTTGCAAGCAGAATGAGAACTGCGATGCGTTTCATAGGGAAACGATTGGGATGAGAGGTATTAAGTATAGTGCTGAATATCAAAAAACAGAATCGTCATTACGCTCAGCATTGATCAATCGATGATGCGATTCGCTGGTCCAGCAGTTCCCTGCACGTGGGGCAGACGGTCTTTTTCTTCCGGTCCATATCGTCGAGCGTGTCCGGCCGGAACATCACGCATTTCTCGTCCGGGCAGTGGGGCAGGCCAAGCAGGTGCCCAATCTCGTGTGCCCCTTCTTTTACAATCCGGTCAATGAAATCATCATCGCTCCCCCGCATCCCGTAGTATTCATTGCTGAGCCGGGCAGTTGAGACAACCCCGGCACCCACAGATTCCCGGGCAAGGCCGAAGACAAACCGGTTGCCCTCCCGGAACAGGTCCTGGTGGACCACCAAAAGGATGGGATCGGTGATTTCATGCCGGCGCTTGTACGCCTGGATACTGTCGAGCAGTGCCTGCGCATCGACCTGTTTCCGTGTCATGTCCAGTCCCGTGATACGGATATGGTTCTCGGAGACCGAGGTCTCCACGCCAAGAACTGAAGAGATGCTCCGCGCAACCGGCATCTGGAGGCCGGATGGCGACAGGGAATCCCAAAAAATATGGATATGCATCGCAATAATCTGTTGGAATGGGCTCCTATAAACATATTGAGCACGCGGTAGCCGGGTACCTTGCCGGCCGGTATATGCGGGCGGTTGAGGCAGGGATTGGGAGAAACACGGTTGCGGCGGAGATGCTTGCAGAAAAAGGACTCCTTCTGCGGTGTACGGATATCAGGGAGCAGGAGCTCCCGCAGCAGCTGCTGTATGCCCGGGACGATCTTTTTTCGCCGGACCTCTCGCTCTACACAGGTGCAGATGTCATCTACTCCATCCGCCCGGCGATCGAGATGGTACCCCCGCTTGTGGACATCGCCCGCGCAGTCAACTGCGATCTGGTCGTGTACCACCTCGGGTTTGAGCAGTATGATGACGGGGGAGAGATCATCGACTGCGGTGTCATCCTCCACCGGTACTGGAAGCTTTCAGAACCCGTCAAACAGGGTTGACTGGGTCTTTGCCGGGGGTTTCTTCTCGACAGGTTCCTCTTCTGCCGGCAGCACCGGCAGGGTCTCCTGCGCCTTTTCAACCGGGGGGGTCTTCTCTTTTTTAGCCTTTTTGGGAGCCTCTTTTTCTTTCTCCTTCTCCTCTGCCTTCTCTTCCTGCGCGATAGCTTTAATGATCTGGGCAGACCGGGCCTTGTCATTCAAGAAGAAGTTCAGCTGGTCGGCATCGAGAGTCATGCTCTTTGCGTACCCGGCAGGATCGTTTGCAACCAGCATCGCGATGGTCCCCAGGTAATTCTCCCGAAGCGTGCTCTGGGGCACATGGATCATGCCGGCAATCCGGTTCAGCGTTCCGGTCCGGATGGCTTTCTGCTTCTTTGCCGTTGACATCTTCTGCCAGCGTTCGGGCGGCATGATCCGGGCATGGATCCCCCGGCCCCCGGCTGCTTCGGCGACACCGATAAGCATGATGGCGGTTGCATACCGCCAGAGCGTATGATACTGCCTGCGGTACGTGTACCCGAGATATTCATCCGCGCGTGAGAGCGCCCGGTAGGCCCGGTCCACGGAGGGCTGGTCAGGGAGGTGGTGCACGTTTCCTTCCACCCACTGCTCGATCGTCTCGGGGGTGTCGTCGACTTCAAAGGAGAGCCGGAGCAGTTCGTCATCGGATGCCCGGCCAAAGAGCGCGGTGATGAGCGAGAAGATCGAGGTCCGTTCGTCTTTCTGGGAGGTGTGCACCTGTGAATCGGTGATGTCTTCGCGACCGATGGCGGAGGCATAGAGCATGTTGACCGCCGACCGGATATCCCCTTCCGCGCTCTCGGCGATGGCATGGATCGCCGTCTCACTGCACCGGATCTTCTCGGCAGCGCAGAGGTACTTCAGCCGGGGTGCAATCGAGCGGGCGGGCAGGGCTTTGAACTGGACCGGCTCGCACCGGGCCCTGAGCTCGGGAGAGAGCCCGTACAGGTCGTTTGCTATCAGGATCATCGGCTGCCGGGATTTTTTGATGCACTCGATGATCGCTTTTGCCCCGCCCCGGTCAGAGGTCCCCTGGAGGTTGTCAGCCTCATCGAGGATGATCAGTTTTCGTAGCGAGCCGGTCAGGCTCGCTGTTACGCTGCCCCCGCCGGCGATCCGTTCGATGACGGCAGCCGTCCGCTGGTCGCTCGCGTTGAGCTCAACCACCTCCCAGTTCATGTCGTTTGCGAGCGCGTATGCCGTTGAGGTCTTGCCGATGCCGGGCTTGCCGTAGATCAGGAGTGGCCGGGACTTTGTTGTCCAGTTCTTTGCCCATTCCGCGATCTGGAGTACCGCCGTCTTGTTGCCGATGAGATCCGCCAGATGTGCGGGACGGTACTTCTCTGCCCAATCCATACCAACAGGTTGACCGTATATCAAATAAATTATCTCTGATGAAACGTAATTAGGTAACACGCGAATATTTTTCATGCAACAGTTCAGGTGATGTCGTGGTCCACAGCTGCTCCACAGAAGCAATAGCAAAAGTTGTCAGGGAATACGAAGGAGTTCGTCGCAAGCATGCGATCGGTGACATGGTTAAGGCGCTCAGGATTGATGCCCCCCATGTCCTGGCATCGTTTGGCGAGGATGCAGCAGTCATCGAGCACCACGGGGAGGCGCTTCTCCTTGCAGCCGATGGCATCTGGAGCAAACTCATGGAAGCCGATCCCTACTGGGCAGGATACTGCTCGGTGCTCGTCAATATCCATGATATTGCCGCAATGGGCGGCCACCCGGTGGCGATGGTCGATATCTTCTCGATTGCGAACACTGCCATTCTTGACCAGGTGGTCAAGGGGATGCACGACGCCTCCGAGCAGTTCGGTGTCCCGATTGTCGGCGGACACCTGCACCCGGATGCCCCGTACAGCGTCATCGATGTCTCCATCCTCGGGTGTGCCCGTATCGATTCCCTTATCTACAGCCACACGGCAGAGGTGGGCGACAGCATCGTGATGGCCATCGATCTCACCGGTCGCGTCCACCCGTCCTGCATCCTCAACTGGGACTCGGTGACGATGAAAACCTCCGAAGAGGTCCGGGCACAGATCGGGCTGATGAAACAGATCGGGAGAAGGCACCTCGCTACCGCTGGCAAGGATATCAGCAACCCGGGTTTCATCGGGACGCTCGGGATGCTCCTCGAGGTCAGCGGGAAGGGTGCGGAGATCGACTTGGCAAAGATCCCAAAACCGGACCTTACCGCCAACAACATGACCTTTGAGCAGTGGGTGAAGATGTATCCCGGCATGGGTTTTGTGCTTACGGCCAAAAAGGAGAACGTAACAGAACTGGTCCGGCTGTTTGCCGAAGTTGGCATGACGGCACAGGAGATAGGAGTCGTTGACGCGACAAAAGAGCTGCGGATCCGGTATGACGGGCAGGAGACGCAGGTCTTTGATTTTATCAAAAACGGGATCATGCATCTCTGCGATGAGGACATCCCATGCCAGGTGCGCTGAAGCAGATCGGGATCGGGATTGCCGGCGATGCAGAAAAAGTTATTGCCGGTATTCCGGACTTTGCCGGCCGGTGCGGGGTTGTCTGTTACTGCCGGCCGGGAACCCTTGCCGGCATCTCCTTACCGGAAAACGTCTCGGTGATTGAACACGTACAACCCGAACAGGCGCTGGTTGGAGATCTTGCAGCGGGAACGATCGCTGCCGCCGTGCGGGGAACCCTTCCGGCCAACTCCACGCTGAAGGCATTGAAAAACGCCATGGGTGTGGACCATCTCGAACGCATCGCTCTTCTGGAGACTGCCCGGGGCAGAAAATTCCTTCTCGCACCGGTCGGGGTGGATGAAGGCTGGACGATCGAGGAGAAGACCGAACTTATCAGGAAAGGCCAGGCAATTGCCAAAAAGTTCGGCCTTCCGGAGAAAGTCGGGGTATTATCCGGGGGAAGGTTGGGGGATATCGGCCGGCATCAGCGGGTGGATACAAGTATTACCGATGCACAGGTAGTTGCAGAGCTCACGGGAGCCACCCACTGCGAGATCCTCATTGAGGATGCGGTTGAAACCTGCGGGCTCATCATTGCACCGGATGGCATCTCCGGCAATCTTATCTTCAGAACGCTCGTCTTTTTGGGAGCCGGGCACGGACATGGCGCGCCCGTGGTAAATATCAGCAGAATTTTCGTGGATAGTTCGCGCGCCTCACCAAATTACACGAATGCGCTATTGCTCGCAGCATCGTTGCTGGAATAAAATAAAGGGCTTAAAAACTCGTTATTTTCTCAAAATAACGATTTAACGCGATTAAAAAATATTCTGCGAAATTCTGGACTCCGATTTTTACTTGCTAAACGGGAAACCTTCCAAACTCATAATGCAGGGCAATTTGAAGGATTTGCCCAAAAAGTATTTAAATATACCAAGAGGATTTCTTTTTGAGGTTTAAAACATGGCAGATTTACCAATTGCCGCAGTTGTGAGGATTGCGAAGAAAAACGGAGCGGAACGCGTTGGAAGCGATGCAGCAGAGGCACTGGTTGCAAAGGCTGAAAAGTACATCGCCCAGCTGACCAAGGAAGCAAACAAGCTTGCCGAACACGCAGGCCGCAAGACGATCAAGAAAGAAGACGTTGATCTGGCTGCAAAGTCCAACTAAATCAACTCTTTTTCTTATCAATTACGCTTCTAAAAAATTTTAAGAGAAAAAAGCATTTGGGGCTGGATCACCCCGGAGAACATTAAAACGATCTAGAACTTTCCTTTCGTGCTCCGGACCGCTTTTTTGTCGCCCGTGATCGCGAGCGCCTGGCCAAGGGCAATACCGAATGCCTTGAACGCTGCCTCGCACTTGTGGTGATCGTTTTTGCCGGAGAAGGTGATGTGGGCTGTTATCCCGGCGCGGGTGCAGAGCGAGTAGAAGAAATGCTCGAAGATATCTGAAGGGATGGTGCCGACAGCTTTGCTGCCGAACGTGCCGGTGAAGACAAGATACCCTCTCCCGCCGCAGTCCAGCGCAACCTGTGCAATTGATTCATCCATCGGGATGACCGCGTGGGAAAACCTGCGGATACCGTGCCCCTCGCCAATGACCTGCTTTATCGCATCCCCAAGGACGATCCCGATATCCTCAATGGTATGGTGGCAGTCGACATGGAGGTCTCCTTGTGCGGTACAGGAGAGATCAAATCCCCCGTGCTTTCCCATTGCAGTGAGCATGTGATCGAAGAACGGCACCCCGCTCTCCACGGTTACATTCCCTTTGCCATCGGGATTGATCCGGATCACAATCTTCGTTTCCTTTGTTGCCCGTTTGACTTCAACAACTCTCATCGACATTCCTCCAATGCTTCGTGTAAGGTTATCTTCCCGCTGTACAGGGCCGAACCGAGGACCGCACCAAAGGCCCCCGTCCTGCAGAGACCGGCCACATCCGACCGGGCTGATACGCCCCCGGCGACTACCACCGGAATACCCACGTGATCGATCAGGCGCTTCACCGGTTCGAACCGCACGCCCTGCTGGAGCCCCTCGACATCCACGTTGGTATAGAGGAGCGACCCGGCCCCGAGCTCCTCGAACCGTTTTGCCCAGTCAAGGTAATCCCCGCAGGTCTCCTGCCAGCCGTGTACGGCAACCTGCCCGCCTTTGGCATCCACGCCGGGCATGATCCGTTCGCTCCCGAATTCCCGGCAGAGGATCCGGATACATCCGGGATCCTGGGTGGCAAGCGTGGAGATGATGACCCGGTCAACCCCAGTCTCCAGCCAGCGGCGGGCATCGTCCACGGACCGGATGCCGCCGCCGAGTTCAATCTCGACCCCGGTCTTCCGGATAACGTCTGCTATCAGCTCCGCATTCTTCGATGACGCGCCAAACGCCCCGTCGAGATTCACCACGTGGAGGGCTGTGGCTCCCTCGTTGAGCCAGCGGGTGGCACAGGAGAGCGGATCCCCGTACACCGTAGCGCTCTCGCGCTTCCCCTGCACCAGCTGGACGCACCGGCCCCCGAGAATGTCAACAGCGGGAAAGATCTTCATTGTGTATCAGCGGATCATCCGTTGGATGGCCATGACGAGGATATCCTTTGCCCCGGCCCGCCGTAGCTGGTTGATGAGGGTATAGACCCGTTCCTCGTTTACCACTGCATGAACCGCGACCAGACCTTCGGACGACGCAACATCCATCACGGTCGGTCCCGAGAGACCGGGCAGCACCCGCTTCACGGTGTCAAGCGATGCCCGCTTAACATTCATCATCAGGTAGCACTGGCCCCGTGCCCGGATCACGCTCTCCAGCGCAAGATGGATCTCATCGATCTTCTCCCGCTTGGTTTTGAGCGATTCATGGTTTGCGATCAGGAAGGTTGAGGTGGTAAGCACCTCGTCAAGCACCCGGAGCCGGTTGGTCTTGAGGGTTGTCCCCGAACTGGAGAGGTCAACAATCGCATCAGCAATACCCAGATGGGGCGTTGCCTCGCAGGCTCCCCCAACGAGCACCACGTTCACCTTCACCTTGTGCCGGGCAAAGTAGGCGCGGGTGATGACGGGAAACTCGGTGGCAACTTTTTTACCGGCAAGTTCTTTCACCGTCGTTACGGGGGAATCCTCGTGAACGGCAAGGACAAGCTTTGCACGGCCTGATGCAAGGTCGAGGAGTTCCTCAACATCCGATTCCCGTTCGATAACCATGTCATGACCGGTGATCCCGAGATCGGCTGCACCGGTTGCCACGTACTCCGGGATATCCACCGGGCGTGCAAAGAGGATCTCAACATGGGGATCCAGGGTGCGGGTGATCAGGCGCCGTTCGGTGCCGCTCTCGGCAAGGTGGAGCCCGCTCTTCTCGACAAGATCCATGATCGGCGCAGCGATCCTCCCCTTGTTGGGGATCGCCAGCCGTACAATATCGGAAAAAGGGGTTGGGTTACGGGTATTTTTTCTGGGTTTTGCTGTTTTCGCCATTGTCGTATCAGAAGGTTTTGAGCTTGCCTTCGATGACTTTTTCGGTGATTGAGGTGACATTTGCCAGCTGGTCGTCCACGATCTCCCTGATGTCGGCATTGATGTCTTTGAGTTTTACGCCGCACTGGGGCAGAACCTGGACACTTGCAACAAGCGGCTGGTCGATCGGTTTTCCGATCTGGGAGAGCAGGCGGATGTACATCTCCTCGACTCCGTCAACCTTCCTGACACATTCTTTTGCAATGTGGGTGGAGAGGAGGTTGTAGATCTTGCCGATGTGGTTGATCGGGTTCTTGCCGCTCGTGGCTTCCATGGACATTGGCCGGCTTGGGGTGATGAGCCCGTTGCACCGGTTGCCCCGGCCAACGGAACCGTCGTCGCCCATCTCGGCGGAAGTCCCGGTAACGGTGAGGAAGACGCTCTTCTTCTTGATATCGTCTGCCGTGTTCACGTGGACAACAACTTTTCTCTTGGTGCTCTTCTTTGCGATCGCGGTGATCTCCTCGTTGAGCAGGGTCATGTATTCCGAGTACTCCCGGATGTCCTTGCAGTACCGGTCAACGATGGCACAGGCGATGGTGAGGGTGATGGTATTGCCGTCGCGCAGCCCCATGATCTTGATGTCCTGGCCGATTGCCGGGTACTTCTTGCGGAGCTTGGTGTCGATATAATTGGAACTGTTCAGGATGATATTCTCCACTTCCGAGAAGGGAGCATGGCCGACACCAAAGGATGTATCGTTGGCCCGGGGGACTTTACCCTGGCTGGGCTTGAAGACATCCCGCAGGTCGGTTGAACCGGTCCCGAGGCGGCAGTCGATCATCAGGTCACGGTTGAGGTTGAGATCGGGAAGGATCTTGTGGAGGTACTTGTGGGCTGCTTCAACCGCTACAGCATCGGCGGGGATGGTAACACCGTTGAACTGCTTGGTCGCCCTGCCATCCAGAAGAACATAGATCGGGCGGATCATCCGGCCGCCGCCAAACTTTGGCGCTGACTCTCCGGCAACGACTTCGCCCTGGTCGGTGTTGTGGTGCAGGACAACCCCGAATTCATCAAGGTAGGTCTTGCAGAGTGCCTGGCTGATCGACTCGGCAATACCGTCCGCGATACTGTCGGGGTGGCCAAGGCATTTGCGTTCAGCGAGTTCAATGCGCTGTTTTTCTAAGGGAATCTGGTCCAATGCTTCAATCTGGATATTTCTCTTCATGGATTTCCTCGTGGGACGTAGATATAGTACATGAGATTGAAGGTCATATAACCATTTCTAATTACGCAATTACCACCCGTGTTTTTATTATCAACAGTAATTTTCCCGGGTGTTTTTCCGGGAGAAAAATCCCCATTGCCCGACGGGAACTGGCAAAAATCCGGCCGGAAACCCGATCACGCAGGGAAGATACGAAAATCCAAAGAGAAATGAGGGGGAGTAATTATCTCCGCAGGAATTTGTGGAGGATGGTCATCTCGCTCCCCTTGGGAGCTCTCTTGATTGGGGGTTTTGCAACAACCGGTGTTTCGCCACCCTCATCCTCGTCATAATCCTCGTCCGGCACCCTGCGGGGTTCATGAGATGGGGGATCGGTTCTTGTGACACGCTTGTCGGGAACCGTTGCGGCATTGCGGGTCTGCGGCAGGGTCCGGGACTGGCTGAGCTTGGTACCGCATCCGGGACAGAAGTTGGCGGCATGGGGGAGCTTTTTGCCACAGTTGTGACAGAACTGGGGGGTTGCTGTCACGACCTCTTCTTCATGAGTATGCTTCTCCTTTACCGGTTCCTGTACTACAGGCCGGCGCTGGGGAGCGGGGGCGGGGCGTTCCTGCTGCTCGGGTTCTGCGGTAACTGTACGCCGTATCGGTTTGGTGTGCTGCTGCTGGAGCGGGCGCATGGCACTCTTCATTGCCACTTTCATGGCCGACTGCACTTCGGGTTTTGATACCGGCTGGGTGCCGGCCTCCTCGACCTCCGGGATCTCGCGATCATAGTGCGGGGTAACAACGGGTTTTCTTGGAGTCTCTGTCACCTGCCGGACCTGTGCTTTGCGCACCTGCGGGGTAACGGGCGCTTCCGGTGCAGGTTCTGCTTCCGGCACGTTATACATGGAGAGGAGCCGCTTCACCGGGGGCTGCATCTCGGGATCCTTGGTGGGTTTCCGGGCAGGGCGGACTTCTGGTTTTGGCACGGGCTTTGCCGGGCGGGAAACCTGCGGTTCTTCCTCAACCTCCGTTACCTGCGCCGGTGCTGCGGGCCGTTTCTTTGATTTTTTTGCGGGTTCTTCTTCCTGGATGAGCGAGATCCATTCATCGATCTCTGCCGAACGATCCATGCCGTTCTGGACAAAGACGATCTTCATCGTCTTAATGTCGTCTTCAGCGGAACGGATGGAGATGACCAGCACCGGGTCGGAATTCTCGGAGAATTCAACAATACAACCGGCAATCGTGTCCCGTGGGACATCCTTTGCGGTGACTTTGAGTTTCTTCTCCAGGGTGTCGATCAAAAACACCCGCTGGTTGGTCAGGTATGCATGGAAAAAGAATTTCTTGACCGAGACATTGAGCGACCCGATGAGTACCTGCTCGCCGGGCTGGAGATAGGGGGCAAGACCCCCTTCTTCATCATCACCCTCCACCTCCTGGTCACCAGGGGGCGCCATACCCAGGGGTGCGGGCCCGAACGTTCCGCTGCCGGGCTGCGCTCCCTGCGGTCGCTGGACTATCTTTCCGCCGCAATAGCCGCATTCGGTGATATTATCCCTGATGATCATCCCGCAGTGAGGGCACTTCATCTATTGAGCTCCGTATAATAATTTATCCAGACTGGATAACTATAATGTTCTCATCAGATATGAAAAATACTCTGGTCGGCCTCAGGTATCACCCGGGCGGTTTTTACCGGGGATTTTCTTTATTCGCTCCATTCAGGAATGCAAGGATACGATCCCGCTCCTCCCCCATGGTGGCTGCATACACGAAGAGGCCGGCATCTGAGCGGTTGTTGCAGAGCACTGCATTGATCCGGCACCGGACCGGATCGCCGTTGAGATAGCAGTGCTCGGGAATGACCCGTCCAAAGGAATCATTGATCACCCCGCGAAACGGGCCCTCGCACGCACAGGCATAGTAGATCCCGCGTTTCACTGAAACGAGCAGGATGCCGGACCGGTCGATCTCATGGGATTCAGCAGCCCGGAATGAGCCGTATTTCTCATCACCATATGGATTGAGGAACTCCCGGTAGAACGGGTCGTGCCGTTCCTTGAGCTGGGAGAGGAAGAGGCCCGCCTTTAACGAAAGATACCGGGAGTATTTTGCATTGACCGGATCGAGCAGGTGTGCGAACGCGGGATCTTCAAGAACCTCGCTGAGGGTCTTCTGCATCCGGGAAAAAGCCCCTTCCCGGACCGGCCCGGAGAACGTGAGCGGTACCGGCCGGAAATAGATGGTCTTCCCATCAATCGGTACGGCAAGCGACCCGTCATTCATCCGGGCAAGGTTTCCCGAAGGGATCGTGGCAGCTGCATCTGCTTTTGGCTTTTCCGCGGGACGTTTTAAGGGGTTCCCGCCCGGACTTGTCCCGCGCGCAATAGCAGCCCAGGTCTCCGGCGGGTAGGTCTTGTCGAGATATTTTTTCCAGAGCGGATCGCGGATGGTTGCGATGGAGACCAGCCGGTACGCCGGGCCAACCGGGATAAATTTTGCCCCGCAATGCGTGCATTCGATAAGGAAGTCTGTGTGGGGAACGCCGAAGAGCTGTTTTCCAACGATACGGTTCAGGATACCGGTCCGGCAGACCGGGCAGATGCTCATCCAGGAGAGTGCAGAGGTATCAGCCACACCTTCTCCGGCCAGCTTTGCCCGGGGGCTCATCGTGGATGCAATATGCCAGGTCCATCCTTCGGACAGGCGCAGGGCTTTCCGGGGATTGATGAACTGCCGCTCGATCACCTGGGCAGGTGCAGCAATACCGGCACTGACGAGTACCTCGGCTATGACCGGAACGGTGGCTTTCTGCGGGCCAGAAAGACGCCCTTCAAGGCACCGGTCAAGCCCTTCAGCCGCACCCTCCGGGGGATCCCGCGGGGTGGTGAGAGGAAGCGTTTTTGTGGACTCTGCATTGAGGCACTCCATGGTCACCCCGATAAGTTCACCGGTCACCATGACCCCGCTGCGCAGGAACGGGAGGCGGGAGACCTTCTGCGTGACCGTCTCGCAGGCAAGGGCAAGCATCTCCGGCCGGATCGGGAAGAACTGTGTTGCGGACATCGTGTATGCCCGTAGGGGTTGGCGCCAAAGAGGATAAACACTTGCAGGTCACGGCATTTCCCGGGGCAGCCCGGGGGTTCATTTCCGGAACCGTGTCGTGTTTTCCTGCTGAAATTAACCCGATCTTTCTCACAACCGGGGAATTCCGCACGCGTGCAGACACCAGACCCTGCACCACTTCAGCGTTTCATCAGGCACACTATCAGCAGCCTAAAATGACAACCGTTTTCTCATCAGGAAACAGAGTCCTTTTACTATAACCGGACTGCTGGCAGCTGAATAAAAAACCGCAGGACTTCCCCTCAGGGTACCTGGTGCAGTTCCCGGCACTACAAGAATCAAAGGATCCCCTCATGTCCATGGATATCATCATCGCAGTCCTGTCGCTCTTCTGTCTTGCCTCGGCATTTGTCACTTATGGCCTTGGGATCGCTGCCTGGGTCAAGAATTCGAGTTCGGAACTCAACCGTCTCTTCCTGCTCGCGATGGTTGCAGCCAGTTACTGGGCTTTTTGCGAATTCATGATCTGGCAGGCAGGAACCGTTGACGGTTTTTCATTCTGGCTCAAAGTGAGTTCGTTCTGGCCGTTTGTTGTGGCATTCACCCTTCATTTCGTTCTCACCCTGACAAACCCGAAAGGGTACGGGCGATACCGGTACCCTGCCCTTTCTCTTATCTACATTCCGGCTGTAGCGATCTCCCTCATCCTGCTCTTCACCGACTGGATTTTTTCCATTCAGCCCCGGCCGGATCACGGGTTTGTCTATCTCCCCATCAGCGAAAGTATCGCGTACCAGGCAGAAGCTCTCTACATCCTTGTCATGATGCTCATTGCCACGGCAGTGATCTTCCTCTTCTGGCACAAAGCATCAACACAAAAGATCAAAAACCAGGCGATCCTGATAGGCGTTGCCATCAGCACCGTCATCGTTTTCGGGTTCCTGTCCGGCATCCTCCTGCCATCTCTTGGCATCTACCTGCCAAACATGGTCTTCATCGGGATCGTTCTCTTCTCCATCTTTATTACCGTGGCTATCAGAAAACACGAGCTCTTCATCTTAAGCCCGAGGACTGCGGTACCGGACATTCTCCGGACCATGCCGGATGCCATGCTCCTTGCTGCCATGAACGGCATGATCATCAGCACCAACGAAGCATCGGACGCTATCTTTGGTATTCACGGGAAGTGCCTCCCGGGAAAAAATGTTGCTGCCTGTATTCCGGATGCGGCCTTTGATCTCATCCGGGCCTCCATTCTTGAGAACGGTCGCATCACCGATCTTGAGACCACCCCCGCAGGATCGCCCGCCCGGACGGTGAGCATTGCCGGCTCGCTGGTGCAGGATCCGTACGGCGAACCGGCCGGTATGGTCCTTGTGGTGCGGGATATCACGGACCGGAAGAACGCCGAGAAAGCCCTCCGCATTGCCGGCGAGAAGATCTCGCTCCTCACCCAGCTGACCCGGCATGATATCAACAACCTTGTCAGCGCACTCTCGGGCTACCTGCTGCTCTTACAAGAGAACCCGAAGGATCCGGCCAACAACGCCTATATCGCGTCAAGCATGGAGATCGCAAAACGGATCCACGAGCAGGTCCAGTTCACCCGCGATTACCAGGAGATCGGGGCGAGTGAGCCGGCCTGGCAGTCCCTTGGGCTCATCCTGTCCCGTGCAGCAAACGATCTTCCGGATGCCGGCATTCCCATCAACTCAAAGATCGCCGCAGTTGAGATCTATACCGATCCCCTTGCGGTAAAAGTCTTGTACAATATTCTTGAAAATGCTGTCCGCCATGGGAAAGAGATCACGAAAATCGATATCACGACCCGGGAGGCAGAGGATAATTCCCTGCACATTATCGTTGAGGATGACGGGGTTGGTATACCGGAGGAGGAGAAAGAGGCGATCTTCCGGTACGGGCACGGGAAAAACACCGGGCTTGGGCTTGCCATCTCACGGGACATCCTCTCCCTGACCGGCATCACGATTACCGAATGTGGTACGGCAGGCAGTGGGGCACGGTTCGAACTGGTTGTCCCGCCGGAAGCATGGCGGCCGCTCCATTCTTAAAAAAAATTTGCTCTGTAGAAATCATTCCCACGGTGTCATTTTGTGGAATTGCGAGGATGACCCCCTCTCTCCCCCAGAGGGGGAGGCATCCCAAGGGGGCAAGCCCCCTTGACCCCCGGTTCTATCATTCAGTTTCAAGTACCCATTTACCGCCTGCACCACGGGGCGAGGGTCGATGAGACCCCGAGCGCCCGTGGCCCCATCGCAGATCAATCTATGATTTCTGGCAGGATTTCTTCAGACCAAAAAAATTTTAGAATCCCGAAGGATCCACCGCATCCCACCGCGCCTTCCCCATCCTGACAAAATACCCGGCCGGCAGGAAGAGGACTGCCGATGCAAGGGCATACAGGGGATCTGCAAACGCGAGAGCCGAGAAGATCGTAAGAACGATCCCGATGAGGACGAGGTACACAAAGAGCACCTTCACGTCATAGACGAGCACGTTCGGGGAGAGGCCGGTCAGCCAGACCATGACCCCCGCAGCGTAGAACGAGACTGCAAGGCAGAGCACCACGGCAGGGATGATGTTTGCAGCCTCCCCGGCAAGGAAGGCAACCGCCGCAATGAAGAGGACGGGAACAACCTGCAGGAGGGAGAACGTCGTGATCTTCCCGCTGATGAGCCGGCTCACGGCAACCGGCAGGCAGGCATAGGGCCCGAACGAGTCAAACATCGTGACCCACGTGTACATGGTCGACGCAATGACGCCGGTGACGATGGCAAACAGGAAGATGAGCCCATGCGGGGGCAGGTACGGGCCAAGGAAGGAGAGGAAGAACCAGATCACCGCAAGCGGGATCAGGAACGAGAAGAGCGTCTGGCCGATTGCGCTCCCGCTCCGGTACAGGTCGATCATATCCTTTGCAGCAAGCGGGGGATCGGGGAGGAAGGCGAACTTCTGGTGAAGCGGGGCGAAAGCATCCCGGAACTCTTTTGTGGTGCCGGTCTGTTCAGGGCTGAAGAGCAGGACGGAGAGAGCAAACAGGATGGAGAGGACGATTACCGAGACGGCAAGGCTCGTCCACGAGAAGGCAGCGTAGAGGAGGATCGGCGGGAAGAAGTGTGCCGGGTTGATCCCGGTGAAGAGAACAACCGAACCCCACGCGGCGCCAAGCAGGATCATTGCCCCAAACAGGAGTGACCGGGACCGGGCATAGAGTGCCGAGAGGAAGAAGACGGTGCAGAGCCCGTAGAGGAACGCAAGCGTCAGGGTCAGGAGGAGGAGCAGGGCTGACGCGAGCGTGGCACCGATGAACGGCGATGCAATGAGATATCCGAGCCCGAAGGGGAAGACCCAGAGGAAGAAGTAGTAGACCACGTCCTTGACAACGAAGGTTGCAAAGATGTGCGCCTCAGAGAGCGGCAGGCTCCGGGCAGAGTAGGCAAGAAGGCTTGCCTGCCCGAACCGGCGGTTCATCACTTCGTTGCCGAGCAGACCGAACGCCCCGACCATGAACCCGAGGAGGAGGAAACTCGAATGAATGATGATCGACAGGTTGCCGGCAGGGAGGGTTGTGCGTACCAGCGGCAGCAGGAATGCCCCCATGAACGCGATCCCGAAGATCATCACCGGGAAGAGGGCAAAGGAGAGGCTCCCGAACATGGTGGAGTGCATCCGCCACTCCTCTTTTACCATCGCGATGAAGAGCTCAAACATGTTTACCCTTCCGGACAAGCGAGAGGAAGAACTGCGGGAGGTGTTCGCCCCTTCCGGTCAGTTCGGCAACCGGGCCGGTGTGCAGAAGTTTTCCCTTGTGCAGGATGGCAAACTCACTACAGATCTCCTCTGCCACCTCAAGGATGTGCGTTGAGAGGAAGATGGTCCTGCCGTTCTTCACATAACCCGCAAGGTACTCCTTGACCACGTCCTGCATGATCGGGTCAAAGTTGATGAGCGGCTCATCGATGAGGGCAAGGGCCGGCTCGTGGATGAACGCCTGCGCAAACATCAGTTTCTGCCGCGTGCCCCGCGAGAGATCCTTGCAGAGCACATCTCTTTTGTCCCGGAATTCAAGGAAGTCGAACCACCAGTCCGCCTTTGACTCAAGATCGGGAATCTTCCGGACCGCACCGACAAACCGGAGATACTCCATGGAGGTGAGGAAACTCGGGGGTGTCTCCTGCTCGGGGATGATCCCCACCCGGTTCCGGACCTCGACAGGATCTCTCGTCACGTCAAGCCCGAGAACCGTTGCCGAGCCGCCCGTAGGCCGGACCTGCCCGGTCAGCATCTTGATCATGGTCGTCTTGCCGGAGCCGTTCGGGCCAAGCAGGCCAAAGAGCGCTCCTTCCTGTACGCTGAGCGAGACCGCATCGACAGCGGCAACGTCGCCATAGTTTTTGCATAATCCCTGTGCTTCCAGTATCGTTGTCATGGTATCACCGTTTCCCTTGTTGATCTCCTGCTCTTCTTCTCTCTCGGAACCCCTTCTGCCCGTAACCCGTTCCAGACAAAGTCCATGCCCTGTTCAATGATGGTGCGCCGTACCTCCGGATCGTCAACTTCCGCCACCCGGGCGATCACGCTCGCGAGCGTTGATGCCATCATGCAGAAGAGCAGGGATGGATCAGAGTTACGGATGACACCCTCACGGATTCCCTGCAGCACGTACTCGTGCAGGAACGAGAACCGGGACAGCCCTTCCTCGTGGGCGGTCGTGGAGACAAACGGCGAATGGGCAAACTGTTCCATGAACTGCATCTTTGCAGGATTTTTTATCCCCCATTCCACGGCATTAACCCAGAGACGCCGGAGCCTCCCTTGAGTATCCTGCTCATCATCAAGTCCCCTTCGCATGGCCGCAGCAGCTTCAGCCTTGATCCGCAGGTACAGGGTGTCGATGAGTTCTTCTTTTGTTTTGAAATAAAAAAAGAGCGTACCGGTCGCTACACCGGCCTCCTTCGAGATGAGCGAGGTTGGCGTCCCGTAGAAACCCCGCGTAACAAAGAGGGTGAGCGCCGTGTTCAGGATCGCCTCTTTCCTGTCGCTTCCCGGCCCGGCCATCTCACTTCGCTCCTAGGATCGCACGCTTCACCGCTCCTGCCTTGTTCATTGCCCACAGCCCGGCCTTCAGGAAAGGAACCACCACCGGGATGACAAGACCGTCCATCTCCTTTGCAACATGGTTCATGAGTTCCGGTATGGGCAGGTGTTGCGGGCATACTTTCGCACACTTTCCGCAGTTCCGGCAGAGCCCGGCATACGATACCTGCCCCATCAGCCCGCTGTGCCGGCCGATGTACTGGAACCTGCCTGCTGGATCATGGGGGAAGAGATGGCGGGCGTTATACCCGGCAAAGCAGCCGGGGATGTCCACCCCGAACGGGCAGGGCATGCAGTACCCGCAGCCCGTGCAGCCGACTTTCATCAGGCGCCGGAACTCATCCCGGGCAGCATCGATCATGGCCCGTTCACCTGCTGAGAGCGAACCGGGAAGTGCCGTCTCTGCAGCTTTGAGGTTCTCATCGATATGCGCCTCCTCGTTCATGCCCGAGAGGACGACCGTGACTTCGGGGTGATCCCACACCCAGCGCAACGCCCATTCTGCGGGTGACCGCCTGACGGGCGCAGCATCCCAGATCGCCTGCACGGATTCCGGCATCCGCCCCCCGAGGTTGCCTCCCCGCAGGGGTTCCATGATGACGATGGCAAGCCCCTTGCCTGCTGCGTACTGCAGGCCTTCGGTCCCGGCCTGGTTCGTCTCGTCAAGATAATTGTACTGGATCTGGCAGAACTCCCACGGGTATGCATCCACGATCTCCTTAAACTCGGCAAGCGTTGCATGGAACGAGAAGCCGGCATTTCTGATCCGGCCATCCTTCTTTGCGGCATCGAGAAATTCCAGGACGCCAAGGCTGACGAGCCGGGAAAAGGCGGAACCGTTGAGCGTGTGGAGAAGATAATAATCGATGTGGTCCGTCCGGAGGGTTGCGAGCTGCTCGTTTAGGATCCGGTCCATGTCCTCCCGGGTAACAACCGACCAGTGCGGCATCTTGGTTGCGATCTTTACCTTCTCACGATATCCGTCCGCGAGGGCTTTTGCAAGGATTTTCTCGCTCTTCCCCATGTGGTACACGGGCGCCGTGTCAACGTAATTGACCCCGTTATCAATCGCGTGCCGGATCTGCCGGATCGCCCGCTCCTCATCGATCCCCCGCCCCTTAGCAGGGAACCGCATGCAGCCGAAGCCGAGGATCGAGAGTTCGTCACCGGTCTTGGGAACTTTTCGGTATAACATGGTCTCACCATAAATTGACTAGTCAGTCAATTATTACCAGGTCCCGGTATTTAATGATACCCGGACGTATGCGGGGGATCCCGTTCAAACGCGAGACAATCGCCCTAACACTCTTTTAAAAAAACCAGGATGATGATGCAGGTGACGCGATGCAGGTGACGCGATGCAGGGAGGCGAAGCGGCACGACGAGCCGGTCTTCCCCGGTTTTTTTGAAAATATTCATAGGCAATCACCGGCAACACAAACGCTATGAAGGTAGTTCATATTCTGGGAATTTTTTTGATCCTTACTGCGCTGGTTGCCGTGACCGGGTGCACTGATACGGTTGCCGGGATGCAGAACGACGATATGGTGGCCGTTGCAGATACGGTTGCAACATCCATCAATGCAGGTCTCGGCGAGCTTAAGGATGGGATACGAAACAATTCCCTCGCCCTTTCAGAAACGGGTCTTACGGGACGGGAAGCGGAGGCGATACTTGCAAGGAACCTTCTCCGCCACCCGTGGGCGGTCTCATCCCTTGTTATTTCAAAAGAAGGGATTGTCCTTGCTGCAGCGCCTGAAAACTATGCCGGAATTGTCGGTGAGGATTTGAGCTGGCAGTCTCAGGTACAAGATGCGAACACAAAACAGGCACCGATCATCAGCGGGGTCTTTTTGATGGCAGAAGGGTTCACCGGTGTCTCGCAGAGTTACCCCGTTTTCTCCCCTTCAGCAGAATATCTCGGTTATACCGACATCACCTACGCTCCGGATGTGTTCCTCGGCCGGCAGATCCTGCCCATCATCAATGGCACTGCGTACGATGTCTGGGTGACACAGGTGGACGGAACGGTAATTTACGATACAACCAAAGAAGAGATTGGCAAAAATCTCTTCACCGATCCGGCGTACGCGGATCCCGCCCTTCAGGCAATTTTTTCCCGGATTGTGCAGGAGCCGTCCGGAACCGGGACTTACACCTTCCGGGACCGTGACTGGAACCGGAACGTGACCAAGACCGCGGTCTGGGAAACTGCAGGGATCGACGGGACCTCGTGGCGGGTGGTAGTCACGGGTTTTGCAGATGAAACTGATCTGAAGACCGTACGTGCCCCGACACCGGTATCCGGCACGACCGATGCCCGGTTTGCAAACCTCACCCTGTTCGTGCAGCGGGCAGCCTCTTATGCAAAGGAACACGGCAAAGAGGCAGCACTCAAAGAGTTCAATAACCCCAACGGGACGTTCATCGACGGGGAACTTTACATCTACGCGTACCGGATGGACGGGACCGTCCTTGCGCTGCCCTACCAGCAGGGGCTGCTTGGTACTAAAAGGACCGGCATAACCGATTCCAATGGCGTTGAATTCATTGACGGGCTTATTGAGATCGCGGGAAATGGCGGCGGTTCGCTCTACTACATTTACCCGAACCCTGAAGACAACTACCGGGAGGAGTTCAAACTCTCCTCTGTCATACCGGTTGACAACGAATGGTTTGTCGGGTCGGGGATCTACCTGCCCGAATTTCCCGCAGGGTTCAATGATACGGAACGGGACGATCTTGTCGGGAGGGTAAAAGCAGCCCGCGATTACGCACAGGTGCAGGGTGCAGAAAAGGCTGTTGCTGACTTCAATGACCTCAACGGCGTTTATGCCGATGGGAGCCGGTACATCTTTGCCTATGGTTATAACGGCACTACGCTTGCGCTTCCGTTCCAGCCTGAACTGATCGGTTCGAACCGGCGGGACTTCGCCGACACCTATGGCGTAAAAATTATCCAATGGGAGTCCGCTGCTGCCCAGCGTGGCGGAGGGTTTGTGTACGTGCAGTATTTCAACCCGGATAATGGTGAAGCCGGGCTGAAACTCTGTTACGTTGCGCCGGTTGACGATACCTGGTTCGTGGGATCCGGTATCTACACCGACCAGTTATAAGTGCCCGTGACGTTTCGGACCGGAAAGCTCAACCAGCATCTTCCGGTATCTTTTTTTCCTGCCGGACCCCGTGAAGCCCGCCCCCCTCAATGATAATCTGAATTTTTTTTTGTGAACACCTCCTCAACAGGAGATATCCTGTCGTGTCCATTCCAGGGATTTTTGGTACCTCTCTCTTCTGGGTACTACCCGTCCCGGTTAGTCCGGATGCATCATACCCGTCTTCCTGATGAACTGCGGGTGTCCACACTTTCGCATAACCGGTCTGTGGTACTGAACAGGACCCGGGGCTTTTTTGCCCTCCGGCCAAAAAAGAGAACCAGAAGTTCCCTGCCAGAAGAAAAAGACCAGAGGATTTTTCAGGTTGCAGCCGGTAATCAGATCAGAAAACCATTGGTCATTTTCGGGATGTGATATACGATGCAAACACCCAGCCATTCACAATTTTTCCTCTCCTGGCTCCTGCTCCTCATCGCAGGACTGGTACTCTCCTGCGGGTGCGTCTCAGACACCCCGTCACCCGCAGCGGAACCCGCGGACGCGGGGATCCGGATCATCACCGAAGAGCTCCCGCCGTTCAACTATGTCGGTGCGGACGGTGTGGTGACCGGGCAGGCAACCGACGTGGTGAACGGGATCCTCTCGCGCCTCAACCAGAAAGCAACCATTGAGGTCCTGCCATGGAACGAGGGGTACAATGCAGCAGTTGCCGGCCCGTCGGTTGCCCTGTATGCAACCGGGCGAACAGATGAACGGGAGAACCTTTTCAAGTGGGTCGGGCCCGTCACCACGTTCGATTACATGCTCTATACCAAGAGCGACAGTGGCATCACGCTCGACAGCCTTGAAGCGGCAAAGAAGGTTCAAGCAATTGGTGTGGTGAAAGACGATGCCCGTCACCAGTTCCTGCTGGAGAACCATTTTACGAATGTCCAGACCTGCGAGAGCGAGGCAGAATGCCTCCGCAACCTTCTTGCCGGCAGGACCGATCTCTGGTTCGGCAGCTCGGGAAACGCAGTCATAATCGCAGAGAAAGAGAAGATCGATCCTTCACGGTTCCAGGCAGCCTATTCCGTCCGGTCAGTTGACCTGTATATCGCGTTCAGCAAGGACACCCCCGATGACGTGACTGCCCGCTGGCAGGATGCCCTTGATGCGATGAAGCGGGATGGGACCTTCGATACTATCCGGCAGAAGTACGGGATGAAAACCGCAGGTAGCACAAGCGTCCCGGCATCGGCCGGAGATCAGGCCGATCTTGCGCTTTCCACCCTGATGGCGGCAACCGACAGCCGGCTCCTTGTCGTTCTGCGAACCTACGAGGTGGTGGCGGTAACATCCGATGCAAAGGCCGCACGCTGGGAGACGGTCAGGCCACTGCTCGTTGTTCTTGAGTCCAATGAACCGGATGCAAGGACATGGTACGCGAACCCGGACGGTTCCTATTACACGATTATTGACGGGCTCACCACGGCAAACCTGATGAGCCGATCCTACTTCCCGGGCGTGCTGGCCGGGGATGAATCGGTGGGAACCGTTGTCGTGAGCCATTCGACGGGCAGGAACACCGCGATCGTTGCCGTGCCCGTTGAGGAGAACGGGAAGGTTACGGGGATCCTCGGGGCATCCGTGTATCTCGACACCCTGACCGATGCGCTCCAGAAAGAGATCAGGGACCCCTTCATCTTTTACGCGATCGACAAGGAGAACAAGTTTGCCCTCCATTCGGAGAAGGGGCAGATATCCCGCGACATCACCACCATCGGCGCCAGCTCATCATTCGGGCAGGCGCTCCGGACGATTCAGTCACAGGAGAGCGGCACCGTATCGTATGAGGACGGGGGCGTGCAGTACCAGGCAAAGTTCCGGACCTCCCCGCTGACCGGCTGGCGGTTCGTGGTGGCGTGGCCGGACGTGGCGTGATCCGGAGGCAGGCTGGTTACACCAAGAGAAATTCCACGTGAATTTCCCCCCACACTCCTCCCTTTCGAACTGCTGCCACAGACAGTACCTGAGGCGGGAGATTACACCAGAGAATAATAAGACCCCCCGATGACCTGAAGGGATACGGGGGTTCATTCATCTTTTTTGAGAAATCTCATAAGGCAAAAATCCGGAGAAAACTCCCGGGCAAAAATTGGGGTTGATCCCCCCAGCCTGCCAGGAAAATTACTCGTGCTTCGCCGGTTTGACACCCACTTCTTCAAACAGGTGGCTGACCCCGAGCATCACGTTGATCCAGCGGAGATCATCGGAGAGCTGGCAGACGAGGAGGACCATCAGGGTGCACGGGATCGAAAAGAGCATCCCGACAAGACCCAGAAGCCAGCCCCAGAAGATCACCGAGACGATGACAAGAAGTGCCGGCATCTCGTATTTTCGCGCCGTCAGGTACGAATACAACGGATTCTCCACGATCAGGTTCAGGATACAGACAACCACAATGACCGTCACCGCCCCGGGAATTCCGAACTGGAGCCAGGCAAAGAAGACCGCGGGGATTGCAGCAAGCAGCAGCCCGAAATACGGGATGTAACCAAGCAGGAACGTGAGCATCCCCCACAGGAGTGCTGCATGGACTCCCATCGCCCAGAGGAATCCCCCAAAGAGGCAACCGTGGATAAAGTTCGTCTCGGTCCGGACCACGATAAAATCGATGATGTACCCGGTCATCCGGGTGAGTTGTTTCATGGTATGCGAATCCCGGCCAAACCGGTCTTCGAGCCGGAGGGTGATAGCCGGGATCTCAAGGAGCAGGAAGAAGGAGGTTACGGCAACAAAGAAGAGGAACATGAGCCCTTCGGAGAGCCCGCTTAAGCCCGCCATCCCCATCGAAAAGATCTGCCCGAGATCAAGGGAATGCAGGATATCCTCGCCAAACGAGATCCCGAGCGGTTCAAAGAAGGCCGTGAGTTCGGAGGTCCGGAGTGCAAGTTCCTGCTGGAATTTCGGGATATCCGCAATCAGCATCTGGAACGAGAGATTGGCAAAGAGCAAAAACGCACCGATGATGATTGCGGCTATGACCGAAATGAGGGCAACCGCACTCCCCGTCGGGATCCCCCTCTCCCTGAGCCTGACAAGCACCGGGATCCCAAGCATCGTGATTACCACCGACATCAGGAAGAGCGAGACGATAAACGCGGTCATCTTCACGGCGACGACAATGATGAACAGGAGCGCAATCATCAAGAGCACGCGCTCGGTCCGGGACAGTCCAGAAAACTCCATGGTTGTTTTTGTATCTGTTCCGGAATGTTACAAAGCTTACCTTCCGGTCTCCTGGGGGTTTTTCCCGTGTGCGTTTATCTCTCTTGGGAAACAACCGGAAATGGCACAACAATGTGGGGTTTATGATGGCACTCGATCCGATGAAAGGCATGATCGCCTCGTACCTGGCCTCTCCCAAAGGGAAGGAGACGATCCAGAATTTCCTCTCCTCCCCGGAAGGACAGAAAGCAATCAGTGAGTATCTTGCCACACCGCAGGGGAAGGTAACGCTTGTGCAGATCCTCCCCTGTATCCTTGACTGCCTGCACCTGTCACCGGGAGCACAGGAAACGGTAATGAAAATTATCGCCCGGGATACGTAAGATCCGGTTATCCACGCTCCTCATCAGCTTCGCTGTCCGGCGACCAGGCCGGCCGGGGAATTATCCGCCGCCGTGGATCCTTGTAATATTTGCCGGCAACCACTCTCCTGACGCCCCCTTTTGGATTATCCGTATCGCCCACGTACCGGGGGATGAAATGGCCGTGACAGTGCATCACGGTCTGGCCGGCAGCGGTACCGATATTCCATCCGATATTATATCCTGCCGGCCTGAAATTTTCCGCAATAATTTTCCGGCACTCTTCAATAAGCTCTGTCATCGCATGCTTCTCCTCATCGGTTAAGGAGAAATAATCCGGGGTATGCCGGAACGGGATGAGGAGCAGGTGGCCTTTGGTGACCGGGAACCGGTCCCAGCGGGCATAACAGAGTCTGTTCCTTGCAACGATGTCGTCTCCATACGGGACACAGAACGGGCAGCCGGGTATCTTTTCCATCGTGGTCACACTCCTCTTCAGGTTGCTTGAAATACCTGCAAAAGCCGGTCCCGGAACAGGACATAGCGGATCAGTTCGGCCATGGAAAAGACGATGTGGGCATGCCGGAAACAGTCCCTGTCGGCAATCCTGGCAGTGTCTTCCGGCAGGCCGGGCCGGATCTCAGCGTCGGGCGTGAAGGATTGTTTCAGGTACTCTTCATCCTCAAGATATTCCACGGGCACATACTGTGCGCAGATCTTCTTCTCCCTGTCATGGTAGACCAGCGGCGCGGAGATGAACCCTTCAAAGTCACAGGATCCGCAGGTAAAATAATTGATCTTCCCGGTGAAGAGCTGCTCCCGGATCTCCGGGTCGCGGGTGACATTTAACGATTTCCAGATAACGATATCCTGTTTTGCCCTGCAGGACGGGCATTCGACTTCAAGGAGTTCGTGGGATGACATCCGGTGTACATTTTTACCGGGCATCGGGATAATAGTAGCCGGTGTAGGGGTCCCTTTGGGTTGTCCCTGCAACCGGTTCTGCCCGAAGGGACCATTCTGTGCAGGAAAATACCCCTCGCCATCTGCCCCTACTCTTCCCGCAGACGGTCGCGTTTGACCGCTTTGACGAGCCGGGTCACCTGGTGGATTTTGGGATCCATGAGGCAGAACTCCGGCCGGCCGCTCCGAAGCGTGGCGAGCAGTTCCCGTGGCGTGGAGAACGGGGCAAGTTCCATGAAGCAGCGCCCCAGTTCAAGGGTGGTGTGGGCATCGGAGCCGGCGGAGACCACAATATCGTGCGCCAGAGCATACTTCCGCGCCCGGTAATTGTCCTCGTCTTTGAGGTTCCGGGCATTGTATCCCTCGATGATGTCCACGCTTCCAATGATTTCGTCGAGGATATCCGAACGGAGGGCGCTTGAGACGCGGTACGAGCAAAACGGGTGCGGCACGAGAGCGAGCCCGCCCTGGTCGTGGATGGAATCAACGGTTTCGGCCGCGGAGAGGTACGGGGGTACGTCTTCGGTTAAGAAGAGGCCGATGATCTCCCCGCTTTCGGTCATAATCTCCTCGGACAGGATCAGGGGTATTTCCGGGTTGACCTCCCGAATGCCGGCATACACTTCGCGGGAGCCTGCCGTGGTGTTGTGGTCGCAGACAAGGCAGAGGATCCCTTTCTGTTTGTAGAGATCGATTACCTGGCGGGGATCGGTTATCGAATCCCCGGAGTGCCAGGTGTGGACATGCATATCGAACTTCCAGAAGTCCTCCCAATCGTCCATGTTCGTCCTCACCCGCAGGTTCTGATATGGTGCCCGAATTGCACCCGGCCCGTTCCTGGTTTTTGGACAGTTTGTCCCGGGACTATATGAACCGTCGCTATCCGGCAATCGCGGCCGGGGGGGAATTTTTTGCGGTGGTGGAAATTTCCTATCAATATGATGGGGGCTGATGCCCCCTGCTAACCCAAAACGAGCACTGCCGCCGCCCCCGCGGGGGCGCTCCCGCGGCGGCCTCAATTCGGTTTTCGGATCGGATATTTCCCCAAGCCGTGCCCCACGAAAGGCCCTGAATCGGGAAGTGCTAAAAAGAAATCCCTCGTGTAGCGTTTTTCATTCTTTGGGTGCGAACTCCCGTTCATGCACGTTTCTCCAATCACTCAAGAATGATCTCATCTTTATGCACTCGCCTTTTCATTGTGGAATTCTCCGGATCTAAATTAATATAAGCGATGATATAGTATATTTTCGAAATTACCTGCATGCTGAATAATCCGTGCAGGCAGAATCAGATACCTTGTTTGTTAAGGAGCACAGAAGACCATGCGAAACCTGTTGATACTGTCGATTCTTGCGTTTACGGTTGTCATGGCAGCCGGATGCACGAGCCTTTCCGAACCACAAAAGGATCATTCCGACGATCCATACAGCATTGAAATTACCCCGGCGCCGGATCCCGGGCTTGAATCAACCCAAAATAAAACCGATACCAATACGGAAAACTGCATTGAGCGAACGGCAATCACATCCTATCCCATGAATATCACTCACGCAAGGCAAAACATCCTATCCCGCAAAGAGTTCCTTGAGGCGAACCGGGAATACGTTGCGTTTCTGGCAAAAGAGCTCGGTCAGGAGAAAGCAGAACAGATGATGAATGATGAATATACTCGTTTGAAGTGGCCGGTATTGTTGGATCCGTCATCCGGCAACGATACGCTCATCACCATTACTATCGACCCGGTAGGTTCCTGGGCTGCGGGCAGGACCTTTGAGATTACCGGCACAACCAACCTCCCCCCCGGCAGGGAGCTGACTCTTGTCATTTTCGCGGGAAATTACGACCGGCCAATTCTTCCCTGTGAAGACCCATGGGAAAACCCGGTCCCGAGGACTGCGGTTGTGCAGGCGGGAGACGCATCGCTAAACATCTGGTCCTACACCCTGAATACCACCGGGTTCGAGTCTGACGATTATCTCATCTACGTCAGGGAAACAGAAAAGGAGGGTGCGTTCCTTACAAACAGCCTGTTTCATCTGTATTGATGATCTACGGAATCCCTGAATCCAGGGTCTTTTCAGGGATGATGAAAAATCGAAAGGATAACGGTCCGGCAGATGACAAGATCCTTGTACCGGATCTTTTGGCCCCTCCACCCGATACCATTTTTCACCATCACGATCAACCACATACTAGAGACTGCCCATGCCCCACGTCCACCGGATAGAAGTCCGCTACAAGACCGATCCCCGGCTCAAAGTCCGCACCGACCGGATCCGCTCGCTCGGGTTCATGGTCGAGGAGCTGCACCAGATCGATGTGTACACCATCGCGATCACAGCGCGGGATTTTTCAGCCGAAGAACTGCGCGAGATCGGATCGCAGCTCGCAAACCCGGTGGTGCAGGAGTTTACGGTGAACGAGGCGACCCGGGCAAACTTTGACTATGCCATCGAGGTCGGATTTTTGCCGGGCGTCACCGATAACGTGGGCACGACCGCCCGCCAGACCATCGAGGACTATTTCTCGATGACGTTTGCCGGAGGCGACGCGGTCTTCTCCTCGCAGCTCTATTTTGTCTGCGGGAGGATCGGGGACGATGCGGTGCAGAAACTGGCCTCAACCCTTGCAAACCCGCTCGTGAACCGGGTGCATGTCCGGACCCGGGCCGAGTACGGCACTACCGGTATGGACCGGGTCGTGCCCTTCGTGGAACTCCACGAACTGCCCACGGCAGAGACCGTTGACCTGGATATCGATGACGGGGAACTTGCCCGGATCGGCAAGGAAGGGATCACCGACCCGCAGACCGGCCAGCGCCGGGGACCGCTTGCCCTCGACCTTGCCCAGCTCCATGCCATCCGCGATTATTTTACGACGCAGGGACGAAAGCCGACCGATCTCGAGATCGAGGCGCTGGCCCAGACCTGGAGCGAGCACTGCAAGCACACGATCTTCGCCTCGGCGCTGGACGAGGATGTGCCCAAGGGATTGTACAAAACCTGCATCCAGGCAGCCACGAATAAGATCCGGGCAGAGCGGGGCGACAAGGACATCTGCGTCAGCGTCTTCTCCGACAACTCCGGGGCGATCATCTTTGACGACCAGTACCTTGTCACCCACAAGGTCGAGACCCACAACTCCCCCTCGGCCCTCGACCCGTTCGGCGGCGCCCTGACCGGTATTGTCGGGGTGAACCGCGACACCATCGGTTTCGGTCTCGGGGCAAAACCCTGCATCAACATCTACGGCTTCTGCGTGGGTGACCCCGAGAGCGACCCGGCGCTCTTCCGCGGAAAGGACCGGTCCACACCCATCCTCCCGCCCCGCCGGATCCTCGATGGCGTGGTCCACGGCGTCGGTGTTGGCGGGAACTGCTCGGGCATCCCGACCCCGCAGGGGTTCGTGTACTTCGATGACCGGTACGTGGGCAAGCCCCTCGTCTTTGCCGGCACGGTCGGCATCATCCCCCGCGAAGTTGCCGGCAGGAAGATGTCCGAGAAGCAGGCGCAGGCCGGGGACCTGATCGTGATGGTCGGCGGCCGGGTGGGAAAGGACGGAATCCACGGCGCCACGTTCTCCTCAGAAGCCCTTGACCCCAAGAGCCCGGTCACTGCGGTGCAGATCGGCGACCCGATCACCCAGAAGAAGTTCTCGGACGTGATCGTGAAGGAAGCCCGCGACCGGGGACTGTACCGGAGTATCACCGACAACGGGGCCGGCGGGATCTCCTGCTCGGTAGCCGAGATGGCAAAGGAGTGCAACGGGTGCCATGTCGTGCTCGACTCCGTCCCGCTCAAGTATCCGGGCATGGCCCCGTGGGAGATCTGGATCTCGGAGTCGCAGGAGCGTATGACGCTTGCGGTTCCCCCGGACGATCTCGATGCGTTCATGGACCTGATGCAGCGCCGCGAGGTGGAAGCTACCGTGATCGGGACCTTCACGGCCACCGGCCGGTGCGTGGTCGAGTACCAGAAAAATACCGTGATGGACATCGACCTTGCCTTCCTGCACGACGGGTTGCCGAAGAAACAGCTCACGACCGTACCGGTGGAGGCCGGGGGTGCTGAACCGGACGTTCCCTGCCCCCCGCGCCTTGACGAGACCTTAAAGGCCATGCTCTGCCGGAAGAACATCTGCTCAAAGGAATACATCTCCCTCCAGTACGACCACACCGTGCAGGGTGGCCATGTCCTCGGGCCGGTGCAGGGAAAGGGTCGGGTGCAGGCAATGGCGAGCCTGACAAAAGTCCTTCCCGAATCAAAGAAGGGTGTCGGGCTCTCGCAGGGAATGTTCCCCGCGTATTCCGAGATCAACCCGTACGCCATGGCCGGGGCCGGGATCGACACTGCCATCCGCGGTCTCATCGCGCTCGGCGTCCCGCTCGACGCGATCGCCATCCTTGACAACTTCTGCTGGTGCTCGTCCGATGACCCGGTCCGGCTCGGGCAGCTGAAAGCGGCGGCTTTCGGGTGCTATGACGTGGCAACCGGTTTTGGCACGCCGTTCATCTCCGGAAAAGACAGCATGTTCAACGACTTCTCCGGGTTCGATGCGGACGGCAACCGGGTGAAGGTCTCGGTGCCGCCAACGCTCCTCATCTCCTCCATCGGGGTCCATCCCGATGTGACCCGGGCGGTCTCCATGGAAGCCAAGATCGAAGGCGATCTCGTGTACGTTATCGGGAATACCCTCGATGAAACGGGCGGGTCGGAGTATTTTGCCCATCTCGGTGTTTCCGGTTCATCTGTGCCAGCCCTCGATCCTACGGCACTGAAAACCCGGTACCAGCACCTGACCGATGCCATCTCCCACGAGCTCATCGCCTCCGCGTTCCCGGTCACCCATGGCGGCCTTGGTGTTGCGCTGGCAAAAGTTGCAATCGCCGGGGGGCTCGGGATGGACATCACGATCCCCGCGGACCTGCGGCCGGACTATTACCTCTTCTCCGAGACCCTCGGGAGGTTTGTGGTCACCGTTGCGCCGGACAACAAGCGGGCGTTCGAGCGGACGCTTGGCGCCGATGCCATCCTGCTTGGCCGGGTCGGGGGGAAGAACCTGCGGATCACCGCAAAAACCCTGATTGCCGATGTTCCGGTGACCGGACTCGAACGCGAATACAAAGCCCCGTTCGGGAGGTACTGATGATGACCCCTTCACCCACAACACCCCGGCGCACAGAACCCCCCGCGGTTCCGGAACCGATTATGGAAAAAGCCCTCATCATGAGCGGGTTTGGGATCAACTCCGAGATGGAGACCCGGGTTGCCCTCAGCCGGGCGGGGATGGAGGCCGATATCGTCCACATCAACGACCTCATCGACCGGAAGAAACGACTGGAGGACTACCGGCTCCTCGTCTTCCCGGGCGGGTTCTCGTATGGCGATGATACCGGTGCCGGCAACGCGTACGCGAACCGGGTCCGGAACAACCTCTGGCGGGATGTGGAAGCGTTCCTCTCCGGAGACAATCTTGTTCTTGGGATCTGCAACGGCTTCCAGATTCTTGCAAACCTCGGGCTCGTACCGGCGTTCGACCGGCAGTACAAACGCGACATCGCCCTCATGCCCAACCGGAAAGGGGTGCTCGAATGCCGGTTCGTGACCTTAAAACCGGCTGCTGACAATCTCTGGACAAAAGGGATCGAGCGGCTGTACTGCCCGGTCTCCCACGGCGAGGGGAATTTCTCCTGCTCAAAAGCCACCCTGGAACGGATCCGGCGCAGTAAGATGATCGCGTTCACGTACTGCCGCGAGGATTTGAACCCTGCAAACGGCGAGTACCCGTACAACCCGAACGGCTCGGTGGAGGATATTGCCGGTATCACGTCCGCGGACGGCAAGGTGCTGGGCATGATGCCGCACCCCGAGCGGGCAATGGAGTTTGTCAACCTCTATGACTGGCCGCTTTTAAAAGAGCAGATGAAGCGGAAGGGGGTTCCGGTTCCGTCCGAATCGATGAACATGCGGCTCTTTAAAAACGTGGTGGAATACTTCCGCTGACCGGGCATCAGGGTCACCAGCTCGAACTGATACCCGCCTTGCGGTACTCGTCCCGCTCCTCTGCGGTGAGGGGGACCGTGATATGGACCTTCTCCTTCACACGCTCCGGCCGGTTCACGAGTTCAAGGTAGGATTCCATCACCCGCCAGTCCGGCTGGGAATGGCCGCAGTGCTGGCAGGTATTGTGAAACTCCTCTCCCTCTTTGCCTTTTTGTGGGGCTTTTGTGTAAAACGGGTATTTCTCGGAGAGGAGCAGCGGCAGGTTCGAGAGGAAGTTGAACTCGAGCATGAACCCGAAGAAGGATCCGACCGGGTACACGACCGGCGTCTCTTTTCCGCAATGGTGGCAGGCAAGGTCCCAGACCCAGATCTCGATGTCGAGGTTCCGTGGCGCCTCCTGCACGAAGTCGAACGTGATCAAGTCTTTTAAGGAAACAATGTTTGCCTTCTGGTCCGGGTCGGAGATGATCTTCACGACATCGGCGATGACCTGGATTGCCCGTGCATTGAAAAGCATCTGCCATGACTGCTGGTCATTCTCGCTCTTCGGGAACGCCCCGGCATTGACCGAGACCTGCAGGATCACTTTTTCGGACGGCCGGGCAACGACTTCAATCCAGTCCTCGTCCGTCCCCTTTGGCAGGGGGCGGTAATAGACAGATTCGATGGTTTCCGACCGGATAAACTCCTGCGGATCGGTCCAGACCTGGATCCAGACCATATGGGCAGGATTGCGTTTTCAAAATAAAAAAGTATGGTTTGCCCGGCGGTTCCGGGCCTTCTGGCAGACCCGGAGCAGGCTCCGGTTTTTACGCCTTTTCGATCTTCACGTTCAGCGCAAATGCGGTCTCGTCCCCGGTCGTTGTCTCCCAGGAGCGTTTGTAGGTTGCGGAGAACTTCTGGTCTCCGGTATCCTTTGCCTGGACAACCCAGATCCGGGTGCCGCCGACCCCGACCATGCCTTCTGCATGGGCATCGGTCTGGTAGTCGTCTGAGACGATCTCAAGGCCGGACGAGACGGTTGCGTTCCACTGGAAGCCGGTGGTCGGGTTCTCGGCAAGCTGGACGGCAAACTTTGTGCCTTCGGTTATCGTGACGGTCTTGCCATTATCGGCATCCGTGAAGGTCACCATCTTCTTCTCTCCTGCGGTGCCGATCACACCGCTCGTGCACCCTTCACCGCGATAGAGTGCCCACTCTTCGCAGGATGTACCGTTCGGGAATTTGCACATGCCGTATTCTGCCCCGGTCGCGTCCTTCATGATCTCCGTCTTGCCGCCGGCTTCCCCGCAGGCAACCGAGGCCGGGTTTGCCATGCCGATTGCAGGAGCGGTCGTGGTTGCCGTGGTCACACCGGCATTGCAGCCTTCGCCACGGAAGAGTGCCCACTCTTCGCAGGAAGTTCCATTCGGAAACGTGCACATGCCGTACTGGCCGCCGGTTGCATCGGTCAGAATCTCGGTCACTCCGCCGGCTTCACCGCAGGCGACTGATGCCGGGTTTGCCATGCCAGCCGGGGCCTGCGTGGCGGTTGCGGGTGGTGCGGTCTGCTGGGTACAGCCAGCGGTGAATGCAAGGAGCACGAGCAGGATGCCCAGTGCGATAAGGCCGGGCAGATGCCGCCCGGTACGTTTTACGGATGTCATGCATACACGATGCGAGCGGGGATGATAATAAAATTTCTTTTCTGGAAAATTTTTGCAGGGAAATTTCCATAAGGGTTTTTCCTGAAGAGGTGCTGCAAAATATCCTGCACGATGAATTTTCCGGCCCGTGATTTTCATTGCGGGGAAATTTCCGGTATTCGGGATGCTCGCGGTACGTCATGGTTGCATGGATGGATGCCCGTCACGGTTCCTCGGCATCACCTGGAGAAATGAAACCGGCTATTCGTATGGGCATGCTATCCTTGAAAACCGTATAGCAGGTGCATGGATCCATTCCGACCCCACCTGGAATGTCTTCAATAACGCGCAGGTTTATAAAATGGGAAACAATACTCATATGAACCTGATTAAGTACACCGATGCAGATGACAACCGGTATACTGCGGATCCCGCCGGGGATGGACTGTTGAGGTATGAAGATATGATTGCTGAGCCGTTTGGAGAACTGCCAGGATACAACTAACCTTTTTTTTATGAAATCGATTGCACTTGTTTTCCTCATCGTCCTCGTGACCGCGATGGTTCCCGGGACGGTGTATGCAGCAGAGCCCCCTACGATCTATCCCGGCATGGGGGGCGCACCAGTCGAAGTTCTCACGAATTTGCACCCGACCGTGAAAGGCAATACCATCATCATGGAATTTATTCAGGAATGTGGAGTCGGGAACTGGCACGAGGGACAGATAAATGCGGACTTCAAATCCGTCCACCTCCCACCGGCCAATTCCTGCGGGAAACAACTGGTCTTCTCGATCAGGAAATCCGCGGGGCGTGATGATCCGACGCAGATAACCACGATCTGGATCATCGGTGCCAATGAGACCTGGTCAGACTCTATGGACCCGGTATATCCTTCCGTGATTGATTTCCGGGCCCGGGGGCTTTTGGCCGGAATCCGCAGTGACCCGGTCTTTGTTGTGGTATGTACCGTCATTGCACTCGGACTCCTGGCGATCCTTTTTCGCATGATGAGACGAAAGGGATAATCCTGTTATTTCCGGCACGGGCCGGGCAGAAGAGCCAGTGAAAAAATGCAAAAACTGCGGTCTTCGGTACCGGCAATCGTCCTAAGGGGCTGCAGGATCGGAATTCAAATATGGCCAAATCATACTTTTATTATTTCTGATCAATCATTGTGTATAAAGGAGCGGACCTGAGATGATGATAAAACCGGAAACAGACACGATTGATACAATCTTTCACTATAGCCTCCTTGGCCTTTTCCTGTTTTCATCGGTCTCCTTCATTTTTTTATTTGTTATCAACTGGGAAACCTGGTTTTTTGGTACCCGGCTGGAGGGTTTCTCCGCAGGTATACTTCTGTTCATAAAATTCCTCATCCCAACGATCCTCGCGTTTCTCCTCGTGAAATACCCGGACAAGATCACGATCATAACCATGGCAGCCCTGGCGGTCTTCGGAATCATCTTTCTTGATTCTTCAGTGACCATCCAGAAGAATACTGCCGGAAAGGATTTTGCCGGGATTATTCCGGTAGTGTCGGTACTCGTCCCTGCACTTATCCTGGCAGGTAGTTTTCTTGCAGGTCGGATCCGGAAACGGGACGGCGGTTTCAACCCGCATGCCCGGGGTACAGACCCGTATTTGCCGACTGCAGCATTACCCACTCCATACCGTTATCGGAATGGAGATACCCTGATGTTCGCGCTGGCGGGTGTCATTGTCGCTTTCCTTGTGGGGCCGGTTGTCCTCAGCCTCCTGGTTTCCCCCATAAATGCAGGGTTTTCTCCAGCAGGTGATTCCGTGGATTCTCTTCTTACAAAAATTGATACAATCGGGACAACGGAGTGGCAGACCCGGGTTCGCGGGTACAGCGATTCCCCGCTTATCGTGAGCCGGTCTGTTGACGGGGGTTTCATTATCGGGGGCATGTTCCGGCCGTCCGCCCTGACAGATGCAGATCTGAACGTAATGAAACTCAGTACAGCGGGCGATCCCGATTGGAATTTCCAGCGGGGTACTTTTGCTTATCGGGAGACAAACCTTGGCGCTCTCCAGGACGTGCTGCCGACAGCGGAGGAGTATACGGTTATCATGGCTGATGGATTTGTTATCCGGCTGGATGCAGCGGGGAATGAATTGTGGCATCACCGGTATCCAAATGCAGTTGTCCAGTCCAGTATATCGCTGCCAGGCGGGGGGTACCTGATGACAGGGGAGGTCCATAAAGGAAATCCTTCAGAACCCGGTTGGTATTCTTTTGAAGGGTGGATGCTGGCTGCGGACCGGCAGGGGAATATCCTGTAGGAGAAGAGTGAGAAGGATTTTGTGAACTGCAGGAGGGCATATCCGTCACCCAATGGAGACATTCTTGTCAGTTGTTCAGTGGCTGACCAGGATCCGGAAAAGGCCGGCAGTTACATCATAGCCCTTGATTCCCAGGGCAATTATCTCTGGAACAGAACTTTTGTGGAGACGAATGACGGGATTGTCTATTCGATATTACCATCCGGCAACATGACAACTGAGGTAAACCTGCGGGGAGAAGGGGAGAAAAAAATTCTTCTCGATCCACAGGGGAATGTGATTAATGAGGTGCTGCTTCCCATGAAGCCGGATTCATTCAGCCATCAGTTCGTGCCTGATATTTCATTCAGTACCGAGCCGCATGCCGGGAACAGGACCCGGATACGCGTGGAGGGCCCGTCCGGACAGGGAATTGTATTCATGATTGAGTTTTTCGAAAACGGGGAAGGATTATCAAGGATTTATTCTGTAAAACCAACATCAGATGGCGGATATCTTGTTGCCAGTTCAGCGTAATGAACAATCGATCCGGTCAGGTCAATGCATTAATATTCATCCCGGTTAACCATAGACACAGAGAATCATGGATGCTCTTGCACTCCTGCGGAACCACGAACCGGAGATAAAGAAACGGTTCGGTGTCTCGAAGATCGGCATCTTCGGCTCATTCGTTCGCGAAAGAGGAGCGGCCGGACAGCGATGTGGATGTGCTGGTCACGTTCCGGAATGGCGAGAAAACGTTCGACAACTACATGAGCTGTAAATTTTACTTAGAAGATCTCTTCGGGCAGAAGGTCGACCTTGTCATGAAGGGGTCGATCAAGAAGCGGCTGAAACCCTACATTCTTGGTGAGGTCGTCTATGCGTAGATCCCATCTCCATTTTCTTGACGATATCAGGGAGGCTGGGGGGCGGCTGAATTTTTCTTAGCCAGGATCCGGTAAAATTTTTAATCAGGATTTGATTGATCCGGGTTTGTTTTTCTATCGCGATCATGATCGCGGTGAAAAATTTCCAGGCAAGGTTTGATGAAAAAATTTTGAGCAGAGTCTGCTGAAAAATTTTCAATCAGGGTGTGGTTGGGAAAAGTTAACCTGGTGTGTAACAGGCTTGCGAGTGCTTCTCCATCGGTGCGAGGTTCTTGGTGCCGGTTTTTCTGGCAGAGTCTGCTTGAAAATTTTCAATCAAGGTCTGCTTAAAATTTTTCAATCAGGGTTTGATGAAAATTTTAAAATCAAGGTCCGGTTGATCCGGAATTGTTTTTCGATCAGGGTCGCGATCGCGATTGAAATTTTCGGGGCGTGGAGTCCACTTATGACGATTGCCAGGAACACGGTGGATCGTTGAAAAAACTCCGGATCTCCGCGCAGTTTCGTTCACGCCGGAAAATTCCTCTCGGGGACTTTTTATTACATCATATTAACGTTTTGTCACCGAGTACCTTTCGCTTTTTCAAACGTGTAAATTTTTGACCGACAAATAATATATACAACTAAATTATACCGATCATTGTGGACAGCTTCAGGTTGTCCCGGAAAAGTGAAAGGACGGGTCCACCCAAGTTAGCAGACTAAATGAACCCGGCCCGCCCGTAGGCATGTGAGTATTATCTTCAGTACTTCTTGAAGGTTTTCTGCGTGCATTTCGAGCGGAGCGTATGCAAAAAAACATCAAAGGAAGTGAAAGAAGAATGCAACTACCCAAAATCAGCATCGTCCTGCTGGCCCTCTTGCTGGCAGCGATGGCGATTGTACCGATAGTGAGCGCGGAAGAAAATAGTAATGAGGCAAACATTGTTGGAGTTACGGTTCCCGCCCCTGAATCTGTTGATATCAGTGAATTAAAAGCACGACCTCCACAACTCTCTGAGGAAGCATTTATTCTTACAGATCCCGTCACATTTCTGACCTTCTGGAATAATAAATTGAAATGGGGACTATCCCAGCAGCAGATAGAAGACAGTGTCAAAAAAATGGAAGCCGGAGACCTGAAAAAATATTGGGACGAATCAGAAAAATATTACGAGATAAACAATCCTGAAGAATTCAGCCGGGACTTACAACGGGGTCTTGGAATAACGAGTGAACAGGCTGCAGTTTTTGTTAAAGCACAAAAAGAGCAAACGCGCCTGGATTACCTAAATTACCAGGTCTCCTCCCAATCTGCAATCTCCACATTGCAGAAATCTTCCATGGTTCTTACTGCAAGTCCAAGTACTCAGTCAGCACCTTCCGCGACAGGATACCTGTACACTGCACTTGTCTTTACCGATTTCCAAATTCCTGGTGAAGAGGGGGTCTGGAGAGACTCACATAAAGATGACGCTTGGTACGATGCCTGGATGGGGACAAATCATATTAAAAACCAGGCCGATTCAAGAGCCGGTGTTGAAAGTTCCGTAGGAATGTATTCTGTTACCGTGAGCGGACAAAATACCGGGGATAACAGCAATGCATGGGGTCCTTCAGGATGGATGGAACGGGCTGCGCAAAACCTTGGCTACGCAGACAGTAACAGCGACGGCAGATATACCGATGATATGGCCCGGGCAATAAAGATCTATGCGGATGCAGATTCGGTAATACTGATGTTCGTCACGCATGATGTAACCCGTTCATATGCAGTAGGTCCCGATCAGGGATATGCAGATAAAGCAGCAATAGGATACTGGTGGCTCGGATCAGACAGCGCAGTTCATTTCGCAACACAATTCCACTATGAACATGAGGCACTGCACCTTTATGGGGCACTTGACGAATATGCGGGATCAAGTACGTGCAACGGAGTTAGTATTCTTGCAGTTGATCCAATGCAGCAGTTCTACACTAACACCAACCACGTATCCTGTGGTTCCGGATCAACAACCAGCGTGATGCGGGATCTGGGCGAAACCGTGATAAGCCTGTCAACGAAACGGTTCATTGGATGGGGAGATCATGATAATGACGGAACGCTTGATCCATTTGACAGCTCCCCCTGATTTCAATTTTTTTTCCCGGGCCATTAAATACACCCTGCCCGTCCTTATCGTCCTAATGATGATAACTCCCGGAATCAACGCTCAATCAGGGGTCGTGACTCCGGCAGTTCCTGCCGGTGATTCAACACTAATTATTGACATCACCACTCCTCAGGAAAATGAGTTCTTTTTATTGGATGTCGTTCCTCACCGCATCTGGGTGACCGGTACGGTGAAAAGCCCGGTACCATTACAGTCTATTATCGTCAGTTCCAGTGAGGGATCAACCAACTGTGGCAATCAATCCTCATTCAGTTGTGACGTTGTTGTAGCAAAGGGCTTAGACAGAATCGTTGTCACCGTTACTGATATTGCCGGGGATCAGGTTTTCCGGACACGGAATATCAGAGTTGAAACCGGGATGCCAGATCTACCCCCCAGAATTACCATATCCGGGAAGATAACAACACCGGACGGCCATCCCATAGATGGGGCGACAATCCGAACGGAATTTTTCAGGGTCTATGATACAAAAACGGTTATCGTACAATCTGAAGCTGATGGTTCGTATCGTATCAACGACGCACATGGATTCAACCAGAAAATCAGTGTGGAAAAAAATGGGTATGTAAATGTTACAAGGGAAATGACCTTTAAACAAAATGTCAATACCGTTGATTTCATACTGGAACCAAAAACAAAACCCGCTCCCGGATTTACGACCGTCATCTGCCTTGGTGCAATACTCGGGACTCTTCTGATCATTTCCCGGAAAAATCCGGGTGTTGAATATCCGGAGTAAATTCCGGGCCACCCTTCACTCTTTTTATTTGGATGATAACGCTGTAAAGTCATCAGGAAAAGCACCCCGTTACCTCCTTTCGTTTTTCTCCGATGGTACCCAACAGTACCCTCGTGCCGGGATCCCCCGGGAAAGATACCCTTTTCCCCCTCCCCATCTCCGTCGGAGACCCCCGCCCTGGACACCCCCCGGTACGAAAAAAGTACCTGATTCGGAAAAAAACGGTACAATAACGAGATTTTTCTGCCCGATACGGGCTCCGATTGGTTTTTCCAACGTCGGAGAACAAAAAATGTCTTATTGGATGCAATTGGAGGGCCGATCTCAGGCCGGATCGTGGTATACTGGGCCGGATCGAAAGGAACCCCCCTTTTCCGGCCCCGCCTCCGACGGAGCGCCCCATTCCCCCGTCGGAGAATTGCTGCATTCCGGAGGGTCCCCCGTCGTAGCCGCTCATCCGGACCCCCTGTTTCGTGAGATCCTCCAGGAGTTTTCGATCAAACAAGGGGTTGGCGGATCCGGGTCCGGGCCCGTATGGGGCTCCGTTCCGGAAAACCCGTACAACGGAGCCCGTAGCGTGGCCGGATTGGGGGTGGGCCGGGACGGGAAAATGGGGGTTTGGGGGTGGGGTAGTTACGGCGTGGGGTTAAGGAGTGGGGGCGGCTGATTTTTTTTTCAATTATGGTCCGGTAAATTTTTTTTATCAGGGTTCGATTGATCCGGATTTGTTTTTCAATCGAGATCATGATCGCGGTGAAAAATTTCCAAACAAGGTTTGATGAAAAAATTTTAAGCAGGGTCTGCTGAAAAAATTTCAATTAAGGTGTGGTTGGGAAATGTTAACCCTCTGTGCAACAGGCTAGAGAGCGCATCTCCGTCGGTGCGTGGTTCTTGGTGCCGGTTTTTCAACCAGAGTCTGCTGAAAAAATTTCAATCAAGGTCTGCCCGGAATTTTTCAAGCAGGGTTTGATGAAAATTTTCAGATCAAGGTTTGATTGATACGGAATTGTTTTTCGATCAGGGTCGCGATTGCGATTGGCTTTTTTCCGGGCGGGGTCTGGTTATGAATTTATTTTGAATGCGCCGATTTCATGCTGATCTTGATGGAAAGAATTTGTTGGAATTAAAATGGATGAAGGGCAGTTAAATGGGGAGTGTGAATTTCTTTTCACGAGCTCGTCGTTGAATTTCTTTCATCTTGTCGGTTTTTACTTTTTGAGGACTAGGAAGGAATATTCTATTCATACACCCTTCATGAATGAAATCAACAGTGTCTTCCAACGCATCAGCCCAGATTGCGATAGCACAGAATTCACCAGCAGCATTTTTGAAAATTTGTGTTGATGTATTATCATCTATTTTTTCTTTTGGAATTTCATCATGAAGATCAATGTCATTATCTGTTAATGTGACTGATGTTTCTCCGATCATCGATTCAACATTTCCTGGTATCAGACCCAAATCAAAGAATTTTAAATTTCGCCAATTAGATCTAACGCTAGTTACTTTATGGGTATGATAGATGATGGCCTTCATATCTGATGATTGGGATTTGAAACCGTCCAGCAATGAATCTAATGCCGAAGAAATATGGTCATGGCACCAAAGGACAAGATCCAGAACTTGATTATTATTCAGGTTACCAAAATTTTCTGGATGTTCAAACATGATTTGCGTCATTCGAGCGCATTTATTAACACTTACCGCTCGATTTTTCATCCCCCACAAGGTTTCCATTACTTCTGCGGTCGGTTGAGGGAACTCTTGCTTAGGTATCGTATTGATTGTTTTTTCCAGAATTTTTGTAATGTCATGAATCGCGTTTGAAGTACATGAATTATTTATTTTCAAAATAAGAGTGAGATTCGATTCTTCCAATTTTTCTTCCAGTTTATTTGGATCCCAGAATTCAATATCAGATCCGTATTGCTCTGAAAGATCACGGAAACTTTGAGCGGTCCCATTAATATGGACATAGATTTTTTGATCTGCTCTCGAATTTGTTAATTCTAACACTTGGGCAATATCATTTTTCAACGGTTTGATTTTTACCGCAATAATAATTTTTTTCTTATCTGCTTTTCGAATACATTCTAAATCGATACCTTTCTCGTTGGCAGAATCATGCTTATGTCGCCAAATTACATCAAAACCAAGTATCTCAAAATGATGTTTGAGAATTGCTTGAATCTCGATCTCAGAAAATTTTTTCCAAGGAATCCCTTCAGATACTGGTTTCTTAAATGTGAATTTTTGATTACGAGGTTTTTGTCCCATTTCTTTTTTAGTTCGTTGAATCCTTGTGGCCATTAGATGAATAATATCAATTGGATTCTTATTAGTAGATTGTTGCTTTACGATAGCATTACATTTTATGCAGGTGGATCTACCGATGGGGCTCATATTAGAACGAATGCTGGTGGGCGAACATCAACATCCGGTAATCAATTATTTTCAAAGGGATGCGATTTCCTAAAAAAAAGGGTAAAGGCATTGATGATAATTCAGATAATCTGCTGGAAGAACTATCAAATCTAATTGGTGTATCCACGCTGATATTCACAATTTCATTTTCTTTTACTGAAAATCGTGAGTTCTCAATAAAAATTTGGAGTGTGGGAATATACTTCTGAAGGACATACGTTTTACCGCTTCCAAGGTTTGATTCGATAACACAGGGATAGTTACTACACGATGGCACAAACGTCCAAACATATGACGCGTGATCTCTCTCCCTGACAACAATTCGATCAACAGGTTTGATAATAGTTATTTTCACTTTACCAGTTTTTGTATATGCATAGGTCCTATCTTCCTCATAGCCAGTGGAGGTAGATCCACTGACGGAAATTTTACTAAATTTCCATCCGATTTTTTTCTCAAATGAACTAGTATTGTCAAACCAATACTTTTGATATGTGATATTTCCTTGTAAATTGTGATACATATCAGGATCGAAATATTGCCACTTATCATTGAGGAAAACTTCTGTCCATGCATGATCAGGATCGCTAGAGTAAACTACTCTGGTTATGAAACCGGATTGATTCGTAACGTTTGCAAATAGTGTCGCTAATTCACCGCAAGCCCCGGTTTTGTAATAAGCGATCCAATAGGGATTATTTGTGAGATTTCCGGTTCGAATTCTGATTGCTCCATTCTTATCGAAGCCGTAACCATTACAATTATTTCCGAAAAACCGGTGATTGAACGGAATTGGACTGCCAAAACATTTGTTATTAAACAAATTTTCACTTGATTCGGGCCAAAAAGGATCAGTGAAGTTTGTTACGATAAGATTTGCAATCGTGTTCAGTTTTTCTTCAGGTAACGCAATATGATCAACCTCTTGAACCGTTTGTTCGATATTCAATGCACCTTCTTTTTGAACAAAATTTTGGTAATTTAGGTAAAAAAAATCGTTCAAATCTTCACTGTTTTGTTGATTGATGACAATAAATGCAGTTCCAACTCCAAAAATAAAAATGAGGACTACGAAAGCCGAGAACAAGAGACTTTTTGCAATTTCTGTTTTCTCATTTTTTATCAGTTCAAGAATTTTCATTTTCATTTGATCCTTTAAGAAATTAGATACAAAATAGAGCCGTTATGCTGTATTTAAGTGATCGGCAAGTAGTCTGAAAGTAAAAAAGTACTAGGATAGAGCAATGTCAATATCCGTTGGAATGTGAAGGAGAGAATATCTCAAAGATACGGGGATATTGCTGCGGAGATGCAGATTATTAGTAATACTTAATTAGAGATAAAAGAAAATCGGTAATTGTTATGCCTAAGCTAAAGGAGATAAATATTTTTCATTTCAAAGGTATTCAAAAAATGGAGTATCACCCGAAACAAATCAATCTTTTAATTGGAAAAAACAACACTGGAAAGACTACTTTGTTAAGTGCGATTAATTGCCTTTTTTCGCGGGATATTTCACCCGATTCATTTGAATCCCCAGAATATGAAATAAATATTAATTCCAAAATTGCTCGCATTTCATCTGGCGATCACGACATTACAATTTACAGAGATATCGTTGATATTGATTCCAAAGTAAAAAATGAAATAATCCAAGAAGTAAATAAAAAGATAAAAAAAATTTTCTCTAAAGAGCTAGATGATAACAAAACTGACGACCTATGTAATTCCATTTTCAATAATTTCCGGTTTTTAACGCTAATTAAGAATCACAAGCATGTCGAAGTATTCCCGTATTCAAAAAATTACAAAAAAAACCGAATACAAAATTTGGAATCCCTAAAAAAGTATTTCCCAGACGTTGATCGACGTGGGCTTATTCATTTGTTATTTGAATTTTCATCGATCGAATTCAATTTGTCTTCATCCACGCAGAAGAACCCCAAAAAAATTAAGGTGGTTTCAATTTATCATGAAAACAAATTGGATTTTTCATTCCATGAAAATAGTGATAATATCCTAAAGGTTGAAGGAATAATAAAAGAAAATAATATTATTAAAAACTTTGAAAGACTTACCGAAGATGGTGTTCTACTTAATGAAGGGGAGAAAAAAATTAAATATTTACCTTATGCTTATTACGGAGACGGATTTAAATCGTTATTAACAATAATTACAAAATTGATTGAAGCAAAAAACGGCATTCTATTGATAGAGGAAATTGAAAACCACCTTCATCCAGGATATATCACAATCCTCGGAGATATTCTTTTTAAACTCTCGAATGAGTATAAAGTTCAGGTTTTTATGACAACTCATAGTTTCGATCTCATCAAAGAGGTTTTGCTATGTGGTAAAAACAATAAAATGGGTGAAAAATTTTTAATATCGAAATTCGTTCTAGATGATGGAAAAATTTCTCGATATGATTATTCTTTAGAACAAGCACTAAAAATCAGTGATAATTTTGCTTTAGATTTGCGAGGAGTATAATTGCCTAAATTTTTTGTTTTTTTGTGTGAAGGAGATCATGATCAAAATTTAATGCGATTAGTTGTTGAGAAAAACTCAATTACAGGAAAAAATTGTAGTCAAGAGCAGATATTAAACGAGAAAATTCGTGGTGGAGAAAGTACAATTATCAGAGATAATTATCGAAAATTTTCATTAAAACGGACGACCAAAAAGTTTGCATTAATCAAAAATGAGAAAAACAAAGATATTTGCCTGGAAATTTTTATCGAGTTGTTAAAAGGGGGAGACTCAGAATACTTTCTCATAGCAATTTTTGATCAAGACACAAAAACATTAAGGACCGTGAAAGATGCGATAAAAAAGGAACTCAAAAAGGAAGTCAAACAAATTTCTGAAAATTGTTATGAAATTCGTCAGAAACAATTCTTTTTTATTATTCCACAAAGTTTAGAAATTCAAATAAATGACTCCACTGGGAAAAAAATTGATAATAAACGTGGTAAAAAAAGGCAGATGAAATGTTTATCTCAATTTATTGAAGTAAATCCGAGTTGGATTGCCGATATGGAACAACTATTCGAATAAATCCCTTATTTCCCCCCACCCCTCCCAACCGGAAAGCAGGAGTCCCCCCCATGAACCTCTGCGTCCTCTCCGGCAGCCCCAAGGGAAACGAGAGCGTGACGATACAGTATGTCCGGTTCCTCGAACTCGCAAACCCCGGCCACACATTCACGACAGAAAACATCGGCCAGCGCATCGCGGCAATCGAGGCACACGAGGAGGAGTTTAAAAAAAATCATCGCTGCAATCGAATCCGCGGATGCCATCCTCTTCGCAACGCCGGCCTGCTTCCTGCTCGTCCCCGCCCGGTTCAGGCGGTTCATCGAGCTGCTCTTCTCCTACAATGCCGGCGCAGTGTTCCCCGGAAATACGCCGATGGCTGCCGGACAATGAATACATTTTTTACTCAATTGAATACATTATGTATTCATGCTGGAAGCGCTGATCTCTTCAAAGACCCGGGTCAAGCTCCTCACGCTCTTCCTGCTCAACCCGGGGAGCGAGTTCTATATCCGCGAGATCGTCCGCACGACAAGCGAGAACATCAACGCAGTGCGCCGGGAGCTCGCCAACCTCGAATCATTCGGCCTCATTGCGGGCCAGAAGAAGGGAAACCAGCAGTACTATTCAGTCAATACCGGTCATTTCCTCTATACCGATCTCCAGAAGATCGTGCTGAAGACCGAAGGAATCCCCAAAATTCTCAAAGAATCTCTTGCCGGTGAAGAGATCACCTGCATGTTCATCTACGGATCGTTTGCAAAGGGAACCGCCGGCGCGAAAAGCGATATCGACCTCTTCATCGTGGGGGACGTGGATGAGGACCGGCTTATCCCGGCCATCCATGCCTGCGAGCAGGCAACCGGCCGGGAGATCAACTATACCCTCATGACAGCAGCGGAACTCAGAACACGCAGGAAGAACAAGGATCCTTTCGTAAAGAATGTAATGCAGGAAGAGAAGATCCAAATCAGCGGAACCTGTGATGATTGAGGATCTTGAGCGGGAAGGGCTTATCAGGAAGCTCCCGTATGACCGGAAGAAGGTAAAGGACGCCGTTGCTCTTGCCCGCCGGGACCTCGTGACCTGCCGGGCCATCCTTCCCACGGACACGGATTGGGCGTACACGATCGCGTACAACGCGGTTCTCCAGGCCGGCCGGGCACTGATGTTCTCGAAAGGATACCGCCCCGATGGTGCGAACCAGCATATATCGGTGGTGAAATTCGCTGAACTCTTTTTGGATTCAAAGGATGCGATCATCTTTGACCGGATGCGGCGCAAGCGCCACAGCTCGGTGTATGACATGGCCGGTTCCATCTCAAAAACCGAGGCAGAATCCGCGGTCAGTCATGCGGAAGTCCTGATCCGGAAGATTGAAGCTCTCTTGTAAAACTTCATGGAATATTCCGGGCCCTCCAAACGCACGGGCTGTTTTTTTTGTCAGCAGCTCCGGTTGAAGATGATACGGTAAATCTGTCCCCCCGTCACCTTTAACCCCCTCCCCTCCCAACCGGAAAGCAGGAGACCCCACCATGAAGATCTGCGTCCTGAACGGGAGCCCGAAGGGAAACGAGAGCGTGACGATGCAGTACGTCCGGTTCCTCGAACGCGCAAATCCCGGCCACACATTCACGACAGAGAACATCGGCCAGCGGATCGCGGCAATCGAGGCAAAGGAGGAGGAGTTCAAGAAAGTCATCGCGGCAATCGAATCCGCGGACGCCATCCTCTTCGCAACGCCGGTCTACTTCCTGCTCGTCCCCGCCCAGTTCAAGCGGTTCATCGAACTGCTCTTCTCCCATAACGCCGGCTCCGCCTTTTTTGGGAAATACGCGGCCTCGATCACCACCTCCATCCACTTCTTCGACCACACCGCAAACGAGTACCTCCACGCAGTCGCCGAAGACCTCGGCATGCGCTGGACCGGCTCCTTCATGGCAAAGATGGACGACCTGCTTATAGAGATGCACCAGGAAGAACTCGTCCGGTTCGGGCAGGACTTCCTCACCACCGCACAGCAGCACCCGGCCATCCGGCGCACCTATCTTCCCATCACCAGCACCCGCCCCGACTACAAGTCCGCGGGCATCCCGATGCCGCTCGACTGCGGGGACAAACAGGTCCTGATCCTCACTGATGCAGCGCCGGGCTCGAACCTGGAGAAGATGACCATGCGCCTCGCCTCCTCGTTTGGGAAGGCTGCCTCGCTCGTCCCCATTGACGACGCGAAGATGAACGGCGGGTGCCTCGGCTGCTGCCGGTGCGCCTTTGACAACACCTGCGTGTACACTGATGGCTTCTCCGAATTCTGGAAAGAGACCGTGCTCCCTGCCGACATCATCATCTTTGCCGGCACCGTGAAGGACCGGTACCTCTCCGCGGAGTTCAAGCAGGTCTTTGACCGGAGTTTCTTCATGGGCCACATACCGGCATTTGCAGGAAAACAGGTGGGCTTCCTCATCGAAGGGCCGGTTGCGCAGTGTGCAACCCTGCAGGAGATCCTGCGGGCCTACCCCTCCCTGCAGGGCGCAAACCTGGCCGGGGTGGTCTCGGACGAGGACGGGATCGCGATGGCAGTTGACGAACTGATCGATTCCCTTGCAGCCCGCTGCCTCCGCCTGTCAAAGAGCGGGTACGTGGCACCGGGCGGCTTTCCCGCAGTCGCCGGCCACAAGATATTCCGCGATGACATCTGGGCGGAGATGCGGGCGTTCTTCCGGGCCGATCATGCGTATTACACAAAACACGGGCTCTATGATTTCCCGCAGAGCGATCTCCGGCAGCGCCTCAGCACCACGTTCCTCTCGCTTCTCCTCTCGATCCCTTCCGTGCGGGAGAGTGCACAGAAAGAGATGAAAAAGCACATGATCGAGCCCTTCGAAAAAGTCTTTTCTGAAAGCCCGGTGCTGAAACGGCAGAAGAAGGAAGGATAAGGTCCCGATGGCCCCCGTACCAAAACCCGACGCAAAGGCGCTCTCCGCAGCGTTTGCCCTTGTCTTCCGGCAGGGCCGGTCGCCACCGTCCTGCCCGCTGCCCGACGATGCCGGCCTCCTCAACCGGATCCTGGATACCGCCCCGGATGCAACCCCCGCCGCCTGCCGCGATGCGCTGGTCCGGGTCCGCCGGCTCTCGTTCGATGCCGTGGAGATCTGCTCGGCGTTCCGGCAGGGAGACTACGGGAATGGCGATGAGGCACAGGCTGCCGCCCTTGCCGATCTCGAAGAGAAGAATCCCCACTTTTCCGAAACAGAGTACCGCACCGCGTTTGCCGTTGGGATGATCTGGGCAGGGATGCAGTGACCCGAAAAGCAGACCTTCTTGTTATGCCCCGGATCGCAGGAAAACTAGAAGACTGATATTCCGGTAATACCAATGAACGTACATGCAGTGTCCAGCCTGCGGTTACGATACTATTGCTGAGGAAGTCTGTTTCTGCCCCCGATGCCGGCACCAGTTCCGGGTAGCTGAACCCGGAGAAATATCGGATAATTCAATGTTGTTTGAGCCGGAACCCGTGCAAGAACCGTCTGATGCGGACGAACTGTTCGTGGAGATCCAGGCACGCCAGATCCAGGTCCAGCTGCTCCAGCCGGCACTTCTTGTCATGCTCGCAACAGCCGGCGCCCTCTACCTGGCAGGCGGACGGATTGCTGACCTTGCGGTAACGGTATCGTCATTCGAGATCCGGTACGGGATTTTTCTCTGTCTTTTCATTGGCGCAATCACCGGCTGGATCTTCTACCGGATCATGCTCCGCCGGATCGAATAGGGTTGTTTTTTAAAAAGGGATGAACGGTCCCGGCACCCTGCCGGTCAGACCGTTGCGAGATAATTATTCTCCTTGATGATGACTGTCGGGGAGATCCTGCGGATGGATAATGTTGTTCCATCCTCGGTTGTGATGCTGATCGTGACGAGCTGGCGGGGAACCAGCGGGGCTTTCGGGTTGAGCCGGAGAACAAACTTCTCCTCGTATTCGATCCGGTTGTTGAGGCCGCCGAGTTCCCCGTTCACGGTTAAAATCCCCCACGTGCCCTGCGGGGGATCGCCCCGGAACCCTTCAACCGGTACCAGGGTCTCGGACCGGATCGCGTCGGCATAGACGATCGAGATCTTCTCAATATCTGCGGGATTCTGGCCCGGCACCAGCCCGAGCGTGATCGTGATGGTATCGATCGTGCCTCTCGGGATACCGTCGCCGGTCACATCTCCGGCCACATACAGTACCTGGCCCGGCTCTATCGCTGCAACCGCCGGCACGGGTGCGGGGGGCGCATCACCCGTACAACCGGTAACGGACACAAGGGCAATGACGATGCCTGCCAACAGAAGGTTCTGCCATTTCACGCTTCAGGTTCTCCCGTCCATGGTTTGCTGATAAGGTGAGGACAGAATCTTATAAAGCCCTTCTCCAAAAATGGGGCCGCAACGGGAGTATCCCCCGGGGCCCGGGTGGCAGATGACCGGAAAAAATCAAACCTTCCCGGCCGGTCTTCATTCCACGTTACTGAGCCGGCCCTGCATCTTGGCGATCTCGTCCTTCTTTGCCTCCATGAGTGCTGAGATGACTGCATCGGAGAAGACAAGGGCAAGGGTCTCGAACATGGTGCCGAACGGGGCAAAGGCCGAGGTGACGGACCGGTATTTCCCGGTGATCTGCCGGACTTCGAACGAGTTCTTGTCATGGATGTAGGTTTCGGTCGGGTCCCCGAGGTTCACGACAAGGTCTGCCATCGTCCCGATCCGGGAATCCGGCATTGCCGTGACAAGGCAGACATTGCCTTTGAGTTCCTTTGCGGTTCCGCAGATCGAGACCATCGACTGCGTCTCTCCCGAACCCGAGAAGGCTACGAGCGTGTCACCTTCGTGGAACGCCGGCGTTATCGTCTCCCCGACCACGTACGCCTCGTACCCGAGATGCATCAGCCGCAGACCGAATGCCTTGGCAACAAGCCCCGATCTCCCGGCGCCGGTCACATAGATCCGCTTTGCAGCAAGCATGGCGGAGAAGAATGCTGCGATCTGGGCATGGTCGAGCGAGCCCGAGGTCTTGGTTATGGACTCTCCCATCTGCTGCATGAATCCGGGGATGTGGGGTGCTTCATCGGTCATAAGGCATCGTTATGGATCAGTGGTAAGCTGTCAATATCAGGATATCGGTTTTTCTTTGTATTTTGTCTCCCGATTATATCCAGTTCAGAAATAATCTGGCATACACATTTGATCCGGAATAAAATCACAATATTTTTAATGATATAAACGCAGATTCAAAGAGTCAGCTGAATATAGCGGCTACACTAAAAACAGAAAACGGACCGGCTCACTTACCGTGGAAAGTCAGATGAGCCGGATCCTGCCCGGAGGCAATCATTGATAGAATCCGGTACTGCAAGAACCTTGCGGTCAATCCTCCGGCAAATACAATCAACGCAACGGAGGACACAGGATTGAGGAATTATTTACGGATACTTACCATTGTTCTTCTGGCGATTTGGATGGTAATTTCAGGAATGCCGGCAGCAGGTGCGGAGAATGTGACGGATATTGCAGTAACTGATACCGGTCATTTAAACCAGACCCTTGGCATTTTACCGGCAGATACTCCGGGTATCAATGAGACTGAATTTTCAACCATACCCGCCAGCGATACAGGAAATAGTTCTATCGTGATGATAACATCTCTGCAGGAGATTAATGGAACGGAACCGGCGATCGCAACCCACAGTTGTCCGGATAATTGTTCGCTGATGGAGCAAAGGTTGGCACGGAAAATCGGTTATCCCCCTGCCAGGCAGGATGAACAAACCAACGACAACCCGCCGGGTAACCGCCTTATGAGAAACAGTGTAAGTACTCTTGGAAGTACTGACCCTGAATCCTATGTCTACTTAATGCAGTGGGGAACTCCCGGCTCGGGCAACGGGCAGTTCAACAATCCCGAGGGCATCGCAGTGGATGTATCGGGTAATGTGTATGTCACTGATGATAATAACCGGGTCCAGAAGTTTAGATCCGATGGTACATATGTCACCCAATGGGGGACGAACGGTTCAGGTATCGGACAGTTTTATTACGTCAATGGTATTGCAGTAGATCCTTCGGGCAATGTATATGCCGTAGATATGGGGAACTTCCGTATCCAGAAGTTCGGTCCTGACGGTACATTCATCACCCAATGGGGAACACAAGGTGCGGACAAAGGGCAGTTTTATTTTGCTCAGGCCGCCGCAGTAGATACACCTGGCAATGTTTACGTTACGGAAAAATTTGCAAATGAACGGGTCCAGAAGTTCAGTTCCGGCGGTGCGTATCATTCCCAATGGGGAACACAGGGTGCCGGTAACGGGCAGTTTAACTACCTGCATGGAATCGCCGCAGATACCTCCGGCAATGTGTATGTTGCGGATTCATGGAACCACCGCATCCAGAAGTTTTCTTCTGACGGTACATACCTCGCCCAATGGGGGACGAAAGGTACGGGCAACGGCCAATTTGATCATCCCTATGGTATCGCAACGGACACGTCAGGCAATGTATACGTCGTGGATACGTACAATTCACGGGTCCAGAAGTTTAGATCCGATGGTACGTATGTCACCCAATGGGGAACGTACGGCAACGGTAACGGGCAGTTTAACTTTGCCTTTGCTATCGCTGTCGATACCTCCGGCAATGTGTATGTCACTGATGATAACAACCGGGTCCAGGTTTTTAAACCGGTGGGGGTGCCGGAGGTGTTTACGTATTCGATGACGAACACATTCAGCAAATATGCCGGCAAGGATAATTGTGACAATATGGCCGACGCCCTGAAAGGAATCGGTTGGGGAGACCCGGTTTTCTATAACACGATGGAATCTGTCACAAAATCTGATTTTGGTGTTAATCCCTCACCAAACCAAAAAACGCTCAACGATGCCGTCTTGCACTATCATGTCGGCCATGGGGGAATTCCCTATGGGGAGGAGGAAAATCTTTCCGGTTTAGGATTGCTCGACCAACCGGGTAGTTTCCTTTCTCCATCGGATGTTGAAGGCAAATGGGGGAATAAAAACAAATGGGTAATTCTTCATTCCTGTTATGCCCTTGTTGATGATCGCTGGGGGAAAGCGTTATCCACATCACATGGAGTATTGGGTTTCAAAACGATGGTGAATGTCAATCCGGAATTTACCAATCGTTTCTTCCATTATGCGATCGATGAGAAGAAAACGATTTATTCAGCATATAGAAAAACGACGTATGTCTTATACAAAAATGATCCTGTTCCTTCCGGGACGATAGATGGTAAACCGGATTACAACAGCCCTCAAGAAATACCGGTTGCCGCTGTAGTTTTTGGCAACATAAATCAAGCATTTGGCGATCATTTGCCAGATATTGGAACCGGTGTCACTCCTGATTCCGTAGAAGGGCCACTCTATCGCGATCAGTGGCGTTGTAATGAGGAACCGAGGTGAATGAGATGAAAACTGGCATTAAAATTATTCTGGCTGCAATAGTCTTTTCAGCATTCTGTGCAGGACTGATGTTTTCAGGAATTCTGCAAAATGCTCCCGAAATGAAAAATGAGGATAATCATCCGGAAAAAATGCAATTCACGGGAACGGTGTCCGGTGAAAATGTGAATATATACGCGGGATCGATTGGGAACATTACCCTTAATGTAACGATACCTGATTCTCCTGCATCCATACCTGTTTACAAAGGGGTGTTCTTAGCAGGAGATTTGGTGGATGAGATGCCGGGGGAGTTCCATGCGAGAAACAATGTTACTTCAGAAAAGGATGCACCCGAAGTTGCAAAACAAATTCTTGAGAATTATGGGGGATTGCCATCTGATGCGATATTGACTGGCGCTGTAACGAATTATGGGGAACTTGTAAACAGAACAACTTTACAAATAGAAGAAACCATCACTCTGGACACATCCGTTTCCTGGTGGAGGATGGTTGATGGAAGACCCGTTGTCGGTGACCGTGATACCATTCAGGTTATTTTAGGAGAGAACGGGGAGCTTGTCTGGATTTATAAGCGATGGCGGACGTATACTCATACCGGGAATGTCTCCGTTATCCCATTCAGTAAAGCGACGGTAAAGCTCAGGGACGGCGAAGTGTTGAATCCCACTCTGGGTATTGGTGAAGATGCCTATGTATACAGCACGATTCTCGGATATTATGCCAAAGGTCTTGAGAATCCGGAAATAACGCTGGAACCGGTCTGGATCTTTTACGGCAACACTTCATCCGGTTCTTACCTGTCGTTCCAGATCTACGCCCGGCAGTTCGCGAACTTCACCGCAACACCAATCTCCGGCAAGACCCCACTAAGTGTAAACTTCACCGACACCTCCGATACCTCGCCAACCCAATGGCACTGGCACTTCGGCGACGGCACCAACTCGACCGACCGGAACCCGGCGCATACCTACAACACCGCAGGCACATACAACGTCTCGCTCCGGGCCTGGAACGATCTCGGCAGCGACACGATGGAGAAACCATTCCTCGTCACCGTTCGCGACCCGGCTCCACCCGTTGCCAACTTTACCGGCACACCGGAAACCGGCCCTGCACCGCTGACGGTATCGTTCAACGACACTTCATCAAACATACCGACCGGCTGGCACTGGGACTTCGGGGACGGTGCCAACACCACGGAGCAGAACCCGGTGCACACGTACTCAGCACCGGGCAATTACACCGTCTCGCTGAACGCGACCAACGAGGATGGATTCAATTCGATAACTAAACCGAACTACATCACGGTCACGAACCTTCCGCCGACTACCATCACCACGCAGCCGACCACGACCGTAACAACCACGGTCACGACAACGCTCACGACAATTCCAACGACTACGAAACCGACGCCGACACCCACGAAGACGCAAGCGCCGCTGTCACTGGTCGTTCCGGTGGCCGGGATCCTGATTATCGGAATGTTTTACACACGAAAACTCAAGAAATAAATCATATCAAAAAACATCCCGTTTTTTTGGATAACACGTCATATTGAAGATTTTCTGCGAGTCGGACAACGGTTAATTCATATCTGAAGGGAATTATGCCATTCCAGGCCTACTGTGATTGCTAAAAAAAATTTAGAAAATTTCTTGGTGGTTCAATCCTGAAATCTTCTGATATCGACACATGCATTCCAGATCTTGATGAGTATTTTACCGGATCGGAATTCCCCGCCGTGTTTTGGGAAGTTTTTTACTCCCGATTAATGCCCGTTCCGGAACGCAATAAGACTATCGCAGAACTCGCCCAGGTACTCGTCCATCGAGAGGCTTCCCTCCTCAAAGATGCAGTCGCCCTCTTCGATGACCCTGTTGATGAGATCGCGGGAGGGCAGGATCAGGTCGATGGGGATGCCGGATTTTTCAGAGCCGTGGATAAGGGCCTGCCGGAAGAGCCCGATGCAGTACCCGATGCGGTACTGGTAGGTGTCTTGTGTCTTTTCCAAATACCCGGCAACGCGCCCGGTCTCGATCTCAAGGAAATCGTCAAGGGTCTTTTTGTCCTTGCACTTCCCGAGCATGTACTGGTAATGGGCGTACGGGTACATCTCTTCGAGTTCCGCAGGAACGATCCCGCAGGTGCCGAAGATCACGATATGATACTCTTCGGGCTTCAGCACCTGGCCGATGATCGAGCGGATGAGCTGGTGGCTCGGGCTCGCGCTGTAGGGTTTTCTCACCGCGCAGGGCATGAAGATGGCAATCTTCTTTGGCTCCACCTCATATTCGTCGATGATGTAGCGGTAGGAATCTTCGAACTCCGGGAGGTAGAACGGGGGGCCGGTGAGAGGGGATTTGTTTTCCGGAAGAGTCGGGCGGGGCATGTACTGGTACACTGGTTGGCGGGGAAGGGAGATAGAAGTGATGCCGGATGATCAAAACCGTTCCTTTTCCTGGGGGTTGTACGAAAAATGGAATTCATCTCTGCGTTAATTTTAAAAAAATCCGGGGGAAATTTTTGGCCCGCCGGGATTTACCAAAAAAGCGCCATCTTCCGGCAAAAGACCCCGGCGTTCCGGCACGGGGATCCATTTCACAACCTTTTTTTATGCACACCTCATGATAGAGAAGGATGAATAATCAGGCTATTGTTACCGTGCTTGTCATTCTTGCACTGCTCGCTTCCGGGTGCACCGCACCTGCCGACCCCTCCCCGGGCACCGGGGATACCGGCACCCTGCCGGTCACGACAACAACTGCCCCCCCTGCGCAGGTGTCTGAAAAAAATGACGACACTGCGGGGACAACCGCGGTCTTTGATGCCCACGATACCGGGGTCAGCTACCATTTTGCGGACTCGGATATGGACTTCCATTTCGGAACGCTCATCCTGGGATCTGCGGTGAACCATGGTGTCGAGATCGGTGAAGCATTCAATACTGCCGTGAAGATTAATGACGGCGATGCTGCCAGCTGGCAGGAGGAATGGTTCAGCATGGCACAGCGTGCCGAGGCCCGTGGCGAACAGTCGCTTGCGGCCGGTCACTCCGTGAGCGCCCGCGACCAGCTCCAGCGTGCTGCCTACTATTACCGCATCTCGCTCATCTCCATGCTGCCCGATGACCCCCGCATGCAGGAGCGGGCGGACAAGAGCCGCGAATTGCTCAAGAAAGCCGGGAAATTGTTCGACCCCCCGCTGGAATACATCGAGATCCCGTACGAGGGAACGGTCATACCGGGCTACTTCTGGAAAGCATCCGGTGACAAGCCGGCAAAAACCCTGATCATGATCGGTGGCGGGGAGACCTTTGCTGAAGATCTCTTCTTCTATATCGCCCCGCAGGCCCATGACCGCGGGTACAATTTCATAACCGTTGACCTGCCCGGACAGGGTATGATGCCGGCACAGAACAAAACCTTCCGCCCGGATATGGACGTGCCGATGAGATCGGTTGTGGACTATGCCGTGAGCCGGGCGGACGTTGATCCCAAAAAGATTGCCGCGTACGGGTACAGCGGGGGCGGCGGTTTCGTGTCGGAGGCTGCAGCAAAGGACCCGCGGATAGCCGCGATTGCCATGAATTCCGGCGTAGTTGATGCCTACCCGCTCTTTTCCACCATGCCGGCAGTCATCGCAACCCCGGAAGAAAAGGCCACCTGGTCCTCTTTCCATGCAAACGTTGTAAAAGTGATCTGCTGGCGCTGGGGAGTGTCGATGGACAACCCCGGGGGTCTCGCTGACGCCAACAAGGGTTTCACGTTCGACCCGGCGGATGTGAAAGTCCCGGCGCTGATCCTTGTCGGAGAGGGCGATTACAAGAGCCAGGAAGTGCAGCGGCAGCAGAAGGTGATTATGGACGGCCTGCCAAACCCGCAGAAGAAGATGGTCATCCTCCCGAGTGACGAAGGTGCGACCAACCATTGCACCATGGAGAACCGGAGCCTTGTGGCACAGGAGCTCTTCGACTGGCTGGACCAGGTAATGAAGTAAGCCGATGGCCTGCTTGTGACAGAATATCTTCCGGGAATAACCGGAAAATTCTCTTTTTTTTAGCGCTCTGGTGAAAACCGCTTTTTTTAAAGACGGGAGCTGATGCCCCTATACCCTCGTGGGGATTACTGCCGCCAATCCGAAGTGCACCCCGTGGCGGCTTTAATTTCTGGTTTTTTCATGAAAATTTCCCGGGAAATCACCTGTTTTGAGTGTCCCGCATTCAGACCTTAAGGAATACTATCACTTCCGCAGCCCGACCATTGTGCGACGAGGGGGGTCTTGCCGCCCCCATAAGGAGTGCAGGGATATGGGCGGGGACGTCTGTTTTACGTTCCATGCATTTTCATCGTTTGGGTGTGAACCTTCTTTCATGGGCGTTTTAACAGAGCAGAAAAAATGTGGTGAAAATACCGGAGAATAAAAAAATGGCTGTTACCGCCGGCTCCACAGGATGATTCCCAGGATCAGGGCGAGTGCCCCGAACGGTGCGTACTGGAGAGGGGCCGGCCGGGTCGTAGGAGTCTGTGCCTGGAACGCTGAAACACCCGTATCGACAACCTCGGTCTGGATCAGGGCATAGATGTCGTCCACACTGGGATCGTTGATCGCACTAATGAGTGCATCTGTCGTGTCGCTCCCCCTCAGGCTTCCTGGGCCACTGATCCTGAAGACGTTCATACCGCCCGTCCCGCTTCCGTCATTGATCTGGAGATTTTTGACAAAATCGCCACTGACAACGACATCAAGCTGGTTGTTCTGCATCGGGTGCTGGACGATGACCGAGCAGGGCCCTTTGGAAAATTTTTCTGTTGTTGGTGAATCAAGGATAAAACGATACGATGAATCGGGATCTACCGTGGTTGTTTCCGTATACGCGTAGTCGTACCCGATAATCCAGAGCTGGACCTCGCCCGGGTCCCCGTCCGCAGATCCGGTGACCGTGGACGGCTGTCCTTTGATGATTGATTGTGGAGAGATCCATGCTGTAACAAACGGTCGTTTGAGGATTATGCTGATCGTATTATAGGATCCACTGGTCAACTGGTCTTTCGTTACCGGATTGTTCACGGCATAAACGGTGTAGGTTCCCGGACCGATCCCAAGATTGTCGGTAAGAAAGGGATATTCCCACGTGTTATCCGGTTTTGTTGGTGCCGTGGCAAAGGAGCCGGGATCTCCGCTGGTTACCGGTTGATACGGTGAAGTTAGTTGTGCCCCCTCCTTTGGAAGGTTTGGTCCCATGAGGAAGAGGTAGGTTGTATCCGTTTCATCATTCGTACCCGTGAAAACCACCGTTTCTCCAAGGAAATAGGACTGGTCCCCTGGTGCGGTGATGGTAATTGCCGAATCTGCGGATATCGGGGGTAGCAACAATGCAGCGGTACCTGCCAGGATCAGCAGCAGGATCATCTGCCGGAAACAGGAAGTGTTGTCATTGAATGGAGATGACATTTGGAAAAATATGCATGTTCAATCCATAAATGTTGTCAAATCTTCCGGATTTTATCCTGATTTGTTCTTTTTTAAAAACTCATGCTTTGGCTCTGTAGAAAACATTCCCACAGTGTCCTTTTGTAGAATTACGATGGTGACCCCCTCTCTCCCCTCAGAGGGTGAGGCACCCCAAGGGGGCAAGCCCCCTTGACCCCCGGTTCTTTCATTTTGTTTCAGGCACCCATTTACGGCCTGCTCCACGGGGCGAGGGTCGATGAGACCCCGAGCGCCCGTGGCTCCATCGCAGATCAATCTATGATTTCTGGCAGGTTTTTTAAATGAAAAACAAATTTCCAGAATAATAGATTATGGGGGCTGAAGCCCCCATGCCCCCGGTTGCGATTCCTGCCGCCGCCCCGAAGGGCGCCCCGCGGCGGCCTCAATTCGGGTTGATATCATATCCGGTAATTTCCCCACAGTACCGTATCGAGTTCCTGAACCGGAGAACCCCCTAAGAAAAAGGTAGCGTTTTTCATCATTCGGGTGCGAACCCAATCGGTTCATGTGCGTTTCTACAGAGCACACGCATTTTTTTCTATTCATTACCGTCATCTCCCGTGTGCAGAGCAGGAAAAACCCGGATAAACGAAAAAAGAGTGGACGAAAAAAAATCTCACGCCGTCTTCTTCTCTTCCAGCAGCGCCGCGTGGGCTGCTGCGAGCCGGGCGATCGGCACCCGGGGCCCGGAGCAGGAGACATACGTAAGACCGATCGAGTGGCAGAACCGGATCGAGGCCGGGTGCCCGCCATGCTCGCCGCAGATCCCGACTTTCATGTCCGGCCGGGTTCTCCGTCCCCACGTGACGGCCTGCTCCATGAGCCGGCCGACACCCTTCACGTCCAGCACCTCGAAGGGATTGTCCTGCAAGATCCCGCTCTGGTTGTACATGGGCAGGAACTTGTTCTCGGCATCCTCGCGGGAGAAGGAGAAGGTTGCCTGCGTTAAGTCGTTGGTTCCGAAGCTGAAGAACTCGGCCTGCTCTGCAAGATTGTCCGCCCGCATGCAGGCACGGACCACTTCGAGCATGGAGCCGAACCGGAAGTCGAGTTTCACCTTGTAGGTCTCTTCGACCTCAAACCGGATCTCGTCCACCCAGACCTTCACCCGCCGGAGTTCCTGCGCCGTGCAGACCTGCGGCACCATGATCTCGGGGTGGACCTCGATGCCGGCTTTCTGGCACTCGGCCGCGGCTTCAAGGATTGCCCGGATCTGCATCGTGTAGATCTCGGGGAAGGTGAGACCGAGCCGTACGCCCCGGTGCCCGAGCATGGGATTGACCTCGTGCAGGGCACGGACTTTGTCAAGGATGGTCTTCTTTCTCGTTATCGCTTCGTCCACGAGCGCCGGGTCGGTGAACTTCTGGACCTGCGGCATGGTGTCCTTTGAGTGGTTCATGAACACTACTGCGTCAGATAAGACTTTCATCCCCCGCAGGATGTCCCGGAGTTTTTCAAGCTCTTCGAGTTCGTCAACCAGCAGGTGCTCGGAAGGAAGAAATTCGTGGATGGGCGGGTCGAGAAGCCGGATCGTGACCGGCCGCGGGGACATGGCCCGGAAGATCCCGTTAAAGTCCTCGCGCTGGATGGGCAGGAGCCGGTCAAGGGCTGCCTGCCGGTCCTCTTTTGTCTCGGCAACGATCATCTCGATCATGACTGGAAGGCGCTCGACCCCGTTGAACATCCGCTCGGTGCGGCAGAGGCCGATCCCCATGGCGCCGTACCTGACCGCCCGCTCGGCATCCTCGGGGGTATCGGCATTGGCCATGACCCTGAGCCGGGCGGTCTCATCAGCCCATGCAAGCAGGGTGGCAAGTTCGTTTGAGAACACTGCCTCGATCACCGGAACTTCGCCAAGATAGACCGCGCCGGTTGTGCCATCGATGGTGATGAGCGTACCCTCGCCGAATTCCCAGTTGCCGGCCCGGGCCTGCCGGGTCTTGACATCCACGTGGATGCCCTCGGCGCCGGAGACGCAGGGTTTGCCCATGCCCCGGGCAACCACTGCGGCGTGGGAGGTCTTGCCGCCCCGGCTCGTCAGAATCCCCTGCGAAGCAAAGAACCCGTGGATGTCTTCTGGCTTTGTCTCTTCCCGGACAAGGATGACCCGTTCGCCGGTCCGGCCGAGTTTCTCTGCCCGGTCGGCATCGAAAACAGCGATACCGATGGCAACGCCGGGCGATGCCGGCAGGCCTTTTGCAATGGGCTCTTTTGTCACGTTGGGATCCAGCCGGGGGAAGAGGAGCTGTTCGAGAAGCTCGGGCTGGATCCGCAGGAGGGCTGCTCTTTTGTCGATGAGCCCCTCGTTCACCATCTCGACCGAGGTCTTGACAAGCGCCGACGCGTTCATCTTGCCGTTCCGTGTCTGGAGGCAGTACAGGGTTCCCTTCTCGATGGTGAACTCGAAGTCCTGGACTTCCTTGTAATGGGCTTCGAGCTTGTTGCGCAGCTCCACAAGCTGGCGGTGGAGTTCCGGCATCTCCTCGGCCATCGCAGCTACCGGCCGGGGTGTCCGGATGCCGGCAACTACGTCCTCGCCCTGGGCATTGACCAGGTATTCGCCATACATGACGTTCTCTCCCGTCCCCGGGTCGCGGGTGAATCCGACACCGGTTGCAGAATCGTTGCCCATGTTGCCAAAGACCATCTCGACTACGTTGACCGCTGTCCCGTTGGCCATGTCGGGGGTGATCCTGAACTCGCGCCGGTAATCAACGGCACGTTTGCCCATCCACGAGTTGAAGACTGCCCGGATGGCGATCTCCAGCTGGTCGAACGGATCGGACGGGAACGGTCTGCCGGTGCTCCGCTTCACAACCGAGAGGAACCGCTCTGCAATATCGGAAAGGTCCTTTGCCGAGAGATCGACATCGTGCCGGGCGCCGGCTTTCTCCTTGACCGCGTTGAACTCCTCGTCAAACTCCGCTTCCGGAACCCCGAGGGCAACCTTCCCGAAGAGCTGGATGAAGCGCCGGTACGCATCGTAGCAGAACCGCTCATTGCCGGTCTCTTCGATGAGCCCCTGCAGGGTCCCGGCATTCAGGCCAAGGTTCAAGATCGTGTCCATCATGCCCGGCATGGATATTGCCGAACCGGACCGGACCGAAACGAGAAGCGGGTGTGTCCTGCCGCCAAACTTCCGGCCGCTCTTCTTCTCCACTTCGGCAAGTTCACGATGGACCTGCTCAATAACCCCGCCAGGAAGCACCCGGTCGGGACTATCGAGGTACGCAAGGCATGCCTCGGTCGTGATCACAAAACCGGGCGGCACCCGCAGGCCGATCTGCGTCATCTCGCAGAGGTTTGCGCCCTTGCCGCCCAACAGCTTCTTGTTCTTCCCGTCTCCTTCGTTAAACGAGTACACCCATTTCGTGGTCATGCGGCTCTCCCCAATTAATTGCCGGCTTTTTTGTTTCTTTTCCGGATATGCAGTTGCTACACTCCCGACTGCCTGTGTGATGTGAATGGGATGGTGAGATGATAATTTTTTTGTGGGTTTTACCAGGATCGCACGGCAAATCCCTGCCGTTCTGCATTTTTTTTGAGAAAAACCCGTCGATCCTGGTGCGAGATGTCTGCTGTTTTTAGAATATATGAGAAATATCCCGTGAATAGGCTCATCGCAAAACCTTATAATCCTTTTTTATTCTTTTCCGGCGAGAGGCGTAGCCTTACGGCCGGTCCTGGCTCCATTGCCGAAGGGGAAAAAGGGATTACCCGTGGCAAGGAAAAACCCGACAATACCCTCCAAAAAACGAGGGTCCGGCCCTTCCGCGCCAAAAAAATCAATCGTATAATATCCCAGCCAATCCCATTTCTCTGGTAATGTTCCTGCCTGTAACCCTCCCCGTCCAAAAACCGGTTTGCTCATGTGTGTCCGGATCTCGTGGCATGCGAGGTGCCTGATGCCCGAAGTGCTGCCAAGAGATGAACGCTATGCCGGTTTTGCTGACCGCACCGCCGCGTTTATCATGGATGCGATCATCGTCTCGACCATCTTCTTCTACCTCCTGGAAAGCGCGGTGTATGCCGGCAATTTCATCGGTCCGCTCCTTTTTTCTCAAAGTGCCGCGGCGTTCAATGAGCCGGCGATGCCGGTCATCATCGGCAGTGCTGTTGCCGGTGTTGTCATCCTCGTCTGCCTCTGCTGGCTGTATTCTGCGGGAGTTACCAGTTCCCGGTATAGTGGCACGTTCGGGAAGATGATCATGGGGATGACGGTTGTCGACACTTCGGGCAACACGCTCTCTTTCTGGCATGCCACGGTCCGGTTTATCGCCAAGATCTTCTCCGGGCTCATCCTCTTCATCGGCTTTTTCATGATCCATTTCTCGCCAGTAAAGCAGGGACTGCACGACCGTTTCGCGGGCACGTATGTCATCTATGCAAAAAAGGCAGTGCCGGTTGATACGGATGCCGGCCCGACTATTGTTAAGGCGGTGACGGCAGCAGAAGAGAAGAAGGCTGAAGAATCCCGGAAGAATACCAAAAATGCCGTCATCTGGTTAATCGCGATCCCGATAATTTTTATCGGTGTCACTGTAATCCTTGCTGCTATTATCGCTGCGTTCGTGTTCGGGATGGCGGGGAATGTCGCTCACTCCTATGTTGTTGCAGCCACGGTGCAGCAACCCGATGCTGACACGATCATCGTGACCTATCATGGCGGGCAGGATGCAGCTGAACTGACGTTTCTTGAAGTCATCGTCAATGACAACCAACCGGTACCCTGGGACTCTCCCGGAATCGGGGAACAAAAGGTAGTGAAAAAGGGGACTGTCGGCAAAGACCATGTTCTGGTAACGGGTCAGTTTACCCGTGGCGAGAGGCAGGTTATCCTTGATACCTGGCTCTGATTTTTTTTGCTCTGGAGAAACGCACATGAACGGGAGTTCACACCCGAAGCATGAAAATCGGTAAATAATTATTTCAACAGTCTTGATCCGCCGCGGGGGTGCCCCGCCTTTGGTCGGCGGGTTTCATCATTTTCGGGGGTATGGGGTCTCAACCCCCATCATCTATTCCAGAAGAAGCCAATTTTCATTGAGAAAACCTGCCAGAAATCATAGATTGATCTGCGATGGAGCCACGGGCGCCCGGGGTCTCATCTACTCTCGCCTTTGTGGAGCCGGCCGTAAATGGGCGCCTGAAACAAAAATGATAGAACCGGGGGTCAAGGGGGCTAGCCCCCTTGTGGTGCCTCCCCTTATGGGGGTGAGTGGGGGCCACCCTCGCAATTCTACAAAAAGGACACTGTGGGAAAGATTTCACCAGAGCTGTTTTTTTTATTGCTGGTTCGCGCTCTCGCTCCAGTTGATGAGGAGCGCTGCAATCGCCCGGCTGACCGTCTCGGTGTTCTCGGTCCGGTGCACCCGGTCCGAGTACTGGTACGAGTTGTCCGGAGCGGCTTCGAGCACCGTGATCACCCAGACCCCGAGACCGTCAGTTGAGATCGATAAACCGTCGTTGAACTTCTCGTGCGCGATAACAAAATGCCCGTTGCCGTAATTGATGAAAACGCCCGGGTGTTTCTCGGGCGTGATGATCTTTGACATCTTCTCGTAGAGGTCGAATGGCGTTAACACATTATAGATGCCATCCGCGAACTCCTTCTTGGTGAGCATAATAGTTCATTGATTCCGGGTATTAATAAATTGGTAAAATATGGGGAGTTTTGTCTAGTCCGCCCGGAGCGCCTCGATCGGGTCGAGGTTTGCCGCCCGCCACGCGGGGTAGACGCCCGGGACCGTTCCGGACGCTTTTTAATAATTCCCGACTCATGGATTATTGGAAAACCGGGGAGCGCCCCGGCCCGGATAAAAAATCCGGCAATCGTCCCCATAAAAAAGGAAGGCCCACACCTCATGACCGACAGCATTCTCATCGTGGATGACAGCACGTTCATTGTCGAGGGACTCGTGGCGCTCTTAAAAAAGTCCTACAATCCCATCCCGTCGTACGGCGGCGAGGAATGCCTTGAGATTCTCCGGACTGTCATGCCATCCTTGATCATCCTCGATATCATGATGGAGCCCATGGATGGCTGGGAGACGCTTGCACGGATCAAGAATAACACAAAGACCCGGCACATCCCGGTCCTCATGTTCTCGGCAAAGAAGATCAGTTTTGAGGAGGCGGAGGCACACCGGATCATCATTGATGACTTTTTGACAAAACCCGTGAACCCGAAGAAACTGATCGAGGCTATTGAGAAGGTGCTCTCCCGGCAGGCTGCCAATAAACAGATCACTGGTTCATGGGAGGCAGCCGGGGTCAGCCGGGAGATTATTGACGAGTTTTTAGCCATCAAGACCAACCTTGACGTGGATGTCAGCCTCCTTGCCGTCATGAAAAAACAACTGGACATGGCATACCCGGATGCGGAAAACCGCAGCGAACTGGCACGATCGATTGCGACCCTCGAAGCACGGATTGCCGGGTCGCGGAAAAACCTGGAATCGTTCTGCGAGAAACAGGGAGATGTGCTGCCCCACGAGAATCGCCCACCGGCCACGATGCCCGAAATCCCCCCCGCTCAACCAGGGCCCGCTGAACCGTCCCCTGCGGTGCCTCAGGCAGAATTGCGATCCCCCGTGGCTGATACCTCCGATCCCCCGGCCCGCACTTCCCCGCCGGTTCCGGTGGTTCCTTCTCCTGAAAGGGAGCATCCGGAACCGGCAGCAGAACCCGCTCCTCCCGCCCCCCGGGCAGATCCGCTGCCCCCCGTACCAGCAGCGGAGACGCTACCTGCAAACGAGATCGCGACAACCCCGGTATCCGGAAGCATCGTGCAGGAACCCGCTCTGCAACCGGTTCCTGTCCCCCCCGCAACGGTGGTGAAAGACGGGGGCGCTTCCACTGCTGCAAAGCCTGATGGATCATCGTCTTTCCCGCCCGCTTCCGCACCGGGAAAAACAATGGCAGTCAGCGATTCGCTCTTTGAGGATTATGGCGAACCTTCTGCTACCGTACCGGAAAAACCGCAGGAGACTGCATTCCCTGAGGCAGCGAGCATGGCGCCATCTGTTGTCCGCACTTTCCCGCCGGTTCCGGCCATCCCCCCGGGTGGTGGGACCCGGACGCCGTCCATGAAGTCCCCGGAAACGACCCGCCGGGAGCCCGGGATGCAACCGGCTCCTGCAACGGAGCGCCCGTCCCCAGGTCAACCCCCGACTCCAGCCGGCAGTCTCTTTTCCCGGATTATCGCGGCGATCACCGGCCTCTTCTCAAAAAAGAGATCGTGAGCGGCGTACTCTTCACTCCCCCGTTTTCCGCAGGATATTCTTTACGATCCGCCCCGGGTCAGGTAAAAGAGGATCCGGTCATTCACCAGCGGATTTTTTGTCATGTTGATATGACAGTACTGGTTTGCCGGGGGCAGATCGCCCGCCGTCTCCTCTGCAAGGGGAATGATATCGAGCGAGATCCCCGGAAGTGCAGACTCGGCATGAGCAACGATGCCATCCCCGTCAAGCGTCTGGAAGAACTCCTCGTTTTCGGTCATCACCCAGGTCTTGCCGGAGAAGAGCGGAAAGAATGCTTCGGCACCCTCCGGGTTTGCCGTAACAATGATCCGGTATATGATATCGGGGCGGGTCCCGGCACACCGGAGACGCTCCATAAACGGGCTTTTCGGGCGAACGTCCTGCACGATTACATCGGCTGCCGGGTCGAACCCGGCCGGAACAAAGATCCCGGTCAGACGGTTGATGATGGCCGGCCCATGCACCGGGTGAACGAAGAGCTCGGCGAGTGCCGAACCATTGTTGGGCGGCCCAAGCCCGATGAGCTGGCGCACCTTCTCCTCCCTTCGGGTCCCGTCACAGACTTCAAGATAATATCTGGTTATGCAGGTTCCCACCGAATGGCTGACGATATCGACCGGGCCGGTAGAGCCGGTATCTTCCCGCCAGGATCTGATGAACCCGCCAAGCGCCGATGCTATCTGTTCGAGGCTCTGGCCTTCCCTTCCCGAATGGTCAAACCGGGCAAACGGAATTTTCTCCTGGTCCAGGATGCTCACAAGCTGCTTCCATGCCCCGGGATGACTGTTCCAGCCATGGACAAGGATCACCGGGACGGAATTGTTCCTCATTATCTATGAGGTATGGTGTTTCACACCAAAAGGTTGTGCGATTTGGGTGCGATGATGCCCGGCAGGGTTTTGTGCATCCCGGTTACCCCCACAAATCAGCGATGAGCCAGAAAAAAAAGCGGAAAGGTTACTGTTGCGCGGTAAGGAAGCGGTACCCGCCTTTTGGAACGCGAAGTTCAAAGCAGGCACCGGTGCCATAGATGCCGGTCTCACGAATGGAAATACCGGTGATAGAGAGGATCTCCTGCACAAGATACATCTGGAGGCCGGTCCGGCTGAAGAACTGGCGATGGAAGATCTTCTCCTTTGCATCGGGAGGAATGCCGATACCGTCATCCTCGCAGACGATGTGCAGCTCCTCAAAGGATTCCTCACAGAAGATCCGGATGCGGGTGGTCTTCTCCCCATGCCGGATCGCGTTCTCAATGAGGTGGGAGAAGACGCTTGAGAGGAGACGGTCTGCATAGATCCCGACCCCTTCGATCTCAACGTCGAGGCTGATCTCCCCAAGCCGTATCCCGGCACAGGATTTGATGACCGTTTGTCGCACGTCCTGCCATTCCGGGGGAGCAATCCCGATGTCCTGGTAATCCCTTGTGAAGGTGATGAGCGACTGGATGGTCTCGGTTGCGGCAAGTTCCTTTAAAATGACCTCTGCCTGGTCTTTATCGGTGTTCCGTTCCCGGGTCAGCTCCAGGTTGCCTTTGAGCACCGTGAGCTGGTTGAGGATATCATGCCGGATAACTCCGGTTAAGAAGTTGAGTTTCCGGTTGGCCTGCTGGACTGCGGACTCTGCACGGATCTTGTCCGTGATATCCATGATAGCGATCGCAAGTTTCTGCGTTTCTGGAATCCGGGTCATTACCAAAAATGCCGTCCTGACTTCCCCGTCCCAGCGGATGAACCGGACCTCCGTCCGGACCTGATCTTCATCCTTGTACAGGACCCGGTCCCCTTCCCGGTCGATTCTTCTGACATCTTCAGGGACAACGAACTCCCTCCATCTCTTCTTCCCCTCGATCTCGTCCCGCACGTAGCCGAGGATCCGCCCGAATTCCGGGTTGATGTACGAGATCGTTTCGTCCTCTTCGACGATTGCCATTGCAGCGCCGATATTGTCAAATATCTCCTTAAATTTCTGGACAGAGTCATGGAGTGCGGTTTCGTGTTTCCTGCGCTCGGTTACATCGGCAATGGACTCGATGGCGCCAACCCGGTTCCCCTCCGCATCAAAGATCGGTGCTGCAAGACACCAGAGAACCCGAAGCGTTCTGGATACGTCCAGGGTGGGGGTTTCGGCCATCACGGCATTGCCCTTCCTCTTGATGGAATTAAATCCCCATTCCTGGATCTTCTCATCCGGCGTCGCGATGAGATCGATGAGCATCGGCCGCCGCGATCCATAGAACGAGAGCGCGTACTCATAGTTGCCCTTACCGAGAACATCCACGGCTTTAATCCCGGTAATATTCTCCATGGCCCGGTTCCAGGCAATGACCTTGCCCTCATGGTCGATAGCAAATGTTGCGTCGGGAAGGTTGTAGATGACGCCCGACATCTGGAGGCTGGCATGCCTGAACGCCTCTTCCAGTTGTTTTATTTCGGTTATCTCCTTTGCAACAAACAGGTATCCTGCCTCATCCCCGCTGTCATTTCTCATCAGGCTGACGGTAAGGTTGATGCTGAGCGTCCTGCCGTCACGGCACACCCAGGTCCATTCCCGCTCGTCATACCCCGATTCTGCAACCGGCCAGGAAAAGATTTCAAAGCCGGTGATAAGGCGCCCGGTCTCCTCCGAGAGGATCCGGCTCCGGGCAGTCAGTTCGGCTTCAGGGTGGAACACCAGCGGGGTCTTTTTGCCGATGAGCTCCTCTGCGGGGTAGCCCAGAGTATGGATGGCAACACGGTTGAGATACGTCAGCGTGCCGTTGCAGTCCGTTGTGCAGATGCAGACCCCGACCGTTGAGTCCAGGGCCGCCCCGGCGATACGGTTCTTCTGCAGGCCGGCATCTGCCAGTGCCTGTTCTGCGGTAAGGTCCTGTACGGTCCCTTCAACCCATTCTATGGTTCCCTCGTGGTTCTTCTTGGGCTGTGCATTGATTCTCACCCTGAACGTGCAGCCGTCTTTCTTCTTCTGGAGAACCTCAAAATTCCGCACCGATCCCGATCTTTCCAGTTCCTCCATGAACCGGTCCCGGTCTTCCGGGTGTACATAGGAATCCAAAACCGGGATTTTTATGAGTTCATCGAGAGTGTCATAGCCGTACATCTGAACAAGGGCAGCGTTAGCCCACAGGAACCTGCCCGGTGGTTCCAGTTTGATCCGGTACACGCCAACCGGCAGACCCTCAACAAGTGTCCGGTACCGGTTCTCGTTTACCCGGAGCATCTCCTCAAGTCTCTTCTGCACGGAATTATCCGCAAGGGACATAATTACCCTCTGCGTTTCGGGAACCCGTTTGAGGGAGAGCACCACGGGAATGTGCCGGCCGGTTTTATCCTGGATGTCAAGGGTGCAGGATGATGCCGGCGTCTGCCCTTCTGATTTTGTCTGGTCCCCATAATACCGGGACAATTTTTCAAGATCTTCAGGTGCCGCAAGATCGCGCCAGCTCATGGTGTGCTCGATCTCCTGGCGGAAGTAGCCGGTCAGCTGCTCAAACTTCCGGTTGATCAGGAAAAATGTTCCATCCTTGTCGATAAGAGCGGTTGCAACCGCTGCCTGTTCGAAAATGTCGCGATAGATATCACCAGGTACTTCCGGAACCGGAACAGGACCTCTGCCCGACTTTTCACCGATGATCTTTTTAATTTTTTTCAGCATGATGGCGTTTCACCGTTCCGGTTTTTGCCCCTTTTTTGATCCCTGCAACCGCTGGGCATGAGTGCACACGTGCGGGACCGGTTATTTCCCCGTAATTATTGGGCAGGCGGGTTCTTATATCTGATTCCTGCATTGTTTCAGGATTTGGCTGACATCCTTTTCCCCCGTTCAGCACAGGAATGATCCCTGATGTGTACCTTTTTAATTCTGCCCGGCATTTACAGGTACAGGAACAAGCTTATGGCAATTGACTGGTACAAGGAATTTGTCGACCTGAAGTATGAACCGGCAAAGGATGAACTCGTCTGCCTCTTCACCTTCGAGCCGGCGGCCGGCATGAGTGCGGAGGAAGCCGCAGGCCGGATAGCATCCGAGAGTTCGACCGGAACCTGGACAACCCTCTACACCCTGCCCCCGCGGATGAAGGCACTCGAAGCAACCGCCTTTGAGATCGAAGGCAATGTGGTGAAGATCGCGTACCCGCTCGATCTCTGGGAGGAGGGTAATGCCGTCCAGCTCCTTTCGGGGATCGCCGGCAACATCTTTGGAATGAAAGCGGTAAAGAGCCTCCGGCTCATCGACGTTTCCCTGCCTCCCGCGTACCTGAAGCATTACAAGGGACCGCATTTCGGGAACGACGGCATCCGGAAGATGATGGGGATTAAGAAGCGCCCGCTCACGGGTGCCGTGCCCAAGCCCAAGATCGGCTTTTCTGCAAAAGAGCATGCCGAGGTTGGGTACGAGACGTGGATGGGCGGGTTCGATTTCGTCAAGGACGACGAGAATCTTACGTCCGTCTCCTTCAACCGGTTCGATGACCGCGTGAAGTACATGACAAAACTCCGCGACAAGGCAGAGAAGGAGACGGGCGAGAAGAAGTCGGCGTTCCTCAACATCACCGCAGATGTCGAAACCATGAAAAAACGCGTCGACCTGCTGGCAGAAAACGGCTGGAACTACTGTATGATCGATGTGGTGGTTGCCGGTACCGCCAGCGTCATGACCATGCGGGACTACTGCTCGGATCTCGGCATTGCGATTCATGCCCACCGGGCCATGCACGCAACATTCACACGGAACCGGAAGCACGGGATCACCATGCAGTTCCTGGCAAAGATGATGCGTCTTGTCGGTGTCTCGCAGATCCACACCGGAACCGCCGTCGGAAAACTGACCGGATCCAAAAAGGAGTCGGTTGCCCTCGCCAACCTGCTGCGCGAGAAGAAGACAAACGCGGTGTCAGGGATGCTGCTCGAACAGGACTGGGGGAAGATCAAATCGGCGTTCCCGGTCTCATCGGGCGGCCTGCACCCCGGTCTCGTTCCCGATGTGATGGATATCTACGGTAACGAGATGGTGCTCCTTGTCAGCGGCGGCATCCACGGCCACCCGAAGGGAACCCGGGCCGGCGCCCGGGCGACAATGCAGGCAATGGAAGCATGGGAGGAGGGCGTGAGCCTCGAGGAGAAGGCAAAGAAGGCAAAGGAGCTCAAAGAAGCGCTGGGCAAGTGGGGTCATTACAAGCCGGTGTGATTTTCTTCTTCCTTTTTTGTTGATTTTTTTGCGTTTGGAGAAATCCTGCCTGCACTACACTCAGTGGAATTGCGAGGGTGACTCCCTCTCTACCTAAAGAGGAGGGTGGCACACCAAGGGGGCAAGCCCCCTTGACCCCCCGGTTCTATCGTTTTAGTTTCAAGTGCCCATTTACTTCCTGCTCCACGGGGCGAGGGTCGATGAGACCCCGAGCGCCCGTGGCTCCCTCGCAGATCAATCTATGATTTCTGGCAGGTTTTCCCATGAAAAACAAATTTCCAGAACAATAGATTATGGGGGCTGAAGCCCCCATGCCCCCGGTTGCGATTCCTGCCGCCGCCCCCGCGGGGGCGCTCCCGCGGCGGCCTCAATTCGGGTTTATATCATATCCGGTCATTTCCCCACAGTACCCTATCGAGTTCCTGAACCGGAGAACCGCCTAAGAAAAAGGTAGCGTTTTTCATTATTCTGGTGTGAACTCTCGTTCATGGGTGTTTCTCCAGATCAATTTTTTCCTCGTGTGTAATCACTCTACGGAGCAGGCAATCGGTGCAATCTACTGGGTTTCGGGTTGACACGAAACAAGATAATAAAAAACGTCCGGACCCTTTAAAGATCCAGTTCCCACTTCTCTTCAAGAATCGGCTCACCCCATTCAGAGTTTAAATGGGTGTCCGTGATCGAAAATCCCCCGCCGGCATACAGGTGCCGGGCCGCGTCGAGCGTGCTGAACGTCCAGAGGAACACACGCTGGTACTGTGCGTCCCGGCAAAATCCGATGGCGCGATCGATGAGCCGGCGCCCCGCACCCATCCCCCGGCATTCTTTTTCCACGAAGTAGAAGCGGAGCTGTGCTGTCCCGTTATCTGTGTGGGTGATGGCAATGCACCCGCAGGGCGCTCCGTCCCGTTCGGCAATATACATGCAGTCCCGGGCGGGATCGAACTGCCGGACAAAGTCCTGCACGCCGCCCGTCAGGTAGTTGTGCCAGACATGGGACGTGAACCCGTACTCCGCTGCATAGAGCGCCAGCTGCCCGGCTGTCACGTATGCAACGTCCGTTTCCCGGAAGGGCCGGATAGTGAACGCCGGGTTTTCTTTTAAGGTCCTGGAATCTTCTGTCATCTGTTTGGGATCTTTTCCGGGGGTGTAATGACCGTGAAAGATATTCGGATGCAGAACGCGATATGGGTTTTGTTTTTTTCGCGCCTGGTACCGGTTGCATGGAATAATCAGCCAAAGGGAGAGTTGCTGTATGACTGAACCCGGATGCAAAGGGGGGGTCACGCGGGTACAGAACCGGTCCTGCCGGCCCCCCCATATCCTCCTATCCCGGCCCATCAGTATCTGGGCAAACGACGGAGAATGCCGCCCTGGCTCCGTTTTTTTTAGCACCGGAAAACCGGTTGGCCGGTTTAAAAAACAGTTTGTACCCACGCGACCCCCCACATCACGGCCGGGTTCTCCGTCCATTTTTGCATGATCTTACGGAGTGGGAAATGATCAGATCACGGGCCGGGCAGCAGGGGGGGTCGCATGGGTACAACTCTGGTGTGCGTCAATCCCGCTCCGTTCCAATGCAGGATTCTCGGCCCGGCAGCGGGTTTTGGATGGCCCGCCGCAATGCAACCGTAAACGCCCGGCTCTTTTTTAGTCCGGACGCGGGCTATCGGAGTGGCCACCTGCCCCCATCGCAACCTTCAATACCCCCGGCTTCCATCGCAGTGTATGCAGGATGTTGTTGGAACCAAAAAGATAGCGGAAGGAATTCTGGTCATATGGGGCGAGGGCAGCGGTGTCCGGTCAGACACGTTCACGTTCCAGGAGTTGATCGACATGAAGGTGAACACCCTCGACCTGCTTGAGCGCCCGGCAGCCTACCAGGTCGATCCGGCAGCCCACGCGGTTGTCCCGAAACTCTGATCTTTTTTGGCTCTTCGCTGAGCTGTGTGGGTAATCTGGATCCCGGTGAGCAAGTTGATGGGGGCTAACGCCCCCAAACCCCCATTACGATGAACTCCGCCGCCCCCGACGGGGCGCCCCCGCGGCGGCTCAAACAATGCAATGGCAGATGAATTCATCGTTTATCTTACCCACTTGAAATGACGAAGAGGCACCTTTTTTTTTTAATCTGGTTCACGAATCACGGTAAGTCTGTCCGGCACCGCAGGAGCCAAAAATCATATAAGTGTATAAGCAAACACTTATACAGAAATTATGGAGCCCTGCGAAAAGTGTCCGGTCTGTAACAACCTCTGCGAGATCGTCCCGCAGATGGCCTCGACGTTCAAGGCACTCGGGGACTTAACAAGGCTCCAGATCATCCACCTCCTCTCGACCGACACGAGCGGCACGCTGGGAGTGTCCGAACTTGCAGCCCGGCTGAAGATCTCCCAGCCTGCGGTCTCGCAGCACCTGAAGACCCTGAAATCCGAGGGGCTGGTCGAGTCCCGGCGCGAGGGGTTCTTTGTGTATTATACCGTCAACCGCGACCGGATGGTGGAGTTCCGGGGGAACTTCGAGCTGATGTACGCAAGCGTGATGGACACCTGCCACCGCGAGATGGTCCGGAAAGCCACTGCCGACCGCCCGATCCGGGCCTGTGTCATCTACTATTCATACTCGGGGGTGACACGGCGCGTTGCCGAGGGGATCCACAGTGCGGGCGGGTGCGATCTGATTGAGGTGAAGACAAAGACGCCGTACTCAAGCTTCACCGCGTACACAAAAGGTGTCCTGCGGTCCCGTAAAGGGGCGCTCGACCCGATCGAACCAGCAGTGATCGATGTCTCGGGTTACGATCTCCTGATCATCGGTACCCCGGTCTGGGCATGGCACCCGGCGCCTGCCATAAATGCCGCAGTGCAGGCGCTCACCGGTTGCGAGGGGAAGATGGCGGTGGTCTTTACCACCTGCTCCACCCAGCCCGGCGAAGCCCTGCCCCTCCTTGCCCGGGCGCTGGAGGCGCGGGGGGTGAAGGTCATGGCGCAGATCAGCCTCGACCAGGATGACACGAAGAACCCGGATGCCGGGGGCGAACTGCTCCGGCGGATCATTGAGGCCGATCCGTTCAGGATACCGGGGGAGAGCAGGAAATCCCTGCACATGAGGACGTGAAAATATGAAGACCATCATCTATTATTTTACCGGAACCGGCAACTCGCTCGATGCTGCAAAGAAGATCGCTGCATCTATCGGGGACTGCGAGCTGGTGCCGATCGCATCGCTTGTGAAGGACCAGGACACGATTACGCCGGCGGCAGAACGCGTCGGCATCGTATGCCCGGTCTATTTCGCCGGCCTGCCGCTCATGGTGGCATCCTTTGCAGAACGCCTCTGCCCGGATGCGTCGTCATATGTCTTTGCCGTGGTCACGTACGGGGGATCCGGCGCTGCCCCTGCCCTTGGCCAGCTCGACGGGATCCTGCGGGAGCATGCATCCCGCGGGCTCGATTCCGGTTTTTCGGTGCGGATGCCGGGCAACTACATCCTGATGTATGAATCGCCAAAAGGAACCAGGCGTGCAGCGATGCTTGCCGCAGCAGACGGGGAGATCGCGCGGATCACGGGCGTGGTCCGGGAGTGCCAAAGGCAAAAACTCCCCCGGTCTCTCGTTGAACAGCTTGTCCATGCCCTGGGGTATGGATGGTTCAGGAAAAACGCCCATGACAAAGACCGGACATTCACCGTCATGGACACCTGCACGGCATGCGGCACCTGCTTTGCGGTCTGCCCGGTCGGGAACATAACACTGGTGGACGAAAAACCGGTCTTCTCCCACAATTGCGAGGTCTGCTGTGCCTGTATCCATGCCTGCCCGGCGCAGGCAATCCAGGCCGGATCGAAAACAGGGAGACGTGAGCGGTACCGCAACCCCAACGTCACGCTCGCGGATCTGAAGATCTCCCATACGGAAACGCCATGATCGCCATTATCCCCCGCACCGGAGCAGGACTCACCGAAGAGTTCGACCTGCATGCAAGCCTGCACAGAACCAAAAAGGTACTTGGTTACAAAAAAAGAACGTTCATTCAGGAGTTTTACCATGACAGAAAATGAAAGTAACAAACCAGCACTGTCCCGCCAGACACTCAGGAAATGGATCCTGATCGTATCGTTCCTGCTGATTCCGGTGACGATCTTCTATATCTCCCCCATCGTCCTGATGATGGGTGCAGCAGAAGGTATCGCAAGCGGCAGCATGATCCTCCTCATCCTGCTCTTTATCCTCTCATTCTTTGTGGCCCGGCTCTGGTGCGGGTGGCTCTGCCCGATGGGGGCATGGCAGGAGATCTGTTCACCGGTGATGAAACACACTGTGCAGGAAGGCTGGCGGAAATACATCAAGTACGGCATCGCGGCGCTCTGGCTTGGTGCGCTCGCGCTCACTCTCGTAACTGCCGGCGGATTCCGTTCCGTTGATCCGTTCTACGGCACCGTGAACGGGATATCGATCTCGTCTCCCGATGTGCTGGTGATCGTTCTTGTCATCTTCGCTATCATCTTCGTCACCGCATTCCTCACCGGCCGGCGCGGGTTCTGCAACGTGCTCTGCCCGATGGCAGTAGTGATGATCGCGGGCCGGAAGATCCGCAACCTCGTGCGGTGGCCGGCCCTCGGGCTCTCTGCCGATGCTTCGTGCTGTATCGACTGCAAAAAATGTTCAAAGGAGTGCCCGATGGGCCTTGACGTGAACGGCATGGTCAGGAGCGGGGAGATGGAGAACGCGGACTGCATCCTCTGCGCGAACTGCGCCGACACCTGCCCGAAAGGTGCGATCGATTACGGCATGGGACGCCAGTGAGAAGAAGGATATGACCATCGACCGGGTGCATGCGGGGGAAGAACGATGAACAACCCGTTTACCATGGGGAGTGGGGGTGAGGCATCATCGCGGCAGCGGATGCGCCTCTCGCTCATCATCCTCTCGTTCATCCTCTATCCCGTAACATTTGCTTACATCTCCTGCCCGATCATCACCGAAGCCGCAGGGCTCGGTATTGTAACCGGCGGCCTTGTCGTCTTTGTCCTGCTCTTCGTCAGCTCGCTCGTTCTCGGCCGGCTCTGGTGCGGGTACCTCTGCCCCTCGGGCGGCCTGCAGGAACTGGTCCGGTTTGTCCACGACCCGCGCCTGCGAACTACGAAGATGGACCGGCTGAAGTACCTCGTGTTTCTGGGCATCTTCGGGGGCATCGGGTATGCCATCTGGTCGGCAGGGGGGTTGTCGACCATCGACCTGCTGTACCGGACCGAAAACGGCATCTCGATCCTTGCAGCAGGAGGCATGGCCGCGTTTCTTGGTCCGGTCATTATCATCCTGATCTTCACCCTCATCTTCGGCCGTCGCGGGTTCTGCCACACCTTCTGCCCGATAGCCCCGATGCTGATGATCGGCCGGAAGATCCAAAGCCTGTTCCGCTGGCCGGCGCTCCACCTTGCCGCAGAAGCAGAGCGGTGCATCGACTGCGGGAAATGTTCGAAAGAGTGCCCGATGAGCCTTCACGTGAACAGCATGGTCAGGAGCGAGGAGATGGAAAATTCCGAATGCATCCTGTGCGGGAACTGCGCTGATGTCTGCCCGCAGGGGGTTATCCGGTATTCCTGGGAGGTGCAATGAAGATGGATCCAAAAAAGATACTGGTAATCATGGGAAGCCCGCGGAAAGGCAACACCTTCCGGGCGTGCGAAGATCTCCGGGCGTTCATGGAAAAAGAACTTCCCGTTACTTTCGAATACCTCTGGCTTAAAGACGCAGACCTTGCGCCCTGCAAAGGCTGCCTCTCCTGTTTTTCGCAGGGTGAGGAGAAGTGCCCGAACCATGACGATGCCCCGCTCATAGAGCAGAAGATGCACGAGGCCGATGGCGTGGTCTTTGCCACCCCGGTATATGGCTTCAGCGTCACCGGCCAGATGAAGGTCTTCATCGACCGCCTCAGTTACATCTTCCACCGGCCCCGGTTCTTTTCTCAAAAAGCCCTTCTCATCACGACCGCTGGTGTGACCGGGAATGACGATGTCCTGAAGTACCTGGATACCGTTGCCCGGCTCTGGGGATTCGAGGTTGCGGGCAAGGCCGGGCTCATCACCGCCGCTCCTGTGCCGCAGTACCGGATCGATAAGAACCGCGAGGCTGTTGCCCATGCTGCGCGGGATTTCGCAGCCGCTCTTCAGCGCGGGTCGCGGAAGAGCCCGGGCATGATGGATGTTTTCATCTTCCGCGGGCAGCGGGCTGCCTTCTCACAACTTGCGGATGTATCGCCCGCCGATTACAGGTACTGGAAGGAGAAGGGCTGGTTTGACCGGCGCACAAAATACTTTGTCGATGTCCCGGTCAACCCGCTCTGGCATACCCTGGGGGCCGTTGTTGAATGGTTCTCGGCCCGGGACGTAAAACGGGACCTGGAACTCGGGCCCGGGGAGACTTCATGACGACCATCATCTACTATTTCACCGGAACGGGCAACACGCTTGCCGCTGCACGCATGCTTGCCGAAGAACTCGGCGACACGAAACTGATCCCGCTGCGCCGGGCCATGTACTACGGCGGTTCTGCGCCCGAAGCGGACGCGGTGGGGATCGCCTTTCCCGTCCATTTCCTCGACATGCCGGCCATTGTCCGGCAGTTCGTCTTCAACATCCTCTTTAACGAAGAATCCTATATCTTCGGCCTTGCCACCTGCGGGGAGCCGCACGGGGGTGCGCTCTTCCGCCTCCAGGAACTGCTCGATGAGAAAGGGTACAAACTCTCGGCCGGCTTCACCCTTGTCATGCCCGAGAACTTCATCGGCCCGGTCAACCTGATGAACGATGTTTCCCGCCGCGAAGAGAAGTTTGCAGCAGCATCGGCCCGGATCCCGGCCATTGCCTCCGCGATCCGGGAACGCAGGGTAGCGGTGCCCGAGGGCAGCAACTCAGGCCTCTGGCAGCTCGGAGGACGACTCAGCCGCCACCTTGCAACTGTGGTGTACGACACCCCCTCACATCTCCATGCAACGGCGGCCTGCAACCAGTGCCGGACCTGCGAGCGGATCTGCCCCACGCGGAACATCACGGTGAAAAAGGACGGCGTGACGTTCGGGGACGACTGCACCCAGTGCTATGCCTGCATCCACTGGTGCCCGAACGGGGCGATCGAGATCGGCGGCAGAACGAAAGGGAAAGCCCGGTATCATCACCCGGATGTTACCGTGCGCGACATGCTCGACCAGCGGGGGGAGTGACGCGGTGGAAGGAACCGAAGGTGGCATGCGGATCATTGACCTTGTCTCCGATCGGATCACCGCCATCACCACCGGCCCCCGAACCGTTGCTGCCCTCATTGGTTTCTTTGTCCTCGGGTACCTGATCAACGGCCGCCCGTTTGGCGTGGCCGAACTCAAGTCCATCACCGGCGGGATCGGCATTCTCGACATGGAGTTTCTCTATACTCCAAATCAGGCCTATGCCCACCTCGCGGCGATGGGGGAGGCCGGTCGGGCTTTCGCGCTGACCCATATCGTTCCGCTCGACCTCATCCTCCCGGCAGTCTACACCATCGCGTACGCGCTTGTCATTACGTGGCTCCTCCGCCAGTGGCTCCCGGCAAATAGCCGGTGGCACCGGCTCAACGTGGTGCCGGTCATCGGCGGGATCTGCGATTACTGCGAGAACTTCGGGATCATCGCGATGATCCTTGCATGGCCGCAGGAACTGCACGGGGTTGCCAGCTTCACGATGGCGGCAGGGTTCTTCAAGTTCGCCTCAACCGGCCTTGCGTTTGCCATCATCCTCGGTGCGCTGGTCGGGTGGGCAGCAAGAGGGATCAGGAAACGATGCAGGGGCTGCGTTCCACAGTGACCGGAGATGGATATGGCACCTGAAACTCAAGGATACCGGGAATCGTTCGATGCAACGATCTATGAGGTGATCGCATCAGCGGTGCGGATCATTGCCGCCGACCCGGCGCTCCTCATCCCTGCGACCCGGGTCCTGCACCACCAGAAGAAGGCGGCGGCAGTCCGCTCCCGCCATTTGCGCGACGGGCTCCTCGTTCCGCCGGTCATCATCGCGAGCATCACCTCGCGGTGCAATCTTGCCTGTGCCGGCTGTTACATGCAGCACCGCGGCGGCACGGAGTACCGGGCCGAGATGAGCCCTGCTGTCCTCGCCTCGCTCGCGGACCAGGCTGAGGAGCTCGGGGTTTCGGCCCTTGTCGTCGCGGGCGGCGAACCGCTGGTCCGGCTTTCGGAGATCCTCCTCCTTGCAGAGGCCCATCCCGCCCTTCTCTTCCCGGTCTTCACCAACGGCCTGTTGATTGACGATGCGGTTGCCGACCGGATTGCGGGGTGCAGGAACATTGTCCCGCTCATCAGCTTCGAGGGTTTCCGGGATGAGACCGATGCCCGGCGGGGCAGCGGGGTCTTTGACCGGCTGCTTGCAGCCTGCCTTCGGCTGAAGAGCCGGCAGGTCTTCTTTGGGATCTCGGTCACGACCACGCGGGAGAACCTGGCGCGGGTCACAGACGCGGCATTCATCCGGCAGATGCTGGATGCCGGTGCCCGGACATTCGCGTATGTCGAGTACGTGCCCATGGAACCGGGTACAGAGGGACTTGTCCTGAAAGACGGGCAGAAGAAGGAGTTGCAGGAGATCCTTGCGGAGCACAACCGTACGTTCCCTGCCCTGTTCCTCTGCTTCCCGGGCAACGAGGACTACTATGGCGGGTGCCTCGCGGCAGGCCGGGGGTTTGTGCACATCAGCCCTTCAGGAGATCTCGAACCCTGCCCGGCAGCGCCGTACTCGGATGCGAATCTTACCTGCCAGCCGCTGAAAGAAGCGCTCCGCTCGCGGCTCCTTGCCCGGCTGCGGGAGGAACCGGCCGTGCTCGCGGAAACCGAAGGCGGGTGCGCCCTCCACGCAAACAAAGCATGGGTGGAAGCGATGATGGGGCGGGAGTGAAACCGGGGATGGAAATATTGAGATTCTTATCTACGGATATCAGACGCTCTGGGGGCTTCGCCGCGCTGCTGGGGCACCCCCTTATGATAACGCCGCATCCCCTGTTCGCGACATTGTTGAAGATTCCCATACGGGTAAAACAGAGGCATCACACTGCGCCCCGTCCCCCTCGGGGGACTGGTGGTGCAAGAGGGGGGGCATCACTCAACGTGAAAACCATTTCCCGGAACAGAAGGTGAACCATGAATCAACCAGAACATAATCCCGAAGATCCACGGAACGTGCGATCCCTGGTCATCGTCTTCTCGTACCACCATAACAACACGGAGAAGATTGCCCGCACCATCGCGGGTGTCCTGGGAGCGGAAGTAAAGACACCGCAGGAGATCCAGCCGGAGCAGCTCCGGGAGTACGACCTGATTGGCTTTGGCTCGGGGATCTACAGTGCAACCTTCGATCCTTCCGTCCTTACTCTTGCCGACCGGCTCTCCTTTGCCCACGGCAGGAAGGCGTTCCTCTTCTCAACCTACGGGGCTCCGGCTTTTGCCGTGACCCGGGATTTTGTGGCAGACAACCACGAAGAGATGCGGGGGAAGCTGCGGATCAAAGGCTACGAGGTCATCGGGGACTTCGGCTGTGCCGGGTGGAACACCAACAGTTTCCTCCGGTTTTTCGGCGGCATCAACAGGGGGAGGCCGGATTCGGGCGACCTCGCGAACGCGGAGACTTTTGCACGGGCGATGCTCGCGAAGGTTCGCAGCACGGAGAATCCCTGAGCGGCGGGAGAGATTTGCTGCGGACCGGGGGGTACGGCGGGGTGAATGAGGGGAGATTCCGGTCTTATACGGGTCCTTCCCACACCGAACTCCCCGTGTGCATTTTTCCCCCAACGGAAATGAAACCGGAAGAGAGTGGACTGCCCGTGACCCCATAGTGCTGTACTATGAAATTTCAGGTAGATGTGCTTCAGAACAAAAACGGTGAACGTTCGCTTTCACCGCCCATGGATCACGACCGCATTGTCCGGAGATCTGCCTGCCGTGCAGCAAGGAACGACTGGTATCCCCTTAGTGTCCTTTCGAACTCTGCGGCATGCAGGGTTGCCGCAGGATAATCGCCGCGGTCATAGGCATCGATGAGCAGGTGTCCCTCTTCGTGCAGCTCGTGCAGGACCCCGGTTTCATCGGCGGTGCGACCATCCCCGAAGAGATAACTGACGAGCCACCCGCGCCAGTTCTGGAGGTCATCGCTCTTCAACTGGTACCGGTACAGTTCCTTTGCAAGCGCAGCCTCGCCCCGGTCACGGCCGGTGGGCCGGCCTTCCTCATACGTGCATCCCATGAGATTGTCGATTCCCTGGTAATCGAGCCGGAACTGCTGCATGAACTTTTTCGAGTTGTCATCAGCAGACAGCGTTCCGATGGAATACACCGAGAACAACTGTAAAAAATTGTCCGCCCCGGCAGTCATCATGATGAGGTTGTTCGTTGCCGAGGTGACGAACTCGTCATCGCTGCCGGAGGAGAGGGCATCGACCGGATTCGTGGGGATGTTCGATGAGGTGCACCCGGTTGTCGCCGCAATGGCAAGAACCAGAGCAATGAGAAGAATGTGGACCCGGAACAGATTCATGCGAACCAATTGTCCTCATGGGTAATTATTTTGATGATCTCTCTCGGTCAATGGATGTCACTTGCGGTTTTTCCCTGGCAGGTTCAAGGTGAAAACAGGGTTGCAGGGATTCTCCTGCACTATCATGGCAGGAGACCGGCCGGGGATGGGTGTCCCGGAAATTACCAGTGAGTCCGGGCTCCTCGGGCAGGAAAAAATGGGGTGGGCCCCCTTCACACCCGGTACCGCTCTGCGGCAAGTGCGCCGGCCGGGCAGACTTTGATGCAGAGCCCGCACCCGTCGCAGGCTGCCGGATTGAAGACCAGCCTCTTTTCTCTCAACCGGATGGCATCGTACCCGCCGTCCCGGCAGGCAATGACACACCGGCCGCAGCCGTTGCACGCTTCGGGCAGGCCAAGGACTGGACGGATCCGGTCCTTGCGGTCAAGGGACTGGTGGCTCACCAGCCGCGGGAGGGCAGCCCCCTGCAGCTCATCGGGCGATCTGAACCCTTTCTTCTCCAGGTAGCGCAGGAGACCGGTGTTCATCTCCTGCACAATTCCGTACCCGTTCCACATCACGGCCGTGCAGACCTGTACTGCGGATGCGCCGAGCAGCAGGTACTCGGCTGCGTCCTCCCATCTGCTGATCCCCCCGATCCCCATGACCGGGAGCGGGACCGCCCGTGCGATTGCTGCAACCTTCTCAAGGCCGATGGGTTTGATCGCCGGCCCAGAGTACCCGCCATGTGTGCCCTGCCCGCCAACCGATGGTTGCGGCTCGAAGGATTCGATATCGACGCCAAAGATGCTCTGGACGCTGTTGATCGCCGAGATTCCAGCCGCGCCTCCGCAGGCCGCGGCACGGGCGGGTAGCGTGATGTCGGTGATGTTCGGCGTCATCTTGACAAACACCGGGACCGTTGCAACCCGGACAACGTCCCGTGTCAAACGCTCCACGAGCGGGGGGTTCTGGCCAATCGCCGCGCCGACGCCGGCCTCGGGCATCCCGTGCGGGCACGAGACGTTCAGCTCGATGGCATCGCAGCCGGCGTCCTGCACGCGCACGGCAAGGTCCTGCCAGCTCGCCGGGTCGGTGTCGCCCATGATGCTCGCGATGAGGATATGGTCCGGATACTCTTCTTTGAGTGCGGCGATCCCGCTCTCCCAGTACGAGACGCTCTTTTTACTGAGCAGTTCCATGTTCTCAAAGCCGAGGAGCTCCCCGCCCGTCCCTTTCCATGCAGAGAACCGTGGCGAGACGTCCTTAACATCCATGCCATCCGCGTGGATGGTCTTGACAACCGCCCCGCCCCACCCGGCATGGAACCCGCGGCGAATGCCGTCAACGGACGCAGTCGGGGGTGCGGATGCGAGGATGAACGGGTTCTTGAGCGTAAGGGTGCCAAGGGTCGTAGTAAGAATGGGAGTGCGGGTCATGGGCAGGTTCCTGTCTACCGGATTGTCGTATTATTGCATTAAAGGCGCAGCCATGCCGGAAAAGTCACGCTCATATACGAGCGGCGTCAACCACTCAACGGAACGGATCATGACAGCAGATGGACCGGGCGTTGTCGTCCGCGAACTGAAGAAAGAGGAATTCCCCCTCGCGGAAAAATTATGGGAGGAATATCGCGGCCAGAAGAATGATATGCCCGATGAGCGGGTCTTTGGCGTTTTCGAAAACGGGACTCTTGCTGCAACGGCCCGTTGCACCCGGCACCCGGACGGTCTTGAGATGGACTGCGTCTTTTCAAGCGAGAAGCACCGCGGCAAAGGGTATGCCCGGCTCGCCGTCCAGGCACTGATCGATGCCTGCGGGAGCGAGCAGATCTTCATCCACTCGACGCTTGCCCTGATCGCGTTTTACAAGACCTTCGGTTTTGTCCCCATCCATGAAGATCTGCTCCCGAAGACGATTAAAGAGCGTTTCCTCTTCTGTTTTGGGGAGATGGCGGGCTGCAATGTCTGCCCGATGACCCGGACAGGGGCCGTATAGGAGTATCATTTCCCTCTGCTACCAATTTTCCGGTTTTGGACGATCAGCCGGATTCGACTCACACTCCTGCCGGGGCGTCGCCCGATTACACGCCCGGCCGAGCGAGATAGCATTTCCTGATCGGAGCGGGGGACGGATCCCAAAACCTCACCCCCGCCATCCGACACTATAAGTATTTCCGGTTGCAACAGGTTTCTTCAACCTATGAAACCGTCCCTTCGTCCCCTCATCATTCTCATCCTGGTTGGATCCCTGTTTGCTGCCGGATGCATCTCCGGCAATGGAGTGACCGCCCCGGCCCCGGATGTCCCGGCATCGCCTGAAGCGTTTCCCGACATCACGGGAGTCTGGATATCGGAAAACGAGGCCGGGTATAACCTGAATACCACGGTCCAGCCGGTCGTAATCGGAAAGAATACCTGGATATTCACGTCGCAGGACGGCCATATTGCAGAGGGGCACAAGGTCTTTTACCAGCCGGACGGCACGTTCGCCAACCAGACGATGATTGGGATTATTGAGCCTGACCGCAGATCTGTGTATATCCTGGACCAGCCGGGGGGCTGGGCAAAAGGAACCCTCATGGACCCGGACACAATGTTCCTGGTGCTGACCTACACGGGCGGAAAGGATACGGGCGGAAATTCATTCATCATGACCATGACGTTCCACCGGCAGAAAGGATAATTTTTTGGGATCCGAAATTGGCCCCCCACACCCTCACCGCGAACTTCTTTTCATCGCGAATAGCAGCGAGCGCGCCGCGGGTCATTTGAACTGAATGTGGTTGTGGTTGAACTAAATAATCGTGTAGGCAATAATTTGGAATTTTGGAAAAACATGATTCACGTTTTTCAGAAATTTTCCGACGGGTTGAAAAAATCAAAGAGAATTCCGAAGCTTTATGTCACCTAGAAAAGTATTCTAAAAAAGAATCTGCCCTAGGTGAGCTCCCATGAAAAATTGCAAATATAAAGGTCAGCCAGGATCGCACTGTAACGGTCACGGGCAATCATGTCCATACTTTAACAAGAACTACTGGTGTCAGGCATATTGTAAATCTGATGATTACATTCGAAAATTATTGTATTTGGCCGTTTTACTCATCATCATAGCATTTGTCTTATGGATACTTGGAGTAAGGTAGATGCATCCCATCGATGAAACGAATTTTACAATTAAGGACTTTTTTTTCACCTTTGATGGAATCGGATTTTCAGTTTCAATTCCCATTTTTCCAGATGTGAAGAATTTATTATCAATAGAAAACCCTGAAAGCCTCCATGAACTATCTCAATATTATCTGGGATTCATTCAAAATTCCATTCAAAAAAAATATCTCACTTGTCTGTTGGAAGAGATTCGAAATGTGGCAAAGAGTCAAGATGATCTTGCACGAATCGCTATCAGTCTTGTTCAGCATATCCCGTATGATTATGAAAAAGCAGACTCTTTGGAAAGATACCATTCATCTCGAAGGATTAGATATCCATATGAAGTCATTTCTGATAACCGGGGGATCTGTAGCGAGAAATCATTGTTACTTGCGTTTCTTCTGAAAGAATCTGGATTCGGGGTAGTGTTGTTTGATTTTAATGATGAAAATCACATGGCACTTGGCATACAATGCCCGGAAGAATGTAGTTTGTATGGGTGTGGATATGGATTTGTAGAAACGACCGTTCCCAGCATAGTGACTGATATCAAAGGTGATTATATTTCATCAACAGCTCTTGGAATTTTTCGAAGTAAATTGAAAACCTACCCAAAAGTTATCCCACTTGGAAATGGTCATTCTTTTGAAGAGATTTATGTTGAATATTTTGATGCAAAAGAATGGAATGATATCAAAGAAAAGCACCCTTTTGATGAAGGATTCTTTTTCCAACAACAGATAAAAATTATGCAAAAGTACGGGTTATAATTTCACTCGATTAAAACGAGTCTTCACGCGCAAAACGCCTCGTCGGGTTTTGCGCTACTCATTACCGTACACCCCACTCCATCAACTTCCTTGCCCAGCGAGGCCCCGACGAGGCGGCCGAGCGACCCCGAAGGGGTGGGCTGGCTCATATTTTCTTTGTCAATCGCTCGCTCTTCAGCGGCCGGTTTCCTTTAACGGCATCGCCATCAGCCAGCCCCCAAAACCGGCCGACCAGAGCATGAGAGGATAGGCGATGAGACGCTCCGTGCCCCCCGGGCCGATGCCGATATACGTGTGCGACAGGTGGAGCAAAAGGCCGGCGATCGCGATGCACCCGAGCAGTATCGAGAACCAGCAAAAAGGGCGGGATATTGAGCGGGAGAGGATGAGTGCGGCAGCCGCCCCGCCGATGAACGCGGCGCCGGCCGAAATATAATGCGGCATGCCCAGCGTCTCGGGAAAGATGCCCACGCATGCCGCACCCGCGCCGGAGATCCCGAGTATGGCCGTGGCCGCTACCGGCATCGTGCCTTCCCTGTGCAGGATGTATGCGGCGGCGATGACGCAGGCGCCGTACACGATGATAGCCGTGTTGAAGAGCAGCGCGGTGCTCCCGACGCCGAGGTCGCTGATGTAATTGTCGGCAATGCTGTAACCCGGATAGAGTGCTTCTGTGGCCATCATCGCGAGAAAGAGGACGGTGCTTCCGGTAAAGAGGAGGACTCCGGCGATTGCAGTGCGGGGGAGGCGTGTCATGGTGCGTCAGTATTTGCCTTTGGGACGTAGGCGGTAATGAAGCCGGTGGTTTGGCGGTAACCACACGTTCCCCCCACATCCCGCAATATCCCCGCCGTCCCGGAAACAAAACCTTTACTATTAAACATCCGGAATGAAAACATCCTGTAATGGCCATTCATCACATCAGCATACGGGGATTTTCTCTTATTATTCTCGGTATGGCAGGCTGGCTTGCCGGCTCCCACGTGATAAAATCCGGTATACAGACATGGAACACACCAATGTATTCCTCGTTACTGTTCATGGTCTGTTTTCTTGCCATCCTTGCAGGAATCGTAGTGTGGGGATATGACGTTATTTCGCGCAGCAGGAGATTAGCTGAAGCAGAACCCGTTAACGGTACAGCCAGTACCCGGCAGGAAACGAGCCCGCGGGAAAACAAGTCACTCATGCTGGGCAATGCAGGGGCACTTACATCACTTTTTGTATCATCCTTCTTCGTGGACCATGGCTACCTGGTATCGCAGAGTGTCTGGCTTTTTACCGCTGTATACTGTGCAGTCGCGATCGCAGGTTTTTCCCTGTTTTATCTCATGGGCATCTGTCTGATCTTCAAATCCCGCTGAAGGGCCCGCTTTTTCCCTTCACTTTCCTGCCGCATCCCCATTCCTTTTAATATCACAGTCCGAGATTCTAAGCACCGTGACTGAATTTCAGCTCATCTCCAGTTTCGCCCCCGCCGGCTCGCAGCCGGGTGCAATCAAAGAGCTGACGGCAGGGCTTGCGGAGGACAAACAATACCAGACTCTCCTTGGCGTCACCGGCTCCGGCAAGACTTTCACGATGGCAAACGTCATCGCAGCGGCCGGCAAGCCCACGCTCGTCCTCGCCCATAATAAGACACTCGCCGCCCAGCTCTATGCCGAGTTCTGCGATTTCTTCCCCAACAACCGTGTCGAGTACTTCGTCTCCTACTACGACTACTACCAGCCCGAGTCCTACATCCCGGCAAAGGACCAGTATATCGAGAAGGACTCGGCCATCAACCCCAAGATCGAGATGCTCCGGCTCTCCGCCACCGCGTCGCTCTCGACCCGGCGGGACGTGATTGTTGTCGCCTCGGTCTCCTGTATCTACGGTCTTGGCAACCCCGAGAACTTCCGGAACATGGGGTTCGAACTCAGCGTTGGCCAGAAGATTTCCCGGAACGAGATCATGAGCCGGCTCCTCGACATCCTGTTCCAGAGAAACGATCTCGAGCTGATGCCCGGGAGGTTCCGGGTCAAGGGAGACACCATCGACATCATCCCCGGGTACTTCAACAACATCATCCGGATCGAGATGTTCGGGGATGAGATCGAGCGGATCAGCGAGGTGGACAAAAACACCGGGGAGAGAAAGGAGGCGCTGAAGTATTTCTACGTCTACCCCGCCCGGCACTTCGTCACCCCCGAGAGCGCAAGGAAGACCGCGATTGAGTCCATCCAGCAGGAACTCTCAGAAGTTCTGCCCTCACTCGGGATGATCGAGGCGCACCGGCTCGAACAGCGGACGCGCTATGATGTCGAGATGATCGCCGAGACCGGGTCAACCAAGGGCATCGAGAACTACTCCCGGCACTTTGACGGCCGGAAGGCCGGCGAGAAACCCTACTGCCTGCTCGACTACTTCCCGGACGATTTCCTGATGATCATCGATGAGAGCCACCAGATGATCCCCCAGCTCCACGGAATGTACAACGGCGACCGGTCGCGCAAGAAGTCCCTGATCGATTACGGTTTCCGGCTCCCGAGCGCGTACGACAACCGGCCCCTGAAATTCCACGAGTTCGAGCAGTACATGACCAGCGTGGTCTTCGTCTCGGCAACCCCCGGCGAGTACGAGCTGAAGAAATCAGGACAAGCAGTTGAGCAGATCATCCGCCCGACCGGCCTCGTTGATCCGATTGTTGAGGTCCGGCCAATCGAGGGGCAGACCGATGACGTGATCCGCGAGGTGAAGGCAACGATCGCCCGGGGCGACCGGGTCCTCATCACCACCCTGACCAAGAAACTTGCCGAGGAACTGAGTGAGTTCCTTGCCGACAAGAAGATCCGGACCCGCTACCTCCACTCCGAGATCCAGACGCTGGAGCGCAGCGAGATCATCCGCGAGCTCCGGCTGGGGAAATTCGATGTGCTGGTCGGGATCAACCTCCTCCGGGAGGGTCTCGACATCCCCGAGGTCGGGTACATCGGTATCCTCGACGCCGACAAGGAGGGCTTCCTCCGCGATGCGAGAAGCCTCATCCAGATCATCGGCCGGGCAGCCCGGAACGTGAACGCAAAAGTCGTCCTCTATGCCGACACCATGACCGATTCCATGAAGCGGGCGATTGCGGAGACGAAGCGCCGGCGCGAAATGCAGGTGGCGTTCAACACAAAGCACAACATCACCCCGCAGACGATTATAAAACCGGTCAAGGAGAAGGAAGTGGATGTGAAGGACACCAAGCACATCCCGAAGTCCGACATCCCGAACGTGATAATCGATCTCGAGAAGCAGATGCGGGACGCGGCAGAGAACCTCGACTTCGAGCGGGCGATTGCGCTCCGGGACCAGATCCGGAAGTTCAACGAACGGCTCGCCGGGAAGTAGGGGGGAGTTTTTTAGCAAACAATTTCCCGAAAACAAACATTCAAAAATCGTTATGATGTTTCCCACCCCCCGACGGGGGATCGCCGCATCGCATCGTCGGGTCGCGGCTGGGCAATTTCCGCTAATTTCTTTTGAAAGAATGATCGGAATTGATTTCTGGCATTGTAGGGCAATTCCGGATACTAAGAGAAAATTGAGGGGGTCAAGGGGGTGCTCCCTTGGGCTGCTTCCCCCTTTGGGGGAGAGAGGGGGTCACCCTCACAATCATCTGAGCGCTTATGAACAACGTGCTGAGTATTATCATTTCTCTTCCAATCCGGAAAATTAATGATACCGATATCTCCGAAGCGAGACCCTGATTAGATGACTAATCTATCTCCATCCGGGATGGGAGACATTGCAGCAATATCAAGCGCTTATCAGATATAAGGAAAAAATAATTTGACCAGCTTACGACCGGCCAAACTCCCCCGGGCCGGAATACTCCAGGATCGAATCGTCATGATCCACGATCATCGCGTCCTGCGAACCCACCATGTAATACTTCTTGATGAAATCCCGGACCTTCTCGCTCTCGATCCATCCCATGTCGAGCTGGGTGATGATCCGGTCGATCTCCCGGGCCTGCAGGATGATCTTCTCGGTGATGTCGCCCGGTGCCATGCTTGATAAGCCCACGATGACCGCAAGCGGGTTCCGGATGTGGTCGCCAAGGATTGCGAACTGCTCGATGTTCTTCTCGATCTGCTCAAGGGCTTTTCTTTTTGCCATCTCCATCTGCTTCCGGTCGGTGATGTCGATGAACGAGGCCATGATGCAGATGGGGTTGCCGGAATCGTCTTTCACCTTGTTCATCCAGAGCAGGACAAAGAACGGGTTCTTGTTGTACTTGAGGAGCGAGATCTCGCCAAACCAGCTCCCGTTCCTGCCAATCGCCTCGCGAACGGTGGCAAAGCGCTGCGGGGAACTGACAAAGTCCATGGTGTTCCGGCCGATAAACTCCTCTTCGTGGTGGTACTCCATCAGCCGCATGAGGGACTGGTTGACATACGTGATGTTGAAGTCAAGGTCGAGGATGGCGATTGCGTTGATGGAGGAACTGATGGCGTGGTCTTTGATGAGGAGGGCAAGTTCCGCGTGCTTGCGATCGGTGATATCCACGATGTTGACCACGAACTGGTTGTCCGGGAGCAGCCCGGCGGAGAGGAGGATCCACCGGTTCCCGTCAGCCTTTGACGGGAACCGGGCCTCAAAGTTCTCCACGCTCCGGTCATGGTCCAGCTGCGAAAAAAACGCCTCCTTCTTTTCCTTATCCAGAAAGAGATCCCCAAAGGGGATCCTGATGATCTCCTGCTCGCTATGCCCGAGGATGGTGGCGAACTGGTGGTTGCTCTCCAGGATCTCCTGGGTTGTGTAATCGATAAGCCCGACGCCGGCCTGTGAGTTGTTGAAGAGGCTGCGGTACTTCAATTCGTTCCTGCGCATGTGGGTGGCAAGGCTTGACACCACGACCGATACCCCGATGAGCACGTAACAGATAATTGAGGACTCGATAAGCATGCCGATATCGCTCCCCAAAAACCAGTACACGAGTGCCATATAGGCCGCAGAGATGACAACGGCAAAGACCGGCCCCCGGTGCGGGTACCAGTATGCAGCAATCACCACCGGGATGTAGAACAGGTTCGGGGCAACATCATTGTTACCGTAATGGAGCGAGAGGATATTGATGAGGAGTGCAAGAACGGTCGTGTTGATGACGATAAACAGCCAGAGGTTGGAGAGGCTCTCCTCCCGCTCGATAAACATTTTCCCGTACGTCATTTTCAGATACTACCCGCCTGTTTCCCCGGAATTTCAGATCACTTCGGTTAGATAAGAAACACAATTGCTTGAATGCGTATTAAACATTTTTTATTTGCACTGAAAAAAACGAGGGAGAAAAACCGTTCCGGTCGCCTTTTTTTGGTTTTCTGCCCATCAGAGCCGGATTAAAAATTACCCGAGTCCCCACTGGGCGAGCGTTGTCCGCGAGGGATCCACATCGTTCCAGTCCCAGCCGAGCGCCTCGATGATCCGGGAGATCGGTTGTTTGATGGTCTTGTCGAGCATCAGCTCCCAGTCAACCACGAACTCCGGCGGTACCTGGTCGGCATACTCAAAACAGAGCACATCGGTCTTGGGATATTTCGAGGTCACGGTCCGGATATAGATCCGCTTGGGCTTGCTGCCCTTGCCAAACTCCGTATGCAGGTGCTCGTTGGCATACTTCGCGCCCCGGACTTGTGCATCGTCATTGTCGTAATCATCGAGCGCCTTCCCGATCCCGCCGGGAATGCCGATCTCGTCAAGGGTGTATTTTCCGGCCCGGTATTTTTTGATAACATCGGACAGGAACGATTTGATCCCATCGTACCCTTCACCCGCAAGGATCATCTCCATCACCCGCATCTGGACGATTTTTGTGATCTGCGGGGTATCGCTCCGTCGGATCTCGAAGCCCACGATATCGGTCTCGTTGACGTCTTTTCCCTCTTTCCAGATGAGATTGCCGGCATACCGCTTCTTCTTGCCGGCCTGGAAGAACCGTTTGTAGATCTTCTCGAACTTGATGGAGAAGAAATGGACATCGGCGCCCAGTTCGTCCTCGGCAAACTTCTGGTAACTCGCATTGAGGGTCTTCTCGATCGCCCGGGCAGCAGCAATCGTCTGTTCCGTGTCAAGGGGCGGCAGCTGGACCATGCAGGAGTCCGTGTCGCCGTAGATGACTTTGTACCCCTGCTCCTCGATGGTCTTCCGGGTATGTTCGATGATTGCCCGTCCAACGGACGTCACGGCAGCCCCGATCTCCCGGTCAAAGAGCCGGAACCGGGTGTACCCCGAGACCCCGTAATAGGTGTTCATGATCACCTTGAGCACGTTCTGCTGCATGTCATACAGGATGTACTGCGGCGAACCGAAGGGGAAGGTGTTCCGGAGGTTCTTCTTCTCGTCCCGCTCTTTTAAGAGTTCGGATATGATGCTCCGGGTCAGGCCGTCGGGATGCTTTTTGAACCGGATCCCGTTGGGGGCTTTAAGTTCGCCATCCGGCGACTTGGTCTCGGGCGAGGCGTTGATGGTCATCATCGCCATCGGGTACAGGGACTTTAAGTCGAGCACCACCACGTTCTCCCGCACGCCCTTGCTCGGTTCAAAAACGGTTGCGCCCTCGAACTCCTCGGCATTGGCAAACCCTTTGGAGGGCAGGACATACTTCCCGAACGCTTTTTTTAAGACATACACATCGATGACGCTCGATGAGTTCAGGGTCTTGTCGAGCGGGCAGCCCACGTACCGGGCGATCTCGCGGTAGAAGTCGATGATGTTGTCCTTCTGGTTGATCTTAACACAGAGCTCCACGTCCTTGAAGTTATATTCCACCAGAAGTGCCGGCTGCTTTTTCCAGAGGTCGGAGGTGGTCCCGGTGTAGCGGACCTTCTGCTGGCCCAGTTCCTCCATGGCAACAGCGTCGAGGCGGTAGGATTCCTTGAGCGAGGAGTGCATCTTCTTGTACGCGGTCAGGAGGTCGAAGAGGGCCCGGCCCCGGAGGGCGTTTCGCTCGGTCATGCCCGGAATGCGGGCAAGGGTGTCTGACCGGAGCCCCAGTTTCTCCATCCTACCGGTGATGTAGGGCATATCGAAATCCACAAAGTTCCAGCCGGAGAGCACGTCCGGGTCGCGGGCCATGATGTACGCTGCAAATGCCCGGAGCATGGAGACCTCGTCCGGGTAGGTGCAGATGGTGTGCGTGCCTTTCTTAAAACACCCGTTGTCGAGACCGCCTTCCGCTTCCTTTGCGGCAACCTCTCCCTCCGGGCCCGGCCCGAAGAGAAGGAACGTGGTGTAATCGTTGTCAAACGAGTCGTGGCAGGTGATGCAGGTGATACAGTCGCGCTGGGGATCGGGGAAGCCGCGCTCGTCCTCGCACTCGATGTCGATGATGCAGGTGCGGGCCGGGGCATCCACCTCGGCCGGTGCGATGTCCTGGTAATGTATCGTGGTATCCGGAGCCGAGATCCCGCCGGTGAGTCCGGTGTCAATCATGAACCGGGTGGCAAACGGGATGTCGGCCTCGAAATGGCGGTACCGCTCCCGCACGTCCCGCACATCGCCCGGCCGCTGGGTGTAGAGGCGCCGGAGGGGTTCGCCCCGGATCGAGCGGTAGGTTGTGCCGGGTTCAAGAGCTGCCTGAGGGGGCAGCGGGACGGACTCTGCCTGGTCGGCAGGCACGTACAGGTATGGTTTGAACCCGGTCACGTCGATTCTCACCGCTTTTCCCTGTACGTCCCGGCCAAAGATGTGAATGACCGGGCCGTCCGGAGAATTGCTGTACTCAACCTGGTTTATCGCGATGCGGTGGCCGGTAAACGAGTCGAGCGTGCACGGCCCGGCACTACAGGCTTCCGGGCGGACGGACTGTGAGGTCATGGATCAGCTCACCGCCTTCTTTGCAAGTTCGCGGACAAACGCCCCGGCTTCGTTCATCTTCTCCGATTCCCATCTGTCAAGTTTCCACTCCTCGATCGCGAGAATCCCTTCGCTTCCGATCCGGGCGGGAACGCCCAGGGAACAATCCGACTGTTCATATTCCCCGTCAAGGACCGCAGAGCAGATCGTAAGTTCGCGGGAATCGGAAAGGACCATCCTGATCAGGTTGGCCATGTGGAGGGTGGGCCCAAAGACCGTGCCGCCCTTGCCTTTGATCACTTCCATGCTTGCCCCGCGGAGTTCAGAAAGGATCTCGTCACGCATCGCCTCCGGTACCGGTGTCGGGAGGCTTGAGAAGACCGGTACCTGGTGTTCGCCGTGTTCCCCCAGGACGTACGGGGTGCCGCTGATGTTCCGGTGATTGAGTGCGATGCCCAACCGGGCGCTGTCCAGCTGGCCACCAAAACCAATACAGCGTTCCCGCGGGATACCGGCTTTCTTACAGAGATAAAAATTGTTGATGTCCATCGGGTTGGTCACGGTGATGAGGACTCCTGAGAATCCCGTAAGCATTCCCAGGCAGTCGTTGGTGGCCGGCATGTTGGCATCCAGCAGGTCGGCCCGGGTCCGGACCGACGGGTTCCGCGGGAGGCCGGCAGAGAAGAGGCAGATGTCGGCATCACGGACCACGCTTCTGTCCGTGCTGATGGTCACATCGAGGCCGGTATGCTGGAGATCGAGAATCTGCGCTTTCAAGAGTTCCGGAACACTGTCATACAGGACCAGTTCGTTTACAATCCCAAGCGCTGCTGCCAGGTACGCAACCTCGCCACCGATCCTTCCCACTCCAACCACTGCAAGGCGCACCATTATCGGTACCAATATGGGTATGCTAATAATAAATAACGACCATTTCCTGATGAATGGTACAGATCAGCCAGGGCCCGGTAACTGTTGGTGGTATTTCCTTAGACAATCACCTGCTGCTGGCAGCCGGCATCCTGGGAACAACCGGCGCGTCCCTCTCGCGCATGCTGCTCCTTGGAGCCGGCGGGGTGGTGACCAAGTCCATTGGCCCGCAACCCAAGAACGGGCACGCGGGTCCCTGCCTTGTGGTGTTACCCGACGGTCTCCTGAACGCGATGGGACTCCCCAACCCCTCGCAGGAGTTCGTGGAGGAGATCGCAGGCCTGAGCGAAAAACCGGTGATTGCCAGCATCTTTGGCGGCACTCCGGAGGAGTTCTCTGAAGTGGCCAGCTGGTTCTCCGGAAAAGTTGCCGGTTTTGAACTCAACCTCTCCTGCCCGCACGCGGAAGGGTATGGTGCGGCAATCGGCAGCGACCCGGCGCTGGTCGAGGCCTGTACCCGGGCGGTCAGCAAATCAAAAATCCCCACGTGGGTGAAACTGACACCGAACGTCACCGACATCACGGCTATCGGCCGGGCTGCCGAGAAGGGCGGGGCGAGCGCCATCGTTGCGGTAAACACGGTCAAAGCCATGCGGATCTCCACCGGGCTCCGCCGCCCGGTGCTGGGCAACCGGTATGGCGGCCTCTCGGGCCCGGCGGTCTTTCCCATCGCGGTCCGGTGCGTGTACGAACTCTATGAAGCCGTGAAGATTCCCATCGTGGGATGCGGGGGAGTTGCAACGGCAGATAACGTGATCGAGATGATGATGGCCGGGGCACAGGCGGTTGAGATCGGCAGCGCTGTCCACGGCGACGTGAACGTTTTTGAGACCATCAAAAAGGAGCTCTATGCAAAGGATGGCGTGCGCCCGCAGGAGATCGTGGGGTGTGCCCATGACTGATACGCTTCCTGTTGCCACAACCATTGAGCGGGTCAAGAAGGAGACTACGCAGATTCGCACGTTCTTCTTTGACGCACCGTTTGAATTCCAGCCGGGGCAGTTCGTGATGGTCTGGGTGCCGGGGGTTGACGAGATCCCCATGGCACTCTCCTCTGCAAACAGCATCACGGTCCAGAAAGTAGGGGATGCCACGACCGCTCTCTTCGATCTGGAGCCCGGCCGGAAGATCGGGGTCCGCGGACCGTTGGGCAACGGGTTTACCAAAGCAGAGAAGGTCCTTGCGATTGCCGGCGGTCTTGGAGCCGCCCCGATCCTTCCGCTCGCCCGGGCAGACAGTGTGATGACACTCCTTCTTGGGGCCCGCACCGAGAACGAACTCCTCTTCCTCGACCAGTTCGACGAGTGCACCGATGTCCTGATCGCAACCGATGACGGGTCACTCGGTCACCACGGGTTTGTCACGGCATTGATGGACGATCTCAATCTTGCCACCTATGACCGGATCGCAGTCTGCGGGCCGGAGGTCATGATGCGATCCGTGCTCACCAAGGTTGCAGAGAAAGGCCTTGCCCACAAGGCGGAGTTCTCGCTCCACCGGTACATGAAATGCGGTGTCGGGGTCTGCGGTTCATGCTGCATCGACCCGTCCGGTCTCCGGGTCTGCCGGGATGGGCCGGTCTTTACGGGGGACCTCCTCTTAAAAAGCGAGTTCGGGCATTATTCGCGGGATGCGAGCGGCCGGAAGAAGAATCTGTGAAATAAAAGGAAGTGGATCTCCTTTTTTATTTGGATTTTTTTCTCTGGAGAAATCATTCCCACAGCGTCCTTTTGTAAAAATTACAATGGTGGCCCCCACTCTACCTAAAAAGGAGGGAGGCAGCCTGCGGGGTCAAGCCCCCAAAACCCCCGTTCCCGATTCCTTTTTTTGTTTGGATCCCAGTACACGATTATGCTCCACGGGGCGAGGGTCGATGAGACCCCGAGCGCCCGTGGCTTCGTCGCAACCCAATAGAATCCATCGCAGGTTTTTTTTAAATGAAAAACGGATTCCCGGAAAAATAGATTATGGGGGTTGAGACCCCCATACCCCCTTGGGGATTACTACCGCCGCCCCCGCGGGGGCGCTCCCGCGGCGGCTTCAATTCGGTTTTTCATGTAAATTTCGCGCGAAATATTCTGTTTGAGGGCCCCGCATGCACGCCATATGGGGCACAATCGCATCCGTCGCCTGACCATTGCGCGACATTGGGGGCCTTGCCGCCCCCATAAGGAGCGCAAGGATGCGGGCGAGGACGTTATTTTTTTATCAGGGATTTTTCATGCTTCGGGTGGGAACTCCCGTTCAGGCTCGTTTCAACAGAGTAGAAATAATAAAAAAACCCGCACGGACTAACAAATCCCCGGGAGATTTTTTTCTGTTGCCTCACTCCCCGTCCGGGAACCGGAACATCCCCTTCGGGAACTGGATCTCGAACCGGGCACCGGTACCCGGCACTCCGGTTTCCTTCATGACGGCGCCCGTGATGCCAAGGATCTCCTGTGACAGGAAGAGGCCATATCCCGTGTTGCGGTAAAACTCGCGCCGGAAGATCTTCTCCTTGACCCCTTCGGGAATACCCACGCCGTCATCCTCGTACACGATCACCAGTGCCTCATCCTTCCGCCGGTACGAGATTTGGATGACCGTGGCATGCTCCCCGTGACGGATTGTGTTGTCGATCAGGTTTGAAAAGACCCGCCCGAGCAGGAGATCGGCAAAAACTTCGAGATCGTCAAGATCGGTCCTGATGTGAATTTCCGATGGGCTGAGATCCTTTTGTGCTTCGATGACAACCTGGGTTACTTCCTGCCACGAAGGAGCGGTGGAACCAACGTTCTGGTAATCGCGGGTGAACCGGATCTGCCGCTGGATCAGCCGGGTGATATCCCCGATCTTCTTCAGGTGTTCATCGACCTGCGGGTCCTTGTTGGTCTCCTCGGCAAGGGAGAGATACATCACGATTGCGGTTATCTGGTTAAGGATATCGTGGCGGGTGATGGACGAGAGGGTGTTGAGTTTCCGGTTTGCCAGCTGGATTGCAGTCTCGAACCGCTTGCGCTCCTGGATCTCCGCCTTGAGGATCCCGTTTGCCCGGAGGAGCTCATCGGTTCTCTCACGGACCCGGTCTTCCAGCTCATCTTTTGCTTTCTGGATCACCTTCTCTGCAAGTTTGCGCTCGGTGATGTCGATGAGCGAACAGATGGCCATATCACCCGGCGACCGGGATGCAGAGACGAGGAATTCCCGGACTGCTCCATCGTTCATGACAAACCGGATCTCGTGGTCAATGGTATGGATGCGGGTCTCGATCTCCTGCAGGAGCAGATCGCGCTCTTCGGTGGCCGGAAGGACGAAGGATAAGTCCCTGCCGATGAGATCCTTCTGTTCGCATCTGAGCATGCGGGCACATCTCCCGTTCAGGTCCAGGATCTTCTTTGTGCCGAGATCGAAGGTGATGATGCCTGCCTGCGAGTTCTCGAAGATCCCCTGGTATTTCCGCTCCTCTGACCGCATCCCTTCTGCAAACGATGAGGTGACAACCCCGATGGTGACAAAGATGACAAACCATGCCGTGGAGACAGCGACAAGCATCGGGTTGAAGTGGCTGAGCAGGTAGATGAGGATGAGGTACGTGATGCTGATGAGGAGCGAGAATACCACGCCGTGCCGGGGATGCCGGTACACGAAGAGGATGATGGGCAGGAAGTAGAGGAACGGGAATACTTCGTAGATGCCGTGAGTTAAGGAGAAGACCGTGGAGATGATCGCGATAAGGATACTTATGCCGATCGCGATCCCCCAGAATACCCGGATCTGGAATGACTCCGGCACGGTCACTTCTCCTCACCTCCATCGGCCCGGTTCTCATCCGCCGGCGCTGCCAGGATGGTCTGCTCGAACTGCCGCCGCTCCAGGATCTCCCTGCGGAGGTCTTCGTTGATCCGTTCAAGATGTGCCGTGCGGGCTTTGACCTGCTCTTCAAGATCCTCAAGCGTGCGCCGGATCTCCTCGTCCACAATCTTGCTGCCCGTGATGTCAATGATCGAGCAGTAGACGCGGTTTTTTGAGACCAGGATAACTGACAGGACAAACCGGAGGATCGTGCCGTCCTTTGCCCGGAACAGTCCTTCAGTCTCGGGGGTGTCCCTGCCTGCCCTGCGGATCCTGGCAACAAACCGTTCCCGCTCCGCAGCATCACACCAGATCTGCGCAAGCCTGCGACCGATGAGTTCTTCAGAATCGTACCGGAGCCACCGGGAGAATTTAAAATTGAGCTCGATGATGGTCTCGGATTCCGGATCAAAGCAGAGGATCCCGTCCTGCGAGTTCTTTAAAATGTTGTGGATACGGACGCGTTCATCATGCATCCGGTTGGCATACGATGACGCCACCACGCCGATCGTCATGAAGATGGCAAACCATGCCGTGGCTGCCGCGATCATATGCGTGTTGGCGAACCCGAGGAGATAAATCTGGCCGATGTACGTGAGGCTGAGGGCGAGGGTGAAGAACACTGCCCGTTTCGGGTAAAAATAGACGCAGAGGATGATGGGCAGAATATAGAGAAAGGAAAAGACCTCGAAGATCCCGTGGGTGAGGGAAAATATGGTGGTGAGGATCGCCCCGATACAGGAGGCAGCGAGGATGAAGAGCTGCAAAATCTCCTCGTTCTCACCGGACAACCGTTGCATTATTGAAATTTTCTCCTGCACATGAACGCCCCGTGCCGGCCTGCACGGAGATCCATATGCATTGCTCCAGTATAGTCGATGATCTCATCCTTTATAATAATTACAGGTTGAAATGTCAAAAAAATCCCGAAAAACGGTGGGTCAGCCCTGCTTTTGCCCTGCCGGAATCTCGCCGTTGATCCGTTCGAGGTCCTCGATCTTGTTGATGTTGGTGAAGGTTTTTAGGGAGGGGTCGAACTTCCGCAGATCCTCGACCGGCACATACCGGGTGTTGATGCTCCTTATCATCGGGCGCAGAGAGTAAGACTCGTGGTCTTCAAGATATGACAGGAGGACCGAGCGCCGGTATACCGCGTGGAGCGGCTCGATCATGTCGAAGTTCCAGCTCGGGATGGCGGCATCCCCGTCACCAATGGCCTCGAAGAGGTACCGGACAACCCCGCTCTCGATGCAGGGCATGTCGCACGCGGAGACAAAGAGCGTATCGCCATGCGCAGCCAGAGTGCCGGCATGGAGGCCCCCGATCGGGCCGATCCCCGGGCGGATGTCGGTGATGCAGCGGACACCTTCAAGGTGGCGGAAGCGTTTGCACTGCTCGGGGTCTTTTGCCACAAGGATGATCTCGTCAACCACCTGCGAGAGGGTGTCGATGAGCCGCTCGATGAAGGTCTTCCCCTCGTACACGAAGAAGTACTTCTCCTGCCCGTTGGCCCGCTTTGCTTCTCCCCCGACAAGGATAACTGCCGACCGTTTCACCATCCGTGTGCTCACCTCCCTTTCACCTCCCAAAAATTCCTGTTGCTGGTAGGTACGTGGTTTTTTTTGCCACATGTAGTTTTTGAATCGTCTTCTTCTCCATTGCGAGCAGCAGCTCCTTGATCGCGACATCGGGCGAGAATCCCCCGATCCCGTCCGCGGCCACGACCCGGTGGCAGGGGATCACGAGCGGGGTCGGGTTCCGGGCCATGGCCTGCCCGACAGCCCGGGGGGAGGTGCCAACGCTGGCGGCGATCTCTCCATAGGTGGCCGTCTTCCCGTACGGTATGGCCTGCACGGCCCGGTAGATCCGGCTGTACACGGTATCGTCATGAATCGCAATGGTGGGAAGGGTTGTCAGGTCAATTAACCGGCCGGCGCAGTACTGCCGTACCTGCTCCGGGACTTCCCCGTCAATCCCGGTCTTCGCAAACCGGACCCGGTGGATAGTCGTGCCATCGCTCCAGACATGCACAAACCAGAGCCCGAGCCGGCAGGAGCCACCGGTCACTTCCATTGTGCGACAACCTCGCGGAACGTATCAGCATCGCACTCGATCATCTCCTGCTGGATCCAGGGCGGGAGGCCTTCGCGGACGCGTCGTTCCAGGAAGCGTTTCTCGGCAAGGACGAGCACGCCCCGGTCCTCGGGCGTCCGCAAAACCCGGCCGAGCGCCTGTAAGGACTTGTTGATGGCCGGCAGCGTGTAGCAGAGGAACTCGCCCTCAGGCCCGAACTTCATCCGGAAATACTCGATCATCATCTTCCGGACCCGGTTGAAGGGGGCGAGCGGGAGCCCCACGACCATTGCCCCGTTCAGCATCTCGCCCCGGTAATCGAGCCCCTCGCTCCACTTCCCGCCGCAGACCGCGAACATGACGCCGGACTCGCCGCGGGAGGGCAGCGAGAGGAAATGGGTGAGGGCTGCGCTGGCATCGGCAGCGTCCCGGGGCTCGATGAAGATCTTCCTGTTGCGGATATGCGATGTCGCGAGGTTCGCGTAGGTCTCGAGGATCTGGTAACTCGGGAAGTAGATGGCCCGGTTGCCTTTGAGTCCCGCGAACGCACGGATATACTCCACGATCCGGCTGGTATTGTCCTTGTTCTGCCGCATGGAGAACGCGGTGGTGATGTCGTTTGCGCAGGCAACGATCCGGTTCTCCCGTGGGAAGGCATTCGGGAGGACAAGCGTGGTCACGGCAGCTTTGCCGAAATAGAATTTCCGGAAACTCTCCACGGGTGAGAGGGTGCCCGAGATGAGGATGCAGCAGCCGTGTGAGCCGCAGACTTCCGAGAGGGACGCGGCAGGATCGATGTTCCGGACCTCAAGCGCCGTCCCGCTCTCGTCCCGGTGGTAGACCGTGAGGAACGCCGGGTCGGTAGCGGAGTGGGAGAGCCGGACCATGAAGGTTGTCAGTCGCTCGATGGCAGTCTCGCGGAAATCCCCGCCCTTGATGTTCTTCTCCCGCATGGTCTCGGCAAGCCCCATAAGGTCGTCCACGATCTCGTCCATCTCCTTGTAGAGCGATTCACGCAGGATCATCCGCCCGAAGATGGCGGGATCGAACCAGTCCTCTGCCTCCTGGGAATTCGCAAGCCCGTGGATGAACTCGGTGAGCCGGGGGAGCACGTGCCGGACGGCTTCTGCCCCCTTGTGGCGCCGGGCCATGCCCGCCAGTTCGCGGGATGCCTGTTCAAGGTCCCGCTCTTCCAAGGACACGCTCTCGATGCCGGTGATGACATCGCCGCAGTTGTGCGCCTCGTCGATGAGGAGGAGGACGTCCTGCGGTTCTACGCCAAGGTTGGCATAGAGCTGCTCGCGGATGTCCCGGTTGAAGAGGTGGTGGTAGTTGAGGATGACCACGTCCGTGTTCCGGGCTGCCTGCATCATGAGTTCGTACGGGCAGATCTCGCCGCAGAACTCGTTCAGTTCCCGGGGCGGGACAGGATTTGCGATGATCCGGTCTGCCTTGTTCCGCAGCGCAGTCGAAGGGACCATCTTGACCCCCATCGATTCGCCGGGCACGAACATCTTGCTCGCGATGTAATACGGGCAGAGCATCGGGTGCTCCTTGTCCTGCCGGCGGATCTGCTGGATGATGAACGGGTCTTTTGCAGGAGTCAGCGCTCCCTTGTCGGCCCGGTCACGCATGAGGGAGTTCGAGAAGGCCTTGACCCCTTCGCACCTCCGGTAGATGTCCCCTTCGCCGCCAAGCGGGCACATGCTCTTCTTGCCCACAAGGTACACGGTCTTGATCTGCGGCTGCTTTCTCTTGACGAGTTCGAGTTCGCGGATGAATGTGGTGAGCTGGCTGACGGTCCGGACTGCGATCACGATCTTCTTTTTCTTTCGCTCCGCAAGGAGCGAGGCAACAACGCTCGACTTCCCGGAGCCGGTCGGGGCATCGATCATGGCGATACCGCCCTCGCGGGCTACCGTTGCCGCGACTTCGAGCATGTGGCGCTGGCCCGGGCGGTATTCGCTGTAGGGGAAGTAGGTGTCGATGCCGTCCATTTCGCTTAGTATGTTGGCGGTTGAATGTTTTATGAGTGTGGGGGTGCGGGGCGAAGGTGTGCCATAAGAAGAAAGATGGCTATTTTTAGATGCCGGGGCTGCTGATGTGTGACAGGGGGGACAGTGCCTGTCCCCCCGTGGCCCCCCTGCGCTTTGGGATGGTGTTGTTTTACCGGTTATGCTTGAGTGGCAACGTGTTGATCCGCCGCCTGGGGCGCTCCGCGGAAGGCGGCGGGGCTATCGCATACACCTCTGTTCAATAAATCCGTCCGTTACCTGTATTGCCCGGTACGATCAAAACTTCCCTGACAATGAAGAATATCAAAAAAAATCTTTCATCCGGCACCAACGCGGGTGATGAAGAGTCCCACCGATTTCCCCACACAGATAGTGATGTCTGTGCATTTCTCCGAACCCTTGACCCGTTATTTCGTGCAGAAATTGCCAATGCAGTAAAATCGGCAGTGTTAGAACGGAAATATACCGTTCCGGTTCACCCAGGTTCAAGAGAAAACGGCAGATAACCATTACAACCGTTTGATCCGCCACACAGGAAGCTCCGCGGGAGTGGCGGTGTTTATCGTTATTGGGGGTATGGGGGTCTCAACCCCCATCATCCGTGTCATTAAGATACCCGATTTTCAAAGCGGATAGAATTTTTTAGAAATATGTTTCCTCATTGGGCGATAATCGAAAAGTCCTGGCTCTATTCCCACTCCTTCACCGATGAGACCGCCATCATGATGATGCCAAAGAGGACCAGCCCGAAGAATATCCCGGCAAGGTCCGAATACATCCCTGCCACGGCATTTCCGGCATACCAGGAGACTGCAAGCGCGACAACCATGGCAAGGAGCCCGAGGAACCAGTCGCTCACCGCATCCGACCGGACGAATGGCAGGTCGATGTGGTGTGTCCAGCCCCGCTTTGATGAGACTGCCCACAGGAGCGCGAAGAGTGCGGTGACGAAGAGGACGGCATCCCACCTGCCGGCAAGCGGCTGCAGGGCGGCTGCGATAAGGAGGGCGATGATGAGGGTTGCGATGATCACGAAAAATCCAAAGGCCTGCCTGGTTTCTGCCATGTACCTGCATTGCACGACGACCACAGATATTGTTTTGGGTTGAGGGCAGGTTACCACAGGTTATTCTTCCCGGAACTGCAGGGCCGGTGCTTCGAGGTTGAGCTCGATGAAATGGCCGGCAAGGTCGCACTGGCGTTCACGGTGGTTGTGCCCCGCTACCGGCTTTGCCTCGCAGCAGACCATGAACGCAAGGGTCCTTCCTTCCGGCGGATTTTTACTCAGCTCGAACAGGGCCTGCGAACAGTTCTCCGCGGTGCGGACGGCAAGAAGGGGGCCGGCTCCGCCATCGAAGAGGAGATATACGCCCTGTGCCTGCGGAACCGCTGTCGTGGTGTGGGCTAAAAGCTCACGCTTCGGCGACCATGCAAGGCCCATCCAGTTCGCATCCCCCGGGGAGCCGGTGGGGGGGAGGGGCGAGGTGGCCGGTCCGCCTGCGGGATTTTTCGGATCCTGCGGTGCGATGGGCCCCCCGGCGATCCCTTCGCGCTCGGTCGAAGAACAGCGGTACTTCCTGTGGAACCGCCCGAAGTTGCAGGCCGGTGAATCGCGCTTTTCCTGCCGGTACCGGTACAGGAGGTAGCAGAGCCCGGTCTTCCGCCGTGTTGCCGACTCCTCCATCGGTACCGCGGAGAACTCAAAAGAAAATCCCTTGGCATCCTTCCAGGCCCAGAGGGCGGGGGCAACGGGATACGGGTCAACCCATGGCATCTGCATTCGTGCCGTGCTCTGCCGGATCCCGTTAAACACGTTCCGGAGCGATGTGTCGGTCCTGCCGATATACATCAGGTTTGGTGCGCCGGCAGCCCGGATGCGGTAGATGCCGGGGGCATCGGGGATTGCACCGGTCCGCGTGCTCTCCAGGGAAAACGGGAACCAACGGGTCCAGTCGATCCCGCACCAGTCCTGTGCGTTGCAGTCCGCCCCGGCTTCGTTGTCGCCCATAACTCTGCCCGTCCGCTCCTGTTCGTCAATAAACGCTCTGTCCGCCACTGGATATACACTTTATGAAATGATGCTGTACCGGTGCTGGCCGGGCCCGGTGGACGAAAAAGTGGTTTATTTCCGGGGGGATGGGATGCAGCATCCCGTGCCCGGGCCGCAGCAGGTTCCGGCCGCGAGGATCGATCCCTTCATTCCTCTCCCGGGTCCGTGTACGAGACCGAGAGCTGCGATGTGCTGTCCGCGTACACGATGTTCCCGTTCCCGTCAAAGGTGCCAAAGACATACACCTCCCGGTTGAGCGGGATGAAGGTCTCGACAACAAGGATCTCTTCTTTTTCCGGAAGTTCGATTCCCCGTTTTTCGATAAGATCCACAACTCCCTGCGGGAGACTGAACCCGGACACGAAGGTATGGACCCGGGAATCGATCCGGCTGTTTGCCATGACCACCGAGAACGTGGTGCGCCCGGTTGTTGTAATCCGGCCCTGCGAGCCCGAATACTTCCGTGAATGTTCGGTCACGATCGGCGCATCGAGCCCGCAGAACATGGCAAGCGCCGGCTCGGCGATCCTGATGTTCATGGCGTCCTGGAAGAACGATTCGGGAAGGCCGGCTGCCGCAAACTGGCCCGCAACAAGACCGGACACCAGATCTGCCCCTTTCTTGAAATACGCAAATACTCCCGATGGCTGTACGAGGTACCGCGTTTTCGAAGCTTCGACGGTAAAATCGCCGCTGGTCTCATGGAACATGAATCCCTCTACCCCTTCAATCCGGGTCCCGTCCGAACCAAGCGGGATACCGTTGATCCGGAAACGGGTGCTGGAACGTGAGCCGGTGATTTTCGATTCTTTGCTGAGGACAAACATGCTGTAATATGCCACATGCTCGCCGGTTGACGGGAGGATGACGTCCGGTGCAACGGCATTCCCCTGCACAAGGATTGGTGCATCCTTTGCGATCTTCGGCGCAGTTTTGAAAGCACGGATCTGCGCCTTCCTCTTGTCCGCGGTAACCCGTTTGCTGAGGTGTGCATACACGAAGATGCCGATGACTGCGGCAAAGATGATGAGGACAATGATGAGCCCGGAGTTGTCGGTTGCCATTGGATGAATGGTGATTATGGATTGGGGATGAAGGTGTCGGTATTCCTGAGCCTTACCCGTGATTGTCCCAAATACTCAATGATTACTGAAGAAAATATTACCTGTACCCGTTGACCTCAACCCCCAATGCAGAAAAATGCGGATCATTCGTAACTACCGCGGCACCCACGGACCTGGCCGATGCCGCGATGATCGCATCGGCAATTGATATACCCGGCTGCTTGAGCAGGCCGGCTTCAACTGCGATCTCTGGTATCAGCGGGATGATGTTCAGGTTCGAGCCCCGGATCTGCATGACCCGGAGCCGGGCCACATCTGCACCGGCATTCCTGGTGTAGATGTACGCGAGCTCGGTCAGCGTGATCACCGCAACGAAACCCTCAGTCTCTCCGTTCTGGACCGCATCAAAAAATTCTTTGATCTTCTCCGATCCTTCTTCGCGGTTGAAGAACGCGAGGAAGGCGTGGGTATCAAAGAGCAGTCTTTTCGTCAAGCGAATCGTCCCATTCCTTTCGCAACTCTTTGAGAACCGTTCTGGAATCTTTGATCGTGTCAACGCCCCAGAGTTCTGAAAGGTTGACGAGCGGCTGGAGCCGGATCGCATCGTTCTCCTCAACAAGCACGAGCGAGTCGCCTTCTTTGAGCGAGAGTTTTTTCCGGACTTTTGCGGGGATGACGATCTGGCCCTTGGAGGAGAGGGTAACTACTTCCATGGTAAGATACTTGTTGTTTTGTAAGACATTATAGTTTTTGGTTTAATAGTAAAACAATTTTCAAAATGTAAGAAAATAGACAGGCGGAGCTGCCCGTCCTGATGGAACGGCAGACATTTTCTCAAGGGACCCTTTGGAGGGCTGAAGTCTAAAAAGCCCGTATAATGCTCCGTTTGCCAAACGGACAAAGGCACTTTTTTCTCCACCGGCAATGATGTCCACGCCCGTAGAAAAGTCTGTAAAATGAGCGTATTTTTCAAAACGGAGTGAATTCTGGCGGTTTTAAACCTGCAAAATAGCAGCGTTTAAACGCCCCCTTTTTTTGACCCTATTTCAGGTGGTCCGGAAAAAGGGGCTGTCCGGAGGGGGATGGCGGCCGTTTTGGAGGGTTCCAGTGGAAATATACCTCATCCAACGTCGGAGAATTGCGGGTATTGCCGTGTGGGTCGGGTATCGACGGAGAGATAGGGGTACCGTCGCAGCCGTTCATCCGGACCCCCTGTCCTGCAGGATCCTCCAGGAGTTTTCGATCAAACAGGGGGCCGGAGGATCCGAATCCGGGCTCATATAGGGCTCCGTTCCGGAAAAGTGGTACAACGGAGCCCTTACAGGGCCCGGATTGGGAATGGGGTTTATCCGAAAAAGGGTGGTTCCGGGAGTGGGGTTTCGGGGTGGGTTTACGGCGAGGGAGTTGCGGGAGGGGGGCGTGATTGAGGGAGAGCGGGGTCGGGGGAAATTTTGAAATTTTTTTTGGGCTTTGAAAGTTTTTTGAGAAAATCCCGGAGGGAATTAGGGAATGGGGTGCAGGTGTTTAATGCCCGGACGAATTTTTTGAAAAATTTTGTTGGAGTGGCGGATTTTTTTAGAAATTTATTTTGAGCGAGCCTTCTTTTGCGTTGAATTTGGTTGCGGGGGGAATCATTCACTTTCACACCGCAGATCAGCAGGTTTATGGTGCGTGAGGTGAATGGATGGTTGTTGAATAATGGTGCAGAGATAATGGAACGCGATAGATTTGTGAAAGAAATAATTTTTATCTGACAACCGGACCGATACGATGATTGAAGCGATACGGGAAATTGGGGAATACTCACTTCGAAAAGATCAGATCGACACTGGAGATCCTCAAGGGCTCATCGAAATATTTTGCGAAGATATTCAGGGTCGATCTCCAAAACCACCACACATTCTCACAATCGATTTAGAAAAAAATGGCAACCAGATCTCTTTCATCCGGGTAAGTGAGGAAGAATATTCAAAAGAACGGAATTCACGATATCTCTATCGGTTTGGTAGTCCGAGAGGATCAAATGTTACGCCAACCGCGATGGTTACGGATATCAACAAAACCTATCCAAATAAAATAAAAAACTGGTTCGGACAGGATTTCTCCGTATTACCGTATTCATTGGAAGAAAAGGATCTACGAGAGATCCAATCATTGAATGATTGTCTTGTGGCAAATGAATCAGAGATCAAAGATCAAATAGAGACTTTGCTCCCAAGTATCCGGACAAAAAAAGAATCAGCTCTTGTAACAATCGTAATTCTTGAGAAGAATCAGCGTAATTACTTGGGAGACATTGATCTTTTCCGGAGGATATTCATCAAAAAAACTCATGCGTCTCTCTCACAAAAATACAATACAACCTCCCTCGGGGAGAAAATGGTTTGCTCGGTTTGCAGAGAAAGAAAAGATGAAGTGTACGGGTTTGTTTCAACCTACAATTTCTACACCGTTGATAAACCCGGGATGGTCTCCGGGGGATTTGATCAAAGTCTCGCGTGGAAAAATTATCCAGTCTGTCTTGATTGCGCCCTTGCATTAGAACACGGAAAAAAATATCTGAATAATTTCTCGCATTTCAAATTTTATGGGTTTGATTATTACGTTATTCCCAAACCCCTTCTTAGTGAAAACACTGAAGTTTACGATACATTAAAAATTTTCCAGACCGAAGGCAACCGGATTAAACTGAATGACAACTATCAAACCTTGTTGAGTGACACAAAAGAAGAAATTCTCAGTCATCTTTCAGACAAGGAAAATTCATTCCTGTGCAACATCCTGATTTATCAGGAAAATAATAATGAATTTAAAATCGAGCGGTATATCGAAGACATTTTTCCATCACGTCTGAAACAATTATTTGATGCAAAACATGTAGTGGATAGTAAACCGATTTTACGATCATTGCAGGTGCCGGTTTTCAAGGATAATAAAAAAACTGGTGAACGCACATTTGAATATACTTTTGAAAGTATTTTTCATTTCTTTGGCAAGGAAAAAAATGACACGGATGAAAAGACCTATTTCCTTGACATCGTAAGCAGAATTTTTTCCGGGAATCGAATCAGTTACCCGTTCATTCTATCCGGTATCACGAGAAAAATCCGGAAAAAGGCTGCTCATAATTTTCCTACAAAAGAGAGTGCCCTTCGGGGGTTAGCTCTTATGAGCTATTTAAATGAACTCAAATTATTAGGGGATTATCAGGATGGAACTACTATGACACATCAATCAAAAAGCATAGCCATTGATGCATCATCTGAAACATGTAAAAAAGCTGATGCAATTTTTCAGGAATTTCCGGCATTCTTCAATATTCCGGCGAAACGTGCCGTGTTCCTTGAAGGGGTGCTTTGCCAGAAACTCCTGAATATCCAGTACCGAGAGCGGAAGGCAACACCCTTCAGGACAAAACTCCAGGGGCTCAAATTGGATCAAAACCGGATCCAGTCGCTGTTACCGGAAATCCAGAACAAGCTTGAAGAGTACAAGGCGAATTATTACCGCGATCTTGAACGGTTGATTTCCACCTCCATGGTAGAGGCAGGTAATGAATGGAGATTATCGAAGGATGAAATCGCATTTTATTTCGTGCTTGGCATGAACCTTGTCGATCAGTTTGCATTTGAAAAACAGGATATTGGAGGAGAGTAAGATGAGTGACGTAATTTCTAACCGTGTTGAGTTATTGTTTTTGTATGATGTGAAGGATATCAATCCAAACGGTGATCCGTTAGATGAGAATAAGCCGCGTATCGATGAAGAGACGATGGAAAACATTGTCAGCGATGTTCGGTTGAAGCGTACCATAAGAGATTATCTTCATGATTTCAAGGGTCAGGAGATTTTTATCCGGGGTACACGGGATGATAAAGGCAATCTGAAGGACAAGGAAGACCGGATGAAAGACCTGAAGATCACCAATGCGGATGAACTTTTGAAATCGTGTATTGATATCCGTTTGTTCGGGGCGACGACAGCAATTAAAGGAAAGACTATTACCATGACCGGGCCGGTCCAGTTCCGGATCGGGCGATCGTTCCACCGTGTAAAAATGGCGTTTATGAAAGGAACAACCGTAATGCCAGCAGATAAAACCAGCAAGCAGGGAACATTCACCGAACAATATGTCCTTCCTTATTCTCTCATCGGATTCTACGGAATCATCAATGAAAATGCAGCGAAAACAACGACACTCACGATCGATGATGTAAATTCCCTTCTTGATGGCCTCTGGAACGGAACGAAAAATCTTATCTCCCGCTCCAAGGTAGGCCAGATGCCCCGGCTTCTCATTAATGTAACCTATAAAGAAAAGAATTACCACATCGGGGATCTTGACGCTCTGATCAAAAAGGGGAAAACCGAAGTGTCTGATGAGGAAATCCGTGACATCACTCAGATTCCTCTGGATATCTCGGCACTTATCGATGCGTTTGTTGCAAATGCTGTAAAGATTGATCATATCGAATATTGCATCGACCCGCATCTTCGTCTCACCTTTGGGGAAAAAGCCGTGACTCTTGAAGATGCCCTAAAATCTGTAAAGTGCCCATCCAAACAAATCAATTTCTGATCGACATGGAAAACGTACTGGTGTTTGAGGTATGGAGTGAGTACGCCCACTTCCGGAAATTTTTTACAACCACCTCGCCGCTTACCTTCTCTCTTCCCCCCCGTACCGCTCTATGCGGATTGATGGGAGCCATTCTCGGATTTTCGAAGGAATCGTACCTTTCCAAATTTCAACGGAAAAATGCAAGTTTCGCAGTCCGGTTGATGAATCCTGTGAAAAAGGTTCGGTTCTCTGAGAACCTGATCGATACAGATTCTGTCAAAACGATGAATGTCATCAAACAACATACCAGGATCAAATTTGAGTTTCTCAAGGATGCAAAATTCCGGATTTATTTCTCGCATTCCGATCCGAACATCTACTCAACAGCACGAGAGATGATCTCCGCCCATAAATGCGTATACACTCCCTGCATGGGAATATCGGAGCATATTGCAAATTTCCGCTACGTTGGTGAATATCCATTGAAGAAAATTGAGAAAACAACCGACGTCTCACTTGATTCGATCATTCCCAAAGATCAGATATCACAGATCCAATTCGAATCCGGCATGGAATATATGACCGAGTCATTACCCAATGAAATGGCTGAAGACCGGACGGTGAACGATTATCAGCAGTTCATGTTCGAGCGGAACTGTAAACCCATCTCTGCCCGGGTTAATTATTTTTATGAACTTGGAAATAATGACAAAATCCTCTTCATGTAATCTTTTTTCCCATCCCGGAAAAAATCTGCGGGATCATCTTACGGCAGTTGCGGATTATTGTGAAGTGTCCCATAACTCGGCAAATCCGGATTTTTCCTCCTTGGGTTATTCGAACGAACTGTTGTCGGTATTTTCCCGAACCCTGGGATTATGTCATGACTTTGGAAAAGCCACAAAATACTTCCAGGATTACCTTTTCTCTGATGAAAAAAACCGGCCAACCTTAAAGATGAAACCAGAGACTCATCATGGTCTCATCTCGGCAATTTTCACCTACCACTGTTTACGTGAATCTTTCAAAAGCAGAACTGATGCGAACGATTCTCTCTTACCGTTTATTGGATATGTTCTGGTACGTCGGCATCATGGCGACCTGAAAAATTTTTTTGATGAGACCACGGATATCAGAAAATCAGAAATAACTGATGTCATTAAACGTCAATGCGAATCCATTTCCACGCAATCTCTTCAGTATGTGTATGCCGGATTAATTCCTGAAGAAACCATCACCGGTTTTTTTCTGGAGACCGATGCAATCCTCTCCTCCATCGTGAATGACGGTAAACTTTTCAAATTAAAACCCCGTCTCGAACAGATCCCGGATGCTCCCTCCATGGAAGTACTTACACTGTTTTATTATTCCCTCCTGCTTTCGGGAGATAAACAGGATGCAGCAGAAATTTCAGCAGACCGGGACAAAGAGGCACTTCGATCAGATCTTGTTGATCTCTATCGCGAAAATAAGGGATTTTCACGCTCCACATCTCCTATAAACCAGTTGCGAAATGAAATATACGATGAAGTAATTTCCCGTGTCCCGACTCTGGATCTCGACAAGAAAATTTTTTCTCTGAATGTCCCGACCGGCACCGGGAAAACGTTAACCTCGGTCTCCTTTGCTCTGAAATTACGTGAACGGATTAATCGTGAAACCGGGGTATCCCCTCAAATTCTCTATTGCCTCCCGTTCATGAGTATTATCGACCAGAATTATGATGTCATCTCATCGGTGTTATCCTCTGCCTATGGCGATCCCGTCCCTTCGAATATTTTACTCAAACACCATCATCTGGCGGATTTTTCCTATACCTCAACCGATGACGAGGACTATGATGAGGATGCATCCCGTCTTCTGATAGAGGGTTGGCATTCAGAATTCATTATTACAACATTCGTTCAGTTCTTCCACACGATCTTTTCAAACCGGAATCGTGCGATAAGGAAATATCACACGCTTGCCAATGCAATTGTCATCCTTGATGAAGTCCAGTCAATCCCTCATGAATACTGGCTATTATTCCACGATGTTATTCAAACACTCACCCGATGTCTGAACATACGAGTTATCTTCGTGACTGCAACGCAACCCTTGATCTTTGATGAAGAAAAATCGGGTGAAATCTTTGAACTTGCATTAAAGAAAAACACGTACTTTTCCCAACTCAACCGTGTTGATCTTACCTTCAATCCAGAACCATGTGCCCTTCAACAATTTATTGAAACTATTCGGCATAGAATCCATAACGAACAGGAGAAAGATTTTCTCATTGTCCTCAATACGATAAACGCTGCCAAAGAGGTCTATACTTTAATATCTTCTTTAAATGAGCCGAACACCGAATTCGTATTCTTGTCCACTCATATCATTCCCAAAGAACGATTGGCGAGAATCAGGAATATCCGCAATTCGCATACCAAGAAACGGAAAGTAATCGTCAGCACGCAGCTCATTGAAGCAGGTGTCGATATCGATGTCGATGTTGTTTACCGTGACATGGCCCCGCTTGATTCGATCAACCAGGTTGCCGGGCGATGCAACCGTAACAATCAGCAGGATGCCCGTGGTGAAGTGCAAATTGTAACTCTACAGGCCGATGGGAAGAACTACTGCAATTATATTTATTCCCAATTCCTTCTTGACAAAACACGGGTTGTTCTGGAAGGAAAAAGTGTCATCAGCGAACAGCAGTTTCTTGCATTGAATAACCAGTACTTCCGGCTTGTTGAAGAATTGCACACGAATGACACCGCTAAAAAATGTCTCGACCTCATCCGCTATCTCAAGTATTCCGATCTTCAGGATTCATTCCATCTTATCCAGAATGACTATCCGAAACTGGATGTTTTTATTGAATGCGATGATGATGCCAAAAAGATCTGGCAAGAGTTCGTTGAGATAAAATCCAAACCCTATGCAAAGAGAAAAAATGAGTTTTTGAAAATCAAACGGGAGTTTCTCGATTATGTCATCTCGGTTCCTAAAAATAAAGCGCAGAGATTATTCCGGGAGGATCTTGGAATCGGTCATATTTCAGAGGAAGAACTGGAGTTCAGGTATGATCCTCAAACAGGATTCACACCGTGTGATGGGGGTACTGTGATCCTATGATCCTCCACACCTTCACCCTGACCCTCGGCTCCACCCGGCCTATTCACGGTTCAGCTCACCAGCTTCGCGGATTCTTCGCAACCAAGTTTAACGAATACGCGGAGCTTCACCAGCACAGCGCGGACAAGTTCATCTACCGCTACCCGGTCGTGCAATACAAGATGATCGATAATGTCCCGACCGTGATCGGAATCAACGAAGGCGCGGAAGTTCTCAAACAGATCTTCGATGAATACCAGGAAATCCGGCTGGGCACGGACACGTACCAGATTGTCGAACGTGGCATCTCGTTGAAAGATGAAGAGTTCGGAATCTCAGAGAAGATCCGGTCGTACGAGTTTGTGACCCCGTGGCTCGCGCTGAACCAGGAGAATTACCGGAAATACTATGCACTCAAAGGAACTCCCGAGCGGGACGAGTTCGTACGGAAAATCCTGATCGGCAATCTCATCTCGATGTCAAAATCGCTGGGCTACGATGTGCCGGGCCAGATCAAATGCGATGCGCAGGTACATTTCCGGAAAGACCGGCTCAAGGATGTCAGCGTCATGACATTTACCGGGAAATTCCAGGCAAACTTCCAGATCCCGAATCTGCTTGGTATAGGAAAATCAGTATCGCGCGGGTTCGGGGCGGTACGGCAACTGAAAACATACACACAGTGAGGCGGTCCATGCAGCTCGTCATCAACACCCGGGGCTCCTACCTGAAAAAATCTAACAACTGTTTTCTCGTGAAGACCGACGAGAAGACCTTCGAGGTTTCCGCAGACAAGATCGACAGCATCCTCATCACTACATCTGCCACGATTACAACCGACGCAATCCAATTTGCGGTTGAGAACAACATCGATATCATTTTTCTGGATTACTTCGGCAACCCGTACGGGCGTGTGTGGCATTCCAAACTCGGCAGCACCACGCTGATCCGCCGTCGCCAGCTTGAAGCAGCAAACGAGGATACCGGATTTTATCTTGCGCGCGAATGGATCTCACGGAAGATAGAAGGCCAGATCGATCTTCTCAAGGACCTGAAGAAGAACCGGCCCGAGCAGAAAGAGACGCTGGAACAGTACATTGCGAGGATGGAAGTCCTGCTTGAATCCCTGAAAAATATGAAGGGGACACTCGATCAGAAGCGCGGGTCGATCATGGGAATTGAGGGAATGGTTTCGCAGGCATATTTCGATGCGATTAACAGCACCATGCCCGATGCATGGAAGTTCAAAGGCCGGAGCCGTGACCCGGCACGCGACGGGTTCAACTGCCTGCTGAACTACGGGTACGGCGTCCTCTACTCACAGGTTGAGCGTTCATGCATCATTGCGGGGCTTGATCCCTATGCCGGATTCCTGCACACGGACAATTACAACAAGCGTTCATTCGTATTCGATCTCATCGAACTGTTCCGGGCTCACATCGATAAAACGATAATCAACCTCTTCATGAAGCGGCAGGTCACGGAGAAATATTTCGATCCTATTCCCGGCGGCCTCTACATGAACAAGGAGGGGAAGGCTTTCCTTATTGGCGCCATCAACGAGATGCTCGACAAGGAGATCGATTACCGGGGAAGGAACGTGAAGATCCGGAATACGATCCAGATGGAGTGCCACACCATCGCAAACAAACTGATCAAGTAGGTGAAAACGATGACAATGGTCTGGGTGGTTTACGATATTCGAAAAACGACAACACGGAATCATGTGGCCCGGATCTGCCTGAACAAGGGACTGTACCGGGTTCAGAAGAGCGTATTTCTTGGGAACCTGAACTCCAATGAACGCGATTCACTGGCGCTGGAATGCGGGCAGGAGATCGATCCGGAAGTCGATTCCGTGTATGTGTTTCCAATGGATGACACCTCGTTTAAGAAAGTAAAACTGCTCGGCCAGGCTTTCGACAAGAAACTGGTGAGCGACGAACTCTTAACAAAATTCTTCTGATTATGCCGAACGAGACTGAAACGATCATCACGATCTCAGATGTGCTGGAGTATCTCTTCTGTCCCCGTTTCATTTATTACATGCACTGCCTGGATATACCTCAGCATCAGGAGAAGCGATTCAAGGTGATGAAAGGGCGTGAGGTGCATGAAGAGAAACTGATCACGAACCCAGATTATCTGCGGAAGAAACTGGGAGTGACAAAAAAAGAGATGAACGTTTTCATCGCATCAAAACAGAATCACATTAAAGGGATCGTTGATGAAGTACTGTTTCTCGATGACGGGACCGCAGCGCCGTTCGAATATAAGTTTGCCGAATTCAAGGACACTATCTTCCAGACCTACAAGTACCAGCTTGTCCTGCATGCAATCATGATCCGGGAGAATTATCATCGCGATGTGAAACGCGGGTTCATTTGTTTCACGCGGAGTAATCATCACATCGAGACTGTTGAATTCACGGAGCAGGATTTTCAGAGGGGTCTTGAGATCATTGATGAAATCCTTGAGATCATCGACAAAGGATTTTATCCGAGCAAGGGCAAATACAAAAATAAGTGCATCGACTGTTGTTACGCGACAATCTGCACCTGATTCTTATCTTTAAATAGGAATCCATAATTCCGCAGGAAGAAATTCATGCGGGAATTTTAAGCATTTTAATCGCGATTAAGCGAAAAATACGCGAATTTTCGCGAACTTCGAGCGATTCATCCAAGAGAACAAGGATTGAAACTAAGGAGCCTATCACAGGATGGGTGGTATGGTTTACTTCGAGCGATTCATCCAAGAGAACAAGGATTGAAACAGCCTTGCTGCCTGGGTGATGTATCTGCCCCATGACTTCGAGCGATTCATCCAAGAGAACAAGGATTGAAACACCAAGCCGTCGCAGCCTGCACCCTTGCCGTTATCCTTCGAGCGATTCATCCAAGAGAACAAGGATTGAAACACTATCCTCATCGCAGTCTGGCTATCCTCTGTCCTACTTCGAGCGATTCATCCAAGAGAACAAGGATTGAAACTTGGCCTGCCCCAATCCTGCATGATGGGATCTGGTCTTCGAGCGATTCATCCAAGAGAACAAGGATTGAAACCATTAAGATGTTCATAGAGGATAATGCCAACCATGCTTCGAGCGATTCATCCAAGAGAACAAGGATTGAAACACGAAACATGGGACCTCTCGCATAAGGAAACCATCTTCGAGCGATTCATCCAAGAGAACAAGGATTGAAACTATATTCATATCTATTCTCTCCGGTTCTATCAGATCTTCGAGCGATTCATCCAAGAGAACAAGGATTGAAACTTCTCTTACTCGGTTCCTTCGCTGTACGAGTTCGTCTTCGAGCGATTCATCCAAGAGAACAAGGATTGAAACAGGTAGGATGATGATTCGGGTTTGATCACCAACATCTTCGAGCGATTCATCCAAGAGAACAAGGATTGAAACTCCACGTACCGGAATACTACGAGGTGATAGTGGGGACTTCGAGCGATTCATCCAAGAGAACAAGGATTGAAACCCGTTTGAATGGATCGTACAGGCGTTTTTTATACCGCTTCGAGCGATTCATCCAAGAGAACAAGGATTGAAACTCATGCCGAGGTCCCGGGCGTTATCCTTGATCTGCTTCGAGCGATTCATCCAAGAGAACAAGGATTGAAACCATTAAGGGATATGCTTACAATCGGGGTAAGGGGCTTCGAGCGATTCATCCAAGAGAACAAGGATTGAAACATTTGAGCGCACCGATGAACCGTCTGCGATACTTGCTTCGAGCGATTCATCCAAGAGAACAAGGATTGAAACCAATGACCAGCGCAGCAGCCGCAACCGATCTGATCTTCGAGCGATTCATCCAAGAGAACAAGGATTGAAACATGAAATGATTTCGCCCTGCGACACCTGCAAGTATCTTCGAGCGATTCATCCAAGAGAACAAGGATTGAAACCTCGCTGTGCATTGACGTAGTCCGGGAAGGCGATCCCGCTTCGAGCGATTCATCCAAGAGAACAAGGATTGAAACCCCCTATGGGTGAGGACTTGCCGGGCGGCCGGACATGCTTCGAGCGATTCATCCAAGAGAACAAGGATTGAAACCGATTTGGTTCTTCCAATGAATTGTCGATGCAGTCTTCGAGCGATTCATCCAAGAGAACAAGGATTGAAACTCCACGAACCGGAATACCACGAGGTGGTAATGTGCTTCGAGCGATTCATCCAAGAGAACAAGGATTGAAACAATATTGATTCTGATGTAGCGGGGTGTTTGGGTGACTTCGAGCGATTCATCCAAGAGAACAAGGATTGAAACTCACCGGTCTTTATGCGGGTGCCGGCGGCGACGGCTTCGAGCGATTCATCCAAGAGAACAAGGATTGAAACAGCATTAAAACGAGCATTGTTTAGGATGGTCGTTACCTTCGAGCGATTCATCCAAGAGAACAAGGATTGAAACGTACTGTCTTACCATCACCTGTCGGTGGTATCGGTGGATCTTCGAGCGATTCATCCAAGAGAACAAGGATTGAAACAAGAATCCCTCCGCACCACCGGAGGCGAACCTCGACTTCGAGCGATTCATCCAAGAGAACAAGGATTGAAACAGGATCCGGACACCTACGATCCCATGGAAGCGCAGCTTCGAGCGATTCATCCAAGAGAACAAGGATTGAAACCCGATAGTTTCCTTTTCGTGCCCGGGGAGCACGCCTTCGAGCGATTCATCCAAGAGAACAAGGATTGAAACACACCACGCATAATCTCTAAACCTCCAGAAACCAGAGCTTCGAGCGATTCATCCAAGAGAACAAGGATTGAAACCAGGGTACCGGCTCTCCATGCAATGTGATATCAACTTCGAGCGATTCATCCAAGAGAACAAGGATTGAAACTGCAGTTCACCGATACATCAACGACAGTGGGTGCCTTCGAGCGATTCATCCAAGAGAACAAGGATTGAAACAGAATAGTGGAATTCTGGCCCGGATCTTGTGGCATTCTTCGAGCGATTCATCCAAGAGAACAAGGATTGAAACTTCAAGAAGGGTAAGACTGTCTATCACGACGCAGCCCTGCTTCGAGCGATTCATCCAAGAGAACAAGGATTGAAACGCCTTGCGTCATTCTTTCAATTCCTCAATTTTTTCTTCGAGCGATTCATCCAAGAGAACAAGGATTGAAACCCTGCTCGCGGGCAAGATCCGCATCGGTCATGCCCTCTTCGAGCGATTCATCCAAGAGAACAAGGATTGAAACCGAGGATGAAGAAAACAAAACTACCTCCTTTAACCTTCGAGCGATTCATCCAAGAGAACAAGGATTGAAACCCATAGTGCTTTACTCCATTCAGGCTGACTTTTGACTTCGAGCGATTCATCCAAGAGAACAAGGATTGAAACTCATGAGCGGCGGGGACTACTACCAAGGCGGCAGACTTCGAGCGATTCATCCAAGAGAACAAGGATTGAAACCGGGTTGGTGCCGTAATAAAGTGCACTGTCATTCCGCTTCGAGCGATTCATCCAAGAGAACAAGGATTGAAACCAGAACGCTCTTTACGGCACCGTCATGGACACGTCTTCGAGCGATTCATCCAAGAGAACAAGGATTGAAACCCATCTATCTCTCTCGCTGCGGTTCCTTCCCTTGACTTCGAGCGATTCATCCAAGAGAACAAGGATTGAAACTATACATAATGATTAGTTCCCCGTGCGACCCCGCACTTCGAGCGATTCATCCAAGAGAACAAGGATTGAAACCGGCCCCCCTGCTCGATATGACTGACGATATAGGCTTCGAGCGATTCATCCAAGAGAACAAGGATTGAAACCCCGATATGACATTTAAGGCGATTCTTTGGGCATTCTTCGAGCGATTCATCCAAGAGAACAAGGATTGAAACATACATTCATCCATCTTTCAATTCCTCGATCTTCTGCTTCGAGCGATTCATCCAAGAGAACAAGGATTGAAACACAAGCCCGGGTTTCTGAAGGATCCGGTCAAAGACTTCGAGCGATTCATCCAAGAGAACAAGGATTGAAACAACTTATACTGGCAGTAATCATCCGCATGGCATTGCTTCGAGCGATTCATCCAAGAGAACAAGGATTGAAACAAATGTCGATCATTCCTCCGCCTCCGCGCCAACCCTTCGAGCGATTCATCCAAGAGAACAAGGATTGAAACATCTTATCCGCAGCGAATGATCCTAGCACCCGGCCTTCGAGCGATTCATCCAAGAGAACAAGGATTGAAACGATAAAGGGCAGGTAACCGAGGACACCGACAGCACTTCGAGCGATTCATCCAAGAGAACAAGGATTGAAACCTATAGTATGTATGATCTATATGTTAGAAAAACAGCCTTCGAGCGATTCATCCAAGAGAACAAGGATTGAAACTGGCTTTAACATACGTTGTATTTTGCGCCGGAGGGCTTCGAGCGATTCATCCAAGAGAACAAGGATTGAAACCCATTATGCGCTCCCTGCTGCCGGGATCACCGGCCTTCGAGCGATTCATCCAAGAGAACACGGATTGAAACTGGCGTCCGTTGAGGGTCAGGAGCATGGGGCCGCCTTCGAGCGATTCATCCAAGAGAACAAGGATTGAAACCTTGGTCACAAAGTCACGAACTCAGCACCGGACTACTTCGAGCGATTCATCCAAGAGAACAAGGATTGAAACCCATCTTTTCCGAGGGCTTGACGAGTGACGAGAGCTTCGAGCGAAACATCCACAAGAACCGGAGTCTCATCCCCGTTTTTTTGTCAGGCACCTTTTTTTAAAAGAGATCTGATCGAATCAGGCTCCGCTTTGCACCCCCCTCACCCCTTATATCCCTGTACATCCCATTTCTACCCATGGCAGTCCACCCCATCGAGGAACGCTACGGCACGAAGGAGATGCGTGCCGTCTGGAGCGAGAAGAACCGGTTCTCCTGCATTGTCAGCGCGGAGGTTGCGCTCGCAAAAGCCGAAGCCCGGCATGGCATGATCCCGGCAGAAGCAGCAGTTGAGATCAGCGAAAAAGCCCACAACGCATCGCTCGAACGGGCAAAAGAGATCGAACTTGAGATCAGCCACGACATGATGGCGATTGTGAAATCGATCACGGAAGTCACGGGCGAGTCCGGCCGCTGGGTGCATTACGGGGCAACCAGCAACGACATCCTTGACACGGCCACCGGTCTCCAGCTCGGCCAGACGCTGGACCTGCTGGACACCAAGCTCCGGAAACTCCTCGCGGTCCTGCTGATGCGGGCCGAGGAGAACAAGGCGCTCGTCTGCATCGGCCGGACCCACGGGCAGCACGGCGTCCCCACAACCTACGGCCTCCGGTTTGCCATCTGGGCAAGCGAGGTTGGCCGGCACATCGAACGGCTCGAACAGATGCGCCCCCGGGTCGTGGTCGGGCAGATGACCGGCGCGGTCGGGACACAGGCGGCCCTCGGGCCAAAGGCAATGGACGTGCAGGCAACCATGATGGAGTTCCTCACTATGAGTTCGGTGGACGTCTCAAACCAGGTCATCTCCCGCGACCGGTATGCCGAGTACTTCATGTTCTGCGCCGGGGTCGCAACCACGCTTGACAAGATCGGTGTTGAGATCCGCAGCCTCCAGCGCACCGAGATCGGCGAGGTCGAGGAAGCCTTTGGGGCAAAACAGGTGGGCTCCTCAACCATGCCGCACAAGAGAAACCCCATCAAGTCAGAGCAGGTCTGCGGCCTTGCCCGGATCATCCGTTCGGCGGTCGAACCCGCGCTCCAGAACAACACCCTCTGGGACGAGCGGGACCTGACCAACTCCTCCTGCGAGCGGGTGCTCTTCCCTGAATCCTCGATTCTCACCGACCACTGCCTCCGGCTCATGGCTGTGGTGCTGGAGAACCTGGTCATCAACCGTGCCGCAATCCGGAGGAACCTTGGCTTCCTCCACGGCATCAACATGGCCGAGTCGGTCATGATCGAGCTGACAAAGAAGGGCATGAGCCGGCAGGACTCCCACGAGCGGATCCGGATGGCGAGCATGCAGGCCCTTGCCGAAGGCCGGCCTCTTGCCGATGTGCTGGGAGCCGACCCCGAGATCGTGCGGTACTGCTCAAAAGCTGATATCGCCATCCTCCTCTCCCCCGATGCCTACATCGGCACCGCGGTGCAGCAGGTGGAGCGGGTGGTTGCAAAGCTCTCGCCGCTTGCGGTCTGATGCTTTCGCATTCCCGCGCAATTTTTTCCGCCCCGGCAATTTTCTATTACGGAGCCCGTTTCCGTCAAAGATAACACATTTTTAAACTCTGGCGGTATATATCGAGGTAACTGCGGTAACGGGTTGCTACGACTCCCGGTCCGGCCACCGGTTCGGGAACCATGCCGGCCATTCCCTGCCCGCCCGGTTTCAGATTCCGGATGTGAGAACAATGCCTGAAACGATCCTTGTTGTTGAAGACGATCAGCCCATCCTCGAGATGATGGACCTGATGATCCACCGGCTCGGGTATGAACCCGTGCTGGTCACCAACGGGATCGATGCCCTCGATCTGGTCCGCCGCACCAGGCCGTCCCTTATCCTTCTGGATATCATGATGATGCCCATCAACGGCTGGGAGTTTTTGGAACGACTCCGGGGGGAGCTCAAAATTGTCGATATCCCGGTACTCATCTTCACCGCATCACCGGAGGTCGAGGAGAAGATGGCTGCGCTCAATGACAAAAATCTCGGGGTACTCCACAAACCGGTCACTTTCGAAGAACTCCGTGAAGGCATTGCCCGGTATCTTTCGTGATGTACCCGGGCCTGGTAACGCTCACTATAAATAAGGGTGAAAAAAGATCAGAAAATACCAGTACCCCCCAACAGCCCCGGAATCCGCCATGATATCCATCCTCTATGTTGATGATGAGCCCACCCTTCTTGAGATCACCCGTGTCTATCTTGAACGCACCGGCGATTTTTCCGTTGTCACCACCACCTCGGCACAGGAAGCAATCGGGATGCTTGCAGCGAGAGCATTCGATGCGGTCATCTCCGATTACCAGATGCCGGAGATGGACGGGCTTGCCTTCTTAAAATTCCTCCGATCGGAAAAGAACGCTGTGCCCTTCATCCTCTTCACCGGCAAGGGACGCGAAGAGGTGGCAATCGAAGCCCTCAACTCCGGTGCGGACTTCTACCTCCAGAAAGGCGGCGAACCAAAAAGCCAGTATGCCGAGCTGGCAAGCAAGATCCGTCAGGCCGTCCAGCGCAGGCAGGCTGAGATGGCCCTTTTACAATCCGAGGAGAAATACCGGGATCTTGTCGAGAAGATCAATGATGTGCTCTTTGTTGTTGACCGGAACGGCACCATCTCCTATATCAGCCCCCGGATCAGCCAGTTCGGCTACGAGCCGGCCGATGTGATCACGAGGCCGGTTTCTGATTTCATCGTCCCCGACGACCTCCCCCGCGTTAAGGAGCGGTTTGTAGAGATCGAAAAGGGAGATCTGCACCCGTTCGAGTTCCGGCTCATTGACGAATCGGGAAAGATCCGGATTGTGCGCACGTCAAGCCGGCCGGTCTTTGTACAAGGGAAATTTTCCGGTATCCATGGCGTGATGACGGATATCACGTCGGTCAGGGCTGCTGAAGAGAAGATCTCAGAAGGCGAACAGCGGTACCGCAATGTCTTTGAGGCTGCCGGCGACGCAATGCTCGTGGTGGACCAGGATTCCGAAGAGATCCTGGATGCCAATCGCGCCGCAAGCTACCTCTTCGGTTTCACTCCTGAAGAGTTCCGGGGAATGAACCATGCGGATCTGCTTGCGGAAAACGGGGCGTCTGGAGCTGAATCACCAAACGGCATTTTCGGGACGCACCTCCGGTATTACCGCTCCCGGGAAGGCACGATCTTTCCGGCCGATGTCCTCTCAAGCGAGTACCCGCAGAAGCGACGCACGATCACCATCCTCTCGATCCGGAACATCACGGAGCAGATCCTTGCCGAAAAACGGGTGCTTGCCGCCAGGCGTCTCTATGCGGTCCTCTCCCAGATCAACCAGGCTATCGTCCGGACAAAGGATCTCCCGTCACTTCTTGCCGACATCTGCCGGATCTCTGTTGAGTACGGGAAGTTCCGTATGGCATGGATTGGCCTGCTCGACCACGACTCCCTCATGCTCCGCCCGGTTGCCCATGCCGGCAATGAAGACGGGTACCTTTCGGCAAGGGAGCAATGCGGGGATGAGGAGCAGAACCATGTATCGCCAGTCGGCACCGCTGTCCGCGAGGGACGGTACGATACCTCCAATGACATCGAAACCGACCCGCGGATGGAGCCATGGCGAAAGGAGGCAAAAAAACGCGGATTTGGTTCCTTTGCAGCATTCCCGTTCCGTCTTCACGGTGAGGTTGTCGGGGCGTACGTTATCTATGCATCACAGAAGGATTTCTTCACTGCTGCCGAGATCGCCCTCCTTGAAGAGATTGCCCTGGACATCTCGTTTGCGCTGGATATGCTTGACGAACAGGCACGCCGCACAAAAGCCGAGAAGGCACTTGCCGGCAGCGAGGAGAAGGTGCAGACGCTGGCCGGGATCCTGGAACATTCCTCCCAGCCCTTCGGTATCGGGTACCCGGACGGCAGGTTCGGGATCGTGAACCCGGCCCTCTGCGACCTTTTGGGCTATTCTGATGGGGAACTGCACCAGGTGAACTGGACGGATCTCACCCCGCCGGAATTTGCCGGTCGGGAGAGTGCCGCGATTGAGGAACTCGTAAGGACCGGCATCCCGCAGCGGTACGAGAAGGAGTATGTCAGAAAGGATGGCAGCAGGGTGCCGGTCGAAATGTTCCTCCACCGTTTCCCCGCAACGGGAGAAAAGATCGAATATTTCTACACTTTTGTCACGGACATCACGGAACAGAAGAGGATAAAAGAGGCGATCAGAAAGGAGCGTGACCGGGCAGAGCAGTATCTCGACATGGCCGGTGTCCTCCTCGCGGTGCTGGACACAAACGGAAAAATTTCCTTAATCAACCGCCGGGGATGCGAGATTCTCGGGTACCCTGAAGAGGAACTGCTGGGCAGGGACTGGATTTCCACCTGCCTTCCGGAGCATGTGCAGGACGAGGTGCGGGAGGTCTTGAGCCAGGTTACCCGCGGGGACATCGCACCGGTCGAATATCACGAGAACGTGATTCGCAGGAAGGACGGGCAGGAGCGGATGCTTGCCTTCCACAACACGCTGCTCAAAGATGATGATGGATGGGTGACAGGAATCCTCTTCTCGGGCGAGGATATCACGGACCGGAAACTCACAGAAGATGCACTGCAAAAGAGCGAGGAACGGTTCCGGAACCTGATCCAGAACTCGTCTGACATGATCCGGATCATCGACCGCAACGGGCGCATTGCATACAGTTCGCCCTCGACCCTGCGGATCTGCGGGTATGACCCGTCAGAGGTACAGGGAAAAGACCCGCTTGAGTATATCCATCCCGATGACCGAAAGCGCGTGAAAGATGCCTTATCGGAGGTTTTTGGGAATAGAAATTTTGGCACACCCACGGAGTACCGGATCCGGCATGCTGACGGGCACTACATCGATGTTGAGGCAATTGCAACCAACCTTCCGGGCGTTGTGGGAATTGACGGGATCGTTACAACCGCCCGGCCGATAACCGAGCGTAAAGCAGCAGAGCGCTCCCTTCTTGAAAGCGAGGGCCGGTACCGTGCCCTGTTTGAGAAATCCACCGACGCGATCTTTGTCCTGAGCTCCCGTTTCCTTGATTGCAATCCGGCAGCAGAGCGCCTGTTCGGGTACAGCCGTGAGGAGATCATGGGTCTTGACCCGGTGGCCCTCTCTCCTCCGGAACAGCCCGGGGGCCGGGTATCGGCGGATCTGGCAGCAGAGTATATCAGGGCCGCTCAGACGGGTACCCCCCAGACCTTTGCCTGGACACATACAACGCAGAGCGGGCGTCTCTTCCCTGCGGAGGTCACCCTCATCCCGGCACAGGTTCAGGGAGAAGAACGGCTCATCGCCATCGTCCATGACCGTACAGCGCAGGACTTAAGCGAGAAGGAGTTCCGGCACCTTGCCCGGTTCCCTCACCTCAACCCCGATCCGGTCATCGGGATCGATTCTTTAAAAAACATCACCTATGCAAATCCTGCTACCCGGACGGTTCTGGAAAACCTGGGGGTGTCACCGGATCCCGCGGCATTCATTCCGGCAGATTACGATACGCTGGTTACCGGTCTTATCGCGGAACCCGACTCCCCCCTCATGCGGGAGGTCCGGATCGGGACCGCCCACTTTGGCGAGACAATCTCGTATGACCCGGAGGAAAAAAGAGTGATGATCTTCGCCCGCGAGGTCACGACATGGTCCTATGAGAAACGTGCCCTTGAACAGGCAAACCGGAAACTCAACCTCCTTTCCGGCATCACGAGGCATGACATCAAGAACAAGCTCACGGGCGTGATGGGCTATCTTGAACTTGCCAAAGGATCGACAAAGGATCCCGAGCTCATCGAATACTTAAGCCGGGTTGAGATCTCGGCAGCGGCAATCCGGCAGCAGATCGAATTTACCAAAGAGTACGAGAACCTTGGGGCGGGATCACCGGTCTGGCAGGAGCTCGCCGTCGTACTTGAAGCGGTAAAAAAGACGCTTGATCCGGGTACGGTTGCGGTGGAGAACGAGACCTGTGGCCTTGCCCTCTATGCCGACCCGATGCTCGAAAAAGTCCTCTACTGTTTTGTTGAGAATGCTCTGAAACATGGGGAAACGATAACGAAAATCCGTATTTCCGGAACACCTGTTCCTGCCGGTTACCTGCTGGTTGTCGAAGACGACGGCGTTGGGGTTCCTGTGGATCGCAAGGAGAAGATCTTTAACAAGAATGTCGGGAAGGGCAGCGGCGGATTTGGCCTGTTCCTGGCCCGGGAGATCTTAAGTATCACCGGGATCACGATCGCCGAGACGGGGGAACCGGGTGCCGGGGCACGGTTTGAAATTTCCATCCCAAGCGGAAAATTCCGCATAAAATGCCCTGATTCGCCATTTCTCAATTAACCAAAATTTGAATATGACAAAATAAAACTCCTGCAAACCTGCCGACCTCCTCAACAAGGTTGCCGCATTATCCGGTTACGCCAAGCTGGAATGAGAACAAACGGATGATCCCGCCATCATCGAATATATCCGAAACAGCACGTCCTCCATGACAAGATGTGGGAGCAGATCCGGCTCACCGGGGACTTCGAAAAGATCGGGGTCCCGCAAGCCTGCTGGCAGCCGGTTGCCCCTCTCATAAGGAAAGCCGTAAACCTCCTGTCGGTAGACGCCCGCATTATTAGGATTGAGAATCTTGAGGAGGTTGAGATCTTTTCCGATCCCCTGCTCCTTAAAGTCTTCTGCAACCTCTTTTTTAACACTCTGCGGCACGGGGGGCATATCACGAAGGTGACCATGTCGGTGCAGAAGAACAGGGATGTTCTTGTTATCCTGTACGGGGATGACGGGAGGGGTATCTCCGCTTCAGAAAAGGATCATATCTTTTCCTGGGGAAGAGGAAAAATACCGGCCCTGGTCACTTTTTAATCCGGGAGATCCTCGCAACAACCGGTATCATGATTTGGGAGACCGGGGTTGCGGCACAAGGTGGCGGTTCGAGATCAGGGTACCGGATGCACGATTTTGGATGATGAAGAACGCTTCAGGGAAAAATCTGCCAAAAGTCAGAGACCTGGATCCGATGTGATAAAAACCGGCAGTACAAAAAAATCTAAAAAAAGAAGGTTTCAGATATACCGGGCTTTCAGCGAAAGCTTCCGGGGGGTATAGAGCGGCCGGAACGGTTTCCCATCCGTCTCCTTCTTCACTGCTGCGATCAGCGCATCGGCGGTCATCTGCTCCTTGAAGGGCTTGTTGGGCTGCGACTTCTTCCGGATGGTCACGGTCAGGTTCTTTGATGCAACTTCCTCGTCACCGACAACAATGACATAGGGGACCCAGTCCATGCCGGCCTCGCGGACTTTCTTGCCCATGGTCTCGTTCCGGTCATCAAAGTCGCACCGGATCTGGGCGGCGTTGATGGTTTTTACCAGTTCTTCGGCAAACGCGATGTGCTTCTCGGTTACCGGCACGACCCGGACCTGCACCGGCGCAAGCCAGGTGGGGAACCCGGGGACTTCCTGCGTGGAGATGTTCTCTAAGATTGCGCACATGACCCGCTCGACACTGCCGGTCGGGGAACAGTGGAGGATCGGCGGGTGAACCGGCGTGCCGTCTTCCTTGTGGTATTTGATGGCAAACCGGGTCGAGCTCTCGACATCGATCTGCACGGTCGGGTTCTCGATCGGGCGCTTCTGGCCGTCAATGGCCGCAAGGTCGATCTTGGCAACCCAGTAGTGAACGCGGTCGGAGAGGATCTCGATGAGCATCGGGCAGTCTGAGTCCTTCACGATCTTCTTCACCCATGCCTCGTTCTCGTCATAGAATGCCTTTGTGCACCGGAATGCGGCAACGAGTTCGGTCTCGAAGTCCTTACCCGTCTGCCAGCCCATGGCAAGCTGCTCCTCAAAACACTTGAGGGCCTGCGGCATGTCAAGGCAGAGCGAGTGCATGTCGGGCATCGTGAAGCACCGGAGACGCTTCAAGCCGATGACCTCGCCTTTCTGCTCGTGGCGGAAGGAGTAGGTGGAGAGCTCGTACATCTTCATCGGCAGGTGGTTGGGCGAGATGTGCATGTCGCGCATGATCGAGAACATGCCAAAGCAGGCCGCAAAGCGCAGCATCATGTCCCGGTTGTTGGACTTGAACCGGTACTGGCGCTCACCGAACTTTGCGGCGTGCTCGCAGATCGCCTTGTCGCCAAGGTCGTACATGACCGGGGTCTCAACGGGTGAGCCGCCGTAGTCCAGCACGAGCCGGAGCACGTAATCAGAAAGAAGGTCGCGGATGATCTTGCCCTTGGGCATCCAGCGGAGGCAGCCGACATCGGATGCCGGCTCGTAGTCCACGAGTTCTTTTCCGCGCATCAGGTCCACGTGGGCCGGGTCGCCGCCGACCGGGACGGCAACGCCAAGTTCCTTTTTGACCATGCAGCCAAAGGGTGTGTCGTTGAGGTAATCCTTGTAGTCGTGCTGTTTTCCATCCGGGGTCAGGACAAACCAGTCGTGGGTGACTTCTTTCTTGGCCGGCTTGACGGTTGTCTCGCCGGGAATAATCGTCCTGGAGAGCTCTGAGAGCGGGTGGCCTTTGCAGGAGATCTTAAAGGCCTTGTACCAGCCGAAGGGGGCACGCTTGACGGCAAAACCTTCTGCTTCAAGGCCGGTCTTCAGCGCATTGAGAACGGCAACCGCGGTCTCTGGGGAGGAGAGGTCGCTTGAGAGGTGGGCGTACGGGTAGATGACGACTTTTGTCACATTGACCTGCCCGGCAGTCTTCTTGATCTCGTCGATGCCCTGGGCGATAACGCCGTCAAGGTCCTCGTCATCGATCGATTCAACAGCGCAGAAGGCCGTGAGGACTTCGGTCTCCTTGTCTGAAAGGACCGAACACTCTTCTGCCATCTTTGTCTTCTTTTTTGCTTCGTATTCTATGTAGTCTGAATGAATGAGAAGAAGTCGCATTAATTCATCTCCGATCCGGTATGATCATCCGTATAAAATGGGTTTTTATGGTATTTATAGTGCTTAACCCTGCACCGGTAACCGGCCAGGTTTCAGATCCTGTTCGCGTGGTACCGCGAGAGGGTTGCCTGCCGCTGGTCAAGATACTTAGCATCACCCTTTGCGCCGTACGGCCGCTCCGCCCGCTCGGTGGTGTAGAAGACGAGCTGGCCGATCGGCATTCCCGCGTACACCCTCACCGGCCGCGAGTTGACGTTGGCCATCTCAAGGGTGATGGTGCCGCGGAACCCGGCATCGATCCAGCCGCCGGTCTGGTGGAGCGTGACGCCGAGCCGGGCAATGCTCGATTTGCCCTCGATGGTGGCTACGATATTGTCGGGGAGCTCGATCCGTTCCAGGGTCTTTGCAAGGATGAACTGGCCCGGGTTCAACACAAACGAGTCGGCATGCATCTCCCCGACATCCGTGTTCACGCTCTGCTGGTCGTACGGGTCGATGATGCCGGTGCCCGGTTTGTACCAGACAAAATGGCTGCCGAGCCGGATATCCACGGAGTTTGGCTGCACGAGTTTTGGATCATAGGGATCGATCTTGATATGGCCTCTCGAAATCCGGTCGAGGAGCTGCCAGTCAACGAGAATCATTGGCTGGAAGGTTGGCGCTGCCGGGTCATAAGGGGATCTTTTGGCCAGGAAGATCTTTTTTTCTGCTGCGGGCTGGTGCTGCGTGATCGTGCTTTTCCGGATGATGAGAAGATCCCCGCCGCCGCGGCACAATCTTTTTCAATCCTCAAAAGGAGTGTAAATGCAATAGCACGGAAGATGATCCTGGTTCATGCTGTATGTTGTTGAGATTACCATCATCCTTGTTCTCATCGTACTCAACGGTATCTTTGCCATGGCAGAATTTGCCCTGGTCTCTTCCAAAAAAACCCGTCTCCGGCAACGGGCTGACCATGGAGATGCGGGAGCCGCAGCAGCGCTCGAACTCATGGATGAGCCATCGTCATTCCTCTCAACGGTCCAGATTGGCATCACCCTGGTGGGCATCTTTGCCGGGGCATTCGGGGGAGCAACCGTAGCGCGGGAACTCGGGGCATGGTTTTTGCAATTCCCGTTCCTTTCGCCCTACAGCGATATCCTGGGGATCACGCTCGTTGTTCTCGTCATCACGTACCTGACCCTGGTCTTCGGGGAACTGGTTCCCAAACGTATTGCCCTGACAAATGCAGAGGCCATTGCCTCCGCGGTTGCACGACCCATGCAGCTCCTGTCCATCATCGGGGCCCCCCTGGTCTTCATTTTCAGCCATTCCACCGATGTGATCCTGAAGATCCTGCGGATCCATGATGCTGCCGAACCTCCGGTGACCGAGGATGAGATTAAGATCCTGCTGGCCCAGGGCACCGAAGCCGGGGTGTTTGAGAAGGCCGAACTGAGCATGGTGGAAGGGGTGTTTGGCCTTGACGACCGGAGGGTTGACTCGGTCATGATACCCCGGCCTCGCATTATTGCGCTTGACCTGCACGATCCCCCGGAAGAGAACGCAAAAATTGTAACCCGGAATCATCACTCGCATTTCCCGGTCTATGAAGGTGACCTGGACCGGATTGTCGGTATGGTCTCGGTCCGGGATATCCTGGCGGGACACATTGTCCGGGGCACTTTCGATATCCGGGCCGCGGTCACCCACCCCCTCTTCATCTCCGGGTCACTCTCGGTTCTCCGGCTCCTCGAATTGTTCAAAAAGACCGGCCTGCATATCGCCCTTGTCACGGATGAATACGGCAGCATCCAGGGGATCGTCTCCCTGCATGATATCCTTGAAGCGATCGTGGGCGATGTCCGGACTCATGGTGAACCGGTGGATACCCCGGTTGTTCAGCGGGAAGATGGATCGTGGCTGATCAACGGGGATATCCCCGTTGCAGAACTCAGGACCGTCCTCTCCGTCAAATCATTTCCCGGCGAGGATGAAAGACAGTACCGGACCCTTGCCGGCCTGGTACTCTTCCTGCTTGGGCGAATCCCAAGAACCGGTGACACTGCCGAATCAGGAGGGTTGCGCTACGAGGTTGTGGATATGGACGGCAACCGGATCGACAAGGTGCTGGTAACCCGGACAGGTTCATGATCGACCGTGACAGCGGTGCGGGACGCAGATGGTATGGAATAATATGGTCGTTGCACGTTCTCTGTTTGTTAAACATAACAGGGGGATCCTCGTATGATAACACAGGATATTGTGAAGAAACTCTGGGATGAAGCGGGGAACGGGAACATTGCGATCTGGTCCGATGGCACCATGACCGTAGTGCCCCCGGCATACAGCAGCGAAACCGCGAAGAAGAAACCGCTGGTCGTCTTAAAGCCCATCGCCCTCGTGAACAAGTACGAGCATCTCGCATTTGCGCTCAATGATGAAGAACTGCTCATAAAAATCGAGACCGCTATTAAAAATGCCGGGGGCGAGGTGGCCCGGGGCCCGCGGTCATAACAACTGCCCCTGTGAGCCAATGTCCGGTTGTCCTTCTGATGAGTGGGACCCTGGCGGCAGCAGAGTCCACAAGGATGCTCCCGTCCTGTCGGATCATCGGGATCGTTTTTTTGTTCAGGAACCGGTTTACCGGATGAAATCTTCCGCTACCAGCCGGCAGAGCCGGTTGCTCTCCTCGATGAAGCGGGGGGTATCGCGGGCTATCGTGAATTGCGGGTATTTCCGGAGTGACCTTGACCAGTCCAGGATAATCTTCCGGGTCATCTCAAGGTGGAACTGCAGCCCGAGAGCATTTTTGCAGAAAAATGCCTGATTTTTAACTTCTGTCCCGCAGGCAAGCAACCGGCCGCCATAAGGGATCTCAAAACTGTCGTTATGGATCTGGAAGACCGGGAATTGGTCGGGAAACTGTGCAAAAATTCCCGTAGCATCGTCCTTACGGTAGAGCATGCGCCATCCGGTCTCATTGACAAACCGGAATACTTTTGCATTATACGCAGACGCGATGAGCTGCGCCCCAAGACAGATCCCAAGCACTCTTTGGCCGGCTTTTGGCGAGCGGCGGATGAGTTCTTTTTCCCTTATAAGCCACGGAAATTCCTCTTCATCATTGACGCTCATGCATCCTCCAAGAAAAATCAGGTGGGTGGCGTTTGGCAAACGCGGAATCTCGTTGGTGTCGAAGAGGTCGACATATTCGAACGGGATCTGGTGTTCGTTGAAGATCGTTTCGAAATATCCGAGGGGTTCGTTTGGCTCATGGCGGAACGCAACGATACGGGGCACCATACCCTCAGGTTGTCCTGTTCGGGCATAAGGATTGCATTCCCTTTTTTCACTCACTTCGGCCGGGAAGGTCCAATACGAGGGAAAACGTCTATGCCCGGACGGGCTCCTGAAAAGATTATATTTTAAAGAACAGTACCGGAACAGGCCCAAGGATCATTTCCCCAACGGGGAAGATGCAAAAAAATGGGGGCACATGGGGCACATTGAGTGCCATTTCCGGAATCTTTTTTCTGTACAATTTTCTCGTAAGACTTTCCGGAAAGCAGGGCCTAAGTGCCCCATGTGCCCCCAAAAAACCCAGGGCCCAGTTTTACGATCCTCCATGCAGAGTCAGGCATGCCAAGGCAACAGGCACGAGAAGAGCAACCGGCTCTCCAATTGGGGGGAACCCGGATACGGGGTCGGGGGCGCATGCGTTCTTTTTTGAGGGTATTGAAGGGTATCAACTCCCATCGGAAATTTTAAAGAGGTAAATTTTCCCCTGTCTTTTTAAAAATTTTCATCCCGTGTGCCTGTGGCAGCAGGCAGCCTTGAGCGTTTTCGGGAATAATTTCCGTTTTTCTGCTCTGTAGAAACTGGCATGAACCGGTAAAGTTCACACCCAAACCATGAAAATCGGCAAATAATGATTTCAACAGTCTTGATCCGCCGCGGGGGTGCCCCGTCGGGGGCGGCGGGTTTCATCATTTACGGGGGTATGGGGGTCTCAACCCCCATCATCTATTCCAGAAGAAGCCAATTTCATGTGCATTTCGACAGGACACGTATTTTTTTAAAACCAGACTACGGATCATGGAGAATAGTAAATCACCGCAATCCTTTGCACCCTCGCAAAAATGAGGAATGATTCTCCTGCCCTGAACCTTATTACGATATTTTACAGAGCCGGATACTATCCGGTTTTCCGAACACCGGTTTTCCTGACTTTTGGCTTTCCCTCAACCGGGGGAGCATCGTGGCTGATGCGTGTCTCTCCCATCCCGCCTTCCTTTTTTATCCGGTCGAGAGCGATCTGGCAATAATGAGGATCGATATCAATGCCGATTCCCTTCCGGTTATTCAGGTACGCGGCAACAAGGGTTGTTCCGCTTCCAAGAAATGGATCGAGAACGGTGTCACCTGTGTAACTGAAGAGTTTGCAGCATCGCCGGGGCAATTCGATGGGGAAGGGGGCCGGGTGCCCGATCTTCTTTTTGCTCTCCCCATTGAATGTCCACAGGCCATTCGTCCAGTCCATGAACTCCTGCTTTGAAATATCCGATTCCTTTGATCCGCTGGTCTTCTTCCAGGTTTTTTTGTACAACACCACGATCAGTTCAACCGGTGCAATGACATACGGTGCGGAAGCCGAGAGCCAGGAACCCCACGCGGTTCTCCGGGAGATGTTGCCTTCATTCCAGACGATCGTTGAGTGATACTGAAAACCAATCTTTTTTGCTATCGTTGTGAGATCGGCACCAACACTCTGCTGGCCCCCCTTGTTCTTGTCAAGAGGGATATTTAAGCAGAATCTCCCGTCATCTTTGAGCCAGGTGTAACAACAGCTCATCCATTTTTCACTGAAAATTTTATAGTCTTCATAACTTGTCTGATCATCGTGGGAATTGTATTTGATATCGACATTGTAGGGCGGTGAAGTGACAACGAGATCAACAGAGTCCGGCTTGATCTGTCGGGTGTGGAATACACTGTCGTTGATGATGAGAACCTCATCATTTTTAAAAAAAAACTCTTTGTGGCTCACCCAAATATCCTCATATTCTATTGGGAAGCCGGGCTATTTTAGTTATGTCAGTCCGTGAAAAAAATGGGAAAAGTGCAGAGCAAAAACCGGAACCATCTGCCCCTACTCTTCCCCGTCCCCGAACTCTGCAAGGTTCCCCTTCCCGGTCCGGTCCCGGTCGAGCAGCGCCGGATCGATATGCCACTCGCTCCGGCGCAGGAGCCCGTGGAGCGTGCTCGCCTCCCGGATGGTCAGGTTCGCCCGGCCGAGGATCCGGCGGATCAGGATCATCGTGTTCTCCCGCTTGAACTGCGGGTGGTGGATCTCGTCAAGGTACCGGTCAATGTGCCGGTACAGGTACTCCATGTCCTGCGGCGGGGCAAGCCGGATCTCCGGCAGCGGCAGGTTCGCAAGCTCATAGCAGACCACGCCCACGGCATGCGAGAGATTGAGGATCGGGTAGATCCCGCTTGTCGGGATCGTGCAGATCATGTCGCTCCGCTTCACTTCCTCGTTGTTCAGCCCCCAGTTCTCCCTGCCGAAGAGGATGGAGATCCGCCCGTCCACGTCTTTGATCCGCTCGCGGAGTTCCTTTGGTGAAAAGAACGGCATCCGCATCGCGTGGCAGACCGACTTGCTCACCTCACCGGTCGTTGCTATGACGATGTTGCTCCGGGCATACACGTCCTCGATGGTACAGACATCCGCAGCCGCAAGCACGTCCTGCGCATGCGATGCCCGGCCTTTTGCCTCCTCTCCAAGCTTGCACGGGTTGATGAGCACAAGCCGGGTGAACCCGAAGTTCTTCATCACCCGGGCGGCAAAACCCACGTTGCCATCGTAGAGCGGTTCAACAAGGACGATGTCAATCTCGGGCATAAAAAAACGTTACTGGACCGCGTCAACGGTCGCTTTCAGGACAGCGGCACCCTGGTTGTAGACAGCGTTCCCGACAACGATCGTGTCGGCATATTTGCCCATTACCGCGGCTTTCTCCGCCGAGTTGATCCCGCCGCCATAGTAGAGGATGGACTTATCGATGGCCTCCGATGCGGCTTTCACGACTTCGGGGTTCCCGAAGGTGCCGCTGTATTCGATATAGACAATCGGGAAATGGAAGTAGTTCTCGGCAACCGAGGTATAGGCTGCCACCTCTTCAGGTTTCAGGTCGCAGACAGCTTTTGTTACCTTCCCGACCGAGGAGTCGGGGTTGAGAACAATGTAGGCCTCGGGCACGATCCGCTCCCCCCACGGGATCTTCCCTTTTGCCATCTGTACCCATGCCTTGTGCTTTCCCACGATCCACGTGACATCGGTCGTGTTCAGGACGCTCGGGACAAAGACGTAATCGATGCCCTGCATCAGGACTGCCTCGGGCCCCGCGGGCTCCATGACAAGCGGGAGATCGTACGCCTTCACCTGCTTCTGGAGGGCGGTTAAGTTCTCGGGAGTCACGTTCAGGGTGCCCGAGAGCATCAGGGCATCGGTGCCGCTTGTGGCGATAGCCTCGATGTCCCCATCCCTGAGCTGTTTGTCAGGATCCAGTTTGGTCACATGCACCCAGTCTTTCCATTTCATCGTAATCGCTAGTACGTTTGGCGTTCCCCATTCATATACCGGTGGGCTGAAAGGCAAAACCAACCTGGTGCAGGGGGGCAATTCAGAATAAAAACACCGGCTCAAAAAGCCGTATCCGGGTTTTTCCCCTCATTGTGTCCATGCCCCATCCAGACATCGGTTCGAACGGTTTAATACCCATCAGCAGTAATCGGGAACATACCCGGGCAATACTCATGAAACTCCAGGAAAAGACGAGCCTGATTCTGATCTTTTTGCTGATCATCTCCATCTCGGTCATCAGCATCTTTGTCTCGGTCATCTCCCTCTCAAGTTACCTTGCGCTCGAAGAATCCTATGTCTCCCGCGATGTGGCGCTCGCAACCCACCGGATCGAGGACGAATCCCGGACTCTTTCTGCTATTGTCAGCGACTGGGCTCCGTGGGATGACACCTATGATTTCATTGGCGGGACACGGCCGGAATATGTGGAGAGCAATCTCATCCCAGAAACCTATGAAAATCTCCGGCTGAACCTGATCCTGATTGTCAACCGCGAGGGAGAGATCGTCTATGAAGGGTACTACGACCTAACCAGCCATACGGTTGTTCTAATCCCCGAATCCTTTCATGAGCATATCCGCCCCGGAACCCCGCTGATGAACCTGACCGACTCCCGTGCCGGAACCGAAGGGATCCTGATGACTCCCAAAGGACCGATGCTCATCGCATCCCGCCCGGTGGTTCACACGGACTTCTCCGGCACCCCCCGGGGCGTTGTTGTCATGGGCAGGTACCTGGATGCACCTGAAGTTGAGCGGCTCTCCCGTTTAACCGATCCCTCGCTCCAGCTGATCCGGGTTGATGACCCGGGCTTGCCTCACGATCTGTTGCAGGAATTACACAACAACGGCCCGGGCACCGGCAGCGCATTCAGGATCCTCTCTGATGCTGAGGCTGGAGGGTATGCGCTTGTAAAGGATATTTACGGCAACGATGCCCTTATTCTCCAGATTCTCCAGTTCCGGGACATTTACCGGCAGGGCGTGATGACAACGCTCCAGTACATCCTCATTGTCCTTGCATCCGGGCTCTTTTTGGGAATTGCCGTCCTGTTCATCCTGGACCGGCTGGTCCTGTCCCGTATCATGGACTTAAGCCGGCAGGTATCCGGCATCGGTACTGACAGCGACGTTTCCCGGCGCGTAACGATCGAAGGCAATGATGAGTTTGCCGGCCTTGCCGGAACGATCAACCAGATGCTCTTCACCATCGAGACGACCCAGAATGGTCTTCTTGCCAGCGAGAGCCGGTTTCGGGAACTTGCCCGGCTGCTCCCGCAGGTCATCTTCGAAATGGACACCCGCGGGAAGCTCCTGTACGTGAACCAGGCCGGCACCGAACTGTTCGGTATAACCGAAGAGAAGATCCGGCAGGGCCTCAATGTTGTGGAGTTCATGACCCCGGAGGAGATCGAACGGATGAAACGCGGGCTTGCTACGGTTCTGGCCGGTGCGAAATCATCCGGTGAGATCTACAGTCTCAAAAAGGCAGATGGCAACCTTATGCGGGCTATCATCCATACCTCACCTGTCCATCGGGACGGGGAGATCTCCGGATTCCGGGGGATCGTCACCGATATTTCCGACCGGGTGAATCTGGAAGAAGCACTGACCGAGAGTCAGGAATATCTCCAGTCGCTGCTCTGGTCGGTGCAGGTCGGCATCGTGGTCATCGATGCAAAAACCCATACCATCGTGGATGCAAATCCTGCGGCGCTCGCGATGATCGGGGCAACAAAAGACCAGCTTGTCGATCGCACCTGTCACAAGCTCATATGCCCGGCTAAGCCCGGGGAATGCCCGGTCACGGACCAGGGTCTTGTCCTGGACAACTCCGAACGGTCCCTGCTGACCCGGGACGGGAGATCCATCTCCATCATCAAGTACGTTGTCCCGGTCATGCTCCAGGGCAGATCCTGCCTCCTGGAGACGTTCATCGACAACACTGCCCGCCGGCAGATCGAACTGGAACTCATGGAGAGCCGGGAGCGGTTGTCCGGTATCCTGCACGCGTCCCCCGTGGGAGTCTTTGAGATGGACGGGGAGGGGAGTGTTATCTATGTCAACGAGCGCTGGGTGGAGATGACCGGTCTCTCCCTTGATGCCATGAAGGGGAGACGCTGGACGGATATCCTTCACCCCCTTGACAAGGACCGGGTTGGAAAGGATGTCGAGAACCGGATCCGTAACCGACTGGTTCCCCGTAACGAGGCCCGGATTATCCGGCCGGATGGTACAATCCTCTGGGTCTACGCGCAGGCGGTTCCCCTGTATGATGCTGAGGGGGGGATCCGGGGCTATGCGGGGACCATCACGGACATCACTGACCGGAAGCGGGACGAGGATGCCATCCAGCTGGCAAACAAGAAGCTCAACCTGATGAACAATATCACCCGCCACGATATCCTCAATACCATTACCGGGCTCCTTGGCTGCGTGGATATGGCAAAAGCCACGAATTCTGTGGATGAGCGGCTGGAACTGCTCAATGACATAAAAGATCTCACAAGGGTCATCCAGCGGCAGATCGCTTTTACCCGGGAGTACCAGGAAGTCGGCGTCCACCTGCCACTATGGCAGAACGTGAACGATGTCATTGCCCGGATACGGGAAAATTTCACCAGTTCGGGTCTCACGATTATTGTCGACCTGGAGAATACGGAGATCTATGCCGACCCGCTGCTCGAAAAAGTGTTTTACAATCTGGTGGACAACGCAATCCGCTACGGCGAGCATATCACCACGATATCCTTCTTCTTCCAGATCTCGGACAAGGGGTTGTCGATCATCTGCCAGGACGATGGGGCGGGAATACCCGCGGAGAGCAAGGCACGGATCTTTGAGCGGGGCGTGGGCAGGAATACCGGTATGGGCCTCTTCCTGACACGGGAAATTTTGGGAATCACCGGTATCACCATCGAGGAGAACGGGGTGTACGGGCTGGGCGCACGCTTTGAGATCCTCATTCCCCGGGGCACGTTCCGGTTTGTACGGGGGGAGAAGGAGTAAGCATAAAAGGCAGGTGCGCCTGTTATCATATACACAGAAGTGAGAGGTACCATGTCGGGAGAGAAGATCCTCCTTGTTGAGGATGATGACGTGATTGCAAAGGTTGCGGACTGGCGGCTGAAGAACCTTGGCTACACGGTTTGCGGGCGGGCAACCACCGGTGCAGAAGCCATGGAGCTGGTCGTGAATGCAAAGCCCGATCTTGTCCTGATGGATATCAACATCCGGGGGGATATCGATGGCATCGAGACAGCAAAGATGATAAAAAAGGGATTCAACATCCCGGTGGTCTATGTCACCTCTCACTCGGACGGTCCCACGCTGGAGCGGGCAAAGGCAACCCGTCCCGACGGGTTCATTGTGAAGCCGTTCGAGGATCAGGATCTCCGCGTTGCCATTGAACTGGCGTTGAAACGATAATTTTTTTTCAGATCTGTAGAAATCACTCCCAAGGTGTCATTTTGTGGAATTGCGAGGGTGACCCCCTCTCTTTCCCAGAGGGGGAGGCTGCCTGCGGGGGCAAGCCCCCTTGACCCCCTTTTCTATCATTTTAGTTTCAAGTGCCCAATTACCGCCTGCTCCACGGGGCGAGGGTCGATGAGACCCCGAGCGCCCGTGGCTCTATCGTAATCGAATTCAGAAGGGGGGTTAGCATTTCCCATGAAAAATGCGAAATACCTGTATATGGGGGGTTCGTTGTTTCCATCCCCCATATATGATGAACCGCCGCGGGGGTGCCCCGTCGGGGGCGGCGGGTTTTATCATTTCCGGGGGTATGGGGGTCTCAACCCCCATCATCTATTCCAGAAAAAGTCAATTTTCTTTGAGAAAACCTGCGATGGATTGTAGTGGGTTGCGATGGGGATGTGGACGCATGGGGTCTCATCGACCCTCGCCTTTGTGGAGCATCAATAGGCAGGGGATTTTATGAGTAAAAATTGCTATAAATGGGGGTTTTGGAGGATCGCCCCCGCATGCTGCCTCTTCCTCTGGAGGAGAAAGGGGGTTACCTTTACAAATTCCACTGAGCGTTTCTAAAAAGGATTTCAACCGAAATAAATTCAAATCTCAATAACTGCCGTATCCTTCTTTTTCTGCAGGATCTTCTGGAACGTGACAATCTTCTGCTCGTCGATACCGCTCTTCTCTGCAACAATCTTTGCATTGGCGCAGCGGAGGGATTCGGCATCCGTGATGTCGGCACGGAATAGTTTTTCGAGCATCGGCTCGGTGAGTCCCTTAACGGCAAGGAGCTGTTTCTTGCCCCGCTCGATGGCAAGCTTCGGGACCTTCTTTGGCACAGGTTTGTTGAGATACGTGCAGACCCGTTCCACATGCCGCTGGACCGTCGAGAGGGACATACCGGTAAGGTCGCTCAGCGCTGTGGGGGTATGGGCACAGAATGCATCCGGGGTGATCACCCCGGCATTGATATATTTCTTCAGGCTTACGGCTGGAATCCCGATCTCTTTTAGGATCTGGCTGTTGTACACGATCTTTGCATCGGCAAGGAGTTGTCCGGCCTCCTGCTCGCCGATCCCGGCGTTTTTGAGCACTGCTGCATCCGCCCTTGCAAGATCGGCAAGTTCCATGACGCCTGCTTCCTTAAGGGCAGCCTGGATCTTTGCGTAACTCCGCCCTTTTCGCGGGATGAGCCGGTCCCGCATGAACTTCCGGCACTCGGTGCGCCGGCGGAGTTTCTCAAGCACTGTTCCGGCACCCGCGATGATCTTTTCTGCCGCACCTGCGGGGATCTCCAGCCGTTTTGCAAGTGTGTCCGGCGTGCTCCGTGCCAGTTCTGCTACCGAGTAGATGTGCCGTTTCTGGACCGCTTCGATCATATCCGTAGTCATGCCCGGAATCTCGGCAAGTGACTCCTTGTTGGAGTTGATATGGTGGCAGAGCGGGCAGCCGATGTCCCACGGGCGGGCGCCTTTCCTCACGAGCCGGACAAAGTTGAGGCCATGCTTTTCGCAGACCTCGTCAGTCCTGATTGCAAATCCCCACTGGGCCATGGGCAGGCCGATATTGAAGCTGCAGTCCGGGTAATGCGAGCAGCCGATGAACTGGGAATTGCCCCGCATGTGCTTGATGGCAAGCATCCCGCCGCAGACCGGGCATTTCCCGAGGTTCATCTCCTCGGCCGTCCGGTTGCGGATGTCGTCCCCGATCACCTGCTCGTTTGCCTCGAGCTGGTCGAAGGCTTTATGGAGCATCTCGCGGGACTCCCGGGTCACGTCCTCCCTTGTCCGTTTGCTCTCCTTGATCTGCTGCATGTGCGATTCAAGGGTTGCGGTCATGTCCGGTTTTGTGATGGTATCCGCGTGGGCTTCGAGCGAATCGATGACCACCCGGCCCACGAGCGTAGGGCGAAGGGGGGTGCCTTCCACGTATTTGCGCGATACGAGTTTTGCGATGACCTCGTGCCGCGTGCTCTTGGTGCCAAGCCCGAGCTCTTCCATGCGCTGGATGAGCTTGGACTGGGTGTACCGGGCAGGCGGCTGGGTCTCCTTCTCGTCCAGCGTGACCTTTTTAATCGGGAGTTTCTCGCCGGTCTCAAAGGCCGGAAGCAGCGTCTCGCGGGCTTCGGAGAACGGGTACACCGTGTGCCACCCGGCCTCCACCAGCTGGCCGCCGGTGGTGGTGTACTCCTCGCCGCCGGCATCGAAGAGGATCTTCAACGTCTTCCACTGGGCGTCGGGCGAGAGGGTTGCGAGGAACCGGCGGAGCACCAGCTCGTAGATCCGGAACGCATCGTCCCCGAGAAGTTCTTTCGTGGCCCCACCGGTCGGGTGGATGGGCGGGTGGTCGGTGGAGGACTTCTTGCCCCGGGTGGGAACTGCCCGCCGGTTGGCGAGCACCCAGTCCACGTCCTTTTTGAACGGGGAGTTTTTGAGGGTGGTGAGGATGCCGGTGATATCGAGCGACGGGGGATAGACGGTGTTGTCGGTCCTCGGGTACGAGATGAAACCGTTCATGTAAAGGTCTTCGGCGATCCGCATCGCGTTTGCCGCCGAGAACCCGAGCCGGGCTGCGGCAACGATGTAGGTCGTGGTGTCGAACGGCGACGGGGCCCGGTCCTGCTTGGTGCCGGACTTCACATCGGTGACAACCAGTGGTTCCTTTGACCGGTCGCGGGCGGCCTCTGCAACAGCCTTCTCGTGGAACCGGCCATTGGTGTGCCGGGCCTCGATCGCTTCGCCCCGCTTCTCGGTCATGAGCGAGAGCTGCCAGTACTTCTCGGGAACGAAAGCCTCGATCTCCTTCTCCCGGTCAACGATCATCGAGAGAGTGGGGCTCTGGACCCGGCCAACCGACAGGATGTTCTGGCCGCCGCGGCGGGCTGCAAGCGAGATGAACCGGGTGAGGGACGCTCCCCACATCAGGTCAATGGACTGCCGGGCCTCACCGGCAGCTGCAAGGGCGAAGTCGAGCTCGGTGGTGTTGGAGAAGGCATGGTGCAGTTCCTGCGGGGTGATGGCCGAGAACCGGGCACGGTCCACCATCACGGTCTTGTTCGCCTGCCGCACCAGTTCGTATGCTTCCTTTCCAATCAGTTCCCCTTCAGTATCAAAGTCCGTTGCAATGGTGATCCGGTCGGCCTTCTTTGCAAGTTTCTGGAGAAGGGAGACGATCCGCTTCTCGGTCGGCACCTTGATGGTCTTTGCATCGATGAGGCTGCGCGGGGTATACTGCTCGCTGCGCCAGTTGGAGTAGCCGGGTTCGAAATCGATCTCGACCACGTGACCCCGGAGCCCCATGGTAGCCGTGTCCCCGAACGAGTACGTGGAGACGCCGGCATCCTTGTTCTCGACAACCTTCTTCCCGGTACTCAGGATCTCGGCAATACGCCGGGCAGAGATGTTCTTTTCCGCGATGATCAGGTGCACGGGTGTTACGCCTCCCTCTTTTTGAGCTCTCCCGTGAGCAGGCGGTTCAGTTCGGCCGGATCCGCTTTGCCCCGGGTCTTCTTCATAACCTGGCCGACCAGGAAATTCAGCGCCCCGCTCCTGCCCGCACGGTAATCATCAAGCGCCTTGGGGTTCTCGGTGATTGCCTCGTCAATTGCCTTTGTGATCGCGCCGGTATCACCCGGGGTTTTTGCCAGGTTCAGGCGCTTCACGATGGCGTCCGGGGTTTCAGCGGGTTCATTCTTCAGGCGCTGGTCGAGCATGACCCGCAAAACTTCCACACCGCTCTTGTCGGTGATGGTTTCTGCTTTGAGGAGCAGGACGAGGCCGGTCATCGCGGCTGGTTCAACCAGATCAAGGCTCATGTCCCGGTAGTTGAGTTCGCCTTTCAGCGTATCGGCGATCCAGGTTGCGGCAAGGGGCGAGAGCCCCCGCTTGTCGGATGCGACGACTTTCTCGAAGAAGTTGGCGAGTTTCAGTTCGCCGGTCAGGGTCCGGGCATGGTTGAGCGAGCAGCCGTATTCGGCCATGAACCGCTCGCGCCGTGCGTCGGGCAGCTCGGGCAGGACAATTCCGTCCAGCCACGATCTCACCCGGAGCGGGCGGAGGTCCGGCTCGGGGAAGTAGCGGTAGTCGTGCTCCTGCTCCTTGGATCGTCCGGCCTGGGTGACACCGCGTGCTTCAAGGTAGTGCCGGGTCTCCCGCTCGATCTTCTGGCCGCGCCGGATCAGGTTCTTCTGCCGGGTGACCTCGAAGGTGAGCGCCTTCTCAACGCCCTTGTAGGAGGTGATGTTCTTGACCTCGACGCGCTCGCTCCCCTTAATCGAGATGTTGGCATCGACACGGATGGAGCCTTCCTTCTCGGAATCGAAGACATTTAAGTATTCGAGCGTTGCCCGGAGTTTGTTCAAAAACTTCCGGGCCTCCTTGGGTGACCGCATGTCCGGCTCGGAGACGATCTCGATGAGCGGGATACCCGCACGGTTATAATCCACGAGCGAGTATTTGCCCCGCTCCACGTTGCCCATGTGGACAAGCCGGCCCGGGTCCTCCTCGACATGGATACGGGTGAGCCGGATCTTCCGCTCGCCGCCCTCGTCGCTCTCGATCTCCAGGTACCCGCCCTCGGCGAGCGGCTTGTCGTACTGGGTGATCTGGTATGCCTTGTCAAGATCGGGATAGAAGTAGTTCTTCCGCGAGAACTCGGATTCATTGAGGATCTCGCAGTTCAAGGCCTTTGCCACCTTCATCGCGTATTCTATCGCCCGTTTGTTCAGGGCCGGCATGGCCCCGGGAAGCCCAAGGCAGATGGGGCAGACATGGGTGTTGGGCCCGTCGCTCCGGTAATCGGTGGAACAGCCACAGAAGAGTTTGCTCTTTGTGTCCAGCTGGCAGTGGACTTCGAGACCGACTATGACCTGGCCGTCAGGATCCGCCATATCAGTTCACCGCCTGTTCGTATGCATACGCAACATCAACCACACGCTCGTCTTCAAACATCCTGCCCATGATCTGGAGGCCGACCGGCATGCCTTCGGACTTCCCGCACGGGACCGAGATTGCCGGGATGCCGGCAAGGTTGGCCGGCACCGTCAGGATATCGGCTAAGTACATCGAGAGCGGGTCGCTCTTCTCCTGTAACTTAAATGCAACCGTGGGCATGGTCGGGCCCGCGATCACGTCCACGTCTTTGAAGATCCGGTTGAAATCTGCCCGCACGTTCGCCCGCGCAACCTGTGCTTTCGCGTAATATTTGCCATAATAGCCGCTCGAAAGCGCAAACGTCCCGAGCAGGATCCGGCGCCGGACCTCGGTGCCGAACCCGGCGCTCCGGACTTCCGTGTATGCATCGTGCCATGGTTTCTTTGTATCGGGTGCCGGGCCGTACCGCACGCCATCGAACCGGGCAAGGTTGGAGCTTGCCTCGCAACTCGTGGTGACATAGTACGCGGCAAGGGCGTATTCCATGGAGGGGATGCTGCACGGAACGGTTACAGCCCCGAGTTCTTCGAGCCTGCCAATCGCCTTCTTCACCACACCGGCCACATCCGGATCAACACCGTTGCCGAAATATTCCTGCGGGATGCCGATCTTAAGGCCCTTGATCTCCGCAGCCGGGGTATGGTTGTATGGCTTGTCCTGCGAGGTGGTGTCGTGGCGGTCGTACCCCGCAATCACGCTCATGAGGGTGGAGACGTCATTTACGGTCTTTCCGAGCGGGCCTATCTGTTCGAGCGAATTGGAGTACGCGATGAGCCCGTACCGGGATACGCGCCCATAGCTGGGTTTCAGGCCGACGATCCCGCAGAACGAGGCAGGGCACCGGATGGAGCCGCCGGTGTCGGAACCGAGCGCCATCCGGACCATCCCGGCGGCGACGGCAGCAGCGCTGCCCCCGCTGGAGCCACCCGGGACCCGGGAGGTGTCGCAGGGGTTGAGGGTGGGGCCGAATGCCGAATTCTCGGTCGTGGTTCCCATGCCGAACTCGTCCATGTTGGTCTTGCCCACGATCGCTGCACCTTCTGCTTTCAAAAGGTTAATGACATGTGCATCGTAGGGGGGAATGTAGCCTTTGAGAATCTTTGAGGCGCAGGTGGTCTCGATATCTTTTGTCGAGATATTGTCCTTGATTGCAACCGGGACACCGGCAAGTTTGCCGCTGCCGTGGGATGCGTTGTTGCAGGTGGCAAGGAAAGCATTGTACCGGTCAATCGGTTCAAAGGTAATCGTGCCAGCCACTACATCACCCGTGGTGCCTTGATGAACCCGTCTTCCGTTGCCGGTGCATTTTTCAGCACCTCTTCCTGTGAGAGCGAGGGTTCGATCTCGTCCTCGCGCAGGATATTATACAGGTCACGCGTGACCTCTCCGCTGCCCTCGACGCGGTCGAGGATATCGAAGTATTCGAGGATTGCATTGAACTGGTGCGTAAACATGCCCGGTTCCGCGTCGCCAATTCCGACATCGGCGAGATCTGCTATGTGTTGTACGTCGTTCTCAGTGACCATGTTCCACCCTTTTTATCTGGTCTATGTAATCTTGCATGGACGTTTTATAACCGTTTTTGCGGGCAAGCTTCCTAAGGACCCCCCACACTCCGCTCCCGTATTGCATGGCTTTCTTCTCGTACCATGCGAGATCCGGCGGAATGTGGCGTTCTGCGACCTCCCTTAAGGGGATCTTCCGCCGGTTGCCCTGCACCTTTACACGTGCGGGGATGGCCCTGGCAGCGCGCACAACCCGCAGGTCAAGGTAGGGCATGGAGAGGCAGGTTGCATGAAGCGCGGCGATCGCCTGGTCCCGGCGGCCCTGTTCTTCCAGACCGAGGAAGTCCCGGGCCAGATCCTCTTCAAGGTCTGGTGATTCCATGTACCGTGCGTAACCCCCGAAGATCTCATCAGCGCCCTGACCGGTGATGATGCGCCGGTACCCGTGATCGCCGGCATAGCGCGCGATGAAGTACTGCGTGAGGGCAATGCCCGTGCTGACCGGATCCTTCTTCGGGATGGTGCCGACAACCTCCGGAAGTGCCGCTTCGATCTCATCTTCGGTGATGGTGACATACGAGCAGGAGAGATTGAGGACATCTGCGGCATGGCGTGCCTGCCGGAGATCGTGGGAGCCCTCAAGTCCGACTGCCACGCACTCCCGGCCTGCCAGTTTTGCAACCAGCGCCGAATCCACGCCTCCTGAGAGTGCAACAATACCTTCGTTGCTGCGCAGGGCAACCGCGGTGATGATGGCGTCTTCAAGTGAAAGGTCGGGGATCGTCGGGACAATTTCCCCGCACACCTTGCCATTACAGAAAAGCGTGCCTTTGGGTCCTTCCCCCTGTATGATCCCGAAATGGTCGCGGGCGGTGCACCCGTTCCACGAAAGGAAGAATTCCCCCCCGAACCGGAGGATCTCGTCCTTCCGGCTGGCACAGATGGCAGCAACTTCATCCGGGGCAAGATGGTTTCCGCCAACCTCTACCCATCCCCTGAATACCGGTGTCTCCATTTCAACGTCCCCTTTTTTCCTTGCGTTCGTCCACACTCAAGTTCCCCTTAAGGCTAAAAAATGAATCGTATGGCAGCAACCCGGACAATGCCATGAAACCAGAATCATGAATCAAAAACCTTAAGTGACATTCCTTCATCCATTCATTAACGGGAGTTTTTAACGTGCAGGAAGGGTTTCAGGCAATGCTGGTTGCGCTCTGTGCGGTATGCATCGGAGTTGTGTTCTCGCTTTTGGGAAGCGGTTCCATCTTCTTTGGCATTGTTGGAAAGATGTTCATCATGGGAGCATTCATCATCGCGGTTACTGCGTTTCTCCTCTTCCTGCGGGAGTGGGTTCTCTCGGGCGGGGAATAATCCACTCCTGTTCAAACCAGCAACCGGATCCGGGGGTATTTTTACCCGGCCGGAACATCTTTGGTCCTCCCAAACGATTCTTTTTTTTATTGGGGACGGTCAATAGTATAAAGCGCGGGAAGGGCCGGCTTATGGCTTCTGGTTCGTTCATCCCATGCGCGAAAAAATCATTGTTGCTGGCGGGAGGATAGGAAAGCTGGCCAACTCCGCCGGACTTAAGATCCGGTCCTTAGTGGTTCATGGGTTCGAATCCCATTCCTCCCATTCCCATCTCTCTTGTTTCATCCGAAGCGGTATGCGCGAATCAACGCGCCCAGGCAAAAAGATCGGGATATACCGAAATCTCCTGGATGTAACGAATAAAAAAAGAATTTTTCTGGTTACCGGCCTCTGAAGGGTACCAGTTCATCGTAAATCTTGTAGGTTTTCCCGTCGGAAAACGTCACGTGTACCATGGCCCGGTCGGTTGCTTTGGTGCCTTCCAGGGTTGCGGAATCGTCAAGCGTGATCCCGACTTCAGCAGTCCTGACTTCGCCATCGGAACGGTTCACGGTCACGACAATTTTTCTCACGTGGATGAGACCGGGGCCCCCCTGGAATGTGGCACGGATCATACCCAGGTGATCTTTTTCGATATTCACGGTAACGCTCCGGGCAGAGTCAAGGGAATCATTCCCGGTGGGGTCTCCCACGCTCACTGCCTCGGGAGTTTCGGTTGCGGCGGGAGTGGAAGCGGGGGCGGGAGTATCAGCCTGCGGCCCGGTTCCGGCGCATCCGGCAATCGCGATGACCATACAGAGAAGAACGGTAAAAGAGAAGGCAATGCGGGGATTCATGGCCATATTTTCTTTGTGGTTTTATATCAGCATGATCTTTTGGATCGAAACCCTCTGTCGTGGAATGGGTATGCCGGGAGGGATTATGATCCGGAATCTGCCGGATCGTCCGAAACGATGGCAACAACCCTTCCCACTTTTCCGTCTTCAAGCCGGACCTTGATGCCATGGGGATGGAAGGATGAGTTTGTCAGGATCTCCAGAACCACCCCCCGGTTTCTCTTATTGCTCCGCTGGTCCTGTTTTGTCACGATATCCACGCATATTCCTGTGCGGATCGATCTTCGCTCTTTGGGATTCGTGCCGGAATTCATGATATAAAAAAGGGGGTATCAGGCAAGGGTGAACGGATAGTCGTACGATCCGATGGTGCTCACCAGCGTGCCTTTTGCCGTGGTCCACCCGTTGTTTTCGCCATGCATCAGGACACTGAAGCCCGTGGTGTATTCATTGAACCGGGGTTCAAATACCGTCCAGCGGTTCGTTCCCGTGACAGCGGATTTGATGGTAACAGCAGTATTCGGGTCCGCGGTATAGTCGGCGTACAGTGATGTTGTGAACGTAAAACATCTCGGACTGCCGGCAAAAGAACCAGTGCAGGCGACTTTTGTCAGGTCTCGGATAGTGCCATAGACTGGGCTCGTCTCCACGGGATAGAGTGTATCGATAGTCATTCCCGCGGGGAGTTCTGCGGCAATCGTGACGGTATAAGGGTTGTCCGGGCCGGTGCCTGCCGGCGGGATGAGTTCAGGGATATGGATCTTCAAGAGGGTAGCTTTTCCGGTATCGAACAGGGTTGTCTCCCACGAGGCAGGGACGCCCGTCATCTCCCTGGCACTGAATGCCGCGACAACCGGTGAATTGCCCGAAATGTCCGCGGGAACGGGGATGAAGAAGGTGGCATCGGTGAGGGGATGATCGGTTGAGATACTGAGCGTGTAGGACGTGGTGGCAGTCCGTGTTGCTTCGTATGCTCCCGAGACATAGGTGGTGTAGCCGGCAAATGCGATCGTCAGTATGAGTATTGCGAAGAATAATCCCAGAGTGATTTTTATAATCCGGTCCATGAATGCTCCCCTCTGCCGGCACCCCTACTGTGGGTGTCAGCCTTTCAATACCCGGAGTATGCACCATAAGGTCTTGAATACCTGTCGGTGCCAGACAATCCTGTTGGGGCACCATGGCTTTATGGTCGGCTAAAAAAAAGGGATACTGATGACTCCGCATCCCCCCTTGCTCTTAAAAAACGTCTCCCTGCCGGAGGGCCGCGTAGCGGATGTTCTCATCGGAAACGGCAGGGTTATCCATACCGGTGCTGCGGGGGCAGCTGACCGGACGGTTGACTGCACCGGGCTCCTGGTACTGCCGGCTGCCGTGGACGTCCACGTCCACATGCGCGGCGGTCCGCAATCAAAAAAAGAGGACTGGGAGTCCGGGAGCCGGAGCGCCCTTGCCGGGGGGGTGACCGTTGTTGTGGACCAGCCGAATACGATCCCCCCGCTGACCACGCCGGAATCGTTTGCGGCCCGGGTGAAGGATGCACACGCGCACAGCCTGTGCAGTTTTGCCATCAACAGCGGGGTGACCGTTAACACTCCGCTTGCAGCCATGTGGGAGGCCGGCGCTGCCCTGTTCGGCGAGACATTTTTTGCTCCCTCAAGTTACGGTGACGCGGTGGATGAGACCGTCCTCACCCGCGCTCTTGCGGAGATCAACAAACTGGGTGCCGTTGCTACCATCCATGCCGAGGAGGTGGCCGCGGGTGAGGACAATTCGCTCTCCGCCCACGCCCGCCTCCGGTCAGCAGAAGGTGAACTGCGGGCCGTCCGCGCTGTCCAGCAGTGCAATACGGCAGGCTGCCGGCTCCATTTCTGCCATATGAGTTCTGCCGGTTCGGTTGCCGCAGCAACCGGCACGGTCGAGGTCACCCCCCACCACCTCTTCTTATCCCGCGGGATGTTTGATGACGAAAATACTCTGGCAAAGATGAATCCCCCCCTGCGCAGCGAGGCGGAACGAAAGGAACTCTGGACAGCATGGGACCGGATCGATATCATCGCCTCCGACCACGCACCCCACACCCGTGAAGAGAAGGCAGTCCCGTTCCCCGTTGCACCTTCGGGTGTCCCCGGTGTTGAAACGATGGTCCCTTTGCTCCTTGCCCGGGTTCTTGAAAAGAAGATCTCCCTTGCCGATGTCATCCGGAAGACTTCGGTAAATCCCGCCCGGCTGCTGGGGATCCCCGCCGCGGGTTTTTCGGCAGGGGATCGCGCTGACTTTGCACTCTACCCAAAAACGCCCGAAAAGATCGAGGCCGGCACCCTGCACAGCCGGTGCGGCTGGACCCCGTTTGAGGGCAGGATGGCAGTCTTCCCGTGCCTGGTTATCATGGGAGGGGAGGTCGTCTTTGAAGCGGGCGAATTCCATCGCGGCCGACCGGCCTGGATCCCCGGCCAGGGGTATCCTTGCCACACCCCGCCCGCTGACGAAAACCCGGGCTGCCTGGTACCGAAGGGCTAAATAGCACAAAAACGAAAGAAATGATGCCGATAAAGCGCATCCATAGGTCCCCGGGAGATCGATTGACAAGCGTCTGGATATGATCCATGGGACAACCCGGTTGCGCGACAGGCATTTCGCCCGGCATGGGTTAAAACACAGGTGAAGAACGGCAGCAGCCACTGGTGATCCATGTGCGTTAATGTCGGGCAACATTTCCTTTAGGGATCGGGATTGTGCCATCATGCCGGATTTTTCACACGCTCTTTCTGATGACCCGCATGGCACACGGATTGCAATTGAAGTGACGGCCGGTGCAAAGGTCGAATCATTTCCTGCAGGATACAATGAATGGCGTAAAGCCATCGGCTGCCGGGTAGCCGCCCCGGCGCTTGAAGGGCGGGCAAACAAGGCAGTCATCGCGCTGGTCTCATTAACCTTAAAGGTCCCTGCATCCACGGTCAGCATTGCGTCAGGCCAGCTCTCATCGCAGAAGAAGGTGCTCGTTTCCGGCATGAAAAAAGAGGATGCTCTCCGTCACCTTGAGCAGTTTTTTTAACACGGTATTATGGCGATGCCCTGGTTTCATGTGCGTAACAAACCGGTTTTTTTACCTTTTGGGGCGAACCTGTACTTTAAGTAATTCCTCGTGATATATATTTTCTATACCTATGATCAGGCGTTACATGCAGTGCATGATACATGGGGGTGCGTTTACTTGTATTCACCGGATACTACCAAGTACCTTATTCACATCAGCCTCAGTGCAGAGGGGGTGGTCGAGAAACCTGACGTAGTCGGTGCCATATTCGGGCAGACTGAAGGGTTACTCGGCGAAGATCTCGATCTGCGGGATCTCCAGAGAACAGGGCGGGTCGGACGAATTGATGTCCAGATCACGAGCAAGAAAGGCGAAACGAAAGGCGAGATCTTAATCTCAAGTTCGCTGGACCGGGCAGAGACGGCTATCCTTGCCGCATCGCTTGAGACCATCGACCGCGTGGGTCCCTGCGTTGCCCGTGTCCTTGTTGAATCCATCGAAGATATCCGCGTCAGCAAACGAAAGAAGATCGTTGACCGCGCAAAGGAGATCCTAATCGAGCGGTTTGATGACGGCACCATCGATTCCGATGAACTGCTCGATGATGTCCGCGAGAGCCTCAGGATCGAGAAGATCGGAACGATTGGCGAGGAGAAGGCTCCCGCGGGACCAAATGTGCTTGACTCCGACGCCATCATCATCGTGGAGGGACGGGCGGACGTCATCAACCTCCTGCGGTACGGCATCAAGAATGCGGTTGCGGTGGAAGGGACCAACATCCCACGGAGCGTTGTGGATCTCTGCGAGAAGAAGACCACGACGGCGTTCTTCGATGGGGATCGCGGCGGCGAACTGATCCTGCGCGAGCTGCTCCAGGTGGCAGATATTGACTTTGTCGCCTTCTCCCCGCGGGGAAAGAGCGTCGAGGATATGACGAGGAAAGAGGTCATCAAGACGCTCCGGAACAAGGTGCCGGTTGAGTATGTCCGGGACCAGTACTTCGAGGATGCCGCAGAACTCCCTGAACTGAGGGGACCAAAAGGGGGAGGCGAAGGGGATGAAGGCCATGAGCGGCGGGTTCGCCATTCATCCCCGGCAAAACGACGCGAAGCCGGGCAGGCTCCCCAGAATATCCGGGACCATTTCGATGATATAAAGGGCAACAACCTTGCCCGGTTCTTGAGCGATGACCTGTCGGTTGTAAGGGAACTTCCGGTCGATGAGGTGGAGAAGGCGATCGAGACGATTGACAGTGCGGCAACCGGTCTTGTCCTTGACCGGCCGGTAGACCAGAAACTCATTGACCGCATGGTCCAGCGCGGTCTTTCCTATGTTGCGGCAAAGGATTTCCGGGGGATCGTCAAGCGCCCGCTCTCGATCCGGCTCCTGAAACTGGGGTCCTGAAACCCCAGACAAATTTATTTATGCTGCTCCAGACCACCATAATGTCTGGAGTGGCACTTCATGCACAAAGAAGAACTCATCAACCTGCACCAGATGCTCTTCGAGGTGAAGGAGTACTTCGAGGAGATCAACCCGGACCTGAAATTCTCCCAGTACAGTGCTCTTAAGATTACGCCGTCCCAGCAGCACAAGAGCAAGATGGAGCATAAATACGCAATATTCGTGCTGGGAACCGAGATCGCCAATGCCATGAAAGAGGTGGATTATTCGTCATCCAGCCGGATCTCGGCCCGCATGAAGGAGCTGGCCGACAAGACGCTCAAGGAGATGGATTACTCATAAATATTTCCGGCGTTGCAGACGGCCCGGTCTTTTTTTATCCTTTTTTGCTCTTCTGGAGAAACGCCCAAGAACGGGAGTTCACACCCGAAGCAGGAAAATTCCCGGCACGTAAGGCATCCTCGCCCGTATCCTTGCACTCCTTATGGGGGCGGCGAGGCCCAGGAGCGTCGCGCAATGGTCGGGCTGCGGAAGCGATTGTGCCCACTATGGTGTGCATGCGGAACCCTCAAACAGATGATTTCCCAGAAAATTTCCATGAAAAACCGAATTGAGGCTGCCGCGGGGCGCCCTTCGGGGCGGCGGCAGTAATCCCTAAGGGGGTATGGGGGTCTCAACCCCCATAATCTATTTTTTTCGTTAATCCGTTTTTCATTAAGAAAACCTGCGATGGAGATGTGGGTGCCCGGGGTCTCATCGGCCCTTGCCTTTGTGGAGCAGGCTGTAAATGGGAACCTGAAAATGGCTGATTGAAACCGTGGGTTTTGGAGACTTGCTCCCGCAGGCTGCCTCTTCCTCCGGGCGAGAAGGGGTCACCATCGTAATTCCACAAAAGGACGCCGTGGGAATGATTTCGCCAGAGCAAAAAACCGTTACTCTTCCGGTGTATCTTTTGCAAACTTCTTCCAGACCTGCTCGCGGTATACCGGCCCGCTGTTGTAGGTACAGAACGGGATGAGCCTGCCGTCAGGGGTTGCATAATGGATGCAGCACCGCTGGACACGCCCGATGTCGTAGTTGTACCGGTCCATGAAATGCATAGTGCCGATGAAGAGGGCATTCCAGTGGAACTCCCTGAGGGCCTCGAAGTTCTGCCCGATCAACCCCTTGCTGATCAGTTTCCAGAACTCCGTGGTGTTCCCGTGCTCCCCCTTCCTGACGGAATCATGCATCTCTTTTACTCCTTCAAGGAGCGCCTTGTACTTGTTGATGGTGCCGCCTTTTTTCAGGGTCTCTGCCATATGCCCGATGGATTCGAAAAGGCTCTCGACATCCACCATCCGGTTGACCGGGACAACCCCGTCTTCCTGCACAAAGACATAGGTTGCTGCCCCGCAGTGCTGGTGAGCCGTAAACCGGACCTGCGGCCGGCCGGTATATGCCTCAACAAGATCCGAGAAGGGCAGAACGCACGGGACCGGGTAGAAATCATCTTTTTTGAGGAGTCCGCCCATCTGATTCTCGATCCCGTCAAGAAGGTCCGGGATCGTGACCCGGCACTTCTGGATATCATCGTCACTGGCAGCACCGGTGAACGCCACCGGCTGGAAGTTGATCCCCCGGATAACGGAACTGTGGCTGATGGCAAACCGGATGATGTCGCCCAGTTCGTGATCGTTCCTGCCCCGTATGATCGTGGGGACGAGAACCACCCCCTGCCTGACTTTCTCGAAGACCTCCACAGCCTTCTCGTTTATCCGGAGCCGGGGATTGGTCTCTTTTGTCACCCCGTCGAAATGGAGGTAGACCGTGTTGACACCGGCATCTTTGAGTTTTTGGGCATAGGCCGGATCCTGTGCAATGCGTACGCCGTTTGTGGCAATCTGGATCTGGGGGAACCCGAGAGCTTTTGCTTTGCGGACGATCTCGGGAAGATCCTCCCGCATGGTTGGCTCCCCGCCCGAGAACTGGACTGCCGGTGCAGGAACCGGTTTCTGGTTCCGGAGCAGCTCCAGCATCTTTACGATCTCGTCAAAGGATGGTTCGTACACAAACCCGCAGGCCCGGGCATTTGCAAAACAGAAATCACAGTTCAGGTTGCACCGGTTGGTGACATCGATGTTGGCAAGCAGGGTCTGGGAATGATGGTGGCTGCAGAGACCGCATGAGGTTGGACAGACATCCGGTTCTGTGACAACCTGGGGGTTGGCTATCCCGTTACCAACTGCATCAAACTCCTCAAACCGGTGATAGGTGCGGGCATCAGACCAGTACAGGTACCGGGACGATCCGTGGTCGGGACAGGTCCGGTCCAGCCAGATCTTCCCGTCTTCCTCTGAAATCTCTGCATCCACGACCGTGTTACACGTCGGGCAAAGACTCCGTGTCTTTTTTATTCGCATTGATGTCCACCCGTTGCAGCCTTTCCGAGAACAATTCCCTGCTTTTCAGAGTAACTTTAATGTTGGTGCCTGCTCTTTATTAGAGGTATTGGAGTGCTCTGTTATTAGTATTGACCCCGTTTTTATTCTGGTGCTGTCAGCATTCTGGGTGATGCTCCCCGCGTATCTCCCAAACCCGGTCGCAGCGCTCTGCGGCGGCGGATTACCCGTGGATCTCGGCCGGAACTTCACGGACGGAAGGCGGTTGCTTGGCGATGGCAAGACCTGTCGCGGTCTTATCGCCGGTATCCTTGCCGGCATCCTCATCGGTCTTGTGCAGATCTGGTCTGCTGCCCGGTTTGGCTGGGATTATCTGCCGCAGCAGACCCTGCTCTCCATAACGCTTCTTAGTGTTGGTGCACTCCTCGGGGATATGGTAAAGAGCTTCTTCAAGCGGCGGCTCGGGAAGGAACGTGGGGCAAAATGGCCTCTTGCAGACATGTACGATCTCGTGGTGGGGGCGTTTGTGCTCCTCCTCGTTTTCGATTATGGGTGGCTGGTTGCAAATGTCACGCTCCCGCTCCTTGTCGTGATCCTGATCCTCACACCGGTCCTGCACCGGGCCATGAATATTTTCGGCTATCTCATCAAAGTCAAGGAGGTACCCTGGTGACAACAAAACTTGCCGGCATGCTTATTGCATACAAAGCTATCGAATTTGGGGATTTCACGTTAGCATCCGGTGCGAAAAGCACGTACTATATCGATGTGAAGACCGCAGTAACCAATCCCGACCTGTTATCCGCAATCGCAGCAGAGGTTACCGGCTCGCAGGAATTCGAGGTTATCGCCGGTGTTGCGGTCGGGGGAGTCTCCCTTGCGGTTGCAACGTCCCTTGCTGCAAAAAAACCCTACGCGATCATACGGTCTTCTGAGAAGGGGCACGGCAAGAAGGATGTCGTCATCGGTCATGTCCGTGGCAGGAAGGTCCTCCTCATCGAGGATGTCACCACTTCTGGTGGCTCTGCCCTGTACGGGATTGATGCCCTGAAAGAAGCCGGGGCGATCGTGGAGTGTGTTGTTACGGTGGTTGACCGGGAGCAGGGAGCAGCAGCGATGCTTGCCGGTCACGGTATCCGGCTGGTGCCGCTCGTGACCGTTTCCGATCTTTTAAAAGAGTAAGGACTTTGTAATCCGAAGGCGAAATAGGATGGTTATGAAGGCACTTGTTGTGGGGGGTGGCGGCAGGGAACATGCGATAGCCGCAGCCCTTGCCCGCAACCCGGAAACTCACGTCTTCTCGGTGATGGCAAAACGCAACCCGGGAATCGCACACATTGCAAAAAAAATTCTCCTCCATAAAGAGACCGATACAGGGCGGGTCCTCGCATTTGCACACGAATGCGGAGTCGATTACGCGGTCATCGGGCCGGAGGCGCCCCTGGAGGCCGGAATTGTTGATGTCCTTGAAGCGGCAGGTATCCCGTGCGTTGGCCCTTCCCGTGCAGCAGCACGGCTCGAGACCGACAAGGCATTCTGCCGCGAACTGATGCACCGGTACCGTATCCCCGGCTGCCCCGAATACCGGGTGTTCCATGATACGGACGATGCCGTTGCCTTTGTCGAAAACTACGACGGCGATCTCGTGGTGAAGCCGGTCGGTCTCACCGGGGGTAAGGGCGTCAGGATCATGGGCGAGCAGGTTGACCGCGAGGGAGCCATCGAATATGTCCGGTCGCTTCATGGCGTAGCCGTCATCGAGGAGCGCCTGCTGGGCGAGGAGTTCACGCTCCAGGCTTTCGCGGATGGGAAAAGTCTCGTTCCCATGCCCCTTGTCCAGGATCACAAGCGTGCCTTTGAGGGGGATACCGGCCCCAATACCGGGGGCATGGGCTCCTATTCGATGCCCGACCACCGGATGCCGTTTGTAAAAGATGCGGATTATAAAAAGGCGCTCGATATCATGATGGCAACCATTGCTGCCATGGCACAGGAAGGTCACCCGTACAAGGGGATCCTCTACGGGCAGTTCATGAACACTGCCAACGGCCCAAAAGTGATCGAGTACAATGCCCGGTTCGGTGACCCGGAGGCAATGAACGTCCTCTCGCTTCTCTCCTCCGATCTCGGGGAGACCGCCTGCGGGATTGCTGACGGGACACTCTGTTCAAAAGCGGTCACGTTCGACAAGAAAGCTACTGTCTGCAAATACCTTGTTCCGGAAGGATACCCGGACAAACCCGTACCGGGCGATACGGTAACTGTCGGGGATCATACCGGGGCATTGCTCTATTATGCCAACATCGAAGAGAGAGACGGCCGCCTTGCCACCCTGACCTCCCGGACGCTGGCGTTTGTGGGGATGGGAGACACGCTTGAAGAGGCCCAGGAGCATGCCGAGAAGGCAGCGTCCTCGGTCAAAGGCAATGTGCGGTACCGGCGCGACATCGGTACCGTAAAACTGCTCAACCAGCGAATAGCGCATATGAAGGAATTGCGATGATGAAAGATTTCATATCCATACTTGATATCAACAAAGAGGAGCTTCGGGACCTGCTCACGGTAGCCCGCGATCTCAAGCGGCAGAAGAGCGATGGCATTCCCCATCCCCTCTTAAGCGGAAGAACACTTGCCATGATCTTTGAGAAGTCCTCGACCCGGACCCATATCTCGTTCGAAGTGGGGATGAACGAGCTGGGGGGTCATGCCCTCTTTTTGAATGCCCGCGACATGCAGATCTGGCGCGGGGAGGAGATCCGGGATACCGCACGGGCAGCATCCCGGTACGTTTCCGCGATGATGATCCGGGCGTACAAGCACAGCACCATTGAGGAGTTTGCAAAATATGCAACCATCCCGGTCATCAACGGCCTCTCCGATATGGAACACCCCTGCCAGCTCCTTGCCGATATCATGACCATGCAGGAGCATTTCGGCTCAACCCAGGATCTCAAGGTTGCCTGGGTGGGGGACGGCAACAATGTCTGCAACTCGCTGATCCTCTCGACCGTGCTCACCGGTCTTGACGTGACCGTATCCACCCCAAAAGGCTACGAACCAGCAGAAGATTATGTCCAGAAAGCCCAAAGCCTGGGGGGAAAAGTCACCCTTGTCCGGGAACCGGAGAAGGCAGTAAAGGATGCCGAGGTGATTGTCACCGACACCTGGATCTCGATGGGTGACGAGGATGAGCGGGATGAGCGGATGAAACTCTTCGGAGATTATACGGTCGATTCCGAGCTTATGAAACTCGCGTCGCCCGATGCCCGCGTCCTCCACTGCCTCCCTGCCCACCGGGGCGAGGAGATCACCGACGAGGTTATGGAAGGTGGCCAGAGCCTTGTCTGGGACGAGGCGGAGAACCGGCTCCATGCCCAGAAGGCACTGCTCGTGCGGCTGCTGAAGAAGTGAGTCCATAATTCTCAGTAACAAAAACCAGAAAAATCAAAATCCCAAAAAAAACACTCATGAAAAAAGAGTGTGGCCCCCTCCCTGCCTAAAGAGGAGGGAAGCAGCCCGGGGGGTGGGCCCCTTGATTCCCCAATCATCCATTTTTCAGCTGTCCATTTTTACCCGCTCCACAAAGGCGAGGGTCGAGGAGAGCCCGGGCGCCCACATCCCCATCGCAACCCACAACAATCCATCGCAGGTTTTCTCAATGAAAAATGGCTTTTTCCTGAATAGATGATGGGGGTTGAGACCCCCATACCCCCAAAAAATGATGACCCCCGCCGCCCCCGAAGGGGCACCCCCGCGGCGGTCTCAATTTCTGTTTTGTGAAAGAGGATTTGAGTCGGAGTGTCCTGTGCAGGTAACACGAAGGCATCGTATACGCCCCCCCACCTGGGGGCAGGGATGGCGTAAAGGGGGGCAACAATTTTCCGGAAGGAGTTTTTCCCATAAAAAACCTCAACCGGATTCATCTGTCCGAAAGTCCTGCAGGAACGCCATATGGAGCACTATCGCTACCGCAGCCCGACCATTGCGCGACATTGGGGGCCTTGTCGCCCCCAGAAGGAGCGCAAGGATACGGGCGAGGACGATTATATTCAAATAGTCATCCGGTTTTTCATGGCTTGGGTGTGAACCCGGGCGGTTCATGTGCGTTTCAAAAGAGAGTAAAAAATCTTAAAAAAGTGGGTGGTGCCCTGAATTGGGGAGATACGAAATAGCTTACTTCTCTTCAACAAACGCCCGCAGCTGCTCGAGCATGTACTGTTCCACTTTCTTTACTTCATCCATGGTTCCCCGGAACGCGAGAAGTTCACGCTCGTCGCCCTCCATATTTGCAAATTTGAGTGGCTGGGAACGTTCCACTACCTTCACATTAAATTTTGTTGAGATCTCGATGATGAGCTTCCGGGGCACGCCCGGGGGAACAAGAACATCGAACAACGGTTCTTCGTCAGTCATGATAACACCATTCTCACTTACCTATCTTGATCCGCTGGCTCATAATACATCGTCCCCCGCGTACGCCCCCGATTGGGTTTTTGGGCTTCCCAAGCGAGTTCATGCACCGTCCCATCAGGGCCGCGCCACGGGCAAGACCATCGTCAACGAAGACGAGGTGGTCCACCGGGTCAGAAAAGAGGTTCCGCTCCGTGATCCCCTCAAGGATATATTCGGGTTTCCTACCCGAGATCGCCGCCCGCCCGGTAAACCCGATCGAGGAATTTTCCGGCACCAGGTTCTGTTCTACGGCAACATCGATGAGACGCAGCGCCATCCGTGCACAGACCCGGTCGATGACCTCGTTGAGCACGGAAAGGCCGTGGTTCTTGTGAATCTCTTCACCAATCTCGAGAAGTTTGTCAAGCTCGCTGCTGTTAACCCCGCAGTCGCACCCGATCATGGCGATACCGGACTCGAGTGCCAGTTTTGCGTTCACCGGCACCCGGCCGAACCGGTCCCGCTCAGCCGGCACGATCCGGATATCGATGTGCTCGTGACTGCGGTTCACGTACTCCTCGACAACCTTCTTATTGCCAAACGAGAAGAGTCCCCCGGAGACGCTGTGCTCCCCGAAAACATCAAGTGCTGTGCCGGTCTGTTTCTTCACAAGACCCGTACCCCGCACCAGCGCATCGGGAATTGCACCGGCAAGCCCGCAGAAGTTACCCACGGTCTTTGCAAACGGGTTGGGGCTGTCGGCCGGAACATCGCTTGTTATGCGGCCGTCAAGCGTTGTCCCGAAATCGATCGAGACGCAGGGATTCCTGAAATCCACCGGGGTCCATTTCGCCCCTTCCTTGATCCCGGCCATGGCAAGTTCGCCTTCCATCTCATTTGCCACCATCTCGACACCTGTCGATCCCACGGGAGGGATCACGCCGGCAACCGCCCCGACAAAGACCACCTTGTCGGCAAAACTGAACGGCTGGAGTTTTTGCGACTGGTTCTCCTTGGACATGGGGGGCGTCATCTTCCGGGGCGGAACCCCGGCTGCAAGGCACCCGTTGGCAAGTGCAATGACAAAATCGCCGACCTGGTCCGGGGACTCCATCTCGGCAACGACACCCGTGCTCCGGACAACAAAGTCCAGGTCCTTCTGGATATCGAGGTGCGCCTCTTCATGGCACCGGATCAGGGTATCCCGGACGAGCTCGGTGACGGCTTCCCGTGTGAGTTCGGTGCCGTCCAGGGTTGCACCAAAGACCGTCTCGCCCGGTTTTGGCGGCCGTATATCCCGGCTCATGCTCACGGTCTTGTTGATGACATAGGACATCCCCGTTTCAAGGCTGACCCCGGTCAGGATGCATTTTGTCGTGGTGTTTCCCATCTCAACCGATGCTACGATAAAATAAGGTTTGTTCTTGTATTCCGGTACCTGCATACCGGGCCCATGGGTGATTGACGGCGGTGGCGGACTCTCGACAATATGGGGTTTTGGTTTTATAAAGCGGGAAAAAAAACTGGCGCACATATCATGCGATTTTTACTTCTGGCACTCCTTATACGTTTCGCTTTGGTGCGAAAAACCAGTGCCACGGCTTGATAAAAATTATTTTTACTCTGTAGAAACGCACATGAACGGGAGTTCACACCTGAAGCATGAAAATGACCGGAACGTCATTCGTTTAAGAGAGATTGTTAACTCTATTCAGTTATTTTTTATTTAGAAAACCTGCGATGGATTTTATTGGATTTTGCGATGGGGCCACGGGTGCTCGGGGTCTCATCGACCCTCGCCCCGTGGAGCAGGCGGTATATAGGTGCCTTAAACTAAATGATAGAACGGGGGTCAAGGGGGCTTGCCCCCTTGGGGTGCCTCCCCCTCTTTAGGTAGAGAGGGGGTCACCATCGTAATTCCACAAAAGGACGCTTGTGGGAATGATTTCTCCAGAGCAATTATTTCTTCTTCTTTTCGGTCATCTGCCGGACAAGACGGGCCTGGATGCCGAAATACTGGGAGACCCCGATTGCATGGCACTGGTCGATGGAATCGCTGTCAAAGGAGACAAGGTCACTGGAATAAATGGCATTAGGCGAACTCCTTCCAAGCACCATAACGCGTCCCTTGAAGAGTTCGAGATCCACCAGTCCGTTAACCCGCTCCTGCGTGGTGTCGATGAATGCATTGAGCGCTGCATACAGGGGTTCGTACACGAGCCCTTTATACGCAAGCTCCGACCACTTGTCGTCAACCATCCGCTTGAACGCCATCTCGGATCGGGTCAGGACCAGCGCTTCCAGATCGCGGTGAGCTGCGAGGATCACCGTTGCCGCCGGATGCTCGTAATTCTCGCGGGCTTTGAGGCCGAGGATACGGTTCTCGATCATATCATTGCGGCCAATGCCGTGCTTTCCGGCCAGGACATTGAGTTTCTGGATCAGCTCGTATCCCCCGAGTTTCTTTTTGTTCAGGGCAACCGGCACGCCGGACCTGAATTCAAGGGTGATCTGTTCGGGGGTATCGGGCGCCTTTTTTAAAGACGCGGTCCATGCATAGATCTCCTCGGGCGGATGGTAGGCGGGATCCTCGAGTCTTCCGCCTTCGATACTCCGGCTCCAGCAGTTCTCGTCAATGCTCCACGGCTTGTCCTTTTTGACCGGGACCGGAATCTTGTGCTTCTTTGCATAATCGATCTCCCAGTCCCGGGTGAGATTGAGTTCCCGTATCGGGGCCACGACCTCAAGACCGGCGCTCCTGATGATGAAATCGAACCGGAGCTGGTCGTTGCCCTTACCGGTACAGCCGTGACCGATGGCCTTTGCCTTCTCCTTGTGCGCAACCTTCACAACTTCCTGTGCAATGAGTGGCCGGGCAAGGGATGTGCCCATCGGGTACCCTTCGTATGACCCGTTTGCTTTGATGGCGGGAAACACATGGTTTTTGACAAACGCATCCCGGGCATCGATCGTATAGTGTTTGTCAGCGAGTTTCTTTCCTTTCTCTGTTGCAACGGCAATCTCGTCATCCTGCTGGCCGACATGAACTGCAACCGTGACAACGCGATCGTAATCATACCGCTCTTTTAAGAGCGGGATACAGATGGAGGTGTCAAGCCCTCCGGAATATGCAAGAACAATAGTGCCTTTTCCCATGATGAAACACTCCCTCTTCTGGTAGGGTATCCTGTACTGATTCGCGTTTTCTCCTTATATTTCCAAGGGAGACGCCTCCGCCCCAAAGAAGAAAACCGGCAGACTTCTCCAGTCAGGAGACAAAGAACAAAAAAAGTGGTTGTTCAGGCTGATTTCCTGAACGGGATATCGCTTTTTACGTTACGCCATTACAACGATCTTTGCCTGTCCAGCGGGCTGGAAGGGACCGGTCGTGTAGTCGTATGCACCGGGCTTGTCAAAGATCACTTCAATGGTTCCGCCGTAGGGGATGGTGACCTCATCGGTGCTGCCGAAGTATGCTGCGGTTGCAACATCATTTGCAAGGATGTAGTGGGGCTTGTAGGGATCTTCGTTCTTCCAGATAACCTTGGTACCGGCCTTGACATAGATGGTTCCGCTTGGCATGAGGGTCAGGTCCTGGGTGAACGTGATGATGGATGTGGGAATGGGCGTAGGCGTTGCAGTCGGGGTCTCTTCGGTTGTGTTCACGACGATAACAACGATCTCCTTGGTGGGCTCTGCGGTGGGTGCTTCAGTGGGGACCACAGGTGCTGCGGTTGGTGTCGGGGTGGCCACAGGTGCTGCCGGCTCGGAGGTACATCCCGCGAGCAGGATCCCGGTAAACAGGATTGCAAGAACAACAAATAATTTCTTCATGCATCTTTTTTTGTTATTTCGGTATATAAGCATATTCAATTATTTTGTGCGTAAATCCCGCAGCAATGGCCCGGTAGCGGGTACCGGCCCCTTTCGTGATTGGGAAAAAAGAGAGGAAATCAGGGGATTCACGTCGGAATCAGTTCAGATAATGGCTGATTGGCTCGAGCGTGACCTTCTCGCGCTTGATGGCATCGATGGCGAGCGCCGCTGCCCGCGCTGCCTGAAGAGTGGTAATGTAGGGGATACTAAAGTCCACTGCCGCACGCATGATCTGGTAGTGGTCCTGCCGAGACTGCTTGTCCTGGGGGGTATTGATGATGAGCCGGATCTCCCCGTGCCGCATCATGTCGAGCACGTTGGGTGAGCCCTCCTGGACCTTCCGCACAAGGTTGGCCTCGATCCCGGCCTCGTGCAGGTAATCCACGGTCCCCTCGGTTCCAAACAGGGTCAGGCCGAGCTCCTTCAGCTGCCGTGCAATGGGGATGGCATCTTCTTTTTGTTCAATGTTGACCGAGATGAAGACATTGCCCTGCGTGGGAAGCTCGTTGTCGGCCGAGATGCAGGCCTTGTAAAAGGCAAGGCCGAAGTCGTAATCGATTCCCATGACTTCTCCGGTACTCTTCATCTCGGGGCCAAGCATCGTGTCGACACCGGCCAGCTTGTTGAACGGCAGGAGCACTTCCTTGACTGCGACATGCTCAAATTTCCGTTCCTGGTACCCGAGGTCCTGTAACTTCCTGCCGACCATGACTTTTGCGGCAATCTTTGCAATGGGGATTCCCGTTGCCTTGGAGACGAAGGGAACGGTCCGGCTTGCCCGCGGGTTGGCTTCAAGGACATAGACGATGTTGTCCCGGACCGCCAGCTGGAGGTTGACAAGCCCGATGACTCCAAGCCCGAGCGCAATCTTCCGGGTATACTCCCGGACCGTCTGGAGGATCTCATCTGTCAGTGACTGGGTCGGGATCACACAGGCTGAGTCTCCCGAGTGGATACCGGCCTGCTCGATATGCTCCATGATGCCCCCGATAAGGACCTCCTCGCCATCGCATACCGCATCAACATCAAGTTCAACCGCGTTCTGGAGATAGGAGTCGATGAGCACCGGGTGCTGGGGGTCTGCGAGGACCTCCTCTTTTGTCATGTAGGTTTCCAGTTCGGCAGCATCATGAACGATCTCCATGCCCCTCCCGCCAAGGACATAGGATGGGCGGACAAGGACCGGGTAGCCGATCCGTCCGGCCATCTCCCGCGCCTCGGCTGTCGAATGGGCAGATGCATTGGGCGGCTGGGGGATGGAGAGTTTCTTTAAGAGTTCGCTGAACCGGTCCCGGTCCTCGGCAATATCCATTGCGTCCGGACTGGTCCCGAGAATCTTTGTGGGGATGCCCCGCCGTGCCATCTCTTTTTCGAGCGGGAGTGCGAGGTTGACGGCATTCTGGCCGCCAAACTGCACCATCACGCCCCGGTAATGATCTTTTCTGAGAATGTTGGTAACATCCTCAAGCTGCATGGGTTCGAAGAAGAGCCGGTCGGAAGTGTCAAAATCGGTGGAGACCGTCTCCGGGTTGTTGTTGACGATATGGACTTCCACGCCCTCTTCGCGCAATGCCTTGACCGCATGAACCGTGCAGTAGTCAAATTCAATACCCTGCCCGATCCGGATCGGGCCGGAACCAAGGATGAGCACTTTCTGTTTATCGTTTGGAACGATCTCGCAATCCGGTTCCTGGGTGGAGTAGAAGTAGGGTGTTACTGCCGGGAACTCGGCAGCACAGGTGTCGACCATCTTGTACGAGGGCATACCGGTGATCTTCTCGATCTCGTCAGCAGATTTTTTCGTGAGCCTGCAGATCTCTGCGCTGGAGAACCCGTTCCCTTTTGCGGTGATGATGTCGGCATCGCTTCCTGTATCAGAGAGCCGCTTTTCCACCTCGACGATGTTTTTTATCTTCTCCAAAAAGAACGGCGCAATGGAGGTGAGCTGGGCGATCTCCTCAAGCGAAAATCCCTGCCGGAACGCATCGAAGATGCAGTGGAACCGCTCATCGGTCGGGCGGGAGAGGATCATGCGGATCTCGCTCGGGCTCGTGTGCGGGTGAACCTCCGTGTCCAGCGAGCGTTTGGCCTTCATGAGCGCCTCCTCGATGGTCCGGCCGATGGCCATGACCTCGCCGGTGCTCTTCATCGATGTTGAGAGGGTCCGGTCAGCTCCCTTGAACTTGTCAAACGGCCAGCGCGGAACCTTGACCACAATGTAATCGATGGTTGGCTCAAACGAAGCGGGTGTACAGCCGGTAACGGTATTGGTGATCTCGTCAAGCCTGAGGCCGATGGCGATCTTTGCGGAAACCCGGGCAATGGGGTAGCCGGTGGCTTTGGATGCAAGGGCGGACGAACGGGAGACCCGGGGGTTCACTTCGATGACCCGGTAGTCGCCGTCCTTAAAGGCGAACTGGACATTGCAGCCCCCCTGGACATCGAGTGCCCGGATGATCTTGATCGCTGCACTGCGCATCATCTGGAACTCGTCGTCCCTGAGCGTGAGGATCGGGGCAACGACAACGCTCTCCCCGGTATGGATTCCCATCGGGTCGACATTCTCCATCCCGCAGATGATGATACAGGTGTTTGCGGAATCGCGCATGACCTCGAACTCGATCTCTTTCCAGCCAAGCACGCTCTCTTCGATCAGTACCTGGTGGATGCGCGAGCGCGAGAGCCCGAGTTCAACGGTGCGGATCAGTTCCTCGCGGGTTTTTGCGATTCCCCCGCCGGCTCCTCCCAGGGTATATGCGGGACGGACAACCGCCGGAAGGCCGATAGCCTCGATCACTTCGTCCACCTGGGTCATGCTCGTGAGGATCATGCTCTTTGGGATCGGTTCCCCGATCTCAAGCATCAGTTCCCGGAATTTCTGCCGGTCCTCGCCACGATAGATCGCTTCAAGGGGCGTGCCGAGGATCTCGACTCCTGCGAGCGCGCCCTTCTCGGCAAGTTCAGCGGTCATGTTGAGCCCGGTCTGGCCACCCATGCCGGAGAGGATCCCGTCGGGTTTCTCCTTCTCGATGATCTTTGCAATCACATCGGCCCGGATGGGTTCGATATAGATGGTCTCTGCCATCTCCGGGTCCGTCTGGATCGTTGCAGGGTTGGAGTTGATCAAGACAACCTCAACTCCCTCCTCGTGCATGGCCCGGCAGGCCTGGCTTCCGGAGAAATCGAACTCTGCTGCCTGCCCGATCTGGATCGGCCCCGACCCGATGATGAGGACCTTTTTGATATGCTCAAGTTTTGGCATTATCCGAGCCTCCTGAACAGGCCGTCAAAATAGTGACATTCCGTATCCATGGGCCCGGCATGGGCTTCGGGATGGAACTGGACGCAGTTAATCCGTAAGTCCAGGTTCTCGAATCCCTCGACCGTCCCGTCGTTTGCATTCAGGAACGTCACATCACATCCTTCCGGGAGTGAGTCCCTGTCCACCGCGTACCCGTGGTTCTGGGTCGTGATGAAGATCCTGCCGTCATGATACCTGACCGGCTGGTTTGCGCCCCGGTGGCCGAACTTGAGTTTGTACGTCTCTCCGCCAAGTGCCAGTGCGGTGATCTGGTTGCCCATGCAGATCCCGAATATGGGCAGTTCCCCGATGCACTTTTTCACGGTGGCAATGGTCTTTACCGCCCGTTTGGGATCCCCGGGACCGTTGGTCAGGAAAAGGCAGTCCGGCTCAACGGCAAAAATTTCTTCAGGATCGGTATCGTGGGGGAAGATGTACAGGTCGCCTTTCCGGCGGGAGAGGCTGGTTATCATATTGGTCTTGAGGCCGAGATCGATTATCGCAATGCGTTTTCCTTTTCCCGGGATGCGGTAAGGCGCTTTGCACGATACTTCGGGAATGGGATCGATCTCGGCGGGAGTGGGCGCTTTTTTAGCAAGGGCAACTGCCTGTTCGCCATCATCGCTCCCGACAAGAAGGGCTGCCCGCAAGGTCCCGTGGACCCGGGTCCTGATGGTCAGGCTCCGGGTATCAACGCCGCACATCCCAAGGAGTTTCTTCTGCTCAAAGTACTCCCTCAGGTTCTGGGCTGCATCGGGTTTGCTGCAGATCTCGCGGCAGACTGCTGCCCGGACCTTGACATTCTGGCTCTGCATGTTCTGTGTGTCGACACCGTAATTGCCGATTGTCGGGAACGTGAAAAGGAGGATCTGGCCAAAATAGCTGGGATCGGAGAGCGCCTCCATGTATCCCGACATCAGGGTATTGAACACCAGTTCCCCGGTGCATTCCCCTTCAACACCAAATCCTTCCCCCCGGACAATATGCCCATCCTCAAGACCCAGGACTGCCTTCATGATATCCATAGCTAATGTGCCTGAATAGTAATTAACGATAATGCAGGTCCTGTCCTACACATGCTTTTTTTGGTTCTTCATGGCAGCAAGCGGTCTGGGTAGCTCCTCTCCGGTGCCGTAACGGATACCAATATATCGGATGGCTTCCGATAGTGGATCATTCCGCCGATTACCGGAAAAAAGGTGAAGACCTATGGGAACTCTTGGACAGAAGATTGTTGATACCGATGTAAAGGAACTCATAACCCTGTTAAACAAGGCCTATTCCGATGAGTGGCTGGCATACTACCAGTACTGGATCGGCTCAAAAGTGGTCAAAGGTCCGAACAAGGAGGCGGTCATCTCCGAACTCACCCTCCATGCGACTGAGGAACTGGCCCATGCCACGCTCCTGACCACCCGCATCATCCAGCTGGGCGGAACGCCCGTGACAAAACCGCAGGACTGGTACACGCTCACCAACTGCGGGTACGATGCCCCGGACGATCCGTTCATCGTGAAGATCCTTGAGCAGAACATCAAGGGCGAGCAGTGTGCGATTAAGACGTACAATTCGTTGCTCAAGAAGACACGGGATACGGACCCGGTCACGTACAACGTGCTCCTAACCATCCTCTCGCAGGAAGTGGAGCACGAGGAAGATCTCCAGGCCCTCCTTGAGGATGTCGAGATCATCATGAAGAACAAGTGATGGCAGCCGCCATCCTTTTTTGCGATCTATCCCCGGTTTTAAGTAGTACCTGGCCCAATTTCCTTTCATTGAACAGCTGGTGAAGTGATCATGGCAGTGGAACATGTTGACGGGAAGAACAAGGGAACGGTGATGCTGTACGCACTCTCTACCTGCGGGTGGTGCAACAAGACCAAGGAACTTTTGCGGCAGATAGGGGTTGCGTTCGATTATTCCTACGTGGACCTGCTCGATGGAACCGAACAGGATAACGCGATTGCACAGGTTGAAAAGTTCAATCCCAGCGGCTCGTTTCCCACGCTGGTTATCGATAATAAAAAGGTAATTGTCGGGTTCCGCGAGCAGGAGATCAGGGAGGCACTGGGGTCATGAATTTCACCGGTGTGAGCGAGAGCGACGTAGACCGGGTATACCTGCAGCTGAAAAAGGAAGCCGAAGACGGAGGATACCGGTTCAATCCCGATAGTGAATTTACCAAAAACCTGATCCGCGGCCTGTTAAAGAACGAGCAGCGGTACGGGTACCGGGCGTGTCCCTGCCGTCTCGCAAGCGGGAAATCTGCTGAGGATGGGGACATTGTCTGCCCGTGCGATTACCGTGACCCGGACCTGAGTGAGTACGGTGCCTGTTACTGTGCCCTCTATGTCAGTGATGAAATAGTAAGGGGCGCAGCTCAGGTCGCACCTGTACCCGAGCGACGGCCCCCGCGCTCCCTGCGGGGAAAAGCTCCGGCAGTCCGGACCGTAACAACCGGCCCGGTACCGGTCTTCCCCTTACCGGTCTGGCGCTGCAAGGTCTGCGGGTATCTCTGTGCCCGGGAACAGCCACCGGGCATCTGCCCGATCTGCAAGGTTACAAAGGATCGGTTCGAGCGGTTCATCTGAAGCCCTTTTTTCGTGCATTTCCCAATCCCTAAATAACATCCGGGATAATATTTCCGGTATGACCGGGATCGTGCAGATAGAAGTTGTCGGCTTGAAAACATCGGAGTGCTCACCGTTTCCCTGCGATGAGAACCGCACCTGCGGCCTTACCGGCTGCTACCTCAAAGGAAAACTTACCGATGCATTTTTGGAACTGGAGCGGGTCCTCCAGAAGATCTACGGCGACAAGGTGGTCCTGAAACTCACGCTTGTCGATGATGGGGTGCCGGACCATATCCGCACGATCGTTGAGCGCGATCACCCCCCGATCCCCATGGTACTGGTCAACGGGCGCATCACCCGGATCGGCAGGATTGCCCTTGACCGGATCAAGATGGAGATTGAGAAGGAATTAACCGAATAATCCTCCTGCAATCCGTTCCTTTTTTCACACCGCGATTCATTTTTCCCCCCATACCGGAACAAAAAAACCATTCTCCCACCACCGCGGACTATTTGTACTCTTCCGGAGATAGTTGTAGGTATATGAGACCGGTACGGAAGTGGGGTCATGGGCCGTTTGCAGTGGCGGTGATTCACGGCGGCCCGGGCGCCCCCGGCGAGATGGCCCCGGTTGCCCGCGAACTCTCCAATATCACCGGGATCCTTGAGCCGTTCCAGTCCGAAATCACCGTTGACGGGCAGGTTGAGGAACTCCGTCTGGTCCTGCAGGAACATGCCGCAGGCCCGGTTACGCTCATCGGCTTCTCCTGGGGAGCATTCCTCTCGTGGCTCTTTGCCGCCCGCTACCCGGAGCTTGTCAAAAAACTCATCCTGGTCAGCAGCCCTCCCTTTGAGGAGCAGTATGCCTCCGCGATCACCCAGACCCGGATGGCGCGCCTTCCAAAGAATGAACGGGTGGCGGTCCAGGAGATCCTCGCGCACCTGAACGACGATACCTTTCCCGACCGGGACCTGCTCCTTGCCGATCTTGGTACCCTGCTGACCCGTGCCGATGCCTACGATGCCGCAACCGCAGAAGATGCGGGGTTCCCCTGCCGGTACGATGTCTTTCGGGGGGTCTGGGACGAGGCTGCACACTTGCGAAAAGAGGGAGTCATTCTCCGGCTCGCAGAGAAGATCACCTGCCCGGTCATCGCCATCCACGGCGACACCGACCCCCACCCGGCCCGGGGTGTCAATGACCCGCTCAGCCAGGTTCTTCCAAATTTCCGGTTCATCCTTTTAGAGAAATGCGGCCACCGGCCATGGACCGAGCGGTATGCAGCAGAAGAGTTCTTCCGCATGCTGGCGCACGAGATCTGAATTCTTATGCTCTGGTGAAACGCACATGAACGGGAGTTCACACCCGAAGCATGAAAAACGCTAAACGGGGGATTTCTTTTAAGCACCCCCGATTCTGGCCCCTTCGCGGAGTACAGCGGGGCAATCTCTGATTCGGAAAACCGGTAATAGAAGCCGCCGCGGGGCGCCCAAACGGGAGCGGCGGCAGTAATCCCCACGGGGGTATGGGGGCATCAGCCCCCATCAATATTCTTTTCCGCATTTTTCATGGGAAATCCCCTTACCATTTTCCTGTTTATCAACGGTTTCCTCCCCCTCTCTCCTCACGTCATTTCCCAGCCCCTTCCCCTTTGAGGATCCGCTCTTCCAGCTGCTTCCCGTGCGAACCGTTCCAGTAGAGTTTCCTGCACCGCTCGCACCAGTAAAATGAGAATCCCCGCCAGTCTTTGGGGGCATACTCCGCTTCTCCAATCTCGCAGGTAGTTGCTTCCCGCAGGGGGGTGTTGCAGAGCGAGCACCGGCTTAAGGCAACCCGGCGCTGGATAAGCTTGCAGCTGACGAGTTGCTGCACCTGCTCCAACACATCTTCATCCCTGATGAGGACCGCCCGTTCCTTTCCCCGCCGTGCCAGTTCCGCGTCCCGGGTTACGAGGATCCGGCCTTCCTGTTCTGCCATGGCAAGGAGCAGGGTATCCTCGTCCGGGCGCCCTTCTGAAAGGTTGTTTGCACTAGTGGTGTCGTAGCCCATGAACCTGAGGTAGCGGGTGAGCGTGCTGAGCATCCGGTCCACGATGAACCGGTTCTCATGCAGGGGATCAGCTAGCATTGCGGACCACTTCTACCTTCCCGCCGCAGGCTGTGCACTGCCGGTCTTCGAGTGCCACGAACCGGGCAGAGAATCCTGAACGTTCGATGAGGGTTGCCCCGCAGGACGGGCAGTACGTGTTCTCGCCCGGGTGGTGGTACACGTTGCCGAGATACGGGTAATGCAGGCCGAGTTCTTTTGCAAGGGTGTAGATCTTCTCAAGGGTGGCAACCGGTGTTGCCCCCCGGTCGGTCATCTGGTAATCCGGGTGGAACGCCGAGAAGTGCATGGGGGTGTCCGGCCCGAGATTTTCAATCACCCAGCGGATGAGGGATTCCTGCTCCTCCCTGCTGTCGTTGAGGCCGGGGATGACGAGCGTCACGGTCTCGACATGCATCCCGAGCTCGCGGGCGAGGATGGCGGAATCGAGCACCGGCTGGAGATGAGCCCCGCAGACGCTCTTGTAAAAATCGTCTGTGAATGCCTTGATGTCCACCCGGAATGCCCCGAGCATGGGGGCGAGTTCGCGCAGGGCCTCTTCGGTGATGTACCCGTTCGTCACATAGATCGTGCCGAGCCCCTTCTGCCGGGCGAGCGTTCCCATATCGAGCGCATACTCGTGCCAGATGGTCGGCTCGTTGTAGGTCCACGAGATGGATGCGCTGCCGCTTGCAAGTGCCCGCTGCACCCCCTCTTCAGGCGACAGCGTGCGGAGATGCGCCTCGTCAAACGCTGCCCGGGAAATGTGCCAGTTCTGGCAGTGTTTACAGTGAAAGTTGCACCCGATACTGCCAAGGGAGTACGAGCGGGTGCCGGGCAGGTAATGGAAGAGCGGTTTCTTCTCGATGGGGTCGACGGCTTCCGCGCTGATCTTCCCGTACGTCTTTGCGTCGAGTGTCCCGTGCTCGTTCCAGCGCACCCCGCAGATGCCGTGCTTTCCCTCGTTAATCGTGCACCGGTGGTTGCAGAGCGAGCATCTCACGGCCCCGTTGATGAGTTTCTCGAACTGCCGTGCCTCATGCATACCCGGTTATCCTTCTTTTGTGTGGGAGCGGACGGGTCGTTTGTGCATCCGCTCCTCCTTTTCCACGTTCTTTATGCCCTCGGGCGAGTCCACTTCGAGAACGAACGAGCCCCGGTACCCGCAGTCCTTGCAGACATAGATCGAGCCGACATACCCCCCGACTTCCGGAAAGATCTCCTGGCTCTTGCATTTCGGACAGTAGAACATAGTGAACAAGTCTATGTGCATCCACTACAAAAACTAATGCAATGAAGACCGTTGTCATCTCGCTTGGCGGTTCCATCCTGATCCCGGAGCTGGAGAGCCACCGCATCAGGGAATACGTTCCGGTACTCAGGGCGATCGCAGAGAAGTGCCAGTTGTATGTCGTTGTCGGAGGGGGAGGCGAAGCCCGGCGCTATATCGAGGTATCGCGGGCTCTTGGGATCGATGAAGGGACCTCGGACGAGATCGGGATCCTCATCACCCGGCTGAATGCCACGCTCCTCATCGCTGCGCTTGGGAAGGATGCGTACCCGGTGGTTGCCGAAACGCACAACGAGGCAAAGAAATTCGCAGAGTCGGGAAGGATTGTGATCATGGGCGGGATCACGCCGGGCCAGACCACCGATGCGGTTGCTGCCGTTCTTGCCGAGCGGGTCGGCGCTTCGGTCTTCATCAACGCAACGTCCGTTGACGGCGCGTACGACAAGGACCCGAACAAATTTTCCGATGCAAAGAGGTTTGAGACGCTCACTCCTGCGCAACTCCTGGAAATTGTCGGGAAAACGGCCCTGTCAGCCGGTTCAAACAATGTGCTTGATGTGATTGCTGCACGGATCGTGGAACGGAGCCGTATTCCCCTTGTCGTGCTTGACGGCCGGGATCCAAAGAACCTTTCAAATGCGATCCTTTCCGGAAAGTTCGTGGGAACCATTGTCTCGGAATCCGGCAAAAATCCCTTCCCGGTCTGATTTTTTTCTTCAATCCACCATCACCTATTTTTACATTCCCGGCGCAACTATGATGGCGCGGGGTAGTAGGGTAGCCTGGTCCATCCTAGAGCGTTTGGGACGCTTTGACGGCGGTTCGAATCCGCCCTACCCCATACGGACCATGAAACAGCAGGACGCTGCACGAATCTATGCCACTCTTTTGAAACGGTATCCTGACGCCCGCGAACCGGCAGGCAAGATCTGCCGCGGAACCCCGTTTGAAGTCTTAATCCTCACCATCCTCTCTGCCCAGACCACGGACAAGGCAGTCCTCAAAGTCAAAAAACCGCTCTTTTTAAGATACCCTACACCGGCAAAACTCGCGAAAGCAAACCAGGAGGACGTGGAGATGATCATCCACAGCCTCGGCTATTATCACGCGAAGGCAAAGAACCTGATCGCCGCTTCGCAGGCCCTGCTCGACAATTTCGGCGGCAGCGTGCCGGAGACCATGGACGAGCTCCTGACCATTCCCGGTGTCGGGCGCAAGACGGCAAACATCGTGCTCTACCACGCGATGGGTAAAAACGAGGGTATCGCGGTGGATACGCACGTCCGGAGGCTGGCGCAGCGTATTGGATTCTCCGATACCGACAACGTGGCAGTCATCGAGCGCGATCTGATGCGGCTCTTTTCGCAGGATACGTGGGGGGATCTCACCGATGTCCTGATTGCGCACGGGCGGGCAACCTGCGATGCGAAGAAGCCGCTTTGTGGGGAGTGTGTGATCAGCGGGGAGTGCCGGGGGGTAAGGAAAAATAAGGATTAGATCATCTGAAGGAATAAAGCGAGCATCTGGAAAAAGAGTCCAATTGTTAACAAGGCAAATCCAATTTTAGCATTATTTTGATCCCGAATGAGTGCATTTTTCATATGAGGATTTTCATCAAAACAAGTAGCAGTCATTTTTTTTTAAATCTTCTTTTGTTCTGAATAATGGTGGGGAAAAATAACATGCGCTAAAAAAAAGTGGCAATCAACCCAATAGCGCCACTGATAAATGATGCTGTTATCATAATAATTTTCGATTAACTCCCGGCTTGATTATTGTATTGATAATGCGAGCCCACCCACCCCCTTCGGGGGTCGCTCGGCCGCCTCGTCGGGGCCTCGCTGGGCAGGAAATTGCACACTCTGCCGGAGTCCGGTAATGAGTAGCGCAAAACCCGACGAGGCGTTTTGCGCGTAGGGCATCGTAACCCTGGTTCATCAACCGTTCAGCCCTTATCTAATCATCAACACCCTAATCATGACTGCGTTTCTTCGTAGGAATAACATGCCTCCTCCAAAAAACGGGGTTATCTCCCCATCCCCGTAATCATCAGAAGAGCTGCTCCCCAATTGCCACCCGCTTTCCCGTGTCCGGGTAGCTGGCAACAACCTGCAGGTGAACCGGCATGCTCGTGTTGCCGGCAACCCCGCTTCCCGAGAGGGTCACAGACGACCCATCAGCAAAGACAAGTCCTTCCGGCGGGCTGATGACAATGGCAAGGTCAGCGGCTGCAATGAGTGACTGGTTGCTGACGTCACGGTCGTTGACGTAAATATTCACTACCGGCACCTGATGATGGTGTATCGATGCATCCGGCCGCATGACGATATGGATGGAATCCGGGCCGGTCCGGATTGCCGGAGCGGAATCGGTCATGGGATCTGCACAAAAGCTGCACTCGCTTGTTTTCATGCTGGTACCAGAGAGAATGCCAAAGACGTTAAACCAGAATATAATGGCGAGGAGAAGAGTTGCTGCAATGAAGATCCATACAAGATAGTTGAGGAGATTTTTCCGGGGGGCGGGATCCGGAAACGTGCTGTCGGCCATGGATATTTTCTATGGGTTGCCGGCTCTATTGATATTTCCTGTACCGGTGAATGAAACGGGGGGTTCTTTTTGTGTTCATCCACGAACAACCGGTGGTCGTCCGGGTAGATCTGAAGATTTTCCTCATTAATTTTACGGGTGTATCTCTGTCCGGAACAAAAAGGGGAAGATTATGTTCCGGCAAGTATAGCGACTACTTTTGCCGCGAGTGCTGGATCCACGACCTGTGCAAGCACAAGACCGGCCATCGAGATGAACAGGGTCCAGAACACTTTTCTGACCTGCTCGTTCTTCCCGAACGTCCCGATAACGGCATCCGCATCCGCCTTCATCGCACGCTTAATCAACTTCGGCAGGAACACAAACAGCGGCAGGAACAGGATTGCAGCACCGATGAACGCAAGGGACATCTCTGTCCGGCCGGCCATGAAGATCCCGAGCGGGACCGCAAACACCCCGGCCAGGATGGCGGCCATCGAAACCTCCCCGAACCAGAAGTAATGCCGCTTTTCCTGATACGTGAGCCGCTCGATCTCCGTGATCTCCGGCAATTCGAAGATCCCAAGGACATTGAGCATCCCGTACCAGACCGCGTGCGTCTCGAAAGGATCGGCAACGAGGCCGAGGAAGAGGATCCCGGCCGGCACGATCAGCAGGAGGGGCGGGAGCTCTGCGAGGAAAAAAATGAGGGCAAGAAGGATCCCGCTGCCGCAGATGGCGATGCGGGTGGTGCGTTCGTCTTCGAACATGACACTGCCTCCTGCCTCAGCGGTCCCCGTCACGGTCGGCCGCGATGGTGAGCTCGAAGACCGGGCTCGTTGACCCGCCGTTAGCCGGGCTGAAATTCCGGGTCTTTCCCCGCTGTTCGCGCTTCCTCCGTGCCGTCCGGATCCGGACCGTGTGGGTGCCCGGTGCCCGGGGATACACGCGCCGGCCGTCAATGTCGCGCATCTCGCGATAGGGCGGGATCTCGAACCAGTCCGGCCAGAACCGGATTCCCCGCGGGAGGTCGGTGCCACGCATGAGATCCTGGAGGCGCATCGGTGCCATGTTGTCGTAGATGACATCGATGATCAGGTCAGCGTCTTCGTGTTCATCGTGCAGTTCGAGCTCGTAGAAGACCGGGTTGCGCCGGACCTCCTCAAGCGTGAGGGGCGTGTCTCGTGTGAGTGGTTCCAAGCCGCAGAAGGTCCCCCGGTACAGGCCGGTAACCGTTGCGACGGGTGTCAGATCAGAGTCCATGATACGTATCCCTCCATTGTTCGTGCTCCTGCCGGAGCCGTTTGAACTCCTCCACTACCTCGTCGTACCTGCCGATCCGCTGGTGGATCGCGTACAGGATCGGGTAGATGGGGAGGACGGCCCCGAGCAGGATGGCAATAATTTCTGTTTCCATGATGGTGTGCCTCGGTTTTGTCTTCGTTTCAGGTGGGCAGGAAAAATCCAGGAAGGCAGGATCGCCCCCCTTACGCCAGCCCTGCCCCGTCGGGGGCGGGGGCGTGGGTGAGGACGACGGATTCCGGTTCGCTAAAAAATTTTCAAGCGAGTTGGCTGACCGGTAATACGTCGTCATCGCCATTGGGGATGCCACGAGCGTGCGGGGGAATGCTTGCATTCCCCCAAGAGCGTCTGCGTCTCCCTGAATTCCCTGCCAAAAAAATTTGTTATTCTCCTCCGTCTCCTTCAGGCCAGTGCCGCAACGGTGTCGGCCCAGGTCTCGACCCTGGTGCGGATCCCGTCGTCCGAGTACGAGGTGAGGTTCACGCGGTCGCGCGTGAAGGTCACGAAGTACAGTTCGCCGTTCGGGTCCCGGCATCTGAGCGTGGCTGCGTAGGTCTCGTCTGCCAAATCCCGTACCGGGGTTCCCCCGTGGGCTGCCGTGAGTTCGGCGCTGGCAAGGATTGCTGCTGCCCCGGCATTGAACCCGGCGATTGTGGGGTACTTGCCGGACTGGTTGCCTACGGTCTTTGCTTCGGTGTTCTGGTACACGATCTTTGCCACGTACGCTTCCTTGGTCTTCTCCACGGGCTGGTGGGCAACGCCGCCTTCCGTGTAGGCAACGCAGCCGAATGCGTTGTCCGTGATCACGGACTGGACGATTGCGTCGAATGCCGCTACATCTGCGATCGGGGTCGCGAGATTCCGGACCGCCGTCTTTACATTGGTTTTCTCGATAAAGTCTGCCATGGTTGGTTCCTCTTTGGTGGGTTTCTGGTTGTGCCGGACATTCCTCCGGAATTCCGGCGGTTTTTTGTACCGAAGAATGACGCTGCCATCCTTCGTGTCCTCCAGGTTTTTTCCTGTCGGATTTTTTCCCCGGGAGAGGTGCGCACCTCTCAAAGGGCCGGTGCGGGAGTTGGAGTTCCCGTGCCGGGTCAGCGGGGCCCGTTTGACATACAACCATGGATCAGGCAGGTCAATGGGCTTTTATTATGAAACGGTTTTTAGGAAAAACGGGATGTGTATCCGGGCCGGATTGGCGTGGTTTGTCTTTGATGCGGCCGGATTAAAGGAACAGAAAATGTTCCGCCGGGGGGGAAATGACTACGGGGGATTTGACGCTCATCGGGGCTCCGCCCCTTGCCGCGTGGGCTAGCCCCGGAATCTATTACATTTTATGCTCTTCCTCTGTGAGCATCTCTTTACAAAAACCGATCACTCTTGCAACCTGATTGTTGTGATGAATCTCTGGATTTATGATCACATCATGCTCAATTCCGGAGATTAACGCAAACACTTCCGGCCATGGAATCCCATCGTCAATTTTCGGTGGCCGGTGCAGCCGGTGGATATGAAACCCTTTCAGGCATGCAGGAGGAATCTGGTGAAACGATGGCAGAAAATTCTGCCGGGTTACAGTCGAGAGCTGCTGGATATCCAGCACAATACCAAATGAATCCTCGATTTCCGGATTGTGCCGCATCACATATTCCCAGAACTTGAAAATTGCTGTACCCTCGGATATGAATTGCCCGGTTCGGTTTTCAAGAAGGATTTCAGGTAAGATTCCAAATGTATCCACAAAACCTGTCTGGATTGTTTTCACGCTCCGGACAATATCTGCAAAAGAATTCCTCCGGTCGCCGGGATGAATCTCAATCTTTGCCGGAGTGTTACCAAGAAAATCCGAAAGATCGAGAATCATCCGGACAAATTTTTCAACCCATACCGGATCATTCCACCGGAGCGGAGCCTGGGACTTTATCCCAAAATTATCCGTTCTTGAAAGAGAGGGCTCTGTATGGAGAATGTAGGGAATTTTTCCGGATGGATTTTTTATTGTTTTATAGAGTGTTGCGATACTCTCCTTTGTCAGAAATGTGCAGAGCCCCTGTCCCGTTGCAGTTACTTCCGATCCTTTCTTGATCAGGTCTGCCGGGACTTCAACAAACGAGCATCCCACCGACTCGGCGAGCTTCCATCGTTCATCGAGCCCGCCACGCTGGGGAATTTCTGAAGTATTGGGAAAAACGTACGAGATGGTCAATATAACAAGGAAAGAATAGGATCAAACTGGTTTCTGAACTTTAATGCACATAATGTGCATTAAGCGCTAAATGTGCATTTGCCATCCGGGATGTATGGCAGAAATCGAAAATACCGTGAAGTCCCGCCTTCATCATGGAAGCAACTCTCTGGATCTCACTATCCCCTCGGAAGTTGTAAAATCCTTCAAAATAAATCCCGGCGACGTTTTCAAGCTTATTGCCAAAACTGAAAAGGACACTGTTATCCTCCAGTACGAGCGGGTCTATTCCGCAAAGTCCGGATAATTCCATCTGTTCCGGGGTTGAAAGATGGAATATTTTGAAACAAATTGGGCCTCTCTTCCATGGTCCCCTTGGGTTCCGTTCTCTGCAGATAAACATGACTTCAGGCAAATCCCCCACAAGCCAGGTCTCTACCGGATAAGACCCATCGGCAAAGATTTTCTCATGTATATCGGTGAAACCCAGAGGACTGTACACAAAAGATTGAACGAACTCCGGCACAATATCAAAAAAACTGATCTGATGCCGTGGAATGCTCCTCACACAGCGGCTCCATCACTCTGGGCTTGGAAGGATGCAGAAGGATTTGAGTACGAGTGTTCCGCTTCCCCACTCGATACATCTATGAGTGGCAGGCGGGGGATGGAGTGTTTTCTCCTGTACCGGTACCGACAGGAGCGTGGGGAATCCACCCTTTGTAACTTCGGACGCTTTCATAAAAGATACCGGAAATCAACAGATCGGAAAAAAAGGAATGGCGATCCGGGAATTCGAGGTGGAAAATTAGATACAAGCAACAAAGATAACCCGGCTGGAGGATTATGCCATCCTCCCTTACCTGATGTGGGAAAACCCGGAAGTGCCGACTGGATGGGACTTCAATGGAATACCATCGAACGTCTTGAGAAGAAATATACCCGTTCAATTCAACAAAAACAGGGTCTGTATATTCTCATGGATTCAATTTCTCACGAAATTGTCTATGTTGGTGAATCGGAAAATTGTTCCAAGCGATTATCTGATCATAGCCAAAAGTCGTGGGATGACCGAGACCTATTTTTCTCATACCACATTCTGGAAACTCCTGTATTGCCGCATCAGCTCAAAGAACTGGAAAATGATCTCATTGGGAATTATTTTGAAAAGTACCGGAAAGCACCGGAATACCAATTCAGGAACCGAAAATAGGATATCTTTTTTTACTCATGGGGAAGCCCACGCGGCGAGGGGCGGAGCCCCGTTGAGCGTCACACCCACATATCAGATGCGCCCCCACCCGGCCACACCTCTCATCGAATGCCCACAAGTCCCCCAGCTCCAACGGCCACCGCACACCAACCGGCACGAACCGGCCCCAGCACCTGTACCGGGCGTACGTCCGGACCCGCGGACCGGCCGGCAGGATGCACCCGGTGCCGGTCGGCCGGTCGTGCCCGGGCTGCCACGCGTTTGTTGATGAGCTGCGGTGAAGAACTGCCGGCCCGGGATGACGGGGCCCTGGCAGATCACGTCCTCATTGCCGCCGGTGTCCGGCCCTCAGGACTCTGTATCTTTATCCGGGATGAATTCGGCCTTCAGCGTCTCCCACCGGAGTCGGCCGATGACAATTTTCTCCGCATCCGGAAAATCACCGCAGTACACCGGCGCCTCGATGCAGTTGCCCGGGATATCATACGACCGTTCGTACTTCCCGTCCGCCTCGGCCCAGGTCAGGGAGCCGTTGAGGAAGTCGAAGATGAACGGCAGCCTGTTCACTTCATTGGCCAGGTACAGGACATTGACCGGGAAGACCAGGTTCTCCCCGATAAGTTTCCCCTTCTCGTCCCTGATGTCAACCAGGACCTGGTTCTCGCGGGTCAGGATGTCAACAAAGAGTTTCGGCTGCAACGGCCCCATCGGGAACCGGTGCCATCCCCAGACCCCGATGACCTGTTCGCCGTCATGCGGCATGGAGCCGGACCCGTGCCAGTGACAGGAATAGCCGTTCTTCTGGGACGTATAGTCCCCGCCGCTCGTATACTGCCCGGTCGTCTCCGGGTCAAGGACCGTGCAGAAAGTACAGGGGCGTGGATAGGGCGCCACTCCCGGCTTTTTCCGGGGCCGGTGAATGTCGCCGCGAAGGAAGACGGGGGTCGTGACCTGCCCGATCCCGGGACTGTCTGCATCCTGGTCCGGCAGGCGCAGGGTGAACGTGAACGTCCCGCGCCAGGAAGTCACGGGCACGGCATTGCTCATGACAAGGGATCCGCTGCCGTAATCGGCCGCGGCGACCAGGTACCCTGCTGAACCCCGCCCCCTCTCCGGCATCCCCATACAGGTGAGCTCCTGCGGGCTGTCACCGGGTCCGGCAATGAGCTCCGTGTCTCCCTCAGAGATGAAACCGCCCGGCGTCTCTTTGACAAAGACCCGGACCTTCGGTGTTCCGGTGCCAAAGGCGCCGGTCAGCGTTACGATCTTCTCCTGCTCATCAAATGTCGCATGCTCAATGCTTGGGGCAAGCAGGCCGAGCGTGCAACCGGGCCGCCGGCCGTACTCCAGTTTCGTTGCATGCTTCGTGTGCGCATCATAGTCGTCGATCAGGTTGCGGCCGGGCACGGCCATGTCCTCCCATACGGCATCGATGTCAAAGGGCCGCTGGGGTGGATCTTCCCGCCGCGTCTCCTCCCGGATAAGGTTTGCGCCCAGCAGGCGGTCGAAAAGGTACCGTGGCGCAAGGTCCCCGGTGGCGCCCCAGCTCCAGCCGCAGAATACGCCGGCCCCGCAGCCCGTGGTCTCTTCATCGGAGGTCACGGGAGAGAGCAGGATGGTGTTCAGGGGTTCGTTAAACGACATGCAGGCGTGGAGGAAGACAAGGCTGTTGTCCGGAAACCGCCAGTACTTCCGGATGAACTTCTCCGTAATCCAGTACCGCTCCCCGAAACCCTCCGTGTCGTCCGAAAAGGTCGTGACAAGGCCGGCCCGGATATCGCCGGCATACCGCTCTTCTGTCTCTTCGTTCACCGGTGTTGCGGTCATGAGGCAGGCAAAGAGGGGGACCGTACGGTCAGTCCCAAAACGGTACGAGGAGTGCGAGTTGAAGAAGAAGACCGAGCAGTTATGCGGGATTGCTTTGAGGTCTTCGATTGTTGCATCGGCGTTTGACACGATCCGGCCCGGTTCGTACCCTTTTGCAAGGAAAAAGTCCCGGAGTTCCCCGATGATCTCCTGGCCCCCCACCAGTTTGTGCATGACGGAGAAGAGGTACACGATATTGGTTGATGGCAATCCATTCAAAAGCGCTCACCCGGAATCTGCATACCCGGGTGTCAGCGGGGATAGGATATAATCTCACCGGGTGCGCCCGCCCCCACATCAATCCCCCCATCCTCCCTCCTGCCCGAACGGCTGCCGCACACCAACCGGCCCGAACCGGCGCCAGCACCTGTACCGGGCGTATGTCCGGACCCGCGGACCGTCCGGGAAGATGCACCCGGTGCCGGTCGGCTGGTGGTGCCCGGGCTGCCACGCGTTTGTCGATGATTTGCGGTGAAGAACTCCCGGCAGCGATCCTGGTGTTCACTCCCCGTCGTAGCCCCCGGATCCGGAAAACCCCCACAACGCCCCTCCGGCCGCCTGGTTCCCGGCATACCTCCGATTGCCCGCCCCACCCTGACTTTTGCCACGTATTATAGCTCTATTTTCGTTTTACACGGCACTGCAAACAGGCCGGAATCGCCGGGAAACGAAGGATATGCCCCGGATCCAAAACCCATGTACGGAATACCCCCCCTTTTGCATGGAAATGATCCGGGCGGTGGCAAAAGAGGTCAAACGGAGCCCTGTACGGGCCCAGATCCGACCCTGGGAGAGACCCTTTTTTGGGAGGATGAATCCGGAAAAAATATTCCAGCACCCCCCTCATCTCAAAGACCCCCTTCCCCGGTGTTCATTCCCCGTCGTGACCCCCGGATCCGGAAAACCCCCACAACGCCCCTCCGGCCACCTGGTTCCCGGCCTACCTCCGATTGCCCGCCCCACCCTGACTTTCGATGAGTATTTCAGCTCTATTTTCGTTTTACACGGCCTCGCAAATCAACCGGAATCGCCGGGAAACGAAGGAACCGCCCCGGATACAAAACCCCTGTACGGAATACCCCCTAATTTGCACGGAAATGATCCGGGCGGAGGCAAAAGTGGTCAAACGGAGCCCTGTACGGGCCCGGATCCGACCCTGGGAGAGACTCTTTTTTGGGAGATTCTTTATGAGGGGGAAAAAGGAATGAAATGCCGGATCTGCCGGAGAAGCATCCACCCCCTCCCGGTTCATCCGGTCCTCCTGTACCCCATGCGACCCTGACTTTCGATGAGTATTTCAGCTCTATTTTCGTTTTACACGGCCTTTTAAAACCGTCAGAATCGCCGGGAAACGAAGGAGTCGCCCCGGATGCAAAACCCATGTACGGAATACCCCCTAATTTGCATGAAATTGATCCGGGCGGAGGGAAAAGGGGGTAAACGGAGCCCGCTGCGAGCCCGGATCGGATAGTGGGAGATACCCTTTCCGGGAGTGTCTCTTCGGGAGAAGCGTGACTCCCGCCAGTCGCCTCCCGGGTGCCCCCAATATATCCCGCACCTGGCACAGTTTCACTCCACACAGCGCATATCTTAATTGGTCACCAGTCCGGAATCAGATATACGAGTACCATGAAGCACGACCAGGTCAGCCGCCTCCATAAAAACTTCGAGGATTATGTCCATGAACAGGATGGCGTGGAATTCTGGTTTGCCCGTGATCTGCAGGTACTTCTCGGGTATTCTGAATGGCGGAATTTTTCAGGTGTTCAAAAAAAAAGCCAAAAAATCGTGCGAAACGTCAAACCACGCGACTTCAGATCATTTTGTTGATGTCAACAAATCGATTATCCCCCGTGGAACCCGCCTGTGAAGCAACCATCCGGAAATTCCGAACAGTTCAGATCGAATCGGTCTTTTTACGCGGTTCCGGAATCCTGTTAAATATGTGAACTCACATAATCCTGTGTGGTGATACGATGCCGAACATGACCCTGTCCCTCCCGGAGGATGTTCACCGGATTGTCAAGGCGCACAGCGAAGTGCGGTGGAGCGAGATTGCGCGGCGGGCGATCGAGGATTACGCAAAAAAACTTGCAATGCTCGATACCATGACGCAGCACAGTACGGTTGCGGAAGAGGATATCATGGCACTCGACTACAAGGTAAAGGAAGGAGTCCAGGAGCATTACAAGCAGAAAGCATTGAAAAAAACCCGCAGGTGAACAGAGGCTGGAAACCATGAGACTTGTCATTGATACAAACCGGATTATGGCAGGTCTCTTAAAAGATTCCACGTCGCGAAAAATTATCCTGCACCGCTCTTTTCTTTTTTTTGCGCCCGATTATATCGGGATCGAACTCTTCAAACACCGGCCGTATCTCATGAAAAAGGCAAAGATCACGGAACACGACTTCGATCTGCTCATGCACACCCTGCTCGACCAGGTCGTTCTTGTTCCGTTCGAAGACTTTGAATCGGAGTACCAGCACGCAATAGAGATCATGAAACCGGTTGATGAAAACGATGCCCCGTTCCTGGCAGTCGGGATTGCGCTCGGCATCGATCATATCTGGACCGAGGACCGGCACTTCCGAAAACAGGATCTCCTCCATGTCTGCACAACACGGGATCTCATTGGTATGATCTGATCGGGACGCCTTGTTCCGGCAGACACCCCCCAAGAAAAGCTGATAGAATGGTCAGCATCTCATGAAAAGAGCGGGGAGGCCCAAAAAAATTAGTTTCCTCCATCATTCTCCTTCCCTCTCCTCCGGTCTCACTCCCGCCTCCACCGGCAGCTCCGCTTTTGGCCAGTACTTCCCATCCGGGCCGATCTCGGTGATACCATCGCACCGGACCAGGAAGAACTGCCACCTCCCGTCCGGCATCCGGAGCCAGAACTCCCGGGCGACAACCGCGGTCAGCGGGAGCCGGCAGACCCGGGCAATGTCGTGCCGGTACTGCTGCAGGACCTCGAGCGGCCACGTGAACCGGCTGAGGGTACAGCGGACGCGGACAAAGACCGTGCGGAACTCTTCGCAGATGATGAGGTCGAAGGCATCGCACCGGCCGCCCGGGACGGGGATAACATCCCCGCGTTTCCGTGCAATGGCTTCTGCTCTCCTCAGCGTGACATGCGGCGGCCTGCCCTTTCTCATGCAGCACCTGCCCTTCGGCCTGCAGCAGTTCCTCTCCCGCTCATACGGCATTCCCTCCCGGTAAAACCGCCGGGCGGGCGATGGCCGCCGCGGCCCGTTGGCTGAACTCGCGCTTCACGGACCGGATCCGGACGCTCACCGTGTAGTAGTGGTGGGCGGTCCGGCGGATCCGGACCCATTCGAGATCCTCGCCGACTCGTTTGATCCACTGGAGGATCACGGCCGGGATGAGCCAGAGCGGCACATTGCCGTCATGTTCGGTCGGGCGCCGGGGCATCACGATCCCCCCGCATCGTCCGGGTGCCGGCCACATTCCAGGTCATCAAGCCGGTACTCGATATCGTTGAGCTTGATGAGCAGTCCCTCCGCGAGCCGGTCCTGCCGCTCGGCAACCGCAAGAACCATCTTTCGCAGCGACTCCTCAAGTTCCGCGTACGGCAGGTCCGAGTCCTGGATAAAGAGCCGTTCTGAGAGTTTTCTCCGGATCTTTTCGGTCATCCGTGGTGCCGGAAGCTCCGGCCCACGCAGTGCCGTGACGCGATCAACTTCGCGGGCAGGTCTGCCCGAATCGGGTTTTGTCACGTCCGGTACCGTCTTCTTTGTTCCTGCCGGGCATTGTGCATCCCGGCTATGTTTTTCTGGTGGTATAGGCATCACTTCTTTTGTTTTAATCCTGTTCCTCTCGCGTTACCGGCAGAAGCATCCGCTCCGCTCGTACACTCGCGATACTGCCGGGCCCCGGTCGTACAGCATCCGCTTAACAAAAAGCAGATACCGCCGGTCCCGCCCGGCACCTATCGGGTCAGAAGAGTACGGGCCCGTATGCCCGCGGTCCCGGCAATGGCCGGGAAAATCCCACGCATGCCCGCGGCAGCGGTGCCCGGCGCCGGACTGGACCTTCCGATCCGGAACGGCTGCGGCACGCGATCCATGGAGACGGAATATCCCATCATCGCACAGAGCAGCACCACCCAGACCGTGACAATGGTCGCGATCCGCTCCGCTTCATACAGCGGCCGGCCGAGTGCCATCATCCGTAAGGTCAAAGGGGTGTTGAGTTCGCAGAGCATGGTGATTACTACAAACAATGAGATGGTCAATTAAATACTCGTTGGTCGCACTTCACGACGGAAGATCCCCGGATAGCCGATCTTTTATTTTACCGCATACTTTTGCCCGGCCGGAATATGGCGCGCGGAATGGGTGTCGTGCGGCAGAACGATAGCACGTGCCGGTTCCCTGTCTCTGGTGAAACGTGGAGGAACGGAGGTTCACACCCGGAGTCTGAAAATACCAGGGAAATAACCGTCCTCGCCCGTATCCTTGCGCTCCTTATGGGGGCGGGGAGGCCCTAGAGCGTCGCACAATGGTCGGGCTGCGGATGCGATTGTGCCCTTTATGGTTTCCATACAGGATTCTCATTTTGAGGAACCCAGTTGGGCGATTTCCATGGAATAAACCGAATTGAGGCCGCCGCGGGGCGCCCTTCGGGGCGGCGGCAGTTATCCCCTTGGGGGCATGGGGGTCTCAACCCCCATCATTTGTTGTTAAGAACACTCGTTTTTCATGGGAAATGTGGAGGAACAGGCGTTCATGGATGTTTCCCTAAAAAAAGTGTTCTGAAGAAACTGGCATGAACCTTACCAATTCATGCCCGTTTCTACCGCGAATCATCCGGTTTTCATCACACGGGTGAGAACCCTGCCGGCCCATGCTCATTGAAACAGGACATGAACCGTTTCAACGATACGGCAGAGGCGGACGGCAATCGCGGGCCGGTAAAAACCCGGCAGGGGAAAAAAGAATCCACCCCGGCCGGCAACCATTTGATCAGTACCCGATGATCACCCGGATCACCGCAAACGCGGTAAACCCGATGAGGGCGCTGATGGGAATGGTGAGGATCCATGCCCACGCGATCGTCCGGGCAACCCCCCATTTCACCGTGCTCGTCCCCATGGTCGTCCCCACGCCCATGATGGAAGAGCAGATGACATGCGTGGTGCTGACCGGGATCCCAAGAAGGGAGGCGCCGATGATGGTCGAAGCCCCGGCCGTCTCGGCAGCAAACCCGTGCACCGGACGCAGCTTGGTGATCTTGTACCCCATCGTCTTGACGATCCGCCAGCCGCCCGAGAGGGTTCCAAGAGAGATAGCCCCGTACGCTGCGAGGATCACCCACAGCGGCACCGTCAGGTGGTTCGGGTCGGCATTAGCGCCGTAATACCCGATGGAGAAGAGGAGCGGCAGGATGATCCCCATCGTCTTCTGGGCATCGTTGGTCCCGTGGCTGAAACTGTACGCGGCAGCCGAACAGAGCTGGAGCCGTTTGAAGTAGGTCTCGGCCGACTGCTTGTTGGCGTGCTGGGTGAGCCGCAGGATGACTGCCATAAAGAGAAACCCGCAGGCAAGGCCGATCAAGGGCGAGACGACCATGAAGAGGGCGACAACCTCGACCGTGGTCCACTTGATGGCCGCCATCCCGGCAGCGGAGAGCCCCGCACCCGCAAGCCCGCCGATCAGGGCATGGGACGAGGAGGTGGGCAGCCCCGAGATCCACGTGATCAGGTTCCAGGTGATGGCCCCGGTGAGGGCGGAGAGGATGATGTAGGGGATGATCCCGGCCGGGACGACCTTGAGCTCGATGATCTTGCTGATGGTGCTTGCGACCGCGACCCCGAAGCCGAATGCCGCAACAAAGTTAAAAGCCGCGGCCATGAGAACCGCGTTCCGTGGCGAGAGGACCTTTGTCGAGACCACGGTGGCAATCGAGTTTGCCGCATCGTGGAACCCGTTGGTAAAGTCAAAGATTAACGCAATCACGATGATGGCGATGACCAGTTCCACGGATGCTTCGATCATGGCGTCCTCTCAGGGCTCATCTGCTGCGGTCTCATGAGTGGCGGATTGCGATATCCGAGAGCACGTTTGCCACATCCTCGCACCGGTCGGTTGCGGTCTCAAGGTGCTCGTAGATGTCCTTGAGCTTGATGATGGCAATGGCGTCGGTAGTCTTAAAGAGTTCCGTCACAGCCTGGGCAAGAACATCGTCGGCCAGGTTCTCGAGCCGGTTCACCTCGATACAGCGCTCCTCAATGTAACGGGGGTCCTTGATGGACCGGATTCCTTTCACCGCACCCTCAAGCTCCGTGGTTGAGAGATGGATCAGTTTTGCCAGTTCCACCATGTGCACGTCCGGAGCCCCGATCCCGTAATAGAACATCTTCTCGGTTGCCCCGTCAATGAAGTCCAGCACATCGTCAAGCGATGAAGCGAGCCTCGAGATCTCCTCAGGATCCAGCGGGGTGATGAACGTGGTATTGAGCTGGTTGTAGATATCGTGGGTGAGAAGATCGCCCTTGTGCTCCAGTTTCTCGATTGCATGGCGCTTCTCCTTGACATTGGTAAAATCCTCGGTGAGGGCAACCAGCTGCCACGCAGCCTCCTTTGCAATCCCTGCCTGTTTCTCAAACAGGTCAAAAAAAACCTTATCCTGCGGTATTAACAACTCGCGAAGACCCATAACAAACACCCTAGTATCGCCGGTAGATGTTAAAAATATAGCGAAATATTGTGGGCATTTATCCCCACGCCGGCAGCAGGGAGACAAAAAGCCCGACAATGAAATACATGGCATACGCCACAACAACGGCAAGCGGGATGGTGATGATCCACGCAGTCAGCATCTCGCGTACAACCTTCCACCGCACCGCATTCTTCCCCCGGGTTGCACCCACGCCGATGATCGCCCCGTTGATGGCATGGGTTGAGGAGAACCGGGATTCCTGCGTGCGTCACGGCAACAAGGATGGCGCTGCTTGCCGTTGCTGCACAGAATCCCTGGTACGGCCGGATCTTTGTAATCTCTTTTGCCATCTTGTCCACCACCTGCCAGCCGCCAAAACAGGTGCCAAGACCGATGGCAAGGGCCGAGGTGAGGACAACCCAGCCGGGAACCTCGAACGAGAGCAGCATGCCTGACGCAACCAGCAGGGCCGTGATAACACCCACCGCGTGCTGGCCGTCATTGGCCCCGTGGGCTGTTGCCTGCACGAGGCAGGCCAGAACATGCAGCGGCTGGAAGATCCTCCGCATCCGGTTCCGCCGCGAATGGCCGAAGAGATGCGAGATGAGGACATCGAAGACGAACGCACCGACCATCCCGAGGACCGGTGAGATGAAGATGAAGAGGACGATGGCAGGAAGCCCCCCGATCTGGATGCGCCCGAGAACCATCATCACCGGAATGACAAGCGATGCCCCGCAGAGCGCCCCCAGCAGTGCCCCGAACCGGGTGTCCTCATGAAACGATGCGGTAAAAAGGCCAAGTGCCACTGCACCCAGCAGGGCACCCGTAATACCGTACAGGGCAACCTCCATCACGCTGGTTAATGAGGGGAGGATGATTGCGGACAGCCCGATAACGGCTACCCCGGCACCGAGCAGGCCCCCGACCATGGCATGGCTGCTCGAGATCGGGATGCCGGACCGGGTTGCAACAAAGACAAGGATGATGGCTGCACCCATGGCAACCACGATCGAGAGGGGCGTCAGCCCGTCACTGGCGACAATCGCCGTCCCGATGGTTGCGGCAACCGCGGTCGTGAACAGGAACGGTCCGATAAGATTGCACAGCGCGGTAAAAAATACCGCTTTTGCCGGAGAGAGGGCTTTTGTTGCAACCACGGTGGCAATCGAGTGCGACGCGTCATTGAGGCCATTGACGAAGTTTAAGCCAAGGGCAAGGATGATACCGAACAGGATGAGGGGTTCGAATCCGATCATGCGTGTGCCTTGGCTATGTCTTCAAGGGCATGGCCGACATCATTGCATTTCTCCATCACCTTTGCCATCCCCTCGTAAATATCCTTGAGCTTGATGATCAGCAGGAGGTCTTTTGTCTTGAATAGTTCAAGGATCGCCCGCGAGAGGAGTTCGGTCGAGAGGTTGTAGAGCCGGCTGATCTCCTGTGCATGGCCCCTGACTTCATTGAGGCTTTTCAGGGTCGAAAGAATGGTGACCGCATGCGAGATCTCCGTTGTTGCGAGCATGATGAGGTACGAGTATTCCTTTAAGACATCGTTGGTTTCGGGGATCCCGTAATTGCAGACCTGGTGGGTAACCCAGTCGAGCCGGTCGAGAACATCATCAAGCACCGGGGCAAGGCGGGCAATCTCCTCGGGTTCGAGCGGGGTGATGAGCGACTCGTCGAGGTGCTCGAAGATCCTCCGGGTGATCTCGTCCCCGTGATGCTCGAGCTGCCGCACCTTGTGGGCCTTTTCAGTTCCTTCCGGCAGCTCGTGCGTGATCTCGTCAAGCGTTGATGAGGCTTGTGCAATCAGATCTGCCATCTCTAAAAAGAGGACAAGAAAGATCCGGTCTTCCGGCAGGATCAGGTCGCGGATGCGCATAGCACGTGAATGATTATCACGAAACTTTAAGAAGTACTGGTCGGGATCCGGGCCCGGGTACCCGGATCCCGCTTCAGGCAACCCGGTACCCTTCCGGGGGAAGGCGGATCTCGAACCGTGCCCCTTTTCCAGGGATGCCGGTCTCGCTGATGGTGATATCGGTGATGGAGAGGATCTCGCGGACAAGGAAGAGGCCCATGCCGGTATTGGTGCCATACGCGTACGTGAAGATCCGTTCCTTGGTATCGTACGGAACCCCGACACCATCGTCCTCGCAGACGATGATGGGGCTGCTCTCCTCCATCCGGAACCAGAACCGGATGGTTGAGAGGGTTGAGGCGTACCGGATGGCATTGTCGATTAAGTTGAAGATGACCTTCTCGATCAAGGGGTCGGCATAGATCTCTGCGCCTGCCGGGATCTCGTTTACGAGCCGTATGGAACCCAGCGTTGCATACCGCTGTGCGGTATCGATACAGGCAGTAACATTGTGCCACACGGGGCTCGCAACCCCGATCTTCTGGTACTCGCTGGTGAACTGGATGGTGCCGGTAGTCTTCTGAACAACGGCGATGCTCTTTCTGAGATACTCTCCCGCTTTTTCAGGATCGGTTTTTTCGAGCATATCGGCAAGCTCCAGGTACCCCTGCAGGACGGTGAGCTGGTTGACGAGATCGTGGCGCGTGATGCTGGTCATGAGCTGGAGTTTCTTGTTCGCTTGCGCGAGATCGCGCTCAACGCGTTCCCGGGTGGTGTTCTCCAGCTGGAGATCTTCGTTTGCCACCTGCAACTCCTCGACCATCTGCTGGAGCTGCTCGTTCATTGTGAGCAGGCGCTCCTGCGCTTCGTGCAGGTCGGCGTTCTTCCGGATCGCCAGATCATAGGTGGAGAGCAGGATGGTGAGTATCTGGAGTTTGCTCGCATGGATGGCATACCGGTGGCCGGAAAAAACCACTTCCATGACGGGCGCAGCCTGCCCGTTTTCGCCCCTGCTCCTGCCATGGAGGGCTTCTGAGATCCGCAAAAAAACGGTCTCCTGGTCAAAGGGTTTGATGATGAAATTGTCGGCCCCGGCTTCAAGGCCTTTGAGAACATCGGCGGGATCGAAGAGCTGGGTGACCATGATGACCGGGATATCTGCAAGATCCGGGTTCTGCCGGATGGTCCTGCAGAGCTCGTACCCGTCCATCTCCGGCATCAGGATGTCGGAAAGGACGATGGCGGGCTTCTCCTGTGCCGCCATCGCGAGCGCGGCTTTCCCGTTCTCTGCAAGGATGTAGGAAAACCCACCTTTCTTTAAGATATGGCCAAGGTATTCTGCCTGCGTCCGGCTGTCTTCCACAACAAGGATTGTGCCGGCAGGGATCGCGTTCTCCGGCATCAGGACGCCTCTTTTTTCCTGTGTCCTGCAAGCAGCGTTGCAATGACATCCAGGATTCCATGGCGTTCAAAACTGCTCTTCACGATATACGCGTCCGCCCCGACGGCAAGACCGTGCTTCTGGTCCTCCGGTGAATCAAGCGAGGTGACTAACACGACCGGGAGGTGGGACAGGCGCTCGTCAGCGCGTATCTTCTCCGTGAGGGTGAAGCCGTTCATACGGGGCATATCGATATCCGAGACAACAATATCGATCTGGTCCTGTTTAAGGATTGCGAATGCCTCGATGCCGTCGTTTGCGGTCTGGACATGATAGCCTGCCCGCTCGATCAGGGTCTGGAGAAGGGTGCGGGACGTAACCGAATCCTCGACCACCAGCACGTTCTTCTCCTTGAGCCGGCCGATGACCTTTTTGGGAGTTATGGGTGTGCCCGTGAGGGACTTCTGGATCAGTTCCAGGGGATCGAGGACCAGCGCAAGCGAACCGTCGCCCAGTAAGACCGCCCCGGTGATCCGTTTTACCCGCCGCAGCTGGCTTCCCAGCGGCCTGATAACGATCTCCTGCACCTGTTCCACCTCGTCAACCATGCAGGCAATCTGGCCGGCACCATACGCAAGGATGATGACCGGCACGTGCGTCCTCCTCTCGTCCGATGAAGGGGTTGAGAGGATCCCGAGCGCATCGGAAAGCCGGATCGTCCTGATCATTTCGCCCTCGAAGAGGAGCGACTGGTGTTCACCTTCGGACACGATGGCATCGGTCCCAACCCGCATCACCTGTTTGACCTGCTGCATGGGGAGCACGAACCGCTGGTTGGCCGATCGGACTACCACGCCCCTGAGCGTGGCAAGCCGGACCGGTACCGTGATGCGGATGGTGGTGCCGGTGTTCATTTCCGATGCAATGGAGACGTTCCCGCCAAGACGGGTTGCAGCATCCTCGACAATGGCAAGACCAAGGCCCCGGCCCGAGAGATCGGTGATGATGGGGCTTGTGGACAATCCCGACTTAAAGACAAACCAGAGGATCTGGCTGTCGGAGAGATCCGCCTCTTCTTTTTCGGTGATAAAACCCCGTTCCCGCGCAGCCCTGCGGATCCCGGCAGGATCAATACCGGCCCCGTCATCGGAGATCTCGATATTGACTTTGCTGCCGGAGAGCGGAACGATGCGGATCCGCACGGTCCCGCGTTCCGGTTTGTTTTTTTTGGCACGGATGTCCGGGTATTCGATCCCGTGGTCGATACTGTTATGGATCAGGTGCATGATGGAATCCTTGAGTGCCTCAAGAATACGCCGGTCCATCTCGATCTCCCCGCCTTCAAGTACCAGGTCCACCTGCTTGCCGGTCTTGCGTGAATAATCCCGCACCAGCCCGTTGAAAGGCACCAGCACGGTTGCAATGGGCAGCAGGACCGCATCATGGATCAGGTCGGAGATCGTCTTGGTGCTCGCTTCGAGCGCCGACTGGTCGACCTCGGTCTCGTGAATGTGGGCGCCAAGATCGTGCTGGAGTGCTGCAACAAATTCCCGGTTGTATTCCAAAAACTCCACGATCCGCTGGAGTGGCAGGACAAGATCCGGTGGCAGTTCCGTGCGCTGCTTGCCAAACGAGGTCTCCCTGAGATGATGGAGATCGTTTGAGACCAGCGTGTGGTTCCAGCGCCAGATGCCAAACCGTGTGGTCATCTCCTCGAGTTCCTGAAGCCGGTGGGCAATGAACAGCCGGGTTGAGAGCAGGTTGTCCGAACCCGTGATGAGCCGGTCCAGTTTGTCTGCGGCAACCCGGACGGTCCTTGTGTCTTTGATGGCCTGTTGCGGGAAACCTCCTCCCGGCAGGGAAAATCCGACCGCGGGATCGCTTCCCGGTATGGCGGCAGTGCCCCCGGGCAGGTTTTTGGCAGTCATCGCCAAAACGTACCCCTCCTGCTCCTGATACGGCGCACAGGACACGCTCTCACGGGGAGCGGGAGTGGGGACCGCCGGCTTTTGTGCGGTATCGCGGGATGGTATCCCGCTGACCGGTTTTGCGTCCACCCCAATCATGCGGATCCTGCGGGTGATCTCGCCTGCGGACCCCCCGGCCGGTTCCCCGTCACCCATAAGGTTCCTCACAACCCTGATGGCTTCATGGAAGAGATCGAACGCTTCCGCATCCGGCATGTACTGCCCTTTTTTCATGGCCGAGAAGACCGTCTCGATGTTCTGGCAGATGCTCTCGATCTCCCGCATCTGCACTGCCCGGGCGGCCCCCTTGAGGCTGTGGGTTTTCCGGTAGGCCCGCTCGATATGCTCCGCTGCATCTTTGGGATCTGCCTTCTCAATTGCGAGCAGATCCCCGGTGATCTCGGTTAAGTGCTCGTCCGCTTCCTCCCGGAACGTGGCAAGCAGCTTCTTCCGGAATTCGTGATCCGGATCCGTCATTTCGAGAAGCCTTCAGACATGGTACTGTTCGGTGATCTTCTTTAACCGGACGCCCAGCGTGTGCAGGTCTTCTGCCGTCTTCTCGGCTTTCCTTGTGATCTCGAGGTTCTTCTGGGCAGCATCCCGGATGTTCTCCATGGCGCCTGAGATCTGGTCCATGCCGGATGCCTGCTCGTGGATGGAGGATGCGATCTCGATGGCTTCCCGGGATGAATCGGCGATCGACCGGGTGAGCACTTCGATGGCTTCCTTGGCGTCGCTCGTCCGCCGGGCTGCATCGGCAACGGAACTTGTACCGCGCTCGGTCGAGACCACGGTTGAAGAGACGCCCCGCTGGATATCGGTTAAGATCGTGCGGATGTTCCCCGTTGCCTGCTTGGACTGCTCGGCAAGGTTGTGGATCTCGTGGGCTACAACGGCAAAACCCTTGCCCAGTTCCCCGGCTTTTGCCGCTTCAATGGAGGCGTTGACCGCAAGCAGGTTCGACTGCTCGGAGATGTCGGTCACCGTTGCGATGATCTCCCCGATGGCCTGGCTCTGCTCCTGGAGCTTGATAACATTCATGCCGATCATGTCCATCTGGCGCTGGATATGGTTCATCCCGTCAAGGATCTCCTGGACCGAGCGCTGCCCGTCACCGGAGACCGCGAGCGCCTTCATGGCTTTATCCGACATCTCCTTGGTCTTCTGGTTCACGAGATCCGTCTTCTTCCTGACCCCTTCTACGGTATCTGAGGTCGTGTTGACCGTGTCTGCCGTCTGCGAACTGGCAGACGAGAGCTGGGTGGTGATGCTCAAGATCTCGCTTGACGCAAGCGAGAGGACGCTGACCCCTTCATACAGTTCCTCGTTGATGAGTTTCATCAGCCGCTGGAGCTCGATACCGGTCGTGTTGAGGGCATCGCGATAGGCCACGAACTCGCCGGCAACCGGGATTTTGTCATCGAACCGGGCCGTGAAATCGCCGGCTGCATAAAACCGGGAAAGGCGCATTGCTTCGTTGACCGGTTCGGTGATGGTCTCGAGGGTCTTGTTGAAACCGGCAATGATCATGCGGTACCCGCCCCGGAACGCGTATTCATCCCCGCGAACCGAGAGATCCCCGGCACGGGCAGCATCCGTGAGCTTGATGGTCTCCTTGTGGAGGTGGTCAAGGGATTCAACCATCATCCGGAGGGCAGGCCGGATCTCGTCGCGTTCATCGACCGGTTTTGAGAACTCCTCGATATACTCCCCGTTCGCGATCTTTTTGATATCCCCGACAACATTGGTCTGGAGATCTTCGGCAAACTCATCCATGGTGGCTGCCATGACACCGATCTCGTCCTTCCTGCGGATATTGAGTCGTGCCGATAAGTGCCCGTTTCTCAGCTCGCTGATCATGATGACAACCTGCTGCAGCGGGCCGGAGATCGAGCGGCCAAAGAGGATGGCGATGGTTGCGCCAAGTGCCATTGAGGCGATCATCAGCGCAAAGATGGTATTCCTGATGGTATCGATGGGGCCGGTGAAATCTGATAATTCGGCACGGGAGACGATATACCAGTCGAGGGGTTCATAGTAGGTGTAGGCATCAAGGACCTCGGTCCCGTCGACCTCGTGGGGAATTGCACCCTCTTTATTGACAAACATCTCCTGCACAAAATCCTTGTCCAGCCAGTTCTGCCCGGCCAGTGACGGGTGTACAAGAACCGTCCCTTTGCTGTCGATAACATACATGTACCCGTTCTGGCCGACAACGGTATCCCGGATACTGGTCTTGATAACATCAAGGGTCTGCCCTTCTTCGGTTCCAACGAAAAGGACACCGATGATCTTTCCCCGGGGGTCCTTGATCGGTTCGTACGCGGTAACATAGTTCTTCCCGAAAAGGTCCCGCCTGCCATAATAGGTCTTGTCGTTATTTACGGTATAGTCGTAGACATCATCGGTCAGGTGCGTGCCGACGGCCCTGTTCCCGACGGTGTCAAGGACATTGGTGGAGATGCGGACAGCATAACTGTCATTGTATACCTGGAAGACGGTCGCCGCCCCGCCGACCATTCGCTGGACGTTATCGACAATCTCGTAGTTGTCGTTCACAACATACTTCTTTCCGCTGCTGTCGATAAGGGTCATCTGGTCATTGATAATTTCGGGAGTACCCTTGCCGTAGAAGTTCTGTTTTGCAACATTGAGGTCACTGTTGACCTTGTTCCGCGTGAGCTTGTAGACATCATTGGTCCACCCTTTCATGTCCAAAACCTGCGTCTCCAGTAACCGCTCCGTCTGTTCGCTGATGACAGCACTTGAGCTTGTGTATGCCACAACGCCGAGGAGCAGCGTCGGGATAATTGCCAGGAACAGGCAGATGACCAGGATTTTGGTCCCGACCTTCATGTTGGTAAACGATTCAAGCATCTTTCTCAAAAGCCCCCTTTTGATATCCTCCGGTAATTGAGAAAATAGACTGGTGCCGGATTGTATTAACCTAATGATCCGATCCTGCAGGGAAACCGGGGCTGACCAGAACACCCTTTACGCATCATCGATAATGATTTCGGGATCCTCAAGGATCTTTTTTGCGTCGAGGACGAAGATGTCCTGGTCAAGGATCCCTTTGAGGTACCGCCGGCTGCCGGGAGGATCCGCAGAACCAGGTGGCACTACCCGGTCAAGGGAGACTGACCCGGCTCCGCTGATGTTGTCGGCAAGGATGCCAAACGTGATCTTCCCGTTCGTTATCACGATCACCCGGTTCAGGTCGGTCAGACCTTTCTCGGGGATCTTCAGGAGGGCACGGAGATCCACAAGCGAGATTATCTGGCCGCGGGCTGCGCAGATGCCGCAGATGAAGTCCGGTGTGCCGGGAACCGGTGTGATCTCACCGGTGAGGATGACTTCCCGGACAAACTTCATCTCGATGGCATACTGACGGTAGGCCAGCTGGAAACGGAGTACTTCCGTCATCTCCGTTGCCCCTGTTCCCGGCTCGGGAGGGAGCATCTTTGCGGCGCGCTCTTCGAGGATTGCCTGTACGGTAGCGGGATCCTGTCCGAATCCCCCGTGCACAAGCGTATAATCCTCTGCTCTTCGTAACGCCCTGAGTGCGTCAAGTGCGGATTTTTCCGGAGGGTGAGCGAGGAACGATGCAATATCCGTGATCAGGACCACGCCGGCAGGAGTGAGGTCAAGGCCCGGGATGGAAATGCCGCCACCTTCCAGGGTGTCCTCCCCGGGAGCGGAGAGCAGGAGTTCATCAACGCTGCGGATCCCGTCGATCCACAGGGCAATCGTCTCCCTGCCCGCACAGGTGATGAGGAGCATATCAGAGACCTGCGGGGGATGGCCGGGCATCCCGAGCAGCGTCCCCATGGCATAGACCGGAATGATCCTGCCATGGAGGTTGATGGTGCCGGAAAGACCGCGTTTTTCAGAGTCGGCAGGCTGCATGGCTGCCATCTGGATAACCGACTGGATATCGGATAGCGGCATTGCGCACCGCAGGCCGCCTGCCGAGAAGAGGAATGTCTGCACCATACCGGGTCTGTCCTAAAACCCTGTTTGGTGCTGCAAGGTAAAAAATGGGTGGGAACCGTAACGGGAAAAATGCGGGAATGATCCCTGGCGGGAGAATCCGCGATTTTTAAAAACTGCGGGATGAAAAGATGGACTGGGCGGGAATTGAACCCGCGGCCTCTTCCATGCCAAGGAAGCGATCTACCACTGATCTACCAGCCCGCTCCTATCTAGTAGGATCTGATCAGGTAAAAAGGATTGGGGTTGGCGTATGGCACACTTGTTATGGAGAACCATCAGGGTCCAGGAGGTTCTTTGTGAATAACCGGAGCATGACCTTTGGCTCTGAGGGGGGTACAATTTGGGAGAACTCCACCCATGCCCTCGCTGTCATCATGTGCGCCTCTGCCCGGCATGCTGAGAGGGTTCCGGATTTCCGGACCAGGGCAATTCCCTCGTCCAGGGTATGAGGATCCTGCCGTAAGCGTTTTGAGCAGAGGATCTCCTGGAGCCGGGAGCGGTCAGGATCGTTCAGCAGGTCAAGCGCCCTGATGATCACGTACGTAAGTTTCCCCGCAGCCAGGTCATCCCCCGGCTGATCTCCGGGCTCCTGATCCGGTAAAAAACTCTGGATATCATCGATTATCTGGAACGCAATACCAAGGGCCCGGGCATAGGCAACACATGCCTCACGCACTTCGGGAGTGGTTCCGGCAAGGATACATCCCGCTTCAGCCGTAGCTATTGCTGCCGAAGCGGTCTTGAACTCATACATCCGGAGGATCTGTTCTGCCATGCTGTCATCCATCCACATGGCAAGATTCTCCTCATTCATGTTTTTCGTCCAGTAAATATCCTGAGCCTGGCCAAAATGCCCTTTGATAAAGGAATCGTGAGTAATCCGGAAAAACTCGAGGCGCTGGGAATCCGAGAGATCGGGATGTGTGCTGAACAGCACCGAGGGGAGGAAATACAGGGTATTTGCTGCATTGATTGCCACATCTGTCCCATACCGGTGATGAATGCAGGTGTCACCCCGGCGGACAACGGCTCCATCCTCGATATCGTCAATAATGAGCGTTCCCGTGTGGGTTAATTCTGGCACGACCGAGAGCAGCATCTCGTATTTTTCGGAATTGATCCCGAGCGATTCAAGGAGAAGCAGGCCAAATACCGGCCGCCAGTTTTTTTTCTTACGGGAGAGCAGGTCCCAGGCCGGGCGAATGATCGTATCTGTTAATGCCGCACTGTCCTGAATCCCGAATGAGGGGCCAACAAGCCTCATGAAATCTTCATCCCCGGGGTTTTCCGGGAGGAACGATTCAATACATTTCTGGATCCGGTTTACGTGGTTTTCGATGAACTGCCCGAAATCAAAGATATAACCATATCCCTGAAGCTCAAGCCGGGCGGTGCCGTAAAACGGATCGTTTCCAACTGACCCTGTGACAACCGTTGCACCTTCCCAGATTGCCCGCATGGGGCCAAGGACCGGTATCTCCTGGTCGTCAGTGACCGGCTCCAGGACAAACCGTGCGGAAATCTCCTCAATTTCGATCTGCTGTGCTATTGGATATCTGATATGCGTCTTCTCACTGGTCCAGAAACGCACCGGCTGTATGGAGAAATCTGAAAATGTCCGAACCTCTTCGCCCTCCTTGAACCGTGCGGCGAAACGGCTGATGATGTCCCCGTTTTTTGGGTTGCGGAAGGTTAAGAAGATCCAATCAGAACCGTCAGCGCCATTGATTCCGGCCCAGTCCCAGCCGGAGAGGTCACCTCCCCTGGGACTTGAAAGGAACCATCCTGTGTTGCCCCACTGGTGATCGAACCATGCGGTTCCGGTCACGGGTTCCCCGTCCATCTGCCCGGTGATGATATGCCGGGGCCAGGTGGCATAGGTCATGGTCCGGTCGGGCCCTGTTCCGATGTTTTCAAGCGTGTAGCGGGAGGATTGTGGTTTGAGATGGAACCGGCACCTCCCGCCGCTGCCAGCCAAATCGAAGGAGAGATAAATACCAGTATCGTTGATGCGAAATGTGAGGTCTTTCCAAAAAAATGAGAACGGATTTTGTTCGATTTCCGGTCTTTCTTCTTCTGTTGTTATAGGGGCCGGGGGTCCATAGTTCCTGAGTTCTTCGATATACGTCTCAAGGAGTGCCTGGTGAAGATCCGTGGATTTCAGTTCCATGGCATGGTCAGAGAGCCGGTTGATAATTTTGGATTCCGCCCTGCTTGTAATGGAATTTTCCCCAGTGGCCGGGTCAAGCACCGAGATAAGTGCATAATAATTGTCATACGGGGCCGCTCCTTTCTTTTGGAGATCAAACCGGAAGATGCTTACCATGAAATGCCGGTGCCCAATGGTTTTTCCCTCAAATGAGCCCTGGACAAACCACCATTCCATGCTGTTTTCCGGATGCACTGGTTCCCCGATGATCTCCCTTCCTGCTCCTCCGAAAACCCCCGATGTCCCTGTTGTTGATGTATCCCGCAGAATTGTATCCTTGGGAATTTTTGTATCATCGGCCATTCATTACTTCTCTTTTCTTGCCATGAGTTAATTTGTTTGAATCTTCCAAAATGCTGTTGCTGTTTTATGAGAACGAACGCACATGGATGCCTGCGGCAGGACAGGAAAAATCGTCACGGGGCTTGCAGGAGTAGATCGAATCCAAAAAAAATCACTGGCTGGATTCAAAAGATTTAACTTCCTCCCAAAAAATGTATGATGGATGACACACCGTAAATCAGGACACATTCTTCTGCTGATCTGCCTGCTCTTCATTGTAATGCCCCCCCTCCAGGCTGCCTCGATGGATGCTTCCCTGTCAGCGCCCATTATTGGCGTGGGCCTCCCGAATCTCCTCCAGGAGAAGCCCAAGACGCAGTGGGGCTATTATGATTTCAAGATTGAAGGTAAGAGAGCGTTGGAAAATGGTAACTACGAGGATGCGATAACAAATTTCAATGCAGCTCAAATGAGTGCGATGACATCCTCTGAAAGAGATGACGGTTCTGCCGAATTAGCGGTTGCTTCCATAGAGAAGTTGAAAGGCGATACGTATGCGAAATGGGGAGGTCACGAGGCCGAGAAACAGGAGGCATACACAAACGCAGCCAAGTGGGAGGCCAAAGGACAAGAGAAAGGCTCAATCCAGGATTATGGTTGTCTCATTGTTACTGCCACATTCGGGTCTCCCCTGGCAAGCGAGGTGCAGCTGGTCAGGAGCTTCCGTGACGATTCGATTGTGAAGAGTTATACGGGATCCCGTTTCATGCCAGGATTCAATGCATGGTATTACTCGTTCAGTCCCCAGGTCTCAACGTATATCAATGAACACCCGGTCACGAAACCGGTCATGCGGGTACTGATAACCCCGATTCTCCAGATCGTTCTCATTGCCCAGGTCATGTATTCTTTCCTGAGTTTCAATCCCGAGCTGGCAACCATCGCTGCCATCATTGTCGGAAGTACCCTGTTTGGCCTTATCTATGTCTTCCCGACCGCATTGGCAGGTGTGTGGATTGCCCGTCTTCGCGGCTGGGATGGCGGGAATATCCGGCGTATCCTGCCGGTAGCAGGGGTATGGGGCGTTCTTCTCCTTCTTATCGTGACGGGGTCGGCATTCTCCCTGGACCTGCTGACAACGGTAGCCTCAGGGCTCTTTGTGGTTGCTACCATCATCCTCACGACCGGTGCCCTTCTTTTGTCACTGTCCCGGTATGTTGGCCGGAAAGATGCCGTTTCGGCATAAATATCAAAAAAGAATTTTTTTCCACCGGACAATTCAGATTTCCGGGGGAACCGGTGGCAGAATAACAAGATAAAACATATCAAACAGGAAGGAGGCAATCCCTATCAGGATTGCAATGCAGGCAACAATCAAAACCGCACCTTTCCTGTTCTCGGGTTTTGCTATGACAAAGCCACCAATGATTATGGCGAGAATCGCCAGAAGGTATGGGTACCGTAAGAATGAACCGATGCCAAGCAGGACCCCGACGATGCCTAGAACAAGCATCTTCGTGTTCCGTGGCGGTTTTTCAACGGGGTTCGCAGATCCCGCAACGAGAACTGGTGGCTGAACTCCGGTTGCCAGGGGTGGAACAGAGGCAGGTTGTGCCGGGGGAGGCATGACATGCGGGGTTTCGGGTGGTGTTACCGGTTGAGTTGCGGGAGTTTGCTGAGCTTTGCGGAGGGGTTTGCCACAGTTCTTGCAGAACTGGTTGGTATCCGGGTTTTGTGTGCCGCATTCACCACAGAACATGATATCGCCTCATCTGACCTGAATGTTCAGTTGGACAGTTGAAAAATATTGTGTTTTTGTCAGTTTTTATCGTTATAGGACTTACGCAGTTGGTTTCGACAAAAAGATCTGAGATCTAATAGCGCCAATTCAAGGTTTAGACAGACCCGAAATGGAGATCGAGCGAGTTTGAACCCCCCGGAATGCACGAGCGAAAATTTTGATGTTTATCGACGATTCTCAATACAACCGGAAATTGAGTATGCAATACAAAATTTTCATTGCATGGGTGCGAAGTCTTTGACTTCATGCGGGTTTTTTTAAGTGAGTTCTTACTATTGTCTCGCGCTTGAACGGAAGCAAACCGCGTAAGTCCTGCAAAAACACAAGATTAATTACCCCTCATTGAAATTGTCAGTAAATGCTGTTCTCCAGATATGTGCTGATCCTGCTGCTCATGTCGGCAGCCGTCTTTCTGACAGTCCCGGTCAGCGCAGACGGAAAGACCGGCAGCGATGTGTCATCCGATGTACAGGTGGATGCCGGGGAATTCTTAACCACTATCATTGTCAATGGCGCGGCGGCTTTTGACGATCCTGTTCCGGTCTACGTCAGGAGTGCCGAACAATGGCAGGAGGCCGGAAGAGAATGTGCAGAAAAATGCCGCGAGTATTCAGAAAAAATGGTCGATCGCCAGCTGGAAATGTCGGCCGCGGCGGGCAATCCGTTTGGCGAGGGCTGGAGCCGCGATGAAATTCTTGGAGATTCCTCGAAACTGGCCTATCTTTCAAACCCGGCACCCGGATACGGGATCGCGGACCCGGAGATGGCCGGTTATTATGATGATAAGTACCGGTACTGTACGTGTGCCCGGGAAAAATACAACATGGCACTCAATGTTGTGAAACCGGATGATTACCGGCGCCAGGCATCGATCTGGTCCGATGCCGCCGATTCGTATCTTCTGAGCGGAGACGAAGAAGGGTTTATCGAATGCGAAAAGGCTGCTGCTGCAAGTGCTGCGATGGAAGTGAAAAAGAACCTGTTCTCCTCTCTTCTCCCCCTGCCGGCATGGATTGCGGTCTTCGGGATCATCGGCGGGGTGTTCCTCCTGGGCCGCAGGAAAAAATAAAAAAATGATAGAACCGGGGGTTTTGGGGGCTTGCCCCCGCAGGCTGCCTCCACCTAATGGGGAGAGGGGAGGGGCACCCTCGCAATTCCACAAAATGACTCCCTGGGAATGATTTCACCAGAGCATCTGATTGGGAACAGCCCGGGCGGTTTCTTCTTCTGCACCACAGGATCTGTCCGGTATGCGGCTGCCTGCCGGCAGGGTCATGGTGTGAATATCGAACGGTTAAATTATTCTATTTCGGCGTAAAGGGGCATGTATGAGGATTGACCTGCTGATACCCGCTCTTTCCGCGCTTATTCTCATCGTACTTGCCGTGGTTCCGGTCCATGCTGAACGTGCGGAGGACCTTGCCCGGGAAGCTTCGCTTGACTTTTTCGGCATTGACCTGACCGATCCGAAACCCGCCTACCAGTGGACAGCACAGGACTATCTCGATGCCGGTAATGCCCACAAGGAAAAATGTGAATACTACAGCAATCTGTATGACGAACAGTTGCGTGCATATGTCCGGCAGGAGGCGCTCGCGCAGAACCCCGCCGCGGATACGGCAGCGCTGATGAACAACCTGAAGAACCCGACGCTCCAGCAGCGGGGATATGTCATGAGTACGGGTTTCCACCAGAAAGATCCGCTGGCACAGACGTACTGGGACTCCATGCTTGCGGCGTGCAATGAGGCAGAGCAGAATTACAATGCAGCGCTCGATAAGACTCCGGAGGACGACTACCGTCAGCAGGCCGAGATCTTCAACCAGGGCGCGGGAATCTATGATGCGCTCGGCCAGACAGAGGAAGCCGGACAGGTCCGGGACGCAGCGGCGGTTGCTCTGGCACACGCGGAATCTGATATGTACCTTCCCCTGCCGTGGTGGCTGCCACTCCTCGGGGTCATGAGCGCGGTAGTGATCCTCCACCGTAGGCGGCAATAAGAGCTGCTCCGGGTCCCAAATCCCGGGACCCGGCATTACTTTTTTGTAAGCTTAATCCAAAGGGGCATGTATGAGGAACAGGCTGCTTGCTGCTGCTGTCGCGGTACTTCTTCTTCTCGGTTTTGCAGTCGCACCGGCTCATGCGGATGTTCAGGACCAGTTACTCGATGTACTGGGCGGTGCGGAACTCGGTTACCAGAAGGATGCCAGTGATTATATCCGGGAAGCAGAAAAGGACAAAGAACGATGTGAAGAAAACAGCAGGAGTTATAATGCAAAGTTTCGTGCCTATATACTCCAGATAAAGGGAGAAATGGGAAACAACGAACTCCCGTACGTCGGGCACGTCGGCAGCAGCGATTGGGACATGATGCTTAATGTCAATGCTGAAACCCGTGTTGCACTCCAGGAAACGCCGATGATGAATGATTTTTACGAAAAGAATCCAATGGCACGTATTGACTGGTCCTCTATGAAATATTCCTGCAGCAAGGCGGAAATAAAATATAACAAGGCATTCGAACTGACACGCCCCGATGACTACCAGCAGCACGCACGGATCTTCCGCGAATCGGCGGAATTATATGACATTATCGGAGATGCGGATGGAGCCAGTGAGGTACGTGAGGCGGAATCGGCTGCTATGGCCCGTGCAGAAGCAAAGGACGAGGGCTTCAGCGACTGCCTGATTGTCACGGCGACGTTCGGGTCCCCAATGGCCGGTGAGGTCCAGCTGGTTCGCAGTTTCCGCGATGATACCATGCAACAGACCTGGCTTGGTTCGCGCTATGTAACAGCATTGAATGCGGTATATTACTCGTTCAGCCCGTCCGTTGCCCGGGCGATTGATGAGAACCCGTCCGCAAAGCCGGTGATGCGCCTCGTACTTGCCCCGCTCATCGGGATCGTGCTCATCTCGCAGGTGATCTATTCGCTGCTCGCTTTCAGCCCGGAGATTGCAACGGTTGTCTTCATTGTTGCCGGTGGTGCGCTGGTCGGGCTGGTCTATCTCATGCCCCTTGTGCTTGCCGCCCTCTGGATCGCTGTGCGGAAGGGGCAGTGGCGGGTCTCTGCACGACGGGTCTTTTTGCCGTTTGTCCTTCTCTGGACCTCGCTGCTTCCTGTTCTTGCGATAGGGGTAATGTTCAGAATCGATCTGGTCGCCGCACTCAGCAGTGGCCTTCTCTTTTTCTGTACTGCAATCCTCATTGCCGGAGCAATGGCCCTGCAGCTCGCCGGATACCTGGGATTCTCGCCAAAAGGACAGGATGAGTGAACCTTTTTTTCTTTGTGGCAGGAGCATCGTGAATGAACCCGGCTCTTTTTTTGTACATAACGCGTCCGTTCAACTGCCCCCGAACCCTTTCCTGCCTGCACGAATCCGGTCCCTGATACTCGCTGTTTCGGGTCGTGAGCGGAAAAGCCGGGGCGCATGCTTTTTGTAAGCTGACTCCAAAGGGCATGTATGGGGCAGCGTGTGCATCTTCCACTTCTGGCCGTGCTTCTCATACTGGTAATTAGTATTCCCCCGGTACATGCCGAAAGCGACGTGACCGCGGATGACTTCCTGATACCGTTTTCAGAGGGCATCGCCATGATTGATAAGAAACTGGGCCAGCAACGCCCGGTATTCCTGAACACCGCGGAGGATTTTGTCGATGAGGGAAATTACTGGAAACGCCAGTGTACTGAATACAGCCGGATGCATGATGAGCGGGCAGAGGCATACATTGCAAAGGAGCAGGCAGAAGGCCGGCTCTCCGGCTCAGTCTCCACGTTCCTGGCAGCATCGCTGGAACAGAAATCCACGTTCGGCGTAGCGTCCGGGTTCTATGCCGCAGATCCCTATGCCAGATCCCTTTATGAGAAGACAAAAGATGCGTGCACTGAGGCGGAAAGGAATTACAATAAAGCAATGGAGATGACGTCCGACAGCAAATACGAGCAGCAGGCCGAAATCTTCCATGAGGGGGCAGAAGTGTATGATGTTGTCGGTGACAGAAAGGGTGCTGCGGAGGTGCGCGAAGCAGAGATGGCAGCAGAAGCACAGGCAGCGGCAAGGGATGAGGGATTCAGCGACTGCCTGATTGTCACGGCAACGTTTGGCTCTCCCATGGCAAGCGAGGTCCAGCTCGTGCGGGACTTCCGGGACGATACCATCAGACAGGACTACCTCGGCTCCAGGTACGTCACGGCCCTGAACGCAATCTATTACTCGTTCAGCCCGTTTGTTGCCCGGACGATTGACGAGAATCCTTCGGTGAAACCGGTTATGCGTCTCGTACTTGTGCCGCTTCTTGGCATTGTCCTGTTATCGCAGGGGGTGTATTCGCTACTGAGTTTCAGCCCCGGGGTTGCAACGGTTGTTTTCATCATATTCGGCGGGACGCTGGTCGGCCTTGTCTATATCCTTCCTGTCATGCTCTCTGCCTTGTGGGTGGCAGGGAAAAAGAAGTGGCAAATCCCGGCTCTTTCCTGCCTGCTGCCATTTGTTTACCTCTGGGCCGGGCTGCTGGCGGGACTGATCATCGGCGCCGTCACTAGAATCGATCTCATCGCGGTATTGAGTTCGGGGCTGCTCTTTGTCTGCACGGTTCTCCTCATGGCCGGTGCGGCAGCGTTGTTCCTCTCCCCATATCTGGGAATGATCCCGGCAGGAAAGGAAGGGTAATTCTGGATCTGGTGAGATCCTCTGAAGCGATGCAGGGGGCTGACTGCCCTCATACCCCCATGATAGGGGGTTACCGCCGCCCCGGAGGGCGCCTGTGCGGCGGCTTCAATTACCGGTTTTTATTTCTCTGCTCTGGTGAAAACCTGCCAGAAATTATAGATTGATCTGCGATGGGGCCACGGGCGCTCGGGCTCTCATCGACCCTTGCCTTTGTGGAGCAGGAGGTAAATGGGCACTTGAAACCAAAATGATGGAACCGGGGGTTTTGGGGGCTTGCCCCCGCAGGCTGCCTCCACCTAATGGGGAGAGGGGAGGGGCACCCTCACAATTCCACAAAATGACACCGTGGGAATGATTTCCCATGAAAAACACAATTTCCAGAAGAACAGATTATGGGGGCTGATGCCCCCATGCCCCCGGTTGCGATTCCTGCCGCCGCCCCCGCGGGGGCGCTCCCGCGGCGGCCTCAATTCGGGTTCATATCATATCCGGTAATTTATCCCCCCGTGCCGTATCGAGTCCCTGAACCGGAGCACCCACCTAGGAAAAAGGGAGTGTTTTTCATCGTTTGGGTGTGAACCCTGTCGGTTCAGGCTCTTTTTACCAGAGCAAAAAAGGGATCGTACCGGTGACCCGGTACCGTCACTGGATCGGCGGCAGAACCTGTGGCGGCGGGAAGATGTCGAGCCAGAAGATGTTGACAATGATGGCAAGAAGCCCGATTATGATGGCAATAACTCCGGCAACCGGGAATCGTGTTCCCTGCCTGCGTGCAAGGGCGATGCTTGCTATCCCGAATACGACAGCGACAATGCCAAGGAGAACCGGGTACAGGATCCATGAGAAGATTGCCGGTATGAGACTGATGATGCCAAGCCAGGTCCGTTTTGGCACCGCCCCCGGCCCCGGAATATCCGGAGTTACGGCAGGAGCCTCAACGGGTCGCGGCTGCATCGGGGCTGCTTCAGGAACCTGCTGCTGCGCCGGTACTGCTGCCGGCCCGGCTGCCGGGGACGCCTCTGGTACTGTGCCCGCAGGTTTCCTCAGCCCCTTCCCGCAATTCTTACAAAAACTGTTGGTGTCCGGGTTCTCCGTACCACATTCACCGCAGAATTTCATTCTCACTCCTCAGGCCAATGATAGATGACACAGCATTATCAATATTGCGCTGGCTGCTGCCGGTTTTATTCCCGGATGGCTGCGTTGCCGTTACAGGGCGACCATTCACCGCTCTTTATAGGACAGTACTTCGTCATAGACCCGGTAGGTCTGGCCGTTATACATCATTGCAATGACCTCAACGCGGTCCGAACCTTTCGACCCGGAGAGTGTCAGTTCCGTATCACCCTTTGAGGGTCTGATGCTGCCAGTCACTACTGCCCCGTCTTCGCGTGTCACTTTCACGTCCCCGCTGCTGATGCTGTTGATCCCCGGTCCGCCGGCAAAGAGTACCGTGATCTCAGCAGTGATCGGATCTTTCTGGACCTGGAAAAAGACCTCCTGGTTTTTTGGGATGATCTGGGTCGGGAGCGGGAGGGATGGATCAGCCGTGTCAGTCGGGACCGGAGTCGGTGTCATGGTCGGCATGGTGGCCGGGAGGGTTGTCTGGTCGGGGAGGGGGGTGTTGACCGTTAACGGTGCTGTCCCGGCAGATAACGTGCCTCCCTGCAGTGCCGGCAGGCCGATGAAGAATATCGCGGCGATGACGATGAGTACAACAACAATCGCACCGGCAATGAGGGCTGTGGTCGGGAAGGTTTTTTTCGCCGGGGGTTTTTCCGATCCTCCGGGCATTTCCTCATCCGGCAGGAAGAGTGCATTGTCAGAAGGCCGGGCGGGGGGTTTTTCCGCCTTGGGTGTCTGGACGGGTTCAGTCTCTTCCGGCCCGGGTTGCAGGTGTGTTGGCTCCGTAACGTCTATTGGTTCCGGCTCCGGAGTTTTCGGTTCATCATGGTCGTACGGATCTGACTCCGTAACCGTTATTTTGTCCAGAGGGTCCTGATCACTCCCATCCGGTATGACCGGAGTACCGCATAGCTCACAGAACTTGACGGGGGCAATGAAGAGGGCACCGCACTTCCGGCAGACGGGCAGCGCTTCTGCTTTCGTGCCGCAGATCTCGCAGAACTTCTGATCTGTCCCGAGGGGGCTCCCGCACGAGGTACAGGTACGCAGGATGCCGGACGGCAGGGAAGGATCCTCCATGACACGCGTTTAGTCAGTGCCGTTATAAAAATCCGCGGTTTTTGTTTCCGGGGTTAAAAACTGCTTTGATGATCGCGGGGCCGGGAGTTCTCCATAGCTTTTGGGAATTCCGGTGCATCCGCTGCTGAAGAATTCTGATCTGGTGAAATCATTCCCACAGGGTCTTTTTGTGGAATTGCGAGGGTGCCCCCCTCTCCCCATTAGGGGAAGGCACACCAAGGGGACAAGCCCTAAAAACCCCCGGTTCTAGCATTCAGATGCAGGCGCCCATATATGGCCTGTTCCACGGGGCGAGGGTCGATGAGACCCCGAGCGCCCGTGGCTCCATCGCAGATCAATCTACGATTTCTGGCAGGTTTTCCCCTAAAAAAATGGCTTCTTCTGGAACAGATGATGGGGGTTGAGACCCCCATACCCCCGGAAATGATGAACCCCGCCGCCCCCGCGGGGGCGCTCCCGCGGCGGTATCAATTCGGTTTTTTTTTAAAAAAAAGTCCGGGGAAATACCCGTATGAAATCCCGAAAGGAGATCATAAGGGGCACTATCGCACCCGCAGCCCGACCATTGCGCGGACGCTTGAGAGTGGTCGTATTGCCACCATCGTCGCGCAATGGCCGGGCCAGGACAGACATATTCACAGATTCATCCGGTTTTCAAAGTCCGGGGGCGAACCTTCGTTCAGGGACAATTTCCCCCGGGTAAAAATCGGGCACCACCTCCCGTAACGCTACTGCTTCCACAACGGAAGGAGCTCGTCCCGGACCCGGTAGGTCTCGCCGGTGGTCATCGTTGCAATGATCTCCAGCCGGTCGGTCTCTTTCGATCCATCAAGGGTGATCTCACTCACCCCTTTCAGGGGCAGGATGATCCCCGTAGCCACCGCCCCGTTCGGGTGAGTCACCTTCACCTCAGCGCTGCTGATGCTGCCCACCCCGGCACTTCCGGCAAAGATGACGGTTATCTTTGCGGTAACCGGATCTTTGTCCACGTGGAAGTAGAGCGTCTGTCCCGAAGGGATCGTCTCGGTTGGCCGGGGGACGAGCGGATTGGCTGATGAGGATCCGGATCCCGACGAACCGTACGGGATTTTCGTGACCGCGGTTGCCTCCGGAAGATCCGTGATATCTGCAACCGTTACACTGCTGTGGACACCGGGATCTGAGGGTTCCGCGAGCAGCGGGAGAACGATGAAATACCCTGCCGCGATAAGGATCGCCAGCACGAGTACGCCCCCGATAACAAAGGTCAGGTTTACCCGCGGATTGGCCGGTCTTTCCTTCTTTTTTGCGAGGAACAGCGCGTCATCGACACCATCTGAAGATGGAACGGGTGATCGTGCAGGAGCCGGAGCCTGCGATCCTCTGCCGGCTCGTGAAAAAAACGAAAAACCGAACCTGCGGGGGGCTTCAAGCGTCTCATCGTCCCGGTACTCCTTCCCGAATTTTTCCAGCAGTTCATCGGTATCCGGTTCTGCAATTCCGCCTGCTTTATCAAGGGGGGGCTCATCCTCCTCCTGGCCTGCGAATTCCTCCGGGTAGTCTTCCTGGAACTCATCCTGCTCCGGAATTTCCTCATCATAAGTACCGTAATCCTCATCACAGGCCCCAGAATCCTCAGTATCTACATCAACAGCAGGTTGCAGGTCGTCTGTTTCCTCATATGGCGGTGGTTGCACCTCAAGGACAACTTTGGCTCCGCACAGGTCACAGAATTTTCTGGGCGTAATGAACTGGGTTCCGCAGTGGGTACAGGTTGAGAGTTCCGGTATTCTCGTCCCGCAGAATTCACAGAATTTGAAACCCGTCCTGACCGGGCTGTTGCAGGCAGGGCATGTCCGCTTCAGTTCCGGAGTTTTTTCGGGTTTCGCCATAGAACGCAGTTTATCTTTTACCTATTAAAACCGGTGGGTTCGAACGCCGGTTTTTCAGGTTGCATACGGGTCGGACAATGGAACAGGGTGCCGGCATTCAGGCGATCTTCATTTTGGCAACCATCGCTGCTGCCCGCTTTCGTGCGTCCTGCATCCATGAGTCCTGCACCACTTTCCCGTTCTCGATATAGCGTTCGAGGAGCGGCTCGGCTCCTTCCGGCGCCTTCTCCCGTGCCGGCAGCACGACGTGCCCGCCATCGCTCTTTATGTAGACCTGCTTGATGGCGCACCGCTTGCCCCGCTTGGCTTTCGGCTCACCTTCGATCTCCACGATGTCCATCGCAAAGTCGATGACCGGGGCATTGGCGATCGTTCCACCCACGCCAAAGGCATCGATGCAGTCCCGGTACGCGATCACGTCCTCCCGGGTCACCCCGCCGGACAAGAAGATCTTCACGTCCTTGTGGCCATGACAATCGAGTTCCCAGCGCACCTCTTCGATGATCGCCCGCATGTCTCCCCGCCGGGACCGGGGGGTATCGAGCCGGACTGCGGTCGCCCCGCAGGCAGCGGCCCTGAGTGACTCGGATTTCTCATCGCAGTACGTGTCGCAGAGCATAATCCGGGGAACGGACGCGGGAGCACTCTTATCAAACGCCCGCCATGCGTCTTCGGGGGTTTTGTAGCACATCACGAATGCGTGGGGCATGGTCCCGACAATCGGCATCCCTTCCGGGGCACAGGTGTTGGAGACCCCGTCCACCCCGCCGATCCAGGCAGCCCGCTCGATCATGGCCGCGATGGCAGGGTGCTGGCGCCGGGAGCCAAAAGAGAAGACCTGCCGGTCGCCCGCAAGAGTTTTGATGTGTGCTGCTGCCGTTGCAACACCCGATGCATGACAGAGAAATCCGAGGATGGCCGTCTCGTGCCGGCCGAAATCGCGGTATTTCCCACTGATCCGGAGCACCGGCTCGTTGTTGAAGAATACGGTGCCTTCGGGCATGGCATCGACCGTCACCGGGACACCGTCGAGCAGGGCGAGGACGTCGGCAAGCCCGCAGAAGACCGCGTACGCGTCCGGAAGCGATGTGGCGGTAACCTCCATGACAACTTCCGGGTTGAGGTTGTCGTCATGTAATGCCTCTTCGGCCCGGAGAAAGTAGCTGTCCGTGCACTCGCCGTTCTTTATCGCCTCGTCGCTGACGGTGAAAAAGGTGCCCATACAAAGAAATAATGGTGTGTGTTCCTATTTTACGCTTACCGGAAACCTGTTCCGGGTAAAATGCGCTAGTTATTAGTGCTGCTCCTGCCAACCAGTTTACGGATAAGGAATATCATGCAGATGACCGCGAGGAAAAAGACCGTGTTCCAAAAGAAGCCGGCGGGGGGGCGCTGATGCTGGGCATCATCGGCGGGACCAGCCTCCTCTTCTCCACGCTTCCGCAGCTTGAAAAGAAGCGGATCGATACGCCGTTTGGCAATGCGGATCTCCTCCTCGGGGACATCGCGCTCCTGATGCGCCACCAGCACGGTCTCCCGCCGCACCGGATCAATTTCCGGGCAAGCATGGCAGCGCTCGCAATCGCGGGTGTAGATCGCATCATTGCGTTTGGTTCATCCGGGTCCCTGAACCGCGAGATCTGCCCGGGCTCGCTTGTCATCCCCACCGATTACGTGAGCATGACCGACATCCCCTCCATCCACGACCACGCCATCGAGCACGTGATGCCGTCCCTCTCACCCGATCTCTCGGAGAAACTGCACCGCATCATCCCAAAAGCCCGGCTGGGCGGCACCTATGTGCAGACCCGGGGCCCCCGGTTCGAGACCATCGCCGAGATCGCCGCGCTCTCCCGGTGCGCCGATCTCGTGGGCATGACGCTTGCCTCTGAAGCAACGCTTGCCGGGGAACTCGGGATGCCGTTTGCTGCCATCTGCACGGTGGACAATTATGCCAACGGGCTTGCAGACGGCGTACTGACCTATGAAGAGGTGCTGGAGATCTCAAAACAGTACCGGGACCGGACCGGTGAGATCCTGAATACGATCATCAAAAACCTGGGGTAAGCGGAGGAAGAAGAATGGATGATATTTTTGGCAGGCAGCAGTCGATCCTGATTGCGGACGTGAAGGTTGACAACAACCCGGTAGATATCTTTGTGAACGATGACGGCACCATCGGTGCCATCGGCGAGGGTGTCCGGAATGAGTACCGGGGCGAGGCCGATCTGGTTATCGACGGGAACGGTGCACTTGCCCTTCCGGGCCTTGTGAACACCCACACCCACGCGGCAATGAGCCTTTTGCGGGGCTATGCCGACGACATGATCCTCCAGGACTGGCTTAGCCAGAAGATCTGGCCCTTAGAGGCCCATCTCACCCCCGCTGACGTGTACTGGGGGACAAAACTCTCCTGCCTCGAGATGATAAAGACCGGGACGGTCGCGTTCAACGACATGTACTTCATGATGGAGGAGGCTGCAAAAGCCGTTACGGAAGCCGGTATCCGTGCAACGCTCTCGTACGGGTTCATCGACCTCTTCGATGCCGGTAAGCGGGAGGCCGAGTGCAAGGCCACCGAGAACCTCATCCGTTCCATCCGCTCCTTGAACAACCCCCGGATCTCCGCCGCGGTCGGGCCCCACGCGATCTACACGGTCTCGCCCGATGGCCTGAAATGGTGCGCGGAGTTTGCCGCACAGGAGAAGATTGGCATCCATATCCACGTATCTGAAACCGAAAAGGAAGTCACCGACTGTGTTGCCCAGCACGGCAAACCCCCGGCCCCCTACCTTGACGACTGCGGTATCTTGACCCCACGCACGGTTGCCGCCCACTGCTGCTGGCTGGATGAAGCCGAGTGCACCCTGCTTGGGAAACGCGGGGTCTCTGCCTCGCACAACCCGTCGAGTAACATGAAACTTGCCACCAACCGGGCAATGCCGTACCACTGGCTCTCCGCTGCCGGGGCAAACCCCTGCCTTGGTACCGACGGCTGCGCATCCAACAACAACCTCGACATGTTCGAGGAGGCAAAGACTGCTGCCCTCCTCCAGAAGTTCTTCTGGAACGACCCGACCATCCTGCCGGCGCCCGATGCGCTTCTCATGGCTGCCACAAACGGGGCAAAGGCGCTGGGTCTCCCGACCGGGAAACTGGCAGTTGGTGCCCCGGCCGACATCATCCTTGTCAGCACAAAGATCTCCTGCAACACCCCGCTCCACAACACAGCCTCGAACCTCATCTACTCCTGTTCCGGCAGTGCGGTCGAGACCACCATCTGCAACGGGGCCGTGCTCATGCTCGAACGCGAGATCCCGGGCGAGATGGAGATCCTTGCCGGTGCGGCAAAGGCGGCAGCGGATCTCGTGAAGCGGGCACAGGATGCCCCCGCGTGACCGCAGCATGAAGCGAAAAAGTTCATCACGGGCAGCAGTCCTCGCGATCTGCATCCTGATCCTTGCACTGCTCGGCACGGCTGTATTCACCGGTATCCTTGGCGACAGTCCCCACTCCTCCCTCCGGCAGGGAACAACCGGCGACCTGCGGGCATACTTTCTCGATGTCGGGCAGGGTGACGGTTCGATCATCCTCTTCAAAGACCGGGTGATTGTCATCGATGCCGGCGACACAGACCGGGGCGGCGACGTTGTCCGTGCCCTGCACCGTCTCGGGGTCCAAAGGATCGATCTTCTCGTTGCCACCCACCCGCATGCCGATCATATCGGCGGGATGCAGGACGTTCTCGAAAATTTTCCGGTTGCGCAGGTGCTCGATCCGGGGATGCCCTCAACCTCCGTCCTGTACGAACGGTTCCTCGATACCGTGGATGAGAAGAACATCCCCTACATTGTCGCAGAACAGGGCCAGACCATCGACCTTGATCCCGCCCTCCGTATCCTCGTCCTCTCGCCCCCAAAGGAGCGGATCGGCGACGATCTCAACACCAACAGCATTGTTCTGAGGATCTCGTACGGCACCGTAAACCTCCTCTTCACGGGTGACGCCACCACCGGTGCAGAGGATGTGATGGCAAAGAGCGGCTACCCGCTTGACGCCCAAATCCTCAAGGTCGGGCACCATGGCAGTTCCGGTTCGGGTTCATCAGCCTTCCTCTCCCGGGTCAGCCCGGAGACGGCGATCATCTCAGCAGGGGCCGGCAACTCGTATGGCCACCCGCACCAGGAGACCCTGGACCGGCTCGCCCGGGCGGGGGTGGCCGTCTTCCGCACGGACGTGGACGGAACAATTCTTATCCGGAGCAACGGGGAGACGTACTCGGTCATGACCGAATCTGCGGGAGACGATATCTGGCTGCTGCCCACTCTTGCACCAACCCCCGCTACGCCGATCCCGTCTCCCGCCCCCCCGCAGGCGACCACGACCGGTACGCCGGTATCATTCGTTCTTCCCACGATTCCGGAGAACGTGACTGTCCCGGTCCCCTCGTTTACGCTTCCACCGGTCCAGATCGGGAACGCGTCATCGGTCCGGATCAGTGCGGTGCAGTTCGATGCCCCGGGCGATGACCGGCAGAACCTGAACGGCGAGTGGGTCAGGCTTGCGAACACCGGCGCGGATGTGGTTCTCCTTGCCGGCTGGACCCTCTCGGATGCAGACACCCGCGACCTCTATATCTTCCCGGCATTTCTCCTCTTGCCCGGCGATCAGGTGACCGTCCATGCCGGCAGCGGGATGATGAACGATACCGCGCTCTTCATGGGAATGACCGGGCCGGTCTTTGCCAACACCGGTGACGAGGCAGTCCTGCGGGACGGCAGCGGGACGATCATCGACCAACGTGCGGAGGGCTGAACTGGTATGCAGGTAACGGTTGACCGGATCGAGGGCGGCATTGCAATCCTTATCGGGCGGGAGGACGAGACCGTACGGATCACCATCCCCGCAGGAAACCTTCCCAAGGGATGCCGCGAAGGTGATATCCTCACCCTTGCGCTGGAACGCGATGAGGTGGCAACCGCAGAAGCCAGGTCACGCATTGCCGCAAAAATCGAAAAACTCCGGGTCGGCAGGAAAGATTCCGGTCCGTGATCATTCCCGCGGGAGGCACGTTGCAGTTTTTTAATCCCACAACCTTTTTCAACCTGCCCCCCGCATAGGCTCGTACACTTTCATGAAGGATAATTCGCCATCCGGCCCCCTGACAGGATATGATCCCTATGCGGACATCTACGATGTCCCGGAGGAACCCTTCGGGATCCCGTCCGCCTACTGGAAGGCCAGCCTGATCCTCTTCTCGTTTGTCCTGATGGTGGCCACGATCATCCTGCTCATGAGCGGAATTTCCCCCCAGGTGATAGGAGCGCTCTATGCCATCCCCGCGATCCTGTTTCCGTATTTCTACCGGCGCAGGGGTGTGCTTGTCGTCTACCTCATCTCGATGTTCTTCTTCGGGGCCGTGGTCATCTTCCGGTACCCCAATACTGATGACCTTTTCGCGGCCGGGCTCCGGGCAATCCTCCTGGTCGCGATTGCCCTGATCGTCTCCTACCTCACCCACTACCTCCTGCTCGAAAAACGGAAGTACCACGCGATCTTCGACAACACGGAGAACGGGGTTGCGGTGGTGGATATCACAACCGGGCACGTCACCGAGATGAACCAGCGCTTCCGGCATGCCACCGGCATGCCGGCACAAGAGACTGACTTAATAACTCTTGAAATGTTCATCAGCGACCCGTCCCGGATCTTCTCCTCCCTCCAGTCATCGTGCACGTCACCGGCTACCGAGGCAACCCTCCGCAGGTGCGATGGCACGAACTGGGCAGCGGTTGTTGTCGGCAGGAAGATCTCGGGAAACCACGCGGTGCTCACCTTTGTGGATATCACGGAAAAGAAACGGCTGGACGGGGAACTCCTCCGGCTCCATGAGGACGCAAACCTCTATCTCGACATCCTGACCCATGACATCAACAACATCAACACGGCAAGCCTCAACTATGGCCGGCTTTTGGAAACCCGTTCTGCTGATCCTTCAAAAGACATGGCCAGAAACCTGGTGAGATCCTTAGAAAAGAGCGACGAGATCATCAAAAACATCTCCACCCTCCGGAAGATACGGGATGGTGGCGCGAACCGGATCCCGATCCGGCTGTCCTCAGTCATCAACGGTGAAATTGCCGGGTTTTCCGAAACACCTATCGATTATGACGGGAGCACGGCAACTGTTCTTGCCGATGAGATGCTCTCGTCTGTCTTTGCCAATCTCATCGGGAATGCCATCAAGTACGGGGGAAAAGAACCGCAGGTCGTGATCCGTGTTGAAGAGCAGGAGACCGAAGTAATGGTAACGGTTGCCGATTCCGGCCCAGGCATCCCGGACAACCTGAAACCGGGGGTCTTTGACCGGTTCCAGCGCGGGGATACCACCGTGAGCGGGAAGGGACTCGGGCTCTTCATCTGCAAGACGCTTATCGAGCGGTATGGCGGGAGTATCGGTGTGGAGGACCGCGTGCCCGGTGAGCCGGGCAGGGGCGTTGTCTTCCGGTTCACGCTGCTCCGGCCGTGAGGATCTCGTCATACGTGCACCACCCTCATGACGGTGCACCCGTTGCCGTTCCGATAACCCCCCGCGGGAAAACCGATACGGTTTATTACCAAAAAAAAGAGAGGCTGATGGTATGACTCACCATCACGAAGCGTTTGAAAAGCACAACCCCGCAGGAGGTACACCCTGTCGGGTCTGTTCAGGTGCAGCCCCTGAGGGCAGGGAACATGGGCCGGTTGGAGTTTGCACATCATGCTGGTACAAGATCCTCATCCTGATCCTCATCGTGATGATCGCAAGCTCGTATGTGGTGTGGTTCGGGCTCCTGTAATTTTTTTCTTGCTCGGTTGAAACGAGCATGAACCCCGGGGGTTCGTACCCGAAGCAGGAAAAATAACCGGAACGTAAAACAGACATCCTCGCCCGTATCCTTGCGCTCCCATAATCACTTCAGATGATTAAATATGAAAAACACAATTTTCAGAAGAATAAATTATGGGGGTTGAGACCCCCATACCCCCTTGGGGATTACTGCCGCCGCCCCCGCGGGGGCGCTCCCGCGGCGGCCTCAATTTCTGTTTTTGTGAAAGCAATTTTTGTCGAGTGTCCTGTACGGGTAATGCGGAGGCATCGCATGCGCCATAAGCCCCCTTGGGGGCAGGGATGGCGAGAAGGGGGGTAACAATTATCCGGACTGCGGATTTCCCATAAAAACACAATTTCCAGAAGAATAGATTATGGGGGTTGAGACCCCCATACCCCGGTTGCGATTCCTGCCGCCGCCCCCGCGGGGGCGCTCCCGCGGCGGCTTCTATTACCGGTTTTCCGGACCGGATATTTCTTCCAAACGTTCCCTGTGAGGTGTCCTGAATCGGGAAGTGCTAAAAAGATATCCCGCATGCAGCGTTTTTCATGCTTCGGGTGTGAACCTGAGCGGTTCATGTCCGTTTCCCATGAAAATATTCGCTGGGGTCCTCTGTCCGAGTGTCCTGCATGCACGCCATATTGGGCACAATCGCATCCGCAGCCCGACCATTGCGCGACGTTGGGGGCCTTGTCGCCCCCATAAGGAGTGCAAGGATGCGGGCGAGGACGTTATTTTTCTGCATATTTTCATCGTTCTGGTGTGGACCTAATCGGTTCATGCCTGTTTCTACAGAGTAGAAAATGGAGATCCAGTTTCCGTTGTGTGTGCCTGTGGCCGCAGGCATCGCGGGTTTTCTAAAGAACGCAAAAAAAAGGATGGGGCTTTTGTGTTCCGCGTTACGCGGTCTGGATCTTCGAGGCATCCTCGAGACCGAGGAACTTGATGGACTCCTCGCGCATCTTGAACTTCTGGATCTTGCCGGAGATGGTGATGGGGAACTCTGTTACAAACATCACGTACCGCGGGATCTTGAACCGGGCGATCTTCCCCTGGCAGTAGTCCTTGATCTCCTGCTCGGTAAGGGTCTGGCCCTCTTTCATCTTCACCCAGGCGCAGAGCTCTTCGCCATACTTGACATCCGGAACCCCGACCACGTACACATCGGCAATCTTCTCGTGGTGATGGAGGAACTCCTCGATCTCCCGTGGATAGATGTTCTCGCCGCCACGGATGACCATGTCCTTTAACCGGCCGACAATCTTGAAGTACCCCTCCGCATCCATGGTGCCGAGATCGCCGGTATGGTTCCAGTGGTCCTTGTCAAGGGTTGCCTGCGTGGCGGACGGGTTGTTGTAGTAGCATTTCATGACGCAGTAGCCCCGGGCACAGATCTCGCCCACGCCGCCATGGGGGACGATTCTGCCGGTCGCGGGGTCGATGATCTTGAGCTCGGTGTGCGGGAATGCCCGGCCCACCGTTGTCACCCGGCGTTCGACCGGGTCCTTCGTGGTTGTCATGGTGACCCCGGGTGCGGTCTCGGTCTGGCCGTACACGATCACGATCTCGCTCATGTGCATCTTCTGGTTAACTTCCTTCATGACCTCGATGGGGCAGGGGGAACCGGCCATGATGCCCGTCCGGAGGGAGGTTAAGTTGTATTTGCCAAAATTCGGGTGGGCAAGTTCTGCAATGAACATCGTGGGGACACCGTGGACAGCGGTGCAGCGTTCCTTCTCGATGGTTTTGAGCACCTCTTCAGGATCAAAGGCCGGGGCGGGGATGACCATGGTTGATCCGTGGGTGAGGCAGGCAAGGTTTGAAAGCACCATGCCAAAGCAGTGGTAGAACGGCACGGGAATGCAGAGCCGGTCTTTCTCGCTAAAGCCCATGCCCTCCCCGATAATGTACCCGTTGTTGAGGATGGAGTGGTGCGTTAAGACCACGCCTTTGGGAAAACCCGTGGTCCCGCTGGTGTACTGGATGTTGATGGGGTCGTCGAACGTGAGCAACTCCCCGCGTTCAACCAGTTCCTCATGCGAGATCTCGGTGGCCCGTTTCTGGAGATCTTCCCAGGTGAACATGCCCTGGTAGATCGTGCTTCCGATAAAGATGACATTTTTCAAAAACGGGAACTTCTCGCTTGAGATCTTGCCGTGTTTGGCCTCGTAGGCCTCGGGGCAGGCCTCGTAGAACATCCCGATATAATCCGAGGTCTTGAACCGGCCCTGGATGAAGAGGGTGGAAATCTCCGACTGCTTGAGCACGTACTCGAGCTCGTAGGTGCGGTACGCGGGGTTGATGTTGACCATGATCGCCCCGATCTTCGATGTGGCGAACTGGACAAGGATCCATTCCGCGTGGTTCATTGCCCAGATTCCCACGCGGTCGCCTTTTGCAACGCCCATACCCATGAGCCCGCGGGCAACCTCGTTCACCCGCTCGTTGAACTCGCGGTAGGTCCACCGGATATTCTGGTGCATGGAGACCACGGCATCAGTATCCGGGTATTTTTCTGCTATCTTGTCGACCATCTCGCCGATCGTCATTCCCATCAGCGGAAATGTCGAAGTCCCGCTTGCATAACTTCCCTCATCCATGTGAGTAAGCGTGGGGATGCAGATAATATATGATTAGTGATTTTATCCGGTGAAGTGGTGCACCGTGGAACGGGTGGTGCACCATGCAGTCGTACAGGCAGGGCCCGCTCCAAACCGGGTTCCCTGCCTTCCTCATGCACCGGAACAAAATCCTTAAGTTGCTGCACTGCGATTTTATTGAGTCAGGATCAAAAAGCATCCTGATGAGCAGAACAAAAACACGGGGTTGTGGCCTAGCCCGGTATGGCGACGGGCTCCAGCGGTCTTTGCGTTCTTACAATGTGCTCGCAGATGATGAACAATGGGTCTCCTGAGTTAATTCGATGATGACCCGTTGGAGCACTGATGCGCATGTCGGAGAGACCCGTCGATCGTGAGTTCAAATCTCACCAACCCCACATTCTTCTTTCACGTTTCCTTTCGAGCGGACGCACCGTTTAAGGGTTTTTTTCGCGTCAAGCAGCGCGTTCACTTCGGTCCGGCAGTGGCGCAGTTCTTCTGCCATCCGGACTTCGTTTGTGATATCAGTAAAGATCACGTCCACGGCATTGATCCGGCCGGTGGTGGTGTGGAGGGGAGAGATCGAACAGCGGTACCGTTGTACCGCAAGGCTGCCGTCCCAGGGGATGTCGACTATGTTTTTCTCGCCGGTCAGGAAGACCTTCTCCGCGGCAGCAGAAAGCAGATCCACAGCCTCTCCTGCAACCCTGAGTTCCCGGAGATGTTTCCCAAGGATTGCCATCCGGGAAAACCCGAGTACCCTGGCGCCCACGAGATTAGCGTAGGTGATGAACCCGTCCGGGTCGATGATGAGGACCGGGTCGGGAATTGAGGAGAGGATCTCGTCAAGGATCTGGGCCTGGTGCTCGATTCGTTGTGCAAGCGCTTCTGCTTCTGCAACTGCCCTCCGGCGTTCAACTGCCGTTGTGATCATATTCCGGAGTTCCAAAAAGACCGTGTCCGGATGGCTCCCTTTCTGGAGGTAGAAGTCGGCACCGTAATTGAGCGCCTGCATGGCAACGATCTCCCGTCCTTTGCCGGTGAAGATGATGAACGGGACGGTACTGCCCCGGCCCCGCAGGTGTTGTAAAAATGCAATCCCGTCTTTGTCCGGCATCTCGTAGTCTGATACGATGGCATCCACCGGTTTTGTTGCAAGGATAAAAAGCGCCGCATCAACCGATGGTGCAGTCAGCACTTCCGTTGCGCCCGGTTCGGCGAGGTACTGCACGGCAAGGTCAAGCAGGTCCTGTTCGTCATCGACAACAAGGATGGAAAGCATCAATGTTCCCCTTTACCTATCTGCTTGAATCCCACCGGATAATAAGATGCTCGGCCGGGTGCAGAAGAGCGACCGGTCCCCCCGATGGTGTGCACCGGGAAAAATGGCATGCCTTTATTGAAACGTGCAGGGACGGGCGTTCACACCCAAAGGATGAAAAACGCTACACGGGGGATTTCTTTGAGCACACCCGATTCTGGCTCCCTCGCGGAATACGGCGGGGCAATTTCCGGTTCGGGAAACCGGTAATTGAAGCCGCCGCGGGGCGCCCTTCGGGGCGGCGGCCGTTCATCACATTCGTGAGTATGGAGACAGCATATTCCCCTCATAATGTCATTTCGCATTTTTCATGGTAGATCCTCACCACCCTACTGGATTCGATTGCGAAGGAGCCATGGGCGCCCGGGGTCTCATCGACCCTCGCCTTTATGGATTATGAATGAGGCAGAGAATTTTTGAGTGAAAAATGCCAAAAAGATGGGGATAGAGGGGGATCGTCCCCGCATGCGGCCTCCCTCTCATGGTGAGAGTGGGGGTCACCTTCATAAGTTCCACTAATCCGTTTCTCAAAAGGATTTCTCCAGAGAGCAGTTTTGTCAAAAAATTGGCGCCCTCTTTTTCCATATCCGGCAATGGCGGGAATGGGGATTGGAGCCCTCCCGCGGCGAATTTTTTATAGCCCCCGGCACGCAACTCATCAGTATGCAGGCAGAACTCCATCTCGTTGATACCTTCACCAGCTCCGCGTTTCGCGGGAACACGGCGGGCGTCTGTATCCCGGACGGGCCGGCCGATGCAGCGTGGATGCAGCAGGTGGCCGCCGAGCTGAAGCACTCCGAGACCGCGTTTCTTGCACCCGAAGGAGATAAATGGAACCTCCGGTGGTTTACCCCCGAAAAGGAAGTCGAGCTCTGCGGCCATGCCACGCTTGCCGCCGCGTCCGTGCTGTACCAGACCGGCCGGGTGCCTGCCGGTGCGGCGATTTCCTTTACCACTCTCTCCGGCCCGCTGTCCGCCTGGCAGGACGGGGACTGGATCAGCATGGATTTCCCGGCTGAACCTCCCGCCACCTCCATGCCGGTACCCGGTCTTGGCCGGGCTCTGGGTGTCGAGCCGCTGTACACCGGCCGGAACCGGTTCGATATCCTGGTGGAACTGCCCCTTGCCGACGATGTCTGTAGTCTTGAACCCGATATGGAAGCCCTTTTGGCCATCCGCGCCCGGGGCATCATCGTGACTGCCGTCTCCGACCTCCCGCACTTTGATTTCGTGTCCCGGTTCTTTGCACCGGCGTTTGGTGTCCCGGAAGATCCGGTCACCGGCTCCGCGCACTGCTGCCTTGCGCCGTACTGGGGTGAGAAACTCAAGAAAACGGAGATGAACGGGTTCCAGTGCTCTGCCCGGGGTGGTTCGGTCCGGGTGAGACTCGCGGGAGACCGCGTCATACTTGCCGGCCATGCGGTCCATGTCTTCTCGGGAAAACTGCTGGTCTGATGCGGTCCGGCAGTTCCCCCTGTGGATTTACGAGCATTTTATCCATCCCCCTCATTTTTCCTGGCCCGGCCGGGACCTTTTTGCCGTCACGCCCCTCTTTTTGTCTATCACGGAAACACCCGCTTGTAATCTTTATCATATCTGAAAGGCACATACTAAAGAGAAGAATTCTATAGGGAGATTTTCATGTACCTTGTTGGAGAAGCACTTATTGGCGATGGCGCGGAACTGGCGCACATCGACCTGTTAATGGGAGATAAGGAAGGTCCCATCGGTTCAGCATTTGCAAATTCGGTTTCGCAGCTCTCAATGGGACACACCCCGCTCCTTGCGGTTGTCCGCCCGAACCTGCTCACGAAGCCCGCCACCCTTGTGATCCCGAAAGTCACGTTACGGGACATGAGCCAGGTCAACGAGATGTTCGGCCCGGTCCAGGCGGCGGTTGCAAAGGCAGTTGCGGACTGTGTTGAAGAGGACCTGTTCAAGGGAATCGACATCGAGAGCGTTGTCATCATGGTCTCGGCGTTCGTCCACCCGGATGCCAAGGACTACAACAAGATCTACCGGTACAACTACGGCGCGACCAAGCTTGCCCTCCACCGTGCACTCGACAAGTTCCCGGACACCAAGACCCTCGTCTTTGAGAAAGACCGTGCAGCCCACGGGATCATGGGATTCAAGGTTACCCGCCTCTGGGACGCCCCCTATCTCCAGGTGGCAATGGACCTTGTTGACATGGGCAAGGTTGCCGAAGTCTTAAAGTCCGTTCCCCAGAACGACCACGTGATCATCGAGGCAGGAACCCCGCTCATCAAGAAGTTCGGCCTCAGCGTCATCGGCGAGATTCGGAAGCTCCGCCCGAACGCGTTCATCATCGCGGACATGAAGATCCTCGACACCGGCAATCTCGAAGCCCGCATGGCTGCCGATGCAACCGCTGATGCGGTTGTCGTCTCTGGTCTTGCCCCGATGTCTACCATCGAGAAGGCAATCTCCGAGGCCCGCAAGGTTGGCATCTACTCGATCGTTGATATGCTGAACGTGACCAGCCCGGTCAAGCTCATCCAGAGCTTAAAAGTCAAGCCGGACATTGTTGAACTCCACCGTGCCATCGATGTCGAGGAGAGCGCCCATGCGTGGGGAGACATCCCGGCACTCAAGAAGGCTGCCGGCGGCAAGCTGCTCGTGGCAACCGCCGGCGGGATCCGGGTCGATGTTGTCAAGGACGCCCTCAAGGCAGGCGCTGACATCCTCGTTGTCGGCCGTGCCATCACCGCCTCAAAAGACATCGGGCATGCCGCCGAAGAGTTCCTCGACAAGCTCAACAAGGAAGAGATCGACCAGTTCCGGGTCATGACGGATTTCTAAAAAATCCGGCACTCCTTTTTTTATTCAACGTTTGGGCAATTCGCCTGTTCCGATCAAGGTATTAAATAGGTGGTGCGTCAAAGGTTGCCTTACAGGCACCCCCTTATGAGCCGGTGCCGGGAGTTGCAGCACCATGCAGGAAGTAATCAAAAAGATGATCACGGAAGCGATGGCTGCCCAGCGCGCTGATGTGAACCAGATAAAAAAGAAACGCGGTGAAAAATTTGTCATCGAAGACACGAAAGTGTATGTCGATGCGGTCAGGGGGATGAAACCGGTTGGGAACCAGAGCAAAGCGGTCTTTGCCCTGCACACCGATTCGGTCAATGCCCATTATACGATTTTAAAAGGCCTGACAAAGACCATCCGCCCCGAAGACGACCCGTTTGTCGAGCACTACCAGACACCGGTCATCATGGAGATGCTCTGCGATGCGGACAAAAAGTTCCAAAAAAGCGTGGATGTGTTCGTCAAGGCGGTGGGAAAAGCCGAAGCCCTGATCGGAAGGGAATCGGCCCGGCGGTATGCGGGGTTCTACGGCCCCACCTGCGTGGTGGACTTTGCCCTGATCCCGGGCAGCAGCAGCAACATCGTCAACCAGATCCTCAAGACCACGGATATTCCGGTTGCGCACAAACAGGCGATCCTGGCAGCCAAGTCGTGGGGCATGAACACCTCGTACGGTTTCGGGGATGTCTTTGCCCATGCAGTCGAAGGCGGCTCAACCCTCGCTGACGCCGTGAAGCAGGAAATATCCATGATCCAGTCCATCTACGATACGCCGGTCGATGCACAGGCACACCTGATGGATTCCGTGGGCCAGAACTCGTTCGACTGCCGGAAGTACATGAAGGACTACCGCACGAAGATGCAGGGGGCGGTCAACGCCTCGCTTGATGAAGGCGTCCATTACGGAAACATCGTGACCGTCCCGGCCTACTGTGTCGGGGATATCGCGCACCACATCGCCCAGTCCACGTACAACATGTGCAAGGACGACGTGATTATGGCCGTCATCGAGTCTGTCACCGAAGTCATGGACAAGACCCTCAAAGCAGCCGCCCCGAAGATGAAGACCCCGCAGGAGGTCCTGTCGGTTGCAACCGGCGCTTCGGCAAGCGCTGCGGAATATATCCTCGAACTCGACGGGTTCAATGCCATCATGGTCGTGGACATGTTAACCAAACGCTACCACAACTATGTCCAGCTCTACCCGAAACGGAGTGCGGCCGTCGAGCTCCACAACTGCGACTTCATGGACATGATCTACCGGGGCTGGAAGATGGTGGACAAGGCCCGGCGGATGCAGGCTGCCGGACCGGGCCCGATCGTCCCGAAAGTCGGCGGCTTTGCTGTCGATCTCTCGCCCATTCTGAAAAACGAGGTGATGGCCAACCCGCAGCGGTACGCGTATCCCGCGTGTGCCATGACCGTCCGGTTCTCGGCAATGATGCGCCTCTCCGACTACCCGTGCCTCCTGACAAGCGAGCCGGTCACGGCGACCCTGATGACCAACATCATTGCCTTAAGCAAGGACGTTCCGGCAGCACCGGCACGGATCTGCAAGGACTGTGCATCGGCGGCCCTGATGGATTTCCGGCACTGTTCGTGCCAGTGGAAGGAAGCGGTCTGATCCCGCAATTGAAATGAGGTGAACGATCATGAAATGTTACGTATGTGCAAAAGAAGGAAAGGAGAGTACGGCTGTCGCCGTCTGTATCGTCTGTGGCATGGGACTGTGTATGGATCATGCCATACGAAAAGAGACCGAAGTCTGGCAGGGCGGGTACCCGTTCCCGTTAAAGAAGTCGCAGCGATCGGTCCCCCGCATTCTCTGCCCGGCCTGTGCGGCTGCGTACGGGGATGATTTGTGATGGCAACGCTTGCAAAGCGCAGTATTGCAGAAGCTGTCGGGACGCTGCTCCTTGTGTATTTCGGTGCCGGGGCAGCGGCGATCACGCTGATGATCGCCCACGGGACCAGCCCGGCAACACCGTTCAATATCGGGATCGGCCAGCTCGGCGGGCTTGGCGACTGGTTTGCGATCGGGATCACGTTCGGTATCGTTATTGCAGCCGTCATCTACGCGCTCGGCCGGGTATCTGGTGCGCATATCAACCCGGCAGTGACCATCGCCCTCCTGGCAACAAAACGGTTCCCTGCCGGTGACTCGGTTGCGTATATCATTGCCCAGTGCACCGGCGCTGCAATCGGGAGCCTGCTCTTCTTCCTCACCGTGGGGATGGATGCGGTTACGATCGGCGGGCTCGGGGCTACGGCACCGTTTCCCGGGATTGCGTACGGGGGAGCGATCTTAATCGAGATCATCGCAACATTCGTGCTGATGCTTGTCATCATGGGCGTTGCCGTGGACGAACGTGCCCCGCCGGGGTTTGCCGGGCTCATCATCGGCCTGACGGTCGCCGGGATGATCACGATGGCCGGCAACATCTCCGGCGCATCGCTCAACCCGGCCCGTACGTTCGGCCCCTATCTTATGGACTTCCTGCTCGGGGGATCGAACCTCTGGGCGTTCTTCCCGATCTACGTCATCGGACCGGTCATCGGTGCAGTCGCTGCAGCGGTTTTCTATGACCGGATCGTTGCGGAGTGAGCGTTGTAAAATCCTCTTTTTTTGGCTCTGTAGAAACGCACATGAACGGGGGTTCACATCCGAAACATGAAAATCGGCAAATAATACTTTCAACAGTCTAGATCCGCCGCGGGGGTGCCCCGTCGGGGGCGGCGGGGGTCATCGTTTCCGGGGGTATGGGGGTCTCAACCCCCATCATCTATTCCAGAATAAGCCAATTTTCATGGGAAATCTTTTCAGAAACGCTCAGTGGAATTTGTGAAGGTGACCCCCTCTCTCCCCCAGAGGGGGAGGCAGCCCAAGGGGGCGATCCCCCTTGACCCCCATTTTTAGCAATTTTCACTCATAAAATTCCCTGCCCCGTTCATGCTCCACAAAGGCGAGGGTCGATGAGACCCCGAGCGCCCGTGGTTCATCGCAATCGAATCCAGAATGGTGGTCAGGATTTCCCATGAAAAACGCAAAATGCTCCGGTGGTGAACGCTGATCCATCCATACCACAATTGTGATGAACGGCCGCCGCCCCGAAGGGCGCCTTTGCGGCTGCTTCAATTCGGTTTCATAGAGAGAAAAGGGAAAATCGAATGTGGGTTACTGATATCCCAACATTTAAAAAAAAACCTCCTTGGGCTACCATGCCTTGGAGTGGTCCTGAGGCAGGGAGCACTCATATCTTGCCAGCACGCGGGTGTTTTTCATGCTTCGGGTGTGAACCCAAACGATTCATGCGTGTTTCTACAGAGCCCTTTTTTTATCACCTTCCGGCTGGCACGGTCAGGATGGCCTGCGAAGCGATCCTGTTGCTGCCCCGAAATGATTTACCATGAGAATCGGCACGGGCTGGCAGCGGGAACGGGGGGTGGTTGCACCCATTCGACCCCTTTTCTTCCCGAAAAGAACAAAGGAAATTATTTTCCTGACAAGATCAATAAAGACAGCACACAATTCCGGTGCAGAGCCACCGGTTTCGAGGTTTTTCATGAACAAGATCGTTTTGGTAATTCTTCCAATCGCGGTAATCATTGCCATCCTTTTCACGGCAGGGTGTACAACTGCCCCTCCTGCTTCCACCAGCCCGGTCGTGCAGGCAACCCCGCACTACCCGGCCGTATCGATCAATGCAACGCCCGTCCAGTACGCGGAGGTCAACGGGATCACGCTGGGTTACCGGGAGTTCGGGGCCGGTGAACCTCTCCTCCTGGTTGCGGGATTCAGTGCCACCATGGATACCCAGTGGAACGAGACATTCCTCTCGATCCTTGCATCGAAATACCACGTCTATACGTACGATCACCGGAGAATGGGGTACAGCGGCGACGATGATGCACCTCCCACAATTTCCCTGTACGCGGACGATGCTGCCGGGCTGATTTCCGCACTTGGCTATGACAGCATGCACGTGTACGGGGTCTCGATGGGATCTTCGGTATCCCAGAAGCTGGTCATCGATCACCCGGAACGGGTCCGGAAACTGGTCCTTGACTCCGTGACCTACAGCATCTATGTACCTGAAACAAAACTCCTGTATACGATCATCAACCGTTCTGCCACTGATTCCACGCAGCCGGCTGGTGTCCGTGAGGAAGCAGAGGCAAACCTTGTATGGAACGGGTCGTGGGACAAGCTCTCCGCAATCGACAAGGATGTCATGCTCGTCGTGGGAACGGATGATGTCCTGACACCCGATGAAGTTGCGGTCCGGATGACCGGGCAGATCAACGATTCGTGGCTCGTGCGGTTCAAAGGTCTGCCGCATGTCGGGTCGCACTATGCCCCGGTCGAGTACGGGGAAAATGCCCTCAATTTCCTCGAAATGGACGAGTCGCCGCTTGAGTGAGGGAATTTTCGCGGCCCGGGTTCTCCCCCCGACCGCCATGTACCCGCATGACCCCCCTTGGGGCAAAACGACCCTGCAAGGCCTCATCTACGGCGTAAATTTTGCCTATATCGTCAGGAAAAATGCGGGCGATGAAGGGGGGTCGCGTGGGTACATGTTCATTTTTGCCCCCGCAAAGACCCCCGGGTCTGGTGCATCCCTGGTGGTGCTTTTGGTGGATTTCCCTGCCCTGAATCTGGAATAAAAACCGGGGCGGTTCAGTACCCGGGTCCGGGTTTTCTGCCGGCAGTGTGTACCCATGCGACCCCCCCTTGGTTGTTGTGCGACCGACAGGTGCTCCTCTGCCAGCGATTTCCTTATTATTCGCGGGTACCAATACTGCATAAGGATCGGAGACTTCTATGCACCCCTTGAAAATCATTGTTGAGAAACACCCGGATGGCTATGTAGCCTATCCCGTGGGAATGAAAGGTGTTGTTATCGGCGAAGGGGATACGTACGAAGAAGCCGTTGCCGATGTCACCTCAGCGATCCGCTTCCATATCGAAACATTCGGGAAAGATGCGTTTTCCGATGACGAGATCATCGATGCACGGGTTGCCGAGGTTGTCGTCTGAATGAAATTTCCCCATGATGCCCCGAAGCAGCGGGTCATCCATACGTTTCTGGCTCTCGGTTTTACCATCATCAGGTCCGGCAATCATATCTCGCTTGAGCGCCTGAATCCTGATGGAACGAAAACGCCCATGACGATTCCCAATCATGAGACGATCAAGGGTCTACCCTTCGGACGATCTGCACGCAGGCCGGGATTTCACGGGATGCGTTTATCGAAGCGTTCGAGAAAGCATAAATTCAGGTATTACGAGGCAACATCCCGGCAATGAAGAAGACGGCAGGCACAGATCTCTTCGTGGCGGCTGTGCAAAATTAAACGATCCCCCCACCCCTTCGGGATCGTTTGAGCCGCCTTGTCGGGGCCTCGCCGGGCAAGCCCCGATTGGGAAGTGAGTACGCCAATCCGCAAGCGCAAAACCCGGGCGAGGCGTTTTCTCGCGTGAGGCATCGCACCGGATCTACACGAAAAAGAAAAATATCCAAATCCCCGATCAGGGTTCAAGTGGCATGTCTCGTTCTAAAATGATGATAAGTTGATTGAGAGTAAAAGCCAAGGATGATGGGTTGCTTATAGAACATCCTTTCACTTTCCAACCATCAAATGCATAAGAATTTAACTCATTTTCTATTGAGTTTTTGCTAAATCGTGCACTCGCTATCGATTCCTCAAATAATATGACTTTGTATTCCTTCAATTGCCTGACACGATTCTCCGGCGTGTCCTTTGGGTATTGTTTTTTTTGCTCTGTAGAAAACCTTCACGATGACAAATTGTAAGTGTCTGTGAATGTTGCAGACAATCATTTTCCCCGCGATTTCTTTCATCTGGATGAGGAAG
>PGYK01000012.1 GCA_002839605.1 Methanomicrobiales archaeon HGW-Methanomicrobiales-3 | reverse complement strand
ATCTTCCTCATCCAGATGAAAGAAATCGCGGGGAAAATGATTGTCTGCAACATTCACAGACACTTACAATTTGTCATCGTGAAGGTTTTCTACAGAGCATGAATTTTGTATTTTTGATCTGGAGAAATGGACATGAACGAATCGGGTTCACCCCCAAACCATGAAAATCGGCAGATAATTATTTCTGCTCTGTAGAAAATTTGCCAGAAATCATAGATTGATCTGCGATGGGGATGTGGGCGCTCGGGGTCTCATCGACCCTCGCCCCGTGGAGCAGGCGGTAAATGGGCACATGAAACTAAAATGATAGAACCGGGGATAAAGGAGGCTTGCCCATTTGGGGTGCCTCCCCCTAGGGGGAGAGATGGTGTCACCCTCGCAATTCCACAAAAGGACGCTGTGGGAATTGCTCCCTATGAAAAACACAATTTCCAGAAGAGTAGATTATGGGGGCTGATGCCCCCATGCCCCCGTTTACGATGCCTGCCTCCGACCAAAAAGGGCGCCCTGCGGCGGCTTTAATTTCTGTTTTGTGAAAACAATTCCTTGTCAGATTGTCCCGTACAGGTAATACGGAGGCATCGTATGCGCCCCCGGCCCCATTGGGGGCAGGGCTGGCGCAAGGAGGGGAACAATGATCCGGAACGTGGGTTCCCCCCCAAAAAATTCCCCGTCAGTATTCACCAGTCCGATCGTTCACCAGCTACTCCATACGGAGCACAATCCCATCCGCAGCCCGACCATTGCGCGGGCGATGGGGGCATTGCCGCCTCCATAAGGGGTGCAAGGATGCGGGCGAGGACATCTGTTTTACGTGCCGGGTATTTTCATGCTTCGGGTGTGAACGCCCGTTCATGTGCGTTTCACCAGAGCCATTTTTATCCAATTTGCTCTCAGAAGACCACAAAAAATGTTGCACCCCTCCAGCACCACCAGTCCCCGATGGGGACGGGATGCTATGAGCGATACCACAGCATTACCGCAACCACCCCCTTCAATCCCCCTGCGCTCCGTTCTCCTACAAGGGACCGGTGGCAATAGACGCGGATATCATATCAACGGAAAAAGAGGATTCTGGCAGATCCGTAATTCATGATCCGAACTGGAACCGCCGCAGCCCTGCGATGAGAGCAACCGTAAGGACCGCGATCAGTGCCCCGAATCCCGGTGTCTGCACAAACCCGGAACCATTGAAGACGACCGCAGACTCTTCAGATTGTCTGACCGTGATGTACCTGCTCTGGGCTTTGTAATCCTCCGGCCATACCCGTACTTCGTAATAACCGGGCGGTACCTCTGTTTTCACCGCTTCTTCCGTTCGATACTCTGAATACATAACCTGTTTTGTCTCTTTTCCGTCGGGATAGTGAACGGAAAGGATCATGTAATGGATGAAGCTGACCGGGGTGCCGCCACTTTTACGCTCCAGGCAGCCGGCACAATTGATCCGGATGGATCCCGGTCCGCTCTCACTGCCGGGAGCCGCCGCCGCCTTCATCGCTTCAGCTGTACTGGTCTCCATGACCGTGGGGACCCGGGTCGTCGTGGCCGTTGGGAGGAGTGTCGTTGTTGTTGTTTTTGTTGTAGTAACCGGCTCAAGGTTCACGTCAAGCGAAACGGTCTGTCCGTGCTCCACGGTAACTGAAGTCTGGTAATCTGGGTATCCTTTGAGGTGCACAAGGACCGTGTGGGAACCGGCAGGAACCGAGTACAGGGTGATGGGGGTGATCCCCTGTGTCACTCCGTCCAGGGTGACCATGGCCCCGGCAGGGCGGGAGAGTACCGCGATGGTCCCGTAGTGTGCCGGCAATTCCGTGGTGGCCGGGATGGTTGTTGCTGTCGTGGTGATTACAGGAGTAACAGTGGTGGTTGTTTGCGGTGTATCCGTCCCGCCACCCATGGGATCAGCACCGACAACAATGAGATCCGTGACCGTTTTTGTATCACTGAGTGTGCCGGTTGCATCCGTGACCGTGAGGGAGACCGTGTAGGTACCCGGGTTCGAATACGTATGCTCGGGATTCTGCTCTGTTGATGCCTGGCCATCCCCAAAGGACCATGACCACGATGCAGCGTTGGTCGAGTGATCCAAAAACCATGCCGTGAACGGGGCAAACCCCTGCGTGAATGAGTCCTGCACGCTGAAGTCTGCAACCGGTTGATCTGCTGCGGCACCGGATATCACGAATGCCATCATCGCAACCAAGAACAGGATATGTGCTCCCTTTTTTGAACATGTCATACGCTATCGCCGTTTCCTGATATCTGCCGGCTGCTATTTATTGCATTCGCATTGGGGCCGTTTTGTGAGAATTCATCTTGAGGGAAAATGAGGGATATCAGGTTTGTGCGGTTCCTTCATCAGTAAAAAGGTTGAGCCCCTCAAACCATGCTGCAAGATTTTTCAGGAACGAACCGGGCTCTTCCTGCGGGGCGGGACTAAAAGAGCGGGGCGAGAACGTTCACACCCGGCGAATTTGATTGGACGATGTGATAATTTCTTTCATGGTCAGCGTATATCACGGCGGTCCTGTTCAGCCGGAATGAACCGCCAGAGACTGCATGGGCCATGTACATCAGGATCCTTGTGGATTCGCACTTCCCATTCCCAAATTACCCTGCCGGAAAATTCTTGTATCTCTCCACCCTACCCCAGTAGTACAAATATGAAAACGCCCGTAATCATTCTCATCATGGCCTGCCTGGTCCTTGCCGCCGGCTGTACCACGCAATCTTCAAATCCCGGTCCAACAACCAGCCCCGCCGTCGTCCTCCCCACATCGGCCGGTTTCCTGATGCAGGGGCAGGCGCTGCCGGTGTATGCAAACATGACCCATATCACGCCAAACACGAGCTTCGATGTCTCGGTGTATGAGTTCGAGGTTGGCGAGGTTGCAGAAGACGGCACCCAGGAACTCACGATATACATTGCTGCAAGGAACATGGGAACCGTACCCATTCAGCTGGTCTGGTTCTCGCAACTGACTGACCTGAACGGAAAGACCTATGGCGGGCTTGGGATCTCCAAGGGTGGTGTTGGAGCCCGGACGCGGTTCATTCAGCCCGGTGAGTCCGAGGCTGCCCGCGATTATGTTATCATCCGTTCCGACCGCGACCTTGAGACCTTGAAAAAAGGCGCTATCCTTGATGTGTATTTCATCGAGCGGCCCACAGATGAGTACCCCCCGCTGAATCCCGAGTATCACACCCGCTGGAACATTGATGCGGACATTATCAAGTGAGTGAAGAAAAAAAACTTCACCCTTTTATTCGTTTTCTCTTCCTTTTTTTAGCAGTTGATCGCCCGGGTTTTCCCACAATTCCTATCCATGCTCCCATATGTTTATTATCTGCCAGTGGAATTATCACGCAGGATCCGTGGAGGTCAGTTGTATGCTGTATCGGGTACCCTGTATCAGGAAGTTCCCGGCTGTGCCAATTGGCATAGTAATCATCTGTATCCTTCTTGCCGCATCCCCGGCGTTTGGGTATGACATCGGGGCACCACCCATCGGACCCTCGGGCTGCGTGTATAACTGCCCTGATGACTACGAAACGAACCGCGGCAGTTCCGGGGGTGGATCCAATGCCGATTCATACTATGTTTCCGGGCCTTCCTGTGACCCGGGATATCATATCTATTCGACCAGCGGAGGCTACTGCTGTCCCGAAGGATATCCATACTATTATGGTAGCCAGTGCCACCAGTGCCCGCAGGGATATCACACCTACACGACCAGTGCGGGTCACTGTTGTCCGGAGGAATTTCCGCATTACTACAATGGCCAATGCTACCAGTGTTCACAAGGATCGTACCGGTACGTGACAAGCGGTGGGAAGTGCTGTCCTCAGGGATATCCCTACTATTACAATGGCAAATGCTGGCACTGCAGCGAGGGAAACTCGTACGATCCGGCATCCGGCATGTGCTGTCCCGGGGGATACCCGTTTTATTATAATGGGAAATGCCACCAGTGCCGGGAGGGATATGCGAAATACGATACAAGCTCAGGTAATTGCTGTGAGATTGGTTACCCGTTCTATTTCAATGGCAGGTGCTGGAGGTGCCAGGATGGCAGTACGTATGATGAAACATCCGGCACCTGCTGCCAGGAAGAATCCCCCTTTTATTACAATGGGAAATGTCACCAGTGCCGGGAGGGATATGCAAAATATGAGACAAGTGCGGGGATGTGCTGTCCGAACGGCTATCCGTATTATTATGGTGGAAAATGCCATACCCGACAGGATTCCGGGGACGACACGGGTGGCGGAGTGCCGCTCACTTTGGTCATTTCTCCTGTTTCGATAACCCCTTCCCCGACCACGGCGGTTATTGAAACGACGCAGGTGCCGGTCGTAACGACTGCACGGGTATCCAACCGGTTCGTTGCGCTGCCAGATCCTCTTTCCATACCATATACTGCCATACGGGATTTCTACATGAGTATGCGATCTGTTGCTGATACGATATGGCAAAAGGGGCTCATGAGGCCGGCGGATGGAAGTTCTCATCCTGCACCATCATGATTGACCACAATCAAACCCTCCGGTATTATCAGCTTTTACCGGAATACCTGAGATCACACATTGAGGTATCCCATGGAAGACGAGAAGATCTGCCCGTTCATGAGCCGCCCGGCCGACAAAACCTCCCCGGCAGCATTCATCCCCTGCCAGAAAGAGCGGTGTATGGCGTGGGTACCCGAGTACCGGATAGCGCCGACGGGCATTGTGCATGCCCATTGCAAGCTCATCGGGCTTGAAGCCGGAATGTAATTCCAAAAGAGTGGCCGTTTCACCTGCCGGCTAAAATAAACCCGGTATTTTATGGTCTTTCGTCATCCCAGGGACGGAGCAGTTTCTCTTTCCCGATCGTGATATCAGGAATCCGCTTTGCCGTCCCCCATTCCGGCTCATCCAGTACCCGGTCCGGGACTGCGGCAAAGACTGACACGGTAGTGTCCGGCATCTCCCCGGGTCGGAGGGCTGGCAGGATGACCGGGCGGGCCCGGGACTGCAATTCATCGGCAGTCTCGCGCTCCCCCGCAACGGTGAATGTGTCCATCACTGGTGGTATCGCCAAAACTCCGGCCGGCGGGTCCGGTATCTCGTATGGCCGTAACGGCGGCATATCAATCCGGCGTTCTTTGCTCATTGCACCCTATACTCCCAAAAACCCGTTTGCCCGCAGGGCAACGGATCCCCCCACATGGGAGATGGTAGCAGGAATATCAGAACCCGGCAGCCCCGGGATGATCAGCGATGCAACAACGATGACGATGACTCCAAAAAAGAGAACCCAGAGGGTTGCCGGCATCCAGAAGAGCAGGCTTTTACCGGTGAACGCTGTCCCGCCACGGTTGATGCCCCGGGCGGTATTGTACGCCGTAGTGATGGAGTATACCCAGAGGACCAGCAGGAGGAGACCGGCAACTGCGGCTATCGCCATCAGGATCGTCTCCGAACCCCGGACCATGAACATCAGCATGGCGCTCACAATCACGATCCCAGATCCTGCGGCAATCACGTAGATCCCTTCCGCAGTCCTGCCATTATACCACTGTCCCCACCCGGGGAAGAGGAATGCACAGGCAGCAGCAAGGAGTGGGTTGCGGGAATCTCTCTTCCTCTCTTTCCTGCGGGATGCCAGTGCCACTGGCTGAGATCTGCCGTCCGGGAGTTCAAAGACATACCCGCAGTACGGGCAGGCATCATTATCGGCAGCGGTCAGTTGCGAACAGTCCGGGCAGGATTTCAGGTCCATGCGAAAACACCTATACGGGTATCAGGATATTTCGTAATAAAACAACCGTTTTTATTTTTTTTAACCCGATAGAATTTTCTCCAGCGCCAACCCGTCCGTCACCTGACACTTTCACCCTCCCTTTACCTCATCCTCATTATCCTGCCGGTACGATCAGTATCCGGTGATTCGAAGTGAGACGGATGGAACTTGACAGCGTAATCCTCCGGTGGAAGAAGACCACCCGGGCACTGAAGATCCACGAACAGGAGTACGGGCGGCACCTGACGGCTGTGCTCGAACGGGTGACCGATGCCCAGCTGGTACATTTCCAGGACCCGGTTGAGGCGGCCGCGTTCTTCTGCATGCTTGATTTGCTGAAGCGGACCCGGGAGACGGCCGGCCCGGGTACAGCGGTAAATCCCGCCGGATCAGGAGAGTCCCCATCACAGACCCTCATCTGCCAGGCAGCAGGCTGGCCCGGGAGGTCTTTTCAATGACCCGGTGGTGAGCGTGTTCACCCGTACTTGAGCAGGAAAGAGATGAGAAGGAACCCGAAACCCAGAAAGCAGAGGAGGAAGAACCGGAAGTACAGGGAGTCCATGAGGGACGGCAGCGCGAACTGGAGCCCGGCCCAGAGCGCTGTTGCGAGGATGCTGGCAATCACGATGGTTACGGGGCGGATGTTCGGACGCTTCTTGTTTAGTTCCAGCACAAGAGGGTATCCGCCCCCGGAATTTATGATAGTTACGCAATCCCTCAGATCGTTTCAGCGAACTGCAATAAATCCGACTCCATCCGGTTTCCCGCGTCACACTAATGCGGGAGTGGCGGGATTCCCGTCAGCGATGGATGCGGGACTGCCGGTAGTGCTTTTGCAGGGCATACCCGCAAAGCACCCCCGCGAGTGCCCATGCGCCGGCGAATCCCGGAGTCCGGGCCGCGGGCGTTGCCCCGTCATCCGGCATATCCTCCCCGCCGCCCGAAGCTCCGGACGCAGACGAGGGGGTGATCTGCACGGGTTCTGGCCGGGATACGATTGCCGGTGGAGCATCACGGCCCGGCGCCGGTTCCCGCAGGGCAAAGACATGAATGATCGGCTGGTCGCCGTCAGCAAAGGGTTCGGCGATGTACAGGATGCCCCGTTCGCGGTCGAACGCCACTGCCCCGATATGCATCTTCTGCCAGGTCTCCTGAATGTGCCAGAGGTACGGGTCCAGGCTCATCTCCGCATATGGCTGTGGTTCGTGGGGTGCCATGGTGCCTGCGGCAACACGGGCAAGGTCGTCGGGGCTGTAAAAGTACAGCACGCCCTCAAAGGATTCTGCCCACCACCCGCGTTCGTCGTGCGGGGGCGGGGGGAAGTCGGGGAAGGGCGGCTCATCCGGCCAGACCACGCCGTTTGAGAACCCGTACCAGAAGTTGCCCCGGCCTTTTGTCCCGGCAAAGACGACTGCGGCACTGTTCCCCGCATTGAGCCATGCCCCGCCGGACCACTCGTCAGCGCTCGTGTATCCCCGCATGACCCGGTCCTTGCCGTCCTCTTCATACCCTTTGCCATAGAGGAGGAGCGGGGTGACATGGGTGAGGCGGGCGTTCCGGGCCGGCGGGTTCCCGTCAAGCCACGGCCCAAAGGCAAAGAGGGAGGGTCCGCTGCCCCCGAGACTCCCGTCCCGGAACCGGCCGGTGGCAAGCCGGAGCCCGGGCGTGTTCGTTGCTGCCCACGCTTCCGGTATCCCGAAGAGGTAATCGTTGGTGGCAAAGTTCTCAAAGTCCGCCAGGTACCAGGGTCCCTGCACGGCCGGCGCGGTGAGCGTGAGTTCGCTCCATGCATGGGACGGTACCTGCTCGTACTGGTAATGCTCCCCCCATGCGATGTACAGTTTGCCGGACGACTGGCCTGCCTGGGCCGGGAGGTACTCAATATCGACCCGCTGCGGGAGCCCGTCATCCGCCGGAGTAAAGACTCCCGTAATGATGCCTTTAAACGGCTGGATTGTTGATGCCGTATTCAGGTCGCTCGTCGCTCGTCCCGCGGATATGACCGGTGCGGGGATACTGATCTCCGAGACCTCGCAGCGCTGGTCGTTTCCCGTGCCAAAGAGCGAGCCGGGATACCCGTCAGCGGGACCCCCGGAATCGCCTTCCGGGTAATATGCAAGACCGGTTGCGCCGAAGTTCCAGCCATCGCTGTCATGGGGGAGCAGGAAAGCCCCGCGGTATTCGAGATCGGAAGGCTGCAGGAGACTTCCCGCGGCCGTTACACCAGGGCATGTCGCAGCAGAGCAGAGCAGAATGAAGAGCCCGAAAAGATAGTATTTTTCATATCCCGTCCGGTTCATGCATGAGGATGATCAGCAGGGTGTGATAAACATTGTGACCCGGAGGGAGAGATAAAAAGGTGCTCTTGAGAAACGCACATGAACGGGAGTTCACACCCGAATGATGAAAATCAGATGAACATTTGAACATACCGTCCTCGCCCGTATCCTTGCGCTCCTTATGGGGGCGGCGAGGCCCCCATCGCCCGCGCAATGGTCGGGCTGCGGAAGCGATAGTGCCCCTTATGGCTTCATGAGGGACCCCGTACAGAAGAGATCGGTTGGAGTATTTTCATGGGAAACAACCATGAACGGGAGTTCGCGCCCAAATAATGAAAAACGCTAAACAGGAGATTTCTTTGAGCGAAACCGATTCTGGCCCCCTCGCGGATTACGGCGGGGCAATTTCCGGTTCGTGAAACCGGTAATTGAGGCCGCCGCGGGGCGCCCTACGGGGCGGCGGCAGTAATCCCCACGGGGGTATGGGGGCATCAGCCCCCATAATCTAATCTTCTTAAAATCCGTTTTTCATGGGAAATCCTCACCACCCTTCTGGATTCGATTGCGATGGTGATTTGGGCGCCCGGGGTCTCATCGACCCTCGTCTTTGTGGAGCAGGCCGTAAACGGGCACCTGAAAATGGACGATTGAAACCGGGGGTTTTTAGGGCTTGCCCCCGCAGGCTGCCTCCCCCCGGGGAGAGGGGGTCACCATCGTTATTTTTACAAAAGGACACAGTGGGAATGATTTCTCCAGAGCAAAAAAAGGGGGAGCCTGAACTATTTCTTCCCGTAGACTTTCTCCGGGTCAAAGACTTTTGTCCCCACCACAGCGCCATCCAGCGTGCGGTAGAAACAGGACCGGTACCCGGTATGGCAGGCTGCACCGGTCTGCTCGACAGCGTAAATGAGGCAGTCCTCGTCGCAGTCGGTGAGGATTTTTGAAACTCTCTGAAAATGGCCGCTTTCTTCGCCTTTCTTCCAGAGCTTTTTCCTGCTCCGGCTGTAATAGTGGGCAAAGCCGGTCTCCTGCGTGAGCCGGACTGCCTCTTCGTTTGCATATGCCATCATCAGTACTTCGCTGCTCTTCTCATCCTGCACAATGACCGGGATGAGGTTGTTCTCAAATTTCAGGTTCAGCATGGTATTCACGTCTTATACGAAAATGTTCATGACGATGAGTAAAAAATCGCCAAAAATGATGGCGGTCACAAATCCTGCAGTGATGGGGATGATGAACGGGACGGCATACGAGATCCAGACCGTGCCGGCCTTCCGGTACAGGGCGAGTTCCTGTCGGAACTCTTCGGGGTGTTCCCGGAGATCTTTGGTATACACCCGGTTCTCCCCGGCATACATCCGCCGGATCGCGTCCCAGAACCCGATGAACTTCCGGGACACGATCCCGTCCTTCTCCTCGAAATCTTCCATGACAAAGCCCCACTCCTTACTGATGGCATCGCCCTGTACCGGAAAGCCGAAGAAGAGGTACATGAGCGGTGCCCGGTTGCGATGCAGAACATTGACAAGGAAGATCCCGATTGGGGTGACCAGGTTGAGGAGCAGCGCGTTTATCAGGACGGAAAACGCGAGGAACCCGAGCGGCGGAGTGCCAAGAAGCGGTTCGAAGGGAAACACCGGCACGGCAAACGCGATGAAGATGAGCGCCCATGCGTCCGCACCCCCAAAAAAGTGCATCCGGCCAAACGTGTAAAAGACCCCGCAGAAGACCGAGAGGAAGAGGATCACAAGTGCCGGCGATCCCCAGCCATCCGGGGCAACGAGCATCTGGACGGTGACGATCATGAAGATCAGCACGATCAGGACAAAGTACCAGCGGCCGAGAACTTCGGCCATGGTGTCGCGCTTCTTCTTCTTTTTCGGATCCTCGTCAAACCTGCCTTTGTATTCCATCCATGAGATGTACCCGAAAATGCCGGCAAACATGGCGTACCACGGGACGATCTGGATGGTGATGGAAGGAGCAAGGACAAACCATGACAAGGCCGGCAGAATGAGCGCGATCGCCAGAAAAATCCAGATATTCTGCTTCCGGTAATACCCGGTCAGGTACAGTGAATCCGTTCTGCCCCGGTTGTCAAGGTAATCGGTGTACAGGAAACCTGCGACAAGGGCAAGGTATCCGGCAACAAGGCTGGCATTGGCGGTCATCTGCCAGAGGAGATACCCGGTACAGCAGATGCCGACTGCGATCATCGGCATCCAGTGGACAAATGGAACACGCCGATCCCGGATATCGAGGTACGAGGTGTAGATGAGGGTAAGAAGGACCGCGGTTGCCGATACGGCCATAGGCCAGAAGAGATCCATAATCTGCACGGTACCTTTCTCTTTTCAAGGAATAAAATATGGCGGCAGGAACCTGTTGAAGGATTCCGTAAATATATATTGCACTCCTGCAAACACTATCATGAACGGGAACCGGGCAGGTATCTCCGGTTCACGAGTCATACATCGAAAAGGACGATCGCATGAAAATTTCCGATATGATGGCAACGCTCCTCAAAAATTCCCCGGAGCGTGGTACGTTTCCTGTCAGCGAACTCGTCAGTTATGCCCGGAAAAACACCATAGATGGCATAGCTGAATCCCATGGCGAGGAAAAGGACCTCTACCTTGCATTCATCGGCGGCGAACCGGAAGGGGCAATCTATATCGATCCCAAGGGGGAGCTCTTCGGGGACAATGCGGTCATGCTGATCCGTGGCGGGGAACAGTTCACGCTCCACGACGTACAAAAGGAGTTCATCGATGCCGTTGTCATGGGTTGCAGGATCTTTAAAAAATCCCGGCTTGAGACCAAAACCAGTGTCGAGCTGCCGGAATTTGGCATGAAGAGCACCGGTATTGGGAACCTCACGCTTATTGTTCTGCAGGGCGATGTGCCCGAGAACGGTATCCGCGTCTCCATCCGAAAAAACGGCCAGATTGTCGGCAGCGATGTTACCACCAGTGACGGGAGTGTCGGTTTCCGGATCATGTTTGGGACCTATGACTGTGTCCTGCAGGATCGCAACCAGATGATCACCACCCGCCGCATCACGTTCGATGCAGCCCATCCCCGTATCACCCTCGGGCTCTGATTCTTTCATTTTCACCCTTATTTTTCAAATATCGCCCGATTTTTCCCTCTTTTTTTCAGACAGTTAAGACGAAACGCTTTAATTGGATGAATACAGATCAGTCATTTATGAAGATAGGACGTGAGGATTTCGAGGCGCTGATCAAAGGCGACAAGACCATCGCCCCGTATGTCGAGCTGGATCCGCTTGCCGGCACATATTCCGTTTTTGGTGTCAAGACGGCAAGCAACCCGAATTACATGGTCAAGGCCGTGTACGAGATGTACGAGCAGAACCTGAACAAGAAACTGGCAGTCAAAGCGGTACGGAAACTCTACCGCTCGGTCGGTGCCGGTTCGGTCGGGCTCAACAATCTCTTAAAGAAACTTGGCATGGAACTGAAGCCCGAGGAGTTCTTAATGCTCGTCTTCAAGCTCCAGCACCAGCAGGGATGGGGTGCCCCGTTCGAACTCGTCGAGGCAAGCGAGAAGCGGATCGTCATCAGGACCAAGCATACGTTTGAATCCGAGGTTCTCAAGGACTGGAACATGTCCGTCTGCGGTATCCACCAGGGCTGGATCGAAGGTGTCCTGACAGCCGTGACCGGCAATTCATGGTATTGCCTTGAGAAGACCTGTCATGCAAAGGGTGACGAGTACTGCACATTCCAGGCAGACCAGGTTTCCGCAAGCTGGAAGTTCAAGGCAGAAGCCGTTGTCAAGGGCGAATCTGCCATCACCGAGTTCATCGAGCACAAACCCCTGGAGGGCAAGATCTCCTTGATCGATGAACCGGTTGTTATGATGCCCCGGTTCATCTTCACGTCCATGACCCAGTCCTTGAAGAAGACCATGGGTGAAGCCCCGGCAAGCGGGGTCAACTACCGTGCCTACATGGACATGGGAAGAGAGAATGTTGAGCACTATAAGAAGATGGGTATCACGAACCCCAAGATCCTCTCCGATATGGCCTTTGCCTTCTATTCGCAGATGGGTTGGTTCAATTTCGTTAAAGAGGAGTGGGACGAGAAGACCAAGATGAAGACCATCACGCTCTCCCACACGGTCGAGTCCGAGTCCTTTGGAAACACCGGCAAAAACGTCTGCTTCTGCACGGCCGGTCTTCTTGCCGGTATCATCGAGGGGTCGTTTGGTATCCGGGTCCAGGCAAAAGAGATCAAGTGCAAGTCAAAGGGTGACGAGCACTGTGTCTTCACGATAACCAACAAACCCGAATAAACCTATTTTTTTAAATATTATATCGGCATAATCCTTATCATCAGACGCTAAACTCTTCCGGATCCCCATGGCACCTATTCCCCGTATTCTCATTGTTGAAGATGACGAGATCATCTGCAACCTGATCACGACCATGCTCGAGAAGAAAGGGTATGCCGTTGTCGGGAATATCAGCACAGGTGAAGAGTCCATCATGAAGGCTGCCGAGCTGGAGCCCGACCTTATTTTGATGGATATTCATCTCGGAGGAACGATGGACGGCGTTGCTGCAGCCCGGTATATCTTCCAGCTCTTCCATTACCCGATCGTGTTTCTGACTGCTCTCTGCGATGACGGGCTTCTCGAACGGGCAAAGCATGCCCAGCCGCTCGGGTACATTCTCAAGCCGTTCACGGACAAGGATCTCTCTTCAAATGTCGAACTGGCGCTCTACAATCATGCTATCCGGAAAAAGTATCTCGATATGTACCCGGTCGGGGAACCAAAGAAGCTCATTGCTGCCTTAGATCTCATCCTGATCCTGGACCTCAAGGGCCGGATCATCTTTTATAACCCGTATACTCCCCGGTTCCTCAACCTGCCGGAAAAGGATATTCTCATGCACCACTGGCGCGACACCCTGATGCTCATCAACGATATGACGGGCGAGCAGCTCCCGGACCCGGTGCCGGAGGTGGTCAAGCAGATGCTCGTGGTGTCGCATGACTTCAACACGGCGGTAGTAACCCGGTCCAACAAGACAAAGAAGGTGAGTGCCGTTATCCGGCCCATTAAGGACGACCAGCACGAGCTCATCGGTGTTTTCATGCACATAAGGGAAAAGACCCTTGACCAGATCCGGATGGCTGCAAAGAAAGCCTGATTTTTGCTATCTTTTTCCCGCCGCTGATGTCATTTGGCTGTATCCCAATTTTTAAGTAAAGCTACGTCCAACCGTTAAGAACAGGATTCTTTCCGGCATCCTGATCTTTCGCAGATCATGGATAACTACCGGCAAACCGGATGATAGCGTGAACGGCATCGTATTCCATAAAAACCATCGCATCGGCTGGCACCATTCACGCCACACCTATCTTGTCGATGTCGGATGTGATATCGAGATCCGCGAGCTCGAGATATCCGATCTATTTGAAGACCGCCTGCTCGATCCCCCTCACCCGTCCACCCGCTACTTCGAGATCGAGATAGACGAGATACAGTCCGGTGGATCCCGGTCCTTTGTTTTTAAGAATATCTGGCCGGTCCGGGCACGGAGGAAACCCGACTGGCATATCCTGAAGTTCCGTATACGGCGCGGCAGCTGGATGATCACCGAACGGATCCGGTCGGAAAGCAAAACCAGCGAGACCCAGTGGATCTATTCTGACGATTTCAATATGCTCTTTATCTCATCCGGTGGAAGGCATGACGGGGCGATGCTTGCAAGCCTCATTGTGGAGAAACTCCACGCGATTGCGCAGTCAATCCGGTCCGGTTCACCGCTCCTCTCGGAATTTGAGAACCAGCAATCGTGCCGGAGTGCGTTTGGGGAGATCTTCGCAGATGGGGTTGAAGGGGCTTTCCGTGATACCGGAGTGTACCGGCAGCACGCATCAGCCATATCCGCAGAACTAGCTGCCGGCAATCCCCGGCATGCCGAATCAGGGATCAACGGTAATCACGGCAGGGCGGTGATGAGTAACCAGCAGGCAGCGGACCTTGCGGTTGATATCAACCAGATCGAGGAACTCCAGGACCTGAGCTGGCTCAACGACTAAGTCCAGGATCGGCAGCAGCGTTTTCCCCCCCTCCCCCCTCTGGTTTCCTGCATGAGAAACGAGGGGCTCTTTTTTGTGCGGGTACCCCAAGCCCGGAAAACATGCTGACGGGGGGCAATCTCTCTTTAAAAAAAAAGCCTGATTAAGATGAACTCCGCCGCCCTGAACAGGGATGCCCCATCGGCGGCTCACGCAATGCAAAGGCAGATCAATTCATCGTTTATCTTACTCACGTGAAAAAACGAAGAGAAAAAAGGTGCTCTGGAGAAACGCAAATGAACGGGCACTCACACCCGAAGTATGAAAATACTCTGAAAAATAATGTCCTCGCCCGCATCCTTGCACTCCTTATGGGGGCGGCAAGGCCCCCATCGTCGGCCAATGGTCAGGCTGCGGAAGCGATTGTGCCCCAAATAGCCCATATATTAGCCCCTTAAACAGGTGATTTCCGGGAATTTTTAATGGTGAATCCGGATTGAGGCCGCCACGGGGGCGCCCCGCGGGGGTGGCGGCAGGCATCGCAATAAAACAACAACAGTTCTGGAAATGCTTGTCGATGGTGATTTAATAGGGAAATAAAAGATTCCATTTCCAGTCTGTTTTCCTGTGGCCGCAGGCATCGTGGGTGTTTTCATGGGAGAAATCCTGCGATCGATAAATATGGGTTGCGATGGAGCCACGGGCGGTCGGGGTCTCTCGCCCCTTGATCCGTGGAGCAGGCCGTTAATGGGTACCTGAAAATAGATGATTGAAACGGGGGGTTTTGGGGGCTTGCCCCCTTGGGGGGTCTCCCTTTCTGGTGGAGAGAGGGATTCACCATCGTAATTCCACAAAAGGGCGCTGTGGGAATAATTTCAACAGAGCTAAAAAAAAAGAGGTAACCAAGAATTATTTTTCAGGATGCTATTATTGTTCGGATTTCTTCTTGAAGAGGGCCTTGCTGAACCGTTCGATGAACCCTTCCTTGACCTCGACTGTCTTCTCTTCCTTGTATGCAACACCAACAAGGTCGGATGCGATCCGCCTTATTGCCTTTGAGGCGGGGGATGTCGGGAACTTGATCACGATGGGGGTCTTGGCAGACGATGCCCGCCGGACATTGGTGTCCTCCGGGATGATGCCGATGACTTTGACGCCAAGGACTTTTTCCATCTTCTTGGTTATGATGTCGGTTTTGTCCTGGTCGACCCGGTTGATGATGGAGCCGAGCACATGACCCCCGACCACTTCGGTGAGGATCTTGGTCTTGAGCGCATCAACGATACTGGAGAGTTCGGGGTTGACCACCAGGATAACTTCATCGGCAACAGCGAGGGGGACCACGCCGTCTTTGCTGATGCCGGCAGGAGCATCGATCAAGAGGAATTCGCAGCGTTTGACCAGTTCGCTCATAACATCCCGGATCCGGTCCGGGTCTGCCTGCTGGAATCCCTGGAGGGAGATGCCGCTCGGGATGACTTTGAGACCGGCCGGGCCTTCGTAGATGGCATCATTGATATTGCCTTTGCCGGCAAGAATCTCGTGAAGGGTGACGGGAGCATCCTGCAGACCCAGGACAAGACCGACGTTGGCCATGCCGATGTCGGCATCCATGAGATAGGTCTCCTTGCCGAGCTGAGCGAGCATTGTTCCGAGGTTGACCGAGACGGTTGTCTTGCCGGTTCCGCCTTTTCCGGATGCTATCGTGTAAACCTTGACCATTGAACACCCTGTGGTGATGAGTATTTCTATTATATTGATATAAGATTACTGCATTTGGTTCATAACGTGTTATATCCACCAGTTTAAAATATCTTTTGTATCGTTCTCAATCCGCATCCGGATCTCATCGGGCACGGGAATCTGCGTCCGGATGATCAGGACAAGGCTGGATCCCTTGTGTTCTATGCCGGTCAGGACAACACCAGGGGTCTCAGAGAGCGGGTCGTTGTTGAAGATCTCGCTGTATTGTGCCGCATCAGTCTGGGAATCGGTACCGCCACCCGATGCAAAGACCAGACCATCGGCCGTGGCAATCGTGAACGCATCAAGCGAATATTTCTCTTTCAGCGCCTGGAGGCTTTCGGAAATGTCTTTCCTGTCCTCGAGAAGACTGATCTCTTTTAGGGATGGCATTATTGGTGATTTTCGGGCGGGCTTTGGAATGGCGCCCTTTGAGACCGCGGGGATCGGGCGGGCCTCGGGCTGGTATGCGAGCCTTCCGGCATCGGAAACGGGAATTCCCTCGCCAGGAGATCCCGCCTGGCGTCTCTTCTGGAGGTACAGGGCTGCGAGAACTCCCACAACCAGGATTATCCCCCCGATGATTCCGGTGATAACCAGAGGATCCGAAAGTGAAAAAACAAATGCCATGGTGATCATCTCATGAGAAAAATCAGCGTTCCATCAGGTGTTCGAGATGAAGTTGTTTGATCATGGTCTTGCAGTCATTGCGAATCTTGTCCGTGACATTTTCCAGATCCATGGTGTCAAAGGTATCGATATCCTTCTCAAAGCTGCTGTCCTGCACCGGAGTATCTGCGATTTCCCCGGCCGTGTCCGCATTTGCGGTTTTGGGTTGTGAAACAGGTGGGGCCCGGGTTGCCGGAAAAGCCGGCATGGCAGGACGGTGGAATGCGGGTCCTGCCGGCCGGGGTTTTGTTTCTGGAACTTCCGTCGGCTGTGCAGGTGGGGCCGGGCGCTGGAACAGGGAGGATGCCGGGGGTTTCTGGGGGGGTGTTTTCACTACCGGTGCAGGTGCTGCAGAATGAACGGGCGGGGCGGGTTTTTTTACCGGTTCCCTGGATGGTTGTGGGGATTTTTGGGGTTCATCAAGGGGCCGTGTCACCTTTACGAGGCGGCAGGTCTTGTTGAACTCGAGTGAGAGCTGGATCTGTGCATCGTCTAGAGTGGAGAGTGCAGCGTCCACCTCACTCTTCCGTTTCTGCTGCAGTTCGGTGCACCCGGCATCTCCGGATTTCCCAAGAAATTTGACAAGAATACACTTGCCGGATTTAAAGACAAGGGTTCCGGTCCCTGCATCAGAGGAGATGCTGCAGAGGCCGGAGAAACGTGAACTCTCAAGTTCGGATAAGAGGGCTTCAATGGTCGCGCCTTTCTTGATCTCGCGGAACGTACCCCTCGGTAATTGCATCACTGTTACTTTAGCGGCATTCTGGTATATAGTTTCTTTTTATCCAGGATTAACGGTATGCGCACCTGCGTTGGGGGTGCCGTGAGCAGGATCATCCTTTATAACTGTTCTGTTTTGCATGAACGATCCGAAAGAGAAACCGGGGCAAATCGAGCTCTTGCAGGCTCTGGTTTTTCAAGAATGCGAGATACAAAGACCAAACCTTTAATAGAAAAAGAATTAGAAGATACATTTATTACGTGGTGCACATATGCTGAAACCATTACTTGAGGAATTTCTAAAGGTGGAAGGGGTATCAGCGGCAGTAGTCGTGGGAAGAGATGGGTTCGTTATTGAGAGTGCCGTTTCCGGCAAAGTTGATATTGAAGCCCTGGGTGCCATGGCCTCGACCGGTCTCGGAACTTCAGAAGCAATGGGGAATACGCTTGGGAAGGGTGAACTCTCCCAGATGCTCGTTGAACTCGAAAAAGGACCCATTATTCTCTCTCCGCTTTCGGCCGATGAACTGATAGCCATTGTTGCAGATACGACGGCAAATGTCGGCAGGATCCGGTACGAACTGAAGAAGAACAAAGAGCGCATTGTTGCTGCCCTGTAATCTTCCCCTCTTTTTATGAAATTTCCAGCGGGGACCGATGGAGGTACAATCTCCAATCCGCAGGATGAAGGATTCATCCGGGAGATGATGTCCTTTTGCGGGGCCATCGAGATTTCAACCGGGACCGGTCATGGGTTCATCCTGACCGACAACGGCCGGCTGATATCGGCCTATTTCAAGGATGGGGCCGGTGAATTTAAGGGAGCGGAGGCCCTCTCCCGCATGACGCTGGATCCGGGAGATGACGACTCGTCCCAGACCTTCAGCCTCCATCGGTATAGTCCCGATGAGTTCAGCCAGGCAATCCGGATCTCCGAAAACGAACAGCTTCTTCTTGCACGGGAAAGTCCGGCTCCTGTGGCAGCATCTCCCGTGGCGACACCTCCTGCAAAAGAAGAAAAAACCCTGCCTGAAGGCCCACATCTCCTCGATGAGAGCAAGCTCAACAAGATCTTAAGCCAGCCCGGGGTACTTGCGGTCTCCGCGTTCTTCGAGGGATTTCCAGTCCAGTCGCTTGGCGATGCAGACTTTGAGCACGTTGCAGCATCGGCTGAGGATTTCGCCCGGGCCGGAACAAAAATTGCCCAGGAGATGGCTATTGGCAATCTCGATCAGCTCATCCTTGAGACGCCAACAAACAAGTTTATCATTGCTCCCTGCGGCGACCTGTATCTCTGCATTTTTACCAAAGCTGATGCCCAGCTGGGGCTTATCCGGGTTGTCCTCAAAAGCATCCAGAAAGAGATCGATGGATAATCTCTCCCCGCACAATCTCATAAATTCCTCAAAATGCTGGAGTATCTGTGTTTGGGGCGCGCAAAATCAGCCGGCCAATTCCGCAGCATAGATATACTCCCAGACAAAATTATCTTTTATAGAATACCGGGTACGAGTCTGCAGTGCGACCAGCTCCTGGTTTTGCAGATAATTGCGGGGGAGGTCAGACATGAGTAACGATGATGACGATACGCTTGACGATGTAAATTCATTGATGAAGATGATCGGGGGGGCAAAGAAGAAAGCCCCGGTAAAGGAACCGGCCGGTGCTGATGAACCTGCACGAGAGGTTCTGCCTCCCGGATCAGGAATCCCTGACTCTGGCGCCGGCAAGGGCGACTTCTCCGCCCTGATGAAAAAACTGGGCATGGCAAAAAAACCAGAACCGGTACCCGCACCTGCCCCCGCGCAGGAACCGGCCCGGACTTCGCCAGCTCCCCGCAGGCCCGTGGTTACACCTGTAGAAGAGATTTTGGATTTTGAAGATTTGCTGGAAGATGAATCCCCCTCCACTCCTGAACCGGCCCCCGTCCCGGCTCCGGAACCAGCAGCCGTTCCGGTGCCGGAACCGGTTCGGGAATCCATGGATGGCCCAAAGCCCGATGCCGGTGGAAAAGATGTGCGGGAAACCCTGGGAAGGCTGCTGGCAACCATGGGCAAGACCCAGGAATCTTCTCCCGCGCAACCGCAGGATCCTCCCTCTTTCGATCCGGCTCCCCCACAACCCCCGGCCCGCGAACCTATGGTGCCTGCTCCTGCTGAACCGGAACCTCTCGATCAGGAACCCCCGCGAAAAGAATTGATCGTCGAGATCATTGATGAGGATCCCAAGGCCGCGCTCAGGAAGGCCAAGGCAGCAAAGAAGGTTCGACTGGCAACTGAAGAACTTGTACCGGCCGGAAAAGAGACCGAAGCAGATGAGAAGATCATCTCTGTTGACCAGATCACGGACTTCTCCGGCCTGATCCTGCCCAAAGGTGCAACCTTCCAGATCGAAGAACTCAAGCTCCATGGTCGCATCAACGCGTTCGAAGGAACCGGCAGCAGTGCACTCCCCCCGGAATTTGACGAGATCTGGAAGAAAGAGTTCTCAACGGCCGGGTTCAAGGATCTTGATATCGAAGAAGAGATGGTTACCGAGAAGGCAACGATTAAACCGGAAGCCAAACGGTTCGGTTTCTCTTCCCTCTTTAAGGTTATCCGAGCCGAGCAGGAGAGCTATGATCCCAAGAAACACGGCCCCCTTGTCGACCTCAGTTTCCATCCCAAACCCGGTCTTGAGGAGATGGAGATGTACCCGGTCAATGAACCGTACGCCTACATCCGCATCACCTACGACCACTCAACCCATGAATACACCTACCATGTCCTTGAACCACAACTGACCGATCCCGAAAAAGATCTCTTAAAAGAGTTAAAGGAGCGGCTCTTTGAGACCCTTGATATCAACACCAAGGACATTTCCCGGGACGAAGCGCGCAAGAAACTCCGGACTGCAACCGAAGATATCATCCATGATTACGGGATCAAACTGGACCCTGTCCAGATCGAGAAGATCCATTACAACATGCACAAGGATTTCCTCGGGGACGGGCTCATTGACCCGATCATGCACGACAAATACATCGAAGATATCTCGTGCGACGGTGTCCACACCCCCATCTTTGCCTTCCATTCGAGTTATGAATCGATGAAGACCACGCTCGCTTACCATGTGGGCGAAGATCTTGACTCGTTTGTTACCAAGCTCGCCCAGCGGGCAGGCAAGTACATCTCGATTGCAGAACCGATCCTCGATGCAACCATGCAGGACGGTTCCCGTATCCAGATGACGCTCGGGACCGAAGTGACCGCTCACGGGTCCACGTTCACCATCCGTAAGTTCAAGGACGAGCCTATCACGCCAACCGATCTTATCGAGTGGCACACCTTCTCGCCGCTTGCGATCTCTTACATCTGGCTTGCGGTCGAGAACGGCAAGTCCTCCATCTTTGCCGGCGGGACCGCATCCGGTAAGACAACGGCCCTCAACGCCATCTCGCTCTTCATCCCGCCGATGGCGAAAATCGTCTCGCTTGAAGATACCCGTGAAGTGAAACTCCCGCACCCGAACTGGATCCCGAGCGTGACGCGGGACTCGTTCGATACCGCAGGAAGGGGCGAGATCAACATGTACGAACTGCTCCGGGCTGCAATGCGTCAGAGGCCTGAATACATCATCGTGGGTGAGGTCCGTGGCAAGGAATGCCAGACCCTCTTCCAGGCGATGAGCACGGGCCACGTCACGTACTCCACAACGCACGCGGATTCCGTTGCTTCGGTGGTTCACCGTATCGAGAACCCGCCCATGGATGTGCCGCGGAACATGCTCTCGGCGCTCGACTTCATCTGTATCCAGGTGCAGGCCCGGGTCGGGGGCAAGCGTATCCGGCGCAACAAGCAGATCGTGGAGGTGCTCGACATTGATCCGAGAACAAACGAACTCATCACCAACGAGGTCTTCAAGTGGCGGTCGGCTACCGATGAGCACACCTACTCCGGTAAATCCTATGTTCTTGAAGAGATTATGGAGTCCAAAGGCTGGAACGAGAACCGGATGAGGGAGGAACTCAAACGCCGGCAGGAAGTCCTTGAATGGATGCGGATCAAGAAGATCCGGCACTACAAGGACGTGGCAAAGATCCTCATATCGTACCACCGTGACCCTGAAGCTGTTATCGAGAAAGTAAGGAAGGATCTGTATGAATAGTTACGAGCGCTTCTGTTTCAACCTCCTCGGCAACCGGATGAAAGGCAGGCGGGAGGAGTATGCACAGCTCAGGAACGATCTCCTCTCCGCGCGGTTCAAGACCCCGTTTGAGGTTTACCTCTCGACAGCATTTTTCAGCTCGATTGTTGTCGGGCTCCTCGCGGCCGTCTTCATCGGAGCATTGTCCTGGATCCTCGAGCTCCCCAAGTACATCCAGTACAAAGGTGCTGTCCCGGGTGCGCTCCTCGCCCTTGCGGAACACAGCCTTCTCATCGGCACCATCGCGATCACTATCTTCTCCCTGCTGGTCTTTGGCGGGATCACGTACGCCATCTTCATTGTCTATCCCGGCATTGAGGCCGGTAACCGGTGCCGGAACATCGATGCAACGCTGCCATACGCAATCAATTACGTGACGTCAATGTCAACAGCCGGCATCACTCCGGCAGAAGTCTTCCGGCTGCTGGGTGACAGCCCGATTTACGGGGAAAGTTCTGTTGAAGCGCGGTATATTGCACGGGAGATCGATATCTTCGGCCGCGATCTCATCGATGCATTGCGGCTGGTCTCTGCCAGCACCCCCAGCAAACGGATGAAGGAGTTTTTGCAGGGTGCCATGGCGAGCATCTCGTCAGGAGGCAACCTCACGGATTATTTCCGGACCAAGGCTGACCAGTATGCGCTCGAGAACCGGCAGACCCAGAAACAGTTTCTCGATATGCTGGCGCTCATCTCCGAATCGTATGTGACGGCGATGGTCGCAGGCACGCTCTTTTTAATCATCCTGCAGTCCATCATGTCGGTTCTTTCGGGGGATAACAACCCGCTCTTCCTGTATGCAATCATCTACATCATGATCCCGCTTGGGAGTGCCGCATTCGTGATTATGATCAGTTCGATGACACCGGAGTCCTGATTATGGGATTAAAGGATATCAAAAATAACCTGCTCAACAAGGCCGAGCCCCAGCCGGAACTGGCAAAACCAACCGATCTCTCCACCATGGAGGATGAGTTCCAGCAGATAACGAGCAAGCTCGAACAGGAACGCAAGAGCCGCGAGGGTGTGGGCAGGTTCATGAAACACCCGCTCAAGGTGCTCACCGAGCGGCCGGAGAACATCCTTATCGTATGCGTCCCGCTGGGTTTCCTTTTGTTTATTGTCGGATCCGTGTACATGATCCAGACGTACGGGATGGACGTCCTCTTCAAATCCACCTCCATTGATGACTTTGCCGTCTTTGCCGTTCTCATCTGTATCGTGCCGGTGGCAATTCTCGACCTCAAGGAGCATATGCGGGTAACGAATCTCGAGAACGCGCTGCCGAACTTCTTCCGTGATCTTGCCGGCATGAATGATTCCGGCATGACGCTTCCGACTGCCGTCCATCTTGTGGCTGGAGCGGAATACGGAACCCTGACCCCGCACATCCGGAAACTGGACAACGAGATGTCATGGGGGGTCAATTTCGTCGAAGCCCTCTTCCGGTTCGGTGAAGGTCTCGGCACAAGGCTTGCCGACCGGAGTGTCGACCTGATTGCAAAGGCAAGTAAGGCCGGCGGAGATGTAAGTGAGGTTCTCCGGGCTGCTGCAAAGGATACGTTTGAGGTCGTAAACCTCCAGACGGAGCGGAGCAACAACATGCTCATCTATGTCATCATCGTGCTGGTGGCATTTGCGGTCTTCCTTTTCGTCATTGCCATCCTTGTCTCGTCCTTCCTGAGCACGATGGCAACCGCCGGCGCAACGGCAACTGCTTCCGGGGCCAAGGGCTTTGGTGGAATTATTGATATTTTTGTGTACAAGCGGCTCTTCTCGCACGCCGCAATGCTGCAGGGATTCTTCTCCGGCATGGTGGCAGGCCAGATGGGTGAGGGACGCTTTATTGCCGGCCTGAAATATTCTGCCCTGATGCTCATCATCGCGTGGGCAACGTTCCGGTTCTTTATTTAACCGGAATCGTCCCTTTTTTTTGGTTGAGTGAACCCGCTGGTATGCGGGAAGGTTTTGTTGCGGAAAAAAAGATCTGCTTACGAATTTGAAAAAAGATAAAAAAATCAGGAGATGTTTTCGGTACTGTACCCTTTGAGGGAGAGCAGTTCCTTGACACGATCGCGGTGGTTGCCCTGCAACTCGATGGAGCTGCCCTTGACGGTTCCCCCGCAGGCGAGTTTCCCTTTCAGGAATTTCTGAAGATCGTCAAGATCGATGTCGGTAGGATCAAGGCCCTCGATAACGGTCACTTCTTTCCCGTACCGGCGTTTATTGACTTTGACATTGATCCTCTGCTGTTCCTTTGCTACCTCCTCACAGATACACAGTTCCTTAGGTAGCCCACACGTCGGGCAAATACCACCAATCATTTCAATTACCTGTAGGTGCCCTCGTTATATATTACTTGGCATTGCCGGCGGATATTTTGTGGGGGAATCGGGAAATACAGGTCATTTTGGGAGATCCAGCTATCTCCCGATCACCCTTTGGCTCAAAGAGCAGCAGTTTTTATCATCCGAACCGGAACCTAGTACCCAAGTTATGTCGCTGTTTGTGGTGGGGACTGCATCCCACGTGGGAAAGAGCGTGATCGTTGCTGCCATCTGCCGGTGCCTGGTGCGGCGCGGGATTACCGTTGCGCCCTTCAAGTCCCAGAACATGAGCCTGAACTCGTTTGTTACCCCAGGTGGCGGGGAGATCGGGATGGCGCAGGCTATGCAGGCGATCGCTGCCCGGGTGTCCCCTCACACGGACATGAACCCGGTCCTTCTCAAACCAAAAGGAGACTGCGTGTCGCAGGTGGTGCTGAACGGTCGGCCGTACAAGGATGTCCCGATAACGGAGTATTACCGGGAAACCCCGCAACTTTTAAAAAAGGCGCTGGAGTCCTATCACCGGCTGGAAACGGAGTTCGGGCAGGTTGTCGTGGAAGGCGCCGGAGGTGCCGCCGAGCTGAACCTGTACGACCGGGATATCGCCAACACGCAGCTGGCTCTGGCCCTCAAGATCCCCCTCATCCTCGTTGCCGATATCGAGCGCGGCGGGGTGTTTGCGCAGGTGTACGGGACCATCCGTCTCCTCCCCGATGAGATCCGGCCGCTCGTGAAGGGGATCATCATCAACAAGTTCCGGGGCGATCCGGCGATCTTTGCGCCCGGTGTTACGATGATCGAGGATCTCTGCGGCGTGCCGGTGCTGGGCGTTGTCCCGTACTTCTCCCTCCCGCTGCCAAGCGAGGACTCGCTCTCGATAGAAGACAAGAAAATTCGGGGTTCCGGCGTACGGATTGCGGTTATCCGGCTGCCGAAGATCTCTAATTTTACGGACTTTGAACTGCTGGAGCAGCACGCCGCGGTTGAGTATGTGGAACCGGGAAGATCGCTTGACGGGTTCGACTGCGTGATCCTGCCCGGGACCAAGAACACCATTGATGATCTGCAGGCCCTTAAAAGCTCAGGAACCGGTAAGGAGATCGTCCGCCTCCGCAAAAACGGGATTCCGGTCATCGGTATCTGCGGCGGGTACCAGATGCTCGGCAGGACTCTTGTGGATGCCGGCTATGAGTCCGAAGCCGGCACCTATGACGGGCTGGGTCTTCTGGACTGCATCACCCGCTTCTCGTCATACGACAAGAGTACCACGCAGGTCACCCGGGCTGCCCGGGATATTTCACCCATCCTGTCCGCAATGGGGCAGGTGACCGGCTACGAGATTCACATGGGGGTAACGGAGTCCGGGCAGGATCGTGAGGCGCTCGATGGCGATGGCCGGGTGAGTGGCGACGGGCTGGTCTTCGGCACGTACATGCACGGGCTATTCCAGAATGTCCAGGCAGCCAATGCCCTCCTCTCCTTCCTGCACGGAAAAAAAGGGCTGCCGTTTGAACCCATCACCGGGTTAGATGCGGATCCCTATACCGTTCTTGCGGACCTGTTCGAGGAACATGTCGATATGGACGCGGTTGAGGCCCTGGTGAGGAACGGATAACTCCCCCCCGCATCTCTGTCATGCCACCATGCCATCCCATGGGGCGCTCCTGGTTTTTCCCGTGAAAAACATGAAATGACATTATCATGGGGGTACGCTGCCACGACACCCATGGATGTGATGAACGATCGCCGACAAAAATGGGCGCCTGTGCGGCGGCTTCAATTACCGGTTTTCCGGGCCGGGGTTTCCTCCTTGCGTTCCCTGTGTTGTGCCCTGAATCGGGAAGTGCCCAAAAGATCTCCCCCGGGCATGCGTTTTTCATCGTTCTGGTGTGAACCCAACCGGTTCATGCCTGTTTCACCACCGGGATTTCATCCAATCTTTTCATGATTGCCATAAAAATGCAACGACAGAAAAACCCTCTGTCGCAAATATCGAAAGAGATAAAAATCATGGCGGTAACGTCACTTCCGTGAAATAATGGATATTGCGGTCCTTGTTTTTTTTATTGGTATTCTCATCATCCTCGGGCATGTCTTAAGCGAGGTGTTCACCCGCACGAAGGTCCCCGATCTCCTCTTCCTGCTTATCATCGGCCTCATCCTTGGCCCGGTACTCGGTCTCGTCACACCCGAGATGTTTGGGATCCTTGGTCCGATCTTCTCCACGATATCCCTCATCGTCATCCTCTTCGAAGGCGGACTGAACCTCCGCATCGAGGCAATACGGAGCACGTTCAGGGAATGCTTCAGCCTGACTTTGGTAAACTTCTGCGGCGCAATTTGTGTTACAACGCTCGTAGTCCTCGTCCTTTCAGGGTACGATCCCTTAACGGCGTTCATGCTCGCCATCATCGTTGCCGGGACGAGCCCGTCAGTCGTTATCCCGCTCATCCGCCAGCTGGGATTGACCGAGAAGAGCCAGACCATCCTCTCTATCGAGTCCGCACTGACTGATGTACTGAGTATCGTTCTCCTCCTCATCGCCCTGCAGGCATACCAGCTGCACAAATTCAGTTTCGTGGAGGCGGGCGAGACGCTGGTCGGCTCGTTTGTTATCGCGATCATTGTCGGTATTGCCGGCGGTATTGCATGGTCGGTAATACGGAAACGGGTTGAATTTTTTAACAAGATCTTTGCTATCCCCGCGTTCATCTTTATCCTGTATGGCTTTATCGAAATGATCGGGTTTTCCGGCGCGGTTGCTGCGCTGGTGTTCGGGATAACGTTAGGAAATCTCACCTATTTCCGGGGCATATTCGCACCGGTCTATGACCTGGACGTGAAGCAGATTGAACTGACGGAGACGGAAAAAGCGTTCTTTGGTGAAATAGTATTCCTGCTCCGGACATTCTTCTTCATCTACATCGGGCTTTCAATCCAGTTCGATCACAAAAACATCTTTGTCCTTGGCCTGCTGGTGACGCTCCTGTTGTACAGTATCCGGATACCGGCAGTCCTCTTCTCCATTCCCCGCTCAACACCCGTGTGGGATGCAAGCGTGATGGCGGTTATGATCCCAAAAGGGCTTGCCACAGCAGTCCTTGCCTCCATGCCGCTCCAGCAGGCGTACCCGGAGGGGATGTTCATCCAGGAGGCAACGTATGCGATCGTTTTATTCAGTATCGTCATCAACTCCCTGCTCATCATCCTGATAGACAAAACCGCATTTGCTCGTATTTACCGTCGGGTTTTTTCCCGGTTCAGCCCGTCATAAGAATCAGCTGATGAGGTTTGTGATGCTGTGGAACCCGCCGCCCTGTCGGTCAGCGCATTTCACGGCATTGGCTTTGGCAGGATCAACCCGCTCGGTGATCCGGCATTTCGTGCAATAGAGCAGCGAGGGCGATTTGATGAACCGGTCCCCGACACGGAACTCCCGGCAGTGGATGCAGAAGCTGCAGTTCTCAACCGGTTCGCGCTTGTCTGCAAGGCATTGCACTTCACCGTTTCTTACCGGCAGGATACGGTACTCCTCATCTCCCATTTTTCCTTCTCCACTACCGGATGGATCGCAGGATCTCATAAACCGGCAGTTCGCGGTCAACCTCATACGGAGATACGCTGGCTGCCACCCTGTGCCATCATTACCGGATTGCACCTTCCCCTTCCAGCACTATCCTTAAAACTGTTCAGCACGAAACCTGCTGGTATGAAGGTGTGTATTATGTGCGGCGGGGAAGGGACACGGCTCCGCCCCCTCACGTTCGAACGGCCAAAACCCTGTATCCCTATCGTTAACCGCCCATCCATCGAGCATCTCGTTGCACACCTCGCGAACCTGGGCTTCCGGGAGATCGTGCTCACGCTAGGCTATCTCGGAAACGCCATCGAGGACGCACTGGGTGACGGGTCGCTGTATGGCGCCGAGATCACGTATGTCCACGAGAAGACCAAACTGGGGACCGCCGGCAGCGTCAAGAACGCCCAGAAATACTTAGAAGGGCAGGACTTCCTTGTTGTCGGCGGGGACCACGTCACCGACCTGAATGTTCTGGAGTTTTACCGCACGCACCAGAAAGAGAAGTCCACGACAACGATTGGTCTCATCTCCATCGATGACCCGTCCGAATATGGTATTGCGGAGATTGACGCGAGTTACGAGATCAAGCGGTTCAAGGAGAAACCCTCGCCGGGAGAGATCTTCAGTAACCTTGCCAGCACCGGGATGTATGTCTGCAAGCCCGAAATCTTCGATCATATCCCACCCGGCACAAAATATGATTTTGCCCGGGACCTGTTCCCGAAACTGATGGAGGAGGGGCACACTCTCAAGGGCTGGCTTGCCCGAGGGAACTGGACCGATGTCGGGAGCCCGCACTCCCTCCGGCAGGCTGAGCGGTGGAAACTACAGGATCTTGCGGTCACGGATATTGTCGGGGACCTCTCCATGCATGGCGCACAGGTGCGGGGACCGGTCCAGCTGGGCGGGTCCATCAGTCTTGGGAACAACACCAAGATCATCGGGCCGGTCTCCATCGGGAGCGGGACGACCATTGGCGACAATGTCTTAGTCGGCCCCTATACAAGCATCGGGGAGAAGTGCATTATCCGGAACAACGTGAAGATCTTCAGCTCCTCGCTCTACAACCGCGTGCTGGTTGGCGCAAACAGCACCATATCCGGCAGTATCATGGACAACGACACCCATATCGGTGAGGACTGCAGCATCGAGAACGATACCGTGATAGGTCCGCGCGTTGTCCTCCGGGATCGGGTTGTTGTCCACTCCAAGACCCGGCTCTGGCCCGAAGTGATGGTAAGAGACGATACCATTGTCAAGGAGCATGTCCTCAACGACAAATTCGACCTCCGGTGCGAAGGATCGTAAGGTGTTTTCCTTTTTTTGTCGGGCATTTTTTTAGCAATTTTCATTCAAAAAACCTCTACCTCGTTCATGCTCCACAAAGGCGAGGGTCGACGAGACCCCGAGCGCCCGTGGCTCTATCGCAATCGAATTCAGAAAGGTTGTAAGGATTTCCCATGAAAAACAAAATTTCCAGAAGAATAGATTATGGGGGCTGATGCCCCCATACCCCGTTTGCGATTCCTGCCGCCGCCCCCGCGGGGGCACTCCCGCGGTGGCTTCAATTGCCTGTACCCCCAAATGTGCCTAAAAAATTCATTATGGCGTGTGGGTGCTGCGTTATCATCGCATACGGGAGTGCCACGGAAGGAATGGGAGAGGCTTTGAGTGCGCCTGAGGATTTTGATGATTTGGACAGAGTATTTTTCCAAAATCGATTCAACCCGATGACCCCACGGAGAGATCCGAAATGGAAATGATCCTGACAAAAAAGAGGTTCAGCAGGAAAAGAACCTTTCCCTGTATTATCCCAGAAATTTAGTCCCGCTTCACCAGCCGGTTGGTGATGGCAACGAGCGGGTGGCGGGCATAATCAAGGATCTGGATATCGTCAAGGTTCTTTAAATTCATCGTGTGGGCCGTCCGCTCCATGCCCAGTTCGATGTCCTCCTTGATCTCGATGATGTAAGCGTCGAGTGCGGTGATCCCCATCCTTTTTGCGGCAACCGCACGGTGATGGCCATCGACAAGGATGATCCTTCCCGGCCGGCGCACAACAATGATCGGCTCTGCAAGCCCCTTCTTGATCTCGTAGATACGCCCTTCGAGTTCGTCCTCGTAAATCTTTGACTGGGTGGGCAGGAGGTCCTTTACCGGAACCGTTCCCCGGTTGAGGGCCGGGTCAACCCCGTACAGTTTCTTGAGCGTACTGATGAAATTAAAGACTTTTTCCGGGGACACGTGCTCGATCTGGGAACGGATGACATCGGAGTTGGAGATGATCCCAAGCAGGTGGCTCTTCTCATCAACCACCGGTAGTTTCTGGATCCCTGAGCGGAAGATGACCCGTGCAGCATCATTGATGTCCATATCGGGATCTGCAACGATCAGCCGGTCGGACATCACCTCCCGTACCGGTGTGTCCGGCTGAATGAAGAGAAGGTCACGGGCAGACACGTAGCCTACGACCGTTTCCTTATCAACCACCGGAAAGCCGTCATGGAGGGTCTTTTGTATCTTCTCGATAACGTCTTTTGCTGTGCCGTTGATATCGACACTGACGACATCGTAGGTCATGTAATTCCGGACCCGTTTCTTGTCCATCACTACAGCTTAGCCACCCGGGGCACTAAAAGACATCGGTAAAAAAAGAATGCAGGGGATCATTCGATACGGATGCGGGTCTTTGGTGAGCCTTTTGCTTTTTTAAGATCACTTCCAGAACCCCGTTTTTGAAACCTGCCCTTGCATTTTCTTCCATGACCTCTGCAGGCAGCCAAACGATCCGGCGCATGGAGCCGGATACCCGTTCGCGGACATAATATCCTTCTGCCTTCTCCTCGTTCTTTTTGGTTCCGCTTGCAGGTGATCTCAAGAGCCCGCGGGTTCGCGAAGACTGAGTGTCACGGTCTCCTTTTCAACTCCCGGAAGATCGGCTGCAACAATCACCTCATCCTCCTGTTCCCGGACATCCACTTGGCACTCCCCGCGGATGGCCAGGATCATCCGGTCGCCGATACCTCCGGGCAGGAGGAGCTGGTTGTCGGCCGCGCTCTTTTAAGAACAGGTGACCCAGCTCCGCCCGCATATCCTCCATTCCGCGCCACACCGATTCGAATGGATAGCATCTCCATACCATGCCATTCCCTCCGTATCTGAAATCCCCGCTCGGCATAATCGGGGGTTAACCCTACGTAACTCATTATTATTAATAAACTTTACTGGCCCGTGCCGGCAATTCGGAATAGTTTATGACACCGGGATTCCGATGTAGTAAGGAGGAACTAAAAAAATGGGTGAAAAGAAGAGAAAAGAAGCAGAGGTTGCCCGGTGGAAGAAGGTTCTTGTTGTGGGAGCCTGTGTTCTTTTCGTGGTGCTGATGATTGTATCCGGCATGGGATACAGCTGGCTTTCGATGTTCAGCTCGGTCAAACCCGGCCAGGCAGTTGAAGTTTCATTTACCTTGTATGACAATGCCGGAAACCCGATCATCACATCGGAGCAGGATGTCTATGCAAAAGGAATCGGCGAGGGGCGGGCAGTTCTTGGCGCACAAACCATAACCCTTGTTGCAAACCAGAGCCTGGACCTCGATTATTATCCGGTAGATGCCTATGTTCCGACCACCGGACAGGTTTCGGCTTTTGGCATCACTGCCAATGAGTACGATGCGATCAGTTCAGCGCTTGTCGGCATGAGAACAAATGAGAAAAAGACCCTTACTATCCTCCCGACACCGGAGCTGGAAAAATTCAATGATCTTGAGGATCTCGAAGATTCCGGAATTGGTATTGCAAATGTCACAAATGGGGATGTGCTGGGTATGACCGTCTTTGGATTCACAGAAAAATTCCCGACCGCGAATTCTACCCCGGCTGCCTATCTGCGCCTTGGTGAGATTACGAGGAAGACTGCCGGCGGGATCGTTGTGGACGGGAATTATCCCCGTATGGATATCCGCGTTGTCGCGTTCGGCAGCAGCTGATCTATCATCCATACTCTTTTTACAATTCGCGGTTCATTCCCTTTCATGACACTGCGGGTACTCTGCTTTTTCCAGCCGGGCTGCATGGGATGCATGGAACAGGAAGCGATCAATCGTGAGGTATTCCGGTCATTGCAGATCCCCATCGAGGAGATCGATGCGATGAAAAACCGGCAGTATATCAGTGAATACCAGCTGAAGGCAACCCCGACTATCCTAATCCTTGTGGATGGAAAAACGGTTGAAAGGTTTGAAGGGGTTGTTCACGCAGAACAGTTTGAGGCGGCGCTAAAAAAATATCTATAAGCGTGTCCCGTAGATCCGCTTGATCCGGTGGGCGATCGCCTTCCACCCTTCCTTTCGCATGAGCGGACCGTCCCGGAGTTTGAGGTGGGATATTTTGAAACGTTTTCCCGAGACCACGTACATCTCGTTCACCACAAACTCCTGTTCGCCGTCGCATTCCATGTAGACGGGGATCGTCTTTCTCCCGTCATGGATCGAGATCTTGACAATCACCTGCTCGATAGCCCGGGTCCAGAGTGCCGTGATATCAGCGGCTTTTGCGCGCTGCACCCTCTTGTCCCCGCATTCAATGGAGGTGACTTCGACACCGAAAGCATCCTCCCCGCATTCAGCGACCAGGTGGTCTCCGGCATTGCATTCGTCTTCTTCGGCAAGCTCGATTCCGCAGACCCGGGAGGTTCCTTCGCGGGAGACGATTGCCTTGATCATGAGGGCCTGGGGTTCGCGTTCTTTTGGGATCCGCTGGTGGTGACCGCAGGTTGTGCACCGGATGAGTACGTCGCGGGTCTCGGCGACCACCTCATGCTCGGTCTCGTCTTTGCACTCGGGGCAGTGGGCGGTGATAAACATTGAATATGATTGGCAACCCTCACATGATAAAGCATGGAGGCGCAGGAGACAATCCGGGCCCGTGGCCACCCGCTGGTCCTCGGTACCCACCCGACAACCTTTGAAGTGACTGCCGAGGACCACCTGACTATAAACGGCAACTGCATCATCGGGATTGCGGCGGACAAGGGATGCCTTGGCCTCGCACCCGCGTTCAAATCGGTGCTCGCGCATGATGAGGCCGTCCTGGTAACCCGCATCGATTGCGGGGGCGTTGTTGCAGAGATACGCTCCCGCGGGTCATCGCAGATGATGCTCAACCATCCAGCCGATCTGGTCTGGAGAAAGAGCACGTTTGTCTGCGGGCGCACCATCGGCATCCTCTCAGACGCTGTTGCGCTGACCCTTCCCCGGGATCTTATCAGCAATCTCGTTTCAGGAAACGAGATGATCGTTACCCTTACTGCTGCGCGTCCCGATTAAAGGGTGGATATCTTCAGTTCAGCCTCGGCAAGCATCGTTTCGCACTGCTTAATTAAGACTGCTCCCTGCTCGTAGAGTTTCATGCTCTCGTCAAGGCTGGTATTCCCGTCTTCGATCTTTGCGATGATCTCTTTTAATCGCTCAACTTTTGTTTCATATGTATCAGTCATGGTCTGTACGCTCCACGATCACCTGGCTGCTGCCATCGTAAAACCGGATCTTCAGCCGGTCGTCTTTTGTAAGAGCACGCACGCCTTTCACCAGTTTCCCGTCCTTTTCGGCAATACAGTATCCCCGTGACAGGACACAGAGCGGGTTCCCAGCCTCAAGGGCTGTCTTCATCCGTAACAAGAGGAGACGCTCCCGTTCAATCCGGGTAGTGAAAGCCCGGTCCAGCCGTTCGGCACTATCGGCAGTATACTGCCGCCGCTCCCCGATCTTCCGGGTAAACTTCTGTGGCCGGAGCCGGTCACGGAGACCCTGCAGCTCTTCGCGTGCCCATGCCACCCTGCCCTGCAACGCCGTCTCAATACGGATCTTCTGTTCCTGTAACCGGTGGAGAAGGGCGGTCCGGTCAGGCACGGCAAGTTCGGCGGCAGCAGAGGGGGTTGGTGCCCGGACATCTGCGGCAAGGTCAGCGAGCGTGACATCGACCTCATGGCCGATGGCACTCACGACCGGCACCGGGCAGGACGCAATGGCATGCACCACATCCGGGTGGTTGAAGGGAAACAGGTCCTCAAAACTCCCGCCCCCGCGGGCAACAATGACCAGATCGACCCGGCCGGCAACCCGACGGATGGCCTCTGCGATCGCGCGGTGTGCGTCTTCCCCCTGAACGGCAGTGGGCGAGATGATGATCTCAAGGGGGTACCGCCGCGCTACAACATTTTTGATATCGTGGATGACCGCGCCGGTCTCCGAGGTCACAACGCCGATTTTTGCCGGAAATGCGGGAAGCTCCCGTTTCCGATCCGTATCAAAGAGGCCAAGAGCCGCAAGTTCCTTCTTCCACTTTTCTACAAGGAGATACTTCTCGCCAAGGCCGGCCTTCTCCATGGCTCTGACCTGCAGCTGGTATGCCCCATGGGGTGCATAGAGGGTGACGGACCCGGAGACTATCACCTCCATCCCCTCTTCGGGAGTGAACGGGAGCCGGTCGGCATCCGACTTCCACATCACGCACTTGATGACCGCTGCGGTGCTCCCGCCCCCTTTCTCGGATAAGGAGAAATACCGGTGCCCCCGCCCGTGGTGCTTGTAATTGGTCACCTCGCCCCGCACCCGGATATCCAGAAGCCGGGGATCATCGAGAAGTTCCCGGATGATTGCCGAGACCTCGGAGACCAGGAGGGGTGCCGCCTTTCCCCCCGGGGGTTCAGTCTTGGTAGTGAACCAGTCCATCAACAACTATTAGGACAAAACCGCATATCAAATAGTACTGTCATGGTTTCGTTCGCCGTATCGAGCATGTTCTTCCACGAATACACGACTCCGGAGATCTTTTCATTTGTCTCCCGCGCAGGTCTTGACGGGATCGAATACTGGATCGAGACCCCGCATTTCTGGCTCCGCGATCTTCCGGTCAGCGAAGTTTTAACCTGCCGGAAGCAGCATACGGAGATCCCCAACCTTACGGTTCATGCCCCGGTCCTTGACCTGAATCCCTGTTCGATCAACCCGGATGTTGCGGAGGTTTCGATACAGTATGCGGTGCAGTCGATCGAAATCGCCGCACAGCTCGGCGCCACGGTACTCACTCTCCACCCGGGCCGGCGAACGGCAAAACGTCCCCCGGTAGAGGCCGATGCGGTACGGTTTGAAACGTATATTTCCGCTCTCCGGAAAACTGCGAAGCGAAATTCCATAAAAATCTGCATGGAGAATATGGAGCCGGCGATAAACTCGCTGCTCTGCACGCCGGAACGCATGCGGCAGCTGCTGGATGATGAACCCTGGCTCTTTTTCACACTCGACATTGCCCATGCACTGGCAGCATCCGACGAGGCACCGAAACGGTTCATCGAGCTCTGCCATGACCGGATTGCAAATGTCCATATCAGCAAAAAAGAGGGCCGGACCCTGCACCTCCCGCTTGACCGGAGCCCGGTGATGGCGGGCGTAATGAAGGATTTACGGGATGCGGGTTATGCCGGTCCCCTGACTCTCGAAATCGACGACCTGAATCTCCATCAGCCGCTGTCTGCTGATGAGAAGATTGCCATCCTCGCACGTGACCGCGCCTTCATGCGGGAATGCATGGATCAGGCGCTGGTTTTATAAAATATGTTCCCGAATATACTGGTACCCTTTCCGGCGAAACCGTGTATCGTGCACCCGCACGTTGTGAATCATAATGATGGAAAACGCTCTTACGATCTTCCTTTTCATTCTCTGTATCATCCTCTCCGCATTCTTCTCGGCCTCAGAGGTTGCCCTGATTGCCATGACCCGGGCAAAGGTGAGGACGCTGGTGAACGAGAACCGTCCGGGATCTATTGCCCTGGCAAAGCTCAAAGAATCGCCTGAACACCTCCTGATAACGATCCTTATCGGGAACAATATCGTCAACGTGGCGGCAGCGTCTCTTGCGACTGCGGTTGCCATCCAAATCTTTGGTGACATTGGTGTCGGGATCGCGACGGGCTTTGTCGTGCTCGTCCTTCTCTTCTTTGGCGAGATCGGCCCCAAGATCTATGCAGCACGGGCAACGGAGAGTTTTGCCCTGACGATTGCACCCGTCATCTTTGCCCTGTCCCGCCTGTTTGGGCCCATCATCTGGCTTATCATCAAAGTGAACCCCCGGCTCGGCGGAGGCAGGGACTCTTCTGAACCCGCTGTGACCGAGGAAGAGATCAAGGAATGGATCGATGTCGGGAAAGAAGAGGGAACGATCGAGCAGGACGAGCAGGACCTGCTCTACTCGGTGCTTGAGTTCGGCGATACCACGGCCCGCGAGATCATGACGCCCCGGGTTGATGTTGTCTTAATCGAGGACACCAGCAGTATCGAGGACGCGATACGGATCTTCAATGATACCGGTTTCTCCCGCATCCCGGTCTTTCATGACCGGATCGACAATATCATCGGGATCCTGAATGTCAAGGACATCTTCGCTGCCATGGTCTCCCGAAGGCAGGAGTCGACCATCCGGGAGGTCATGTACGATCCGACCTTTGTCCCGGAGACGAAGAAGATCGACGACCTGTTAAAGGAACTCCAGGTCAACCGGGTGCAGATTGCCATTGTAATCGATGAATACAGCAGTTTTGTCGGGATCGTGACGGTCGAGGATATCCTCGAAGAACTGGTTGGCGACATCATGGATGAGCATGACCAGGAAGAACCCGATGTCCAGGAGATTGCCCCGGGCGTCTTTGTTGTTGATGCACAGATGTGGGTCGTGGACGCGAACGAGCGGCTTTCCATCAACCTGCCGACCGATGAGTCCTACGAGACTATCGGTGGGCTGGTGATCGACCGCCTCGGCCATCTTCCCCTGCACCCGGGGGAGAAGGTGGAGATCCCCACCGAGAATATCACGCTCTCGGTTATGCAGATGCATGGCCGGCGGATTGTCAAGGTGAAGATTCTCATTCATGCCGTTACCAGTGCCGGCAGGAAAGCGGCCGGGGAAAATTTTAAAGGAGAGGATGCATGATGAGGCGAATTGCCGTCATCGCATCGGGCCGGGGATCCAATTTCCAGGCGGTCATCGATGCGATCCAGGCCGGCACGATTCCTGCCTGCTGTGTTGGGCTGATCACCGACAACCCGGAGGCGTATGCTATCGTCCGGGCAGAGAAGGCCAATATCCCGGTTCTCGTGATCGACTATCGCTCGTTCCCCTCCCGCGACCTGTACGAGCGTGCCCTGCTGTCAGCAATGCAGCAGCTGGATGCCGATCTCTATGTGCTTGCAGGCTACATGCGCATCCTTGGGAAAGGCATTGTGCAGGCATTTTCCGGTAAGATGGTGAACATCCACCCCGCGCTCCTTCCTTCCTTTACCGGGCTGCACGCCCAGCGGCAGGCAGTGGAATACGGGGTAAAAGTTGCGGGATGTACCGTACATTTCGTGGACGAGCATCTTGACTGCGGCCCCATCATCCTCCAGCGGTGCGTTCCGGTGCTGGAGACGGACGATGAGGATTCCCTGGCAGAACGCATCCTTTATGAGGAGCATATTGCGTTTCCGGAAGCGATCCGCCTCTTCTGCGAGGACCGTCTGACGATTGTCGGGCGGCGGGTTACTATCCGGCGTTAAATGCCGTCTTTTTCTCTGCGTCTACCACGATGGTGTACGGCGACCCTGCCGGGCCGTTGACGGTTGTCCGGAAAATTCGCGTTTCCCCTCTGGTCATATACAGGGTCCGGGTGGATCTTCCCTCAATGGAATTCCGGGATGCGTTCACCAGTTTTGTACAGATTATCACATTACCCCCGGTTCCCTTGTTGACAATCGTGGTATTCATGAAAAAAACCATGCTCCCGGTTCCTGATGAGGAGGCTTCGGACAATCGCACCTGGGAAATGACCGGCGCGGGAAATCCCTGGCAGTATGCCGGAATAATTACCATCAGGGCAACGGTGAGGACAAGGGCCAGCACGAGTGCCAGGTACCGTTGGTATTGTGGCAACAGCATTATCTCGCAGAAGGGAATTATCCCGTGATTTGATAAAAATCATTTCAAATGTTTTTCCCGGGATCCTGCAGGGCCGAGCGCTCTTTTTGGGATTGGTGTACGGGGACACCCCGATGTTTATCACCCGGGACGCTGATACATTGGAACAATCTCCTCAACGACATTCACAAGGTATGAAACCACGATCGAAAAAACCCGGAGCAAAACAGATCTCCCGCGAGCGTGTCGCCGTGCTCTTCCGGGAGGCAGAACAGGCATTTGCCCTGCATCCTGAACGGAGCAACCGTTACGTTGAGCTTGCCCGGAAGATCGCCATGCGCCAGCGGATCCGGATCGACCGGGAGTTCCGGCGCCGGTTCTGCCATCACTGCTCCGCGTATCTCGTGCCCGGACAGAACATGCGGGTGCGGGTGCACCGGGGAAATGTCGTCGTGACCTGTAAACTCTGTAACAAAACAACACGCTATCGAGTGGTGAGACCCAACCATGTCTGAAGAAACTGACCGGTCCATGCAGGACCTCAAGCCGACCGTCTGGATCGGCAAGCAGGGCTGCACGGAGACGATGATTGAAGAGATCACCGCGCAGCTCAAGAAGCGCAGGCTGATCAAGGTGAAATGGCTCCAGAACACGGAAGTTGACCCGGAGGCAATCGCCCTGCAGGCAAAGGCAACCCTCATCGAAGTCCGCGGGAGGACGATGGTACTGAAAGGGAGGGGACCTGCCCTTCCGGCCACTGCCTCAAAGAAACCAGCTCCGCGAACCGCGCGGGAGACCGGCAGGATGCAGCGTGCAAAGAAGTGAGGTTCGTTCCCGCAGGTAGAAGCTTCGGGAAATGCCCGTGCACGCATAAGGGGATCAGGGTGACGGCTGACCACGTCCCCATGATTTCAGGCTGGTTTTTAACACCATCATTCTCTTTTCCGGGTCTCTCCCGGCCGTCGGCCTTTCTCCCGTTGGAAACGTATAAGAACCCTCCTGACCAATTAGTTAAGACTGTTATTTCATTATCAACAGTAGAGGTATCAGATGACAACAGTATACGATGTCCCTCCGGACCACATCATCAGGCGGGTCGCAGAGGAGCTCAAGACGCGTAAGGAGATCGTTCCCCCCGCGTGGGCTGCCTTTGCCAAGACGGGTGTGCACAAAGAGATGCCCCCCGAAGACCCCGACTGGTGGTTTATCCGGGCAGCAGCAGTATTGAGACGCGTCTATGTCGACGGCCCCCTGGGCGTTGAACGGATGCGGAGTTTCTACGGAGGCAACAAGAACCGCGGTTCACGGCCCAACGCGTTCCGCAAGGGCAGCGGCTCGGTTCTCAGGAAGTCCCTCCAGCAGCTCGAAGCCGCCGGTCTCATCATCCACGACAAGACCGGGCGCCGGGTCTCCCCCGCAGGCATGTCCTTTTTAGACAACCTCTCGCAGGAAGTCTTGAAGAACCCGCCGGCACCGGTACCCAAGCGCGTGAAGCCCGTAGTCGAAGAGCCCAAGAAAGCCGATGGCAAGAAGGGCGCAAAGGCAAAGGGTGGCGACAAGGCAGCTGCTGAAGGTGCCGAAGGTGCCAAGCCGACCAAGAAGGCTGGCAAGAAAGCAGATAAAGCAGAAGCACCCCAGTGAGGTTGTAGTATGGGAGATGACGAGCTAGCAGAACTCCGCAGGCGCAGGATGGCACAGCTGCAACAGCAGGCTGGCGATCAGCAGGGCATGCAGGAAGAGCTCGAACGCCAGGAACGGCAAAAGTCCCAGATTCAGATGATACTCATGCAGGTTCTCGAGCCCGATGCACGGGAACGGCTGAATACCATCAAGCTGACCAAACCCGAGTTTGCCGGTGCGGTTGAGCAGCAGTTAGTCGCGCTCGCACAGAGCGGACGGCTGCAGAAGAAGATAACCGATGCACAGCTCAAGGAGCTGCTCCGGCAGCTCGCGCCAAAGAAGCGGGATTACTCCATTACCAGAAGATAATGAAACTCGGAGTGCTCTACAGCGGCGGAAAGGATAGTTCCCTTGCAGCAATTCTGCTGGGTACGTATTATGAGGTCGAACTCAACACGTTCGTGTTCGACCCGCTCCGCCAGATCCCACACCTGGAGGCTGCGGCTGAAGCATTGGGTTACCCTTTGAAAAAGAGGGTATTTGAAAAAGGAATGTTGAACGAGATGGCCGACATGGTGATTGCACAGGGGTATCCGAACGATGCCATCAATGCAGTCCACCTGGCGGCTGTTGAATCGCTCGCGGGGGAGTATAGCGTGGTCGGGGACGGCACACGGTTTGATGACCGGGTCCCGATGCTCACCCGTGAGGCGGTCCAGAGTCTTGGCAGCAGGACAGGGTGCTCGTACGTGCGACCCCTGCTCGGCTTTGTCAGGCGCGAAGTCGACCGGCTGGCGGATCAGCTCCTTTCCGTAACATACGGGGAGACGGGCACGATCCCAAACGGCGATTACGAAGCAGAGATCCGGGATGCGATCCGGGCCCGCGGGCTCGATCCGGCATCCCTGTTTCCGGCACATCACGAGCAGTCGCTTGTGGTTGGCAGGAAAGTCAATTAACTGGTGGATAACATGAGCAAATTAAGCAAAGGCAGGAAGATCCGGCTTGCAAAGGCATGCGACCAGAACCGGCGCGTGCCCCAGTGGGTAATGGTCAGGACCAAGCGCGGCGTGGTTGCGCACCCCAAAAGGCGTAACTGGCGCAAGAGCACGTTGAAGGTGTGAGCCATGGCAGAACAGATGCAGGAGCACGTATATATCATCCCCCTCCGGGATGCACGCAGGATGCCCCGCTGGAAACGGGCTAACGGCGCGATCAAGGACATCCGGAACTATCTGGCAAAGCACATGAAGAGCGAGGATGTCAAGCTCGATCAGGGTATCAATGAGAAGGTATGGTCACGGGGCAGCTCAAAGCCGCCATCAAAGATCCGTGTCCGTGCCATGAAGATGGAGGACGGGCAGGTTCAGGCTGAACTTGCGCCGGAATCATAAGATGGAACGCACGATCACGTTTGCAGGCGATCCGAACATCGGGGTTTTTGCCCGGGTGATCGGGGATATCGTCATCATTCCCCCGGAATCACCGGAGGAGTTCAAAACCGCAGTACATGCGGCGCTCGATGCTGAAGTCATCGAGACCACGATCCAGGGGAGCACCATCATCGGTTCTCTTGTTGCCGGCAACAGCCGGGGAGTTGTGGTCTCAGGGCTGGCAACGGAAGAGGAGATCGACAGGCTTGCGGAGCACCGCGAGGTTCTTCTCTTGAATGAGTGCATGAATGCCGCGGGCAACGTGATCATGGCAAACGATTCCTTTGTCGCGATTCATCCCGATATGCCCGTGGATATGGGAAAGGCCATCGCTGAGTTCCTCGGCGTTGAACTGATCTTCTTAACGCTCGGCGGGGTCAAGACCGTCGGGATGGCAGGCGTTGCCACCAACAAGGGGGTCATCGTGCACCCGCGGGCAACGGCGCAGGAGATCGCCCGGCTCGAAGCGGTGGCAAAGGTCCCCGTTGGGACGGGTACCATCAACATGGGCAGCGGGCTTATCGGCACCGGCCTTCTCGTGAACGAGAAAGGCTACATTGCCGGCAATGCCACGAGCGGGTTTGAACTGGGCAGGATAGAGGATGTATTTGGATTTCTGGAGTGAGATTTAATGGCAGCAGAGCAGAAGTTTGAAGTGAAAGGCACGTTTCTGATGGGTGAGGACTGGATGCCCTATACCAAGGTCATCGAGGCACCCAACGAGAAGCAGGCAAAGGAGCGCACGTTCGCCGTTATCGGCAGCAAGCACAAATTAGCGCGCCGCTACATCAAGATCGATGCAGTCAGGGCTGTATAAGGCAGTCCCTGGGTACCATTTTTCTTTTCAGCAGTTTTTAAAAAACCTGAACCTCCAGCGGATGCTCATTTCCCGTGAATACTATTGGGATCCGCCCGCTCATGGGTGCCTGCTGCAGGAGGATGATCTTCCCCTTGTACGGATAATGAGCTAAGTGCTGTGCACTAGTGCGAGGCAATCATTTCGTGTGGAAACCATGGTTAAAACTTTCGTATTGCTTTGCGTCTAATGAAATGGTCAGGATGCTGCTATCTTAAAAAAAAATTGCTCTGGAGAAACGAGCATGAACCGGAATGGTTCACACCCGAAGCATGAAAATATGCAGAAAAATAACGTCCTCGCCCGCATCCTTGCACTCCTTATGGGGGCGACAAGGACCAAGAGCGTCGCGCAATGGTCGGGCTGCGGATGCGATTGTGCGGATTTTGGCGTGCATGCAGGACACTCGGACAGAGGAACCCAGCGAATATTTTCATTTAGAAAACCTGCCAGAGATCATAGATTGATCTGCGATGGAACCACGGGCGCTCGGGGTCTCATCGACCCTCGCCTTTGTGGATCAGGCCGTAAATGGGCGCCTGAAACTAAATGATAGAACCGGGGGTTGTGGGGGCTTGCCCCCGCAGGCTGCCTCCCCCTCTCTTGGGAGAGGGGGTCACCCTCGCAATTCCACAAAATGACACTGTGGGAATGATTTCCCATGAAAAACGCGAAAAGAATATTGATGGGGGCTGATGCCCCCATACCCCGTGGGGATTACTGCCGCCGCCCCGAAGGGCGCCCCGCGGCGGCTTTCATTACCATTTTTCCAAACCGGTCATTGCCCCGCCGTGCCATGCATGGGACGCCCCAGGGCAGAGAGTGCTCAAAGAATATCCCCAGAACATGTGTTTTTCATCGTTCTGGTGTGAACCTAATCGGTTCATGCCTGTTTCTCCAGAGCTAAAAAAAAGTGAAAAAATCAACGCTCGATGAATACCGCATCCCCCTTATGGACGCGCTCGATCACCCTGATGCCGATATCCTGCCCGGTATCGGCTTCCTGAATTGGCACATGCTCCTGTTCCATCGAGGTTACGGATTGGTGCACGTCATCGTGCGGTCCGCGGATGTGGATCCGGTCACCTCTGGCAAGATGTCCGTCAAGGACCACTGCCGCGACACTGATCTTCGGGTAGTAGTGGGTTACTCTCCCAATCATGGTCTCCATGGTGTTTTGCCTCCAGACACGTGAATACTATCCGGTCCGGAAGATAAATCTTGCCCTGGATCACCGGTTTATTTTTATGGATCCGTGGAGTTCTTCTCCAGGGATGCCATCAGCGCGTAAAAGCACTCAGGTTTTCCTGTCGTAAAGAGCCCGTGCCATGCATCAAGGGTTGCCGGGCTCATCACGCCCAGTTTCCTGAACAGCTGGGTGGCAAATTCTACCGGTGCAAAGCTGCCTGCCGTGATCAGGTTACCATCCGTTACCGCGTGATCGTTTTTGTAAAACGGTTCGCCATGGTAGCCCGGGCAGAACATCTTGAGTACCGCGAGATCATTGCTGGTGTGCAGGCGTTCGTCCAGCAGCCCGGCATTGGCAAGGGCCATCGTCGCCCCGCAGATCGCCCCCACCACCGCATCGCTATCCAGTACCTGCTTCACTTTTGCAATGACCGGTGCCTGTGCGGGATCGAGCCAGGTATCCGCGCCGGGCAGGAGCAGGAGATCACCAGCGCCCGGATCAATTGATGCAATTGCAACATCGGGTTTCAGGCGCAGCCCGCCCATGGTGGTTACCGCATCCAGTGTTCGTCCGCACAGGACAAGATCGTAACGGCGGGTTGGATCCGTAAAATAACGACCGGAATGGAGTTCGGCAAGAACGTGTCCACACTCCCAGTCCGCGAGCGTGTCGGTGACATAAAGAAAAATTGCAGTCATGGTTATCTTAAATTCTCCGTCTCACAATGGGTTCTCTCGCCTAAAAAAGAGGCACTTTGTTATTTCACGTGGGTAAGATAAACGATGAATTCATCTGCCAGTGCATTGGCTGAACCGTCGCAGGGGCGCCAGCGTCGGAGCGGCGGAGTTCATCGTAATGGGGGTCTGGGGGCGAAACAGCCCCCATCAACCTGCTTACCGGGATCCGGGTTACCCACACAGATCAGCGAAGAGCCAAAAAGGATGTTCTTGTCAGTGCATCGGGAGGATCCCTTCCTCCCTCAGGCTGGCAATGGAGAGATCCTTGGATTCTCCGGACGCAAAGTTCCCGTTTGCGATCTCTTCGTTATACTCCTGCAGGCCTGCTGCGATCGCATCGGAAAACGGAGCGGAGCCGGTCATCGTGGTCTCCAGGCAGGCGATCGTATCAGTGCCCGGCACCACCTCGTAGCAGACAAAGGCGTGGTCGGACGTGATGATGAGATGGGGATTGAGTTCAATGGATTCGAGTGCCGCTGCGTACAGGACTGCCCCGTCAATGCAGTTGGCGGAACCTGATGCCAGGGACTCGGCCGGCAACCGTATCCGCTGGGGATTCTCGGAGGATTTCCCGTAGGCAATACCGGAGTTGATGTACGTGATCTGGTAGTCGTTCTTAAGCGCAGTATAGATCGCCTCAACCTGCGCATTCGTGTAACCTTCCCAGTCGTCTTCCGTGCAGGTACTCCCGCACTGATACCCGCTCATCGACCGATCAGGATGGTAATCGGCGGCCCTGCGTATCAGCGTGTCAATTCCTTCTGCATGGGGAGTCACCCATGCGGCAATGAACGGGGTCATGTCGTATAATTCATCACCATCATACACGGCCCAGATCATCGTGTCACGGGCATAGACTTTCACCGGAACGGTCTGCTCGTCAATAACATTTCCGTTCGCATAAGCAACCCGGTAATGAAGTGCAGCTGGGGTCATCTCCCGGGGGACGGCGCCGGGGCGAAGGGGAGGGGTCTGCCCTACGGTACTATTGATTCGGGCCGGGACAACAACCGTGTTGATCGACTTCTCCGTATATCCCAGGATCTCGGATTCAACGACTACGGTCACGGGATTGTCCGTGGGATTGGTGAGCTCAAAATCGATGAAGGTGACATCGAGATTCGCCATCTGGAGGTAGGTTGAGGTGAGGACCGTATCCATTGTCGTGACCTCGACATCCAGGCCCCCTCCCGAACCGGTGCTCATGGATGAACCGGGTATACTATCTGTACATCCTGCGGCGAAGCTGAGGATAACGAGAACCACTACGATGAGCGGGGTACGGTAATGCATGGCCAGTTATTTGCATGGTGAATGAAATTATGTGTTGTCATCCGTAATTTTTGGACAACGGGCAGAAAAAAAAGGAGAAGGTTATTTGTTGATGTGAACGACCTTTGCCGGCGGAAACCCGTTGAAGTACGTGGACGATGCGTGGGAGTATGCCCCGATGTTCTCGGAATAGACGAGATCCCCGATATCGAGATCGGGGAGCTCTGCTGACAGGGTTATGGTGTCAAAGGCATCGCAGGTGGGGCCGAAGACAGACGAGATCTGGGTCTCCCCCTCTTTGAAGGGGAGGACCGGGTAGTTGACGTGATCGAAGACCTGCCCGGAATACGTGTGGTATACCCCGTCGTTGATGTAATAACAGGGTTTACCGTCGCGGACGGCTTTTCCTACCACCTTTGCAACGAGCGTGCAGGTATTGGCGACAAGGAACCGGCCCGGCTCTGCAAGGATCTCCATATCTTCCGGAAACAGCCGTTTGATCTCGGTGTTCAGTTTCTTGGCAAGGGTGCGGATGGAGCGTATGCCGGGATGGTATTTTACCGGGAACCCCCCGCCGATGTCAAGGATGCGTATCTTCCGGCCGGTCCGGTCTTCAACCTCTTTGATGATATTTGCCGAGATCTGGAGCGCCTGGATGTAGTTGTCAAAGTTCGTGCACTGGCTGCCGACATGGAAACTCAGGCCTTCTACAACGAGCCCGTTCTCGAATGCTTCCATGATCAGGTCAACCGCTTCACCCGGGTGGGCACCGAACTTGCTGGAGAGCTCGACCATGGAGCCGGTGTTCGGGACGAGGATGCGGAGGACGAGTCCTGCATGGGGGGCATGATCGCGGATTTTTAAGATCTCGTGGTGGTTGTCGAAAGTGACAAGCGGTTTGTACTTGTCCAGCGCCTCCAGCGTTTCAATCGGCTTGATGGTGTTGGCGTAGATGATCTTGTCCCAGATATACTCCTGTTGTGCCTTCTTTGGCATGTTTTTGATGTTCTCGTACACGATCATGAACTCGGGCATGGATGCGACATCGAAGCTGCATCCGATGTCGTACAGGGTTTTTACAATCTCGGGATTGGAATTGGCTTTCACCGCAAAATAGACCTGTACGTCCGGCATGTGCCGTTTGAACTCGCGGTAATTCTCCCGGAGTTTCTTGTGATCGATTACAAAAATGGGGGTGCCGTGCTTTTCGGCAAGCTCCAGCAGGAGATCTTTACTTACTTCCCCGATATGGTGGACCGGGGTCTCCCCGGTCTCTTTTTTCTTCCGCCTCTTTTTGGCATCCACCGCGACTTTTGTCATTATATGATTGATTTATTGCACGAATAAGAAGTTTTTGAATTGCCAGATATCTTCGCGGTCATAATTGTTCTCCGGGTTCTCTTTAAAGTAGACCACGCGGTTTTTTAACGGTGTCCAGTCGGAGGGGGCTGACCGGAACTCGCCGATATAGGGTTTTGCGATGTTGAGCACGAACTCGTGCGGCAGGTCGTCGGGCAGGCAGAATCCCTCGCGTGGATTTTTGATCATCCACATCACCGCGCTGACAACCCCGAGCGCGACCTGGATCGTGGTTGCGTTCTGCCCCGGGGCAAGCTTCTTTGCCACGTCAATGGGAAGGATACTGCCGGTCCACCACGATTTGTAGGGGTGCCCCATCAGGAGCGCGCCAAGGATGTCGGCACCCGTGATAATCTCGCGATCGCTCATGATACGGAGCTTGGGTTGCAGCACGTAGTTGCGCGCCCGCAGTTCGTGCAGGGAAGCAATCGTTGCATCGCAGGGCATGTACGCGTAGAGGACCGTCGGACGATAGATCGCTTCTCCGTCTTTCCAGACCGTCCACCGGTCCGAGATCCCAAACGCCTCCCCGTGCCGGATGACCATGCCGATGATCTCCTGGTTGGGGATGTACGACCTCACCCAGGTGTTGATCCCCATCTTCGGGAGGAGGATCCCGTTCTTCGGGCCAACGGGGGGAATGATTGCCATGGGGGGAAGGGTCTTTTCATGCGTGCCCCACCCGATCTCGGCAGGGGCGGTCCCCTCTTCGTGCAACCCCTCGATGCACCAGGTGCCCACGAACTCTCCCACTTTTTTTGGGGTGCGGGATATCTGGGTATCATGTTCCGAACAGTGGATGACCTTCACGCCCGTCTCCATGGCAAGTTCGCCAAAGTTCTGCTCGCGGATCAGTTTCTCTATTCGTTCCGGATCTTTTGCAATGCCATCTTCAATCATCCGGTCGGCAATATCGATGAGCCCCTTCTTGGCAAAATGCGAGATGAGGCCGGGATTGGCGCCATGGTCGACAACACAGGTGGTGGCGTCTTTCCAGTCTTTTGTCAGCTCAACGAGTTTCATCTGCCGGTAGTATAACGTCTTCTCGTACGGGCTCGCCGTATGTTTGACGGCATCCGGGTCCCAGGCTTCGACGGAGGTATTCACGTAGAGGACATCATTGTCATGGCACCACTGGAGAATCTCGCAGGTGTCGATATTCCAGGCTTCGTCGATGAGGAGGCCTCCGTGTGAGAGATATTCACTCAGGACCTCTGTGAGGTTTGCCTGGGTGATCTTCTTTTTGAAAAAGCGGAGGCCACCGGTAGTCCATGCCTTGAGGTCTGCGGATTTGTCCTTGAAGTCGATGATGGTAATCTTTTCCAAGGGGATGTTCACATGGCGGAGCAGGATCGGGAGCATGCATTTGCACACAGCACCATACCCGATAATGAGTACCTTGTTTTTGAATTCCATCATACGCCTCCTCAGGCCCGCAGGGTCTGCACAGGTATATTAGGGATAAAAAGGTTTAAACACGTCGAAAATCCGGGGAAAAATAATGAGGTGGTATGGTCCGGGGGTATTCATGGATACTCCGGGTCTTCCCGTTCAGGGGCAGCAATTGTTCCTGACCGGGTATTCACGATGATAGATCGCAACCCGGCACCAATGATGTTTTTATGATGATGGAGAACATACATATCAGGAGTCAGGATTGACAATTACAATCCCTACGAGGAGTGGCAGATTTTGGCAACAACACCGCAACCCATGGACCAGCGTGAACTGATGACGCTCCAGCAATACCTGCAGGAATACGGGCAGCAGGCAGAGATCTTCGTGCAGCAGCTCCAGCTTCTGGAGAACGGGCGGATGGAAGCCCTTGCAGCTATCGAGTCCTTAGAGGATATGCTCACTGCCGGGGAAGGGACCGTCCTCCTCCAGATTGGCGGCGGAGCCAGTGTCCGGGCACGGGTAGAGGAACCTGAAAAGGTGCTCCTTGCTATCGGTGCGGACGTTGTTGTCGAGCGTTCGAACAAGGATGCTGTTGAATTCTTAAAAGAGCGGGTCATGGAGATGGAAGCCTCGGCAAAGAAGGTTGCCGAAACCATCGACCGCCTCCGTGGCCAGATGAACGAGATCAACAAGCGTATCGAGTCCGGCTACCAGCAGGCCATGGCATCCGGCGAGATGCAGGAATAAGAGGTTCATTCCTACCATGTTCGGGGGTCTTCGGGAAAAGCTCCAGGCTGCACGCAGCCGGCTTGGCAGCAGCATCCAGGCAGTTGCAGCACCTCCGGGTGCGCAGGGCCCGGAACCGTCATCGCCCCAACCCCCTCTCCCCGCGGAATCGCCCGTAACCGGGGAGCCGGGCCCAGACGCAAAAAAGCCGGCCGGGTTCGTGGACAAGATCAAGACCTTCATCATCGAACGCGAGCTGATCGTCTCGGAAAAAGATATCGACGGGGCGCTCTCGGATCTTGAAATCACCCTTTTGGAGTGCGATGTTGCCCTCCCGGCAACGGATGCGATCATCGGACAGGTCAGAAAAGGACTTGTGGGGAAGCACCGGAAGATTGGCGAGTCGGTGGATTCCCTGGTGGTCAACTCCTTAAAAACAGCCCTTGCGGAAGTGCTGGGCAACGGCTTTGATCTCACCGAATACATCCGGCAGCACGAGAAACCCGTGAAGATCCTCTTTACCGGCGTGAACGGTACTGGTAAGACTACCACGGTGGCAAAGATTGGGTACTTCCTGAAAAACCAGGGCTTCTCGGTCGTCATCGGCGCCGGTGATACCTACCGTGCCGGCGCCATCGAACAGATCGGCGTCCATGCAGAACGGCTCGGTATCAAGATCATCCAGCACCAGGAAGGTGCCGACCCGTCAGCCGTCCTCTTCGATACCGTCCAGTATGCGAGCTCGCACAAGATCGATGTGGTCCTCGCAGATACGGCAGGCCGGTTCCACAACAAGGCAAACCTGATGAACCAGCTTGAGAAGATCAAGCGGGTCATGAAACCCGACCTGGTGGTGTATGTCGATGAAGCGGTAGCCGGCAACGATGCCGTGACCCGGGCGTTCGAGTTCGACAAGACGGTTGGCGCTGATGCGGTGGTCCTGACCAAGGCTGACATGGACTCCCGGGGCGGTGCTGCCATCTCGATCGCCCATACCATCGGAAAACCCCTGATGTTCCTGGGCGTCGGGCAGGCGTATGACGATATCCTGCCGTTCGAACCGGCAAAAGTTATCGATGAACTTCTTGAAGGTGGTATCTGATGCTCGACGGGCTCTCCAACTCGCTCAAGGACGCGATGAAGAAGCTTGCGGGAAAGACGGTTGTTGACCGGGCCGCGGTGGATGAACTGGTAAAAGATCTCCAGCGCGCTCTCCTCTCCGCAGACGTAAATGTCAAGCTCGTGATGGAGCTCAGCAAGGCTATCCGCAGCCGGTCGCTTGACGAGGATCTCCCCCGGGGCATGAACCTACGGGAGCATGTGCTCCGGATCGTGTACCAGGAACTGGTGAGGCTTGTCTGGGCATCAACCGAGGTCCGGCTGGAGCCCCAGATCATCCTGATGGCAGGGTTGCAGGGGAGCGGAAAGACCACCACGACGGGAAAGCTTGCCCGGTATTTCCAGAAGAAAGGGATGAAAGTCGGGGTCATCTGTGCCGACACGTTCCGGCCGGGTGCTTATGACCAGATCTCGACGCTCTGTGCCAGGGTCCATGTCCCGTGCTTTGGGAATGCGCAGGAGAAAGACGCAATAAAGATAACCCGTGAGGGTCTTGTTGCTCTCAAAGACCAGGAACTGATCATTGTCGATACGCAGGGACGCCACGCGCTCGAACCGGATCTGATCCAGGAGATCATCGACTTAAACGAACTCACCAAAGCAACGCACCGCTGGCTTGTCATCGATGCGGCGCTCGGCCAGCAGGCAAGCGAGCAGGCCCGGCGGTTCCACGAGGCGATCGGGATCGACGGGGTCATCATCACCAAGATGGACGGTACCGCAAAAGGCGGCGGTGCAATGTCTGCGGTTGCCGAGACCAAGAGTGGCATTGCGTTCATCGGCAGCGGGGAGACCATCGAAGATCTCGAAAGGTTCGACCCGGACGGGTTCATCTCCCGGCTCCTTGGTATGGGCGACATGAAGGCCCTCATGGAGAAGGCCGGTGAGGCGCTCAAACCCGAAGATGTCGATGTCAATGCCCTGATGAAGGGCAAATTCACCCTCCGCGACATGTACAAGCAGCTTGAGGCGCTCAACAAGATGGGCCCCCTAAAGCAGATCATGGGGATGCTCCCGCTCGGGAACATGCAGCTGCCTGAAGGTGTGTACGATGTCACCAGTACGAAGATGGTGCGGTACCGGATCATCATGGATTCGATGACTCCCGGCGAACTCGATGATCCGGCCCTCATCAACAGCTCCCGCATGCAGCGGATCGCCCATGGTGCCGGCGCAACTCCCGACGAAGTGCGCGAACTGCTCAAGTACTACAAGATGATGCAGCGGACCCTCAAAGGCATGCGCGGTGCAAGCGGCGGGAAATTCAACATGCAGCGCTTGATGAAGCGCTTCAGCGGAATGCAGTGAGATGACGTCCTTTGCCATCATCGGGCACCTTGCCCGGACGGACGGGGGATTCTCTCTCAATGACCTGCCCGGGAGCGGCGGGCGCATGGATGTGCTCTGCCGGTGCGTGAACGCGTCACTCTTCCTCTCGCATGACCTGCGACGGGACGTGGACTGTTACCTTATCCTCTGCGGGGAACCCGCCGGGCCAAAGACCGTGAAATTTTCCGGTGCTCTGGTGCGGTCCCTTTCTCCGGATGAACGGAGCGCCGGGGCGCTGGTAAAAAAGGTCATCGATACGCCCTGCGGAAGCGAGTTCCGGGAAGCGGCGCAGGGAGTGTTCATACGAAAAGGCGGCCTTGAACGGCTCCTTACGGAGCACCGGTTTGCGGTGCTGGACGAGAAGGGAACGGATATCAGGAAGGCAACGGATCTTACGGATGCTTTTATCCTCTCGGACCACCTGAACTTTACCGACACGGAAGAAGCCCTGCTCCGCGACTGCCCGCGCTATTCGGTGGGGCCAAAGTGCCTGCATGCCGATCATACCATCACCGTACTGCACAACGAACTGGACCGGAGAACTGCATCATGGACATAAACGAGAATGTAACGGCGATCCTTGCCTATGGCGGGATCTGCGACCACTGCCTTGGCCGTTTCTTCGGGAAACGCTCCTTCGGCCTTTCAAATGACGAGCGCGGGAGAGGCCTGAGAATCGCCCATGCCCTTGCCACGAACACGCCATATGCAAAAGCCCCCGGAACCTGCTGGGTCTGCGGAAACTTCTTTGATGACGTCCCGCTCTGGGCTGACCGGGTTGTCGAAGCGGTCAAAGACCTTGAGTTTACAACGCTCCTCGTGGGCTGCCGGGTCCCCCCGATGATCGCGGAGAATGAAGAGATGGTTTGGAGCGACTTATCGCTCACCGACCCGGAACCTTTCAAGTCTGAAGTGAACCGGGAAGTGGGAAAGGCAGTCTCGGCACGGACCGGGAAGGTCGTGGATTTCAAGAAACCCGATGTGGTACTCATCCTCGATGCCCTTGGCGGGAACGTGGAGGTGCAGGTCAACTCGGTCTTCTTCTACGGGCGGTACCAGAAGTTCGAGCGGGGCATTCCCCAGACGCACTGGGACTGCCGGGTCTGTAGGGGCAAGGGGTGCGAGAAGTGCAACTTCACCGGCGCCCAGTACCTGGACTCTGTTGAGGAACTGATCGGCCGGCCGGTTATTGCAGCCTTTGAAGCCACCAATGCGGTTCTGCATGGCGCGGGGAGGGAAGATATCGATGCCCGCATGGTGGGCACCGGCCGACCCTTCATTCTCGAAGTGGTTGAGCCAAAGAAGCGTTCCATCGACCTTGCTGCCATGGAAGCGGAGATAAACCGGACCGCAGATGGCCGTGTTTCGGTTGCCCTGACCCGGTGGGCGGATCGTGCAGAGGTGGAAACCCTTAAATCAAACAAAGCGCATAAAAAATACAGGATCCTGGTCGAGGTTGACGGCGCAGTCTCTGCGGATGAGTTCGGAATTGCCGTAAAAACCTTACAGGGCGTCACAATACAGCAGCGCACGCCCGAAAGGGTCGCCCACCGGAGAGCAGACAAGATCCGGGAGCGAAAGGTCCTCGATATCGAGTGTGTAGGGCAGCAGGACGACAAATTTATTGTTGAAGTCCTGGGCGAAGCCGGCCTCTACATCAAGGAACTCGTATCAGGGGACTCAGGCAGAACCGTCCCAAGTCTTGCCGAGATCCTGAAGAAGAAGGCTCACGTCACCAGCCTCGACGTAACGCAGGTGGAAGGAGCAAAGGAGGGAGAGTAATCATGGCACATCACAATGGTCCACGAAAAAAGACACGGTATAAGTTCAAGAAAGATTTGAGAAAGCGCGGGCTCCCGCCGGTAACCTCGGTTATCCAGCACTTCGAGATCGGTGACCGGGTCCACGTAGTTGTCGAACCCAGCATCCAGAAAGGCATGCCCCACCGCCGCTTCCACGGGAAGACCGGGACGGTCATCGGCCAGCGTGGCCGTGCATGGATGCTCACCATCCGCGACGGCGACGCCGACAAAACCGTCATCGCCAGACCACAACATCTAAAAGCACAAAAGTAAATTCACTGTCAGGTGATTGGCATGAAAGTTAAGGGTATAATTAGCGAAGAGAAGGTCACGCTTCCGGAGATGCGTGGCGTCCTTTTAGGGGTAGAGTCTGAACGGATCGCTGCCGAAAAGGAGATGTCCTACGAATTCCGGCGCAGTATCGAGCATGCCAATCAGCTTGCAAAGACAACGCCCGACAAGTCCGCGGATCTTGTGGCAGAACTCTCCAAGATGGAGAAGATGAAGCCCGAGATTGCGTACCGTATCGCCAATCTCATGCCAAAGAACCGCGACGAAGTGCGGGCGATCTTTGCCAAGGAACGATACACGCTCTCTCCTGAAGAGCTCGACAGTATTGTCGAACTCGTCATGACCCACTTCTGAGGTGAGGGGATGAAGGCGGAAAAAAAAGAGGTCAATGCGATCGTACTCGATGTGCTCCTAAAAGGGCACCCGGACGATCCCCGTCCCCCTTTCAAGCGGGAACCCCTTGTCCAGGCAATGGGAATTGAGCAGTTCAAACTCTTAGAGCTTGTGCCGAAAAGCGGCGTTATCATCGATATCCACGAGAAAGTCTATATCGGGGATGCCGAACGCGATAAGGTCGAACGCGTGAAACGCCGGATCGGTTTTTCTGAGCTCACGCATACGGCACAGGGGGAACTCCCGTTCATTATCGAGGAGGTTGTCAGGGCCCGGGAAGCGGATTTTGTTACGTTTTTTAACAAATCCATCTCCATCACGCCCAAACTGCACATGCTGCACCTGCTTCCGGGTATCGGCAAAAAACTGATGTGGGAGATTCTTGAGTCGCGGAACAGGAAGCCGTTTGAGAGTTTTGCTGATATCAGTGGGCGGATAAAATCCCTCCCCCATCCCGAGAAGATGATTCAGGCCCGGATCCTCGAGGAACTCGAGGACAAGGAAGTCAAGTATCACCTCTTCACCTCGAAATGAAAGCATACCACGACCAGCACTTCCTCATCGACAAACACGCAATCAGCCGGATAGCCGATCTCGCAGATGTGCGGGACAGGAAGGTGCTGGAAGTCGGGCCGGGCAACGGGGCACTCACCCGTGCACTCCTCGACCGGGGTGCCCGGGTTCATGCTATCGAACTCGACAGCATCCTCTGCGAACAGCTCGCTGACACGTTTGCACCCGAGATTGCTTCCGGCCAGCTGGTGCTGCAGCATGGCGATGCCACCCGGTGCCCGGTACCCCCGTTTGACATTACGGTCTCCAACCTTCCCTATTCTGCCTCCTCGAAGATCACGTTCCGGCTCCTGGATATCGGCTTTGAGGTTGCGGTCCTGATGTACCAGTCCGAGTTTGCCGATCGCATGGTGGCCCCGGCCGGCACCAAGGACTGCGGGCGGTTATCGATCATGGTCCAGACCTATGCTGCCGTCCAGACCTGCTTCCGGCTCCCGCCGCAGGCATTCTCCCCCCACCCGCAGGTCAATTCCACGGTCGTGAAGATCTTTCCCCGGGAACCGATCTTTCCCATCAATGACCGGCGGCTGTATGCGGATGTTGTCCGGGCCCTCTTCTCCCACCGGAGAAAGACGGTCCGCAACTGCCTGAAAGGATCGACCGGGAGCATGCTCTCCGGGATCTGGGTTGAACGGGTACTTGAGGAATTACCGGAGGATATCTTAAAAAGCCGGCCGGAGCAGCTGTATTTAGAGGACTTTGCCACGATCGCAAATATTCCCTGATACCCTGCGGCAAATTCGGATCCGGGGGAATGCCTTTTTTACACTCCTTGTTCTACTGCTATCATTGCGTGACCCTCCATGAAGTGGAAAAGCTGGGAGAAGATCCCGCTTCAGGTACCAGATCCATCCTCCCTGTCGGGAACGCGGACGGTCGAAGCCATAGCCCCGGTCATCGTCTCTGCCAGCCGCTCCACCGATATCCCCGCGTTCTATGGTGACTGGTTCATGGCCCGGCTCAATGCGGGCTTTGTGACGTGGAAGAACCCGTTTGGGGGAGAGCCGGTCTATGTCTCGTTTGCCAAAACCCGCGTAATTGTCTTCTGGTCAAAGAACCCGGCTCCTTTCCTCCCTCACCTTGATACTCTCGACCGACGGGGATTACAGTATTACTTCCTCTTCTCGCTCAACGATTACGAAGAAGAGGGGCTTGAGCCGAATGTTCCCCCGCTCAATGAGCGGATTGCGACCTTCATCCGGCTCTCCGAACGGATCGGAAAAGGACGGGTGGTCTGGCGGTTCGACCCGCTGGTATTATCTGACCAGATTACTGTTGCCGGCCTGCTCCGGAAGATACAGAAGATCGGGGCCCGGATTGCGCCTTTCACCGAACGGCTGGTCTTCAGTCTTGTGGATATCGAAAAGTACGGGAAAGTGAAACGGAACCTGAACGCTGCGGGTAGTAAGGGGGCCCGGGAGTTTACGGACGAGGAAGTTTTGGAGTTCTGCACCCGCCTTGCATCCTTGAACCAAAAATGGGGGCTCACCCTTTCGGCATGCGGCGAACAGCGCGACCTCGCGCTGTATGGCATCGGGCGGGGGCAGTGCATCAGTCACGACCTGATGGTGCGGGAATTCTCCGGTGATACAGAACTGATGAAATTCCTCAGCATGGATGGTCAGCAGGCCCTTTTTGGGAATGCACGGGGAGCGCGACCGGAGAATTTTTTAAAGGACCCGGGACAGCGGAATGCCTGCCGGTGCATTGTCTCAAAGGATATCGGCCAGTATTCCACCTGTATGCACCTGTGCGCATACTGCTATGCAAACACCTCATCAGCCCGTGTCCAACGCAACTACGATCGGTACACTGCATTGAAGGAACGCGGGATCTTCTCCGATACGATCACCGGGTAAGGGGGCCGCATGCCTCTTACAACTCCCGCATAATCTTAATCGCGCAGAACTTCCCGCACATGGTGCATTCCTCTTCCCCATCAGAGAGTTCCCGGGCCCGGGCTGGATCCATCGCACACCGGATCTGCCCCTCGCGGTCGAGATCCGCACGGAGCATCGCCACTTTACGGTCCGGTGCATCCCGCCCGTATTTTACGGTATCCCCGATATGTGCCGCTATGCGGAACGCGATGAGCCCCTCCTTCACTGCATCAGGGGTGGGGAGGCCAAGGTGCTCGGCCGGCGTGATGTAGCAGAGGTAGTCAGCTCCGGCCGCACTGGCCGCACTTCCCCCGCAGGCACCGGCGATGTGGTCGTACCCGATGCCGATATCCGTGGGCAGGGGGCCGGCAACAAAGAGCGGGAACGGTGACTGCTTCTTGTAATACCGGATATATCCCGGGATCCGGTCGCTGCGGATATGCCCGCCGGCACCTTCGATGATGACCTGGACACCGGATTCCCGTGCGTGGTGGGCAAGCGCAACATTCTGCCGGATCTCTGCGAGCTGGAACGGATCGCGGAGATCGTGGATACACCCGCTCCGGGCCGTGTTCCCCAGCGAGAGGACGATATCGTGTTTCCTGCAGATTGAGAGGATGTCATCGAAATGTTCGACGTACGGGTTCTCGCACTGGTTGAGGAGCATGAATGCACTGGTGATCGATCCGCCCTTGGAGACCATGCCGAGGACCCGCTTCTTCTTTTTGAATGCCGAGAGCATCTTCCTGCTTGCGCAATGCACGACAACCGAGCTTACTCCCTCGTCAGCCTGCATCTTTAAAGTCCTCAGGATGTCGTCGGCAGTCATCTCCTTGAGGCCATGCTCGACGACCGCCTGGTACACGGGAACCGTGGTTATGGGGAGGGTAGTGCAGGAGAAGATCTCCTTCCGTATTGCGGTTATATCCCCGCCCATCGAGAGATCGCTGATGGTGTCGGCCCCGAACTCCTCGGCAATCCGAGCTTTTTGGATCTCGTCTTCGATGCTGACCTTTCCCGTGGAGGTCCCGAGATTGACATTGATCTTGGTGGACAAGCCTTTTCCGATTCCAAGCGAGCGCTTTTTGCGCTGCATGATGACAACGCTCCCCTCCGCTATCTGCCGGCAGAGGACTTCTGCGTCCCTGCCCTCGGCCTGTGCCACTGCCTTCATGGGAGCGGTTATCGTCCCGTTCTTTGCCTTGTCAACCAGCGTATCCATGCCTGTCTCCCGGTATGAATCTTCTCCTGTACTATCTTTGCGCCGGGACCATATGATTCTCTCATGCACCAGACAACCGGTACAACCGTATTTTCCCCTCCCTGCTGCTTGCGTTCTCCCGCGTCCAGCGATGAATGCCCGCAATTGAGTCCGGAATCAGGAAAATTCCTGAAATAAACTACCGGTGAGTATATGGCATTTACCAGATCCCTGCCGGGCATGATTGTCATTCGGACGGATGAATGCCAGCCCATTCCTTTTTCATCCGCCCCGGCATATTTCTCCGGCAATGCTCTTCGATCCCGCCCAGGTATACCAGCCGGAAGCGGATACGTTCCTGCTGCTGAAGGCTGCACAGGCAGAAGTCCGGGCCGGTGACCGGGTGCTGGAGATCGGAACGGGTTCGGGAACGGTTGCTGCCGGGCTTCCTCCTGCCCACGAAATTATTGCAACGGATATCAACCCCCACGCGGTTGCCTGTGCACGGCAGAAAGGGGTCTCCGTGGTACGGACCGATCTCTTCTGCGGCATCCAGGGCACCTTTGACCTGATCCTCTTCAACCCGCCGTACCTCCCGACAGAGCCCGAAGAGCGGATCGATGACTGGCTCGAATATGCCCTTGACGGAGGAACCAGTGGAAGAGTGGTGATTGAACGGTTTCTGGCCGGTGCCGGACCCCTGCTGGCGCCGGAAGGGAGGATCCTTCTTTTGATCTCCTCGCTTACGGGACTCGATCCGGTAATGAGACTCATCTCCCGTTACGGCTTTGCGGCAGGAATTATGCTTGATGAGGTGGTTGAAGACGAAATGCTGTATATCCTCCGGATAACCCGTGCCGTCTGAACCGAATGGAACTGCCCTGCATCACATGTGCAGCTTCATCACAAACACGATGGTGTTGGTCAGCAGGATGATCCCGACGATCATCAGGGCGGGCATGAGCCATGCCATATCTGCGAGGAGCACTAAAGAGAGCATCAGCCCGGCTGTTGAGAATAAGAAGAGGTAATACAGGAGCGCGATCCGGGCCATGGGTATTGTCCTGTTCTACTCTTCGCAGCAGATCGCATAATATCTTCCTCATCCATGGTCCACCCGGCGGGTAACCCGGCCCGTTGCCCCATACGGTCTGCCTACACGATCAACCGGCGTTTCATCAGGTTGATCGACACGATACAGAGCACCCCGGTTACCGCAACCATCCATGAGAGGTGCACAAGGATTGCAGGGGAGAAGTCAGGAATCGTGCACATCCGCATGGCTGCAACCAGGTGCGTGAGCGGGAAGAAGAGTACGGCAATATACCCAAAGACTGCCGGCAGGAGTGCGAGCGGGAAGAATGTTCCCGAGAAGAGGGTCATGGGGGTGATGAACAGGTATGCCGGGTAATTCAGGGTCTCAAGGCCCGGCGTGATGCCGGTAAAGCACATGCCGATTGCGGCAAACATCAGCCCGCCGATGAACGCCAGCGGGATGGCGAGCAGGGAAGCCGGAAGCGAGATGACGCCGAACGCGGCAAGGACCGGAAGCATGATGGCAACGTACATCACGCTCCGGGTGGCGCCCCAGAGAAGTTCACCGGCAATCACGTCCTCGATGGAGAGCGGGGTTGCGATCATGGCGTCGAAACTCTTCTGGTAATACATCCGGACATAGGAGCCGTACGTGCATTCGAAGAAGGCCGAGTTCATGACCGAGATGGCAAGGATCGCCGGCGCAATGAAGTTCACGTACGGGATGCCGTCAATGGAACCGACATAGGTGCCGATGCCAAGACCGATGGCGGAGAGGTAGAGGAACGCCTCGATGAACGGGGGAAAGAAGTTGACCTTCCAGGTCCTGATAAAGACGAAAAGATTGCGGTACCAGACCTTCCATGCCCGGTACGAAACCCGTGGGATTGCAAAGAGCGTCATCAGGGTCATTCCTTTAAGGTCCTTCCGGCCAGTTTTAAGAATACATCTTCAAGCGTTGCCGGCCGCGTGATCATCTTTTTTGGCTGGCAGTGCTCGAACAGGGTGCGGGCAACGTCCCGTGCAGAGGTGGTGACAATCTGGACGGTATCCCCGAATATCTCAAACCGGATCCCGGTCTTTTCGAGGCAGGTTACGATCTCGATGCTGTGCTCCACTTCGACAATCTCGTCCCCGACATGCTCTTTCACGAGATCTGCCGGGGATCCCAGAACAAGGATCCGGCCATTGTCCATGATGACGAGCCGGTCGCAGAGCCGGGCAGCCTCGTCAAGGTAATGGGTGGTCAGGACAACGGTGTTGCCCTGTGCCTGTAAAAGTTTCAGCCGCTCCCAGATCAGGTGGCGTGCCTGCGGGTCGAGCCCGATGGTGGGTTCGTCAAGGATCAGGAGGTCTGGGGAATTGACCAGCGCCCGGGCAAGGATCAGGCGGCGCTTCATCCCCCCGGAGAGCTTGTCGATGGCAACATCCCGCTTGTCCTGGAGCTGGACAAATTCCAAGAGTTCGTCCGCCTTTTTTGCTGCCTGATCGCGCGGGATATCAAAATAGCCTGCATAGGTGACAAGATTCGCATGGCAGGTGAAGTCCGGGTCCAGGTTCGTCTCCTGCGGGACGATCCCGAGCCGGGCCTTGATTGCCGCCGGTTCAGTATCCGGGTCCATGCCAAGGACCTGCAGGGTGCCTGAAGTACGGGGGGAGACGCAGGTGAGGAGCTTCATGGTCGTGGTCTTCCCGGCACCGTTTGGCCCGAGGAAGCCGAAGATCTCCCCTTTATGTACGGTGAAATGAATGCCATCGACAGCACTGGTTGTGCCGTAGGTCTTTTTGAGTTCTTCTGCAATGATAACCGGGGGCATGACAGATCACCTCACGTATCAGAATTGGGTGCGGGGGAATAAAAGAACGCTCAATAGAGAACGTGTTGTATGGGGCCGCTTGATGTGTGGGAATACTACCGGTATTCCGGATCTGCAAACGTCAATCAGTGAAATGTTTTTTGCGGATCCGGTTTAGCGCCCCCTCCGCCGCATCCCGTACTTCTGAGAAGGGATCGTCAAGGAGAGATTCGATGGCAGGTCCGGCCCGCTTCCACCTCATTTTTCCCAATACATTGCAAGCCCCGATCCTGACAACCATCGCGTTGTCCTTCAGGCAGGATACCAGAGCATCCCCGGCATCCGGTTCGCCGATCCTTCCGAGTGCCGCTATGGCAGCAAGACGGACTTCGGGCTCATTATCACTGAGTGCTATAAGGAGGCATGGTAACGCAGATGAATCATCAAGAATTCCGAGTGCTCCGGTGATTTCTGCCCTCACTTTGGGGTGCGGGTCAGTCAGGGCAGCACAAAGAATGGGTATTGCCGCGCTTTTTTTGGATCTGCCAAGATCGCGTGCAGCTTCCCTGCGTTTCTGTACTGTACCGTCCCGCAGTTGTATCTCAAGGACGGAAAATGCTGTCATCGGGTATCAGGCAGGATCATTGCTGTTCGCACTCGTACCCGGATTCATGGGCCCGGATTACCTTCTGTGCTGCTTCCGGTGAGACCCGGTCATGCACAAGAGCAACAAAAGCCTCAACGTCTTCGACCGGCAGGCAGCCCATACTCTCGGTCCCTTTGTCGATAACCTCGCACAGGTAGGCAAGTTCCTCGTTACTAAGAATACTGATGCGCCGGAGAAAATCCGCGCCGTCCTCGGAGAAATGGTTGGAGACCGGGGGCAGGATGGAGTGGAACATATGGCCCGATCCCGAGCAGGTCATCTCCGCACATTCCGGGGCCAGTTTCTTTAAGATGGCGATATCTCTGTCGTCAAGTTCACGGGGCATAAGTTACAACGTCCTTTCACTTCATTTGGCCGGCTTTTCCAATAAACGTGCGGGACGGGCACCGGTCACTGTCCCGGTCCGCCGGGACGGGGCCGTTGATCCTGCAGTCGCCGGAATCTTTTGTCCGGGGCACATATGACAAACAGTCTTCACAGGTGGGCATAGGGGATGGTCAGCGCCAAACAAAATATCCTTTTCGCCGGGTGAGTGGAATACCCTGAAAAGATAGAAAAAAATGATGGGGGTGAATTATTTCCCAAACCAGTTTTTAATGCGGGCAATGATGCCTGGTGATTTTCCCGAACCGGAGGATTTCTTGCTGCTGCGGGGCTCCATGGTGTCGATCGGGCGGGAGATGGTTCGTTTCTTCATGGGAGCTTCGGGAGCGGGAATGTCCCGCAGGGTTCCCTGTGGTTCATGGGTGTCCGCCTCGAAACCCCAGGTAAACCCGACCTTGTAGGCATTCTCGTTCTGCCGGATCCAGGTGGCAGCTTTCATGTAACCACGATCTTCTGCCTTCCTGATGGTGTCAGCAAGATCGAGCGTTGAGTGGATCTCGCGCTTGAGAGCGAGTAACTCATCATAGACTTTTACCGGGACTTTGATCTTCTCTCTGCCCATAACTCTTCATATACGGATATGCCGGGATACGTTATTTAACCCTTTGGTCGAAAAACGACGAAATTACGCTGGAATCGGTGTAATCGTTGTACAGGGTGGTCTAAACACGCAACGCACAAAATTGATAAGTGCTCTGGTTAATTGTCCCATGTATCATTCAGGTGGAGGAGAGCAATGGTAAAAGTGATCTATGAAGGTGACGATTTCAAGAGGATGCACCGGGCTGATCTGCTCGCACTGGAACGTCTTGTGGCATCCGGGAAGACAGGGGTTCATGAAATCAGGTACAAAGATACCAAGATCAAGATCGAGATCAAGAAGAAGGGCATGGATATCGTGGTGAAACGGTTCCGTGCGATGTGAACAATCACAAAACGGAGTGCTGCTATGGGGATTCGAACCCCAGTCGCGAGCGTGAGAGGCTCGCATGATTGGCCGGACTACACTATAGCAGCAGAGTTGCTCACTTAAATGGGCGATATTTTTACTTATAGTTTTTTACAACTGCTCTTCGTAACCCGGGAAAAAACCGGCCAATTTCCGGTGAGGGGAATGACCGGTCCGGAATAATCTGCGATACGGGAACCAAAACTGCTTCTGCCGTATTACGAGAAAAATATCCGGCAACTTCCCCTCGCAGGGCCGGCGGGACTTGTTCCGGCTTTGTGAAATATCCCCCCCGGTTTTTCCGGTGATGAACAACTATATCTCGGACGTGGGGGGATTAATATAGGAATGAGTAGTCTTGAGGAACAGATCAAGGAGCTTGAGGACGAATTAGTCAAGACTCCGTACAACAAGGCTACCTCGAAGCATATCGGGCGGGTCAAGGCAAAGATCGCACGCCTCAAGGACGATGCGGTCAACCGTGCCATGAAAGCCGGTGGCGGGGGCGAAGGATACTCGGTCAAGAAGTCCGGGGACGCCACCGCGGTTCTTGTGGGGTTCCCCTCAACGGGTAAAAGCACGCTCTTGAACAAGCTCACCGGTACGGAAAGTGCTGTCGGGGCGTATGCGTTCACCACCTTAACGGTCGTTCCCGGTGCCCTTGAACACAAGGGGGCAAAGATCCAGCTGCTCGATATCCCCGGTCTCATCGCAGGCGCTGCGATGGGAAAAGGGCGTGGCAAGGAAGTCATCGCGGTGGTCCGCGGGGCAGATATTGTCATTATTCTCGTGGACGTCTTCAACGAGCGGCACTTCGATGTGCTCATCAAGGAACTCTACGATGCCGGGATACGGATCAATGTCCCGAAACCCGACATCACCATCAAGAAGAGCTCCCATGGCGGCGTCCGGCTCAACGCGGTGGGGACGCTCGATCTTGATATCGAGGAAGTCCGGTCGATCCTTGCCGAGAGCAAGATGATGAACGCCGACATCCTGATCCGCGGGAACGCAACGCAGGACGACCTCATCGACGCCATCCAGGGCAACCGCGTCTACATCCCGGCGTTCATTGCGGTCAACAAGGTCGATCTCGTGGACAAGGAACGTTTCCTTGAGATCGAGCATGACATTGCCGAACGGTTCGGCAGCCCGCCCCTGATGATCTCGGCTGCTGCCGGGTATCACCTTGAAGAGACAAAGGATGCGATCTATGACTGCCTCGGGTTCATGCGGGTGTACCTCAAACCTCATGGTGGCGAGGCAGATCTCGATGAACCGCTCATCATCAGAACCGGCAGCACGGTCGAGGATGTCTGTAACAAGCTCCACCGGGACTTTGCACAGAAATTCCGGTATGCCCGGATCTGGGGCAAGTCCGTCAAGCACCCGGGCCAGAGGGTTGGCCTGACCCATAACCTCGCCGACTCGGATCTCTTAACCATCATTGCTGAGCGCTGATCGCGTCAAAGACGATTTCGAGCGGGGCATCGGTCTTGATGCCATAGCCGGAGAAATGGGTCCGGCTTACCGCATACCCGCCGGCCCGGATCCGTTCCAGTACTACTGAGATGGCGGGCGGCGAGCATCCCAGCCGTTTTGCCAGCACATGGTAATCGTAAAACGACGAGGTGGGAAGTTCCTCCTCGCAGGCATCCAGCAGTTTCAGTAAATCCTTTTTTGAGCCGGGCTCGTGAGTATCCGCGAGCGTTTTGAGTTCTTTAGTAATTCCGTCCCTCTGGATACTACCCAGCCAGAGCGGGCCAATCGGGTGCAGCGGCTCACCGCAGAGCGGGCAGGTGATCGAGACCGTGTGGAGCCCGGCCTGTTCCTCCCGGTACGGGCACTTTTTGCACTGGTGGATGAACCCGATATGCGAAAGCGTCTCGTCGGCAGCTTTTGCGCCCCGCAGGATCCGGAGATGGAGACGGGTGAAGTGTTCCCGGGCATAGCAGAAGACCGGCTCGATCCCGCGGTCGTACTTCACGGTCTCCCGGACCACGAACCCGAGCAGGATGCGCAGGCCAACCTCGCTGTGGTACTCCGTGTTCATCGGTTCCGCACCATACCTCCGTATTCCTGCCTTGAGGTGCGCCCCGCACAACGGAGCAGTATCGGTCGCGGTCACGAAGAGGAACCGGCGGGTGCCCCGGATCGCGGCATCGATCACCCACGCTGGGGTGCCGAACGGGTCGAGATCAACCGCATCAAACGACTGTTCGGAGAGGAGGGCATTGGCATCCCTCTCAATAACCTTAATCGCCAATCCGGAACGTTCGGTATTCTTCCGGATCAGGTTAATAGCGGAGGGTTCCCGGTCGCTGATCGTGACCGGTATCCCGCATTCGGTAGCCACCCGGATGCCGCGGATACCGGTGGCTCCCATGGCATCCAGGTAATCCGATGGCTGGAGTATTGAGAGAAGGAGGATGGTCACATCCCGGTTCAGTTCCATGCGACGGTTAAAGAAGATCGGGGCGGAGCCCGGCGGGAACTGGGTGGTGTCATCCTGCACCGGTATCAGGACGGTGGTTTTACCCTCCGTTATCTCAACAAGCTCCATGTCTCACATCTGTTGCAGCGCGCAAAACTTATACATATTCCCCTGCAATGGATATGAGCAGGGCGAGTGGCTTAGCCCGGACATAGCGTCAGCCTCCTAAGCTGAACGCCGGGGGTTCAAATCCCCCCTCGCCCGTTCTTTTTCTCTGCATTTTATGTATCTGGAACGGCAAGGATTATGCAATGACTATCGCAGGGCTGTTCTGGATCACCCGCCCGGCCAATGCTGCCGCTGCCGGCCTTGCCGCAATCGTCGCGTACCTTATTGCAACCGGGACCCTTGTTCCCGCGGTCGCACTGCTCTTTTTTGTGGTTCTTTTGATCACGGCAGCGGGGAATGTCATCAATGATTATTTTGATATTGAAATAGACCGGGTGAACCGGCCGGACCGTCCCATCCCTTCCGGTGAGGTGACCCCGCGTGCGGCCCGGGCATATGCTGCGACGCTCTTCCTGGCCGGCATTCTTGTCTGCATCCCGACAAACCTATTTTGTATCGCGATAGCCGTCTTCAACGCACTTCTCCTCATTGCGTATGCAGCGCGGCTGAAACGGCTTCCTCTTATCGGTAACCTTGCGGTTTCCTATCTTGCCGGGAGCATGTTCCTCTTTGGCGGGGCATTGAGCGGGACAGAGGGGATCATCCATGTCCTGCCGTTTGCGGTCATGACCTTCTTTGCCATGCTCGCCCGGGAGCTGGTCAAGGATGCAGAGGATGTTGAAGGGGATCAGATAAGCGGGGCAGTCACGGTTCCCATACGCTACGGGATCCGCACAACAGCAGCTCTTGCCCTTGTCTGTGCGATCCTTGGAACGTTTGCAAGTTTCATTCCCTTTACCTGGTGGGGGATCGGGTACCTTGGTGGCATCCTGGTAGTCGATGCCATTCTCCTCTTTGCGTGCGTAAAAGCAGTCCGGTGCCAGACTGCCGTCGCATTGAAGTCGTCGGGAGCATCCATGCTTCTCAAGCTGGGGATGTTTGCGTCGTTAATCATATTCACGCTCTCTGCACTCTTCCTCTGACCAGCAACCTGTCGGGGAGCGAGCAACAAGTTTATGCCTGATGGTACAACAGGTACCCTGAGAGACCAATGCCGACTGTTATCCGGAAAGGTTCAACGTTTTTTGCACAAGAGGGATCCTATTTTGAAGGGAATGTGCGGATCGATGGCGATTTTGTGGTACCGGCCCGTACCCATTTCTGGGGAAAACTCCACGTCACGGGAGACCTGGAACTTGGCCCCCGGTCAAGCGTGACCCTGGATGTCAGCTGCAATAACGCGATCATCGGGGGACAGTGCCGTATCAAGGGACCAATCGCTGCCCGGGGGGACGTGACGATCCTTGACCACGCCGTTGTGCACTCCGTGCAGGCCGGCGGAAAAGTGATCCTCCGGACCGGTGTAAGTGTCGGTGACGTGACCAGTGGCGACACGATAACCGTTCACGGCCGGATAAAGAGCGGGAACCTAGTGGGTAAAACCATGAAGGTCCTCGGGAATTGATTCTGGCGGAATTCCCAGGACTGCCACTTCATAGACATCCGGCCAGCTGACCAGCGTCTCCACGCACCCCTCTTTTAAGGTAACGACTCCCATGACGACAAGACCCATCTTGTCAGCCATGTCGATCCCTTCTTTTACTTCCGAGAGGCAGCCGATACCCATGATCGCCCGCGGCCGGTATTTCTTGACCATCCGCTTGATGAACGATGAACCGGGAACGATAAAGACCTTGTATCCCATCCGCTCCAGCAGAACCCGGGCCGCACCCACCTCGCACTGGCCGCAGTTCCGGCACTTGAGCCCTTCGGGCGTAAGATGGGCCGGGCACTGCGAAGACCGGAGGCATTGCGGCATGAATATTGCCCGTTCTTCAACCGGAACCTTCCCAAACTCGGCAGCATTCATGGCGTTCTGGAGATTGATAAAAAATGCCAGCATCTCCCGGTCTTCCAGTCCCAGGAACCGGAACATCGCTTTCATCAGCCCTTCGAGAAAGACGAGACCGGATTTGATGAGCTGGGGGAAATAGAGGTGTTTTTTCTTGATGGAATAGAGCGAGATGATGACAAGAATAAACGATATCACCAGGGCGCCGAGGATGACAAGAACCGTAAGTTCCCCGATAACATACATCAGGTAGTTCCAGGTAAGAAAATCCAGATCCATTCTTCTCTCGCTTGTGGGGTGCGTGATTATTTAGTCTTTGTCGGGAAATACGTCATCCATGGCAAAGGGTGGCCGGATAATGCCGTTCTCCGTGATGATTGCCGTCACGAGTTCCATGGGCGTTGCATCGAATGCCGGGTTCTTCACAGCGGCTTCCGGTGGAACAAATACCCGGTTCCCCATTGTGGTCACCTCGTCCCTGCCCCGCTCTTCGATGATGACATCGGATTCGCGTTTTATGCGATCGAATGTCGAGATTGGGGCAGCGACATAGAACGGGATCTCGTGATGACGGGCACAGATCGCGTGCATATAGGTCCCGATCTTGTTGAAGACCGCGTCCTCCGTGATCCGGTCCGCCCCGACAACGACAGCATCGATGGTTCCTGCGCGCATAAAATGTGCTGCCATGGAGTCGGTGATAACCGTCACCGGAATCGCATCGCGGGAGAGTTCCCATGCCGTGAGCCGCGCTCCCTGCAGGAGCGGGCGTGTCTCGCAGGAGATGACGTTCACCTTCTTTTTTGCCTGTATCGCTGACCGGATCACACCAAGGGCCGTCCCCCACGAAGAACAGGCAAGGGCGCCGGCATTGCAGTGGGTCAGCACCGTGCAGGTATCGGGCAGGAGCAATGCTCCGTGTTTCCCGATGGCGTGGCAGCAGTCCGTGTCCTCTCGGGCGATTTGCTCTGCCTCGTCAAGAGCGGCTTTTTGGGCTGACACAATGTCCTTTTTTCGGATCATCCGCGCCATGACCCGGTCGATACCCCATGCCAGGTTTATGGCGGTCGGGCGGGTCGAGCGGAGCAGTGCTGCGTCCTTTTCGACCAGGGCACAGAACTCCGGAAACGTTTTGGCAGCGCAGGACCGGGCCGCGAGTGCCACGCCAAACGCACCTGCCACTCCCAGCGCAGGAGCACCGCGGATCTCAAGCCGGCGGATTGCGGTTGCCAGCCGGTCGACGCTCGTGCAATCGATGATCGTGTACTCTGATGGCAGGAGGGTCTGCTCAATGTACCTGATGCCGCCCAGCGCATCATCCCACCAGAGCGTGCGAGACTCCGTCACGCTGACCGCGTCCTGACGGCATCGATATAGGCCCGCATTGCTGCGGATCCCGCAGATGCCACGCTGTCGGGAATATCCTTTGCCGCCATTGTTGTACCGGCGATGTAGATGCCCGGGCGGAGGGTGGCGACCGTATCCACGGCATCGTTGACCGGTTGTATGAAACCGGTCTCCTCCCGGGCAAGACCGAACTTTTCCGCCAGTTTATCGGTGTCATCGGCAGGACCGATCCCGACCGAGAGGACGACAAGGTCCGGGTGGAGGACCATCACTTCCGAAGTCTCCGTGTTCTCCACCTGGAGGGTCATCCCGTTTTTGTCGGCAAGGACATCGGATGGCATCCCCCGCAGGAACCGGATCCCGAGCGCTTTAGCCCGTTCCAGGTACTCCTCGTACCCCTTCCCGTACGTCCGCAGGTCCATGTAACAGATCGTCACCTCTATTGCGGGGTTCTTCTCCTTGATGAGCATCGCGTTTTTTATCGCCTGCATACAGCAGACGCAGGAGCAGGCCGGCCGGCCAATGCTCATGTCCCGGGATCCCACGCACTGGATAAAGACGATGGATTGGGCTATCTTCCCGTCACTGAGCCGCTTGACCTTGCCACCGGTCGGGCCGCTGGCATTGATCATCCGCTCCAGTTCAAGGCTGGTCACCACATCGGGAAGTTTCAGGTACCCGAGCTGGCTCTTGTTGCAGGCATCGAAGACGGAATAGCCCGTGGTGATGATGATACTTGCAGCAGTGACGGTCAGGGTTGTCTCCGCATCCTTCCGCTTCACCGCTTCCAGGCCGCAGACGTCGTAGCAGAGCCCGCATTCAATGCAGTGCTCAGAATCTTTTATCACGATATCGGGGACTGCCTGCGGGTGCGGCTTGTAAATGGCCTTCCTGACCCCCACACCGGCATCAAACCGGTTGTAGACCTCGACCGGGCAGACTTCGACGCAGTCCCCGCACCCGGTACAGGCGACTTCATCCACGAACCGCGGGAATTTCCGGAGGGTCACCTGGAAATTACCCACTTCGCCCTCAATCGACTCGACTTCTGTACAGGTATGGATGGTAATATACGGGTGGCGGGCAACGTCAACCATCTTGGGCGAGAGGATGCACATCGAGCAGTCGTTTGTCGGAAACGTCTTGTCGAGCTGGGCCATATGGCCGCCGATGGTCGGCTCCCGCTCCACCAGGTGGACATGGATCCCGTGTCCGGCAATATCGAGAGCCGCCTGGATCCCGGCAACACCGGCTCCGATGACGACGACGTTACCCATGGCGGGAATACTCCCCGGCAAGTTCCACGTAGGTGGCTGCGTTGGCTATGATGTGCTTCTGCTGTTCTTCGGAAGCCTGCTTGATGATCTTTCCGGGAATGCCGACAACGACCGAACCTGGCGGGACTTCCATGCCTTCCTTTACGACTGCCCCGGCACCGATAACAGAACCATCCCCAACAACCGCTCCATTGAGGATGATCGCTCCCATCCCGACAAGGACCCGGTTGCCGATGGTACACCCGTGGAGGATTGCCCCGTGGCCAACGGAAACCTCATCACCCACGATGACGGGGTGACCCACGGTGGTATGTACAACGCAGTTATCCTGGATATTGGTGCGATCTCCGAGCCTGATCCGATCCCTGTCAGCCCTGACAACGGCACCAAACCAGATCCCCACCTCTTTTCCGATTGTAACGTTCCCGATGACGGTGGCATTTGCTGCCCTGAACAAGGGGGTGCCGGAGACCTTCCCATCCGTGTACATAATAACATAGAAAATTAAGAATCAAAGAGTATGAAGGTTATGGTAGGGGGAACATTCGATCCCCTGCATGACGGGCACAAACGCCTCATCAGCCGCTCATTCGAGATCGCCGGGCCGGAGGGTCATGTCGTAGTCGGCCTGACCACCGACACCTTTGCCAGCAGGAAGATTCACCCCATCCGCCCGTTTGATGTGCGGAAATTTGATCTGGTGAACTATATTACGGGGAACCGGTATGAAACCGGGTGGGTGATTGAGCCCCTGAAGGACCGGTTCGGTTCTGCCCTTGAAGCAGATTTCGATGCCATTGTGGTTTCTGAAGAGACGCTGCCGGTTGCCATGGAGATCAACCGGATGCGCCGGGAGCGGGGGGCTAAAAAAGTGGATATCCACCAGATCAGTTGTGTGCTTGCCGATGACGGCCGGTGGATCTCAAGCACGCGGATTTACAAAGGCGAGATCGATATCCACGGGCACGTGCTTGCTGAAAAGAACGAATGACAAAGCCGGAAACGATCCGGAAACTGGAAAAAAGAGATTATTTTCTGTTTGCAACAACGATTGCAAACAGCCCCATCATTGCTGCAACGATCGTCACATAGGGTGACAGGGGTGCCTTGGTGGGGGTTGCTGCCGGCTTGACCGGTGTTTCGGTGCCGGTGGTGCCCGGGGTTGCCGGTGCGGTTGCCGGTGCAGCGGTTGTGTCTACTACTGCTGCTGCCGGTGTAGTGGATCCGGTCCCGGTCTTGAACATTGAGTCACTGCCGTACTGGTTGGTTACGGTAAGGCGGACATCATAGGAACCTTCCCTCATGTAGATATGACGGGGGTTCTGTTCGTAGGAGGAGGTGCCGTCACCAAAGTCCCAGATCCATGAGGTCGGGTTGCCCTTGGAGAGATCGGTAAAGGTGACGATGAACGGAGCCTTGCCAACCTGCCGGTCAGCCTTGAAGTCGGCAACCGGTGCCAGCGTAGTGACAATCAGGTTGGTCTTGGAAGTGGTGTCGGATCCATTCTCGTTGGATGCCGTCAGGGTTACTGTGTAGGTTCCAAGGGTGGTGTAAGTGTGCTTCGGGTTCTGCTCGGTTGAGCTTGCACCATCGCCAAAGTCCCACTTCCATGTTGTGGGTGCACCGGTCGACTTGTCCGTAAACTGGACATCCATGGGTGCGCCGCCCCGGGTCTTGTCAGCATCAAAGTCTGCCCGCGGGATGTTCAGGACCGTGATGTACATGTTCCGGGTCCTGCTGTTTGTCTGGTATAAGTTGGATGCCGTCAGGGTGACATCATAGACGCCTACTGCACGGTATGCGTGGTCCGGATTCGCGCCGGAACCGGTCGAACCATCGCCAAAGTCCCAGACCCATGAGGTCGGGCTGATGGTGGAGAGATCGGTGAACGAGATTACCCTGCCAACCCCAACGGTGGTCTTGTCCGCGGTAAAGTCAACGTCAGCGCCGCCACCGATGGTGATCAGATCGGTCTTGACATTCGTGTCTTCACCAAAGGAGTTCTTCGCGGTGAGTTTGACCGTGTAGGTACCCTCGGTCATGTACACATGCCGGGGATTCTGTTCGGTTGAGGTTTGCCCGTCGCCGAAGTCCCAGAGCCATGAGGTCGGGGCGCGTTCGGACTGGTCAACAAAGTACACGACCTTGGGGACACTGTACATGTGATACGGGCTGATGACCTGCCGGAAATCGGCCTTGGGGGCCATGCCAACGTTGATGTACTGCTTTTTAATTTCCGTGTCCCTGCCATTCGCGTTGCGGGTGGTCAGGGATACCGTGTACACGCCCTTGAGCTGGTAGGCGTGGGTCGGGTTCTGGTACGTGGATTCCGCCATGTCGCCGAAGTTCCAGCTCCATGTCGTGGGTGCATTGGTGGTCTTGTCAGTGAACTGGATGATGTCGCCGACACTGACTTCAAGCGCGTTTGCCACAAAGTCCGTGTTGGGTACGCCGCCGACATTCATGACCTGGGTTGTTGAGTCCGTCACATCGTCGCGGGTCACGGTCAGCTTGACATCGTAGGATCCTGCGGTTGTGAAGGTGTGGGTCGGGTTCTGAACATCTGCGGTTGTTCCGTCACCAAAGTCCCAGGCCCATGCAGTCGGTCCGCCAACGGAGCGGTCCTCGAACCTTACGGCAAGGGGAGCCTTACCGGATGCGGGATCTGCGGCAAAATTTGCCTTGAGGTCACCGATAACGGTAATGTAGTTGTTCTTGGTCACATCAGCCTGTCCGTACTCGTTCGATACCGTCAGGATGACGTTGTAGACCCCGTGAGTCCAGTAGGTGTGGGTCGGGTTCTGCTCGGTTGATGCCTTGCCGTCGCCGAAGTCCCAGCGCCAGCTGTTGACCTGGCCGGAGGTCATGTCCGTGAACTTCACGGTGTGGGGAACCTCGCCGGACACCGGTGCGCCGACAAAGTCAGGCCGTGGTGCCATCCCTACTGTGACAAAGTTCCGCTTGATCGCGGTGCTGGTCCCATAGGCATTCTTGACCGTGAGGGAGACCGTGTACGTGCCGCGCTGGGTATAGATGTGGCTCGGGTTCTGTTCGGTTGAGGTTTGCCCGTCGCCGAAGTCCCATGCGTACGTCATGGGGGTTGACCCAAGAGAGTTGTCAATAAATCTGACGGTTGTCGGCAGCGTAGTGAACGCATAGTGCGCATCAAACTGGGCAACCGGGGCAAGTCCTACGGTGATATAACCCGGCTGTGTGCTGCTGGATGCTGCGACGCCTGGCATAACCAGGGCTGCGAGCAGGAGAATCAATCCTGCATACAAGAAGTAGTTAGTAGATCTCATCATGATCACTAACCTGAAATATCGACTGACTGATATTTAATCCCTTCATTTCACATTTGCGATTCTTCAAAAAATCATAAAAAAATAATTCTGCTCTGAAGAAATCATTCACATAGCATCCTTTTGTGGAATTACGATGGTGACCCCCTCTCTCCCCCAGAGGGGGAGGCACACCAAGGGGGCAAGCCTCCTTGACCCCCGGTTCTATCATTCAGTTTCCGGTGCCTATTAACGGCCTGCTCTACGGGGCGAGGGTCGATGAGACCCCGAGCGCCCGTGGTCCCATCGCAACCCAATGCATATCCATCGCAGTTTTTCCCATGAAACCGACATTCGGCATTAATTTTTGAGCGAGTAATATTTTTCAACTGGCGGTCCGAGCAAATGGACGATATCAACTAACTCGGAAGTATAATTGAGAATTT
>PGYK01000018.1 GCA_002839605.1 Methanomicrobiales archaeon HGW-Methanomicrobiales-3 | reverse complement strand
GGGGCGGTGACGCCCCACAAAGGAAAGACTGCTGAACAGAAGATGACGAAAAAGCTGGCGCAAAGGAACCCGGACCAGGAGGAGAACGACACCCCGGTATCGGAGATCATCATCCATTCTCCGGTGGATGTAACCACTGAGCCGGATCCCGGGCGGACGCGGAGCACCGTGATCGTGTACGAGGCCATGAAACTTCTCCGGAAATACGGGTATGAACCGGCAAAAATCCAGGAACCCTCGCTCCCCATCAACCTCATGGGCATGAAGAAGAGCGGTACGCTCCTCATCTGTGCGATCCGCTCGCGCCTGCCGGTGCCAAACGCGGCAACGCTCCGCGAGAAAAATTCCGGCAAGGTGGACTATCTCCGCCGGCTTGCCGGGCGGGTCAGGGACCGGATCATGATCTGGGTCTACTCACCGGCCTGCGGGTGGCGGTACTATCTTGTGTACCCGGGAGGTCTCCGGTACGACCACGACTTCCCGAAGTCGATCCAATAACCCCCTTCACTTTTTCTTCCGGTGAAAGCCGAGTCCGGAAGCGTCATCAGTTCCGCAATTTTTCTGATCAATTCTTTGTAATTTACGCCCTGATCAATCCCGATCCGCGCCGAACCGCCCGGAATCCCGTACCGGGCCTGCATCACCATCCGATTACCCCCCCGCGAATTATCGGTTATATCTCAACTGCCCATGCTTGTATGTCAAAGGGCGCCCCGCGACACCAGACGAGGAAGATCCCAATAGGATCTCCCTTGCGACAACAACGGAGAGAAAAAACATGGCAGACTATGTCCAGAACACCAATGTGAAGAGCGCGGTTCGCAGGCTTGCGAACCCGATTGCGGACGTGGCCGCGTTTGACGCGATCATCCAGTCCGTTATCCTGAACAACCCGTTCGGGTGTGTATCGTATATGAGCGCGGGCGTCAACCATCCGCCCGTTGAAAAGACCCGGGAGTCCTACACGGCACGGTTCGTGTACCAGGACCTGGAGGCAAAGAAGGTCGGCTCGACATCGGAGAGCTACAACACGATCGCCGGATTCAACACCGGGATTGCTGCGGTGATTGCCAACAGCGCCAACAACACGGCGCATGGCGGTGACCCGGTCCGGAACCCGGAAGGCGACACCTTCTCGGCAACCCTGAAGTGCCACGACCCCAACGGGGAACTGTATCTCGTCAACTTCTCGCGCCGGCAGGTGACCATCTCGTCCTACGAAGACGACGCTATCCGGACCGTGATCGAGACCTGGTCCGACGGGGTCCCGGCCCTCGCGTGAGGTGAGGAAGATGGAAACCGAACTCATCCTCACCGGCGCCTTCCTCGGGGCGGGGCTGCTCGCCTACGTCATCATCCCCGGGCTCCTCGTGGTCTGGGACCGGGTCCTCGACCATATCGGGGGAAGGGAAAAGTAAGAAACGAGCAATGAACAAACGGCAGGGGGACACCCCCCCGCCACTTTTTTTACCCCCCGGAATCGTTGACCACAGAGCCGGGATACCGGATATACTGCAACAAGGGTGATGCCCTCAGTCCATCCCTTACTCAATTCAGCTTTTCTTAACATCAGGAAATCTCATATAAACAGCCGCCCCATAGTACGACAATGAAGCAGATCGCCCTGTACGGGAAAGGCGGGATCGGGAAATCCACCACCTCGGCCAACCTCTCCGCCGCCCTCTCGGAACGGGGGCTTGACATCCTCCAGATCGGGTGCGACCCGAAACGGGACAGCACCCGGATGCTGATGCATGGCCGGTTCATCCCGACCGTCATGGATCTGGTCCGGACTCAGGGCGATGCTGCGGTGACGCTTGCGGATGTCGAGTTCAAAGGCTACAACAATGTCCGGTGCGTCGAGGCCGGGGGCCCTGAACCCGGTGTCGGCTGTGCCGGCCGGGGGATCATCGCAACCTTCCAGCTGCTCGAAAAGTTCGGTGCCCTGAATGGCGACGTCATCGTGTATGATGTTCTCGGCGACGTGGTCTGCGGCGGTTTTGCCATGCCCATGCGGGAAGGGTATGCGCAGGAGATCTACCTTGTCACCTCCGGCGAACTCATGTCGCTCTATGCGGCAAACAATATCTGCAAGGCAATAAAACGGCTCTCCTCCCGGGTAAAGAGCAAGTGCCGGCTTGCCGGTGTCATCTGCAATGCCAAGGGACAGCCCCGGGAAGAAGAACTGGTAGCCGAGTTCGCCCGGCGGGTGAACAGCAGCCTCATCGGGTTCATCCCCCGTGACCGCGTGGTGCAGCTCGCCGAGCTCAACAAGAAGACCGTTATCGAGTATGAACCCGCGTCCGCACAGGCAGAATGCTACCGAACGCTCGCTCTCCGGATCATGGAGAACACCAGCCTGACGATCCCCACCCCTCTCGAGATCGATGAGCTTGAAAGCCTCGCCTACTCTTTCATCTAGGTCCGGTGGCTGCACCCTGACCGGTGCCCTCTCGGTAACCACCCACGTGCGGGATGCGGCAAGTATCATCCATGGTCCCAAAGGGTGCGCCCACCACAACTTCTCCCTCCTGCATGCAACCGGCCTTGACAACGATCTCGCGGTAATCCCGGCGCTCGTCTCCAGTGCGCTCGCTGAGAACGATATCGTGTTCGGGGGTGAAGAGGCCCTTGCCCGGACCATTCAGGCGGTCTCTCTACGGGATGTGTCGGCAGTCTTTGTTCTCTCCACCTGTATCGTTGACACCATCGGCGACGATGTGGAGGCAGTCTGCGCCAGGGAGTACGGGGTGCCGGTCATTCCGGTCTCAACGGCAGGGTTCCTTGGCGGCACATTCCATGATGGCGTGAACAAGGCCCTCATCTCCCTTGCCGGAATCGCACAACCCATAGAGCACGACCGGAATGTGAACATCATCGGGGAGATGAACCTCGAGTACGAGGTGGAGGAGAATTATGCCGAGATTCTCCGGCTCTTAACCCTGCTCGGGCTTCCGGCCGGCATCCGGTTTGTTCATACCCTCAAATTTGATGAGATCGGGATGCTCGGGGCGGCGCAGCTCAACATCCTCCGCGATCCTTCACTCGTGCCGGTCGGGGAGTTTCTGAAAAGCCGGTTCGGGACCCCGTATATCTCCTCGTTTCCCCACGGGCTATCGGGCACGCTTGCGTTCCTGAAATCCGTTGCAGACACCTGCAAAATTGACGGGAGCCGTGCGATGGGGATCGAGCGGGCACTCCAGGGCGAGATCCTTGCAGACTTTGCCGATCTTGGCGAATCGCGGGCGGTCTTCTCTGGCCCGGTCAGCGACCCGGTGAGTTTTCAGGCCGCACAGGAAACTGCCGATGCCCTGCATATCCAGGTCGGGAAGGATTCCGGATCCACCCCCGTCCCGGTCCACCCGGTCGTCGGCACAGCCGGCGTGAAGCGGATGCTTCACCGGTGGAGGAGGGCACTCCATGCCTGAATGCGACAATCCCTTATGGCCCTGCGCCATGACCGGTGCAGCAGCCTGCCTTGCGGGATGTACCGGGGTATCGGTGGTCATCCACGGCTCAAGCGGGTGCTACTACTACCCCTCCACGCTCCTCCATGTCCCGATTCACGGTACGTTCATCCTCGAAAACGAGGTGATCTTCGGCTCCGAGGAACGGCTCCTGGAGGTGATTGGAAGCCTTTCCGGAACCGGCAACCGGATTGCGGTGATCACCACCTGCGTGCCGGCCATCCTTGGCGAGGACGTGAAAGCCATGCTCTCCGGGTATGATGTTCTGTTTGTGGACAGCCCGGGTTTTTCCGGGGATATTGAGTCCGGCTATGCCCGGGCACTTGAACTTCTTGCACCGCAGGTTGATTCCGCAGCGGAGGGCGTGAACATTGACGGCGCCTGCCTGCTCGATCCCTTCTCCCGCGGAAACGTCCAGGAGATCCTCCGTCTTCTCCGGCTGGCCGGGGTTTCGTGCAGAACGGTCCTGTGCGATGATCCGCTGGAAAAGATCCTGCGGCCTGCCCCGTACACGATCGGCACCAATACCGATTTTTCCAGCGGTGTTGGGGAGACCCTTGGCGGGACGCTCGGTTTTAAGCAGATCCGGGAAACCTTTTCCCTTGTTGCTGATGTGTTTCCGGATGCTGATACCGGCCCGGTTTTCTCTGAGATTGGGCGGCAGGAGGAACGGGTAATCCGGGCCTGCGACAAGTACCTCCAGCGGTTCGATCCCCCGTCGGTTGCCATCTTTGCCGGTGCATCCTATGCGGACTTTGCGGCAGGCACCCTTGAGCAGTATCTCGATGCAGACATCCGCTGCATCGGGCTGCGCAACCATGGCACCCTCTCCCGCCCCGCGGAATATGCCGGAAGTCTCGGGCAGGTGCAGGCCATGATCGAGACGGCTGTTCCGGATCTTGTGATCGGATCCTCGTTCGAGCGATCGGTGAGCCGCAACCGTGCTTTTTCTGGCATCATCCCCCCGCTGCGGGGGACGGTGCGCCTTGCCCCCCGCCCGCTGGCCGGTATCAATGGCACCCTGGCGTTCATGGAAGACGTGCTCAACGCCTGCATGGATCGGAAGACCAGGAACCGCTGACGTGAAATACCCGCAAGGTTCACTTTCACCCCGCGCACGCTGACCCGTTAAATAGCGCACGAGCTGACGCCATACTACGACAGAAAGGTGGTCGTGTATGATGGAAAAAGCAGGATATCTCCAGCGGACCCGGTGCCAGGCGCTCGACAGCGAGGGGGTCCTCAACGAAGTTCTTGAGCTCCATATCTGCGGTTCCCGGTATGCCCTCCGCAGGGCCGATCTTATAAGGGCAGTCTCGGGCCGCGTCTTGATCCAGGTCGAGGAACTCACGAAGAACTGGGAATATTACCTCGGTGCCACCGCGGGCCTTGCGCAGGTCTCCGCGTCCGGCAAAGCCCTGAATATCGACCTCTTCGGGACCGGCAGTTTCACCCTCTCGCTTGCTGCCCTCCGTGGCGTACTCTACGGGAAGGAGCGGCTGGCCGGCATCGTGCGGATCCCCGATACCCCCGCGCAGCGTCTCCGCCGCGTTGCCTCCGGCCAGCAGACCATCGGGGCGAGCGTCTGATAAAAACCGCCTCGGCACCCCCCTCTCATTACCCCGGTTCATTTTCTCTTTTACAAAATCGTGTACCATTAATAGTTCCGCAACAGATCTTCTGGGTGTGGAGATGAGTCCTCCCTTTTTACCCGGAACTCCCGGCGCGGACCAGCACAGGAGTGCGTGAGCGTTACCCATGGATACCACGGACGCAGAATACCGTAATCTTGTGGAACAGCAGCAGGATCTCATCGTGAAAGTCAGCCTTGAAGGAAGGCTTGAATTTGCCAATACTGCCTATGCCGAACTGCTCAAAAAAACAAAAGACGAGCTGCTGGGCAGCGTCTTCATGCCGGTATCCGATGAGCGATACTCAGATGTTGTCGCAACCCAGATGACCCGGCTCTTCCGGCCGCCGTATACCTGCATCGTGGAGCAGTGGCTCCAGACGGCGAGAGGGCTCCGGTGCATCAGCTGGTCGATCCGGTCGGTCCTTGACGCGGACAACACTCCTGTTGCGCTCGTAGCAACCGGCCGTGACATGACCCCGCTCAAGAACGACCTGAAGGCCACAAAGAAGCGGGACGAGGAACTGATGCTCCTCATCGAGAGCGGCCCGCAGATGTATTATGCCCATACCCCCGACCACCGCACTACCTTCATCAGCCCCCGGATCCGCTCGCTCCTGAAATGCTCAAACGACAAGAAGAAGCGGTCATGGACCGACTACCTCACCGATAACCCGGTCAACGCCGCCGGTCTCGAACGCACCCTGCGGGCGGTATCAACCGGAAAACGCGAACCCCCGTACCGGCTGGAGATGGAAGCGGAGGACGGGAGGAGAATCTGGATCGAGGTCAACGAGATCCCGGTGGTAAAAAATGGCAAGACGGTGGCAATCGTCGGCTCGCTCATCGATATCACCGAGAAGATGCATGTCGATGAAGGGATTGAAGAAGCGGAGATCCTCTTCAAGGGTGTCCGGCCAAAGGAGCCAAAAGCGGCAGGGCGCTCCCCGCTCAGGGCAATCCGCTCGATATTTGGCCGGGACGAGGGAGCGGAAGAGGAGTCGGTATAACCCGGCCCGCACTATTCCTTTTTCTTATCTTTCGTATGCCGCCCGAAACAAAAAAACCCCTCAAACCAACCGTGCTGTTGTCCGATATCCGCAGGGACGTATCCCTCATACTCGGCAGGCCCTTTACCGAAACGATCGACCACCAGGTTTTCCAGCCGGACAAACAACCTCTTGCCCTCTGGGCCGCCGACTGTGCCGAACATGTCCTGCCGTTCTTCGAGCAGGAGCGGTACGGTGATGCACGGCCCCGTGTGGCGATAGATGCCTGCCGGGAATGGGCGGCGAGCGGGGTGTTCCGGATGAAAGACATCCGGAAGGCTTCCCTCGATGCCCACGCGGCAGCCCGGGATGCAACGGGAGCCGATGCGATATTTGCTGCCCATGCCGCAGGTCAGGCTGTCGCTACTGCCCATGTCCCCACGCATGCCCTTGGCTGTTCGGTGTATGCACTCCGGGCGGTTGCTGCCCACACCGGCAATGCCGACGATGGCCTCATCGGGGAGCGCGCCTGGCAGATGGCGTGCCTGCGCCGGTATGCAGGCGGGCGTGACGTGCGGTAACGGGTGCCGGGTCCGGTTTACGGGATGAGTGAATACCGACAACGTGTCCCTGCCAATAAACGGCGATAAAAAAAGATATCTTCCAATACATCCTTCTTTTTGAGCGCAATGAACCTGCTATCACTTCTCACCGCATTCGTGCCATGGATTGCATTTACCCTCCTTGCAGGATCGACCCTGGAGAGCCTGATCCTTGCTTTTGTTGTTGCACTTGCCTTGACTATCCTGACAAGTTACAAGCAGCTGCTCAAGGGGTACATCCTCTCTGTTATCACGATGGTATTCTTTGTCGTCTTCTTCATCCTGATTGTCGGATTACAGCAGTACTATCTCGCAAACTACCTTGCGGTACTCTCGATGCTGATCCTGACGGTCGTCTGCTGGGCGACGATGCTCTTCCATTTCCCGTTCACCCTCCAGTATTCGAGAGAGGGTGTGGAGCCCGAGCGGGCACAGAGCGCACCTTTTCTGCACGTAAATTATATCATAACCGCTGTCTGGGGAATCGCATTCACGCTGGGTTTTTTGGTCAATGCCTTCCTGCTGGTACGGCATGATCCAGGCCTTGCGATGCTGGGCAACCTGCCCTGGGTCTTCATGATCATCGCCATCGGATTTACCGTGTGGTACCCGTCCTATGTCCATAAACAGCGGGCATTGCAGGCCGGCGCATATCAGTGAGTCAAAAAATCCGGGATTCACTTTTTTTACTTACTGATCCTGCCTGCGCCTTCCTGCTTTCTCACAGCTGAGGGGGACTGTCCTTTTCTTTGCCCGTCCTTTCGACATTTCGGGTGAGAAGAGGATGAAAATACCGGTCATGACAATGGTATGGCAATGAACGCGGGAAAAAAAGAGAACAATTTTAGCCCACGTTGAGAAAGACGGGGCACTGTCGGGGATTGGATTACTTCCCCTTCTTCACGCACTCGGCGATATATGACCCGGCCTTTGAGGTGCTGACAGCCTGGCCTCCAAGATCTTTGGTCACCATGCCGTCATGGATACTCTGCTCGATTGCCCTGACAATCGCCGCCGCCGCCTCGTGCTCGCCAAGGTGGTCGAGCAGGAGCGATCCCGCCCAGATGGTGGCGATCGGGTTTGCGACACCCATCCCCTTATACTTGGGTGCCGAACCGTGAATCGGCTCGAACATGGAGGTGCCCTTCGGGTTGATGTTGCCGCCCGGGGCAAGGCCGAGCCCGCCCTGGATCATGGCGCCGAGATCTGTGATGATGTCCCCGAACATGTTGGGCGTGACCACGACGTCGAACCACTCCGGGTTCTTGACAAACCACATGGTGATGGCGTCGACAAACGTGAAGTCGGTCGTGACAGCCGGGTAGTTCTTTGCGGTATCGGTGAATACATCCCGCCAGAGCCCGTACACGTCCGAGAGGACATTGGCCTTGTCAACCGAGGTGAGCTTCTTCTTCCGCTGCATCGCCATATCAAAGGCATAGGTCTGGACTCGTCGGGAACCCTCGCGGGTGATGACCCCGATCTGGTACGCGATCTCTTCCGCGTCGCTCGTCACATCGAGCCCGAACTTCACGCTGTAGATGTCCCGCATCACGTCGAGTTCGATTTTCTGGTGCTGTTTGAACCGGGAGCCGATACCAACATAGAAGTCCTCGGTGTTCTCGCGGACGACCACGAAGTCGATGTCTTTTGGTCCTTTTCCGGCAAGCGGGGTCTCCACGCCGTTCAGGAGTTTGATGGGCCGGAGGTTCACGTACTGGTCGAAGTGGAAGCGGAGTGCAAGGAGAATGCCCTTCTCCAGAATGCCGGGCTTGACCCGGTCGTCCCCGATCGAGCCGAAGTAGATTGCCTTGAACTTTTCAAGTTCCTTCAAATCATCCTCGGTTACGAGCGTGTTTGTCGCAAGGTAGCGGTCAGCCCCGATGTCGAAGTCCGTCCATTCGATATCGAAGTTGAACTTCTCTCCTGCGGCTTCCAGTACTTTCTTTCCCTCATCCACGATCTCCGGGCCGATCCCGTCGCCGCCGATTGACGCTATCTTGTACATGTTGGTAACTCCTTGACGTTCTTTGCATATTCCACAAGCCCGCCGGCGTCGATGATGCCCTGCATGAACGCAGGCACCGGCTCGATGGCATAGGTCTTTCCGTCAGCCACGACGTTCCCCTCTTTGATATTGAGGCCGATCTTCGCCCCGTCGGCGATCTTGTCGGCATCCGGGCACACCACGGGAAGTACCCCTACATTGATCGAGTTCCGGAAGAAGATCCGGGCAAACGATCGGGCAACCACCACTTTGACGCCGGCCCCGATGAGGGCAAGCGGGGCGTGCTCGCGGGATGAGCCGCAGCCGAAGTTCCGTCCCCCGACAATCACGTCCCCCTGCTGCACCTTCTTTGCAAACTCGTCCCTTGTGCCTTCAAATGCGTGCTTCCCGAGTTCATCGGGGTTGTTGATGATGAGGAACCGGCCGGGGATGATGGCATCGGTGTCGATGTCGTCGCCGAACTTCCATGCCCGGGCATTCTTTGCAACCGGCCCCTCGGATTCCTTAACCTTCCTGACCGGCACCGTCTTCTTTGCTGCCATATTACACCTCCCTCGGGTCGGTGATCTCACCCGTGATCGCACTCGCCGCAGCCGTTGCCGGGGAGCAGAGGTAGACTTTGCCGTCCGTGCTTCCCTGCCGGCCCTTGAAGTTCCGGTTGGATGTCGAGAGCGAGACCTCGCCGGGCGCAATCAGCCCGAACGCCCCGCCCATGCAGGGGCCGCAGCAGGGGGCCTCGACAAGTGCCCCGGCTTTCACAAACTTCTCGATTAAACCCGCTTTTAAGGTCTTGAGATACTCGTCGCGGGATGCCGGGATGATGATGACCCGGATCTTCGGGTTGAACTTCTTCCTGCCCAGCACCTCTGCAGCTTCTGCCAGATCCTCAAAGCGCCCGTTTGTGCAGGACCCGATGAAGACCTGGTCAACGTGCGTGCCGGCAACCCTGCTGACCGGAACCCCGGTGTCCACGTTGTGGGGAACTGCCACCTGCGGTTCAAGGTCTGAAACATTGTAGGATCTCCGCTCCGCAAAGGTTGCGTCCTCGTCGCTTTCGAGATCGAACGGCTTCATCTTCCGCCGGCCTTTCATGTACTCCCACGTGATCTTGTCGGGGGCAACGATACCTGCTTTCCCTCCCATCTCGATTGCCATGTTGCAGAGCGTCATTCTCCCGGCCATGTCGAGTTTCCGGACGGTCTTTCCTGCAAACTCGATCGCCTTGTAGGTTGCGCCGTCGGCCCCGATGTCGTTTGCGATCCTGAGGATCAGGTCCTTTGCCCCGACCCGCTTTTGGAACTTACCCGAAACCTCGGCACGGATCGTCTCGGGGACCTTGAAGTAGAGTGCCCCGAATTTTAAGGCAAAGCCCATGTCCGTTGACCCGATTCCGGTTGCGAATGCTCCTGCGGCCCCGTACATGCAGGTATGGGAATCCGCCCCGACCACGATCTCGCCTGGCGCTGCCCGGCCCTTCTCGATTGTCACCTGGTGGCAGACACCCTCGTTGATATCATAGTTATGGATGCCCTGCTCCGCGGCAAACTTCCGCATGTACACGTGGTTGTTTGCCGCCTCGATGGAATCGGCGGGGATCTGGTGGTCGAAGAGCATGATGATGCGTTCCGGGTCAAAGACCTGCGTTCCGCCCATCTCGTAGAACTTCTGGATGGCAAGCGGGCCGGTGATGTCGTGGATCATTGCCCCGTCAATGGGGGCCATGACCACTTCGCCTGCCCGGACTTCGCTGCCACATTTTTGAGAAAAGATTTTCTCTACGATTGTCGCTGTCATGCTCTAATCGCCTGTACAATATGTGGTGCACCATAATCTACCTTCTGAGTGGTGCAGGCAACGACTAAATACTGGAAAATATCCTGCCGGGCCGGTGGGGGGAATCCCGCAGGAAATCCGGAGCATGGGGCAGGCACCTGCACCGTTTTTTAGTGGATAACTGCGACTGGATTCGCAGTCAAAGCAATCTTTAACCCTGTTTTCATCCCACGGTGATCTGAACACCATGATGAAGAACCTCATTCGCATAACAGCCCTCCTCCTTATCCTGGCGGTGGCAGCAGTCGGCAGCGTATCTGCCGAATCCGACAGTTCTGTCAATGACAAGGTCATCCACAGCTCCGGGACCGGCAACGTGATCGGAACACCCGACCGGGCACAGGTCACCTTCTCGGTCCAGACCGAGAACACCGATGTTAAGAAAGCCCAGGCCGAAAACTCGGCAAAGATGAACACCGTCATCGAGGCGCTGATTGCGGCAGGCATCCCCCGCGACGCCCTCAAGACCACCGGCTACAACATCTACCCGGTGTACGAGGAATCGACCGGCCTCATGATGCCCAAAGTCAAAACCTACCGTGTTACCAACACGTTGACGGTCACCCTCCACGATGTATCAAAGACCGGAGAGGTCATCGACATCGCGGTTGCAAACGGCATCAACCAGGCAGACTCGATCCGGTTCATGCTCTCCGACCAGCAGCAGAAAGTGCTCAGGACCGAGGCGCTCAAAAAAGCCGTTGAGCAGGCCCGCAGCGATGCCGACACGGTTGCCGGTGCCATGGGAACAGCAATCACGGGTGTGAAGAATGCGGATATCACCGGCGGGTACTACCCGGTCCTTTTTGAGAACTACCAGTACCAGTACGCGGGCGCTGCCGACATGAAGATGGCGTCAACGACCCCCGTCCAGCCAGGCGACATCACGGTGAGCGCCTCAGTCACCATCACCTATACCATCCGGTAAGGAAATCTCCATTCACAACTTTTTTACCATAGCAGCGTGATCATTTCTCTAACTCAACACGCAACGGTCCGGAGATTTTCCGGGCAATAATTATCGGAATACCAAATTTCGAATACCACAAAACCGCGGATACTATCGGATTGATTTTACCATGGAGCGCAATATCGGCTTTAAGGAACGGAGATACATCGAAGAGCTGAGGATCCTGACCAAATCAACGGCACTGGACTGTGTTATTGACGACCGCTTCGACCGGGTCATCTACGTGATCCGCCCGGGCGACATGGGGCTTGCCATCGGCAAGAAAGGCGAGAACATCAAACGCTTAACAAATGTGCTCGGGAAGCGCATCGAGATGGTGGAGTTCTCCGAGACCCCTGATATGTTCATCACCAATGTCTTCAAGCCAGCCGAGGTGAAGACGGTCGAGCACAGCCCCGAGAACGGGCCGGTGAATGTCTTTGTCCGGCAGAAGAGCGACCTTGGGATCGCGATTGGAAAGGCCGGCTGCAACATCGAGAAGGCGCGGCTCCTCTGTCACCGGTTCTTCGGGATCGAGATCGGGGAAGTGCTGCTGGCGCAGGAGGCAGCATGAAGGGCACGGTGGATCCGGCGGTAATTGCCGAACTCTGGGCTGTTATCTGCGAGCGGGCAGATAACCCGAACGAATCGTCCTACACGAGCCGGCTCCTTGCCGACAAAAAGGGGATCGACAAGGTTCTTGAGAAGGTGGGCGAGGAAGCCACCGAGTTCATCCTTGCGGTCAAGAACGGGAAGAACGAGCGGACGGTCGAGGAGACCGCCGACCTCCTCTTCCATATCTTCGTTGCCCTTCGTGGAGCCGGCGTGGACCTTTCTGATGTGATGCAGGAACTGGAAAAACGCCGGAAGTAACGGTATGAAGCGATCCGGATCACACCGGAAATAGGGATTTCTTTACGTGAGAAAACTGGTAATGGATGGCATGCTCGTCGCATACTGTCGTTAAATATCCGGGAAGGGATGCAGTTCTACAACATCAACAGCAACCCGACAAATCCTGGCAGCGATGGCGACGGCGACATCCTGCACCATCGCATCCTGAGTCATGGATCTCCCGGATGTCTTGTTGGGGCGGGAGGTGGTGAGGATTTGGATTGGGGCTGCATGGGTGATTACAAATCTGTACCCACGCGACCCCCCTCACCCGTTTTTGCACGTTTATGACGTGAAAATGCTCACATTTTTAGAATGACAAGGGGGGTCGCATGGGTACACAGATTTGTTTGGGGCCGGCCCCTGCCCGGTTCATGAAAGGATAATGGTGCGAAGATACCTGCATTTCCCGTCATAGACATCCTGCAATTCGGGCGGATTGGGATTGGGTGGGATGGTGGTGGGGCATGTCATTCTGTACCCACGCGACCCCCCTCAGGGTTCGGACAAGAGCTGGCAGGGCCCCCCTCGCAGTCAACTTCACCGATCTCTCAACAGGATCCTCCGCATCGTGGAACTGGAGTTTCGCCGACGGTCTCTGGGACGGTGTCGAAGCCGGCCAGTTCTGGATGGTCAACGGCATGCGGTTCTACAACATCAACAGCATGGACGAAGGCACGCACCCGCTGATGAAGGACTCGGACGACGATGCGTGGACCGATGGCGAAGAGGTCAACCACGTAATCTGGCCGCTGCGGACCGAGCCACTGATGCCGGATACTGATGAGGACGGGCTGATTGACAGCATCGACCCGGACCCGCTGGACGCGATGAACAACACGATGCCGGCCGAGTGGCACCGGTCCGAGTTCGTCCAGGGCCTGATCCTGTCGGATATTTCGTCAAGCGATCCGCGGCACCGGAACGAGGCGTTCAGCTGGGGCCAGGACATCAGCCAGCTTGCCTGTTTCGGCAGTGCGCGTGACCTTATCGCGCAGGCCTACAACGGCAAGCGCGGCCCGCACCTGATGGTGCTCCTTGCCGGATCGATCCCGGTCGGCAACCTTGCGAAAGCTGAGATGAAGGCTATCACGTATGTCTCGAAATTCGATGACCCGGCCCTCCGGCTGACAAAATTCTCCCGGTATTCCACGAACATGGGGCTCTTCTCGGGCAACAAGATGGGGTACCTGCGGGATGTTGTCGACAAGGAAGGTGCGATTCCGGGAATCATTGCGCATGGCGGGACAGAGGCGGGTGTGATACGGATTGCGGATAGCGCCGCGACGATGAAAACTGAGGTATCATACCAGAAGATCCAGACCTTCCTTGAAACGCCTGCGACCGGGAAATTTGCTCCGAAGACGAGAGAGACGGCTGAAGCATGTCTCGAGAGAAAATGGAATAGTCATAAAAATGATCAGTCGTGGATAAATAAACCTGCAACCAAGGAGGAATATTTACAGCGGGGCACAAACCTTCTGAACAGGAGAGATGCCGGGGTTGAATTGTATTATCAGGATGGATATGATACTCTGGTTGTATATGATCGCAATGCGAATGAGTTTGTGAGTGGCAGGATTAGTGGGGATATCATTACGTATTACGCTCCGGATAATTCAATAGAGCACTACGTTGATATTACGATTCGGAACCGACTTATCCAGATTAACTGATCTTCACATAAGAGTTGATTTCGATGATTAATGAAGAAATAAAATGTGAAATCAAAAAATTTGAAACCGAAGTTATTGATTTAAAAAAAACATTAAGTGATGGAGGAATCATTGAAGACACCATTCTTTTTTATCCAATCAGCAGAAAATTCCGAATATCTTTTTTATTATACAATGTTGGTCAAGAAAATATCGGTTTACAAGAGATTGCCAATGACTATGCCCGGATAATAATGGAATTTGACACAATTATTATCGAGTACAAAGAATTATTGATATCACGTATAACTAAAAGTATCCAACAGCAAAAAGAGATTTTCCCCGAATTTTTCTATTATTTTTCTGACATAGAAGGTTGGACACAGGAAGCAGATCATGCCCTCCATCAGCGAGATGGTCTCGAATTTTTGCTGATGGAATTGAATAAGATGTCTGATTGCGAAGAGATTAATAAAAATGTGTCGTCTCTGGATCTGGGCTTCAAGTGTATTTACACCCAAGAAATTGAGGACATAATCAAATTCGGTTGTAATTTTGAAATTCCTTATTATCCAGATCGTTTCTGGTGGCGCCATCCCTCAAAAATCCTTGCCGAAAAACAGGCCCGGATGAAACAACATTCAGAATAACCATCATTTTCACCCCTTTTTTAATCGTTCATTAGTGTGACATTCCCCGCCGGGCAACAATACGATGCCGGCCGAATGGCACCGGTCCGAGTTCGTCCAGGGCCTGATCCTGTCGGATATTTCGTCGAGCGACCCCCGGCACCGGAACGAGGACTTCCAGCTCGGGCAGGAGATCAGCCAGATCCTGGCAGTTGGTAGTGCCCGCGATTTCATCGCACAGGCAAACAATGGTGTTCGCGGTCCGCAGCTGCTGATTCTTGCTGTCGGGGCAATCCCGGGAGGCGGCCTGGCGAAAGCAGAAATGAAAGCGATAAAATGCTTTGCGAAAATCGACGATGCCGCAGTTCGGTTCAAATCCCTGAACCGTTGGGGCGGCGAAGGATTCTTTGCTGCGGATAAGATGGCCGCTATCCGTGGAATTGACCGGGAAGGTGCTGTTGACCGCATCCTGGCAAAAGGCGGGACGGAAGCAGGATTGATCCGGGTGATGGATTCGAAATCTGCGGGCACCGCAACCGTATTTAAAGAGGTTTCATATCCGAGAATCGCTGACACGATCAATGTTGAGGGAAGTGTTGCGGCGTGGAAACCGGGAGAACTGACAAAACATTTCAATGATCATAAGCAACAATTCAACGATCTGCCCACACCCATAACCTACAACACAGAAGCAGAATATGATGCCGCAGCAAGGGCATTATGGAACCGGAACGATGTGAATGTTGGTAAGTATTGGGATGCAAATAAAGGAAACATTGGGGTACTTGACCGTCAGACCGGAGCGTACGTCGCAATTGACGATAAGGGAATTATTTTCACGTATCATTTGAAGAATGTGGTAAACGATATTGACAATAACCTAGGACGATTCATAAAACTTAATTAGGAGTCAGTCGATGTTAAGAAATCCGTCAGATGAGGAACTTACCCAATATTCTTTCAATTATTTAATTTATTATAAGAATGAAATTGAACAACTGGAAAACTGGCTTATTGCAAGTGTTAATTATCCCTTTTTAGCTGGTCTCTATGATCTCGTGGACAAACGACACGATAATGATAATTGGGATCTTGATTATCTGAAAAGTCAGGGTTTCGACTTTCAAAAAACCAATTTTAATCCATTAGCGGGTATCTATCCTCCTCTTGTATCTCGTCAACACGAAAGATGGAGATTATCCTATCTGAAAAAGCGCGGCCACGATGTTACGACAATAGAACAAGCCGTCACCCCGCTTGATGCCCGTTTCCGGGCTGTTAGGGATGCGCACAAGGATGAATATCTTCATCACTTACTTTTTAATTTCCATAATTATTTTGAACGTTTTCATCCGGATCATATAACTGAAGATCCATATGTTTTTGAAACCAGAATTTGCTACCGGGATACAATGGAAGCCATCCGGCTTGAACTTGAACAATTCATCGATATCAGAAATGAGCTTGAAAAACTTCAGAAATTAGATGAGACCATTATCAGACTTATACCGGAATCTATCAAACAAAGGAATTATTCTCCTGACGATTACATCGAAGCTCCCCCAGAGATCTGGTGGCGTCACCTAGAGGAGAAGTTCGGGGAACCCGTGGATTAATCAGACGGTGCACCGGAATAATTGCAATTTCATTCCTCCTTTTTTTGGCACTCATTATCTCATCTTTAGAAAATCTCATTTCCGGCTTGGTCGAACTATGGCGAACTCGGTATGTGGGTTAAGTACGGTGGGGGCTCATCCAAGGTGTCGGATCTTGTCGTCTCCGGAAATGTCCTAGAATTTGATCATCAGGGTGGTCCCATTGGCGTCTGGAACCGTGCCATCACCTACAGCACCTGTGGCGGCGATGCCACCTATGTCCTGTCCTACGTTAACGATATCGACACTGACGGTGACGGGATCCCGAACTCTATCGAGAACAGCGGGTTCTACGACAGCAACTACAACTACTACAAGACGGTCTACAACAATCCCGACACGGATGCCGACGGTCTCTGGGACGGTGTCGAAGCCGGCCAGTTCTGGATGGTCAACGGCATGCGGTTCTACAACATCAACAGCATGCCCACGAACCCCGACAGC
>PGYK01000011.1 GCA_002839605.1 Methanomicrobiales archaeon HGW-Methanomicrobiales-3 | reverse complement strand
TACAGAAAAGCTACCCCGGGGATAACAGAGTCGTCGCCGGCAAGAGCACATATCGACCCGGCGGCTTGCTACCTCGATGTCGGTTCTTTCCATCCTGGCTGTGCAGCAGCAGCCAAGGGTGAGGTTGTTCGCCTATTAAAGGGGATCGTGAGCTGGGTTTAGACCGTCGTGAGACAGGTCGGTTACTATCTATCAGGAGTGTTAGGAGTCTGAGGGTAAGAATGAAATAGTACGAGAGGAACTTTCATTCGGCGCCTCTAGTGGATCGGTTGTCTGACAAGGCAGTGCCGAGCAGCCACGCGCCAAGGGATAAAAGCTGAAAGCATCTAAGCTTGAAACCCGGCCCAAAAAGAGACTCCGCCATAGGACACGGGTAAAAGACCCGCTTGATAGGCTCGGGATGTACGCACGAAGGCAACGACGTGTTCAGTCCGCGAGTACTAACGTCCAAACACTAGTGCTCACCACGTTAAACCCAGACGAAATTCTGAGTGCAAACCTTATATCTTATCCTGACATACAGGATAAGGTATCATACTACACGGCTGCCAAGGTGGCGGAGCGGCCACGCGGTTGCCTGCAGAGCAACTACACTCCGGTTCAAATCCGGACCTTGGCTTTCGGAGATGTGTGTCATCACATTCGACATTTTGTCGAAGTGCCCGCACTCCGCAACAAAGCATCTAAAAGCAAACACGTGGTGATTGCGGCCATAGCTTTCGGGAAACACCTGGTCTCATTCCGAACCCAGAAGTTAAGCCGGAACACGTAGTATGCTGTACTGAGGTACGCGAGTCCCCGGGAACCATACCAAGCTGCAATCACCTTTCCTTTACACAGGCATCGATTCTAATTGACTCTTCACTCAAAGAGCGAAGCCAATAAAAAATGTCATCCTGCCCGTCATGGGGCAGTGTCAGGTTCACGACCTGAATGATATATCCAGTAAAAAACTGGTGATAGCGGCCATAGCTTTCGGGAAACACCTGGTCTCATTCCGAACCCAGAAGTTAAGCCGGAACACGTAGCATGCTGTACTGAGGTACGCGAGTCCCCGGGAACCATGCCAAGCTGCTATCGCTTTTCCTTCTCTGATGGTATCACTCCCGAGCGAAAGCTCATCATTCTGTCCTGACGTTTCAAAATGTTGAAGCACCGGGAACACTTTTCAGTACATACAGATGTCAGATCCCGGTCACCCCATAGCATCCCAAATCGCTCTTGTCGGCTGTTGCGGTGCGTACTGCGCCACATGTCCCCCGTTAAAGGACGGTACCTGCAAAGGCTGTAAGCTGGGATATGATGACGGCACGCGGGATCTCCGGGCAGCCCGGTGTGCCATGAAACGCTGCTGCCTCATGGAGATGAAACTGGATACCTGTGCTGACTGTCCGGATTATGGAGAATGCCGGATTATCCATGGATTCTTTCAAAAGAACGGGTATAAGTACGGGAAATATCAGGAGTCGCTGGAATTTATCCGGAAACACGGGTATCCTGCGTTTCTTGAAGCGGCACAATCATGGAAACGGGCATACGGCCGGTTGCCTTCTGGTCCGTTTTGAAGCATCCTACGCTGAAACGTTTTTCAAAAACTCCCGCACAACCACAAGAAACTCCCCCGGGCACTGGTACATCAGCCCGTGCCCCGCGCCCGGGATCTCCACAAGCCGGGCGCCGGTGATACGGTCAGCAAGTGTCCGGGAATTCGCGGGTGGTATGACCACATCTTCGGTGCCGGTGATCACCAGTACCGGGGACCGGATATGTGGAAGCCGGTCATACGATCCCGACCATGAAAATAACGCCTCTGCCTCCCGGGCGGCACTCTCCTCGCTCGTGGTCTCGTGCACCTCCGGGCAGTACTGCCACGGGTCATGTGTTTCAAGCCACGTTTCCGGGAAAAGCACTGAAAACATACGGTTGGCAAGATCGATACCGGTCCCGCTCTTGTCCGACAGGGTTTCCCAGACAGGTTGCTCCATCCTGATCATTTGTTCACCCCCGCAGGTACCGGAGACGAGGATGAGCCGGCTCACCCGATCGGGATGGAAAAGTGCGAGTTCCTGCGCAACGCAGGTTCCCATGGAGTGCCCGAGAATGTGGGCACGGGCAATCCCGAGAGCATCCATCAGCGCCAGGGTGTCAGCAGCAAAGAGGGACATGGAGAACGGAGTGCCTGATGCCGTGGAGTATCCCGTTCCGCGATTGTCAAAGATGATGACCCGAAAATGGCGGGCAAGTTCTTCCAAAACCGGAGGGTTCCAGGTATCCATGGTTGAGGCAAAGCCGTTTATCAGCACAAGGGGATAGCCGGATCCGATCTCCTTGTATGCAATTGTGATCCCGTTGACCGTGACAGTCTGAACCGGTATGGCGTTCACCGGTAGGGCAGCGTTATCGGGTTGCTGATGCGTAAATGTCATGTGTGGCAGAAGATCAACAGGAAATCACTTCTTCTTTTCGATCTTTCAAGCCCAGGGGTAAAATTCCGGTATCCTGCCGGGCACGGGATATGCACTGGTTTTTCCGTGTCAGGAGTTGGGATCTGGCAAACGGAACATGATACGTCCATTTTTAGTTTCACGCCCCGCTCCGCTTCTTTATCGTGATCAAATTTCCACCCATTGTGCAGGATCTCTTATGGGACCAGATGTCATCATTCACAACGCGGTCAGCCTCGATGGCCGCATCACGAACTTCCCCGCCGATCTTGAGGCCTATTACGGGCTTGCAGCCCGTTGGAACCCGGATGCAATCCTGTTCGGGAGCGAGACGGTTCTCTGTGCGGTGCGGGACAACCCGGCGCTCGAAGTTCCCCCCGATCACGAAGATGCATTCCGGCCACCCGACGGTTCACCTGACACCCGCCCGCTGCTGGTCATCGCAGACAGCCGGGGGAAGGTCCGGTGCTGGGACGCGATCCGGAAGTGGCCGTACATGCGGGATGTGCTCGCCCTCTGCTCGGAATCGACCCCGAAGGAATACCTCGACTACCTTGCTGAGCGGAAGATCGGGACGATCATAGCCGGAAAAGACCGCATCGATATGCGGGCCGGGATGGATGCATTGCATACACAGCACGGTGTCGCAACCGTACGGGTTGACAGCGGCGGCACCCTCAACAGCGTGATGCTCGCAACCGGCCTTGTCACGGAGGTCAGTGTGCTCATTCACCCGTTCCTTGCCGGAGGCGAGCCCGGCCCCACCGTATTCGACCCCAAAAAGGCGGGAATGGGCGGCCTTCAGGTGCCCCTCACGCTGAAGAGCCACGAAGTGCTGGGTACCGGACTCCTCTGGGCCCGGTATACTGTGGGCTCCCCTCAATCCGGGTCCGACTAGCCTTTTTTATTCCCCAACCTTTATCATTTTGCCCCGCACACCTCCCATCTATGAGATTACTCGCCGGGTGCCTGGCAGCCATCTTCCTGTTGATCCTGATCTGCGGTTGTCTCCAGCCGTCCCCGCAATCCGTTACGGTGGCAACGCCCGTTCCGGACGCGACACCGGTGCCGACCCGGGACCCCGCCGTACCCCGGCAGGTGGATTTTGCCGTAACCGAAGCCGGGCCATACCTCAATATCACCATCACCGGTGGCGCTGACGCTGCCGATATGGTGGCCATGAACATCCGGATCACCAACCAGAACTCCCAGAACGTCCAGCGGACCATCACGAGCCCGGTCATCGGCTCACCCTACATCTTCACCTACCGGGGTGTCGCTGACGCAAGTGTTGTCAATATTGTCGGAACATTCAGTGACGGGTTCCAGCAGACCGTGCTCATGTATTACGTATGAAATCCCCCGGCCCGGCGATCTCTTTCCATGCGCATCTTGTCACCCTGATGCTACGGGTCAGGCCCTCGTTTATCAGCCGGATGCGGCTCATTGCCCGCGATCTTGCCATCACGTCCCGTGCTGATGAGGGGTGTATTATCTTCCTTGCCGCAGAATCCGAAAGAGAGGAGGGGCTCTTCCTGATCACGTCCGCGTGGCGGGATGAGGAAGCGTTTGAAAAGCACCGGGCATCACCCTACGTCCGGGCGTTTGAGAGCCAGATCGAGCCGGAGCTCGTCCGCGAATCGGTTACGTATCGAAGCTGGAAGAAGATCGCGTAAAAAAGGTACCGGGAAATTATCCCCAGCCGTTCAGCTCTTGAATGTAAGATCCTTCGCTGCTTTGGCTTTCTGTTTTAAGCGGGGGTTTCCCTTCAGTAATCCAGATGTATACTGTGCCGCTATCAGTTGAAATTGTGTATTTATCAGCAACAAATGTGCCGGCCCCAACTGTTACTGTTTCCGTGCCTACCTTGACCATCTTGGTATCGGGAGCAACAATATCAACGGGATCGCTCTGGCCCGGAGTTTCTGCGCTTGCTGAACAGTCAAATGTCTGCTCATTCATAACCATCCCGTTCATTTCCATCCTTGAACTACAAATGCCATTTTTCCGATCGTATTTAGTATACATGATAACAGTTGTACCTTCTGAAGATACAACAGTCTTGTACTCGTACCAGTTGAAGTTCATACCGCCAAATACATCTGACCAATCTGACGATCCGGCCGAAGATCCGCCTGACGGTGCCTGAGCACCTCCCGTTGCTTCGCCTCCTGACGATGGAGTGCCTGATGCTGCAGGTGCTGCTGCCGGGGTTGATCCTGTACATCCTGCGAATGCAACAGCAATCACCACAAGCATGACTGCGATAACGCCAATCTGTGAAACCTTCATGAAAACTCCTCACAATGTCTCGTCATCCGACCTTCCTGCTTTAGGAAGGTAGGGTACAGCGTGATACTATCTCTGAAATCCTATTAAACGGTTCCTAAAAATCCCGTTTGTAATACCTGCCGTTCCCTGCCGGAAAAGATCCCGCCCTCCCCGCGAACGGCCTGTTCTGAGACGTCCCGGATCCTTTATTATCTCCCGTCACCCAACCCTCTCATAATGATCCATAATGCTCCGGACGAGCTCCTCACCCTCTTACAAGAGAACGCCCCGGATAGCACCCTGCCCGTCCCGGCACTCCGGCAGGGTTTTTCGGATCTGTACAAGGAGATGCAGCAGGAATCGCTCTCTTCCAGCGATTACCAGATCGAGAAGGTGCCCCTGCGGGACGGGGCAGTGGGGTACTGGATCACCCTGTCGGAGGTCATGAGCGACCGGGTGATCCTCTTCTTCCATGGCGGGGGATTCACCCTTGGTTCAACCGATGACCACCTGGGACTCTGCGTACGGCTAGCCCGGGCATCGCGGGCAAGAGTCTTCTCGGTGGACTATCGCCTTGCCCCCGAACATACCTTCCCGGCACCGGTGAACGATGCGGTGACTGCATGGAAGTATCTCATCGCAAAGGGCTTTTTGCCGCACCACATCCTTCCGGTCGGGATCTCGGCGGGTGGGAATCTCGTCCTTGGCCTGCTCCTGACGCTCCGGGATGGTGGGATGCGCCTCCCGGCCGCCGGCATCCTGATGTCACCGGCCGTTGACCTTCTCTTTAGCGGGGAATCGGTTACGAAGAATGCCGGCCGGGACTGGATCACGGCCGGGCGTCTTCAGTCTATCCGGCGAACCTACCTTGGCGGCCGCGATCCGAACCATCCCCTCGCCTCCCCGACCCATGCCCGCCTTGCCGGTCTCCCCCGGCTCTACATTCAGGCCGGCACCCATGAACTCCTCCTCTCTGATATCGGAAAGTTCGTGGACAAAGCCCGCTGGGCAGGGGTCCCGGTGCAGGTCGAGCTTTGGGAGGGAATGTTCCATTGCTGGCAGATCTTTGCTGATGAAGTCCCCGAGGGGGAAGAGGCAATCGATCACGCCGGGAAATTTGCAGAGAGCGTCCTTTTACGGTAAATCCGTCAGGCCCCGGCCCGCATGGTGCCGTTAACAACCGACACCTCTTTTTGCGATCCGGGCAAACACCCTCATGAGAAAAAATCATGATGCGCATCCACCCCATTACCCTGTTGGTTTTCCTCATACTCCTGGCACTCACTCCGGCAGTCTCAGGAACTCTTGTCCTTTCAGACGTCGCGTTCACCCCGGATGCCCCGCTTGTTGCCGGCTCGCAGCAGCAGGTGGTAGCACAATACGCGGTCATCCCCTCGGGATCCACCACCTTTGCCCGGGGTCACGAGCTCCAGATGCAGACCGGCCTTGCCGATGCGAAATGGTCGATCCAGATTACCCTGGATGGCAGGAACGCGGCATACCAGACCGCATCGGGGAATGCTGCGTTCGTGAACGGGGAGCTCCTCTCGTACTCCACGAACCATGATGTCGGCCTGATCGTGAGCATCGATGGTGTCGTGCCAATGGATGCACCAACCCCCCTCATGGTTTTGCAGATCGATGAGATCGATAACAGCGGATCCATTGTTCCGGGGAGCACCCTCACCATCAGCCAGCCCGTGGCAGGACCCGTGACGGAACCGACAACTGTGCCGACTCTCACGCCCCCGATCGTTCCCCCGACTACTGCCCCGCGGGCGCCGGGGTTCTTCTGGGCAGTTGCCGTTGCAGCCTGCTGTGGTGCCGCTCTTGCAGTGATGCGCCGCCAGTAAACCCCGTGCCAGGCAATCCTCACAAGGATTGTCCGGCCTGCAACTCTTTTTTTACCACGAACGCACCACGGTACTACCATGAGCAGAATGCGTGATTCGCTTGAAGGAACCGGAGAGAAGAAATGGTGGTACCAGATTGCCGTGATGGTGATGATCTGTGTCTTTTTTGTCGGCATCGACATGTATCACAATGGGAAGATCACCTGGTCGGTCTGGCCGGTGGCAGCAGTCCTCTTCTTTGGCGTGGGTTTCTCGCTCCTGAACAAGTTCGGGCGGGAATAATTTACCCAATCCATATCTTTACAAAACCCCCCGCCCAACCTTTTTCCATGGTCAGTACGGTAGTCCCAAAGACGCTTGCAGGCGCAACTCCCGAAGAGAGACTGGGATCCGTGGGAATCACCCCCGGCTCAATGCTCGATGTCCGCAGGCTCGGCGCCCTTGCCAATACCTATGCAATCGAGGTTGTGCTCTTTTTTGAAGAAGATCTTGTCCGCACCCGGACCCTTGACTCTGTCCGCGAGGAATACGGGCACATCCCCGAGTTCGAGCGCCCCTATATCGAGGTGAACCGGTTCCTTGCTTTCACCCGCGAGAACGACCCGTCGTTTGAGGCAACCATGGATGCCTTCCCGCTCAGAATTGAGATTGTGACCGTGGGTGAGCACCTCCCTGCCGGCAGTGATGGCAAACCCGTTCTTTTCGTTACCGGCCTGATGCCGTTCCTCGATGAACTGGATGTGGATGCACCCCCTCCGGAAATTATCTCTTGACAATAGCTTTGGGATCTCCCGCACGTGCTGTTTTTTTTGGGGTTTTGTCCTGTCAGAGATCCCCGGCAAGGTTGAAAACCTGCGGGAAACCGGTGGGGTTGTATATAAATTTCCAGAAAGCATAGTGTTTAAGGCATGAGCCTGTTCCCCAAGAAGAATATGATCCAGGCATTCGATACGCTGGTCCCCAGCCGGTATATCTCACGGCTGCGGAAGTTTGCGATCCTCCACCCGTTCTCGGGACACGATCTCGCAACCCGGGGCCGGCTCTCCCATTATGGCTGCAATACCCGCAAGGCATTTGCAAAGGATCTTGCGAAGATCCGCTCCGAGACCGAACTTCTCATCGAAGACATCGAGGCATACCATATCTACATGGCCGTAAAGCGCACGCAGAAAGTTGCGGGAGACATCGCAGAAGTCGGCGTATACCGGGGTGGCTCGGCCAAGATCATCTGCTCGGCAAAGGGGGACAAAACCCTTCATCTCTTCGACACCTTCGAAGGCCTGCCGCAGGTTGACGAGATCGATATGGTCTGGCCGTTTTACGAGGGCAAGTTCGCCGTCTCCTTTGAGGACGTGAAGGAGTATCTCCGGCCGGAGAAGAACGTCCATATCTACAAGGGCATCTTCCCTGAGACCGCCGGCCCGGTGCAGGATCTCACGTTCTCGATGGTGAACCTCGACGTGGACTGCTACGAGAGTACAAAGCAGGCGCTCGAGTTCTTCTATCCCCGCATGAGCCCGGGCGGGATCATCCTCTCCCACGATTACATCAACACCCCCGGCGTCACCAAGGCATTCGACGATTTCTTTGCAGGAAAGCCCGAGCCGGTTCTTGAAACAGCCGGGTCGCAGTGCCTTGTGGTGAAGGTATAACCCGGGCCCAATTTTAATTTTTTTCAGCTCGTTGTATCAGTCCGGTCCCGGGCAAGCCACTTCCACGGGTACGGGAGGAAGAGCATCAATACCGCTGCACAGAAGAGCGGGATGGCAAGGACAAACAGCGCGAGGTCAAGCGAGTACATGTCCGCGATGATGCCGTTGATGGCAACGCCAACGCCCCCGACTCCGATGGCAAGGCCGAGCATCATTCCCGACGCAAGCCCGATCCTCCCCGGGAGGAGTTCGTGGCTCATGGCAACCGAGACCGAGAAGGTTGACCAGACGCAGAACCCGAAGACGAACATGGCTGCAAGGGAGAGGAGACCGTCCGTTGCCATAAAGACGAGGAACGGCGGGATGCCGCAGAGGAGGCCGGCGATCATGTACTCCCGCCGCCCGTACCGGTCCGAGATGTGTCCCCCCACGATCTGGCCGGCAACGCCGACGATGAGCATGATGCTCAACAGGAGTCCTGCGGCTACAAGATCGTACCCCCGTGTCACCAGGTACGTCGGGAGGAAGGTGATCGAAACAAAGATAGCCCATGAACGGAGGACGGTTGCCCCAAGGAGGATGGAGAACGGGCGGTAGCTGACCGGCTCGTCATTCTTACCCGCAACCTCCCCTGTTTTCGTATCGGGTTTTACAAACAAACTCTGCGGTACCACCCGGTTGATGACCAGTGCCGTGATGCCGGCCGGAATTATCAGGAGGAGAAGACCCTGGAGCCCGAAGAGGGTGACGACGAGGCCGGCAACGACGGGGCCAATGGCGTACCCGATGTTACCCCCGACAACAAAGTACGAGGTCAGCTGCCCCCGGTTCTGGTCCGTGCAGAGCCGTGACACGATGGAGAGCGCGGACGGGTGGAAGCAGGCATGACCGAGGGCCGAGAGTGCAGAACAGAGGACAAGCAGCAGGTAACTGTTCGCGACCCCCATCAGGCTCACGAAGAGTGCCGAGGTGAAGAGCACTGCCCCCAGCGGGACGATGAGCCCGCGTTTGTCGGAGAGGATCCCAAAGACCGGCTGGGCGAACGACGATACCATGTTGAATGCGGTAACCAGGATGCCCGCCTCAAGGTAGGAATAACTGTGCTGCAGGATCAGCAGCGGCAGGATGGCCGGCAGCACCGGCATGTAGAAGTCTATGACAAGGTGCGCAAAAAATAGGCCGGCAATGGTCTTTTTTGTGCCGGGTATTCCCGCTTCGGTTACACAGTCCGTTTCAGTCGTAGTATCTCGACCCCGATCTCCTGCACGTCTTTTGTATGGAAGGCAAAGGTGCGTTTTATGGGAAACGCCCCGCCCACCTTCTCGGTGATCTCCGCCCGGTGTGCAGTATACGCCTGTACAAATTGGGCCGATCCCGCATTAAAGATGCTATAGGTGACCGGGGCAATGACGAGGGCGCAGTCGATGAACGGCCGGTCGGCGTGGGCTTTCTGGGCCCCGAACGGCGGGTTCATCACGACGGTGTCGCAGGCACCGCCGCTCACGTCCCGGCACCCCTCGCGGATGTCGGCGGCAATGAACGTCACCTCCGTTTCAAGGAGAGCCGCGTTCTCCCGCGCCACGGCAAGCGCGCTCTCGTCGATATCGACCCCGGTGACCGACGCTGCCCCGAGAAGCGCCGCACCGATGGCGAGGACTCCGGTCCCGCAGCCAAGGTCAACAACCCGTTTTTCTTCGATGTCGCCTTTCATCAGGGCATGGAAGAGGAGCCGGGCAGCAAGCGGGGCGGGAGTCTGGTACTGCTCAAGGGCAGCCCGGGGGCGGGTAAAGCCGGCAAGGCGCTGGAGCATCATCTCGAGGTTCTTGAGTTTCATAAAATCTCGTCGATTGCGTAATTCGCCCAGTCCCGTGCCCCACAGAGGATCTCGAACTCCTGCGGGGAGAGGACGGGGACCGGGAACCGGATCTGGTCATCGTAGGCAAGCCGGGGGCAGGCCGTGTTCACGTAGGCGGCAAACCCGAGGTTGAGGAGCTCGTCCGTGCTCACCTCCTGCATCGTAACAATGACTGCATGGGGCGAGAGGGCTGCGAGGCGTGTTGCAAGGCTCATCCGGTTCTGCCCCGACTTGGTGCTGACGATGATCCCTATGCTCTTTGCCTCCCTCGCCTTCTCGATGACCGCAAAGCGCCGCCGCATGAGGGTATCGCCGTTCACTTCCTGCACGTCCCCTGCCAGCGGGTCAAGGGCAATAACGCGCTTCTTTGTCGAGAGGGCGATGCCGATTGGATGGAAGACGCCGGTACCGACAAAGAGGATCTCGTCTGCGCCGGTATCCCGTGCCGTGGAAAAACAGCAGCCGAGCACCTGCCCGCGGAGGGGGGTGCGCCCGCTGCCGTCGGCCACCCGCACATCAATTCCGCGTCTTTTGAGGAACAACTCCATCGCGGGAATGAGGTGGACGTGCTGGACGGTGGTGACCAGCCCGACCGTCTTTTTTTCGAGAAACGGGAGCGCTTTTTCCAGTACCGCGACATCGAAGTCCACGTCATACGGCACGAAGATGACCCGGTCCTGCGTGTCCACGGGGGCGTGGCCGAAGTGGACGAGCACGTCGGCATGCGTAAGCGTGTCGAGCGCAAGGTCGCAGGCGCCATAGCAGGGATCCCCGCTGACGATGACCGTGAACCCCGCCTCTTTCAGGACACGGACATACTCCGCAGCCTTGCGCTTCAGCCCGGCCGGGAACTGGAGGGCGACTGTTTTTGCCCCCCGGTGTTTCAGCTCATCGATCAGGTCAGATGTAGCGCTTGACAACATGCACCTTTTCGTCCACCTCGATCTTCACGAGCGGCTTGTAGGGCCGGCCGATGTCGGGATCGCCCCGCTGGATGGCGATGCAGACATCCACGACTTCAGCGCCCGCAATCTCAAGGGCCGCAAGCAGCGCCTTCATCGTGCCCCCCGTGCTCACGACGTCGTCGATGATAACTACGCGGTCGCCCTTGTACACGCCGTTGAGGTACAGCTCGCCTTTTGAGTAGCCGGTGGTCTGGTGGACCGGAACTTCATGGGGAAGGTTGTATACCCGCTTCCGCATCACCGTCATGGGGATGTCGGTCATGGTCGAGAGGACGGAACCGATGTGGATGCCCATCGCTTCCACGACCACGATCTTGTCCACATCTTTCCAGTCCATCACCTTGATCATGGCGGCTGCCACGTCGCGGAGGAGGGCGGGGTCAACGATCGGTACGCCATCGGTGATCGGGTGGATGAAGTAGTTATACTCCCCCCGCTTCACCATGGGGCAGGTCTCTAAGGATTCTACAAGTCGGTCAAGCATGGTACTCTCCGATATCTGAAAGGAACGCCTCGATCCGGTCAGCATGGACATGCGGCATACAGACGATCCGCAGGTGTTTCTGGCAGGTCCACGAGACCCGCCAGGGGAGAGGGATCCGCTTCTGGTCGCAGACGAACGTTGCAACGTTCACGTCCGGGGTAGCTGCCCGCGGGATGCCGAGCGTCTCCATCCCGGCAATGAGCCGCTCTGTGTTCTTCATACACCCCGAGACAACGGCTTTCATCCCGTCAAATCCGAGGTAGTCCATGACCGCAAGGGCCGCAGCAACAGGTGCGCCGGGCCGGGTGCCGCCCAAAGTGTACTCCTGTTTCACCGTGAGGTACGGGGTGTCGATGTTGAGGGTGTTGAGGGCGTCCTTCTCCCGGGTCACCAGACAGCCGGCAGGGATCGTGCTCATGCCCATCTTGTGCGGGTCAACCGCAACGGTGGTGACGCCTTTGAGTGCAAAGTCGAAGGGGACGGGGCGGTCGAGGAACGGGATGACCATGCCGCCAAATGCCGCGTCCACGTGGAAGAAGAGGTCGTGCTGGTCCGCAATTTTTCCAAGGTCCGCGATGGGGTCCACCATACCGTACTCGGTGGTGCCGGCAACCCCGACCATGGCGACCGTGTTTGCGTCGATCATCTCCGCGGCCTTACCGGCGTCCATCCGGTGATCGCGGTCCAGCGGCACCTTCTGCATGGAGAGGCCGAGGATATCGCAGGCCTTCTTGAACGAGAAGTGGGCGGAGGCCGGGACGATGACATTGGGGCTGGCAACCTCGTGCCGGAGCGCCTTTGCAAGACGGAGCGCCTGGATGTTGGACTCCGTGCCGCCACTTGTGGCATACCCGCCGGCATCCGGGCAATGGAAGAGGTCACCGAATCGTTTCACGAGGAGGTGTTCGAGTGAGAAGGTGCCGGGAAAGAGCCCGGGGTCCCCGAGGTTCGTCTCCATGAACATGCAGTGCGCCCTGACGGCTACGCTGTGGGGGAGGGTGCACATGGAGCTGAGAATGTAATCGTGATCGAGATCCAAACTCTTCTTTTCTGCAAAAAAGGAGAAGAGTTCCTCTACGGACCTGCCCTTATTCAGCATCCTTTGATCTCGCCGCTTCAAGGATAATGCGCTGTTCGGTGCGGGCAACCGCCTCGCGGATCTTGGCAATGGCGTCGATGTTGGCCGAGATGCTCGTGATGCCATGCTCGACAAGCCATTTTGCCATCTTCGGGTCGGAACCCGCCTGGCCGCAGATGGAGACCTCGACATCATACGCCCGGCAGGACTGGATCGCGTTGTGGATCAGCGAGAGGACGGCCGGGTGACGTGGATCATACATATCGGCCACGTTCTCGTTGTTCCGGTCGATGGCGAGGGTGTACTGGACCAGGTCGTTGGTGCCAAACGAGGCGAATTTTATCCCGCAGTGAATGAAGTCCTCGATCATGATGGCGCTTGATGGGATCTCGATCATGATGCCGAGCGTGACGTGCTCGACGTCAACCCCCCAGGTGGCCATCATCGCTTTTGCCGCCATGAACTGGTCGGGGTGGGAGACCATCGGGAACATGATGCCGAGGTTGTCATACCCCTCTTTCCAGAGGCGCTTGAAGGCTTCAACCTGGAGCCGGAACTGGTCCGGGGTCTCCAGGTCCCGGCGGATCCCGCGCCAGCCGAGCATCGGGTTGTGCTCGTGCGGCTCGTTCTCGCCACCGGCCATGTTCCGGAACTCGTCGGTCGGGGCATCGAGGGTCCGGACCCAGACGGGCTTACCCGGGAACGCGTCGAGCACGGTCTTGATGCCGTCGTGGAGCTCGGTGACGAACTCCTCCTCTTTGTGGTTGGCGATGAACCAGCCGGGGGTCTTGTTCAGGCCAAGGATGAGGTGCTCGATCCGGAGGAGGCCGACACCGTCTGCGCCGGTCGCGGCTGCCCGCTTTGCAGCCTCAGGAATCGAGACATTCACCTTCACGCTCGTTGCGGTGATAAGGGGTGCACTGGCAACGGCGACCGCCTGTGCTGCCGTTGCTGCCTGCGTTGGTGCTGCCGCTGCGATAACGCCTTCGTAGATGTGCCCCTTCTCGCCGTCAACGGTCACGAGCTGGTCGTTCTTCAACAGGTTGGTGGCATTCTTTGTCCCGACAATCGCGGGGGTGCCCAGTTCCCGGCTCACGATTGCCGCATGGCAGGTCATCCCGCCCTCGTCCGTGATGATAGCCGCAACCTTGCGCATGGCCGGAACCATGTCGGGGTTGGTCATCTTCGTAACAAGGATATCGCCTTCCTTCACCTTCCCGACATCCCGTACATCGCGGATGATGACGACTTTGCCGGATGCGATACCGGGTGCTGCCCCCTGCCCTTTGAGGAGCAGTTTTGCGCTGGTCGTGTGCCCGGCAGCCACTGCCTCTTTCTTGTTGCCGATGGTGGTGATGGGCCGTGACTGGAGGATATAGAATGTCTGGCCCACGATGCCCCACTCAACGTCCTGCGGGATCCCGTAATGGTCCTCGGCAATCCGCCCATACATGGCCAGTTTTGCCACCTCGGCATCCGAGAGCACCTGCTCGTCCTGCCGTGCACCCACGACATCGACAACCTTCGTGCCATTGTCGCCATCGGCGATGATCTCGACTTTCTTGTTGGCGATGAACGTGTCCACCACCTTCTCGGTTCGCTGGTCAAAGACATAGTTGTCCGGGGAGACGGTTCCCGAAACCACCGCTTCGCCAAGACCCCACGATCCCTCGATGATGGACCGGGGTTCGCCCGTGATCGGGTGGGACGTGAACATCACGCCGGCCTTCTCGGAATGGACGAGTTCCTGCACCACGACAGCGATGTTGACGGTTTGGTCGTCAAAGCCCTGCTTTGCCCGGTAATAGATTGCCCGGGCGCCGTACAGGGAAGCCCAGCACTTCTGGACGGATTCGAGGAGCGCGGCATCGCCTTTGATATTGAGGTAGGTCTCCTGCTGGCCGGCAAAACTCGCATCGGGCAGGTCCTCTGCCGTAGCGCTGGACCGGACGGCAACAATGAGGTCCTTGGCGGACATCTTCTTATAGGCTTTTTTGATGTCGTCGCGGATTGCGGCCGGCATCTTTGCCTTTATGATCATGTCCTTTGCCCCTTCGGCAGCCTTCTCAAGAGCCTCGCTGTTCTCGACATCGAGGTTCTGGTAAGAAGCAAAGATGGTCTGTTCGATTCCGGTTTCGACAAGGAACCTGCGGAATGCCTGGGCAGTCACTACAAACGCTTTCGGGACCGGAAGGCCAATGGAGGCCATCTCCCCTAAGGAAGCTCCCTTGCCCCCCACCGAGATGATATCCTCTTTCCGGATCTCTTCGAGCCATAAAATATTGGGCACCACTGTCATGCTCGCACCTGTATTAATCTCGTTTCCCGTCCATAAAAATTGCCCTGCCAGAACGGATCCGGTGCACCACGCCCGTCCGCCGTGGTGTTGTGATGATCTCACCCCGATCGCTCCCGTTCTTTATAAAACGGCATCCGGTCCGGTACGGGACGGCGAAAGAATAACCCTGATTAGGTATGGCGCAGATATTGTATGGGTTTTTTATGGCAAATGCGAGAGTGCTCGTCAGCGATCCGCTGGCGGAAGAAGGGCTTGCAGTCCTGCGGCCGGTCGTTGATGTGGATGTCAGAACCGGCCTTGCTGAAGACGAGCTCTGTAAGATTATCGGGGACTACGATGCCCTGCTGGTGCGAAGCGGCACCGATGTGAACGCCCGGGTCATCGAGGCAGGCAAGAAGCTGCGGTTCATCGGGCGGGCCGGTGTCGGCGTGGATAACATCGATATGGACGCCGCGACACGGAAGGGAATCATCGTTGCCAATGCGCCGGAAGGAAACACCCTTGCGGCAACCGAGCACACCATGGCAATGATGCAGTCGCTTGCCCGGAACATCCCTCAGGCGAGCGCGAGCCTCAAGAATAAGGAGTGGAAGCGCAGTAAGTTCATGGGCGTGGAGCTCAACGAGAAGACGCTCGGGATCGTCGGGTTCGGGCGGATCGGGCGCGAGGTGGCAAAGCGGGCAAACGCGATGGATATGAAGTGCGTTGCCTACGACCCGTTCATCACGCAGGAACGGGCATCCCAGCTGGGTGTCCAGATGATGTCCATGGCCGAACTCTTCACGGTCGCCGACGTCATCACGGTCCACACCCCGCTCATCCCGGAGACGAAGCACGTCATCAACGCCAGGAGCATCGCGACGATGAAGGACGGCGTGCGGATCATCAACTGCGCCCGCGGCGGTATCATCGACGAGAAGGCGCTCTATGATGCGATCAAGAGCGGCAAGGTTGCCGGTGCGGCCCTCGATGTCTTCGAGGAAGAGCCTCCGACCGAGTCCCCGCTCCTGACGCTCGACCAGGTCATCGTCACCCCGCACCTCGGGGCGAGCACGGTCGAGGCCCAGCTCAATGTTGCGGTCTCTGTTGCAAAGCAGTGCATCGAGGTCCTCAAAGGCGGATCTGCGAAGTATGTGGTCAACGCCCCCATGGTCCCGCCCGAGCATGCCGAGGTGCTCCAGCCCTATGCGCAGCTTGCCGAGAAGATGGGCCGGTTCGTCACCCAGATCGCGGGTGGCAGGCTCGCATCCGTTGAGCTGATCTACGGCGGCGAACTCTCCGCCTATGCCGGCAGCATGAAATTTGTTACCCGGCTTGCGCTCAAAGGGCTCCTCGACCCGATCCTCCAGCAGCCGGTCAATATCGTGAACGCCGACTTCATTGCGAGGGAGCGCGGCATCACGGTCTCCGAGACCGTGACCCAGGAGTCGCAGGGCTTTAAGAACCTCATCACCATCAGGATCCGGACCGACAAGGGCGAGGAGTCTGTCAGCGGTTCGGTCTTTTTTAAGGGCCGGAGCCGGATTGTTGCCGTGGGCGGGTACACGATGGACATGATCCCCGAAGGGTATGTCATCGTCTCCAAGCACCTCGACAAGCCGGGCGTTATCGGCCGTGCATCCACGATTCTTGGGAAGAACAACATCAACATCGCGGGCATGCAGGTTGGCCGGATCCATCCCGGCGAGCACGCGATCATGGTGCTGAATGTTGACGACAACGTGCCCGAGAATGTGATGGAGGAGATCCGCGGGATGCCCGGGATCTTCACCGCGACATTTGCCCGGATATCAAGTGAGAAGATCTGAACAATCTTTTTTTTTTCTAAAAATCATTTCACTCTCATCTTTTCCGGAGGGTATTCTGGCACCATCCATTGCGATCGAATAATGCACGGCAGGAGTCCATGCAGTCATCGCATGGTGAGGGGGTCGGACGGTGTACTCCGGATGCGGTATCCTGATGCAGCAGAACATTTCGCTCCCTATAAATGTGTTTTTTTAACTGCCTTGCAGCGACATTTTTTACAAAGTACACCGTCCGACCCCCCACACGAGATTTTTATTCCGCACCAAAAAAAGCAGGTTATCTCTCGATGCAGAGACTGGAATCCCTTGGGAGGGGTGATGGGGGTCGGGCGGTGTACTTCATGGTGGGCCAAAAGCCACGGGTGATTTTTGTACCGGTGGTTGCGTGACCCGTTCCGGTAATGGTTCCCCGCCCCCGCGTGACGGGATGCCGGCAGGGGCCATTATCCGGAAAATCCCGACCCTGTTACACTAATTTTTAATAGCACCAGTGACAGAAGTTATAGAGCATCAGACTTGCGAGGGCTCGTGGTCTAGTTGGCTATGACGTCGCCTTGACATGGCGGAGGTCCTGAGTTCGAATCTCAGCGGGCCCATTTCTTCTTCTTTCATTTGTTGTCTGGACCGGCAGGTCCGGGCACCTGAATATTCCCGGCACACCACTTCAGGTCTTCAGATGATTCCTGGCGCCGGGCAGACTATCCCCCATCCTGAATTACGACAGAACTGAATCAAACTCACGCAAAACCGTCTGCTGATACCCGGTTCCCGGCAATGGAAAAAACCCGTATCAGAAGAACTTCTTCCGCCACATGAAGAGGCCCAGAAGTACCGAGATCATCACCGAGAACGCAAAGATCGTCTCAAACGCTAAGGGGGTATTGGAGAGCGGGAGATCCGTCACATTCATGCCGTAGAAACTGGCTATCATCGTCGGGATGGCAATGATGATCGTGATGGATGCAAGGAACTTCATCACGATGCTTAAGTTGTTCGAGATGATGGTGGCAAACGCCTGCGTCATGCCGTTTAAGATGTGCAGGTAGATCTGCGACATCTCCATTGCCTGCTTGTTCTCGATGATGACGTCTTCAAGGAACTCGGCATCGTCATCGTACATCTTCAGCGGCTTGGTCCTCAGAATCCGCTCCAGCACCGCCTCGTTGCTCTTGAGCGAAGTTGAGAAGTAAATCAGGCTCTTTTCCAGCTCCATCATCTGGAAGAGTTCCTCGTTCTTCATGGACCGGTGCAGTTCCACCTCGATTCTTGAGATCGATTTCTCGATCTGGCGCAGGTGGTTTAAGTATGCCGAGGCATTCCGGTGGAATATCTGGAAGATGAACCGGGTCTTCTTTGCCGTATGGAAGTGCCGCACCTTTCCTGCGATAAAGTCATCCAGGATGGGCGACATCCGGTTGCAGACCGTCACCACGATGGAGCTCGTGATGATGATCCCGAGCGGGAGGGTGGTGAGGGTGCGGATACCCTCGTATTCGGTGACAATCGGGACGTCGAGCACGATGAGGACCACATCGTCCTCGGCATCGAGGCGCGGGCGTTCCTCCTCATCGAGTGCCGCTTTTAAAAAATCCAGCGGGAGGTTGTGGTGCTCTGCCACGTGAGCAAGTTCCGCCTCGTTGGGATAGGAAAGGCGAATCCAGCAGTGCTCCCCTGCGGTATCCACCAGTTCGGTGACCTGCGGTTCGACGTCTTTTTTGGTTTTATAGATCTGCATCATGGTCCCGTACCTCCCAACAGGCGCTCAGCGCGCATCCCGTTCCCTGAGTTATGGTAGTTTATTTCCTTTATAAGTCTGTGTTTGTCATCCGGTAAAAAACCCAAAGATTTTCCCTTTTCATGACAAGACCGGTTAGAATGAGTGATGAGGGGGCCTCCCGGAAAAAGATCATCAGGTCCCTTGGTCTTGTCTTCGGCGACATCGGGACAAGCCCCATCTACACGGTCGGGGCAATCCTGCTCTTCATGCTGCCCACCGTCCAGAACATCTTCGGGCTCCTCTCCCTGATCACGTGGACGCTCTTTATCGTCATCTCCTTCCAGTACATCTGGCTTGCCATGTCCCTCTCCGACAAGGGTGAGGGGGGCATCATCGTTTTAAAGAACATCCTCGATTCCCACCTGACCCCCGGGTTCATTGCATCGGGCGCCTCGATCCTCACCATCCTCGGGATCGCGCTCTTTATCGGGGACGGGATCATCACCCCGGCCATCAGCATCCTCTCGGCAGTCGAGGGTATCCAGCTGATCCCGGGGTTTGAGGGCACGGGCCAGATCACCCTCCTGCTGATTGCAGCGTCCATTGCGGTCGGGCTCTTCCTCTTCCAGAAGCGCGGCAGTGACCGGGTGGCCTTTGCATTTGGCCCGGTCATGACCGTCTGGTTTGGAGCCCTTGCCGTGACCGGGGCATTCTCGATCATCAGCGCCCCGCAGGTGCTCTATGCCCTGAGCCCGACCTTTGCCATCCAGTTCATCATCGACAGCGGCTGGGAATCGCTGGTGGTCATGTCGGCAGTCATCCTCTGTATCACGGGGGGAGAAGCGCTCTACGCGGACATGGGCCATCTTGGCCGGGAGCCCATTGTCAAGGGGTGGATGGTGGTCTTCCCTGCCCTGATCCTCAATTACTTTGGCCAGGGTGCCTATGTCCTGATGACCGACAACACCCATAACGTCCTCTTCTCGATGATCAACCACATCAGCCCGTTCATCCTCGTGCCCTTCCTCATCCTCTCCATCTGCGCCACCGTCATCGCGTCGCAGGCCATGATCTCCGGCATGTTCTCGATCGTGTACCAGGGCATGGCAATCCGCATCTTCCCGAAAATGAAGATCGATTACACCTCCCCCGAGATGCGTTCCCAGATCTACATCGACGCCGTCAACTGGATGCTGCTTGCCGCGGTGCTGGTGGTCATGTTCGAGTTCCAGACCTCGGAGAATTTGTCCGCCGCGTACGGCCTTGCCGTTTCCGGGGCAATGATGATCTCCGCCATCATGATGGCCCTCATTTTCCTAAAAAAAGGCGACGTGGTCAAGCTCCTCTGCTGTTTCGGGCTCATTATCATCGATTTCTTCTTCTTTGTGGCAACGCTGCTCAAGATCCCGCATGGCGCCTATGTCTCGTTCATCCTTGCTGCCATACCGCTCATCCTCACCATCGCGTTCATCCGCGGCCAGGGCCGGCTCCACGAGCTCCTCCAGCCGATCCGGCTTGACGAGTTCCTCCCGCGGTATGCCCAAAGTTATGCCTCCATCAGCAAGATCCGCGGCACCGCGCTCTACTTTATCAGCGATGTAAAGAACCTCTCCCCGTACCTGGGCCAGGTCTTCTTCCAGAACGAGATTATGTACGAGAAGAATGTCCTGGTCTGGATCCGGATCACGGACAAGCCGTTCGGCGTGGAAACTGACCTGGACAAGCACCTGGGCCCGGGCCTTGAACTCTTCACGGTCAGGACCGGCTACATGGAAGTTATCGATATCGTCTCCCTGCTTGAAAGTCACGGCATTGAGGAGAAGACGATCTTTTACGGGATCGAGACCATCGTCTCTGACAAATTCATCTGGAAGATCTACAGCATCATCAAGAAGGTCTCCCCGCCCTTTGTCCAGTTCTACACCCTCCCCCAGGAGAAGATGCACGGGGTCGTGACCCGGGTTGTGATGTGAAGGGCAGGAAAGTCTGCACTTCCGGTGCGATCCCGTTGTCAGCGGGGGGTGTCCTGCTCTTCCCAGTTCCCTTCTTATCGCCCTGCCCGGTTCCCCCGCTGCCCGCGTGTGCACCGGTGTCCCGGCCGGTTCAGGTGCCGGTATGACCTGCTGCGATCAGGACCGGGCGGTGTGCCCGGCGCATCACGGCATTTGTCGTGCTCCCGATAAAGAGAGCCCGGAGCTCCCTTCTCCACCCCTCTCCTACCGGGCTCATCAGGATGAGCGTAACATCGTCCTTTTCAGCCATGGCATTGATCTCGTCGGGGGCATACCCGACATGGACGCGGGATTCTGCTGCAATGCCGGCAGCGGCGAGATCTGCTGCTATTGCCCCGAGTTTCTCCCACGCATTACTGACAGATTCCTTGATCTCCGTTTCGGACTCCCCCTTGTCCACCACGTGCAGCAGGAGTACCTGCCCGGTTGCCGGAATCCCTTTGATGAGTGAGATTATCGATTCTGAAGGTGAGGAGAAATCGACGGGCACAAGAACCCGGGAGAAGAGGTGCCGGTGGGTATCGGTTGCGTGTAATTCCGGCGGGAACCGCATGAGCAGGACCGGGATCTTTGCCCTGCGGATGACATTTGCCGAGACGCTGCCCAGAAGGATGTTCTGGATGGTGTTCTTCCCGCGGGCGCCCATCATGATGAGCGACACCTTCTCTTCCTCCGCCTTTTCAAGGATCGTGAGCGGAACATCGCCCTGCATGATGGGGTTTGCGATGGTCTCCAGTGCAACCTCTGCTTTCATTTTGTTCCTTTCCAGTTCCTCCCGTGTCTTCTCCAGGAGGGCCCGGGCGTTTTCGACCTGGCGGTTGTGATCCTCTCCCTGCCGGGAAGGGCGGGTGGCATCGACCACGTGGAAGAGGAGGACCTCGCGGGTGCCGGGAAGATCCTGTACATACGCGATGACTTTTTGGGAATCGGGGGAAAAATCGGTGGGCAGCAGCACTTTTTCAAACATGGTTTTGCACTCCTGAAAGATAGATGGTATTCCGGTTATTTAAGGAGATGCCCCGCGTGTGTAAAACCGGTGAAGCCGGGATGCAAATCACAAATTTTGCCCTGCCCGATCGTGTGACTGCCGCTGGGTTTCGTTTCAAAAAAAAAGAGGCCGGGAAATGGACTCGCCATTATTTTTCGCTGTACAGCAGCCACGTTGCACCAAGCATCAGGATGCAGGCAACTAAAAAGATCAGGGCGTTGATGTCCGCGGACACTGGCAGGGCGAAGATCCGGACCATATCGAAGACCACGAAGAAGGCGAACGTGATGGCGATCAGCCCGCCGTACAGCTTCCTGTACTGGAGGGCAATGAGAAACGCGATTGCTGCTATGGCACATTCAACAAGAACGGCAAGAGTCTGGAGAAGATTGGATATGTCCATATTCAAAATGTATATTCTGTATCTATATATTTGTAATGAATTTGTTCTCTTCCGGATTAATGGAAGGATCAGGTACCGCACCTGCAATGGCCGCCCTGCTTCTCGAAGTAGCGCTGGTGGTACTCCTCTGCCCGGTAGAACGGTGCGGCCGGCTGGATGATGGTCACGATCCTGCCAGACCCGAACCTGCCGGATATAGCAAGATCCTCTTTGGCGTTCCGCGCCGCCTTTGCCTGCTCTGCATCATAATAAAAGATGACCGAACGGTAGTTCGGCCCGATGTCCGGTCCCTGCCGGTTGAGCTGGGTAGGATCGTGGACTGACCAGAATACGGCGAGGAGGTCCTCGTAGGTGACCTGCGCGGGATCGTAGGTGACCTCTACCACCTCGGCATGCCCGGTCTCGCCAGTACAGACCTGCTCGTACGTTGGATCCTTCACAGTCCCTCCCATATACCCGGCCGCGGTATCGACAACTCCCGGCACCTTCCGGAACGCGTCCTCAACGCCCCAGAAACAGCCGGCGCCAAACGTTGCCTTCTTCCGTTCCCTCGCATCTCCGGTCATACTAGTCACCTGTACGTCCTGTAGAGCGCGGGGCGTAATAAGGGTTCACGTCCTGCCATCCGATCAACCCCACCCTTAAATTCTGCCCGCACCAACCTTTGATTATGAAACGGCTGTATCGCTCGAAGAAGGATCGCATGGTCGGGGGCGTCTGCGGTGGTCTTGGCGAGTATGCCGATATCGACCCGGCCCTGATCCGGATCTTCCTGGTCATCCTGATCGTCTTCTCGTGGGGCATGTTCCTCCTCATCTATATCATTGCCTGGATCATCGTACCCCCGGCGCCCGATGACTACCCGCTGACCGGCACGGACGGATGAGGAAGACGACGTCCGTCGATGAAAGAAAGGCGGAAAATGAGCGGGTACCAGGGCGCATGAAGATCCTCTTTGTTGTCTGCGGGGAAGGGCTCGGGCATGCGTCCCGCTCGCTCCATCTCGGGCACTACCTGCAGCTTGAAGGCCACACGGTCCACTTTGCCGGGTATGGCAAGTCCTATGATTTCATGAGCCAGCACCGGTGCACGAACCTGCACCTGACCCCCCGCGAGGTCTGCCTTGAAGGGGAAGACGGGTTCTTCTCCCTGACAAAGACCCTCTGGTGCTCGAAATGGATCCTATTCGACATGATCCGGTCGGTCCTCAGTGTCCGGCGGCTCATCCGCGAACACGACTTTGACTGCGTGGTGTGCGATACCATGTATGGCGGCGTGCTCGCGTGCAGGATCGAGAAGATGCCCTGCCTCTTCATCACCAACCAGAACCATTTTAACGGCCTCAATGGCACCACGAACCCGGTCTGGCGGCTGCTCAACTTCCTCATCCGGCGCTACCTGAAACTTGCCGATCACATCCTCATCCCCGACTACCCTGCCCCGGATACCGTGAGCGAATACAATATCCGGATCCCCCCGGGCGAAGAGGGGCGGTACACGCTCACCGGCCCGTTCTACGACTTTGATCCGGCCCGGTACCAGTATGCATCCGAGACCGTCTTTGCCAGTTTCGGCGGTGAGCCGTACAAGCTCCCGATGTACCTGATGCTCAAAGGGATAGCCGACCAGCACAAGGAGATCACCTTCGATGTCTTTTATACCGGCGATCACCTGCCGGAATCATCGGACAACTTTTTCTCTCACGCGTATGTGCCCAACCTGTACGAGCATCTTGCCCGGGCCAAGATGGCCATTGTTCACGGGGGTCTGACCACCCTTCACGAGGTGCTCTTATTTGAAAAACCCGTGCTCATCATCATGGACCCGAACCATCCCGAGCAGCAGAACAATGCCATGAAGATCGTCAACATGGGTGCCGGGATTGCCATCAGTGGCAGGGACGTGAACAAGGATGTGCTTGAACAGAAGATCGAAGAGACGATGCAGATTAAGCCAAAACCGTTCCGCGAGATCCATGCCCGGATCAATGGCCGGAAGAACGCAGCGGAGATCATCCTCAGTTTCTGCCGGAACCGGCAATCTTAATTGTGATAACCCGCCATAGAGGATCGAGTACCATGACGGAACCGGGCGAAATTGTTATGTTACAACCGCATGACGAGCTGCACACCTGCCCTGCCTGCGGATATGCGCTGGGATTCCATACCTCGTTTATCAGCGCAAATGCCGGTAAGGACAACCCGATCAAGTCCACCCGGGAGGTGTACCGGGTCATTCTCATCTGCCCGGAGTGCGGGGCCCGGTATGACGTGGGATGGCGGGTCTCGTTTACCGAGTTCGAGAGCCGGTTTGTGAAGGCCCCGGCAGTCCCGGTAACCCCTCCGCCCCCCGCGGCGCCGGTCACTTCTATTTCCGTCCTCCCTCTCCCCCCTCCTGCACGCCATGACAAACCCCCCGAATAATACCCTGATGGGTCCTGCCGTGATGGTGGTTCATGGTCCGGCAGCCTTTGACCAGGGCGATGGTGCACGGCTCAAAAAAGATGTCCGCCCGGTCCGGGTCATCGCAGGTAACGACCTCCGCGGGGTTCAGCCATGATGCGCTGTGTTGAGTGCAAGGGAAAAGGGATGTGCGGGCTTCCCCGCTGCCCGATCATGAGCCGGTTCCATGCGCAGGTTGCGATGAAGCCGTCGAGCACGTACCAGGGGAGTTCTCCTTCGGTCTTCATCGGGAGCTACGGGTACCCGGATATCCGGGGCGGGCCGCTCCTCATCAACGATTCTGACAATCCCCCGGACTGGATCCGGAACAATCTCGGGATGGATGAGATCGTGAACCTCCGCGCCCGGACCATCCGCGGGAACGCGGGGCTGCACGCGGTGGGTGGCAGCCTCCAGGAGATCGCCCTCTCTGCAAAGCCAATCGACGTGGATGTGTACTTCGAGAGGCCGGTTGCATTCTCGTTAAATTTCGACGGCACTGTGGCACCGGTCGGGTTCACCGGTGCGGTGAAGAAGATGGATCTTCTCGGGAGCGCAACTGTTGGCCGGGCCGTTGACCGGATCACCTCGGATACCGATATCGGCGCAACCGATGCGGCAATCGCGCTCTCTTCTGACGGGGTGGATGTGTACCAGATAACGAAACTGATGACGGCCGGGCTCCTCGGGAAACGGCGGAAGTTCGTTCCCACCCGGTGGGCGATCACGGCCGTTGACGACACGCTCTCGACCGGTCTCAAGAAAGAGATTGCCCGGTTCCCCCCGGTTGAGGAGATCCGTGTCTTTTCAGGAGAGATCTACGGTAACCGCATTGCCTGTATCCTCGTGCCGGGCGACTGGAAGTACGAGATGATCGAGATCTGGGGAAAGCAGACCCTCTGGGGCGGGGAGGATGAGGTGATCGTGCAGGACCGGGAGGGCATGACAAAATCCGGGTACTCCCCGATCTCGGGTGCGTACTACTCTGCCCGGCTCGCGGTCTGCGAATACCTCCAATCCATCCGGCGCTGTGCCCGGGTTATCGTGATCCGGAGCGTCTCTTCTGAATACTGGGCCCCGCTCGGGACCTGGGTGATCCGGGAGGCAACGCGGAAGGCGATGGCAAGCCCGCCTGCCCACGGGGTATCGCTGGATGCCGCTGTCCATCACGCAGTAGCCCTCATCGGATCGGACCGGTGGGTGCCGCACAGCACGCTGATACCCGAACTCAGAACGCAGCGGACGCTGGATCACTTCTGGTAAGCCTGCGCAAGGGTAGTCGGCCTCTCATGAAAAGTGTGCATGGGTATTCCTGATAATCGCTTGACTGAGGTATCGGTGTCGTGATGGATCCGAATGAACCGGTGCAAACCCGTTTTCCCGTACTCCCCCGGTATCGGTCTGTAATGGTGCAGCACAGGATTTTTCAGATACTTTCAATACTTTTTAGTCTTCATGCCATACTATGCATGATCTGGTGAGCAGCAAGAAGACGGATAATGGCATTATTGTTTGCTGGAGCGAGGGGAACCAGGTTAAGGATCGTTCCTTCACGCACCAGGAGCTCGTGGAGATGAAGATCGATGCGGATGACCTGCTGGGCCGGCCAATGCTCTACAAAATCACGATGGAACTGAACAAATATCTCCTGAAACGATGATTTTTTTATACCGCGTCATGATCTCAACCCCCTTCTGATCAGTCACCCTGTTCAGGACCTGAGCCCGGTCCTGCCCGGCCATCGGGACGAGCGGGATATAAGCAGTTCACAACACGCACACACTGCAATCCTGCTCGCCGCAGGGGACATTGTCGATCTTCCATTTCAGCGCCCAGCTTTTTATCGTCCGGATCACGTCAATGATCTCGATCCCGCTCTCGGTCAGCGTGTACTCGGTCCGGACCGGGAATGAGGTCTGGTCCACGTGCCGGGTCACGATCCCCTCGTGCTCAAGTTCCCTGAGCCGCTCGGACAAAACTTTGGGCGTGATACCGGCAAGGGCATCACGGAGCTCGGAAAACCTCCGGGTGTACTCCCTGCCCTTGTACAGTTCGAGGATGATGAGCAGCGTCCATCGTTTCGAGAGGTACCGGACCGTCTGGCTGACCGTGCATGAATCCTGCATGGTATGTATTTGGAAACTCCCGGGTATTTATAACCTGGTATACTATTGATATCTTGTATCAAAAAGAAATTCAAGGAGATGCAATGATGTTCTGTAACCAGTGCGAAGAGACCGTCAAAGGAACGGGATGTACGGTAAAAGGTGTCTGCGGCAAAGATGACGAGATTGCTGCATACCAGGATGTGCTCATCCACCTCTGCAAGGGAATCGCGATCCGGAACCTTGCGGCAATGGAGAAGGGGAAGGGCAGCCCGGACGCGGGAATGTTCATCGCGGACGCCCTCTTTGCAACGCTGACCAACGTCAACTTTGACAAGGCCCGGTTTACCGAAATGATCAACAAAGCCGTCGCGATCCGGGACGCACTCCCGGCAAGCGGCAGCACGGAACCCGATGCATGCACCTGGAAGCCGAAGGGTGATGCCGACATCCTCGAAAAGGCAAAATCCGTCGGTATCCTTTCGACCGCAAACGAAGATGTCCGCTCGCTCCGGTCAACGCTCCTCTTCGGGCTCAAGGGGATCTCGGCGTACTATACCCACGCTGCCGTGCTCGGCAAGACCGATCCGGCAATTACCACGTTCCTCCAGAAAGGACTTGCATCCACGGAAAAGGACCTGCCGGTTCCCGACATGATCGCGCTCGTGATGGAGTGCGGAAACACCGGTGTCAGCGTGCTTGCACTGCTCGATGCTGCCAACACATCTGCCTATGGCAAACCGCAGATCACCAGCGTGAAGACAACGGTCGGGACGCGCCCGGGTATCCTGATCACCGGCCATGACTTAAAGGACCTCGAGATGCTCCTTGAACAGTCAAGGGATGCGGGTGTTGATGTGTACACCCACGGTGAGATGCTGCCGGCCCATGCCTACCCGGCTTTCAAAAAATACAGCCATCTTGTCGGAAACTACGGGAGCTCCTGGTGGCACCAGAAGGAGGAGTTCGAGCAGTTCAACGGCCCGGTCCTGTTCACGACCAACTGCCTCGTTCCCCCAAAAGATACCTACAAGGGCCGCCTGTTCACGACCGGCCTGACCGGCTTTTCGGGTGTGCCGAATATCGAAGCCGGCCCGGGCGGGAAGAAGGACTTCTCGAAGATCATCGCGCTCGCCAAGACCTGTCAACCGCCGACCGCCCTTCCCGGAAGCGGGAGTGACCTCATCACCGGCTGCGCCCATGACGCGGTCCTTGCGTTGGCAGATACGGTCGTGGGTGCGGTGAAGAGCGGTGCGATAAAACGCTTCATTGTCATGGCAGGCTGTGACGGCCGGCAGAAGGAACGGGAGTACTACACGGAGTTTGCAAAGGCACTCCCGAAGGACACGGTCATCCTCACGGCCGGCTGTGCCAAGTACCGGTACAACAGCCTCGGCCTCGGTACAATCGGAGGTATCCCCCGGGTGCTCGATGCCGGCCAGTGCAATGACTGTTATTCGCTCGTCGTGATCGCCCAGGCACTTGCAAAGGCGTTCGGTGTCGGCATCAACGAACTGCCCATATCGTACAACATCGCATGGTACGAGCAGAAGGCGGTTCTTGTCCTGCTCTCCCTGCTCTCGCTCGGCGTCAAAGACATCACGCTCGGTCCGAAACTTCCCGGATTCGTCTCGCCTGCCGTGCTGGATGTGCTGGTGAAGAACTTCGACCTCAAGCCCAACACCACGGTCGAGGCTGACATGGCCCGGATGCTGAAGGCCTGAAAAATTCCCATACCTATTTACTCCGGCAGACAGAATCTCTCAAAAAACGGAGAATGGACGCGAGGGAGCTGGTCATGGAATTCAAACCCGAGACTATCGGAATGTCGGATAAACCCGACAAAAAGCGCGAAGAGCTCAAAGGCAAAGTGCTGAACCTGAAGGATCTGGTCAGCTACCAGGACGGGACGGTAGCAAGTCGGATGATCATCAACCGGAAGGCAGGCAGCATCACGCTCTTCTCGTTTGACGAGAACGAAGGATTGTCCGAGCACACGGCCCCTTACGATGCAACGGTGACTATCCTTGAAGGGGAGTGTGAGGTCTGGGTTGCGGGGCAGACCTTCTCCATGAAGGAAGGGGAGACTATCATCTTCCCCGCCAACGTCCCTCATGCACTATCTGCCGTTACGCGGTTCAAGATGAGCCTGACCATGATCCGGGAGTGAGCGGGCCATGAGCGGCGATGGAAAAGACGGTTCCTACTGCACCATCTGCGGCGGGATTCCCCCCGACCAGATCAAGATCAAGAAGATCGCAATTGATGGGAAAGAGACCGGCATCGACCGGCTGGACTGGATTCTTCTCGATGTGTACGGCCTTGGCCTCCATAACGAAGACGCGATCACGGACGAACTGGTGAAACGGGTTATGAAGTTCAACTACATCCCGACAAAGAAGATCGCGGAATACCGTGAAGCGCTCCTGCGCGAGTATAAAATGCTCAGGCCGGACGATATTGCGCGGATCCGGGAAGAGATGACGCGGGATACGTGACCGGCGCAGGGCTTATTTCTCCCCTTATGATCCTGCGTTCCCCTGCTTCTTCTTCAGGCGCTCGATCAGCTCAAGGGCCTTCTGCTTTGCCGCCCGTTCCTTATCATCGCCCGGCTCCGACCAGGGCTGCGTGACCTTCCAGGTGAGCTTCCCGCTCAGCGGGGGCTCCGGAAATGCCCCGGGATCAAAAAGCATCTGACCCCGGAACTCAACGGGGTTCTCCTGAAAACAGGACCACACGGCCTTCCTTATCACATCCTCATCCTGGAACTGGCAGTCCACAAGCGTCAGCTGCTCGCGGAACCGCTGGATGAACTCGTCCGGGACATTGTGGAGGACCGCGGTAAGGCCGGTAGTGTCGATGATGCGTTTCTTCTCATCAACCCCGTTTTTCAGGAGTGCCTTAATTGCATCGCCAGTCTTGTGTCCATCAGACTCCGGCCCTCCGAGAATGAGATAGCGGATATTCGGGTTTGCCACGATGTTACAGATGACCTTCTCGATGCCGATGTTTGCGGTCTGGAGCGTGCCGGAGAGGGCTGCTCCGGATTCCACGCCGGTCCGCACCAGTTTCTCGATCTCGGGTGGAATTGCCTCGGCATCGTAGGTGAGAATGATGATGACTGCTGCCGGGGAATAGTCGTTCCCCCGCAGGTAGCGGCCTTCTTCAGGAGGATATTCCGGGTGAGGTGGGACTTTACGCATGAGTACTTCCGAATGTCGCATCGATCCAATGGATAATCTCATCGCGTACCTTGCGGAACCCGGCCCGGATTTCCTCATCCGATCCCGTGAATCCCGAAGGGTCCGTAAAACTCTGGTGGATGACTTCTTTTGCGCCCGGGAAGAACGGGCACGCCTGGTTTGCCGCGTCGCAGACGGTCACCACTGTTTCGATCCCGTTGTCGAAGAACTCGTCGAGAAGTTTCGACCGGTGCCCTGAGATATCGATCCCAATCTCCTTCATAACTTCAATTGCCATGGGGTGGACCCGGGTGACTTCGGTCCCGGCACTGAAAACTTCGTAGCGGTCACCGTACTTTGCATTCATGTACCCTTCCGCCATCTGGGAGCGGGCGGCGTTGTGGGTGCAGATGAACAGGACTTTCTTTTTCATGATGACACCGTTTTTCTTTCACCGCAGCGACGTGCTGCACGTCCCGTCATTCTTCCCGCCATACCATTTCTCCCGGAGCCAGAGCGAAACGTTCACCAGTCCGATGAGGACCGGCACTTCGACAAGCGGCCCGATGACGGTGGCAAATGCTGCCGGTGATGCGATGCCGAAGACTGCGATGGCAACCGCAATCGCGAGCTCGAAGTTATTGGAGGCGGCGGTGAACGAGAGCGACGCCGACTTCTGGTAATCAACGCCCATGCGCCACGACATCCAGAAACTCGCAAAGAACATGATGACGAAGTAGAAGAGCAGCGGGACTGCAACCATGACCACATCGAACGGCACGTTAACGATATACTCCCCCTTGAGCGAGAACATTACGATAATCGTGAAGAGCAGGGCGATGAGCGTGATCGGGGAGATCTTCGGGATGAAGACCTGTTCGTACCATGCCTTCGACTTCACGCGGAGCAAGGCATACCGCGTCACCATGCCGGCGATGAAGGGGATGCCAAGATAAACAAAGACACTCTCGGCAATCTGGACTATCGTTATCGAGACCGCAGATCCAGCTCCGAGCCCGAGCAGGGGCGGCAGGTACGTGATGAAGAACCAGGCATAGACCGAGTAGAAGAAGACCTGGAAGAGCGAGTTCAGGCCCACAATCGCGGCGCAGTACTCGCAGTCGCCTTCCGCAAGATCGTTCCAGACGATCACCATAGCGATGCAGCGGGCAATCCCGACAAGGATCAGGCCGTACATGAAGAGCGGCTGGTCGCGGAGGAAGACAACTGCGAGGACGAACATCAGCACCGGGCCGACAATCCAGTTCTGGATCAGTGACAGACCAAGAACTTTTGTGTTCCTGAAAACCTTCGGGAGTTCCTCGTACTTCACCTTCGCGAGTGGCGGGTACATCATCAGGATAAGGCCGATCGCGATCGGGATAGAAGTGGTCCCGACCGAGAGGCCGGTGATTACAGACGGTACTGATGGCGCGAGGTAGCCGATGCCGATACCGATCGCCATCGCAAGGAAGATCCAGAGAGTCAGGTAGCGGTCAAGGAAAGAGAGTTGTTTTACCGGCTTTTCTATCATCATTTCACCTTTCAGATCTTCTTAAAGAATCCGCTCAAGGATCTCCGCAGCATCGCGTACGCAGGCAGGGCATTGTGTTTTGAACAGGTTTGCCTTTGCGGCTTCATCGTACTCTGCCTGGACGCTCAGGTTGTACCCGAGGATATCGGTGCAGTTCACCGAGCCGTGCTTCTGCTCAAATTCCTGGATGAACTGGCGGGTGAGCGCCCGGGTCTTTTCTGTTGCACCCCCGTCATCGCCCGGCACTTCCTTGCCGTACTTCAGGCCAATCACCATGATCGCGCCGGATACCGCGCCGCAGATATTTCCGGTACGGGAGATGCCCCCGCCAAACCCGCAGGCGATCTTCCGTGCAGTCTTCTCATCAAGTTCGAGATCCTGCGCAAATGCGCCAAAAACGGAAGCCGAACACGTTATCCCCTTACTAAAACTGTCTCGTGCTGCTTCTGATTTGTTCATTCCAATTCCTCAGTTTTGCCGGTCCGGTGCGAAAAGCCCTGGAAAAACCCTATGTCCTGGTGTAAATCTGTTCGATCATTCATTTCATCACATACGCACAGGACTTATCCACTCTCTTACGGGCAGGATGCCGTATCCAGAATCGCCCGGATCACCGTCTCGATCTCATCGTACTTCACATCCGCCATGCCGTTCTTCTCGATCCCGAGCTCAGTGGCGATGATATGAACGTCCGGTACAAGGCCGGCCGCGGTGAGTTTCTTTGTCGCACAGCAGTCCGTGCACCCGTCGAGCACGATAAGACGCTCCGCTCCCCCGGCATCGATCCGCAGGGTCTCGGCGGACTGCTTGCAGTTCATGCAGAGGAACATTCCCGGCTTTCTCTGCATCAGGAGCATCCCGGCCTGCGTGGTGAGTTTGCCGGTGTTCGAGATGCCCGAGCAGGTAACGATGGCGCAGGTCATGATATCTTTAAAATTTTTAGCAGGTCCCGTTGCACCCGCATCCGCACCCGCTGTTCTTCCCGTCGGATTTCTTGTCCGTGGATGCAGCGGTTTTCGTCCGGCCCACTCCCTTCCAGCAGGCAGAGACGATCTTCTCAACATCGTCCTGCGTGTAGTCTTTCGAGGGGCCCTTGGTGATCCCGAGTTCCGTCACGACAAGGTGCTGTCCCGCAGCCACACCCTGCGCACCGGCAATCTTCTTTGCGCAGAGCATCGGGCAGCCGTCAAGGATGACAACCTCTTCAGCATTCATCGCGTTCGCGACAAGGCTCTCTGAACCTGTCGCAAGCAGTGCCACACAGGCAATGCTCCCATATCCTTCCCCGGTCAGCTGGAGGGCTGCAAGGTTCGTCAGCTGTCCGGTATTTGCCTGACCGGCACAGGGGAAGATGATCCGTTTCTTCTCGTTCTGTCCGCAGGAACATGATGGTGCTTCTGCCATTTTTTCACTCCGTTACCAGGGCTTTGATCTCGTTCACGTCCGGCACCCGGCCTTCCGTCACGATCTCCCCGTTGATGATGAGCGCCGGTGTCATCATGACGCCGCTCTCGACAATTGCATCCAGGCTTTCGACTTTCACTACCTCGGCAGCAATGCCGAGTTCCTGTACCGCTGCCTGAACGTTATCAAACAACCGCTTGCATTTCGCGCAGCCGGTCCCGAGTACTTCGATCTTTGTCATAACTCCCGGTTCACTCCTTTATTCTCGCATTGTTGTCATTTGTCCTTGCCTTTCTGTATTCTTCCAGGATTGCCCGGGCATAGGCTTCCGCAACGCCCGGAGGGATATAGTTGTACACCCGGATCTTCTTCATCAGCGCTTCGCTGACTGCTGAATCATTTCCCGGGTTCTGCTTCTTCACGTCCGCGATAGTCTCGTCAAGCATCGTGATGCCGGTCATGATCCCGTTGACCGGGATCTGCCGGATGCGCCGGAGCGCATCTGCGGCACAGCAGGGGATTTTGTCGTTGTTCATATCAGCTCCTCACAGGAAGTTCCCGAAGATGAACCCGGCAATGGTCGAGAACACGATGACCAGCCCGGCATACACGAGCGTCTTCTTCGCCCCGATGATCCGGTAAATCACGAGCAGGCTCGGCAGGCTGATGGAGGGGCCGGTCAGGAGCAGGGCAAGGGCAGGGCCCTTTGCCATCGAGCCTGACAGGTAGCCGAGTGTTGTCCCGATAACCGGCACCTCAAGGAGCGTGGGCATGTAGAGAACTGCACCGATGATGGCGGCAAGGAAGGTTGCCGGCAGCGAGTTGTCGCCGATGAACGGTTTGAACGTCTCCGGGGGCAGGAAATATGCAAGGACGCCGAGTGCGAACGTGCCGATGATGAGGATGGGAAAGATCTTCTTTGTCAGATCCCAGATCTCAAGACCCCATTCCGTCACCTCGTCCCGCGTGAAGTAATAGATGAGGAGGAACGCAACCGCCATGGAGAGGAAGTACACGATCAGGAGACGGTAGAAGACGTCCAGCGCGGATGTCCCGACAAGGAGGATGGCAACCAGGAAGATGAAGAACGCGGGGACCACCCATTTCGGGCGGGTGTCCGCCTGTGCCATAACCGCCCGGCGGGCTGCGGCGTGTGTCTTTTTCGTCTCCTCGTCCTGCTGCGGGAAGAGGCTCATCATGATGAGGCCGATGATGATCGAGAGGATGACTGCCGCAACGGCACGGGCGACACCGAGATCGAACCCCAGTACTTTTGCGGTGTAGACAATGGCAAGGATATTGATCGCCGGGCCCGCGTAGAGGAAGGTTATTGCCGGGCCAAGCCCGCTGCCCTTCTTGAGGATGCCGGCGAACATCGGGAGGATCGTGCAGCTGCACACCGCAAGGACCGTTCCTGATACGGATGCGATCCCGTACGACGTGGTTTTCTTCGTCTCCGGGCTGAAATATTTCAGGATCGCGTCCTTTTGGATGAAGGCAGCAATGGCCCCGGCAATAAAGAATGCCGGGATGAGGCAGGTCACGACATGCTCCGACAAGTATTCGAGCAGGGTTGTCCAGCCAAGCAGGAGTGAGCCGATGATGGGGTCAGTCATAGCAGTATCTCACACGAGCGGGGGCGAGAAGGTTGCCAGCAGGAGGAGCCCCTCTGCTCCTGCATCAACGCGGTGCACCTTGTCAGCCGGCATGACCGCAGCAACGCCGGGCCGGTACGGGATCGTCTGCCCGTCCAGCAGGCAGGAGCCGCTTCCTGCCAGCACATCGTGAATCTCAACCTGCCCCGCGTGGGTATGATCCCCGATTGAACAGCCGGGATCGATTCGTACGTGGTGGAGGCTGATGCGGCTGCCGGTATCCTTCCCTGTCACCAGGTGCCGGAGCGAGACTCCGGCAAACTTCGGGTGGGGGTTCCAGGCAAGCGTCCCGGCAGCGACAATGTCACCGGGAACGTGTATCGTGTCGTGATTTCGCAGACAAGTATCAGGTTCCATGATGCTCACACCATTTCAAATTTTATTGAATCAATGTGCACAGGGCAAGATTATATATCTTTTCATTTCAGATTATTTTGAAATGAAACGGAAGGCAGCAACCTGTTGCGGGACACCGGCCCAGGAGGGGGATCCCCTCACGGAGATTCCCGAGCCGATCCAGAGAGACCTTGATGCAAAAGGGGGGCTCGATGCGCTCAGGAAGCAGATTCCATCGGAGGCGGCTCTGGAAAACCGGAGCAGGGTCTATCATGCACTCGCCGATCCATTGCGCCTCTCTATCCTCTATATCATAAGGGACCAGCCGCTCTGCGTCTGTGTCATCAACCGGTTCATGCGCCTCTCCGGCTCAAAACTCTCCTATCATCTCACCATCCTCAAAGAGCACGGCCTCATCGAAGGGGAGAGCCAGGGGAACTGGATCGTGTACTCAATCACCGACCGGGCCCGGAACCTGCTGCGGTGCACGGAGCACGCAGAAAAAAGAGCAGATGAGGCGTGCTGTGATGGTACCCATTGATCACCTGCTGACAGGACGTTTTATGGCATTCATCCCAATCTCCGGTTGCACGAACCCTGCATCCCGTGTCCCGGCATCATAATCGGTACAGCAATCGGCCATCACCGGCCTGTTCTCTCGTGTGCCTGGTTATGGGGATGGCATATCCTGATGCACAGTACCCGGGGTCAGACGTGCCCCCTGCATCCGAAGGAAAAGGCTCGGACACCTTTTAATGCAGGTATGGCTAACCTTTCTGCCAATGAGATCCGGACTCCGCACGGCGGTTGTGATAGCACTCCTTTTCCTCCTCATCCCGGCGGTTACCGCGGAGATATGTCCGGAATCCACACCCTGCCCGTCTCATACGGGGACCCGTGCGCAGGACGAAACCATCTGCATCTACTATTTCTACGGGCTCGGCTGCCCGCACTGCGAGCGGGTGAAGCCCCTCATCGATGAACTTGACGCGAAATACCCGCAGGTCGTGTTCAGGACCTACGAGATCTACTTCAACACGTCAAACCAGGCGATGTTCTCTGAGTTCAACCAGCGCTACGGGATCACCGATCCCGGGGTTCCGACGATCTTCATCGGCGACCGGGCGCTTGTCGGTGATGCAGCCATAAAAATGGAGCTTGAGGACCGGATCCTCTGGTACACGGATCACCCGGCCGTCTGCCCGTCGACCTACACAAAATCCGGCGGCCTCCCGTTCCACATCTCCCCTGCCGAGCCGGTTGACCTGACCCTGCCAGCCATTGTTATTGCGGCAATCATCGACAGCATCAACCCGTGCGCCTTTGCCGTTTTGATCTTCCTGCTCGCGTACCTGACCTCGCTTGGCGAGCGGCGCCGGATCCTGATGGTCGGCGTCACTTACATTGCCACGGTCTTTGTGGTTTATTTCATTGCCGGGCTCGGGCTCCTGACCGTTGTCCAGCAGCTCGGGTTCACAGGGATCGTTTTCACGATAGCCGCGGTCATCGCCATCCTTGCCGGGCTCATCAACATCGCTGAAATCCTCCTGAAACGCGAGATCTTCACGCTCGCAATCCCCGCATCCAAAAAAGCAGCAATCGACGAGTACGTGAAACGGGCATCCATCCCCTCGGCCATCGTTCTCGGAGGTCTCGTCAGCATGGTGGAACTGCCCTGCACCGGCGGGGTGTACCTTGCCATCCTCGGCCTCATCGGCGACCGGATGACCCTTCCTGAGGGCATCCCGTATCTCCTGCTCTACAACCTGATCTTTGTCATCCCGCTCATCCTGATCCTCCTCGTGGTGTACTGGGGCGGGACACCGGAGCGCATGGAGGCATACCGGGCCGGGAGCCGGCGCTGGGTACGGCTCCTCATCGGAGTCATGATGGTCGCACTCGGGGCGGCAATGCTGCTTGGGTTTGTGTAGGAGATTTCCAGGCCATGTACGGAGGGCGGATCGGGATGGGGATTGACTCATGATACGCCCCTCATTCAACCCGGCTTCCTGCATCTCTACCTGCACGCGGTTCCGGGTCCGGAAGACCACCCTCATCCAGCCGGAGGAATATCACCGGCTCATGGAGATGAGCCTCTCCGGAATTGCCAAGACACTCAGTGAGCGGGGATACGGGACCGAGATCCTGGCGTTATCACTCCACCGGTCAGGGAGTGGTCTTCTTGAAACAGCGCTCTCAAGAAACCTCACGGCAACCTACCACTCAGCACTCGCCATGACGCAGGAGCCCCTGCGGACATTCGTTCTCCACTACCTGAACCGGTGGGACATCGCAAACCTCCTCGCGATCCTCCGGGGAAAACAGCAGGGATTTCCCCTGGAGCAGGTGCATGATATCCTCGTCCCTGCCGGAGAACTGGACGAGACGTTCCTGAATCACCTCATGGGTCTTTCAGGTTGCAGCGAGGTGACCGCTGCCCTTGCGGCAAAAGAGTGGGCGCTTCATATGACGGTTGCGGAGACCTATCGTACCTGCGGGATGAAGCGTGTCCTTGCCCCTGTTGAGAACGCACTCTACCAGGAGTACTACCGGAATCTCATCGCATACACGCGGGCAGGGCACGGCAGCGGCCCGTTTCTCCATTATCTCCGGCGCGAGATCGATTTCACCAACCTGCGGAACCTGCTGCGCCTTCGCTGTTACGGAAAGACCTGCTCCATTTCTGACTTTGCCGAATATATGATCCCCGGCGGAACGGTCCCGCTGGACCTGATCCGGATCCTGTACCACGCCGAGGACCATGAAGTGTTCGCGGATGCGTTCAAAAAGACCGGCATCCTGCCCTCGGTCACCCGTGCGCTCGTCAACCTTCACGAGGGCGCCCCGCTCACCGAAGACGATGCGGTTTTCTATGTCTGGAACCGGTGGAAGCAGAGAAAACGGGTCATCCATGAGGTCGAGATCGCGGTTACCCGCGTCCACCTTGAGGAACTCGATAGGATGACCCGGCGGCACCCGTTCTCGGCGCTTCCGGCCATCTCGTACCTGGAGGAGAAGCGGTACGAGGTCGCCAACCTCCGTGCAATCTTCCGGGGCAGGGCAGCCGGCATGGCTGCTGAAGAGATCCGGAGGTACCTTGTCCTATGAACCGGCTCCCCGCTGAACGTTCACATCTGCGCCCGTATCCTTTCCGGTACCGGAGAGGATCCCCCGGGAGGTTGCGGGCATGACCGGATCCGGAAGAACGGTGCTGCCGACCCGGGCCGAGCTGCTCGCCATACGGCGGAAGATCGTTCTTGCGGAGAAAGCGCACCGGCTGCTGAAAATCCGGCGGGATGCCCTGCTCCTTGACCTGGTGAAACGAGCCCGCACGCTCAGGCCCCGATACGATCAGATGGAGGCCCGGTACCGGAACGCTGAGAAGGAACTGATGGCCGCACTGATCATGGCAGGGACGGCCGGTGTCACGCTCGCAGCGTTTTCCGTTGAGGAGCACCCGTCTGTTGCTGTCGAATACCAGAACCTTGTCGGCCTGCCTCTCCCCCGTTTCCATCCGGTCAATGTAGCGAAGAGTCTTGACGAACGGGGATACGGGCTGCTCGGGACATCCAGCGTCATCGACGATGCAGCGGATGCCTGCGAAGGGATGGTTGACGAGATCATCACAATGGCAGAGGTGCGCACGCAGGTACTCCTGCTGCTCCGGGAGATCGGGATCCTGACGCGGCGGGTGAACGCTCTTGAGAAGATGCTGTTGCCGGACCTTAAGGCCCGGGAAAGGACCATTGGATCGATCCGCGATGAGCGGGAACGGGAAGAGTTCAACCGGCTGTTCCTGATCAAAAGAAAGAAGAACCGTACCGGTTGACGGACGAGTCTGCCTATTCCTGCCATAACTCCAGAGTATTAGCCTGGCAATCGCTCCGTTCACATCATCATCACGCAGCAACCCGCACTTCCTCAGGCACAGACCGGTAACGCAGGGCTGTGTCTTACCTGATCCGGCACTTCAGTGCTGGTAGGCCTGCGCGGAATTGGCCTGCCGCTTATAGCGTTCGCGGATACTCCCGATGGTCTCGATGTCGGAGATGTCCTTGTCGTCCCGGAGCCGGATAAACCGGGGGAACCGGAGGGCAAACCCGCCCTCGTAGTTAGAGCTCGCCTGCAGCTCCGCGTACCCTACCTCGAAGACGAGCGAGGGTTCAAAGGTTACTTCCTTGCCGGAGGTTTTGAGAACGGTCTCTTTGAGGAGCTCGTACACCTCTGCGAGCTGCTCGTCAGAGAACCCGGTGGCCACCCGGCTTAACGGTACGAGCCGTCCCGCATCCTGGCAGGCGACAAGGAACGAGCCGAAGACGTGCGCCCGCTTCCCCTCTCCCCATTCGGCGCCGATCACCGCGAGATCGAGGGTGTCCACCTCGGGTTTGATCTTGATCCAGTTCTTCCCCCGCTGGCCCGGGGAGTAGGGCGAGGCGGGCACCTTGATCATGATCCCTTCGTGGCCGGCAGCAAGGGCGTCCTCGTAGGTCTGTGTTATGATCGCAGGGTCCCCGCTTGTCACCTGCGGGGCGACATACTGCGTCACCACCGCTTCGAGCCGACGGCGCCGCTCCGAGAGCGGGAGATCGATGAGCGTCTCGCCATCGAGCCAGAGGATGTCAAAGACATTGGGGACCATCGCTATCGCTTCCTGCGCCTCGGCAACGTCATGACGGCGCCGGAACCTGCGCAGCACCGACTGGAACGGCATGGGTTTCCCATCCTTGATGGCTATCACCTCTCCGTCAAGGATCACGTCATGGTCGGTTGCATCAAGGAGCTGCCGGATGACATCCGGAAGCGCCCCGGTCACATCTTCGAGACGCCGTGAGTAAAGCCGTGCCCAGTTCCCTTTCTTGTGGAACTGGAACCGTGAACCGTCGTACTTGAACTCGGCGGCGATCTCCCCGTGCTCTGCAATCATATCCGCAATGCTTCCCTGCTGGGCAAGCATCATCCGCACCGGGTGGAACGGGGTTATCTGGACATCGCGGAGGGCATCAGGCCCGACCTTTGCCAGCCGTGCCACCTCACCCATGTCGTTGAGGGCCTGCTGGGCATGCTCCACGAGCGCGGAGTCAACACCGAACGCTTTTGCCACTGCCTCCCGCACACTCCCTTCGCCGACCCCGATGCGGAGCTCTTCGAGCAGGATCCGGGCAAGGTACCGGCCTTCGAGCGGGTGGGCGTTCCCTAAGAGCCTCCTGACCGCGAGCAGTTTCTCCCGCTGGGACTTCTTCCCCTCCATCTCCGCGATTTCGATCAGGGAAGTGTACACATGGACAAGGTCGAGTTCTTCGTGGAAGAAGGTCATCTGGCTCTTGACCGACAGGAGTTCCTCGACTGCCTGCCCGACATCCCCGGTGCTGTTGATCTTCTCAATCACCTTCTCCTTTGAGATGCCGGCAACCGCCCCGGCAGCTTCGTACAGGAGGTTGGGCCCGATCCCGAGTTTCCGGCTGCTCCAGTCAGCAAAGATCCGGCCCATGATGAACCGGACAAAGACCGGCAGTTCCTCACCGGTCAGTCCCGGCAGTTCGGCTGCGATGATATCGATCATATCGAGCCTGCCGCTCGTTCCCTCAAGCCGCTCGCAACACCGGGAAAAGTCCATGAAGAGCATGATAGTACTTGCCGGAGATTTCGTTACAGGGCGGGATTAACATTATGATCGCGTGCCGGGCCGTACGGGGTACGGGACGCTGAGGGGGGTCGTACGGGTACAGCAGCCCGGCCATGACCCGGGCCCTGGTCCGTTCCGGCTCTGTCTGTGAAGGGGAAAAATCGTCGGAACCGTGAGGATTTGATCCGCGTTGCACATGCCCCGGCCCGGCAGGTTTGGTACTGAAAAACCGGTCTGCCCCTGCCCGACCCCCCTTTGCGGAGGAGCGAAAACCACCTCCATTTCCTCTGGAAATTACGGCGGTGTTTTTGCGGTTTTTCCCTCCACTGGAACTCAAGGGGGGTCGGGCAGGGGCAGAAAGCCGGCCGGGCCGGCAGGGTCGCAGAAAATTAAAAAAAACCGGATCTGTTGAAACGCACATGAACGGGAGTTTGCACCCAAATAATGAAAATGCCCGGCAAGTAAATCTGACATCCTCGCCCGCATCCTTGCGCTCCTTTTGGGGGCGGCAAGGCCCCCAACGTCGCGCAAAGGTCGGGCTGCGGAAGCGATAGTATTCCTTATGGTGTCATGAAAGACCCCGAACAAAAGAAACCATTCGAGGCATTTTCATGGGAACACCTCTTTTGCATAGATGGGGGCTGATGTCCCCATACCCCCAAAATGATACATGCCGCCACCTTCAAGCGTGGGCGCCCCCGCTGTGGATCTAAACGGAAAAATACCATTTGTTGATTTTGCTGGTTCTGGTGTCAACGCCAGTTCCTGTGCGTTTCGCCAGTTCAAGCAATCAACAGTTAAAGCGGAATCCGGGGCCACAAAAAAAGGCAAAAACCGGCAAAACTACAATCGCATCTGTTGCCGGCACCCTTCGGTTGTCCCGCACTGGGTGGCGACCACGACACGGCTCTCATCGAAAAAGAGCCCAAGCCCTCCCCGGGCGGAGAGCTCCGCCTTCTCAACGGTATTGTTGGTCTCGGAGAGGTGGGCAAGGATGACGAGCGGAACGTCCTTTCCAAAGTTTTGCAGGCAGGCTGCTGCATCGGGGTTCGAGAGGTGACCCCGTTTCGACCGGATCCGGCGCTTGAGCGACTCGGGATACGGCCCGTTTGCCAGCATCTCGGGGCAGTGGTTGCTCTCGAGCACGATCCCGTCGCAGGTGCGGAGCAGGTCATGAACATGGGGGGTGATGATGCCGGTGTCCGTGCAGTACCCGAAGACGAGGTCTCCTTCGGTTATGATGAACCCGCAGGGCTCGGCGGCGTCGTGGGAAACGGCAAACGGTCTGACGCTGAGGTCACCGACAGGGAACGGTTCGCCATCCCGGCAGGTGTGGTGGACCAGAGGTTTTGTGGAGGTCCGGCGGTGATTGAGGAAATCGGCCAGGGTTCCTTCCGTGGCATGAACCGGAATATCCAGTTTCCGGGCCAGCACATCCACCCCCCTTGTGTGGTCGCCGTGCTCGTGGGTAACAAGCAGCGCATCGATCCGTCCCGCGTCAAGCCCGGCCCGTTCCATCCGGGCGAGGATCTCCTTTGCGCTCAGGCCGGCATCGATAAGGATCGTGCTGCTGTCCCCCTCAAGGACAACACAGTTGCCTTTGCTCCCGCTGGCAAGCATGGTACAGCGCATTCTCCTAACTATTTGCCGTCCTCGTATTAGAGTGTTTGACAAAAAGGGCATACCGTGGAGCCTGCGGGGATATCTGCCACTTTCCTTCAGGTCTGGCATGGTATCCGTGGGGTGCGCAGGGATTGGGAGAACAGGGCTCTCTTAAAAAAAAAGGTTATCTGGATTTGAGCATCTCGTATTCTGCAAGTACCGGCGCTATGGTTTTTGTGGAGATGCACCGCCGGACCAGGTGAGTGAGCTTCCGGCAGTAATGGATATGGGCAATCTGGAAACTGACGATCAACCCGAAACAGAAGCAGGTGATGGCAATTAAGGTGTAACTGACAACGTCGACCATGGTATTTCCTCCTATGTCTCCTTCTCCAGTTCATCCACGAGCGGGATGACAGAATCGGTGTCCGAGCATTCCCTGGCAAGGCCAACAAACCGCTTCGTGTAATACATGATAAGCAGCTGGTAGCCGAGGATTATTCCGATGGTAAACGTAATAATCCCGATTCCAATATAGATCAGCAGATCGGTGAGCAGGTCAGCCATAGCGCATCTCATTGACTGTTACGGGGACTAACAGATAAATTTATTGACCGGGTTTTCCCCTTCGTCCGGGAGCACATGAATTGCCGTGGCTTTCACTCCTGCGGTGACGAGGCTCCCGGGCGAAAACCCGAGCTCGGTACAGGACCGGCGGGTGATAAGGGCCGTGATCGGGATTGTGCAATCCACGGTTACGCGGATGAACGGGCCGCTCGGGACCATCCTCTTTATCCAGCCCGGTATCTGGTTGCGGACGCTGGATTTGGGGGGCAGGGAATCGGTCGGGGTTAAGGTTACTTCCTCGGGCCGGATATACAGGGCAACTCTTTTGCCGGCTCCAATGCCGGTCAATGCTTCGATGCAGGTATCTTTCACCCGTATCAGGGCATGCCCGCTGGTATTCTCGACCACGATTCCGCCCGTGATGGCTTCGATGCCAACGAACCGTGCGATCTTCTGGCCCATGGGCTGGTAGAAGATATCGGTGCTGGTCCCGGTCTGTACCAGTTTCCCGTCCATGATGACCCCGATACGGTCCGCGAGGCGCTGGCCCTGGATCATATCGTGGGTGGACATGATGATGGTGGTCTTGAACTCCCTGTTGATTTTGAGGATCAGATCCTCGATAAGTTCTGCTGAGACCGGGTCGAGGTTCGCGGTTGGTTCATCGAGCAGGAGCACTTCCGGCTCGGTGACCATGGCCCGGGCAAGGGCGACACGCTGCATCTCGCCGCCCGAGAGGGTGAGTGCGCGACGGGGACCAAATTCCGCAAGGCCGACCAGCCGGAGTGCTTTGTTCACCCGTTCCTCCTGTTCTGTCCCGGTCACCCCGCGGAACTTCAGGCCGAATGCCACGTTCCCGGCAACGGTCGTGTTGAGGACTGCCGGTTTCTGGAAGACCATGCCCATCCTCCTGCGGAAGGCGAGCCTGCCGGCTTCCGATGTGGCGGTGTCCTGCCCGTCAAAGAAGATCGTTCCTGCGGTCGGGGATTCGAGAAGGTCGATGAGCCGGATGAGGGTGGTCTTGCCGCTGCCGCTTGGGCCGATAAGAGTGAAGATCTCGCCCGGCCGGATCCGGAGATTGATGTCTTTGAGGATCTCCCTCTCCCCAAAGCGCAGGGAAAGGTGCCCAATCTCGATCATCCGCGGGGACCTCCGGCAAGCTGCTGGGCATCCCGGTCAAGGCCGGAAGTGATGAGATTGAGGGTCACGACTACGATGAGGGCAACGGCAAGGAGAATGATCCCAAGCGCGATGGAAAACCCAAACTTCCCCATCCCGGTCTCAAGGGTTATGGCCGTTGTGAGGACCCGGGTATGGCCCCGGATGTTGCCGCCGATCATCATCGCGACTCCCACCTCCGCGATGGCCCGGCCAAACCCGAGGACAACGGCACTGAGGATCGCGTACCGTGCCTCTTTGACGATCTCGAAGATCTTCTGGGAGCCGGTAGCTCCAAGGGCGATGAGCGTGTCGCTGATGCTTTTGTCAACCCCGCCAAGCGCTGAGATGACAAGGCCCATCATGATGGGGATGATGAGGACGGTCTGGCCCAGGATCATCCCCTCCGGTGTGAAGAGGAGGCCAAGAAATCCAAACGGTCCGCTCCGGGAGATCATGAGATAGACCACAAGCCCGACCACAACGGTCGGGACGGAATAGAGGGTCTGGATGAGAACGATCAGTACCCGTTTGCCCCGGAATTCATGGAAATGGATAAAGCCCCCGACCGGAATCGCAATAACGGCTGCAAGGATCGTTGCGGAAAGGGAGATGTACAGGGAGAGGGCTGCGATCTGCATCACTTCGGGATTGAGCGTGACGATAAGATGGATGGCCTGGGAGATCCCCTCGGTAATATCGTTCAATCGCGTCCACTCCGGAAATGTGCGCAGAAGCCGTATCCTGCTGAAAAGGTTAATTCCTATGATCACCTTTACTTTCTTTTAATTATTGTTAGTGATCTGATTATTCACCGGATCGATAACGAATTCCCGCTCTCCCGTGAGTCACGATACTGCTGCAGATTCTCATGTCCCAAACTGCCCTGCCCCCCCTGCGTTTCAACCTCTCCGAACTCTCCGGATCGCTGGGGGATTTCGGGACGATCGTCCCGCTCATCCTTGCCGTAGCCCTGGTCTCGGACGTGAATGCCCGGTATGTCCTCCTCTTCTTTGGGATCTGGTTCATCATCACGGGTCTTATCTATCGCCTTCCCATTCCGCTTGAACCCATGAAGGCGGTGGCAGTCATCGTCATTGCCGGTTCGATCGGATCCGGAGAGATCGCTGCGGCCGGGCTCATCCTGGGGGTGATCTTCCTGGTGCTCGGATACGGCCGGTTCTTCGGGATTATCGAGAAATGGGTGCCGCAGAGTGTTGTCCGTGGCATCCAGCTGGGGCTTGCCCTGCTCCTCTTCCGGGCCTCACTGGGATTCATCATCCAGGATTCCGGGTTCTTCCTGCTGGGTATTGCGATCATTGCCTGCTTTTCCCTCGCTACCCGTTTCCGGTCAATCCCCGACCTCTCCGCGATTGTGGTGATCGGGGCCGGCCTCATCGGGGGGATTGCTCTGTACGGCATGCCTCCCGTTAGCCTTATTCCGGCACCGCAGCTCGTCATCCCGCTCCCCTCTGATTTCTCCTCGGCGTTTGCCACGCTGGTTCTTCCCCAGGTCGTGCTTACGATAACCAATGCGGTCCTTGCCACCTCGCTCCTGACAAAGGATCTCTTTTCTCATGATGTGCCGCCCAAACGGTTCTCGACCACGATCGGCCTGATGAACCTCACGTCGGTCCCGTTCGGCGGGTTCCCGATGTGCCATGGGGCCGGCGGGCTTGCCGGGCAGTACCGCTACGGGGCACGGACCGGCGGGGCGAATATCTATGCCGGGATCATCTTCATCATCCTTGCGCTCTTTTTTACCTCCCCGCAGGTTCTCTCCATCATCGCGGTGGGGGTTCTCGGGGCGCTTCTTGTCTTTGTCGGGATCGAGATGGGGCGTCACAGTCTCAAGACCGATTCGCTCGTCATTACGGTAATCATTGCAGTTCTCGCCCTGGTGAGTTCGATGACGATTGCGTTCATCGTGGGGATGGTTGTGGCGTGCGGAATGGCACGGTGGAAGAGAGCAGGACCGGATCAGGCTGGCAGCAACCAGAAATAAAAAAAAAGAAAGACTGGATTAAGTGGTGGCTGCTGCCGGCTTCATGTCTGTTGCCGGGGTGGTGAAGTCAGCGGTGACGCCCGGGGGGACCCCGGCAGTCATGGGGGTGAACAGGTTCTTGCTGAGCTTGTTGCCATCCTTGTCCATGTCATACGTTCCGATATCTGCCATTGTTTCCGGAGAGATCAGGAAGTTGATGAAGTTGTTTGCCATCTGGATCTTCTCCTCTGGCTGGTTGGCGTTGTAGACCGTCATGACACTGTACAGGTTCAGCAGGCTTGCACCCTCTGAGACGATCGGGACGAGGTTGAGGTTGTTTGCATAGGCAAGGAAGGTGCCTTCATCGGTTAAGGTGTATGCGTTCTTCTCGCTTGCCATCTGGAGGGTATCTCCCATGCCCTTGCCGGCTTCGACATACCAGACACCGGATTTCTGGACATCGACAGAGTAATTGTACTTTGCGTTCTTCCAGATGGTCTTCTCGGCTGAGTGGGTGCCGGAGTTGTCGCCGCGGGAGACAAAGATTACCTTGGTGTCGCCGGCTTTGCCTTTCTCCATAAGGGTTTTGAACGCGTCCTCAGGAGTCATATCCTTGATGCCGGCCGGGTCGTTTTCGGGTCCGACGATAAGGAAGTAGTTGTAGGCAAAAGTACGCCTGTTGAGCCCGTTGCCGCCATCCATGAAAACCTTCTCCTGGGATGGCGAGTGTACCAGCAGGACATCGGCATCGCCGTTCTTGGCAAGTTCGATGGCTTTACCGGTACCCTGGGACGTGATCAGCAGGTCGACGTTGTACTTTTCCTCGAACTTGGGTTCAAGGTAGTTCAGGAGTCCCGTGTCGTACAGGCTTGTCGTTGTGGCAAGCAGGAGTTTTTCCTTCTCGGCAACCGTGGTTGCAGCAGGTGCCATGGTCGCCTGGGTTGTTGCGGGAGTCTGTTCCGGGGCGGTTCCTGTACAGCCTGCAAAGCAGGCAGTAAGGAGCAGCAGGACAAAGAGTATGGATATGAATCCAACATGCACATTTTTCGTCATAATTAACCGGCATGAAGGTGGGTATCAGCGCTCTTCAATGTTTCTTTTTGGCATTTGTTAACATCATCTGAAAAGCAGTTGGTTACCAAATGGTCTTTAATGATATCTGTTAATTTTTCTCATTTGTTAATTATGTGAAAAAAATACTCTCGGAAAATGGGGAATGATTTTTTCAGCATCGTTTCAAAAGCTCGGAAAAAACCGCACTGCCAAGGATCTCCCGGGCTTCGTTCTCGTATTTTTCCCGCATCAGTTCAATCATCTTCCGGCTGCCTTTTGCCGTTGTGAGGATCCCCACCCGCTCGGCACGGGTGACGAGTTCTTCCTGCTCCATCATGGCAAAATAGGGGAGCACGTAATAGTGCGGGACATCAAGAAACTCCGCAAGCCTCCGGGTTGTCGGGAACTTTATCCGCACCGTGTTATCGGCAAATGCAATGGTGATCGACCGCTCCAGCAGCTGGATGCGGACAGCGGCATCGCACAGAATGTCAACGGAAAGAGCAGCCATGAGTGTTTCTGGTACACAAATAGAACCGGCAAGGTAATAGACGTTGTTAATTGCCGTCATCCCTCTTTATAGTCTCATGCACAGAACCGGGGGGATCTGCATTTTCACAAGGTTGAAAAGCACCCCGGTCGGTGTGTGAGAAAAAATTTAGTGTTTCTTCTTGTGCTCATCGGCAACCGGCTTCATGAACACGACTTCGGCACCGACATCCTTGGCGATCTGTTCAATTTCAAATTTCCGGAAGTGGGTTGCCTGGATCTGGATCTCTCCCCCGGTAATTGCGATGATGCGGTACTTGGGCGACTCGACACCCTCACCGACTTTCTGGCGTTCGCGTACATAGATCTTCATGGTTATTCCTCCCTGCCATACCCGGCCACGGCACGAAATGGCGTGTTCAGGGAATTATGGCTCTGATATACCAACTGGTTTACAACATCTTAATGCTTTCCATGGTGATAGGCTAACTGGCAGATATCATGGCAAAAAGGTTAGAGCTGAAAAGCAGGTTACAGGGCGAGACGCTTGTACGAAAAGGGATGCTTAAGAAGCGAAAACTCCAGGATCAGATTCGCATTGCACCGGATATCAACATTTTAAAAATTGGCGGTCATGGTGTGATCGATTACGGCCGCGAGGTCATGCACCCGCTCTGTGCGGAGATCGGTGCACTGTCCAAAAAAAACAAGATGCTCGTCGTCACCGGTGGCGGTGGCCGGGTACGTCACATCATGGATATCGGAATAGATCTTGGAATGCCGACCGGAGTCCTTGCCGAACTGGCTGCGAAGATCTCCGAGCAGAACGCGATCATGGTCTCGATCCTATTATCCGAATATAACGGGACCCGGATCCATACCGGCGACCTTCTCGAACTCCCGATGCTCTTAAAGCTGGGCATCCTGCCGGTGACCCACGGTACACCGCCATACGGGTTGTACGAGCATCCCGCCCGGCATGAGATGATCCCGCCTCACCGTACCGATACCGGGGCGTTCCTCATGGCCGAGGTGCTCGGGGCAAAGAGCTGCATCATCGGCAAGAACGTTGACGGTCTCTATACCGAAGACCCCTTCAAAAACCCTGATGCTGAACTTATCCGGGATATCACCGTAAAAGAGCTCATAAAAATGAACCTTCCGGATATGGTGCTTGAACCGATGGTTGTCAATCTCTTACAGGAATCTGTGCATATCCGGGAAGTCCGGATCACGAACTGCCATACGCGTGGCAATATCGAAAAAGCGATCAATGGGAAAAATCCCGGTACCATCATCCGGGCAGAATAGCCCACTTTTTTATCATTGTCGGTTTGCGGCCGCAATAAGGTGTGATACGACGACTGGCGGCCGCGCCCGGGAAATGAGGAATAGGTCAGTTGTTCAGACATCGTGGCAAACTGCCGGTCAGCCCTGTAGGGGATACCGGAAGTCCTGACCTGCCCGTTCTTTTGGGCACCTGAATGTTAATTTCTTGTTAATAAAATACTTTTGTTAAAGAAAAATTGTTAATTTTCCCTGCACATGTCCACAAAAACAGATGAACGGAACCGGTCAGGATCGTGAAAGCCTGACGATTTTGAGAATTTTTCTTTTTTTATTAATGCTGATCGTGAATAATTAACCCTCTTGTTTTATTTACCGGATTGTTGAACATTACTCTGATCAGTATGGGATTCAGTTCAGACATCATGCATGATTTTGTGTCAAAGGAGATCAGGTCTCTCTATTCCAGTTACGACGGCTGGAAAGCAACCGATCGCTCAACCGGGAGCGGGTATGATCGTATCGCAGTCCTGGAACGTCGCGTTGACGGCCACCGTGAATGCGTAAAAATTCTCGTCACATTTGCCCATGACGTGTCGGCAGCACAAATCAGCGAGCTTTGCATGCCGGAATCGACGAACGACGGGACGCTGACACGGAGTTCCTATGCCGTGATGGTTCCGGCAAACGCCGGTTTGGGCTCCGTACCGCAGGGAATTCCCGTCTTATCGATGCGTTCATTTGCATTCGAAGGTAAGGAACTGGCGTGGGTAAAAAAACCCGTGCGGAAAGAAGAAGCGGCAAAGGCACCGGCCTGATCGCTTCACTTTTTTCTTTTTTTTATTCGTGATAGATCCGAATAACGTTTCATGGCAATGGATCGTGGAAAAAACAGTACCGGCCCGGACGAACCGGGTCATTTTGGATCAGATTCTCTCGTAATATTTCAGTGAGCCGCATGCGCCGCAGTGATCGCCTTCGATAAGGTAATCCGGAACCGTCTCGCCGCAGCAGGGGCAGGTGACTGACTCCCACTTCGATTTTTTCCTGACCGGAACCCGGACTTTTTCAGAAGAAAGGATATTCCGGCCGGCGCTGAAGATCTCATCAAAGAGCTTGCCCTTCATCGTCTTTTTGTCAAATTCCTTACTGTTGGCATACCAGATGTCGATTGTTGGATATGCTTTCAGTTTCTTAAGATCCATGTACACCCGCACGGCTTCGGTTGTCGGAACCTCTGAAGGGGGGTTCATTGTTATCGCAAATTTCCCGATGGGCACAACCTTGAGCCGGTTGTTCCCAATCGTGATGTGGGCTAAAACCTGCAGGGCATCGGGAAGGCACTTGGGGGTTTCACAAACGCCATAGAGTTTCTGGCCTTTTTTTGCCCCGAGCAGATCCATTGCATAGTCTACCATGAATGCCCCGATAAGAACGCCGGGGGCAGGGTAGGTGTGGAACTCAGCCAACTTCAGTATTTCCAGTTGCAGACGGGGGTTCACTCCCCCTCTTTCCATACTTTTGATCAGTTCCCCGGATGCCTCTTCAGGCTGGATAATTTGCATGAGAATTTGTATTTTTTTATTCTGATAAACATGTTATGAAAAGTAATTCAATAGTGTGAACCTGCCGATGAGCGATAGCATCAATGAGGATCACCCGTCACTTTTTTTAATAAAACCGGCAGGATCAACGAAGAATACGGTACTGTGAAGGATAATTGCATGCGGCCAATATCTCATCGCCGCTGATGTGGCCAGCCCCCCGGGTGTCACCGGAAAGTGCAGACAGGGTAATGATCGAGACCGGAATGGGCATCCCGAACGCTGGAATCGTCGGGGGCGGAGAAATAGGCAGGTTGCAGTACGTCCGGGCGCTCCAGCGATCAACGTTCACCCCCATCCGGTTCAGCATTGCTGCCACATGTCCACTGGACAGCGAGACAGAAAGTGCCTGGCAAAGGTCAACCACCGGGGAACCGATCCTGGTTCCCGGGTAAAATGGCTCGTGGGGCATGATCGTCCTCCCGCACGAACGGCAATATGCCCGATGAAGGATCACTTCAACTGGTCGGGCCGTGTCTGTTTCGCTGAGGACTGCGAACCGCTTCACACGGGTATCGTAGCCGGAGAGTATACCCCCGCAGAAGGGGCAGATCTTCCCGGGAAAAAATTCCGTTCCATCACAGATCCTGAGTGCAGCCTGGACAACTTCGGTCAGCATCGTGGGTATGGGGCGCAACCTCAAGCAGGCACCCCCTTTATGCAGGGCTGGATCCCGCGCGAAACCCGCCGTGTGCCAGAATTATTCTCCAAAAACATCCCTGCCTCCTGCCGGAAACCGGTCTTACCCCCAGATAATCAACAAAAATAGAGGATTTTCAGAATACATAAATATGGTGTTTACCGAGATCAATAATCAAGCAAAATTAATTAACAGATTTTGCCAAGACCACTTTCAGAGGTGTGTACGCGGTCGTCTTTGCCTTTTCTGGCATCGGGACGTCCGTGAAAGTATGGTGATAGACGATGAGTGAAATTACGAGTACTCTTAAGTATGTACCGACAACCTGTCCGTACTGTGGGGTGGGCTGCGGCCTGAACCTTGTGGTCAGTGACGGGAAACTTGTCGGTGTCGAACCCAACAAGCGAAGCCCGATCAACGAAGGAAAGCTCTGTCCAAAGGGGATGACCTGCTGGGAACATGTCCAGAACCCTGACCGTCTGACGAAGCCGAAGATCAAGAAGAACGGCAAGTTCGTGGACGCTTCCTGGGAAGAAGCCATTGACCTGATTGCGAAGAAGTTCAAGGAAACTTCCGACAAGTATGGTCCAAAATCTCTCGGCTTCCAGACCTCGTGCCGTACCGTGAACGAGGACTGCTATGCCCTGCAGAAGCTGGCGCGTGTGGGTTTCCAGACCAACAACGTTGACAACTGCGCCCGTATCTGCCATGGACCTTCCGTTGCCGGTCTCTCGCTCTCGTTTGGGTCTGGTGCAGCCACCAACACGTTCGAAGATGTCTTAAACTCTGACCTTATTGTGATGTGGGGCTCCAATGCAGTCGAAGCCCATCCGCTTGCCGGCCGCCGCGTCATGCAGGCCAAGAAGAAAGGGATCAAGGTTATTGTTGTTGACCCCCGGTTAAGCGCAACCGCCCGGCTTGCGGACGAGTGGATCCGGTTCAACCCCTCAACCCACATTGCACTTGCCAACTCCATGATGTACTGGATCATCAGGGAAGGTCTCCAGAACACGGTGTTCATCAACGAGCGTACCAAAGGATTCGATGACCTGAAAAAGACCGTTGAGAACTATGCCGATTGCGAAGAGATTCATGGTGTCCCGCTTGAGACCGTCAAATCGTTAGCCCGGCAGTATGCCAAGGCGAAGAACGCGGTCATCATCTACTGCCTCGGCATTACCGAGCTCACCACCGGTACCGACAATGTCCGTTCGATGGGGAACCTCGCGCTGCTCACAGGAAACGTTGGTCGCCCCGGTGTGGGTGTCAACCCGCTCCGTGGCCAGAACAATGTGCAGGGTGCCTGCGACATGGGTGCATACCCGAATGTGTACTCCGGCTACCAGGCTGTTGCCGTTGCTGACAACCGTGCCAAGATGGAGAAGGCATGGGGCATGAAAGAAGGATCCCTTCCCGACTGGTACGGGTCAACCCTGACCGAGCAGATCAATGACTGCGGTGAAGTTGTCAAGGCAATGTGGGTCCTTGGTCTGAACCCGGTGGTCTCGTACCCCGACTCGAACCATGTAATGAGGTCGTTTGAGAAACTCGACTTCCTTGTCATGCAGGATATCTTCTGGACCGAGAGCTGCGAGTATGCAGATGTAGTCCTGCCCGGCACCTGTTTTGCCGAGAAGGACGGGACCTTCACCAGCGGCGAGCGCCGTGTCAACCGGGTAAGGAAGGCAGTCGATGGCCCCGGCGAGTCCAAGTACGACTGGGAGATCATCGGCATGGTCGCGAAGAAGATGGGCCTTTCAGGCTTTGACTGGAAGACCGCCAAGGATGTCTGGGACGACATGCGTTCCGTCACCCCCGGCCAGTTCGGTGTAACCTACGAGAAGATGGAGAAGCCCGAATCCGTGCACTGGCCCTGTCCGGCCATCGATCACCCGGGAACCCCGATCCTCCACGTGGGGAAGTTTGCCGCAGCGGATGGCAAGGGAACCATGTTCGGTCTCGAGTACCGCCCGCCCGCGGAAGTAGCGGATGCAGAGTATCCGTTCACGCTCATGACCGGGCGTGTGATCTTCCATTACCACACCCGGACCCAGACCGACCGTGCCAAACAACTGCACTACGAGGTACCCGCGTCCTACATCCAGATCAACACGATCGATGCGAAGAAACTGGGTATCAAGGAGAACGAGAAGATCAAGGTGTCCAGCCGTCGGGGTGAAATTGAGACCCTCGCGCATGTATCTGACGATGTAGCACCCGGTGTCACCTACATGGCCATGCACTTCCACAAGGGAGCGAACACACTGACCAACACTGCGCTTGACCCGCTCTCCAAGATGCCGGAGCTCAAGCACTGTGCTATAAAGATCGAAAAAATTGCGGGGGCGAAGTAAATGGCAAAGAAAGGCGAAATGCTCTATGCATGGACCAATGACGCCGCCCTTGCAAAGAAGGCTGAATGCGGCGGTGCAGTCACCGAACTCCTCAAGTATGCACTCGAGAGCAAAACCGTTGATGCAGTGCTTGCCGTTACCCGCGGTGTTGACCTGTACGATGCGGTCCCGGTCCTCGTTTCTGACCCCAAGTCACTTGACGCGTGCGCCGGTTCCCTCCACTGCGGGACCATCCTCCTCTCCAAACTGGTGATGGAGTATGCACCAAAAATGGCCGGGAAGAAGCTGGGACTGGTTGTCAAGGGCTGCGACATGATGGGCCTCCTGGAACTTGCAGAACGCAAGCTGGTCAACCTCGACAACATCGTCATGATCGGTGTAAACTGCGGAGGATCGGTCAGCCCGGTTGCCGCACGGAAGATGATCACGGAAAAGTTCAGTGTTGACCCGAACACGGTAACAAAAGAAGAGATCGACAAGGGCCAGTTCATCATCGAGTACGAGGGGGGCCACAAGGGCATCTCCATGGATGAACTCGAAGAGGCAGGATATGGCCGAAGGTCCAACTGCCGCCGCTGCAAGGTAAAGATCCCCCGCCAGGCAGACCTTGCCTGCGGGAACTGGGGTGTTATCGGCGACAAGGCCGGAAAAGCAACCTTTGTCGAGGTCTGCTCCGAGAAGGGAGCAAAACTTCTCGATGGGGCTGTCAAAGCCAAGAAACTCACCACGGAGCCCGCAAACCCCAAGGGTGTCGAGATCCGCGGAAAAGTCGAGAATGCAATGCTCAAGCTCGGTGACAAGTGGCGCAAGCACGACTTTGAAGCCCTGGCACCGGCCCTCTGGGAGACCATTGCAAAGGAGACCAGCCGCTGCATGAAATGTGGTGCGTGCATCGAGCACTGCCCGGTCTGTGTCACTCGTGCTGACAAGTACCAGCAGCCCGACCTGATGATCCGCCATGGGTTTATCCCCGCCGATCCGATGTTCCACCTGCGCCGGTTTGCGCACATCTCCGACTCCTGCATCAACTGCGGGCAGTGCGAAGAGTGCTGTCCCTCGGAAATCCCGCTGGCGCTCTTCAGCCACGCGATCCGGACAGAGGCAGACAAGTTCTTCGAGCCCAAGCTCGGGAAGTCGGCCTATACCAATTAATTTTTTTTAGCACCGCGAAAAGTTCCCCAGACAATACCTGAAATCTCATCTCCAGGGATCGCAATCAGGTTTATGATGAAGTGGGAGTAACGGTTGGATCTCCCCTTCAATCAGCCCCTTTTTCTGGAACCCGTGTTCTCCTGATATTCTGTAACGGGTCCGGGTTTTTTAGCGTTTTGTCATTATGATTAATCCGTCCTCTCATCCGGCAAAGGGTGCCCGGCAGGATCTTTTTTCCGGGAGGGATACCCGCATGCAGCAAGTACGGCCGGGGCATCAATACCGCTACCGTCACGCGTTCCCATTGCCAACGTCGAGAGCGAGAAGATCGAAAAAGGGACCCTGATCCCGAACATGTCTGCAGCGGGAATCGAATGAGTATTTTTCTGGATATAATTACGAACGCTCCAGCGATCAACAAAAATTCCCATCTCTGCAAGGCATGATGAAACGCGGGGGAAATGCATGGTCTCTCCAAGGGTCACGCAGAGATCCACGACTGGCGATCCAATGCGGGTGTCCGGATAAAAAGGCTGGTCGGCAAGACAGATCTGCCTGCACTCGCAGCACCGGAACCGTTTCACGATCACCTGGATGACATTCTTTTTGCCTTCCTCCACAAGAACGGCAAACTGCTTTTTTTTCCTGTCATACCCGGCCAGTTCCCCCCCGCATACCGGGCAGGCCTCGCAGGAATCAAACACAATCCCGTGACAGGAAACCAGCGTAGCCTGGACGATATCGGCGAGCATCGGGGGTATGCGGCGTTTTCTCAAGATACTCCTTCCCCTGCTGGTCGTTTCAGTGCCATGGTAATGTTCCCCTTTGCGCGGGAGAGCATTTTCTTCATAGATCACTCTTACTGTTAACGATATACCATAATAAACCCACTTTTGTTCACCATTTTTTGTTGAAAATTCAGAATGGTTAAATAACTCAAGGGCAGACAATTCCTGTTCAACAACGAACTTCATTTAACAAACACGAAAATTCACTCATTGCATTGAAACGTGGATGAACACATCTGGTGATAATTCATGGAAGACATAAACTCAGATCTGAAGTATACACCGACGACCTGTCCCTACTGCGGAGTTGGCTGCGGCTTAAACCTCGTGTCCAAAGGGAACACGCTCGTTGGTGTCGAACCGTACAAGCGGTCCCCGATTAACGAAGGCAAGCTCTGCCCGAAGGGTGCAACCTGCTGGGAAACCGTCCAGAAGCCAGGCCGCCTTACCACGCCCCTCATCAAGAAGGGCGACAAATTCGAGGAAGCCTCGTGGGACGAAGCCATTGACCTGATTACGAAGAAGTTTTCAGAGGTCCACAAGCAGGGCGGTCCCAAGGCTCTTGGGTTCCACACCTCCTGCCGTACCGTGAATGAGGACTGCTATGCCCTGCAGAAGTGGGCACGGGTAGCATTCCAGACCAACAATGTTGACAACTGCGCCCGTATCTGCCACGGACCTTCGGTTGCCGGCCTCTCCCTCTCGTTTGGTTCCGGTGCAGCTACCAACACGTTCGAAGATGTCTTAAACTCCGATCTTATCGTCATGTGGGGCTCCAACGCAGTTGAGGCACACCCCCTCGCTGGCCGCCGTGTCATGCAGGCCAAGCAGAAGGGGATCCCAATCGTTGTCGTTGACCCCCGGTTGAGCCCGACAGCACGACTCGCTGACAAGTGGATCCGGTTCACCCCGTCGACCCACATTGCGCTCGCCAACAACATGATGTACTACATCATCAAGGAAGGCCTCGAGGACAAGGAGTACATCAAGGAGCGGACAAAGGGTTTCGAGGACCTCAAGAAGACGGTCGAGAAGTATGCTGACGCCACGAACATCCACGGTGTCCCGCAGGAGACCGTTCAGGAGTTTGCCCGCCAGTACGCCAATGCAAAGAACGCCGTCATCATCTACTGCCTCGGCATCACCGAGCTCACCACCGGTACCGACAATGTCCGTTCGATGGGGAACCTCGCACTCCTTACCGGAAACGTTGGTCGCCCCGGTGTCGGTGTCAACCCGCTCCGTGGCCAGAACAATGTGCAGGGTGCCTGCGACATGGGTGCCTACCCGAACGTCTTCTCGGGTTACCAGGCAGTTGCCGTTCCCGAGAACCGTGCCAAGATGGAGAAGGCATGGGGCATGAAAGCCGGCTCCCTGCCCGACTGGTACGGTGTGACCTTAACTGAGCAGATCACCCAGTGCGGCGACCCGATCAAGGCGATGTACATCCTCGGCCTGAACCCCGTGGTCTCCTACCCTGACTCGAACCATGTCAGGCGCTCACTTGAAAAGCTTGACTTCCTCGTTATCCAGGATATTTACTGGACCGAGAGCTGCGAATACGCGGATGTTGTCCTGCCCGGTACCTGCTTTGCCGAGAAGGACGGAACCTTCACCAGTGGCGAGCGCCGTGTCAACCGCGTCCGGAAGGCAGTCGATGGCCCCGGCGAGTCGAAGTACGACTGGGAGATCATCGGCATGCTCGCAAAGAAGATGGGTCTTTCAGGCTTTGACTGGAAGACCGCCAAGGATGTCTGGGACGACATGCGCTCCGTCACCCCCGGCCAGTTTGGCGTTACCTACGAGAAGATGGAGAAGCCCGAATCGGTCCACTGGCCCTGCCCGACCATCGAGCACCCGGGAACCCCGATCCTCCACGTAGGAAAGTTTGCCGCAGCAGATGGCAAGGGAACCATGTTCGGCCTCGAGTATCACCCGCCGGCAGAAGTTGCAGATGCAGAGTACCCGTACACGCTCATGACCGGCCGGTGTATCTTCCATTACCACACCCGGACCCAGACCGACCGTTCCCCGACCCTGCACAACGATGTGCCGGAAAACTACATGCAGATCAACACGCTGGATGCAAAGGAACTCGGCATCAGGCCATACGAGAAGGTCAAGGTTACCAGCCGTCGTGGCGAATCCATCGCGGTTGCACGCGTGACCGATGACGTTGCCCCAAAGGTACTGTACATGCCCATGCACTTTGTCCATGGTGCAAACGACCTCACCAACACCGCGCTCGACCCGCTCTCCAAGATGCCGGAACTCAAGCACTGTGCTGTCAAGGTTGAGAAGATCACGGAGGCCTGAAGATGAGCAAGAAAGGCGATATGCTCTATGCCTGGACCAATGATGCAGAGATCCAGAAGAAAGCAGAGCTCGGTGGCGCTGTCACCGCAATCTGGAAGTACGCACTCGAGTCCAAGGCAGTCGATGCGGTCTTCGCGGTCACCAAGGGTGTTGACCTCTACGATGCCGTCCCCGTCCTCATCAGGGATCCCAAGGATCTCCCCAAGACGGCAGGGTCGCTCCACTGCGGGACGCTCCTCATGGCCAAGCTCGTCAAGAAGTACATGGACGGCGCACGGGACATGAAGATCGGTGTCACGGTCAAGGGCTGCGATGCCATGGCATTCTACGAACTTGCCAAGCGCAAGCAGATCAATCTCGACAACATCGTTATGATCGGTGTCAACTGCGGAGGATCGGTCAGCCCGGTCGTTGCCCGGAAGATGATTGCCGACAAGTACGGTGTTGACCCCGAGACCGTGCACAAGGAAGAGATCGACAAGGGCCAGTTCATCATCGAGTACGAGGGAGGCCACAAGGGCATCTCCGTTGACGAACTCGAGGAGGCCGGCTACGGAAGGCGCAGCAACTGCCGCCGCTGCAAGATGAAGATCCCCCGCCAGGCAGACCTTGCCTGCGGGAACTGGGGAGTTATCGGCCCCAAGGCCGGAAAGGCAACCTTTGTCGAGGTCTGCTCCGAGAAGGGTGCAGCGCTCCTTGACGGTGCCGTCAAGAAGGGTGTGCTTGCAACCGAGGCAGCCAACCCCAAGGGTCTTGAGATCCGCGGAAAGGTCGAGGGTGCGATGTTCAAGCTCGGCGACAAGTGGCGGAAGCACGACTTCGAAGCACTCGGCGAGGGGAAAGACCGGCTCAAGAAGATCATGACCGAGACCTCGCGCTGCATCAAGTGCTACCAGTGCATTGAGGTTTGCCCGATCTGCTACTGTGTCGATTGTACCACGAAGAACCCGACCTTTGTTCCGCCCGGCGAACTCCCGGTCAACTTCATGTTCCACCTGATCCGGTACTCGCATATAGCCGATTCCTGCGTGAACTGCGGCCAGTGCGAGGAAGTCTGTGCGGCGGAGATCCCGAATGCACTCTTCATGCACGCCCAGCAGGTCGAGCTCGAGAAGATGTTCGGCCACATCCCGGGTGTCGACATGGAGCTCCCGCTCATGGCGTATGCTGAGGAAAAGGAAGAGCGCCAGCGCCTCCACAACACCGGCAGCGACATGATCTACGAGAACGTGTTCAACCCGGTTCCTAAAAAGTGAAGCATCCCAAAAAACTCTTTTTTTTTAATATCAACTCAAATAAACGCTGTTGCAACCATCCATCGATCCAGTTTGTCTTAAAGATGATTTTTATCGATGCGTCTCCCCTCAACCAAAAATGAGTATGCTAAAAAAAATTACAATGGCTGGATGCGAGCGCATATTTATCGGTGTTTCAACCGTAAAAAAAATCAAACCGTCCCTTCCCGCTCAGCGCGGTTTTTCACCAGAATCGTTCATGGGAATCAGGTATACCCTGCCGGAAAATTTTTTGGCAAGAGCGGGCTGAGGATTCTCTCACTATTCAGCCCGCGGATAATTCCGGTGAGGGTCAGGTCATACCCGCCTTTCTTTTTGAGAATTGCCTGGAACCGGGGAGATGTGATCAGTGATACCAGCGTGCTGATCCGCGGATCGTACAACATCTCACTTTGCACCACCAGCTCGTAATCCTCGTGGGCTACCGGGACAAACCGGAGCCCTTCAGCAACGGCGATACCGGAAGTACACATGCCGGCATCGGCAAAACCGTTCAGGATTGCAGCTGCAACTGCCTGGGGGCCGTGCACTTCCAGCAGGTATCCGTCCACCTGTGCAGGATTGATCCCCTCCCTTTTGAGTAAACCATCGAAAATTGACCGGGACGGAGTCCCTTTCCGGGTATTGATAAATTTTGCATGCGGGAGATCGCCGGTATCCAACCCGTCGCGGGAAGCTATCCCGAGCTCCATGGTCGCAAGATGGATGAAGGCAAGGTCGAGACCTTCATGGTACATAATGAGTGGCTCGTAGGATGTCAGCAGGGAATGGGCGGGCAGGCTGAGCGGGGCGGCATGGCAGGTGTTTTTCGCAAGTGAACGAAGCCCGGCGATATTACCGGGATTCGTTGCATGGATGAAGAGCCCCTCATCCTGGGCAAGGAGGGCAAGTTCTTCCAGTGCCGGATCAAGGGTCCCGGTCAGCATCACGGTCCGTTCAACACTGCCCGGATCGGTGGTCAGGAATGCCTCAATGGCAGTTCCTCCTTCGTATCCTTCCACTGATGCCGGGATATGCGTATACCCGTTGGCCTTGACTGTTGCCATCTGGACGGCAGCCCCTTTACCGTGTGCCGTTCCTATGATGCGATCCCCGATCCGGCCGATAAAGACCGGAACGAACTCGTCAAACCCGAGATCGGAGACCAGCGGCTGGGCAAGGTGCACGGTGATGGGGTACCTTGGGGCAGGTGCAAAACCCCAGGACTCAAGCAGCGGTGCAGCAAATTCCCGGAGCACGGTCTGTGCCGCGAGAGGATACCCCGGCAGCCCAAGGACCGGTGTATTGTTGACCCGCCCCAGCATCGCCGGTTTGCCGGGTTTGACCGCAACACCATGAAAGATCAGCTCGCCCAGCGAGCGGATCACGCTCTCGGTGAAATCCCGGGTCCCGGCAGAAGAACCGGCAGAGATGAGGACAAGATCATTCTCCTTCACCGCAAGGCGCAGGGTGTCCCGGATAAGGTCCGGATCATCCAAAACGATCGGGTACCGCGTACAGCGGGCTCCCATCTGGGAGAGGAAGACCTGGGCCATGATGGTGTTGCTCTCAACAACCTGCCCCGGTGCCGGCCGGACTCCGAGCGGCACGAGTTCGCTGCCCGTCGGGATGATCCCCACGTTCACTGCCAGCACCTCAACCGTGGTTATCCCGTACGTGGCCAGCGCACCGATATCAAACGGCCGGATCAGGTGCCCTTTGGGCAGAACAAGCCGGTTCTTTCTGATATCTTCTCCCGCAGGCCGGATATGCTGGCGGGGTGTTGCGGACTTGCGGATCCGGAAGTCGTCTCCCGCCTCCCAGACATCCTCGATCATGATGACCGCGTCAAATTCCGGAGGCACGATGTTACCGGTATTGACCCGTGAGAAGTGGTCGATGGTTATGGGATTGGTATCGGTTGCCCCTACCGTGTCACGGCTGCGGACAGCAATCCCGTCCATTGCAGCGAGGTTCACTTCCGGGACAGAATATTTTGCATGGACCGGTGATGCCACGATCCTCCCTGCGGCCTGCATTACCGGAACTTTCTCAGTTTTGTCCGGCCGTGGAAATGATTTTCTGAGCAGGTCACGTGCTTCGTCAAAGGAGCGTAGCTCAAGATAGCGTTTCACCATCGTGTGGTACTCCGGCATAAGCGATTATTCATGATCGGACCTGTCTGTGGTATTCCCTGATGCAGCAGGGAAAATTAACTGGCGTATCAAGTAAACTCAAAAGTATTTATTGCCGTATTTATCATTAAACGATTCGTTTGACTTCCGGAACGTACCAAAAAAAAGGGTGACAAACCAGCCCGGATCAGGCAAGGGTCACACGCTCTTCTTCTGTTCCCACCGCGGCAAGGTAGACCGGATACTGGGTCTCCGGGTCAAGACCGGCGAGCCTGCTCACCAGTTCATCATGGAACATGTCTGTTGGGAAGACCGCGTATCCAATGTTTGCTGCTGCCATGATGAGGTTCTGGCAGCTGTGGCCGGCTTCAATAAAGACGCTCCGGTACCCCCGGTTCCCGAGTGCCCAGACCGAGCGGTACGGGACTGCCACCCAGAGGAAGGTAACGGCAGCCCGGGTCATGAGCCGGAAGTTCATGCTTGCAGTGCTCATCTCCAGGATCAGGTCAGGATCGATCTTTTCTGCTACAATGCTGTGCGACTCCGGGAGGAACCGGTACAGTCCGGTATCGAGTCCTTCGACATCGTTTGCCACAAAGTAGGTCTCCAGCGGGTAGCGGGAACCGCTTGATGGCACGGTCTTGATCTGGACCGTCTCCGCCGCGATCCTTTTGAAGCCCTGAGAACACCAGAGCAGGTACGAGAGTTCCTTCAGGTCGATCTTTGAACGGGCAAAGAAGCCCACCGGTTCCCAACTCTCGATGACTTTCCTGACCGGAACGTCCGGGATTTTGATCTTCTTCGGGCCTGGGAGTTTTATCACCGTCTGGCCCTCTTTCACGGGAAGTTCCTTTGGGGGTTCGGGGACACGGAGGACAAGGTCCACCGTGGAATAATCCGGGTATTGCGTTCCTTTGATGAATTCCCTGCCGATGTTACTCATAAAATGATCCTCCTGATTCTTGGATATTATTGGGTAAAAAAAGGGTGCCGGGGATTCCGGTGTTTTGGATATAATGGATGACCAAAATTCAAGCCGCCGCTTTCAGGTACAGATTGGCGTAGACAACCTGTCCCTTGCTCTTACCGTGGCGCTCCCCGAGATCCCCGATGTAGTGGTCGAGCTTCATGGTGACGCCATCGACTTCCTTCTCAACGGTGTCCACCTTCTGGAACCCGGGCATCATGAACTTGATCTTCCCGAGCACGTACATGTCGCCCTTGACCATCTGGCCGCCGACACGGCCCTCGACATCGCCCTTGATGATGACGGTGCCGCCCTCTGCGTGAGTTGAGACATGGATGAAAGCGTCCTTCTCGATGATGATGGTCCCTCCGAGCATGAAGGTCCCGATATCGTTGCCGGCACTTCCCTTGATCCGGATCGTGCCGCCCTTCATACCCCTCCAGTCGCCGCGGTAGGCGCAGCCGACATGGTTCTTGGCATCCCCATCGCAGATGAGCTCGCCGCCCTGCATCTGGATTCCGCAGAACGAGTCCATGTTGCCCTTGATATGGATTTTTCCGCCCTTCATCCAGCCGCCGACATACATATCGGCATTGCCGTTGACGGTGACGGTACCGGCAGTCATCTTGCTGCCGATGTACTTGACGCGGGAGCAGTCACCGGCAATAACGATGTCGGTGTCTGCGGCAGTCTCGCCACCATTGCCGGAGACCTCGAAGAAGTCCCCGATGGTGACCTGGATCTTGCCTTCGTGGCCCGGAAGGGCTGCGATCTGTGCAGCAGTTTTTCCTGCAAACGCGTCGGGCGTGATGCTGTAGCCCTCGAACATGAGTTCGGGGACTTTGGTGGGTTTTAATGTAACAGTTGCCATGATCGCACCTTTAAGCCTCCACATCAACATCGATAACATACGGGTGTGGGGCGAGATAGTCCCGGACCTGGTAGTTGATGATATCAACGGTGTAGTCTTTCGTGAAACTCTGGGTGATGTCGCGGGTAACCTGCGGGTTCTCGGGCATCTTGACATTGACCCAGACGGTCTTCTTATGACCGTTGCTGACAACTTCGCCGTCCTTTACAACAACTTCGCCGGACTTGATGAAGCAGGCAGCCCGCTGGAATGCCTTCTCGATCTGCTCAGGGTCGCCGGGCATATTCTTGTAGTTGAGGTCAATGACTGCAACATCCGCACTCATGCCGGGTGCAAGGCCTCCATAGATGTTGGACATGCCAAGGCACTTTGCCGGGCCGGAGCGGGTCATCTGGGCGATCTCGAAGAGGGTGAGTTCGCGTTCCAGCTGGTGGAGAGTTGTAGCAGCGATGACTTTGTCCTTGTGCTTGAAGGAGCTCAGGAGATCTTCGCGGGCCTTCCTGCTCATGAGCCACTTGATGACGCGGGGGTACCGGGTGAACGGCCCGGCGTTCGGGTGGTCGGTGGTGATGAAGATCCGGTTCATGTCCTTTGCATAGAGCGCCAGTTCAAGACCGATTGCCCACTGGATGTCGCAGACCTTGATGTTCGGGTCATACACGTAGGGAACGACACCGGCAGCGGTCTCCATCTCGACATCAACGTTGCACCACTTCAGGTGATTGAGGCCGTTCAAGTGGTGCTCGAACGGGCCGTCCGCGGTCATGGTCGTGGTCTCATCGAGCGTGACGTTCCCGGTATCAACGGTAATCGCCTTGTTCTTGTTGACATAGTCCATGACTTCCTTTGCCTTGGACTCGAAGTCACCCCAGCCGGTTCCTCCGTACGAGTGGAACTGGAGGTGAGTCGAGTGCATAACCTGCTCGCGACCGAACTTGTTCTTCGGCTTGACCGTCTCGGTAAGTTTGAGCGAGTCGAGGGTGAGCTGGTAGTTGCCGGGGTTCCCCAGATCGTTCTGGTGGACGTGCATCGAGTGCGGGAGTCCGAGATACTCATTGGCCTGCATGAGTCCCGTGATGATCTCACGGGGGGTGACTTCAAAGTACGGGACCGGATCGTCAAGGGTTAAGCAGTTGAGGCCCCAGCCCCATGCTGCGGTACCGCCAGGGTTAACGACCTTGATACCAAAGCCCTTTGTAGCCTTGAGGAGCCAGGCGATGTAGGCTCCGGTGTTCTCGACTTCTCCTTTCTTGAGGTAGTCCATGACGAACCAGTTGTTGCCGAAGACGGGGAGTGCCGCCTCATCGATGATGGGCGTGTCGTGGATCTCCTCGTGCACGTGGGGGGAGTGGATCGGGGGCATCGCGGCTTCCATCACAAAACCGTAGCCCATCCGGGCATAGTCGTACCCGGTCTTGAAAGTGCTCGGGACCGAGAAGCCGGACTCCATGCGGTAGCCGTTCTTCTGTGCCATCCCGCTCCTGCAGAAGCCTGATAAGAGTTTGTCCTCCGGCCTGAACAGGCGGCCGACATTGACCTTGGGCCCTGCCACGTGAGAGTGGACATCCACACCCCCAGCCATGACGACCTTGCCCTTTGCGTCGATGACCTTTGCAGACGAGCTGACCTTGTCGACAATCTTGCCGTCCTTGATAGCGACATCCCCGACATCGCCGTCGATCTTCCGGGTCGGGTCGATGATAAACCCGCCCTTGACAATAATCTCAGCCATTTCAGATCACCGCCGGGTTCTGGGGGTATTTCCGGTCTTCTTTTGCCGCAAGCCAGATCGGAGCGGTATTGGTCAGTTCGCACATGCGTTCATAGACCATGTCGAAGAGTTCTTCATCGCTCGGAACTCCCGGGAGGCCCTTGATGACTGCCCGGAACTGGATTGGGACATTGTCCATACGGTACACAACGCCCGGTTCATCCACACCGGCAATCCTGACCGGGATGTGGAGGTCGGCTATCTCGCTTGCCATACAGAAGTTCGGGTCAACGGTAATCCACGGGTGCTTCTTTAAGTGCTGGACAGCCTGGATGGGGAAGTGGGCGCCGGCGTCTGTACCGACATTGACAAAGCAGTCCACTTCGTCGCGCATTGCAAGGTCGATGGAACTCGTCTCGCCCGGGTTCATATGGGCGTGGGAACCCTTGGTGAGATCAATGCAGTAGGGGAAGCCGAACTGCCAGGACCAGACCTGGCCGGGACCGGCAATATTATAGTGGCCCCGCATTGCCATGATCGAGCACTTGGTGTGCTCGTTGAGGTCACGGGTCAGGCTGATGGCGGCGTCGATGTTGTGGTTGCGGCCGTCCGTGTGCGTGCAGCCCATGCCGAAGAAGATCATGCAGAACTTTGCCTTCTTCATGATTTCGGCGGCCTCTTTGATCTTCTCGCGGGGGATACCGGCAACGACCTCGGGGATATCAAAGCCCCGGAGCACGGTCCGGAACGCATCGAAGAGTTCGTAGTCGTGGCTCTGGTCGAGCATCAGGTGGTGGTCTGCGAGTTTTGCGGTATCGGTCTCGCGCGGGTCAACGCAGAGGACGGTCCGCTGCATCTGGCCTTTCTGGGTGAAGTAGCCGCGGGGGAAGATGGAGTACCGTGAGGTGTGGCGGGGGTGGGCGTGCATCGGGTTGCATCCCCAGAAGACCACGACATCGGCACGGTTCTTGGCTTCACCGAGTGTACAGCTCGGGTACCCGTTGTCGAACATGGCAAGGAATGAAGGCCCGTGACAGATGGTTGCACAGTTGTCGAGCACTGCGCCTGCCTTCTCTGCAATCCGGCCGACCGCGCTCATACCCTCGCAGTTGGTGGATCCGAAACCGTAAATGAGGGGTTTTTTGGCTGCAAGGAGCGTCTTTGCGAAATAATCGATCGCCTCCTCGTACGGGATCTCCTTCACCGAGCCGTCCGGCTGGCGCTGGCGCGGGAGCCGCGGGCGGGTTGGGTCGTTTGCGTGGTGGAACAGGTTCGTCCCGATGATGCAGGCATTGTGCACCTCAAGGATCCTGGTCTCGTCATCCGAGACCAGTACTTCAATATCGTCGCAGGATGACCCGCAGTACGGGCATCCGACACCTTTGATCAGTTTTGGCATAATTACTGGCCTCCTTTCCAGAGTCCGACCGAGCCCTGCACAAGCTGGAGGGCGGTTTTCAGTTTCTCATCCGGGGCTGGTTCGATAGTTACCGGAAACCCGCTGTACTGCGGGGTGCCGGTCGATTGGGTCCGGGGCGGGACTACCTGGTTTGCCCAGACACCCTGCCGGATGTGGGCAAGGCCCGGGGGGACGTACTGGGTTGCGGTGATTGCCTTCACAATGACGCTGCCACATTCGCTCGTGACAAGGACATTGGTGTTCTTCCAGATACCGGCTTTCTTCATGTCGTCCGGGTGCATCTCGCAGATAGAGCAGGCATCGAAGTAGTCCGGGTTGGTCTTGCCCTTCTCCATGGCAGCGCCTTCCTCAATGGAACGCTGCGTGATCATATTCAGGGAAATTTTCGGCATTCTTCTCCTCCAGGTTTTAGCTCATCCCGAGCATCCCGGTCTCTCCCTTGCCGGAGAGGGTAATCACACCATACGGGCAGGCGCCAACACAGACGCCGCAGCCGGCACAGAGTTCCATCTTCACATCCATGCTGATGGACTTGCCATCCTTGACATGGTAGATCTTCTCTTTCGTTACCGGGTCGAGCGTATAGAGCTCGAGCGCGTTGACCGGGCAGGAAACCACACAGTTCCCGCAACCGGTACAGCGGTTCATGTTTACATGTACTGAAAACGCCATGCACATCACACAATAGAAAGTTAATTTGTTTGTTTGGATAGCGATCAGTTGTTCACTTAAATTAATAAACATTTGGAATGTTTGATCGAAGTTCAATGAATTTGTTAAATAGGTTCGTAGTAAAAAAAATATGGATATGTGTTGAACACCGGCGTTAATTCATGGAACTTGTGTGAAAAAGACAGGGGAAAATGTCGGCGCGATGGTGTCACGTCATCATTAAACGTTTCGTCAGACGATCCTCACCATTGCGCTGTTAACTCACTCTGAACCAGAGCCACAACTTTTTAATAAATTATTTTTACTCTGACTATAAACAACTAAACAGTGTTTACTCATGACTCTGAATAACATCGATACCGCTCAGGTTATCGCGTATAAAGAAGAGATCCGGGCAAAACCCGCAGAAGCAAAGTTCACGGCAAAGATCGAAGGAGACTGGCTCTTTGAAGATGGAGGATCTCAGTTCCGTTCAACGGTAAAAGTAAAAGATGGCACCTACACCATGGAAGCGAGCCACCCGAACTTTGCCGGTCCCGGTGTCCGGCCAGGCCCGATGGCATTCGGCCTTTTCTGGTTTGCCGCGTGTTACTCCAGCACGTTTGTGACCGAGGCTGCCATGCGGAACCTCCGGCTCACATCGGTGAAGACCAGAGTCGAAGCCGACCTTGATTATACCGCACAGTTTGACCTTGGTGAATGCCCGCTCATTACAGAATACCGGGTCATCATGGATGTCAGTGGTGATGTAACTGATATTCAGGTTCAGGATCTCAAAGAGTATGCTCTTGGGAAATGCATGGGGATGTTTACAATCAAACACGCCATTGTGCTGAAGGCGGATGTCCGGCTCCGGTAGTAACCGGTAATCCAGAGGTGATTTGAGTGCAGGGACCCGGCGGACCAATCGATGTGACGCAGATCCGGAAGACTGCAGAGGAGTATTACCGTTCCGGCCAGTACTACTGCTCGGAAGCCATTGTCAGGACCATCAACGATGCGTTCGGGCTTGGTTATCCCAATGACGTTGTCCGGCTGGCATCAGGATTTCCGATCGGTATCGGCAGTGCAGGGTGTGCATGCGGTGCCGTGACGGGCGGGGTTATGGCGCTCGGGATGGTCTTTGGACGGGCAAAGCCCGGCGATCCCTGCATTGACCGGTGCCTTGCACTTTCACGTGAACTGCATACACTCTTCACCCGCAGGCACGGTTGCGTCTGTTGCCGAACCCTTACTCATGGGATGGTTTTACAATCTCCCGAACACCTTCGGCAGTGCATTGCCTTAACCGGCGAAGTGGCTGAAGAAACCGCGAAGATCATCCTGCGTGAGACCGGCGAGGATGGCCGCGGGTCCTGGTAACAGACTATTGAACTCAGTTCTTCACGGTTTTTGGGGGGTCAGACAGGGGCCGGCAGGTTTATGGGGGCCGCGATGGTGAAAAAGACTCCAGGGGAATTGTACGAATGCAGCACCTCTGCTTACGCCCGCGAAAGCCGCGACACTACGCCGCATTACTACTGCCTTTCCCAATAGAAATGATGTCCAAAGCCAGAACCGGATCCAAAATTTTTCCTTGCGTGGATACAGGAGTCCGGCAAAAAAATTCATAACGTCCCCTGCCCGACCCCCCTTTTCACACCAGCAAAAAATACCATAATTTCCTATGGAAACTCCGACGGAGATTTTCCAGTTTTTCCCTCCACAGGAACCCGAGGGGGGTCGGGCAGGGGACACGATCGAATCGACCGGTCGATCGCGATTGAAAATGATTTTAGAGAACTTCTGGAACTGCCACTATCCTTTTTGTTGCACTGGAAAAACTCGATCCGGCGCCCCATTCCCCCGTTTCTTGTTGGGTGTGCACAGTATCGTGTTTGTTTCATCACTGGTATTGTTTCCCGCAATGAGACTCCTGTCTTACACCGCAACACTTCCTGCCACAACAAAGTTCTAGTCAATCCTCAATGCAGAGATCCCATTTTTACCCCCGCCTCCAAAGGCGAGCGAGAAAAACCATACTGCCATGAGCGGGTGCGAGGGCCGCAACGCAGGGAATTAATCGGGAACTCCAAAACTCCTCCCGTAACCGAAGATAAGGAGAATATCCGGTCATTGTGGATTACTATCCGGCGAACGGACTGAGAATATTACAGCCGTATCAGTCGTTCAGGTTCTGCGTTTTCTTCTTCAGGGTAACACGGAACCGGTTCGTGTCGACCTTGCGGATCTTCACCTCATATCCTGTGCGTGAGAACGGCACATCAATCGTGTCCCGCTGGTCCCGGCGGACAATGCATTCCACCGGTGTTCCATCAGGGACTTTTTTGAGAAGCATCTTCAGGCGTATCATCAGGTTCGTGCAGGTCAGGTCGGAAAAATCCGGTATTGTGCTGGTATCGACAGACATGTTCGCTCACCGCATCAGAAGAAGAGCACCCTCTGGTGGTTGGCTGCAACCCCGTTGGGAGAATAGAAGAGGAGATTCCCAAAATCCGCAATCCCGATGTCAAGCACTCCATTGAGCTTTGCATTTTTGGTAAGTCCCCGTTTTTGCAGAGATGGTGTGAAACAGAAGATCTGGAGGTTCTCGGAACCGGATACGGCATCGATCACTTCCTGCATGTTGAAGAGCGGCGACGGTTTATCGAGCCGGTGGTTTCCCGTCAGTGAAAAGACCCCGTCCTCGATAAAGATAACCCGGGTCAGGATCCCCTGTGACGCTGCTGCGATTGCAAGCGAGATCCCCCCAAAGGCTGATTCTGTTCCATAGGGATGACTGGTGATAAGTATGGTGAGCGGGGGAGAGCGTTCGTTATCAAGGACACTGAAGGTTGCCCGCATTCCGTCTTTCTTGAGCTGGATCGATGCGCAGTTACCGGCAAGTATGATATGATTGCGCCGGAACTGGTCGATCGTTTCATTGAGATTGCGGATACGGAGCGGCTTGATCGCACAGGTCGAAACCACAACCCCCTTTCCGTCGTCCCATGTGCTGTATCCCCTCGCAGCCGCACACCGTCCACAGGCAAGCATCTGGCACTGCAGGCCCCGTTTTGCCGCTTTCTCAGAGAGTTCGGTCAATCCCTCGCCAATATTATCGAACTCTGAGGGTTTCTGGCCAAGGTGCCCCACATGGACGCCATCCAGATAACAGTAAAGGTCAATCGATGCGTGGCATTCCAGCACGGCATGGAGGCAGTCAAGCATAGCATTGGAGGAGCGATGCATGTATGGGGAGGTGAGGTGGAGGTAACCGACCAGGCTCGGCACCGGCTGCTCATGCTGCCGGGCCTGCTTCATGACATCCTTCCAGAATGAAGGCTGGCCATTAAGCGCAATGCTGTTGTGGATGATAACCTGGTCGGGATTCTTCATTCGCAAGCGTTCAACCGATATGCCCCTGAGGGCAAGTTCCTGGCTGTCGCAAACGAGTTTTACCGATGGCATCGAGAGGATAATCTCCCAGATCTGCTGGGTCTCGGGATTCTGGAGGCTGTAAAGGGAATCCCCGGTGAGAAATAGGGAGAAGATGGTATCCCGGTTCTTTGTGGAATGTAACAGGTTCTCCGGGTTGAGTTTGACAAAGAAGAACTTGAGGCATTCTTCAATCCAGCTGAGTCGCTCGGGGCTTATTGTGTCTTCAAGGAGAAAAAAATGGGAGCTCATGCCGTCTTTCCTTGGTATAGATTTGAAAGATGTTGTAATAAATCCAGTATGTTAATCAATCAGGGTTACTTTTTTGTGAGTACTATCTCCCATAACCCGGACTCGATCTTCCGGCTGGATACCGCCATGCCGTTTTCTTCCGCGAACTGGGGAATGGAGGTTGTTGCAGCCGAGGGGTGATCACAGATGACCACAAGTTCATCGGATGTTCTCATCGCCGGTAACTCTTTTTGCACCGCAAGAACGCAGTACGGACAGACTTTTCCTGTTATGTCAATTTTTTTTGTTGTCATTTTTCCACCAGTTTCCTTATGCTATCCCCATTGCTTTCAGGAGTGCGACAGCCAGGCCAGATGCCCATGCTGTGTAAACCACAGATCCAATCGCCATCCCGACCACGAAGAAGAGCGACTTGATATTTCCTTCAGATGTCATGACCAGCTGACGGAGAGGACACCCTCCAAGAAGTACTCCGATAAGGCCAACCGCAATCCCACCGACAATCGCAAGTACGATGTATGCAGTGACCGTCAGGCTCGCCGGTGCACCGGGAACGGGCATGAGTCCCTTCCCGAGAACCCAGAAGAATCCTTCAAAGGCAGCAGGGAAGATCAGTTTGAAGACGAGATACCCGATGAATGCCCCTCCGATCAGGGCGAGGAACCCGAACAGGAGCCGGGTATGTTTGAACATGATGAAGTCCCGGAACCCGCCGATCGAGCAGAACCCGCTCCGCTGACCAAGCCACCCGATGATGAGGCCGAGGACGAGCGTCACGATGGGGACGGCAATGACTGCAACGTCTTTTGATAATAATCCTGTAAGTGCCATGGTTATCCCTCACGTTCCGCAATTGCTGTGGCAATTTTTATTCCGGCAAGGACGCCGATGATGATCGCGATGACACCGATCAGTGCTACGACATCGCCATACCCGATCCGGAGTCCCATGCGATACGGGCAGCCGCCCATGAAGAGGGCAAAGATCATGAAGAGGAGCCCGCCCAGCAGGTACCAGATATAGGAAAGTGCATTACCTGATTTTGTCTTGAACTCCTGGTAATAGCGTGCCGAGACGAACGCCCCGATCAGGACACCGAGTACTGTGAGTACCGGCAGGATGGCATTCTGCGATATGGGGGCAGCGGCAAGTTTCATGCCGGTAACATCGTTCACCCCGATATTAACAAGGTCCCGGGTGTGGCAGGCAACGCAGAAGCCGTACGCCTCCGGCCCTCCGGCACTGATCAGTAAAAGCTGTACAATTGCTGCAAGGATACCGATCGCGAGCCCGACATACAGCGGGTTCCGTGCAAGGGTGTCTATGCACAACGCGTTCTCTTCGGTTTTTACCCGAATTTTTTCCATGATCATACATTTTGGATGATGGTAAATAAATTTACTGAAACAAATTTGAATGTTAAGGTTAAATTATTAATATGCTCGCTCTTCTTTTTCAAATAGGATGACCTGCACGCAGATCATATCTTTCCGAAATAGTAAAAACAGGTCAGAGACCCGGCAGAAAAAAGGTTTAAAAAAATGGTCAGATTGGGGTGGATGAACAAGTAATCAGGTTGAGTTTTCTGCAATCTCTTCCCGCACTTCATCGATATGCATGACCATGTCGAACGCAGGTCCGGTGAGGCAATAGCCCTGCTTGTCAAGGGCATAAACGGGAAACTTTGCAAGTTCTTCCGGTACGGGTTGGGCGGTAAGGGCCCTGAAATTGAGCAGGTCCCGGATGTTGAGACCGATCTTCTCGCAGATCTCTTTGAGCTCTTTGATCCAGCGCTTCAGGTCCCGTACATCTGCACCGTCCCATTTGAAAACCTGATAAATTTTCATGTAGGCATCCCGTTCGAGGATGATGTGGGTGGAGTTCTTGTCTGATTTGAGGTAAAATTCAAGAAACGTCCGGGAATCCTTGATAGTCTGGGCATTCTCGTAGGCAATGGCCCGGCACTCTTTGATCAGGGTTGTTTTTTGTTCAGCTGACAACTGGTCTTTATCCAGTTTCCCTATCTCCTGGGAGAGTTCTTTGAGGTCAGCCTCGGTATTTTTCAGTTCGGTGATGATGTCCTCGAACTTTATGTTGAGTTCCACCCCGAAGAAGGCCTCCATGTACTCGGACTTCTGCGTCATTACGTACAGTATTGGTAAGTGAATTGTATAATGCTTAGCACAGAGATAATATCTATCCGTTAACACTTCCCATAGATTGATGCTATGGCACGCCAGCGCAGACCGATAAACCAGGACCTGTTTTCCAAAGGCGGGATAATCACCGAACGCGACCCCGACTTCTGCATCGTCCGCCTCCGGATGCCGGCCGGGATGATCACGCCGGCCCAGATGAAGGAAGTAGGGGAGATTGCCGCCCGGTATGGGATTGAGAATATCCATCTCACTACCCGCCAGACCATGGAGTTCCCGCATGTGGACCCGTCACGACTCGAAGGGCTCCTTGGCGAACTTGAGAAGAATGGTACCCCTCTGGGTGCCGAGCGGCAGGAGGTTGTCAATGTCACTGCCTGCCTCGGTACCCGCAACTGCAAGTTCGGGATCATCGACAGCGTAGGACTTGCACAGGAGATCGATAAGCGGTTCTTTGGAAAAGATTTGCCGGTAAAAGTCCGGATTGCGATATCGTCATGCCCGAACGGGTGCGAGAGTGAGCGGCTCAACGAGATCGGGATTACCGGTATCCAGAGGCCGATCCGCGATCCCGGGCTCTGCACCGGCTGTGGTACCTGCGTCCACTACTGCCGTGAAAATGCAATCGAGGTCCAGGATGGCATCATCGTTCTCCATGAACCGAAATGTATGGAATGCGGGTTCTGTATCATGCCCTGTCCTTTCCACCTTATCCGGGGCACACCTCCGGAATACCGCATAACAGTCGGCGGTCACCGCGGCCGGCACCCGAAGATGGGCCGGCACCTGATCGATGTAAAAACACCGGAGGAAGTAATCAATGTTGTTGACAAGGTCATCTACTGGATCTACCGGCAGGCATCCATGGACTCGATGCTCCCCGAACAGCTGGATGATATCGGGTTTGATGACTTCAAGAAGACCATAACAAGGATGATCCATGGTTAAACCGGGTTTATCTTAATAATCCGTTCTTTTTCAATCCTCAAACGGGAGATACTTTTAACATATCTTGTGTTCTATTGCCGCGTATGGCACTCATGGGGTGCCAAAGGAGAGATCAAACCATGAACATGGTCTGGGACAGGTACGTATCTCACGGTATTCGTGAGCTGGGGTACGATATCGGAACGCACACAATGGCTGTGGTATTTGCAGACAAGACAACGAAGTACCACTCTCCGGTACCATACCCGATGTATGCGTCTATCTTCCATGCAACGTTCCCCGAACGGCTCTACAAGCAGACCGTTGAGAGGAACATTCCCACCGTCAGTGGTGCATAACTGACAGTCCTGACAGTAGGCAATCTTTTTTTGGATTTTCGTACTTGTGGTTCCGTATGGTCCAAGACCTTCATAAGAAGGTCGAGGAAGAGAAGAAATTCGAAGAATTTCTTCGAATCCGCTGGTGTTCGACGTCGGAGTGACCCCTCAAAACCTCGAAGACTTCGAACCTGTCGAAACTCGAAGAACGCTGATGCGTTCTTCTCCTTCTCGATTCTCGCGCCGCTCATATCTTCGAATTCGAAAGAACCATGTCCGACCAGAACCAACACGGTATCATGGCTGAGCACCCGGCGGGCGAACCCCCGCTAATCTACCTCAACAATGCGGCGACTAGCTGGCCTAAACCACCGGAAGTTCTTGCGGAAGTTGCTCGGTGCCTGGATGCCCCCTTCTTCGAACAGGGGCGTTCGACTGCCGGAGGAGCAACGGATTACCCTTCAGTAACCCGGGATGCACTTGCGGGGTTTTTCAACGCAGAAGAGCCGGAACATTTCATTTTCACGCAGAGCGCAACGGATTCCCTCAATCTCCTCATCCACGGATTTACCAAAAAACAAAAACCCCCGTTCCATGCAATCACAACAGAGCTGGAGCACAACTCTGTCCTGCGCCCCCTGCATACTCTTCAGGAGGAAGGGCATCTCTCACTTTCAATAGTCCCATTCGAGGACTGCCGCGTCTCCCTGCCGGAGATCAAAAAATGCATACAGCCCGATACCCGCCTTGTTGTGATGACTCACGGAAGCAATGTGCTCGGCTCCTTACAGCACATACGACCTATCGCGGAATACTGTGCATCAAACGACATCTTTCTCATCATCGACGGAGCCCAGACAGCAGGTCAGATCCCGATTAACCTGTCGGAGATCCTTGCAGGTGCATTCGTCTTTACCGGGCACAAGGCGCTCTTCGGGCTCCCTGGAATCGGGGGGTTCTACATTCAGGATCCTGAAGCGGTCGTGCCAATAAGGCAGGGAGGTACGGGTAAGGATTCCCGCACCCTTGTTCACCCGCATGATATGCCGCAGAAATTCGAGGCCGGTACACCGAATTACCCTGGCATTGCTTCGCTCCTTGCCGGCATCCGCTACATCGAACGCGAGGGACAGGATGTAATCAGCAATAAATGCAGGAGCCTGATCTCGCGTATGGTCGGAAAGCTCACCAAAGATCCGAATATCATCCTTTATAACCAGAATCCCGATCTCCCGGTGATCTCCTTCAACATCAGGAATATGGATAATGACGAGGTCGGCTACATCCTGGCAAAAGCGTACGGTATCGTCACCCGTACGGGCCTCCACTGCGCCCCCCTCGTCCACCAGCGGATCGATGGGGGTAAGGGGTGTGTCCGCATCAGTTTCTCCCATCTCAATACCCCGGAAGAGTGCATCACGGCGGCCAAAGCGATACGGGAGGTGGCAGCAGGTGCGGATCGTTAAATCCGTACAGACCAAAGTCTGCGTTGATGGCTCGCTCATGAAGGAGTTTGTTCTTGACGAACCGCTCACAGAAGAGTTTCTCCGGTTCCTTGAATCCTTTGGCACGGTGAAGCAGTACCCCCACATGAAGCGCCCGTACTTCTCGTTCGAGCAGGAGCACTTCATCTCAGTGAAAGGTTTTGTGGGAGATGCCAGCGTTGAAGTGCGTTACCGGAAGGAGAATGCCGACCTGCTTGCCGACTACTTCCACCTCCTCCTCTTTTATTTCCGTGAAAGTGATGACGGTGTGGGTAAAATGCGGGGAATCTATACAGCGATCCGTGAGAAGATGATGATACGGATATCCCCGCCAGGAACCGATTGATGGATGCCATTGTCAGGGACTTTTCGCGTTTTGCTGACGATTATGACCGGTGGTTCGATGCTCACAGCGAGGTCTACGCAGAGCAGCTCGATCTCATCCGAAGGAGTATTCCTGCCGATACGGAACAAATGCTTGAAGTCGGTGTCGGGTCAGGCCGGTTTGCATCCCGGCTCGGGATACGTCACGGTCTCGATCCCTCCATACGGCTGCTCGCGATGGCCCGGGACCGCGGGGTGGAACCCGTCCTTGGCGTGGGAGAGTCCCTCCCGTACCGGGGCGGAACATTTGATGGTGTCCTGATGATGACCGTTATCTGCTTTATGGATGACATTGCCCGGTCGTTCCTTGAGGCGTTCCGTGTTCTCCGGCCAGGGGGCCGGCTTGTCGTAGCGTTCATGGAAAAAGGCGGGGAGATTGCGATCCGTGAACCCGGGACTGCTGGCCGATTCCTCCGGCATGCGAAATTCCATTCTGCCGGAGAGGTAACCACGGCACTGGCAAGTGCAGGTTTTTCTGAAGTTATGGTCAGGGATTGCCGGCATGGGTTGTGCGCGATCAGTGCGGGAAAAGAGTAATGATAGACTGCGAAAATTCCGATGGAAATGTACAATTCATTGTGACGATTTACGCAAAAAAAATTCAAGGAAGTGATTTTTCAAATTTTTCCAAATCTGTGATAAGATGTCTTAACATGTCAATGTCACGTAGTCGTGTATCTTTGTTCCCAAAATCTTTTCGAATGGTTAGTAAAAATTTTCCAGTTAAGCGCAAGGTTTGTTTTGAGTGTTCTATGTCAGATGGATCAGATTTATTCGGATTTCCAGAAGTGTAAAAATGTTGCATTAAATCTCCAAATGCTCGAACCACTTCATCGGAACCCACGAGCGCAAGTTCAAATGTAGCTTGTCGATAAGCAATTGAATTCATCAATTCAAATAGTGCTTTATCATCAGTGGGTTTCTTAAATAAAAGAAAAAATGGTTCCAATACTTTAACGTAAATTTTTTGTCGTTCTTCACGTAATTTTTCTTCAAGACTTTGGAGTTTCCTATATCGATTTTCAATAAAAATTGCCACAATTGAACCTGAACCCAATATAACTAGAAGTATTGTAGGAAGAAGTGAAAGAAATTCTGAAGATTCCATATTTCCTAATAAAAACATTCAGACATAAACCCGACATTCGGCATTAATTTTTGAGCGAGTAATATTTTTCAACTGGCGGTCCGAGCAAATGGACGATATCAACTAACTCGGAAGTATAATTGAGAATTT
>PGYK01000002.1:256501-279793 GCA_002839605.1 Methanomicrobiales archaeon HGW-Methanomicrobiales-3 | reverse complement strand
TTGCCTCCCCTCCCGGGAATTATGTGCAAAAACACACCCATTTCATGCAAGTGTTTCCGGAATACTCCCGTATCGCAGGATTTACGCTAAACGGACGATCTTGCGCGGCTTAAAACCGGTTAAAATAGACCTATTTTAATTGGCTGTTCTCAGTCAGGATCGGGCCCCTGTAGGATCAAATGAAAAGAAGGCATGTTTTCCGGATCGGGGTTACGTCGGAGAGTGTGAGTGCTCCGTCGGAGGGGGCCACGGTGGGAGCCTGAATTACCGGATTTTTTCCGTGGCACCAGGACTTAATGGGGAATCATTCCGTCACGAGCGGGGCCGACCGGAAAATATCTTTAATAAATTTTTGCGGGGCACCGGCCGGAAAAATTCCGGCGTGATAGTGTAAAGCCCGGAAAATTTTTCCGGCGACACGATTTGATCCTGTGATCGGTTCGACCGGTTTGTTTTGTCGAAATCCCCACGTGCAATTTTGGGGGCCGATACCCCATTCCCCGGGTTTAGAGAAATGCCGCCGCCCCGAAGGGCGCCCCGCGGCGGCTTCAATGAGTAAATCACTCCGAATGGTATATTTTCCAAAACCGGTAATAGGTCGTCATCGTAATGGGGGGTGCCCCAGTGGCGGGGCGAAGCCCCGAGAACGTCAAAAGTTTTAATATCATTTCTACCATGCAAAAAAACCGGTGCAATAGTGTCGGGCCTGGAAATTTTCCGGCCGTACGATTTGATCCGGTGATTGGTCCAGCCGGATTTTTAAAACCCCGGGCGGGATCATGAGCACTCCCCTTCCGAGCCGACCGCGTGCGTGCGGGGCAGGGCCGGGCTTGTGGTGATGGGGCGGACCTGGGGCCGGTTTAGTACCGGACCCGTCGTCGCTTCTCCGGAACCGGGGGCACTGAGGAAGGCTGGTAGAGACGGGTCGAGTAATAGTAGAGTTGTAGAAGGGAAGGGTTCGTACGATAACGATCTAATTTAAAGATGTTAGATCCCATTAGATGAAGGATACTCTGTAAATCTTAAACATAATAATTTTCACACCGCTCGGTTATCATTAAAAATACTGATGCTTTGTAAGTAATAGAAAAGTGGCAGTTTCACACAAAAGAATCGGAAGGAATCAATTATACAACCTTATATCATCGTTCAATTGTACTATTTGGATAGGTAACTTCTGGAGATCAAAATGCTAAAAACGGAATTTCATTCAAATCAAACCGTTGCTTTTGATCCCATCCCCAGTTTGGTTAGTTGCGATTGGAACTTTCCAGGACAACGAAATGGTGAGGGTCTGTACAATCTGCATCCATATCCGGCAAAATTTATTTCACAAATTCCGAAAACACTAATTAAAGCTTTTAATATTCCGAAAGATACCGTGATACTCGATCCTTTTTGTGGCTATGGAACTACATTAATTGCTGCACAATCTCTTGGTTATTCATCCATTGGCGTTGACTTGAATCCAATCGCGTGTCTCATTGCAAGAGTCTCAACTCAGGATTGTTCACAAAATATTGTGGAGTCTGCCACTCGTTGCATCCAGAAAGCAAAAGCCACTGAAGGATTAATTTCAATGCCTTACATCCCGAATCTGGATCATTGGTTTAAGAAACCGATTCAGATCGCAGTTTTTGGATTAATCACAGCTATCAATGAAATTGAGGAAGAAAATCTCAGAGACACTTTACGGTTAGCATTATCGAGTATACTTGTTCGAGTTTCAAATCAAGATAGTGATACCCGATATGCTGCAATAAACAAACCTGTGGAAAAAAATGACGTTTATTCAATTTTTTCCCGTGTTTGCCAACAATATATGCAGGTTTTGCACTCATCTCAAGAAGATTACCCAAACGCGTTTGTCTTAAATAAAAATATTTTAGAAGTATCTCCTTCGGATATACCCAGTAAAGTAGGATTAGTTATTTCGTCTCCACCTTATCCAGCTGCTTACGAATATTGGCTTTACCATAAATATCGGATGTGGTGGTTAGGATTCGATCCTCTTTTAGTAAAAGAACATGAAATTGGTGCAAGATCGCATTTCTTTAAAAAAGATCATCATACTCCAAAAGACTTCGAAAACCAGATGCAGAAAGTTTTCAAGCTTCTATCGAAGATTTGTATCCAAAATTCATATGCATGTTTCGTTGTTGGAAATTCTAAAATTCATGGAGAAATAATCGATAATACTGAATTGTTGGTTTCCGCTGCTGCGCAAGAGAATTTTGAACTTCGGACAATACTTCCACGGAATATTCCATCAAATCGTAAATCGTTCAACTTGTCAAATTCACGAATTCTTACCGAGAATATCATTATTCTTCAGAAGTGATTTGTCATGAAAAAGCCGATTAGTGCTTATCTTAGGTGGCATGATTATCAGTATTATCCGTATGAAAAGATTTTTGCATTTCGAGAAGTTGAATCCTTACCCGGGTTTTTAAATTACACTTCTACTCAAGATGGAATCATAGTAAATTTTGATAAAGCAATCCCAGATAAACTGAATAAATTGGTATATTTCTCTAAATATTCCATCGGAGATGGTCCTCTCACAAAGACATTTCAGGCCCTTTTGGAGAATGGATATACAAAAAATAATACAAAACGCCAGGCAACAAGGTATCTGGTTCATGGCCTTCATGAGTATAAAGGAAAGTTCAACCCCCAAGTTGTACGATGTATTCTAAATTGGTATAATTTACCTGATGATACTCAGATTGTTGATCCATTTTGCGGAAGCGGTACATCAATTATTGAATCTGGACTTGCTGGTTTTGAGAGTGTCGGATGGGATTTGAACCCATTCGCAGTTTATCTCACAAATGCGAAGATTCTTGCATTAAAAACAGATCTAGAGATTATAAAAGCGCGAGCAAAAAAAATATTTTCGCACATACCCAATGAAAAGAAAATTTTGTGTGAAAATGATGGAAGACATGAATATCTAGAGAAATGGTTTCCAAAAGAAACCCTAGAAAAAATTGAACAATACCGATTGATTATTGAAAATGAAACCAATCAAAACGAATCTTTCTTTAAGATCATTTTGAGTGATTTACTACGAGATTATTCGTTTCAAGAGCCATCAGATCTAAGAATCAGGCGCAGAAGCAGTCCCTTTCCGATTATCTCCATTGAAAAAACCTTCAAAAAATCGGTCTTTCGACAACTGGAGGAATTGGAAAGAACAAAAGAGATCATTAGCGGTAAAAATTTCAAAACTGTCGCATTCCAAGCAGATGGACGTTATGTTACTGAGGTGTCTTCACGATCTCCGATAAAATTACAAGCGAATTTTGCTATCACAAGTCCCCCGTACTCTGCAGCTCTACCATATATCGATACTCAACGACTTAGCTTAATTTGGCTGAATTTAATCAATCCCAATGAAATAGTCAAGACTGAAAAAATCCTGATCGGAAGCCGTGATGCCGCAGAGAATATTTTACGGGATTTGGAATATCAGCTTTTGATAAATTCCTCAAATCTTCCAGATTCTATTCAGATGCTTTGTTCCAATTTGCAAGAACGGTTAACCTCTAGCGATGGTTTTAGAAAGCGGGCAGTTCCTGGGCTATTGTATCGGTATTTTTCGGATATGAAACAGACCTTTCATACCGTTCGTTCAATTATGAAACCGGGTGGAGTGTATACCCTAATCGTCGGAACCAATCGGACAACTATTGGCGGTCAAACCGAATACATAAACACACCGGAATTACTTTCTGAAGTTGCAGTCTCGTCGAAATGGAAAAACATGGAATTATTAAACTTGGAAACTTACAAACGATATGGTATGCATGCTGCTAATGCAGTTCAAGGCGAAACTTTGTTGGTTCTGAAAAAATGAGTGAATTTTGTTTACAGCCGGATGTTTATCGGACAGGACCATGCAGAAATTTATTAGGTCTTCTTGAAGACATTTGGATTAATCGGGCACCGTTAGGGGAGGGGACATTCTATATTGTATCTGGTTATGGCAACTATAATGGGGGAGTAAGATTCTTTTCAACATTAAAACGCCATGTGGATTCCGGAGGTAAGGTCGAATGTTTTTTTGGTGCGGGTACTTCCCAACGTCTTACTAGCTATCAGTTAGTGGAAAAATTACTCTCCTGTGGTTGTAATGTACATCTAATCAATAGAAAACAAATTTTCCATACGAAGTGTTATGGGACCGGCAATTCTGGGGATCGTTTAATAGTTACATCGGGAAATTTTACTTCTAATGGGATGGCTCATAATGTCGAATCGGCGCTTTTCCTGGATTATGATTTAACCCGTCAGATTCGATTCCGTTGGTCGGAATTCGCAGATTCCATACTTCGACAGAAATGGGAAATCTACACTCCCTCTTTATCTGATCTTGAAAGTCCTGCTTGGAAAGTTGTTTACGACGAAAGAGCGGAGCGCATTAAAATCGATGATAGTCAAGCAGTTAGTATGGTAATGACTCTTAGTCACGCAGATACAGCTAGAATAAATGCTCCTCTTGGTTCAAGAGCAGGTTTGGGAACACAATATTTCTGGTTAAGCAAAGATGCGTATGATTTTTTTCCACCATTAACAATCCCAAATAAGCGAGGGATCAAAGATACTTACTCTTGCCATATAAATTTACATTATAGAGACCTTGGGTTTGTCGATCAATCGACCGTTACGTTCGAAGCAGGAAATAACGTTGATTTTCGTTTGAGAACCTCAAAATATCGATATACTCATGTTGCTGATATGGGAGATCTTGCGGTTATTAGTCGCATATCAGAATATGATTATGAGATTCGTATTATCCGAAAAGATTCCTTTGAATATAATGTATTATCTCCATTTGCGACCACATTTATTGGAAACAGAGATAAGAGATTAGGATTCATTCCAAACGATAAATTGGAATCTATTTTGGGTGTCCATCTTCCAACGCGGAAACAATTTGCTCTACTTCCCAGAGCTTAATTTGTTTGGTCGTCCAGCCCACGAAAAATTTCCCCCCCCTTCACTTTCATGCCCCATCCCTCATCTCTTTAATACCCCGCACCCAATTGTCTCAGCACCGACAATGAAAGACATCATCATCAAAGGTGCCCGCCAGCACAACCTCAAAAATATCAATGTCACGATCCCCCGCGACAAGTTAGTCGTCATCACCGGCGTCTCCGGCTCCGGCAAATCCACGCTCGCCTTCGATACCCTCTACGCGGAAGGCCAGCGCCGGTACATGGAATCGCTCTCCTCCTATGCCCGGCAGTTCCTCGGCATGATGCAGAAGCCCGACGTGGACCACATCGAAGGGCTCTCGCCTGCCATCTCCATCGAGCAGAAGACCACCTCCAAAAATCCCCGGAGCACGGTCGGCACCGTGACCGAGATCTACGATTACCTCCGGCTCCTCTTCGCCCGGGTCGGCACGCCCTACTGCCCCGAGCACAATATCCCCATCGCCGCCCAGAGCCCCGACAAGATCGCCGACCAGATCGCTGCCGAGTACCCGGGCCAGGTAACCGTCCTCGCACCAATAGTCCGGCAGAAGAAAGGGACCTACCAGCAGCTCTTAAAAGATCTCAACAAGGAAGGGTTCACCCGGGTCCGGGTGAACGGGAAGATCATCCGGACCGATGAGGAGATCAAGCTCGACCGGTACCGGATGCAGGACATCGAGATCGTCATCGACCGGCTCGAATCCTCCGACCGGAGCCGGCTCACCGAAGCGGTGGAGAACTGCTTAAAGAAGTCCGACGGGCTCGTGCTCGTTGCGGGCGAGGACGAAAAAGAGTCCACGTACTCGTCCCTCATGGCCTGCCCGGTCTGCGGGATGGCATTCGAGGAACTCCAGCCCCGGATGTTCTCGTTCAACAGCCCGTTCGGGGCCTGCGAGGAGTGCCACGGGCTCGGGGTCAAGATGGAGTTCGACCCCGATCTCATCATCCCGGACAAGGAGCGGTGTATCGCGGACGGCGCCATCGCCCCGTACCGCAACCCGATGGACGGGTTCCGGGGCCAGTACCTCGCCGTGGTGGCGAAGAACTACGGCTTCTCGGTCTTAACGCCTATCAAGGATCTCACGAAGGAGCAGTACGAAGCCCTGATGTTCGGCTCCTCCAAGCGGATGAAGTTCCAGATGAGCATGAGGAACGGCGACGCCGAATGGTCGCATACCGGGGAATGGGAAGGTCTCCTCCCGCAGACCGCCCGGCTCTATGCCCAGACCCAGTCTGACTGGCGGAAACGTGAGCTCGAAAGCTATATGCGGGTCTCCCCCTGCCCGGCCTGTAACGGCAAGCGGCTCAAGGAGAAGGTGCTTGCGGTCCGGATTGACGGGAAATCGATCATCGATGTCACCGATCTCTCGATCACGGAAAGTATCGCGTTCTTCAAAAACATCCGGCTGACCCCGAAGGAGGCCGAGATTGCCCACCTGATCACCAAGGAGATCAAAAGCCGGATCGATTTCCTGGAAAAAGTCGGCCTCGGGTACCTTACGCTCTCCCGGAATGCCGGCACGCTCTCGGGCGGGGAAGCCCAGCGCATCCGGCTCGCCACCCAGATCGGCTCGAACCTGATGGGCGTCCTGTACGTGCTCGACGAACCTTCCATCGGTCTCCACCAGCGTGACAACCGGAAGCTCATCGAGACCCTCCGGGCACTCCGCGATCTCGGGAACACGGTGCTCGTGGTGGAGCACGACGAAGACATGATCCGGTCCGCCGAGCACGTCATCGATATGGGCCCCGGCGCCGGGACGCACGGCGGCCACATTGTCGCGGAAGGGACCCCGAAGCAGATCGAGAAGAACAAGAAGTCGCTCACCGGCCAGTATCTCGTTGGAGCGAAGATGATCGATGTACCGGAAAAACGCCGGGCCCCGAAGAAGTACATCACGATCAAGGGGTGCCGGGAGAACAATCTCAAGAACATTGATGCAAAATTCCCCATCGGTCTCCTCACGGTCGTGACCGGCGTCTCGGGGAGCGGGAAGTCCACGCTCGTGTACGAGACCCTGTACAAGGGCATGATGCAGATCATCAACAAGTCCCGGGACCCGGCCGGGAAGCACGACAAGATCGTCTTCGATTCCGAGATCGACAAGGTCATTGTCATCGACCAGTCCCCGATAGGGAAGACTCCGCGGTCCAATCCCGCCACCTACACCAAAGTCTTTGACGAGATCCGCACGGTCTTTGCCGAGACCAAAGAGGCAAAGATGCGGGGCTACAAGCCGGGCCGGTTCTCCTTCAATATCCGGGGCGGCCGGTGCGAGGCCTGCGAGGGTGACGGCCTCATCAAGATCGAGATGAACTTCCTCCCCGATGTGTATATCGAGTGCGAGGAGTGCAAGGGCAAGCGGTACAACCGCGAGACGCTCGAAGTGAAGTACAAGGGCAAGTCCATCGCCGACGTTCTCGACATGAGCGTGGAGGAGGCGATGAAGCTCTTCGAGAACATCCCATCCATCCGGAACAAGCTGGAGACCCTGTCACGGGTCGGCCTCGATTACATCAAGCTCGGCCAGAGCTCGACCACCCTTTCGGGGGGAGAAGCCCAGCGGATCAAGCTGACGAGAGAGCTTGCGAAGCGTGCAACGGGAAGAACCCTCTACCTTCTGGACGAGCCCACGACCGGCCTCCACTTCGATGATACAAAGAAACTCATCAAAGTGCTCGACGATCTCGTGGAGAAGGGCAACACCGTGATCGTGATCGAGCACAACCTCGACGTGGTCAAGTCCGCCGACCACCTCATCGACATCGGCCCCGAGGGCGGGAATGCCGGTGGCGAGATCATCGCGACCGGGACCCCGGAGAAGGTTGCCGCTACAAAGGCAAGCTTTACCGGAGAATTTTTAAAGCCGATACTCGCGAAGGAGTGACCGGTTATTCCGGTTTTTTTTCACTGAGCCGTACGAGATCCTCCTTTTGCCCTATCGCGGGTCTTATGAAGCACCGGAATCTATACTAAATCCTACCGATGATCGACTACTCCGCCCTCCCCCACACCCCCGGCTGTTACCTGTACTCAGACGAAGCGGGCACCATCATCTATGTCGGGAAGGCAAAAGATCTCAAAAAACGGGTCACGAGTTACTTTCTCAAAAAGGATCATGATCCCAAGACCAGAAACCTGGTTGCCGCGATCGCCTCCGTTGACGTGATGGTGACCAACACCGAGACCGAGGCGCTCCTGCTCGAGAACAATCTCATCAAAAAATACCAGCCGAAATACAACATCGACCTCAAGGATGCAAAACGGTTCGCGTACATTGAACTGACAAAGGAACCATTCCCCCGGATCGGGATTGCGCGGAGAACGGGAAGTGCCGATTCTACCTATTTTGGCCCGTTCGTCTCTGCTGCCGGGCGGGATGACGTGATCCGGGTGATCAAGCGGATCTTCCTTCTGCGCTCCTGCAAAAAGCTCCCAAAACGCGCCTGCCTCCGCTACCACATGCAGACCTGCAGCGCCCCCTGCATCGGTGCCGTGAGCCCGGAAGAATACCAGGATTCCATTGAAAAAGCCACCGCGCTCCTCAAAGGCAAAAGCAGCGAACTTCTCGCCACGCTCCGGACCGAGATGGCGGAATATGCAGGACGGCAGGAGTTCGAGAAAGCCCTATCGCTCCGCAACCAGATCGCTGCCATCGAGCGCCTTGCCGAACGCCAGCACGTTGAGCGGCCAAAAGAGACCGACCAGGACGTTATCGCGTACACGATCTCGGGCCAGACCGTGTACCTGCTGGTCTTCTCAGTTGAGAAGGGCCTGCTCACCAACAAGCAGGAGTACTCTTTTGAATGCCGCGAGGATTTCTTCGATGAGTTCCTTGTCCTGTATTACTCGGACCGCACGCCCCCGCAGGAGCTGATCCTCCAACACGAAGTGGATCCGGCGCTTCCCCAGTACCTGTCGGAGCGGAAAGGAAAAGCAGTCCATATCACCGTCCCGAAGATCGGCGAGAAGAAGAGACTCCTTGAACTTGTGGAGATGAACATCGGTCACGCGTTCTTAAAACACGAGCTGAAGGTAAAAGACCTGCAGGCTTCCCTTGACCTTCCCGATCCCCCGCTCGTGATCGAGTGCTTCGACATCTCCCATCTCTCGGGAACCGCCATGGTCGGCTCGATGGTCAGGTTCTCGGGCGGAATGCCGGATAAGAAGAATTACCGGCGGTTCAGGATAAAGACCGTCGAAGGGATCGATGATTTTGCATCCATTGCCGAGATCGTCCGCAGGCGCTACCAGCGGCTTATTACCGAAGAGCGGGAACTGCCCGATCTCATCATCATCGATGGCGGGAAAGGTCAGCTTGCCGCAGCGCTCGGTGCCCTGCAGTCCCTTGACTGTGCAGTTCCGGTCATCGCGATTGCCAAACGCGAGGAGGAAGTGTACCTGCCCGGCGAGAGCCTCCCGCGCCGGCTCGATGAGAAGGGCATGGCCCTCCGGTATATCCAGGAGATGCGGGACGAAGCACACCGTTTTGCCATTGCCTACAACCGGCTTTTGAGGAAGAAGAAGCTCATCGGGTGAATGCCGGACGGGCCGTTTTCATCCTTCGTACATCCCATAATTTCTTGAGAGCCGGTCCTGCTCTGGAAGATTCTAAAAAACCCCTGCGACCGGGCCTGCGGTTCCCTCCCCCAAAAACGGCTTTTTCGATGATCGAATGAGTTTAATAGGATTAAGAAGTGAAATGAAGCAGGGGAACCTTGCATGAGGCATGAGCGTGGGGCAGACGGAGAACCGGCAACCGTCATGATCGTTGAAGACAGCCGCACGCAGGCTGAACTCTTGAAAAACACGCTGGAAAAACACGGGTATATCCCGGTGATTGCCGCCAACGGGAGAGAGGCGCTCGATCTCCTGGAACACAAAAAGCCCGACGTGATCATCAGCGATGTTCTCATGCCGGTCATGGACGGGTACGAGTTCTGCCGGACCGTTAAAAACGATGACCGGTTCAGGGATATCCCGGTCATCCTCTTAACCATGCTGACGGACAGCAAGGATGTCATCTATGCCATGGTCTCCGGTGCTGACAATTTCATCACCAAGCCTTACCAGGCGGAGTATCTTGCAGCCCGGGTAAAAAAGATCCTCTCCTTGTCCCCTGCGGATGCAGCCGGTGCCGAGGATACGGCAGCAGACATCACGCTCTCCGGAAAGAAGTTCTCCATCCCGCACAACCGCCGGCAGATCATCGAGTTCCTTCTCTCCTCGTACGAGGCTGCCGTGATCCAGCACCAGGATGTTCTCACTGCCCAGAAACGCCTTGCTGAAGCCAACGACGAGGCGAATCTCTACCTCGACATCATCACCCATGACATCAACAATGTCAATACCGGCGCCCTCGCGCTGACCGAACTCCTCCTCATGAAAGCCGGTGATGCGAACCGGCCCCTTGCGCTCCGGCTGGTCAACAGCATCAACCAGAGCACCGAGATCATCGGGAACGTTGCAACGATACGAAAACTCCATGAGAAGAAAGAGGCCTTGCGGGCGGTTATGCTCGACAGCGTCATCCAGAACGAGATCCGTCGCTATAATTCAAGCCGGATCCAGTATAACGGCACCGAAGCCCGCGTGATGGCTGACACCCTGCTTGGTCAGGTATTCACCAACCTTCTGGGCAACAGCATCAAGTTCGCCGGTACCCGGGCGGTTATCACCATATCGGTTGAGGACCGGGGTGATCGGGTCGAGGTCACCGTTTCCGACAATGGGCCGGGGATTGCGGATAAGATGAAACCGGTCGTCTTTGATCGGTTCCGGAAAGGCAAAAATGCCCGGAGCGGCAAGGGGCTCGGGCTTTTCATCACCCGGACACTTGTTGAGAGTTATGGCGGCACCATCTGGGCAGACGACCGGATTGCAGGGCAGCCGGACGAGGGTGCGGCGATCCATTTCACCCTGCTAAAGGCTCCCTGACCGGGTCTTTTTTCCAAAAAGCCGGAACGGCCGGGCATCCTAAAAAAAGATTCAGATGGTGGTATCGAGCACGGTTGACCGTGATCCGTCGATCATATGGGCGATGACCACGACATGGTCCGATCCTGAAAAGTCACCGGTCAGGGTATAGGTGCCCTTGATGGGGATGGGGGTGGTTGCAAGCCGGGAGCCGGCGGACTTGGTCTGGCTCTTTCCGGTACTGTCAGTGATGGTGGTCTCGAGCTCGATGATCCGCTCCATATTCGGCCCGCCCTCGTACGTGATGACGATGCGGGTGGTGTCGGGCTGCGATGCGGTGACTTCCTTAAAGAGTTCCTCTGTGGCAGACGTGGGGGCAGGGGTTTCTGCCACCGGAACTGCGGCAGGCTGCGTGCATCCCGCGGCAAGGGCGAGGATGGCAAGCGCGGCAATCAGGAGAACCATGGGATGCCGGTAAAACGCTACGGGCTGTGAAATGCTCATACTGACTAAGTATCCTGCCGGCTTTTAATAAAATTCCTTTATAGGTTTTTTTGAAAACACCATTCTGCCGGAAAAGAAGCATATTGTTTAATTATATATCCGTCAATCATCTTACATGGAAATTCGAACTGTTCTCTTATCGCTCATCTGCATCGGCTTTTTGCTGATCGCGGGCTGCACGTCAACAACCCCCGCCGCGGCACCGGCAACCCCCGTGCCTGCAACAACCGCCGAGCCGGCTCCCGCGGTAACGGCAACGTCCGAACCGGTGACAACAGCCGCAGCTGAACTCACGCAGGAAACACCCGCAGCAGAAACAACGGTCACGCTCCCGGTTGTTGTCACCACAAAGACAACCTCGCCGGTCAAGATATTCTCCCCCCTGCAAAGCTACAGCCCGGAAAAGACCTCCAATCCCGGTCTCGACATGAGCGTCATCACCGGTCTTGACACCTCAACGGCAAAGTACGCATGGTCCGCAAGCCAGGGGTATTTCGTGACCTGGAATCCCCCGCACGAAACGGCAAACATCGTGGGATCAAAAATTACCACCAACGGCGGGAAGGTGTACTGGACATTCGACTCGGCCCCCGCTGACCTTGCAGTTCCGGTCACCATCACGGTTGTTGTGAGCGAGGCAAGCGGGAAAGAACTTGGACGCTCAACTGCCACCCTTGCCTGGAAGGATGCCAAGACCGTAACCGTCAGTGAAATCGTCTGAGATCCCGGTTGGGATTCACATCTTTTTTTACCGGATGCAAACGCCGGCAGCCGGTTTTATTATTCAGCCGCCGATCATCTTGTATGGACATTCGAACCCTCTCGCTCGCACTTATCTGCTGCGCCGTGCTGGTGACAGCCGGGTGCACCTCGCCGGCACCCGATGCGGCGCCGGTAATAACCCCTGTTGCAGCAACAACGACTGCTGCCGCCCCGACTCCCATGAACGCGATGGGATGCGTAGTTGCCGGCGACTGCGTGCCGGCCCAGTGCTGCCACCCGACAAGCTGTATCAACCGGGTAGCCGCACCCGACTGCGAAGATGCGATCTGCACGATGAGCTGCGAAGGACCCCTCGACTGCGGCGCCGGCACTTGCGGGTGCGATGGCGGAACCTGCACCATTGTTGCAGCACCGCAGGAGACGGTGGTTGCAACCCCGACGCCGGAAGGATCCCGGTCCCCGGTCCGGATCTGGGCAACCCCGCAGCGGTACTCCCCCGTCATGTCCTCAACGCCCGGCCTTGAGCTGAGCGTGATCATGCCGGAGATGGACACGTCCACGGTCGTGTATGACTGGACCGCCGACTACGGCCGGTTCCTCTCGTGGAACCCGCCGGATTATGCCGTGAACGAGAAGGGATCCCGTGTCACAACAAACGGGGGAAAGATTTACTGGTCGTTTATCGACAAGCCGGCAAGCACCGGATCCCCGGTCGTCATCACCATGACGGCCCGCGATACCGCAACAAAGAAGGAGATCGGCCGATCCACGCTTACCCTTGCCTGGGACGGGGATTATGCAGTGACCGTGCAGGAGATCCGCTGAGATCACCTGCCGGGCCGTACCCGTTTTCCGGGCCAGGATTTGTCCCCATCATCGCTCAATTCAGATCCTGCCGGTTGTGGCGGGGGAACCCGGGACAAATATCGTATGAATCAGGAAAGGGAACGGGCAGTATCGTATTGCCCGCGCCCATGAGCTGCCGGCACGACATCTCCCTGCTCTTTTTTTATCGGGCAATTCAATAGATATGCATGGAATTACCCCGCCAGGGATCGGATCAGCCCGGGCTTCATCTCCTGATCCTTTCCATCTCCCTTGCCATCTTCATGTCGTCACTTGACGGAACCATCGTCAATATCGCCCTGCCGACCATCTCCGAGAGTTTCAGCCTCTCGTCCAGCACCGTGAGCTGGGTTGCCACCATCTACCTGCTGGTGATGGCCGGCTGTGTTTTGATCTTTGGCAAACTGGCGGACGGGATCGGCTTTAAGAAAGTCTTCCTTTCCGGATTTGTCATCTTCACGATCGGATCGTTCTCCTGCGGGTACCTGCCCGATCTCCTCAACTCGTTTCCCGTGCTGGTTGCCTCACGCGTATTCCAGGCAGTCGGGGGTGCCATGATAACGGCCATTGCCCCGGCGATGATCACCGCGTACATCCCCATGAAGCAGAAAGGAAAGGCCATGGGTTTTGTCATGACTGCTGCCGCGCTCGGGACGGCAATCGGGCCGACCATCGGGGGGGTGCTCACCCAGTACCTCTCGTGGCACTGGATCTTCTTCATCAACGTGCCGGTAGGAATTATCGCGATCCTGCTGGGCGCAAAGGTCATTCCGGCATCAGCGCCTCTGGAAAAACCCGCAGAATTCGACAAGCGGGGTGCACTGTTGATCTTCACCGGGCTTGCAGCCCTGCTCTTTGCCGTATCCGAAGGAACCTCGATGGGGTGGACTTCGCCGGTCATCCTTGGCGCTCTGGCACTTGCGGTTCTCACCCTTGCGTATTTTGCCTGGTACGAACTGGGGCTCGCGGACCCGCTGCTGGAACTCCGGCTCTTTGCAAACCGGAATTTCCTGATGACCAACCTCGCCCTCTCCCTGGTTTTCTTCTCCTTTGCCGGGATCAATTACCTGCTCCCCTTCTACCTCCAGTACGTCCGGGGGTATGGCGTCTCGGATGCCGGGCTTATCATGACCTCGCTCTCGATTGCGATGATGGCAGCCGGCATCCTTTCCGGTTCCCTCTACAACCGGGTCGGCGGCCGGAAGCTCTGCATTGTCGCGGGCATCCTGCTCGTTATCGGGTATTACCTGATGACGCTCCTCCGGGTTGATACCACGTCAGGATTTGTCATTGTCTGCCTGATCGTGCTGGGCTTCAGTCTTGGCCTGATGATCACGCCGGCATCGAACATGATCATGAACTCGGTTGGAAAGAGATACCAGGGGATGGTGTCGAGCCTCACGAGCCTTGAGCGTTTTGCCCCCTTAACCCTCGGAATTGCGTTTGCGAACCTGGTTTTCATCCAGGGTATCGTAACCATTGCCGGGAACCGGGGGATTACCATGGATGCACCGGCGAATATCCGGTTGCAGGTCCTGACGGCGGGCTTTGATCTGGCCTTCTTTGCCTCGCTCATTGTCGCAGTTTTCATCCTCATCCTTGTCGTGTTTGCCCGGCAGGAAATACACCCGGATTACCAGTCCGGCGATGACGACGAAGCGCCGATGGGACTGCTCTGAAAAACCTTTTTTTAGCCCGTTGCGATAGTCGGGCCGGAGCCGGAAGGAGCCGGGGAAAACGTGCTCGGTCCTCCTGCAGGAAAACGTGTTGTGCGGGAAATTTGTTTAACCGCTCCATGAGACTGCCACGGGACACTCCCCCCGGAGCGTGGCGGAGATTATCGTTAAGGGGGGTTGGACGGACAACACCTAACAGCCTGATTTTTGCAGGTCCGGTATTCCCACCCGTTCAGTAAAAGAGCCAAAAAAAAACGGGTATTTCAGCACTTGCCCCGGAAGAGCTCCCGGACCATCTCCGGGATCTCCGATACGCGGGATGCAACCGGTACGCCATGCTTCTTCAGCCGGGCAATCTTGGACTTTGCGTCGCCCTCGCCGCCTTCCACGATAGCACCTGCGTGGCCCATCCGCTTGTCGGGCGGGGCCGAGACGCCAGCGATGTAGGAGACGATGGGCATGTTCGTCGACTTTGCTCCTTCTTCCTCAAGGTTGCCGCCCACTTCCCCGACCAGGACCACCGCTTTGGTCTCCGGGTCCTTCTCGAAGCGTTCGAGCACATCCGCAAACGTCTGGCCGATGACCGGGTCGCCGCCGATACCGATGACCGTGCTCTGGCCGATGCCGGCCCGGGTCAGCTCGTCCACGACCTCGTAGGTGAGCGTGCCCGAGCGCGAGATAACGCCCACGTTCCCGCGGGAGAAGAGGCCGGCCGGCATGATGCCCATCTTGACCTCGCCGGGCGAGAGGAGCCCGGGGCAGTTGGGGCCGATCACGCTTGCGCCTTCCATCCTCGCGTACGCGAGCGCCTTCATCGTGTCCTGCACCGGGATGTGTTCCGTGATGCAGACAATGGTGTCGATCCCGGCGTTCGCCTCTTCCATGATCGCGTCGGCTGCCGCACCCGCGGGGACGAAGATGACCGCCGAACCGATGTCATGGTGCACCATAGCCTCCTTCACGGTGTTGTACACCGGGACGCCGTGAACTTTGTACACCGGGACGCCGTGAACTTCCTTACCGCCCTTGCCGGGGGTGACACCCGCCACAACCCCTTTGCCACCGACCTGCCGGGCATAGGCATTCATCAGGCCGATGTGGAACTCGCCCTGTTTGCCGGTTGCGCCCTGCACGAGAATTCCCGTGTTCCTGTCGCCGTAGATCATGCGGTCACCTCAACAGCCTTCTTCACCACAAGATCCATCGTGTCCAGCATCTCGTAGCCCTTCTCGGAGAGGAGCCGGCGTCCCTCTGCCTCGTTCGTGCCGGCAAGCCTCACGATCACTTTCTGTGAGATGCCAGCCCCGATGATGCCCTTTGCCACCTCGTCGCACTTGGTGATCCCGCCCAGCAGGTTGACCACGATGACCTTCACGGCCGGGACGCTTGATACGAGACGAACGGCTTTTTCCACGCGATCCGCCTCGGCGCCGCCGCCCACGTCAAGGAAGTTTGCCGCCTTCCCGCCATAGAATTCGATGAGGTCGAGGGTTGCCATCGTGAGCCCGGCGCCGTTGCCGATGACCCCGATTGCCCCGTCGAGTTCCACGTAGGAGAAGCCGTACTTCTCCGCCTCCCGCTCGCGATCGGAGAGATCGCGGTTGACCGTGATCCCCTGCCGGCCAAGCGCGTTGTCGTCCACGATGATCTTCGCGTCGGCCGCAAAGACGCCGTCCGGAGTCGTGACCAGCGGGTTGATCTCGGCAAGAAGAGCGTCTTTTTCGATGAAGATGCGAAAGAGCTGGTTGATTACCGGACCGATCTCTTTTGGCGCAGTCCCGATGAGTTCCCGGATCATGAACGGCGGGAGCTCTTTCATGAGCGGATTTGCAACCACCTTCTTGATGAGCTCCGGGTGCTCCTTTGCCGTGATCTCGATCTCGACCCCGCCGGCTTCCGTGAAGAGGATGAGCGGCTGTTTGCTTGACCGGTCTACCGTGATCGAGAGGTAATACTCGTGCTGGATTGCAAGTTTCTGCTCGGCGAGGATCTCCTTGACCGGGAGTCCCTTAATCTCCTTTGCGAAGAGTTCCGCTGCCACTTTTGTTCCCGAGGCTTTGTCAGCCATCAGGATACCGCCGGCCTTGCCCCGGCCGCCGACATCCACCTGTGCCTTGAGGACGAACGCGTCACCGAGTTCGCCGAGATGGGGGGTGAGTTCGTCAGGCGATCGGATCAGGAATCCGGCAGGGACGGGGATTCCTGCTGCTTTCAGTACATTCTTTGCCTCGTGTTCACGGAGTTTCATGATTGCTTCCCCAGCTCAAGGCCGAGCTGCATGGCTTTCAGGTTGAGATCCTCGGTGCCTTTGGGCACGGAATCAAGGATGGCTTTCTTGAGCGACTCTTCGCTCACCACATGCGTCGCGGCAACGAGCGCCCCGAGCATCACGATGTTGGCAACAATGACTTTCAGGCTCGCTTTCGCCTGGCCAGTTGCCGGAATTTCAATGCACCGGCACTTCGGCCGGGAGTGGACGAGTGTGGAGTCGATGAGCATAACGGCTGACACCTGAGCGGATGCACCATACTTCTCGAAGCCCTCCTGCGACATGATGACGTAGATGTCCGGGACCGCAACCTTGGGGTACAGGATCTGATCGTCATCGATGACCACCTGGCTCATCGACGCCCCGCCCCGTGCCTCGGGGCCGTACACCTGCGTCTGGACGGCAAACTTGTTGTCGTACATCACGGCAGCCCTTCCCAGGATGACGGCCGAGAGGATGATCCCCTGGCCGCCGAAGCCCGAGAACCGGATCTCGTTTCTCATGGTTTCACCCCCAGCGCCGGCCGGTTCCTGCGGGTAAGTTCCCCGACAACGAACATATCTTCGGGCACATGCTCGTGCTTCTCGACAAGCCGGTCGCGTTTGGCTTTGAGGAGCGAGTGGCTCTTTAAGAACTCAACATGGTCGATAACCTGCCGGAACTTGTTCCTGCGCCCGAACGCCGTGGGACATTGGGTGAGCACCTCGATAAAGGAGAACCCGGGGGTCTCAAGGCCGGCTTTGACCGATTTTTCCAGTTCCTTCACGTGATAGGAAGTCCAGCGGGCAACAAAGTTTGCCCCGGCGGCAGTTGCAAGCTCGCAGAGATCGAAGGGGGTTTCGGCGCACCCGTACGGGGTGGTCGAGGAGAGGCAGCCCTTCGGCGTTGTCGGGCTCCCCTGCCCGCCGGTCATTCCGTAGATCTGGTTGTTCATGCAGACCACCGTCATGTCGATGTTGCGCCGGCAGGCATGGATGAAGTGGTTGCCCCCGATTGCGGCCATGTCACCGTCGCCGGTGAAGACCACCACGTTGAAGTCCGGTTTTGCCATCTTGACCCCGGTGGCAAACGCAATCGCCCGGCCGTGGGTTGTGTGAAGCGAGTCGGTGAGGATGTAGCCGGGGGCACGCGATGAGCACCCGATACCGGAGACGAAGATCGTCTCCTCCTTCTTCCAGTTCATCTGGTCGATTGCGGCAAGCGTGCAGTTGATGATCGTCCCGTTCCCGCAGCCGGCGCAGAAGATGTGGGGGAGCCGGTCCTTCCGGAACCAGTCGTCGTAACTCATGCCTTCTCCTCCAGCACCGCGACAAGTTCCTCCGGTGTGTGCAGTTCCCCGCCCAGTTTCGGGATGCTCCGGACCGGCACGCAGACATGGCGCTCGATCTCGCGGGAGATCTGGCCCAGGTTCATCTCAGGGATGATGAACCGTTTCGCGTTTTTGAACTCAGCAAGGGCTTTCTCCGGGAACGGCCAGACGGTGCGGATGCGGAGGAAACCAATATTTGTGTCCTTCTTGTCATGCATCACCTGCATGACCGTACGGACCGGTGCTCCGTAGGCGACAAAGACCTGCCCGGCATCCGGGTTGATGACATCATAGTCCGCCATCTCATCACGGGCATTCTCGATCTTATCCACGAGCCGCTTGACAAGCGCCATGTGAAGGTTGGGATTGGTTGCGCACGGGTACCCCCGTTCGTCATGCGTGAGCCCCGTCACGTGGACGTGCTGGCCGGTGCCGAAGGCGGGGAAACCCGGAATGTTGTCGGGATCGGTGACCCTGAACGCAGGGGTGCCGGCAACAAAGGGTTTCCTCTCCACCCGTTCGACCGTGTCCGGGACGATGATCTTCTCCCGCATGTGACCGATGGTCTCGTCCGCCATCAGGAATACCGGGACGCGGTACTTGTCCGCGAGATTGAAGGCCTTTACCGTGAGCTCAAACATCTCCTGCACGGTGGCCGGACAGAGCGCGATGATGGCGATATCGCCATGCGAGCCGAAGCGCACCTGCAGCATGTCGCCCTGCGCCGACATCGTGGGCTGGCCGGTGGAGGGTCCGCCCCGCTGGACGTTGACAACCACGCAGGGGGTCTCGGTCATGATGGCAAACCCGATGTTCTCCATCATTAAGGAGAAGCCGGGTCCGCTTGTCGCCGTCATGGCCCGGGCTCCGGTCCACGAGGCGCCGATGATGGACGCGATGCCGGCGATCTCGTCCTCCATCTGGATGAAAGCCCCGCCTCTCTTCGGGAGCTTCGCCGCCATGTGCTCGGCAACCTCGGTCGAGGGAGTGATCGGGTACCCTCCGAAGAATGTGCAGCCGGCGGCTAGCGCCCCTTCAGCGCAGGCAATGTTTCCCTGCCAGAACTCAATGCGGGTCAATATTCAATCGCCACCTTGTGAGGTTCGTAGGGTTCTTCGTCTATCCAGTGGATCGCCTGGTCCGGGCAGGTGAGCTGGCATACCCCGCAGAGCTGCCTGCCGTAGAGGTTGCGGAGCCGGCAGTTGGTGCAGCGTTCGGGCCGGTCGAGTTCCGGCACTGCGATGCCCCTGCGGTTGAGCTTTTTGCCCTCCCGGAAGATCTTGTACGGGCAGACTTTTGTACAAAGGTTGCAGCCTTTGCACCGTATCTCATCGATGACGAGTTTCATGAGTCGGCAGTCCTGTCGTTGTACATATAGGCGACCTTTACAAAAAACCTCTTCTTTGGATCATAAGGGGATTACCGGTATTTTCCAAACGCCCCGTCTGCCTGCCTGCGTGCGGCATCGAAGATGTCATTCCCTTTTGAATCGATCCCGACAACCAGCGGGAGCCGGTCGAGCTCGATCGCCCAGACCGCTTCGGCCATGCCGAGGTCTTCGTAAAAGACGCCTTTGAGGGTCATGTGCGAGGAGGCGAGCGCGGCGCACCCGCCGGTGAATGCGAAGTAAACCCCCTTGCCTTTCAGCTGCTCCCGCACGGTTGCCCCCATGCCGCCCTTGCCGATGAGCCCGCGGACTCCCTTGTCGATTAAAAACCCCTCCATCTCGTTCATCCGCGCTGATGTGGTGGGGCCGGCGGCGATGACGTTGCCGTCACCGATGACCGGGCCGCAGTGGTAGATGACCGCGCCCGTTGGATCGAATGGTATCCCCTGCTCCATCATCCGGAGGTGCGCCTCGTCCCGGGCAGTGTAGACCATGCCCGAGAGCTCCACGCGGTCACCGGCCCTGAGCCGGAGGACTTCGTCGCCAAGCGGGGTGGTGAGCCGGACGGGCACGGTCATCGTTTCACCTCGACGGTTGCATGCCGGTTTGCCCAGCACTGGATGTTGACGGCAACCGGGAGCGACGCGGTGTGGCAGCCGGCCTTCTTCACCTTCACAGCAAGGGCGGTCGTGTCCCCGCCAAGACCCATTGCCCCGATCCCGAGTTTGTTGACCGCATCAAGGATCTCTTGCTCATAACCCATCATGGGGTCCACCGGTTCGAGCAGGGCTTCCTTTGCAAGCGCCGCCGCGCCATCGAATGTCCCGCCTATCCCGACCCCGATGATGAGCGGGGGGCAGGGGCGGGAGCCGGCAAGGTACACGGTCTCGACAACGAACTTTGCGATCTGGTCCTTCTGGGACGGGAGGAGCATCGCAATACGGGACATGTTCTCGGCACCTGCACCCTTGGGCAGGACCGTGACCGCGAACTTCTTCCCGGGCCTGACATGGATTGCCGGCATGCCCATACCGGTGTTGTCACCCGAGTTGTGCCGGCTGAGGGGGTCAACGACATTGGGCCGGAGCGGGATCTCCGTTGTTGCCCGGCGGACTCCTGCGGCAATGGCATCGTAGAGGGACTGTGTGAGCGGGAGATCGGGCGGGAGGGTGAGGTAGATGACCGGGACACCAGTGTCCTGGCACATCGGGATGCCGTGCTGTTCGGCAATCTCAATATTTTTTAAGATGTTCTCAAACTCCCCACGGGCAACCGGGTTTGTCTCGGCAGCCGCGGCTTTCCTGATGACCCGGAGGACATCCGGGGGGAGGCGGGTGACGGCCTCGCGGTATGCGTCGCAGGTGGCGTCGGCAAGGGAGGTGTGGAGGGGATCCGGTTTCATTGAATTATATTCTGGGGGCGGGGGTGATATATGCTGTGGGAGAGATCACACCCACCTTCGCACCCTCTGCCTGTACTCCCGGTACTCCCTGCCAAACACGTCCTCCAGCCGCCGCTCCTCATCCGGAATGAACAGCACCCCGATAATCACGATAAACACAACCGGAAATACAAAGGGGGCAAGGGTCCCCGTCACCACGGCGCTGCCAAAGAGGATTACTGACATCGCAAGATACGCCGGGTTGCGGCTGAAACGGAACGGGCCGGTGGTTACCAGGACCACCGGGGATTCATAGGGGGACATCGTTGTCCGGTTCTTAAGGAACAGGGCGCGGCACCGGAAGGCAAGGAGCAGGCCGGCCGCGATGATGAGGAGCCCGAACCAGGTGACCGGGGGATGAAGAACAACCCGTACCGGGAAGACGAAATGGGACGCGATAGCGAGGAGGAGCAGGACGAGGAAATATCCCTGCCCATCGGCCAGCATTCGCGCTTTTTTCCGGAGTCCCGTTTCCATTAAGGAGATATCACGCTGCCGGGCGATTATCGTTCCCCATAAAAACGGCAGGAATAACCCGACCATAGAAAAAATGTGCTGACTATTTACCACCGGCAACATTCTCGGAGGTGACCCTTCGCTTCGCATCAAGTGCCAAGAGGACTTCATCCATAGTTGAAGGGAGCCGGGCCCGCAGGACTTTGACCCCCTCTTCAGTGCTGCCGCCTTTCGTTGCAACCCTTCTGATAACCTCGTCAAACGTCATCTGGTCACCGGCAAGGATCCTGGCGGTCCCGATCATGGTCTCCCTGGCAAGATACTCTGCGAGCTCAGGCTGAACGGCACCCGTCCGCACTGCAGCACCGGCAAACTCCTGTACCATCGAGACGATCAGGGCCGGTCCGCAGCTCGTGAGGTCGGTAAAGAGATCGAAATGCTCCTCGTCCGTTTCCACGGCAGTTCCAATCGCGTTGAGCAGGGAAAGGATGAGTTTTTTGTCCTCGGGCCGGACGCTCCTGCCCCATGCCACAAGCGCAATGCCCGCGTTCTGTTCAGCAGTCACGCTCGGGATGATCCGGATACAATGGACGTGGTCCCCGGCCCATTCCCGGAGATTTTCAAGGCTCACGCACCCGGCAATCGAGATCAGCAGGGTATCCTTTGCCAGCACGTCGCGGACCTCCCCGAGAACCTGTCTGACCTGGAGCGGCTTTACGCAGAGGAAGAGGACGTCGACATGGTCTGCGACGGCACGGTTGGACGAAACGACAGTGATGCCGGTCGTTCCGGCAAGTGACTGTGCCGATACTCCGCTCTTTGAACTGGCAATGATATCCGCAGGTCTGATTAATCCGGTCCCGATAAATTTCCGGACCAGCATGCTCCCCATCGAACCGGTGCCAATGAACCCGTACCGTGTCATGATTTCTTCTTATTTATCTTAGCCGGGAAGTAAAAAAGGGACAGGGGGTTTACCATCAAATGGATTCTGAGGTTTCTGCAATCCCCATGGATAAGCCGGAGACAGACCCTATACATCCCCCGCTATGGCGTCCTCGAACCGTCGGACTTTCCGGTTCACGAAAGCCTCCACCCCCGCGTACGTGATGACCAGGATCCGGTGATACGGTATGGGCTTCTCTCCCGTGGGAGTGCGGATAGTGAGATAGTACGGCTCCAGGCTGATATCTTCTCCCCCTGCAGCAGACCGGTCGCCGGGTGCCCCGCGATCAATGTACCAGACTTGGACCTGTCGGTGATCATATCGGCTGTCGTGCCAGTACTGCTGGAGAAGCCGGTGGCTGGTCAGCATGATCGGTCATTAACTGGATCGCAGCCCGGGGCTTAAAACCGATGCCGGCCGGATTTCTGCAGGAAAGGTACGGACACTGCCGGAATAATTATGGGGAGGTGGGTTCCTCCCCCTACCCCCCCACGACCCATCCAACAGCCCCCCAAATTTTCCTTTTCCGTCAGTAACCCCTCCATTCTTCCTGTGCGGTCGTGGGGGGACCCCCCCTCCTTCTTTCCGGGCAGGTGGGGGGGGCCTCCCCCCTCCCCCCCAACCCATAATTGAATACCCTGAGCGATTCTGCATAATCCACACCTGCGGATCGCGTGGAACTTCCGACGATTACCGGGTTTTCTGCCACCCACTCAAAAACGGGAAGCACGGGTTTTTTCTAAAGGGGGGAGGGGGTACCACCCCCCCACCACCGCAAACGCAGCCAGGGGGGGCAGGCCCCTTCCGGAAAAATATTGGGAGGGGGGAGG
>PGYK01000002.1:0-256485 GCA_002839605.1 Methanomicrobiales archaeon HGW-Methanomicrobiales-3 | reverse complement strand
CCCCTCCCGCATCATTTCGATATCGTTATCCCAGAAACAGGTTGACAACCTAACACCCATGAGATCCCCGGTTTTCCCACTCCTGCTCGTAGTCCTGTGCTGTCTTTGCAGTATTGGCGGTGCATCCACCGCAAAGGACCTGCGGAACAATGCCACAGAATACACGGTTGCCACCAACCTCAACGCGAACAATACTCCCGCGTGGAACAACAGCGAGGACTTCGATTTTGCAAACCGTGGACTCCTCGCAACCTACCAGCCGCTGATCATTCCTGCCGACATCCCGAATATCACCGCCTGGAATGCGGAAGCGTTCCGGCGTTTCGAAAACGGGTCCCGTCCGGATACCATCAACCCGCTCCTGTACCGGCAGGCGCAGCTGAACAATATCAACGGCCTCTTCATGGTGAGGCCCGGGATCTACCAGGTCCGGGGACTGGACGCCTCATCCATGACCCTGGTCAAAGGGGACACCGGCTGGATCATCATCGACCCCCTCTCAACGGTGGAGACGGCCCGGGCAGCGATGGTACTGGTCAACAAAAGCCTTGGTTCCTATCCCGTAAAAGCGGTCATCTACTCCCACCCTCATGTCGATCATTACCAGGGTGTCAAAGGAGTTACCACGAGCGAAGCTGTAAAGCGTGGCAGGGTAACGATCATCGCTCCCGAACATTTCATGGATTATGCCATCAGCGAGAACGTGTACGCGGGAAACGCCATGCAGCGGCGGGCCGTGTACCAGTTCGGCCTCCTCCTCCCGCGGGACGAGAAAGGACTGGTTGATATCGGGATTGGGAAGACCATCTCGACCGGGACTGCCTCCCTGATCCCGCCAACTCTGGATATTACCCATACCGGGCAGGAAGTCACCATTGACGGCGTCCGCATGGAATTCCAGATGGCAGAGGAGACCGAGGCCCCGGTTGAGCTGAACATCTGGTTTTCGCAGCACAACACCCTGTTCGTTGCCGAGAACTGCGCAGCATCGCTCCACAACATCCTGACACCGAGAGGTGCACAGGTGCGCGACCCGCTTGCCTGGTCGGCGAGCCTGGACGAGACCCGGCGGTTGTACGGGGACAGGGCAGAGGTCATGATCTCAGCCCATAACTGGCCCCGGTACGGGAATAACCGGGTCATTGAGATCCTCGAAAACCAGCGGGACATGTACAAGTTCATCAACGACCAGACCCTGAACCTTGCGAACAAGGGCTATACCATGGACGAGATCGCAGATATGATCGAGCTCCCCCCGTCGCTGGAACAGTACTGGTACACCCATGGCTTCTACGGCCAGGTCTCCATGGGCGTGAAGGCAACGTACCAGCGGTATCTCGGGTTCTATGACGGGAACCCGGTCAACCTGAAGCGGCTCACACCCACAGAATACGCAAAGAGCATGACCGAATACATGGGTGGAAAAGATGCCGTCATGCCGCGCCTCAGGACCGACTATGCTGCCGGAAACTACGAACTCGTTGCCTCGATTGCGCATTATCTCGTTTTTGCCGATCCCGCGGACATGGAAGCCCGGAAGATCGAAGCCGATGCCCTTGAGCAGCTCGGGTACCTGGAAGAATCAGGCGCTGCGAGGAACGCGTACCTGACCGCCGCTGCGGAACTCCGGGGCACCCTGCCGGCCAGGGGCCGGAACATGATATCCGGCGATATCATGTCTGCGATGACAACAGGCCAGCTCCTTGACTACCTGTCCGTGAAGGTTAATGCAACGAAAGCAGACGGGGAAAATTACCGTATTAATCTCAGGATACCTGATACCGGTGATACGGCACTCGTCCAGGTCAAGAACAGCGTGATCGTTTACTGGCTGAACGAATCCTCCGAAGACGCGACCGTGACGGTTGAGATGCCCAAAAAAACCCTTGAGACGCTGGCACTCAACCCGTCAGCAGCGCCGCAGGGTGCGGTGGTGATATCCGGAGATCCTGCAGTGTTTGAAAAATTCACCAGGATGTTCGATACGTTCGATCCCAGCTTCGCTATTGCAGTACCGTAAAAATCGGGAATACGGATACCTGCCGGTGAGACCGGCAGCCCGGATCTTTTTTTGCCCGGATGCAGGTTACCCTGTCATCCCAAAATATCGTGGATTTCATTACAAGTCATGGCATACCGTACAAAGCCGATACTGTGCCGGTGCTGCCGGAAATGTCGATGAGCTGATGAAAAGTACTGATTATTGACGTTAAAAAAAAGAATCTGAAAAGAAAAAAATTACTTCTTGCCGCCCTTTGCGGGTGCGGCGCCTTTCTTGTCGTCAGCCTTGGCGTCTTTGCCGCCCTTGGCTGCCGGTGCTGCTCCCTTGGCGTCCTTTGCGGGCTCAGCTGCTGCCTCTTCGGCAACAACCGGTGCTGCAACAACCTTCTCACCAACAAGCTTGGGTGCGGCGATGATCCTGCCGCTGACCTTGATCGTGCTGACTTTCAGGTGCGAGGGGGTCGGGAGCTTGTGACCGCTGTGGCGGAGCGCATCCTTGATCTTCTCAAGGTACTGTTCGGTCGAGAAGACCGTCATGATCTTCTGGCCGGACTCAACCCGTGCCGCAGTTCCGACTGCTTTCCCGAACGCGAGGCGCATCCCTTCCGAGACACGGTCCGCACCGGCACCGGTTGCCTGCTTGTTCTCGCGCAGGACATGGTGGGGGAAGACGCGGATCTTGAAGTGGAAGTTGGACCTGCCGACATCCTTCATCAACCGGCGGTTGGCGGTGATGCGGGCTGCTTCAAGGGAGCTGTGCCGGATCTGGCACGTCTCATCGACAATGAGATCGATCTCAGTCGGGAATTCCTGCGAGAGGTTGCCCATCTCGAACTGTACAATCTTGCTCCCGGGAACGCCACCCATATATTTGCGCCTGGTGTAGGCCTTCTTGTTGACGTTCCTGTACATCTTTGCCGGTTTTCTTACCATCGCGTCCTACTCCTGTTGACGAATCTGAAAAGCGGGCATAATATCAGGTATTTATCAGATATTGATACCGGTACGCTTCACTAAACTGCTTTAATAAAATGGTTATAGAGCCTATTAAACCTTACTGGATTGAGCAGTTCTGGTTTATCAGGTCCAGTACCTCGCGCCGGATATTGGCGAACTCCACGCTCGTCCTGTCGCGGGGACGCGGGAGATCCAGGTCGATGGTCCGGCAGATCCGGCCCGGGCGCGGGGTCAGGACAATGATCCGGTCCGAGAGGAAGACCGCCTCGTCCACGCTGTGGGTGATGAAGATGATCGTCTTCTTTGTCGCATCCTGGATATCGAGGAGCTCCTTCTGGAGCATGTTGCGGGTCTGCGCATCGAGCGCACCGAACGGCTCGTCCATCAAAAGGATGGCCGGGTCGAGCGCCAGGGCGCGGGCCACCGCCACGCGCTGCCGCATCCCGCCCGAGAGTTCCGAGGGGTAACTGTCGCGGAACTGTTCAAGGTTGACAAGGTCGAGATAGCGCTCCGCAGTTTTCATGCGCTCCGCCCGCGCCACACCCTGCATCTCAAGGCCGAACGCGATGTTGTCGATGACGGTCCGCCAGGGAAAGAGGGAATATTCCTGGAAGACCATCCCGACTTTCGGGCTGGTGCCCCGGATCTCCTCCCCGTCAAGGAAGATCGAACCGGCCTGCGCCAGATCAAGCCCCGCGATGAGCCGGAGAAGCGTGGTCTTGCCACACCCGGACGATCCGAGAATACAGACAAACTCCTCGTCCTTCACGTCAAAGGTCATGTGCTCGAGCACGACAAGGCTGCTGCCATCATCCTTTGAGAATGACTGGTTCAGATCGCGGATCTCCAACCGTCCCATATCACGCCACCTCCCCGGTCCGCCAGCGCAGGAAGTACCGGTCAACATAGTACCGGAAGATCATATCGAAGGCAAGCCCGATCAGGCCGAGGATGATCATGTACACCACCACGCTGTCCATCTGGTGGAGGTTGTAGAAGAACCAGAGTTTCTGGCCAAGACCGTAGTTCGAGACCCCGAAGAGCTCGGCGGCAACAAGGCACATCCAGCCTACCCCGGTTGCGATCCGGATACCGGAGGCAACGGACGGGAGGGCTGCCGGGAACGCAATGTACCGGATCAGGTGGAGATTTTTGGTGCACCCGAGCATCTTTGCCGCTTCGACAAAGACCCGGGGCACGCCGCGAAACCCGCTGTAGGTATTGATGATGACGGGAAAGACCGCACCAATGAAGATGATGAAACCCGCTGCCGATGCCGTTAAACCAAACCAGATGATCGCAAATGGGATCCACGCGAGCGGCGGGATCGGGCGGAGAAGTTCGATGAGCGGGTCCAGGAATGCATCGAGCCGGCGGTTCCAGCCCATCATGATCCCAAGAGGAATCCCGACAAGGAGGGCCATGCCAAGCCCGATGGCGAAGTGGACAAGACTTGCCTGGATGTCAAGGAGGAGCGTGCCGTCTCCGAGCAGGCCGATGAACGCTGCAAGGACATCGACAGGTGACGGGAGGATGAACGAGTCCCGGATTACGAACTCGGCCACAAACTGCCAGAAGGCGATTGCGAGTATGATCGCCAGTGCGCCGAGCCACCGGTTTTTGCCATCCTCTTCAGTCTGTCGTTTCATGGAAGAAAATTCCCTGCCAGGCTGCCGGCAGTTACCGGGACTGGCCTTGTGCTTGTGCTAAGGATAGCATCTCAAGAGAAAAAAAGAGTTGGTTGAAATCTATCCTGCTCACTTGTAGAAGGTCAGGTCAAAGATCTGATCTTTGGTGAGCGGACTCTTGAGGTACTTGAGTTCGTACTGGATTGCTGCATAGTCAAGGACCGGGTCCACGATCAGGTTCGGGTCGCTGTTCCAGTCGCCGTCCCAGTCATGGAGCGATTTCTTGACATCGTCGAGTTTTGCGCCGGTCTTGGTTGCGTAAATCTCTGCCGCCTCGTCCGGGTTCTGGAGGTTGAAGGCAACCGCCTTGTCGTTGGTTTTGATGATCTGGTCAACGATCTCAGGGTGGTTGCGGATCAAATCGCCGCTCACGATAACGACACAACAGGTGTGGTGGGGATACATCTCACCGGACTGCACAACAACCTTGCCTTTGCCCTGCGTGATGATGGTGGTGGGTGACGGGTGGGGGAGGAAGACGGCATCGACCTGACCGGCCGTGATGGCGGTGACCGCGTCACCGGGGCCCATGCCCACGATCGTGACATCCTTTACCGGGTCAATGTTGTTCTGCTTGAGCCAGTTGCGCAGCACGGTATCCTGGATGGTGCCGGCCTGGAAAGTGGCGATCTTTAATCCTTTCAGGCTCGCGGGGCCGGTGTAATCAAGGTCCGTCCGGACAACAAGATCGGATCCTTGAGTGTTGGCACCTGCGATGATCTTTGCATCAAGCCCCTGGCTGAGTGCGGTAAGAACGGGGGCTGCACCAACATACGCGACATCGAGCTCGCCGGCCATCATGGCCGCCATCTCGGGGGCGCCGGTCGGGAAGACCTTGTCGCTCACGCTCTCGACACCGAGCGGTGCAAGGTCTGCCTGCCACCAGCCCTTCTCCATGGCAGTGGTGTGGGCAAGCTGGTGGGTGCTTGGCTGGTACCCGATACGGAGTTCCTTGATCGGGGCGGCCGCCGGGGCGGTTGTTGCTGCCGGCGTGGTCGTTGTCGTGCCGGCCGGCTGGGTGCAGCCGGCAGTGATCAGCAGGAGGGCGATTGCGATGAGCGCAATTGCCGTAACCTTCATCGATTTCATGGGGAGAGTGTTATCCTGTCCATAATAAAAAAGATCGCAATCGGGGCAAAAACACTCTTCTTTTGTATCAAAAACTTCGATCAAATCCGACAAAAATAGAGCAGCGTGTGTATTATTGTCCACTTATGGAGAAGTGCGGGGTGAAAAATTCAGGACAAAAAGGAAAAATTTTTCATAATTTAACCTGATTGTATCCACACAATGGTACAGACCGACCCGATCGACCGGCTCATGCGCGGCGCACTCACTTCGGACGAGGAGTTTGTCCTGGTCCTTGACGAGCTCCTGCGCAGGGATCTCCGGATCAGTATCCGGGAACTGTCCGAAGCGAGCGGGATCGCCCAGAGCTCGCTGTACAAGATATTGCATGGCAGGCGATCCCCCAACCTCTCCACGCTCCGCGCGATCATCCGGGCCATGCGCCAGTTTTACCGGGCCGGGGAGGGAGAGTTCATCGGGCTCATCGTTGCCCGCCCGGTGCTCGAAACGATAGAAGAGCGGACCACCGAAGTGGATGCCCGCCGGGTCACAGTCAGGGAATACCCGGTCCATACCATGGAAGACGCCATCGTTGCGGCAGTGCGGGCGGAGCGCGAGGGGGCGGTTGCCATCGTCTGCGCACCCATCGTATCGAGCGTCATCGAGCAGCTCGTCCACATCCCGGTGGCAACCATCATCCCCAGAGAATCGGTCCAGCGGGCGATCGAGCTTGCCGCCCGCAAGGCGTGGCTTTAATCACTGTATGATCAATAATAACCGGATATACGAGTACGGGGTGAATGATGCGAACCGATGTAGTACGACTGGGGCGCCTTGCAGGAGAGAGGTCCGGTGAGATGATGCAGTTCCTCTCATCCATGGAGGCAGACCGCCAGATTGCCGATGCCGATATCATGGTGGATATCGCCCATGTCCTGATGCTGGACAAGCAGAAGATCAATGACCGGAAGGTGACACGACAGATCCTCTCAGCGCTCCTGGTGCTCTATGAGGTGGGAATCCCCGATGAAGCATTTGACACCCGGTTTGAAGATGTCCATGCAGGGATCGAGTCGCTCTTAATCGAATCTGCCGGCCCGGATGTCGGGGGACGGATGCATATGGGCAGGTCGCGGAACGATGAAGTGGCAACCTGTATCCGGATAAAACTCAGGGAGGAAATCCTCAAACAGATGGCAGCACTTGTCACCGTACGGCAGGTCCTCCTTGCCATTGCCGCAAAACACACAACCAGCGTGATGCCGGGATTCACCCACCTCCAGCACGCCCAACCCACGACCCTCGCCCACCACCTTCTCGCGTACGAGCAGGCATTCTCCCGCGACTTTGACCGGCTCAAAGACGCGTATGCCCGGGTCAACCTCTCACCGCTTGGCGCTGCCGCGTTTGCCTCCACCGGATACCCGATCAGCCGGGAATATACCGCATCGCTCCTCGGGTTCGATGGTCTTGTGGAGAACTCAATGGACGCGGTTGCAACCCGCGACTTTGCGCTTGAGACTCTTGCCGATCTCTCCATCATGATGGCAACCACGAGCCGGCTCTGCGAGGAACTGATCATCTGGTCCACTTCCTTTGTGAAGTTCGTCACGCTCGATGACGCCTTCTGTTCAACCTCATCCATCATGCCCCAGAAGAAGAACCCGGACACTGCCGAGATCATGCGGGCCAAGAGCGCATCGGTCTTCGGGGCATTCACGGGAGCGCTCATGACCGTCAAGGGCCTGCCGATGAGTTACAACCGTGACCTGCAGGAACTCACGCCGAACATCTGGCGCGGGATACACGATGCAAAGGTGAGCCTCCGGCTCCTTTCCGACATGCTTGCCAGTGCCGAGTTCAACACAGAGAGAATGAAGGAAGAGGCAGGCAAAGGCTTCTCAACGGCAACCGAACTGGCCGACACGCTGGTCCGCACCTACGGGCTCCCGTTCCGGACGGCCCATAACATCGTGGGAAGGGCAGTTATGAAAGGCAGCCTCTCGCTTGCCACACTCGAAGCGGCGGCACAGGAAGTCGGGCCGAAGATCTCGTTAAAGAAGAAGGGGCTTACCCAGAAGAAGATCGACGAGGTCCTGGACGTGAACTATTCCCTCAACCTCCGGAAAGCCCCGGGCGGGCCGGCACCGGCAGCAACGAAGCGTGCCATCACCGGGCGCAAAAAGCAGCTCGAAGCCGACTCAGATCTCACCGACAAGCGGCTTGCCCTCCTGGCAAAATCGCGGGAGAAACTCATCACCGATGCACGGAGGATGGTAGCATAACTTCACAGTTCATATCCGGAGACCGGATCCAGTGCTCCTACCAGGGCATGAGCAAAAATGGCGTATTTATTACTGAACGCGACGGCATGGCAGTCGTGAAACTCGATTCCGGGTACAATATTGGTATTCCTCCGGGCTCATGCACCCTGGTTGAGCGACCCGCCCCACAACCTTCCCGGCAGATTGACGTGGTCCAGAACAAAAACCTCCCGGACCTCGCCATCGTCTCCACGGGGGGGACGATCGCAAGCCGGATCGATTACCGGACCGGTTCGGTGACGAGCCAGTTCAATGCAAGCGATATCCTCACCGCGATTCCGGAACTTGCAGAGATTGCCAACTACCGCACGATCCCTCTTGCCACGATCCTCTCGGAGAACATGACTCCGGCCATCTGGCAGGAACTTGCCCGGGCCGTTTATGACGAGATCAAAAACGGGGCACAAGGGATCATCGTGACGCACGGCACGGACACCATGGCATACAGCGCAGCAGCCATCAGTTTCATGGTCGATACCCCGGTCCCCATCGTCTTTGTCGGCTCCCAGCGGTCAGCAGACCGGCCATCGAGCGACAATGCGATGAACGCGGTCTGCGCCGCTGCGGCAGCAACAAGCGAACTCGGGGAAGTGGCCGTTGTGATGCACGCGACCACGAATGACGATACCTGCGCCATCCACCGGGGTACCCGGGTGCGCAAGATGCACACCTCCCGGCGCGATGCGTTCCGGAGCCTCGGCCTTGCCCCCATCGGAGCGGTAGAGTACCCCTCGCGGAAGGTGACCCTCGTACCGGATGCGGTCCGGCGCGGAACCCGTACGCTTGCACTCCACGACGCGCTCGACCCGCACTGCGCCCTCATCCAGTTCTACCCGGGCATGTCCCCCGAACTCCTGAAGGCGTATGAAGGGTACCACGGGCTCGTCATCGCAGGCACGGGTCTTGGCCACACCAGCACCACCCTCATACCACCACTGAAACGTCTTGTCGACAACGGGACGCTTGTTGTCATGACCTCCCAGTGCATGAACGGCAGGGTCTGCGACCGGGTGTATGATACCGGCCGCGACCTCCTCAATGCCGGCGTCATCGAGGGCGGGGACATGCTTCCCGAAGCCGCGCTCGTCAAGCTCATGTGGGTGCTCGGGAATGAGATGGACAGAACAAAGGCAGCAGCACTGATGCAGGACGATCTCAAAGGCGAATGCACGCGGAGGAGCGCTCATGGATTATAAGGCACTCGGCCTCGTGGCCGGAATCGAGATCCACCAGCAGCTGGACACACACGAGAAACTCTTCTGCCACTGCCCGACAATGCTCCGGGAGATCGCGGAGCACGATGGCGAGTTCTCCCGCTACCTCCGGGCTACCGTGAGCGAGATGGGCGAGATCGACCGGGCGGCAAAGGAGGAGATGAAAAGCAACCGGATGTTCCGGTACTATTCGTACGACACCACCTGCCTTGTCGAGAACGACGAGGAGCCACCAGCGCCGGTGAATGACGAGGCCCTCTCGGTCTGCCTCACGATCGGGAAGATGTTCGGTATGACTCCCGTGCCGCAGGTGCATACGATGCGAAAACTCGTCATCGATGGATCCAACACGAGCGGGTTCCAGAGAACCGCCCTTGTGGCATTCAACGGTGCTCTCCCCAATGGCGGGCTCATCGAGACGATCTGCCTTGAGGAGGAAGCAGCCCAGCGGGTGAAAGACGAGGTATTCTCCCTTGACCGGCTCGGGATCCCGCTCATCGAGATCACCACCTCGCCGTGCATGCATACGCCCGAGGAGGTCCGGAACACTGCTGAACATATCGGCATGGTCCTGCGTTCCACCGGCAAGGTGAAGCGCGGTCTTGGCACGATCCGGCAGGATGTCAATATCTCGATTGCGGCCGGAGCCCGGGTCGAGATCAAAGGCGTACAGGATCTTGATCTGATCGCAGAAGTTGTCCGGCGCGAGGTGCAGCGGCAGCAGAGCCTGCTTGCCATCCGCGACGAACTGGTGATGCGCGGGGCAGTCGTGGATGCTGTCGCGGGTGTTGAGGTGACCGCGCTCTTTAAGGAGACCACATCAGCGGTGCTCAAAAAGGCAAAAAAGATCCACGCGGTTGTGCTCAAAGGGTTCGCCGGCCTTGTCGGCCGCGAGATCCAGCCGGAACGCCGGCTCGGCAGCGAGATGTCGGACTATGCCAAGAAGTGCGGGGTCGGGGGTATCTTCCATACCGACGAACTTCCGGCCTACGGGGTCACCGCAGAAGAGGTCGCCCACCTGCGCTCGTATATGCATGCGACGGAACCGGATTGCGTCATTCTCGTTGCCGGCGCGAGCGAGAAGCAGGCCACCTGTGCGATTGGCCAGGTTCTCACCCGGGCAAAGCTCGCGCTCTCGGACAAGCCGGTACCGGAAGAGACCCGGAAGATGCTCGAGAGCGGGAGTACGGCGTACATGCGCCCGCTCCCGGGGGCTGCCCGGATGTACCCGGAGACCGATGTGCTGCCGGTTTTGATTGACGAGGCCCGGTGGGAGGCGGTTGCTATCCCCGAACTGATCACTGCAAAGGCAGACCGGTTCGTTGCTGCGTACGGGATCGAGCGGAACTATGCTCTCCAGCTGGCAGCGTCGGATAAACTCCCGCTCTTCGAGCAGGCTGTGGCAGAAGGCATCAAACCCAAACTTGCCGTATTCACCATCCTCTCAACGGCAACCGAACTCCGCAGGGACGGCGTTGATATCGCAAAGATTCCGGACCAGGCGTATCTTGCTACCTGGCATGCCGTGGACTCCGGAAAAGCGGCACGGGAAGCGATCCCCGAGATCTTCCGGAGTATCGCTGAGGGGAGCACATTTGCCGAAGCACTGGGTAAACTTGCACCGGCAGTCTCCCGCGAAGAACTGGAGAAGATCGTGAAGACGATCATTGCCGGGCGGGCGGATTTCGTGCAGCAGAAAGGGATGGCAGCGCTCGGCCCCCTCATGGGCGTGGTGATGGCTGAAGTGCGCGGCTCGGTGGATGGCAAGGTTGTCAGCGAACTCTTAAAGAAGGAGATCGCGGCCGCAACCTCCCCGAAAACACCCTGATTTTTTTTCTCTTCGCACTCCCGTTTCCAAAACGTGCAGGCGCGAACCTTTATGAGCGGGACAGCAGAATTACATAAGGAGTTTCATTATGGGTAAAACAGGAACAACCCTCTGGGCACAGATAAAAGGCGTTAAAGGACAGATCAGGCTCGTCCCGAAGAAAGAAGGCGAAGCCAAGACCCCGGGACCGAACCAGCGGTTCAAGGCAGGCGCAAATGTCAAGCAGATCGACCAGATGAACGAGGCCATGGGCGGACGCGGAGGGGCACGCGGGGGCCGTGGCGGACGTGGAGGCAGGCGCGGCGGCGACCGGTCCGGTGGATCCGGCATGAACGAATCCACGGCAAACCCGATGATCCGCCGGCGCATGAAGCGCGCAAAGGTCTCCGCGCTCGGTTCAAAGGCAAAATCAAGCCGGTAATTCAGCCGGTACGTGCCCGTAACGGGTCAGGGGGTTTACCCAGACCCCGGAATTTTTTTCGTGCATCCCCGGAAATGACGGGGATCTATATCAGGTGATTATATCTTTTAAACAGAACGCTATTTTACTCAAGAATTCCCATGGTGTGTATGGATCTGAAAACCGCAGTCAAGAGTTACCAGTTCGGCGAACGGGCAAAGTCCGAGCTGATTGTGTCGTCCCAGTTATGCCTTGCGCTGACCGGGTTTGCAGAGGGAGAGAAAGCCGGGGGAAAACGGATGCTCCTCCTCCTCCTGGAGTCCGTGCGAAGCGAACTGCAGTTTGCCCAAAACAGCACCGGGCAGAATGAGTTTGGGAACGCGGTAACCTCGCTCAACGATGCCATCTCCCTCCTTGAAGGCAACCAGCCCGAGCAGGCGTCCCAGAAGATTGCAGCAGCGATCAGTGCCTCGACCACCCCTGCACAGAACGCATGGCAGGTTCTCTCTGAACATGGATTCCTCTGAGTTTTTCGGGTTTCTCGCACACCGCTCATCGGTCCGTGAGTACACGGATGAGCCGCTGACGGAGGAGGAGACGGATTATATCCTTGCCTGTGCCAGCACCGCACCGAGCGCCGGCAATCTTGAGGCATGGGATGTCGTTGTCGTGACAGAGGAGGATGCACGCTATGCCCTTGCAGAAGCAGCCTTTGATCAGGAGCACCTGGCGCGGGCATCAACGGTCTTTGTTGTCTGTGCGAACTATGTCCGTTCAATGTCGCGATATGGCGAACGCGGGATCCTGTACGCGGTTCAGGATGCAACCATCGCCTGCACGTTCATGATGCTTGCGGCCCATGCCAGAAAACTGCACTCCTGCTGGACAGGAGCATTCGATGAAGCCGCGGTGCGGGAAGTCCTCGACCTCCCCCAGCATATTCGTCCCGTTGCCCTGCTTGCCACGGGAAGAGGACACCCGCCGGCAGCGCTCACGGAACGGATGGACGCCGGAGAGCACGTGCACCGCGAACAATGGTAAGGTGAAAGATGCCGGATTATACTGTTACCCTGGAATCGGCCTGGTTTATCAAGGACGTGAAATCGCTTGACGATGCGATTGGAATAGCTATCAGCGAGGCGGGAAAGCGCTTAAACCCGCAGGCAAAATACGTGGAAGTTGATGCAGGGATGCTCTCCTGCCCGTACTGCGAACAGGAACTCTCAAGCGCCATCGTGGTGGCCGACACTGCCCTGGTCGGCCTTGTCCTCGAGATGAAGGTCTTCCGTGCCGAGTCGCCGGAACATGCCGGCCGGATCGCTAAGTCCGTGATCGGAAAAGCCCTCCGCGAAGTTCCCTTGAAATTACTGGATGTGCAGGAACAATGATCCATATCGTGGGCCACACGGCTGTCGACCATATCTCAAAAGTCGCCCATCTCCCCGAGAAGAACTGCTCGACCCACATCTCTGACCGGCAGATCTATTATGGCGGCGGGGCGGCAAACATCGCCGCCGGTATCGCAATGCTGAACGGCGAAGTGACGCTCGTCTCCTGTGTTGGCGGCGATTTTGCCGGAAGCGAGTACGACCAGTGGCTCCGCAGGCTCGGGGTTCACCAGCAGTTCTTCGTTGTTCCCGATGCCCATACCCCGACGGCATTCATGTTCACGGACGAGAAAGGCGACCAGATGACCTTCTTTGAATGGGGAGCATCAAAGGCCTTCAACAAAGCAGAAGCTCCCAGCCTCCCGTTCGTCCACATGGCAACCGCGGACCCGGAGTTTAACTGCCGGGTGGCGGAGAAGAGCGAGTTTGCCTGTTTCGACCCGGGCCAGGACGTTTTCTGGTACACCCGTGAGCAGCTCGATTCAATCCTCGATAACATCGAGATTTTGTTTGCCAACCAGCACGAGGTTGCCCACATGTGCCGGACGCTCGGCACAACCCGGGAGGAGATCGTGAAGCGGGTGGGTACCGCCATCTTTACCATGAGCGGGGACGGGAGTACCCTGTACACCAAAGGAAAAGAGGTTGTCATTCCCGTGGTCCCGGTAACGCTTGCCGATCCCACGGGAGCCGGCGACTCCTACCGGGCCGGGTTCCTCACCGCGTACGTGCGGGGATATGCACCAGAAACCTGTTGCCGGATCGGCGCGGTCACCGCCTCGTTCGTGGTCGAGCATGTCGGCTGCCAGACGCACCTGCCGGCATGGGACGCAATGACGGAACGGTACGGGAAGCATTTCGGGCCATTGGAAACCCCGAAGATACGGTGAGGAAAATGAGCTGGGCTGCGCTGACATCGGGCGGGAAGGACTCCATCCTTTCCTGCCAGAAGGCTATCGATACCGGAAAAGAGGTCCGGTACATGGTCACGGCCCGGCCCAAAAATCCGGATTCCTACATGTTCCACTCGGCGAATCTCGATGCCGTTCCGGTCATCGCCCGCGTTGCCGGCATGGAATATGTGGAGATCGCCACCCACGGGAAGAAGGAGGAGGAACTTGACGATCTCGAAACCGGGCTTGCTGCCCTTGACATCGAGGGCGTGATTGCCGGCGCGGTTGCATCGGTGTACCAGGCGGACCGGGTGCGGGCGATCACGGACCGGCTGGGACTCACCCTCTATACTCCGCTCTGGCACATGGATACCGAAGCGCTGGTGCGGGAGGTTGCAGAACGAATGGATGCCCGCATTGTCGTAACTGCCGCTGAAGGACTTGACGAGAGTTTCCTTGGCGCACGGTTCGATGAGGCACTGATCGGCAGGCTGAAGGCAGTGGCAAAGCTGCACCGCATCAACCTCGCCGGCGAAGGAGGAGAGTACGAGAGTCTCACCCTCAATGCCCCGTTCTATTCCCGGCCGGTAACTTATTCCGCATCTGAGATCCGTTCATCGCCCGGCCGGCACGAGCTGGTCCTTGGGGGGTTTGGGTAAATGACTCCGCAGGGCAGCGATGTAAAACTCGGGCAGCTGGCCCGGTACATCTTTACCGCCCCGTCATGGAAACGGTCACTTGTCCTCATCCTTCTCTTAGGTTTCCTCATCGATGGCGCCGGGGTAAAATCCTGGTTAAACCTCAACCTCTCGGGCCCCATCTCCTTCACCCTGCCAACGGTCGTCAGCAGTTACCTCTCGCTGCCGGCGACCTTTGTCTTCTCCGGCACCCTGATCTTCACGATCCCGGCCATTGCTGCGCTTGCCCTGACCAAACCCATAATCGAACTGGGCGGCAAGACCATGACATGGAACCGGTCAGCGCTGCTTGCGCTCACCTGTACGGTTTTTGGGGTCATCATCACCATATCCGCCCTCTTCGTATCGGTGACCCTCATTCCCCTTGCATATGCAATTTCGCTGGGATTCATCTTCGGTCTCCGGCTGCTGGTCCTGGTGGCGATTGCAGATTACCGGGTCCCCCGCATGATCCTCCCTGCCCTCACCCAGAGCGGCGTTGGGATCATTGTCGGGATGATCCTCTTCTCACCCTCGTTTGCCATCTTCGCGCTGGTGCTCCACCTTGTCTTTGGCATGGGCTTTGCCATCCTGATCTGGATGATCGAGCGGCCACTCAAACGGGCATTTAAGATCCGGGGGCTGGCATTCATCAACGCCTTCATTGCCCACATGACTGACGGCTCAAAAGGCATGGAGGATTTCTTCCGGGACATCGGGGAAGGTATCTATGTCCCGCAAGTCAGCTTCTTCTTCTCCCGGGATAAGAAAACCCCGGTCATCTTCACGGTCCCGAACCTCCATCCCGGCCCCATGGGGGAGATCGGTGGCGGCAACCTGCCAAAAGTGCTGTATGATTATTTCTGCCCCGAAGAGATGTTTGTTGCACACGGGTGCGCCACCCATGATTTCAACCTGGTCTCCGATACCGAGATCGCCAAAGTCATCAGTGCCGTTCAGAAGTCCCGCACCGGTCTTGACTACACCGCATTGGCCGGAAAATCCGGCCGACACACCGTGGGCAGCGTGCAGGTGTTGTACCAGCGGTTCGGGGACTCGGTCCTGCTTGTTACCTCCCGATCCCCACAGATGACCGAGGACCTGGACTTCTCGATCGGTATGGCAATCATGGCGGAAGGTCACCGCTGGTTCCCGCATGTCGCGGTGGTTGATGCCCATAACTGTATGACGGATCTCTCATCACCTGTACTGCTCGCCACCCATACCGCAATGGAGTACCAGCAGGCTTCCCTTGAAGCAATGGAGGCGTGCAAGGATGCGTCCCTGCACCCGTTGCGGATCGGGATCTCGCACAGTCCACTGGCATTTTCCCGCGAACAGGGATTTGGGGATCTCGGCATCCAGGTGATGGTAGCCGAAGTTGAAGACCAGAAGACCGCCTATATCCTGATTGACGGGAACAATGTTGCTCAGGGGGTCCGGGAGATCCTGCTTGCGCAGGTTCTCACGCTGGTGGACTATGCGGAGATCATGACCACGGACTCGCATGTGGTAAATACCATCACCGGGAAGAACCCGGTCGGGATGGCAGTACCGGCAGAGGAGATCATCCCCGTGGTTATGCAGGCAGTCCGCGATGCCGTGGTGGATCTCACCCCCGCAAAGACTGCTGCGGCTACGGCCCAGTGCGAGAACGTGATCGTCTTTGGGTCAAACCGGATCGTCCAGCTCGCAAGCACGGTCAATGCCATGCTGGTTTTTGTGGCACCGCTCTCCCTTGCAATGCTCCTTCTCGCGTTCCTTCTCTCCATTCTTGCCTATCTCGTGATGGGATAACCGGACATGGGAGCCCGGTTTTTAATACCTTTAATTTTTCACCGGTTTTCAAATCCGGGGCTTCTGACCGCAACATTTATTCATGATTGGGCAGGTATGCTCTGGTAAGGAAGGAGGGGGAGACCGGAGCACTTCAAAAACAGATCCAACGTCCAGATTTTCGTAAAGCGGTTTGAATCTTTCAAGGGGTGAAAGGTGATCAAAGTTCATCCAGCCACACTCATTGCAACCCGCTGGATCGGTGTCGACCTGAACACGACGGGCCATGTGGCCGTTGCTGCCGACATGATCAGCGGGAAGACCATGAAACTGGGAAAAAACATCCACTATCATCACCGCCAGTCATCGAAAAACTGCACAAAATTTTACAAAGAAGGCAAACTCTGGAAACTTAAAAAAGTCAAGTCCCGTGAACGGAAAACATTCAAATCGGCGCTTAACGCCATCTCCCGCCAGATCGTCTCCTTTGCAGAGTCGCTTGGCTCGGGTATCAAATTTGAAAAACTCTTCTCACAACGCTATGCTCACCGTCATGGCGTGGGTGCATCGTATGAATTCTCATTTCAGAACGGCTCGTTTTATTCGCTCCAGCAGCAGGTGGAGAAACGTGCAGGTGTCCGGGGCATTCCGGTCATGTATGTCAACCCTGCTTACACATCCCGGCGGTGCTGCCGGTGCGGCGCCTATGGCAGACGGTCAAAGAAACGCTTTGAGTGCCCGCATTGCGGGTACGTTGCCCATGCTGATGTGAATGCTGCGTTTAATATTGCCGCAGCATCCCTGCGAAATGCGTCAGGTGAATGCCTGGCATACCGGGAAGAGTCGCATGCCCGCAATGGAAAGAAAGAGATGCGGCGACAGATCCGGGAGCAGATGAAATCCGCACTGCAACCTCCGCCAGGTAGCGACAATACCCGGTGCACAAACCTGCTCGCGGTCCTGGAAGAGATGTAATTTTTTTTTGATACTTTTTCACTGAACAACCACGGAGGCATTTCTATCAAAGGGGTTCTTTCGCATGGCGAGCGAGAACAGGTACGGGTAATTGTGTTTGAGGTACTGCATGTATGTCAGCCACTCCAGGATAAGGAGACGGTACACACGGTTGAGATCTCCGGACAGATGAGCACAGTCTGCAAGGGGCAGGGAGGTAAGGTTCTCCCGTGCAAGCATCTCCTCGACCAGGTGATAAAGCGCCTGGAGGAGAGGGGTGAAGCTGTCGTGTTCGATCATCTGCGGGTTTTCCAGCAGGGTCAGGAGGAATCCCTTCTGATGTTTAAGGAAACTGTGCAGCTCATCCATGGAGATGGAACAACTGTCAATATTGCAGGAGTGGTTTACAAGAGTCTGGCGGGCTTTTTTAAATTCTGTATCGGTCCAGTTGTTGGTTACGATCAGCGCTGAACGGATCTCATCAATTGCGGGGTCCTGCTCGCTCATTGTTTTGAGGAGTTGGATTCCCACTTCTGAGAAGAAGATCCCGATGATCATGTTGAGTTTCTCAAGCCGGCTCTTCCGTTCACGGTCATCGATCATGGATTCAACGGAATTGGCTGCAACACCAACAAAACAGCCCACCCCGGTCAGGATAACGATCATGACAAGAATTTTACCCGCGGGTGTTACCGGATGGATATCACCATAGCCAACCGTTGCTATCGTTACGATAAGGAAATATAAGGCATCAAGGGGCTCAAGGTGCTCAAGAACCATGAGACCGATCATGCCGGCAACAAGCACGCACACCAGGATGCTTAGATATACCCGCATCCTGATCGAGAGGGAGAGATCCATCATTCAGTGATCCTATTTTTAAAAATATAAACTGGCCCTTTTTTGTGTGATTTTTTTGTAAAACTCCAAATACCCCCGACCAGATTCGAACTGGTGTCGCCAGCTCCAAAGGCTGGCATGATTGACCACTACACTACGGGGGTGAAACGTTTCATACGCCAATTCTCAAATGAGGAAAGGCGATGTATCATTTGGCTTTTTGGAACTATTAAGGATACCTTTGAACCCGTTGTGACAGATGCATTCGCAGTGTGGTTATGCAAAAAAACGGGATCCTCCCGGCTCTTCAGGATCCGATCATGATATCGGCCGGGGGTTTGTCGTGGCCGGTTTTTTTGGCCGGTTCTTTCTGGTCCGGAGTTTTTGCGGCAGCGGGCTTATGCGAATGGTCCTCGGTTTTCTGTGAAGGTCTCTGGAAGAGGGCGAGCGTCTCCCTGCTCACCTTGAGCTGTTCCTGCATGAGCGAGGTGAGTTCCGCGAAGATCTTATTCTGGGCTGCTATTAACAATTCGAGTTCACGGGTTGATCCTGATCCGTCTGAGTCCGGTTGTTCTGTGCCCTGCTGTTTTTTGATGAATTCACCGCGGCGTTTCCAGATCTTGCTGATGCTGTCAATGCCTTTTTTCCGGGTCGGGAACTCTTCCCGGTATCGCTCGTAAAACTCGTGACTGTCGATACACTGGACGACCAGATTGATCTCGGCCTCATCGATCTTCTCGTATTTTCGTTTATGGACCTTTGGCATGGGAGTCACCGGATAGTTGAACGGGTCAGGAAAAAAGAATTGCGGTATGAATCTAAAAAAATGGATGATTTCCATTTTTGTTCAATTGCAAAATTTTACACCGTTAGAAATCCCATTTGGAAAATTTTAGAAATCCATTTTGCGAATGAATTTCATAATACGAAAATTTGACTCAACATCCGGGTGTATCAGAGAATAAATGGATTTTTCTGGAATTAAATGGATATATTTATTTTTCCTTCGTACAATGAGCATTTTCAAAACAATGGAAAAGCTATTCTTACGACACAAAATCTAACCTTTGAATAGAATTTTAAATTTTTTTCCGGGAAAATCACTAATGGAATGGAAATATGACGAGAAAAAGAAGTGTCTGGCAAATTCAAATAGAATTTAAAAAAAGAATTGAAATCGTGCGAGAACCATTTCATTTGAAAGAATCAATTTAGGCGATGTACGCGCATACAAAGAGGGGGGTTTTCAAAAGATTAGATTAAATCTTTTTGTGATAAAAGATTGGAATCCCATTATTTCATTTTTACATTCTTTTGAATGAGAAATCTCAATTTGGAATTTTCCAGATTATTTAAAAAAATACTCCAATACAATGGAAATCCAAATTAATTTAATTTTTGAAAAGGATCCACGATAACATATTGAATCATATTGAAATAGTTTTTTTGAATATACGAGAGAAATTGAAAATCAAAAATTTTTAATTTATTTAGTTATTCATCTGAGATTAGACAAATTCGAAAAATTTTTACAAATTTGACACGGAGTTACGGTCCACCAGGCAAATTTCTCACGGGATCGAAATCCGAAATACCCAAAACCGGGCCCCGTGGGAACGAATACGATCTCCACGCCACTACCGAATATTCCCGGGGCTTGAAATCTGACAAAAAGAAAATACTGGAATCTTACCTGGCATTCAGGATCGTACAGTGAAAAGTTGGTCGATAAAGAAGAAGAGACCACGCATCCATAGAACGTTTCTGTACAGATTTTTTTGAATATCAGTGATTCGCAATAACCTACAGGAAAAATCGCTCGTTATGTATAGCATCATATGGTTTATGCAGGCCGAAATAAAAAAAAAATTACTTGGTATTATTCGATTCCGACAACGGGAAAAACTGCTGGTACACCTGCCTGCGCTCGTCGATATCCGTATGCAGGTAAATCTCCGTTGTCTTGATTGACGTATGCCCAAGATTCTCCTGGACAACCCGGAGATTCTTGGAGCGTTTGTAGAGTTCACTTGCATAACTGTGCCGTATCTTGTGAGGAGTGATTCCCGAGGGCGCGTAATGCTTGAAAATATGCTGGATCGCCCGCGAGGAAATATGCTTGCCCTGCTGGCCGACGAAGAGCGGACCAACGATCCGGTTTCCGATGAACCGGAGGATGTCTGACAGGGTCTCATCATCGACAAACACAATGCGGATCTTATCACCCTTACCTTTAATCCGGATGGTGTGCTCGTCGAAATCAATATCCTCGATGTTCATGTTACAGAGTTCAGAAACCCGGACTCCGGTGGCGTAGATGGTCCTCACGATAAGCTTGTCCCGTGGATCCTCAATCGAATCGATAAGGCGAAGGACCTGATTATGCTTGAGGTATTTCACCTCCTGCTGCTTGATGCGGGGACGGTCAATGCCGGTCAGGGGGTTTGCCGTGACAATCCCCTGGGTGTAGAGAAACCGGTAAAAGGAGCTGAGCGTTGAGATAATCCGGTGGAACGTTTTTGGCTTATACGTCTGCATGGAAGAGACAAAAGAGAGGAAATCATTGACGATGACCGGTGTGACATCTACAGAAGTATCCAGCCGGGCCTTCTCGAAATCTTTCCAGTAGAAGACAAGCTTCGTGATATCCGCATTTCTGCGGAGCCAGATGTAATAGCCAAAGTGCTTGATGACCTGCTCGTAACTGTCAAGGGTTCGGGGAGAATAGTTCCGCATCCGCAGGTAGTTCCGGTAGCTTTTGAGCCATTCCGAAAAATACCCGCTTTCCATGCTCTATTCTTTCATATCTCGAATAAATAAAGGTTTGCGCAGAATAGGTACTCTGCGAAGTCTGTATTTTACAATTGCACGGCAGGATTTCGAGAGAATTTCTAATGCATCCCGGATTGTGCTCCTGACCGTTTCTTCAAAATAATCTAAAATGTCGATGGGTCAGCCTCGATTTCCACTGGAATCTGAAACCCTGAAGAGAACATTCAGAAACAGGTTTTTTTCAAAAGTGTCACACAATTCTCCAACGGAAGGAGAAAATGCCCACAGAATTGCAATATGACCCTTTTACGTCGTAAAAAAAGTGAAGGAGCATGTAAGTGGGTGAAATTTGTAAGACAGCAAACGAGCAGGTACATAAGTAATTGGGAGCGATCAATCTGGCATTATATGAAAAAAATACCAGATTCTCCATACAATAAAAAGGTCGGGATTTTTCCTGCCCTTCTGAAAAAATTTCAAGGGTGAAGAAAATTCCACTGAAAAATTCTTTTTAATAAGAATACGCTACTTATTCTTTAATCGTCTCTACGGTATGGTTTTTCTTCAGGATGGATTTTTGTTCTCATCAGTTCCCGGTCTCATGCACCACCAGAATCTGTATTACTGATACCGTTTCCATAGAATCATAACTAAACCGCTTTCACAAAAACCCTTCGAAGATTTCCACTGCTCGAATTTTTCTGAGTAATTTCGTGCTCATTATCCTGACACGAAACTGGAAGGTTTATTATCGGGATTTTTTTGGATGAATGACAGATGTCTCGAAAGAATTTGACGATGACAAGACGGTGATCCAATGATATGTATTTCCGTTTGTGTAACCGGGGGTGATTTTTTTTCACTGCTGATTCCCCGCACCAGAACAAGAAACAAAATCTGCCCAATACACTCCCAAAAAGCTAATTACCCCGCCATTCATCCCATTTTGAAGAGTCTGGTTTCGTTTAAACCAAAGAATATCCCATGATTCGACCAATGCGAAATGAGAAAACTTCACAGAATTATACACAATAACGACAGAGATTACCCGAAAAACATGATAATTGGGCTCTTCGCGGATCTATGTGGGCAACCTGGATCCCAATAAACAAGTTGATGGGGGCTAACGCCTCCAAACCCCCACCATTAAGATGAACTCCGCCGCCCCTGAAGAGACAGTCCCGCGGCGGATATGGCAAAGCAATGGCAGATGAATACATGTTTTCTTACCAATTTGAAATAGCGGAGAGCCTAAAATTACAGTAAGGTATAAATTTGAAGTCCGAACACCTCTGGACTTTTATGTTGCAAATCCCTTACTGAAAAAATAAAAAGAATCTGGGGAATTGATTGTTGCAACCAGTGAGCCGAATCGGATTCTACCAGGGGTTGGTTGAGTTGGAAAATTCTATTCCCACGAATTTGCCGTTTTTTTTACAAATAAACCCAAAATTGCAGAGATTGGAATTTCTCACAGGATTGAGAGCATTCCAGCAATAAACCATATAATGCTATACATAAAGGGGAGTTTTCCATCATTTTCCAGCAACATTCAGCAAAAAATCAATTTCATAAGGAATCCGTTGCATCCGGGCTGAATGATATCTGTCAATTGGGGACGAGCCCGGCAATGCATGAATGAAAAAGAGTGTCAATGCACAAAGCTAAAAGATCAAAGCAACCGAGTATAGCGAAAAACCTCACTTATATTTTATATTAGTACAACGAATGGAAATCTATGAGCGTTTTTGGTGACTCTTTCCTGAACCAGAAATACCCAAAGATCACCTTATTGGGCAACACGTGACGCGAGATCCAGGACATCGCGACAGGGAGAAATTTCAACCAATAATCGCGGACATGTACCGTGATAACAAAGAGGTTGGTGGGAGACCTCACAACAATGAGATCCTGATGATCAAGATGCGTGTTCTGGCCGGATGGCACGGTTTGTCTGATTCTGAGCTTGAACTTCTGGCAATGGACCGGTTATCGTTTCTTCAGAATATGGACATCGCACTCATTATTCCAATGAAAAAACAGGAATAGACACTCAAGGAAATCCACCATAAAAATCAGACCCAATAGCCCAGACTCATGAGTATCTCCACACTGGCCACCTTGAGATCGTTCAGTTGAACGGCAATTGGTTTGGTTGCTGACGATTCGGATCCCATGGGAAAAACTGGATTTACCACGGGAAGTGATGTGTAATCCAATAAGCACACGTACTCAGTTTTTCCGGTGACTATCAGGAAATTTCTCTTTACCCACACCGCGGAAAATATGTTCAGCGGAATTGCTCCTCATTGGGGAAATGATTCACTTCCCGGAGATTGACTTGGTTGGTCGAAAAAAACCCTGTCAATAAGGACTCTGATTCATTTTCAGGAGAGGAATTGAGAAGTTCAGACGATTATTTTAAAGCCAGTAAACCGCATAATGCTATACATTAGTCTGATTGAAATTAAAAAAAATCATGTGGTATCCGAAAATCCGATCCGTTTGTAGATTTTAAAAGGAGTAACAAAATGGATGACACCCGAATTCAACATGAGATAAACAAGTATAAAAAATTCAAAAAGGTTGATGGCGCAACCTACCGAAAAGTCAACCAGTTCCTGCGGAAACGCACCTATATTACCGCCCGCGAATGGGCACTCGCCCGGTTATGTACAGACTTCCGCACATCCGGGGGCGCCGAGATGACATTCATCGGCCAGAATCTCCCCCAACTGGTCCCCTTCATGGAAGATACCTACTCCCCCCAGGCGGTAAACCAGGCACGGAACTCATTTAAGAAGAAAGTCCGAAAAGCAAGTTCCACGTTTTTTTATGGTGCAATGTGCGGTTTTTTTACCACAGATGAACTTGACGATCTGCTCTTTGAGGCAAGTGAGGTGGCACGATTCCTGTTAGAGGTTGAAGGAACCACTCTGGATATTGATGAAGAAATTGACATTGAAGACAGGATAACTCAGGTCATGAGGGGCGTGGGCGAAGCAGCTAAAACATTATTGAAAGCCCGCGGAGAGGAGATTGATCTTCCGGATCAGATGATATCTCATGCTCCAGCACCTATTGAAAGTACCGTTTCCACCAGTCCTGAAGAACAAAACCCGGTGCATCATGAAGATTCGCTATCTGCCTTTGGCGATAAGAACCGCGAGACACATGATCCCATTCCTGAACCCACGCATCCGGAACTACCGGAAATAAGCGCCCCAATCCAAACAATTACTCCCCCCGAGGCACTGAATTCACCCCAAGAAATTGTAGAATGTGATGTTACCATACCAGAAGAAAAAACAATCCCAAACGATGTGAAGGAGGGATCCCCCTTTTGGAAGACGCAATCCCCGGCAGAACAAATACAACGGCCTTTACAAGACAATGATGAAGAGCAGGGAGCATCCTCATGAAGATCATCCAGATTGTTGGTAGATCCAATTCCGGTAAGACTACCTTTATCCGGAATCTTGTTCCCGAACTGACAAAAACCGGAAAAGTTGCTGTTATCAAACACCTGGGAGACCACGATTACCAGCTGGAACCAGAAAAGGATACTACCCATTTCTACGATGCCGGTGCAGAAATTGCCGTGGGAATCGATTCCCAAAAATCGGTTATTGCGATACGTAACAACTCGCTTGAGATGACACTTGACCTGATGCAAAATCTGATGATGGATTACGTTGTAATTGAAGGATTCAAACAAAAACCGTTTCCAAAAATTGTTATCGGCAGCCTGAAAATAGATCATTGTGTTTTAGAAAATCCGGACATTGAAGATGTAATTACTCATCTTCACCTCTTTGCTGAGTATCCGGTGTCATCCCCTGTTGGAGTGTAGCAATGACATCACAAAAAAAAATAGAGAAAAAACTTTTCGGGACGAACGGAGTCAGAGGTGTAGTGGGAAAAGACCTCACCCCCGATCTGGTCCTTTCCATTGCTGAAGCTTTTGGCACCATGAGAAAGGGGCGAATCGGTATTGGCCGGGATACCCGAACATCCGGAGAGACGCTGGTGCACGCAGCAAAAGCAGGCCTTCTGGCAACCGGATGCGAAGTTGTTGACTGCGGGATCCTTCCAACACCGGCTCTCCAGTATCTTGTCCGCGAGCAGTTCGATGGCGGCGTGATGATTACGGCATCACACAATCCCCCTGAATATAACGGCGTTAAGATCATCGAGCCTGATGGCACTGAAATGGGAGATGCCGAAACGGTTAAACTGGAGCAGATCATCTTCTCCCGCACATTCACACCAGTGCCCTGGGATCGCGCAGGAAAAGAATCATATTCCCCAAATCTTCTTGAGCATTATATCAACGCGATAGTCGATTCATTTCCCCCCGATACAGGTGCTGGAATGACTGTCGCAGTCGATCCTGGCTCCGGCCCCGCGTGCCTGACTACCGCCCGCATTCTCACGGACATGGGATGCCATGTACTCACGGTCAACGGGGTTATAGACGGAACATTTCCCGGAAGAATGCCGGAACCCACAGTAGAAGGGCTCCGTAATCTCGCAGACCTTGTTGTGAGCAGCGGTGCGGCATTTGGTGTTGCCCATGACGGGGATGCGGACAGGGCAGTCTTCATTGATGAGATGGGCAGGTATGTTGAGGAAAACCAGGAGTTTGCTCTCGTTGCAAGGCATATCTGTCATGAAAATCCCGGCACCATTGTTACACCGGTGAGTACGGGTCAGGTTGTCGAGCGGGTGGCACAACTGGAAGGATCGGACGTCGTGTATACACCCGTCGGAAGCATTTACGTTGCCCGGGCAATGCGTTCCCTCATTGATCAAGGAAGGAAGATTATTTTTGGTGGCGAAGGAAACGGGGGTTTGATCTTCCCTGCCCACCAGTTCTGCCGTGACGGTGGGATGACCGCAGCAACGATGGTTGCAATTCAAAAAGAGAGCGGAAAAACCTTATCAGAGAATGTGAACCTGCTCCCGCAGCGCAAAATAATAAAAGATAAACTCACCACCACCCGCGGGTTAAGAATCATTGAAGCCCTGAAAAACGAATATTCACAGGAAAAGACCGATCAAACAGATGGTCTCAAGATCTTCCGGGGGGACTCGTGGGGACTCGTCCGCGCTTCCGGCACAGAGCCGATAATCCGGATTATTATTGATGCAGACTCTGATGCGAATGCCAATACATTGCACCAGGATCTTCGGAGCAGCGTGCAAAAAAACAATGAAACGTAATTGATCCCTTTGTGAAAGTCTGGGAAGAACAATTTTTGCTCTCGAACGATGAAACAGGTTATTAAAAACTTGGAGAATTTGCCCGTTTATTGAGAAACCACCCAAAATACGCGGTGAAATGTGCGAAAACCCACAAATTTCCCTGATTATAACAAAAAAAATTAAATTTGAGCACATAGAATATCGAAAATTTTAAATAATATTTTAGTCAAATTGACTTTAACCACGAGATTTTGCGTACGTGATACCTATGGCCCGGTCAAATGAACTTATCGAGGTGATACAACATACACTCCCTCCGGATGAGTGGAAGATCATTGGGCCAGCAATTACGGAGATCAATCGTCAACAGGGCCGAAAGGCAAGAAAGAACATCCAGATTGAGATGAATAAAGTCATTATCGATACTGCGCTGAACACGAATAATCCTACTTTGTTGTCAGCCCTTCAATACATCCAGGGAGGTGAGATCGAGTCCCTCTTTTCCCAGATCATCAGCCAGTATGTGAGGACAAAAGAGGAGGTCTGGCTCAAATCCTTCCTGATGCTTTCAGATAACCTGGAAAAAAAGAGCAACCAGTCCCGCGTTTATGCTATGATTGCACGGGATCTCATCGATGCCGGAGTCTCTGATGCAGATCCCGGCCTGATAACTACCGGTATGATTATGCTCAACCGGATCAGTTTCAGGAAATACCGATCTGAGATTATGATCGATATCATCCCTCTTCTCATCGTTTGGGCAATAACGATCCGGGACAGAAAGCTCCTCTTCACCAGTTTAGAACTCATTGAAGACATCGGAGATATTTCCAAACGATCGATTCTCCACGCAGAACTCGCAAAAGCATTGGCTACCATTGCCGTACTTGACAAAGATCATCAACTGTTCATCACCAGTATCCAGAGTGCTACGCAAATTCATCAGAAAATCCGAAGACAGCAGTGTCTTGCCTATATTATTGAGAAGGGAGCAAAAGCCCATTTCGGCAAAGAGATGGCGAACATCCCCGCGTTTATGAACAGTTTTGTGAATATTACACAGGATGCGTATCTGGAAGTCATCAGTACCCTTGCCGGACAACTCCTCGACCGGGTCAAAGACAAATCGCAGGTTTTTGAGGTTCTTGATGAATTGTGTGAAAAGAACCCTTCTGTTACCGGCACAATCGTCATCGACATTTTGGAAAAAGCCGAACGAACCGGGGATCCATGGTTCCTGAAAACAGCGATGGGATTGCAGGGAAGACAGTCCGATGCAGAGAATTATCCTGCCCGTGAGATTGTCCGGGCTGGTATCTCCATTGCCAAAAAAACCGGAAAAATGCACATCCTTTCAGATCTGATTCCTGTCATCAATAAGCAATGCAGTTCGCAAACACTATCCCGGGTCTACCTGCAATTCTCACAAATTATGCTCGATTTTGGCGATTTTCCCGATGCACTTTCAATATTTCGGGAAATCCACCAGGATAGCGAGAGTCTTCCCCTCTATTCTGACTGCTTAATCCAGCTCCTGAAAGGTGGGATACACCATGATCAGATCAACATCATTGACCAGGAGATCCTCTCGCGACTTTCGGTTGACACTGCCCATAATGCAATCTATCGATCTGTCATTGAACTGAACAAGGAATCTTCCTTTACGGATATCATCACCCACATCCAGTCCATCTCACGGTTGATCACCCTGCATCCACGCAGAGATCATCTCATTCTGGAAATGACTACAATCCTCATCGACCGGGGATTTCTTGATTCCCATGATCCGGATATCCTTATCAAACTGGCCGAACTCATCGTCGATCAGCAGCACAAAGAGCGGGCAATCTCAACCATTGTGATAAAAATCGCAAAGATCGGTGTTGCGGCAAAGAACAGGGACTTTTTGCAACGGGCTGTCGGGCTTACCTGTGAAATTGAGGGACAGAATACCCGTTCCTCAACATTGAGCAGTATTATCGATGAGGCTTCGATTCTTGCAGCACAGCAGGGGGACCTTGACCTGCTTTTAAGGATGCGGGTATGGAGCTCATCGCTTCTCGATATGGAACTGGCAGGATATGCCATGGCAAACATTGTCGACGGGGTGATAAAATACGCAATCGACAAGCAGTCACCAGAGGCATTAGAAGAGGCATACAAAATTGCCGGCGATATTGATGATCCGTCACTCAAAACACAGTTGTTTGAACGCATAGCGGAATGTTTTGTGAAAATCGGGTGCACAATCCTGATAAATCCACGCTATCCGGCTCACGACGCTGACCTGAATTCGGCCCTGCGACCATTCGAAAGGGGGCTTGAGATAATCAGCCAGAATATTAAGGTCCCTCAAAAATCGTTAAAGATTGCAGGAGTAATCGATGTGATCATCTCCTTCTCCCGCACCAGCGCCAATCCCGATTTCATCATCCCGCTGGCAATGTATGCAGTAGAAATTGATAATATGTACGAGCGGGATGCCATGATGGCCCGGATCATCTCGAATCTGAGTGACGATATCATTCATCCCGATTCAACAGATCCTTATGAGATCATGGCATATCTCCTCCAGAGAAACGAGGGGATTCGGAAATACCCCATCATCATCTCGCTTATCTATCGCATCATCCAGAGAGTAGCCAGCCCCTACGCTAAACTCACCGGGTTATGTAATTTACTGGATGCAGCACTCAAAGCAAACGATCCAAAACGTGCAACCGGTATCCTGGATGATATCATTTCCAATATCCCGAACCTGGATGCCGAATACGAAAAAGCCTTAATCCTTGCAGATCTGGCAACACTCTATAGCCAGACCGATAGCAAAATTGCCACAAACTGCATCCAGCAGAGCATACAATTGCTGGATGGCGTTGAATATGACAAGGGAGAACTCGTGCGGCGACAGATTGTCATTGCACTGGTCAGCCTGAATGCTACAAATCCTCGTGAAGAGTGGCTGGACTCTGCATTTACCATTGTCCAGAAGATCAACGATCCTGTTGAGTACATTCATGCAATGATTTCCGTTTATGGTATGGTGCGCCAGCACAAGAATCGCTGTGGAGAACTCCTGCATAATATGATTACCGCTGCGAGCCGGATCCCGTCACCGTACGTAAAAGCAACCCTGTTGCTCGATGTACTGCCACTTGCACTGAATGATTGTGATGATTATGAGATTCCTCTGGCACTGTTAAAAAAGACAGAACAGTTAACCGGCAAGATCAACATCCCATCCATTGCTGATACAATTCGTGAAAATATCGTGCAGGTGTACACCATGCTGTACGAGAAAGAACATAATGAGAAATACCGGGAATCTGCAGTTCAGATTGCAAAAACCATTACTGACGACACGCTGCGCATCGGGAGACTTGAGCACCTGGGGCATGCAGAAACACTCCAGATTACCCCCCAGTACGCCAGAATCCGGGCGATCTCTGAAAAGATTGTTAAAGATGGTGTTACTCCCGCCCAGGTGACCGTTCTCGAGCGGTTGGTCCGCACCGTTGCTGACCGGGGAAAAGAGTCTATCCACTTCTGCGATCTGGCGGTGTTTTTCAAAAAAGAGGGGGAGGAAAAACTCTCCCGTCGTATGATACAGAATGCGGTCAGGGAAGCCCGGATCATCCGGCCACTGTCACGACGTTCTTTTGTCATGTGTGATATTGCACTGAAATTGTATGCAGCCGGTTGCGAACATGCCGCCCAGGAGATCCTTGATTATGCAATTGATGCCGCAACAAATATCCGCCAGTCTGCACTCAGGGATGAAGTCTTCGATGAACTGGGACTTGCAATAAAAGTCATGCAGGAGATGTAAAAGGAGTGAAGACCATTGAACTTTTAATCAGCGGGAGGGTCCAGAAAGTTGGATTCCGCGCCTGTGTGAAAAAGATTGCATCCGACCTGCATGTTACCGGAACCGTTATCAATCTGACGGATGGGAGGGTTCAGATTTATGCCACAGCTGACGAGATGATATTGGAAAAATTCATTTCCATGATCTATGGGTGCCCCCGGGCCGTTATCAGGGAGATCCGATCCGCAGATATCCCGGTGAAATCATACGATGATTTTTCCGTCATCAAAGGCGAAGGAAGGATCAGTACTGGACTCTGAATTCTTCGGTTTTTTCAAGTGAGGCCTTCATGCAAAGGACCTGATTGTTGACGTTTTCTGTGTTGATACCTGAATAAAACGACTTTATCATGACCTGCATGAGATCATCTGACAACAAACACCGTTCCTGCGAGATCTCAAAGTCTGCAGGTTTAAGCGATTCTTTGGCAATATGGAATACGATTGGATCAACCATTCCAGCTTTTAAAGGTTCAATAAGGTCGTGGACCAGGCTCCCATCTCCCTCGTGCAGAAATCCGACATCCGGATCAAGTCCTGCACCAGTAACCGCCACGGAACAGGTACCAAAAAGCAGAGCATAACCAAATGAGAGCATTGCATTAACCGGGTCCATCTGGGGGCGCAGGGTTCGCCTGCGAAACCCAAGTTCAGCAGGCAGGTTCCGAGCCATGATCTCGTAATACATATCTGATGCAAGACGATGCAGCCGCCAGATCTCTTCGAGCTTGATCAGGTACGCTACCTCATCGTGGGATTTTTGTAATATTTCCAGTTCGCCCTCGTACAAAAGATGGGCATTCGAGAGTTCCTCGGTTTTTTCTATCGAAAAAATCCGGGATCTCATCGAAGCCTGCGCTATAATAATGGAATTTCGCTGCCGTGGGATCTCCTGTTGCAGTTCACGGAGTGGAAATGGGTTTTTTTTCCCAAATGGCCGAATGGTCCCCACTGGCGTACCGTCAGGTTCAAAGAAGGAGATACAGGATCCCTGACGGATCAACTGGTTTACTGTAGCAGAACTTAAAAAATGACCCCCGACGATAAGGAGGTGTTTTATCGAATCAAGGGGATAGATCTCATCGGTCTTCCTCTTCTGGATTATTAAGTTTTTTCGGGTTGAGGTAATCCGGGCTCCAAAACCGCTGACCGATACCCAGGGAAATTCTGTCACTTCTCATCACCTGAAAAAACTGCCGGATTTCTCTAAAATACTATCACATCTCCACGGATTAATTCATCGTTTTATTGTACAGGTGGAAAACTGATGGTCACTCACCCAGGATGTCTGATGTAACCATATCCACAAATTCCGGTGATTTTAAACCGAATCAAACGTCATATATACAGTTGTCATGCAATAGCATAACAGGGGCAACAGATGTTCTGGGATAAGAAAACTGAGACACTGAAACCTGCTGACCTCAAGGCACTTCAGCTCAAACGTTTAAAAAAAACCCTCGCACAGGTTCAGCACGTAGATTTTTACCAAAAACGCCTTGCTGAAGCGGGAGTCAAAGCATCTTCGATAAAAACACTGGATGACATCAGGAAGATTCCGTTTACCAAAAAACAAGACCTGCGTGACGGGTACCCGTTTGGCTTTTTTGCGGTACCGTTAAAAAAGATCGTCAGGATCCATACAACATCGGGAACAACCGGAAAACCCACCGTTGTCGGGTATACCAGAAAGGATCTCGATACATGGTCAGATCTCATCGCCCGCAACATGACCATGGTCGGAATAACGGAGGAGGACGTATTCCAGAACATGGTGAACTACGGGATGTTCACCGGGGGACTTGGATTTCATTATGGTGCAGAAAAAGTCGGAATGACCGTTATCCCCAGCGCGACCGGGAACACGAAACGCCAGATCGAGATGATTAATGATTTCGGGGTCACGACCATCCACTGTACCCCCAGTTATGCAATGCACCTTTCCGAAGTTGCCGAAGAAATGGGAACAACCATGGATAGTCTCAAAACGGGCATATTTGGGGCCGAAGCATGGTCGGAAAGCACAAGGAAAACACTGGAGAGCCGGCTTGGGGTAACTGCATACGATTCATACGGGCTCTCGGAACTGTTCGGGCCCGGGGTAGCATTCGAATGTCCTGAACGCGACGGGCTCCATATCTGGCACGATTCCTATCTTGTGGAGATCATCGATCCAAAAACCGGTGAGCAGGTTGCCGATGGTGAACGCGGAGAGATGGTTGTCACGCCACTTGTCAAGGAGGCAATGCCCCTCCTCCGATATCGGACAGGCGATGTTACCCTGATAATGGAGGACGGTTGCATCTGCAGGAGAGGGAAAAAGATCGCCCGGATAACCGGCAGAAGCGACGATATGCTCGTAATCCGGGGAATCAATGTCTTCCCGTCACAGATAGAGCATGTGCTCTTGAAAATTCCCGAAGTAGGCAATCAGTTTATGGTCTATATTGACAGAATTAATCATCTGGATGAGATGACCGTGGATGTCGAGATCAACCGGGATTCCTTCAGCGGGGAACTGGCAGATCTTGCCAACCTCCAGAAAAAGGTAGTCAAGGAACTGCGGGATGCTCTTGAACTCCGGACCACGGTAAAACTGGTTGAACCGGGATCACTTCCACGATTTGAAGGGAAAGCAAAACGAGTAGTCGATCGAAGAGAGGTAGTCTGATGGTATGTTGGGATCCGCGTATAGAGGAGATGCCCCGTGAAGATCTCCAGAGAATGCAGTATAAGCTGTTGAAAACACTTGTATACCGGTTGTATAGTTTTTCCCCGTTTTATCATGACCGGATGAAGGAGCAGAACGTTCATCCTGACGATATCCGGCAGCTTTCCGATGTAAAAAAACTCCCGTTCATGTTCAAACGCGATCTTCGGGATAATTATCCGGACAAGATCTTCGCGGCACCAAAAGAGGAACTTGTACGGTATCACGTATCAAGCGGAACAACGGGAAAACCCACGGTGGTCGGGTACACCCAGAATGACCTGAACACCTGGACAACATCTCTTGCACGGGCACTCACTTCGAGCGGGCTTGGACGCGGAGACGTCATCCAGGTCAGTTACGGGTACGGGCTGTTCACCGGGGGGCTCGGGCTCCATTATGGTGCCGAACGTATCGGAGCAACCGTTCTTCCAACCAGTGTCGGGAATACCGAACGGCAGATCGAGTTGATGCAGGATCTCGGGGCAACCGCCATTGCCTGCACCCCCTCCTACCTCCTGCATATCGGAGAAGTTGCCGAGAAGATGGGGATAAATATCAAAAAAGACACCGAGCTTCGTACCGGGATTCTTGGTGCAGAACCCTGGACAGAAGGAATGCGGGTGAGGATTGAAAACTGGCTGGGCATAAAGGCATACGACATCTATGGCACGAGTGAACTTTCAGGGCCGATGTTCACCGAATGCACGGAACAGAAAGGATTCCACATCTGGTCGGACATTGCACTTGTGGAAATTATCGATCCAAAGACCGAGGAGCCGCTGGAAGCAGGTGAGAAGGGCGAACTCACGATAACTATCCTCCAGAAAGAGGCGCTGCCGATGATCCGGTACCGCATCGGTGATATTACCTGCATGCAAACTGATACCTGCGCTTGCGGGAGAACCCATCCACGGATCCAGCGGATCCAGGGAAGGGTTGACGATATGCTCATCATCAGGGGCATCAATGTCTTCCCGTCACAGATTGAGTATGGACTCATGGCAATCCCCGAAGTGGGCCAGCACTTCCAGATAGTTGTTGACCGAAAAGGTGCACTTGATGATCTGTTGGTACGGGTCGAACTCACCCGGGATTCATTCAGTGACAAGATCAATGATATTATGCAGGTACGGAAGAACGTTGAACACCGGCTCAGGAGTTCTCTGAATGTCAACGTGAATGTTGAACTCGTAGAACCCGGATCCTTACCCCGGTTTGAGGGTAAATCAAAGAAAGTGATCGACAAGAGGTCGTTATAGATGGATGCAAAAAAATATGTGATCAGGCAGATCTCGATATTCTCTGAGAACCGCCCGGGCAGGCTTGCTGCCATTGCCCATGCACTGGGTGAGGAAAAGATCAACATCCTTGCGTTCAGCATTGCTGAGGCCAATGGTTTTGGCGTGGTTCGGGCACTCGTGGATCACCCGGAAAAAGCCCACGACAAACTCCAGTCATTGGGATTCAATATTGCGTTCACAGAAGTTATCGCCGTAAAAATGAAGGATCAGCCCGGCGGCCTGTATGAGGTTGCAAAGATTTTGGGCGATGCAGGAATCAACATCGAATATTCTTATGCTTACTCCGGAAAAGATGGTGCGGTCCTCATCCTCCGGGTAGACCAGATCGAGGACGCAATAATCAGGATATTAGATTCTGGTGCAACATTGCTGGAACGATCCGTGTTCCATTAAAAATTCATTTTTTTTCCCATTTGATCAGTTCTGCAACCTGCGACAGTGTGCTGCCGCGACGGATCTCTTCCCGAATCCGCTCTTCATTTTTCCGAACTTCGAGTGCCCGGCGGGCTATCTCTAGGGCATGTCTTGCAGGGATCACCACAACCCCGCTCTCATCACCAATGATCCAGTCACCCGGCCTGACGATCTGGCCACAGCACTGGATCTCCGTATTGATCTCGCCCATCCCTTTTGGCTCACCGGCATTAGGCACAATTGCCTTTGCAAACAGGGGAAAATGGAGTGCCCGGATATCATCAACATCCCGGACTGCACCATCTATCACCACACCCGCAATCCCTCTCTGGATGCAGCTCCGTGTTGCAAGTTCTCCCCAGGGAGCAATATGGAGCCCGCCATCGTTGTTGATGACAAGAATATCATCCCTGTCCGCGACATCGATCGCCTCCACCGGCTTTGCCCAGTCCCCGGCAAAAGTCTGGACCGTTATGGCTTTTCCGACCATTTTTACATTCCCGCAGACGGAAAAGATGCCGGTCATGGATCCTTTCCGGTGCATGGCATCGGTAACATTGGGGGCAGAAACCTGGATAAGGAGCGATCGGATCTCCTCATCAACCGGTTTCTTTTCCCGTGATTGGTTGGATGGACTGTCCATCTCCGAGCGGATCTTCCTTGCAGAACCGGTCACATCGGCAGAGCGGACAATCCAACCCCCGACAATAACAATGTCAGCGCCGGTTTTTACCGCAATACCAGCCGTATCTGCATCAATACCACCAGCAACCGCAAGTGGCAAACCAGTATTTGCAGACAACTGGTGTAAAAATTCAAGCGAATCTTTCCCTGTCATCTGCTGGTCGATGCCCGTGTGCGCACAAATGATATCGATTCCCATCGACTCAAGCTGGCGGGCACGGGAAACCGGATCGGTAACATTAATCAGGTCCGCCATGAGCCGTACGCCATATTTCCCTGCAGACCTGACCGCCTCTTTAACAACAGCATCATCTGCATCGGCAAGGATGCAGACAATATCAGCCCCGGCTTTTGCTGCCATCTCTACTTCAAGAGCACCGGTATCTGCGATCTTCATATCGGCAACAAGAGTTGATTCGGGAAATTCTTTCCTCAAGGCGCGTATGGCATGCATGCCCTCACTTTTTATCAGGGGGGTCCCTGCCTCAATCCAGTCCACACCGCCAAGAACCGCTTCATGAGCAATCTGCAGGGCCCGGGAAAGATCGAGGAGATCCAGTGCCACTTGCAGGACTGCTTTTTTCATGATCAATGATCTGCATGGCAGGATGCTTAATGATTACGAGGGGCGGCTCGGCTCCATTAAAAAATCAACGTACTTACAAAAGGGGGTAATCGGGGGTGGCAGATATTGGATATGTATCTCACGTAAGAGCGGTCTGGCTCAGAAAAACGAAGGGAGATTATTCAGCTTTAAATCCCTCATAAAAAACAATATGCTTCATCTCTTTCTTCTTGGTAATGGTGATATCAGCCGGGCTTCCTGCAGCAACTAAGCTGACCAGCGTATACATATCCGGAACAGCGAGCATCTGCCTGATTTTTTCCCCATAAGCCTTTTTTTCACCGGCAACCCAGCACGAACTGACACCATGAGCCTGGAGTGCCAGGATGAGGTTCTCAGTCGCTGCACAGCAGTCTTCGAGATAATAGGTCTCTTTCTTTTCCCCAAAAACGGCAAAGCAGACGGCACATTCTGCAATAAATTTTCCATGATCCGTGAGATCTGCAATTTTTTGCAAGGTGTCCTTCTCTTTGACGACACCAAAAAGCCAGGGCTGAATATTCATTGCGGTTGGCGCCTGCGCTGCACATTCAAGGGCATCGCGGATCACCTGTCCATCAATTTCACCGGGTTTGAATTTTCTGACACTGTGACGCGATTTGATGATCGTTGTGACTATGTTCATACACCGGAATGGGAAAGGCAAGCAATAAAAGGTTGCGTGAAAAAAGGAATCAGTCTTTCCGGCACCATGCCAGGATTGCAACCATCAGCGCAACTCCTGCAAAGATTCCTTCAAACCCGGGGGAGTGAGTTGGTGAAGGAGTGGGAGCAACCGGGGTTGGGACCTGAGTTTCAGTCTGCACGACAGGGGCGATCGTGGTGCTGGTAATTGTCGGGGTTTTTACAACCGCAGGGGTTGGAGATACCGGAAGCGGCGTTGTTATCGTGGTCATGACAGGAGTTATCCCCTGCGTTGCCGTGGTTTGAGGATAGTTTCCGGTGATGAGCGGATTATGATCCTGATTCTGGACGGTCACCTTCTGGCTTACGGTTTTTCCGGCATTGTTGTAATTATCCTTCATCGAATTGACATTACATTCCGCCCAGATGACATACGTTCCAGGAGAGTATATCGACCGCTGGCCGGTATCCCAGATCGCAGCTGTGTACTGAGGAGTTGTTGTTATCGGATAATCCACAAGAGAGGTTGCGGTCCCGGCACTGTTGACCAGGGAAGAGTAGGTTGACCCGCTGGGATCCTGCACCTTAATGGTGATCGGAACCGAGGTCACGCCACTGCGCTGGGCTATCGGGACAAGGTTGGTGTCAATCCGGAACCGGATCTCATCATCGGTTGACACCCATTTATCCGTCACGTCAACACCCACGGTCGTATCTTCTACACGGATTTCAAGATTGGGATCCACCACATTGAAGGCCGTCCCATTGGCTTTTCCCGCAGGGTCAAGATGGAGCCATGAACCGGTATAGGACGCGAACGCACTCGGGGTGATGGAGAAACTTGTCAGGCTCGATATGGAAATAATCTGGGAGGGGGAACTCTCGGCAATCGATGCTGCTGAAGCCCACCACCCGATTTGCGAATCCCCCGCCATCGCATGCGTAATATCAAGCCCTTGTTCACCTATGAAGACTGTGCCTCCCGGGGAGATGTCGTTGATCGCTCCACTTGCAGGACCAATGAAAAAAACAAGAATGAAAACGAACAGAATCCGGAAATGTGGAAACGGAATTGCCATAAACATCCTCTCCCTTTCGGACTATTTAAACATTTCAAGTGCAGGAACTATCTCAATCGGATGTGACTGATATCCGTTGATAAACAGATTCAAGAAGTAATTTATCGCGGGACCGGATGGATTCCCTCACCATCGATCACAACAAAAATACCAGGAGGAATTTTTTCATTCTGCAGTACTGCTCGGATCTTTGCCTCATCGGTCTCTTCTGCCACTTTTCTATCACGTAAATTTTTTGCAATTGCCATGGCATCCTTATGGGAAATTTCCCGGCCAAGACCGGGACACGGATACGTCCGGACGATATCACCATCAAGAACAAAAGGATAGGTTCTGCAGATCCAGGGCCGGTTTTGATAAATCCGGCATCCAGAATTTTCAAGAAACACGCAGTTCCCATCAATACGATGAATACACCACCCGAGGGTGTAAGTGTGATCTGCCCCATGGGAAATTTTTTCAGGATAGGGTTTGGCAATCTCCTGCCATGAGAAGCCGGAACCTTCCATGATCTCCCGTATCTCTGCAGGGGTTACCATCACAAGATTTGAATCCGGTTCCACCGCAGAACAGCAGGTGCCACACCGCGTGCATTCAAATCCGATCGACTGGATGATGCCAGCAATCCGTTTGATCTCGTTCATGGACTGCTGTAACCGCTTATCGCAAATCCTCAAGAGTGATCCGGTTAAAGTTCTCAAATATCCTGTTACCTTCGAAGGTATGGCTCACTTCCGGGTGCCACTGGAGACCGTAGATCTGCTTTTTTGGCAGCGCAATGGCTTCAGCACCACAGATCGATGACCGGGCCAGGCGGACAAATCCTTCAGGTACTTGGGAAACCTCATCGGCATGGGAGGCCCAGACACTGATCTTTTCAGGGTACCCATCAAGGATATCCGCAGTTTCGAGTATTTCAACATCTACCGGGCCGTATCCCCCGCTTTTTCCCGAAGAGACAGATCCTCCGAACCGTGTTGCGATAATGTGAAGACCAAGACATATCCCAAGAACGGGAAGACCAAGATCCAAATACCGGGCACAGTTGCCGGCACGATCAAGGGTCGGTCCACCGCCAAGAATAATGCCCCGGCAGTTTCCGGTAACCTCATCAGCAGGAGTTGTGTTGGGAATTAACGATACTTCGATATCCAAATCGCGTAATGCACGATGGATGAGGTGATTGAACTGCCCATAATTATTGACAACATAGATGGGAAGCATTGTACTTTACCGTGGTTTTTCTGATCCTATAAGCCTGTTCAGACATACGCATTCACGGTAGAGAGGATCCTGGTACGGATCTCTTCCTCCTTATAGCCGAGAAGGTGGGCAAGACACATCGCACCACCGGCACCCATCCCCTCCTTCACCTCCCCGATACAATACCGGGCAAGACCGGCATGGCCAAGGGATCCAAATGCGGGATCAATGTAGAACATTTCAACACCAATCTCCCTTGCGATCTGCTGAACATTTGCCGAGGGATCATCGCGCACATAACACGTTGTCACGATGGGCGGCAAAGGGTTTTTCAATGCTTTAATGAAAGCAGCAACAGCAAGCATCTGGGTACCCCCGGCAAGCAGGATACTACCCGAATAGGATTTGGCGATGCCTGCGGCGACCGGCATCATCGGATCCCCGGAATATTTTACCATGCTGAACGGATCCGTAACACCGTCTTTTTTAATTCGTGCAAGCGATGCGCGGCAGATTTCCTCTTTGATGCCGAGAGGGTTGGCAGCAAAACTGCTGCTCACGGATGCTTCATAACCAAGTGCGCGAAGGACACAGAGTGCCGTCGTTGTGCCACCGGGGACGCATTCGCCAAGCACGAGCAGATCAGTGTAGGCGGACAGAATTTTTCCGAGCGCTTCCCCACGGCTGAACAGGTCATGTGCCAGAGGAACGGCATTAGTAAACCGGGGATCCTCTCCAACATTACCATAGACGTCATAACAGGGAACCGTGGGAGTATGGCGAAGGCCGGCATTGATGAAAACGGGCTGAAGGTTGCAGAGGTCAATCATTGACCGGGTGATGCTTGCCGGTGTCGGGCACCCTGTCGGGGTGTTGGGGTTGCCCGGATAACTCGTTATTGCCCCGTTCGAGATCAACTCTGCATCCAGGACAGGAGTTAAGAGGGTTTTTTCCGCGGATGGGCCGGCTCCGGAAACACCCGGCACCGTGGAGAGCAGGGTGTTGGCAAGGATACCACAAAAGACCGGTTTGGTAAATGAAATACCGGGTTCTGAAGAGAGGAATGCCATAGTATTCATCGCATATATCGGCATGGGGAGGATTGAAGATATCGATTCGGGATAATTCCACAACGATATAATAGTCATATCGATCCAACACCTTATGACATGTTTGAGATCGAACAGCGGTTGCGTGACAAGGGGATCACACCTGACGATATTGTTACTGCAGCCATGGGCCTCTATGTCTCACATGGCATGCCGGAGGATCAGGCTGCAGTTGAGATTAAAAAGAAGATCGGGAAATACCTAGATGATCCTAATGTTGCATCCCTCCTTCTCGGAGCGATCCTTCTCGAAGATGAACTCTATACCAAACGGAAAAACTCCGAGATCGCAGATGACCCGGTCTTCCTGTTAAGCGATGAGATCATCGGGATGGCAATTGCTGAATGTATCGGGGGAACCTATGCGCGTTTTGAGTTCACCCGGTATGACCAGAAGAAGCCCGGCATCCTTGCAACGCTCGGGCCGTTTCTTGATGATGCCGTAGCAGGACTGATAGCAGGATGCACCTCGCGCCTGTATAGTGAATGCATATGAAAACCCTCCTGTCCCTCTTACAATTCACCACTATACTCCCCTTAGGAAAACCCCGGGATCTGGAACTGTTTGCCCGGCGTTCGTATCTCTACCCGCTGGCAGGATATTGTATCGGTGCTCTCGTCGCCCTCCCGGTTTTTTTCATCGCAAGCCCGCCAATTGCGGCAGCAATTGCAGTGGCACTTCTGCTGCTGGTCACCGGTGCCCACCATTTCGACGGTCTGTTGGATCTCGGGGACGGGCTGATGGCCCACGGGAGCCGGGAGAAGCGAATCGGGGCTCTCACGGATCGTAATGTCGGTGCCGGGGGAATTGCAGCAGGTGTTGCGGTCACGCTTCTTCTGTTTGCAGGACTTGCGGAAGCTTCCTCCATCATCTATGCCCTGATCATCGGGGAAGTCTGCGCAAAATTTTCCATGGCGTTCCTGACAACCTACGGAAAACCGTTCCGTGAGGGAATCCACAGTTATCTGCACCAGTACTCGCGGCAATATTTCCCCGCGCTGTCATTCATCCTCTGCATCCCGCTCTTCCTCATCCCCATTGCCCCCGTGAAGATCGTTGGTGCATTCCTCATGATGATCATCTGCCCGACAATTTTGCTTCTCGTATCCGAACGGCTCTTTGGAGGCATCAACGGCGATGTTGCAGGCGCATCCAATGAAATTACCCGGGCAGGCGCAATCCTCGCAATAGTACTCCTGTAAACGGGGGATTTAGTCCCACGCTGGAAATGTGCAGAGTCATTCCGGATAATCCATCTTTTCCTTAAGAAAAACAGGGTGCTCTCGCGCAGAACCGGGATAGTTATTCGATCTCGTGCAAAGAATGGGGGAAAAGCAAGACAGGAAAAATGGTGTCAGTAGAGATTGGTAAACCCGCGGCCCTCATCATCTGCACATTCAATCGCAGAACCATCTCGAACCAGTGAGTTGAAGAGCATTGCTGCATTCATCAGGTTATCATCAGAAATGCGGCCACCCCGTATGTCTTTAAGTGCCTGGTTCTGGGGTGCAGGAGATACACGTGTCCCGATTCTTACACCAGTACAGTGACGGCAATACGCGCAGTGGCTGTACACGGATACATCACCATCGGCACAGGCAACCGTTACCCGCTGTTTCTTCTCATCACGCTGGAATGGCAGGGTCTTCATACAAAAAGGATAATCAGCAATGGGATATGATAATACCGATGTTGAGTTCTCACCGTAAAACAGGCAGCGTAATCGAAATATTTTAAATAGTTGGGTCTCATATAAGTAATACTCGCATAACCAGACTGTAAGCGGACAGTCTCTATGTTTTGGAGGATCACATAAATGGCATCTGACAAACCCCACATGAATCTCGCCGTCATCGGCCACATCGACCACGGAAAGTCAACAACCGTCGGACGAATGATGTTCGAGACCGGCGCTGTAGCGCCCCACATCATCGAAGGATACAAGAAGGAAGCCGAAAACAAAGGCAAGGGTACCTTTGAATTTGCATGGGTCATGGACAGCCTCAAAGAAGAGCGTGAGAGAGGTATCACCATCGATATCGCCCACAAGAGGTTCGACACCGCCAAGTTCTACTTCACCGTTGTGGACTGCCCCGGACACCGGGACTTCGTCAAGAACATGATCACCGGTGCATCCCAGGCTGATGCAGCAGTCCTCGTGGTCGCAGCCCCTGACGGCCCGATGGAACAGACAAAGGAGCACGTATTCCTTGCAAGGACCCTTGGCATCACCCAGATCATCATTGCCATCAACAAGATGGACTCCGTCAAGTATGACGAGAAGAGGTACAACGAGGTCAAGACCGAGATGAGCAACCTCATCAAGATGGTCGGCTACAAGCCAGAAGAGACCCCGTTCATCCCTATCAGCTCCATGACTGGTGTCAACATCAAGGTCAACAGCCCCGAGACCCCCTGGTACAAGGGCCCGGCACTTATCACGGCACTCGACCTCTTCAAGGAACCCGAGAAGCCCACCGACAAGCCCATGCGCTTGCCCATCCAGGACGTTTACAGTATCAGCGGTATCGGCACGGTGCCGGTCGGCCGTGTTGAGACGGGCATCGTCAAGAAAGGAATGAAAGTCTCCTTCATGCCCGCCAACAAGCAGGGAGAAATCAAGTCCATTGAGATGCACCATGAGGAAATCCCTCAGGCACTCCCCGGGGACAACGTTGGGTTCAACGTCCGTGGTATCGGCAAGGGCGACATCCGCCGCGGCGATGTCATGGGCCCGGCAGAAGCACCCCCGACCGTTGCAGATGAATTCACTGCACAGATCGTCGTGCTCCAGCACCCGAGCGCACTGACCGTCGGATACACCCCGGTCTTCCACTGCCACACAACCCAGACTGCATGCACCTTCATGGAGCTCAAGAAGAAACTCGACCCCCGCTCAGGCCAGGTCAAGGAAGAGAACCCGACCTTCCTTAAGTCAGGAGATGCCGCAATCGTCGTCATCAAGCCGACCAAGCCGATGGTCATCGAGAACGTCAAGGAACTCCCCCAGCTGGGAAGGTTCGCAGTCCGGGATATGGGATCAACGATTGCTGCCGGCATGTGCATCGCCATTCAGCCAAAGCAGATGCTCTAAATTTTTTGTGGTGAAGTATCATGCAGAAAGCCAGAATTCGCCTGACAGGAACAGACTTCAACAAAGTTGAGATGGTCTGTGACAGAATACGAGAGATAGCCGAACGCACAGGTGTAAATCTGGCAGGACCGATACCACTTCCGACCAAGAGGTTGGTTGTTCCGATCCGCAAAAGTCCCGATGGCGAGGGGACCGCCACATGGGATCGCTGGCAGCTGCGGGTTCACAAACGCCTCATCGATATCGATGCAGACGAACGTGCACTCCGGCAGCTCATGCGCATTCAGGTGCCAAAAGATATCGGCATTGAGATTGTTTTAGAGAGTTGAAGGTGCCGCGTGCAGCAGGCCGCGGGATTTTCCCAAACCATCAAAAAAATTTTTACTTTTGAACGGATTTTTCTCCTGATATTAATCGGGGCCATTGTTCTACGCTTCTGGCACCTTGATCTCAAACTCCTGCACCATGACGAAGCAATTCATGCATGGTTCTCGTACGAGCTCCTCACCAGGGGAGCATGGATGTATGATCCCAGTTACCATGGCCCGTTCCTGTACTATGTAACGGCAGGTATCTTTGCAACGCTCGGGAGTTCCGATCTTGTTGCCCGGCTTCTGCCCTGCCTGTTCGGCACGCTGCTCATCCCGCTCGTCTACTGCATCTACCGGCTTGAGTATATCACGAAAAACCAGACCCTCCTGGTGGCACTCTTCCTTGCAATCTCACCGGACATGACCTACTTCTCCCGGTTCCTCCGGCACGATATTTTCATGCTGTTTTTTACGTTCCTCCTGCTTGTCGCATTCCTGTACTACCTTGAACGCGGGCAGGTCCGGTTCGCGATAATCTCTGCAATAGCCATGGCGGGAGCGCTCAGCTGCAAGGAAGAGATGCCGGTGATCCTTTTGATCTTTGCGTCGTTCTTCCTCATCGCAATCTGGAGGAAGTCATTCAAGCTTCCTGCTGCCTGGAAACGGGACCTGATCCTTGGCATCCTCATTGTCGTTGCGATCATGAGCGTGCTGTATACCGGATTTGGCGGCCATTCGGAAACCCTGGTGGGACAGGATTTCGGCATAACAACCGAAGGCGTCCATTTCGATCTCCATTCAACCGGGTGGTACAAAGCAATTGATCACTGGACTTCGATGCACAAGCAGCAGCGCCTGGGCGGACCCTGGTTCTATTATATTCCCCTCTACCTCCTCTACGAGCTGCCGATATTTTTCCTTGCCCTTATCGGGACACTCCAGTTTCTCTTCAAAGGAATAGATCTCCGTCTCCTCCTGATGCGGCTGAAACTCGCGATCAGGCGCCGGAATCCCGCGGTTCCGGTGGGGGATCTTGCCACGATCAGTATACGGCAATTACAAGAGAAAAAATCGCCCCTGACAAAATCCGATGAATTTTTCCGGCTCTGTATTTACTGGATGATCCTCACCATGGCCTTCTATGCCTATGTCGGGGAAAAAGTCCCGTGGCTCATCATCCCCCAGCTGCTGCCGATGTGCTTTGTCGCTGTGTACCAGCTGAACTGGCAAAAGACCGTCATTGCCCTTGTGGGATGTCTCTTCCTTCTCACCATGACATGGCACGTGGCATTTGTTCCTGCTGATATCAATGAACCGATCGTTCAGGTTCAGAATTCCGAGGATCTCCGGCTCGTGATGCAGCTCATGGATGCCTCGGACCATGTTGTTATCGCATCCAAGGATTACTGGCCACTGCCCTGGTACTACCGGGGAGACCGGTGGAGCAAGATCAAATTTTATGGCAGCCGGGAAGATGAAGAGACCATAACGAAGAATGATCCGGATCTTATCATCCTTCATGATGGTGAAAGTTATTCATCCCTTGAAGGATATGAGAAGAGAACCTTCAAACTGAGTTACTGGTTCTCGGTATATGACAACGAGAAACGGATGATCGACTACTATCTTCACCGGGACGGAAAGATGGGCAGCATCAATATTGATGTCTTCACAAGGAACAACTCAGCCTGAAAAAAAATCATGGAGGCGGGGGGTATACGCCTTGAAGCCCCCGTGAGTATTTTCGCGAATGGCAATGATTTTTTTAAACATCATGTGCAATCAGATCCCGAATTTTAAACTGTAATCGCGATCAAAAAACAATGTGGAAAAATCGCGATCCGATTTTGATCGCAGGATCGGATCCCGATCTTTTCGCAAAAATCGATCCGCGATTTTCATCTGCAAATCGGATCCCGATTGAAAACCAGTTTTTTGACCAGGGGTACAGACTGAGCATACAATCGGATCCCGATTTGTTTATTGAAATCGATCAGCGTTTTTGATCGCAAAATCGATCGGCGATTTTCATTTCATAACCGGATCCCGAATTTAAAACTGCGATCACGATCACGATCGCGATCAAAAACCAATCCGGAAAAATCACGATCCGATTTTGATCGCAGAATCGGATCCCGATCTTTTCGAAAAAATCAATCAGCGATTTTCATCTGCAAATCGGGCAGCGATTGAAAACCGGTTTTTGACCGCGATTACTGACGGAGCGTAAATTCGGATCCCGGTTTTTTTATGGAAATCGATCAGCGATTCTGATCGCAAAATCGATCGGCGATTTTCATTTCATAACCGGATCCCGAATTTGGAACTGCGATCACGATCACGATCGCGATCAAAAACCAATCCGGAAAAAATCGCGATCCGATTTTGATCATAGGATCGGTTCTGGATATGCTGATACAGGAACAGAGTGGTCCATCCACCCGGGTTCAGGAATATCAGCTGATAGACTTGAAGTTCCTGCTGCCGGTCATTCATCACCATCGAACAAGGAGCCACGGCTCCAGCGTATACCCTCACGAGCAATTACAAATTCACGATTTCAACGGTTTACAAAAAAGGATTGGAAGAGAAAGAAGAGTCAAAAAAATTATCCAAGTTCATCCCACTGGGAGCGTTTCCGGTAGATTATCACACCAACGACCACCAGCACAATGAGAATTACCACGACAATGATTGGAACGATACCGGGAATCGGGGGAATAACAAAGCCCTTGCCAACTTTATCCTGGAGTGCAAGTGCCTCAGTATAGGATTCATTCCCTTTGGCAAATGCCTCGGCAGCCTTTGAACGTGCAAGGGAATACTGCCCGCTCGCAATCTGGTCATTTGCCGTAGAGATGTAACTCACCGCAATCTCCCGCTTGGCAATGATCGGGGGGAGTTCTGCGTTATTTGCAGTACTGGTATTTCCTTTGAACCAGGCAATGACCCGGTCAACATTCGCAATAGGGGTCTGGGCATGGATCACTTCACTCTCTGCCCATGCCCGGTCAAGAGCTGTCTCACCATCGGTGATCAGCGCTGTTGCCGTATTGAGGTAGGCGAGTGCGGTTGCATACTGAGTTGGGGGCAGTGCAGCGGCAGCATCGATCTTTGACTTTGCATCACTGTATTTTAATTCTGCAACCGAGGTGTCGGCGCCAATGGCGGCCTTCTCATCGATATGGGTACGGAAGGTCTGAAGATCATTTCTCTTCTGGGTTATCTGCTGGGTAACTTCACCAACATTAACTACCATTCTCGTGTGTTCCACTTTGGAACTTGTCACGATGTTGCCATTCGCATCCACTTCCTGGATCCTGATGATGGTCTTATTGGTGGTTTTGTCAACGGTGGGAACTTTTCCTTCCATCGTGACCCGAACAGCCTGATCGACAGCGGCCGGGTAGGAGAGTTCAAACCCGGAGAGTGAGAGCATCCGGCCTGCGGCCGAAGGACGGGGGTTGTCGATCGTATCAAGGACCAGAACCCAGGTCCATTTCGCACCTTCCAGATCCGTTGACATCTGCAGCTCGCTGCCGGAAGGGAAGGTCTCCCCACCGGATGCAGGGAACTGGAGTTTATACGAGACAATGACAGAATCTCCTGGTACCAGGGACCCGGATGGTTCGACGCTGACGGATGAAACCGTAAATGCCGATACCATCGGGATACAGAATATAAGAATTGCCGATAAAATTATCCACTTAATTACACTCTTCATCATCAACCTCACTCGAATAACGGCTCAATGCCTTCTTCAAACATTGTGGATTTTTTCTCTTTTGACTTAATAACATCTTCTTTTGTTTCCTTGGCGATATCGAGGAGCTCCTTGATACGGGGAGCGTTGCCAACCGTTGCCAGCATGACAACCGCAGCAACGTACTCGCTGTTGACCGGGTAGTCACCGCCACGAACCTCGACACCGGCAATATTTTCTTCAACCCAGCTCTTCGCCTTCTCAATTCCCTTACGATCCATCTCATCCGGGGGACCCGCGAGGAGAACCAGTGCCCGTTCGGCAGTTGAATAATCGCAGGGAAGGGTCAGCCGCCCGAGCATTGCCCGACGAACAAGAGCTACGATCTTCGCGGAGCGGTCCTCGCCCATCAGGACCTCCACGTTTGCATCTTTCTTGCCCCCGAACTTGTCCTTCAGCCCGCCAAATATTCCCCGCTTGTCTTTTGTCTGCTTGCTCATCACTTCGCTGACAGCATACCCGACCGTGGTGATACCGCCACCGCGAAGCGTGTTGATGATCTCACTGGAATCCACCACCATCTCACCAACACCCATCCGGCTCATCTCACCGGCACGGAAGAGAACGGCAAACCGCCGCACCACTTCATTATTCAGGCGGGTAAATGCTGATTTGACACTCTCACCCTCGTTCTTCCAGGCACTGTTATCAAAAATGAATGTATTATCCGCTTCATTCACGAGGGTGGTAAGACTGCGGGCAGCATTGTAAGAATAGAGCCGTCCTTCTTCCGGAGCGGGGATGATGCCGAGTGCATACACGGGTTCCCGGTAGATCCGTTTGAGGTGCCGGGCGAGAACCGGTGAGCCACCGGATCCGGTACCTCCACCAAGACCTGCAACAATGACAAACGCATCCACATCATGCGTGCCACGGATATCGATTGCACTGATGATGCTGTCGATCTCGTCAGCGGTCACCCGGGCCCCGGTCACGTTGTCGGTGCCTACCCCGTGACCCTTGACCATGGTCTGACCGATAAGAATCCGGTCTTTCATCTCAATATTTTTGAGTCCCATCAGGTCAGTCCGTGCGGTATTTACGGCAATTCCCCTGAAACTATTTGTCCCGAGCTTCTTGTCCTGCTCGATAAACATATCGACAATTTTGCCGCCCGCCTGGCCAAAACCTATGAAAAATACCCGCATCTGGTGACACCGTCCAATGGGCTAACAGATAAGTAATTTACCTTAATTCTTTTAAGTCCTTTTGCTCGTAAGAACGTTTATTTCCGAGAGTACAAAAACCTTCTTATGAAAACTCCGAGGAAAAGAAGGCGTAATCTCCCAAATCTGCGGAGCCTTTTTCATTTCCCCGTGAAAATACTATAGATCAGCAATCATGAGGATCGGGATTATCGGGGGGGGGTTGACCGGGCTTGTCGCCGCACATGCACTCGCACGGGACCATGAGATCACCGTATTTGAGAAGCTGCCCTATCCCGGCGGATGCCTCTCCTCCTATCATATCAACGACTACTGGATCGAGCGCTACTACCACCATTGTTTTTCATCCGATGCGATGCTCTTCTCCCTGTTAAAGGAACTGGGAATTGAGAAAGACCTTGAGTGGAAGACCGGATCAACGGGATACTATGCACGGGACACCATCTACCCGCTCAATACCCCCATGGAGATCCTCCGGTACCCGGAACTCACGTTCCTGGACAAAGCCCGGTTAGGATGGCTGACCCTGACTGCAAAAAAAGCAGACATCACGATCTTAGATGACATCCCTGCCGACCAGTTTATCCAAAAAAACCTTGGCGCGAACATCTATACCTCGTTCTTTGAACCCCTCCTGAAAAGCAAATTCGGCGACCACCGGAAAGCCGTATCTGCTGCATGGCTGATCTCCCGGATCGCAATCCGGTCGAATCGCGGTGTGGAGGGGGAACGGCTGGGGTATATCCGCGGGGGATTCCACCACCTTATCGATGCTCTTGTATCCTCCATTCAGGCAAAGGGAGGAACGATCTGCCTCCAGACTCCGGTCACCTCGGCCATTCAGGAGAAAGGGGGGTGGACCATCAACGGGGAACAATTCGATACGATACTTTCAACCATCCCCCCGCAGGAACTGGAACGCTGCGGAGGACCCGCCCTGCCCCATATCCCCTACCAGGGTGCCGCCTGCCTGACCCTTGCCATGAACCGCCAGGTGACAAACGGGATCTACTGGCTGAACATGAAAGATCCGGCACCGTACGGGGCGGTTGTCACGCATACCAATTTCATCCCGGTTGACCAGTACGGCGAACATCTCGTCTATCTTGCATCATACTTCACCGGCACCGTTCCTCCGCGACTGGACGAGCGGATGCTTGCTGATTTCTGCTCGCGGTTCTCGGTCCGACCCGGGGAGATTACCTGGCACCGGATGGCTGTAGATCCTTTTGCCGGTCCCGTGTATACCACCGGGTACCGGTCACTGATACCCCGCTACGAACAGAAAGGATTGTTCATGGCAGGAATGTTCTCGCAGACCAATTATCCCGAGAGGAGCATGGAAGGGTCCATCCGGGCAGGATTTGAGGTTGCGGAATGCATACGAAACGCAGGAGCCCCATGAGCAACCCGGAGATCACCGCGATTATTCCGGTCTTCAACGACCGGGCATCGCTCGAAACGGCACTCCCGGTTTCCATTGAGGTGCTTGACGCGATAACCCCCCGGTTCGAGATTATCGTTGCAGAAGACGGGAGCAGCGATGGCAGTGCAGATCTGGTCAGGGAATTTTCAGCCAGGGATGCACGGGTGCAGCTCCTCCACAGCGACACGCGGCTTGGACGCGGAAAAGCGCTCAACCGGGCAATCACCCGGGCACAGGGAGAGATTGTCTGCTACTATGATGTTGACCTTGCAACAAATATGCAGCATGTCAGAGAACTGGTGTTGGCACTCAGGAACGGTGCTGACATCGCAACCGGTTCACGGCTGCTCCCTGCAAGCGACACCGTCCGGACCGGGGGCAGGGAGATTGCAAGCAGGAGTTACAATTTCCTGGTCCGGCTCCTGCTGGGCAGCCGTATTTACGATCACCAGTGTGGGTTTAAGGGGTTCCGGCGGGAACGCATCCTGCCGCTCCTTGAAAAAATCCGTTCCGACCACTGGTTCTGGGATACCGAGATCCTGGTGCGGGCACAGCTCCGAGGATATGCGGTGTATGAATTTCCCGTCCACTGGCGGGCCGGCAAGGGAACAACGGTCAGACTAAAGGATATCTTTTCCATGGGGTCTTCGATCCTGCGGTTATGGTGGCAGGTCCATGTATCGGAAGATTAGCGCTATCGTCATCCCCACCCTGCTTGCCGCAGGCATCATCGCCTGGATGCTCTTCAATATCAGGGACGACCTCATTCAATCACTAAAACTCATCGTCCCCGCCTATATTGTCGTTGCAGTACTTATCTGCCTGGCCGCATGGGTACTTCGGGGCTGGCGGTACCATTCCATCTTAAAGAGCCTTGGGTATTTTATCGGAGTCCTGGTCTCAACAGCATGTATCTTCGTAAGCCAGACCGTCAACCTGGTCGTCCCTGCCCGGCTGGGCGATTTTGTCCGCGTCTTTATCCTCAAACACGATTACAACACCACCTATTCCGAAGGGGTTTCATCACTGGTCGTGGAACGGGTGTTTGATATTTTCACCGTGGCGCTGCTGGGTGCGATCTCTGTCCTGTTCGTGCTCAATGCACCGTCATGGTTCTACACGATCATTCTCATTCCCCTGCTGGCCGGTATCGGTTTTTTCATCTTCCTCCTCTTTATCGGGAAATTCTCGACAACGAACCGGTACATTGGCATCATCCTCACGATGCTGCACGAGATCCGCAAAGCCTCACTCTCCCCAAAAGCGATCGTTCTTCTTGGGAGTTCATCGATAGTCATCTGGCTCCTTGATGTTCTGGTGTGCTTCTCGGTCGTCCGGATGTTCGGGCAGGAGATCCCTTTTGCCGTAATAGTTCTTGCAATCGTTATCGGGAATCTCGTCAAGGCAGTTCCCCTGACCCCGGGGGGAATCGGCACCTATGAGTTTGCCCTTGCAGCCACGTTCCTCCTGGTCGGAGTAGCCCCGGCAATCGCCACCCTGATTGCCGTGATCGACCACCTGATCAAGAATCTTGTTACACTGGCAGGAGGGATCGTCTCGATCTACTACTTCGGCGACTGGGTTATCCCGAGCATCAAGGACGCGCTGAACTCAAAACTCGGCGGGGGGCCTAAACCTGAACCCTGAACTGCAGATCCTCGCAGTTGTCAGCTGGCTGGTCATCCTCACCCTGCTCCAGATCTCGCTCTACCCCTCGCTCAAAAAACCGTTCGGGGAGTTTGCCTTCCCGCTGGCATTCCCCGCATCGGTCCTTGCGTTTACCATAATCTCGTGGTACTGCGGACTCGCCCGGGTGCCGGTCCAGCTTGCACTCCTGCCGTTCCTCTTCCTCATCGCGTATCACTTGTACTACCATCAGTATTCGCTAGAAGACCTCAAACGTGCCTGGCGCTGGGAAGCCCTCTTCCTCGTCTGCTTCTTCCTCATGCTGGATGTCCGGTTTGTCAGCCCTGCCATCTCCTTTGCAGAAAAATTCATGGACCACGGGTTCCTTGCATCGGTCATCAGGAACCCGGTCGTTCCCCCCCTTGATCCCTGGTTTGCCGGAGGTACCCTGAATGTCTATTACTACCTGGGATACTGGATGTTCGGGTGCCTTGCAATTGTCAGCGGAGTGCCCTCGAACATCGCGTTCAACCTCGCGCTCCCCACGGTCTTTGCCCTATCAGCGGTCAGCCTGTATGCCACCGGCACCCTGCTCCTCAACCGTTTCCGCTGGCTGCCACTCGTTGTCCTCGTTCTGCCCAACCCGGCGCTCATCTTCCAAATCATCACGGGAAAAGCGGTCAACCCTGCGTATGATGCATCCCTCTCATGGCTCGGAACCCGGACGATCACCAATACCATCAACGAGTTCCCCCTCTTCTCGTTCATCTGGGGGGATGTCCACGCCCACGTTATCTCGATCTTCAACCAGTGTTTCCTGCTGTTTCTCCTCGTCTTTGCATACAAGCGCTGGGAAACCCTTGACAGAAAGGGAAAGATTCTCATCATGGCCTTGACCGCGTTGAGCCTGGGATCAATGCCCCTCATCAACACCTGGAATGTGCTCATCTATGCGCCGCTGGTTCTGGTCATGGCATCTCTTCTCATCTGGAGAAACCGGGCAACCATGGACAGGACGGCTTGGGCGTACCTGCTCGCCATCCCTCCCGTATCAGTCCTCTGTTACCTGCCATTCTATATCCAGTTGAAGACCAGCACCGGGGCAATCGCCCTGGTCAGGACACCGTCAGACCCACTAGAGTTTCTCTGGGTCAACGGCATCTTCATTGCCATCTTCTTTGCCCTGCTTGTTCCGGAGATCCGGAAGCGGCCGTTGCTCCTCGTCGCGTGCCTCCCGTTCGCCCTGGCCGGGTACACCGCAGCAGCGATCGCTGTCATCCCCTTTGTCTATTTCATTGCAAAAGCCGACCGCGATATTCCGGATATCCTTGCTGCATTCGGCCTTGCCATCCTCATCGCCTGCGAACTCATCTATATGAAGGACAACATGGGAGAGACATTCTTCCGGATGAACACCGTCTTCAAGTGCTATCTCCCGGCATGGATGATGCTCGGGACTGCCGCAGCAGTCATGGCCGGACGCTGGCTCTCCTCGCGCCCTGAGATACCCCGGATCTCCAGGAGAGATGCAACCGCCCTTACGATCATCACCATAGCCCTGCTGTTCATCCTCCCGTCCCTTGGATCCCCGATGGCCGGTTCCGGGTCGGGGACCCTTGACGGGCTTGCATATCTTCAGGTGCAACACCCGGGCGATGCCGGTGCAATCGCTTACCTCCAAACCCTGAGCGGCGATGAGATCCTCGTGGAAGCGGAGAAGGGCGATTATTCGTACTACTCGCGGGTCTCGTCCTTTACGGGCATTCCCGCGGTTGTCGGCCAGCCTTTCCACGAGTTCATGTGGCGGGGGGACGATACCGGCTGGTACTCGGAGCGGCCTGCCGATATCCGGGCAATGTATGAGCAACCAGAGAAGACCATTCTCCTGATGAAGAAGTACAATGCAACGCTCCTGTATATCGGGGATCCGGAACGTGAGCGGTATTCCGTGAACATACCGCCCGCGGGACTTGCGCAGGTTTATTCTGCTCACGGGACGGAAGTATACCGGCTTGCGGCCTGAAGGCATTTTTTCCTCGCCGGATATCCCCGTTCTTTTCCCGGCCCGAACCCCGGCGTTCACAAACCTTTATTTCGGTTCCTGCCGTAATGATATGGCTACATCATTGCAAACTGATGAGTAATGAAGGAGCAAAAAGAACTCCTGAATGAGGTGAGTTATGTCAAAAGGCTACGTTAAAACCGAGGCTCCAGAAGAGCTCCAGAACAAGGCGCTTGAAGCCCTTGAAGTCGCACGGGACACCGGAAAGATCAAGAAGGGATCCAACGAAGCAACCAAAGCCATCGAGCGCGGCATTGCAGCACTCGTGGTCATTGGTGCCGATGTTGAACCTGAAGAGATCGTGATGCACCTTGGCCCGCTCTGCGATGAGAAGAAGGTCCCCTACATCTTCATCAACAAGCAAAACGATATCGGCGCTGCAAGCGGTCTCGATGTCGGTTCTGCCGCAGCAGCAGTCGTCAAGCCCGGCAAGGCAAAAGAGACGATCGACGAACTTGCAAAGCAGCTTGAAGCGCTGAAGGCGTGAGGATCGTATCATGGCAAACGATGCAACGCCGGCAGAAGTAATCGAGGTTGTTGGCTCAACCGGCATGCACGGTGAGGCAATGCAGGTCAAATGCCGCATCCTCGACGGCAACAACAAGGGCCGGATCATCACCCGGAACACGGTTGGCCCGATCCGGGAAGGAGACATCATCATGCTCCTTGAGACCGAGCGCGAAGCAAAGAAAATGTCGAGGCGGTGAAGCATATGGTTGAGCAGCATGTCTGCAGTTTCTGCGGAATCCAGATGGAGCCGGGCACGGGCAAGATGTACGTGAAGAAGGACGGCTCTGTCCTGTACTTCTGCAGCACCAAGTGCCAGAACAATCACAAGCTTGGACGGGTCTCCCGCCGGGTCCAGTGGACCGCGGCCGGAAGAAAGGCACTCGGCAAGGAGTAAGGGTTCCATGGACCGCTCCTTTGTAATGGTCAAGCCTGACGGGGTCCAGCGCGGCCTTGTCGGCGAGATCGTTTCACGGCTCGAAAAGAAAGGGTTAAAGCTCGTGGCCGCCCGTTTCGAGATACTTCCCGAGGCACGGGTGACCGAGCAGTACAAGGAACACTTATCAAAACCCTTCTTCCCCGGTCTCAAGACCTACATCATGGGTGGGCCGGTCTTCCTCATGGTCTGGGAAGGAAGGAACGTGGTTGCAATCGTAAGAAAGGTAATCGGCGCAACCAATCCCCAGGAAGCAATGCCCGGAACCATCCGCGGCGACTTTGGGATCGATATCGGCAGGAATGTCATCCACGCCTCGGACTCGCCCGAGAGTGCAGCCCGCGAGATCGGGATTCACTTCAAGGCTGACGAGGTCTGCACGTACACACGGATCGATGAATCCGTGCTGTACGAATACTGACTTTTTTTTACCGTAACTTCTATTACCTCACGAGAACGCACTATCCTCTATGGATGGAGACGTGCTCAGTTTTGCGCTGCTGGCAATCTCTTCGGTTCTCATTATTGTCAATCCCCTGGGCGCAACCCTGTTTTATGTCTCCTTAACATCCGGTCTCGATCCGGTAACACGGGCGGGTATCGTGAAGGATTCCTGCCGGTTTGCTCTCCTTATCCTTCTCTTCTTTGCCGTGCTTGGCACCTGGATCCTCCAGCTGTTCGGCATCAGCCTTGAAGCGTTCCGGATAGCAGGCGGGCTCCTTCTCTTTGGTATCGGCATGGAGATGGCCTATGCCAAAACCTCCAGAACCAAGATGACCGCCACCGAGAAGTACGAATCGCAGGACATGGAAGATATTGCAATAATGCCAATCGCCATGCCCATGATCGCCGGGCCGGGCGCAATCACCACCTGCATCGTGCTGATGAACGAGGCACTTACCTTAACCCCGTTTGCGATCTTCGTTGTTATCCTGTCAGTCATCCTCTCCATCGGGATCACCTATTATATGATGCGGAATTCAGATTATATCATGTCAAAGATCGGGCAGCGGGAGTACCGGGCAATCAACCGCCTGATGGGGATGCTCCTGATTGCCATTGCGGTACAGTTCATCATCAACGGGATCTGGATGGCATTTCCGGCACTCAAAGGAGGATAAGAACGTGAGTAAATTCGAAGAAGGGGACTGGGACTTAACCTCGATTGGCCTTGTCCTCATCGGGAGCAGCATCACAGTCGCCGGCATGATCATCGCAGCCCTGCTCCTCGGGGCGCAGTTACCAATGGCCCCCTTCCTGCTCCTCACCACCGCATTCCTGATCGTCATCAGCGCCGTTATTATCGTCTATTATGATGCAAAGCATGAGCCAAACAAGAACTGGCCAAAGACCTGATACAGGTATCAGGGTCTGCTGCGCCCAGATGTGCAGTGCCTGGGAAGACGTAAAAAGATCCCTTGCCAAAGCAGAGGTCTTTATCCGCCATGCTGCTGCAAGCGGAGTCGACATCATCTGTTTTCCCGAGCAGTTTGCCACCGGCTGGGATCCGAAATCCCGCGAGAATGTCGAGGGTATGGACGGGAGAATCGTTTCCGCGCTTACGCATGCTGCACAGGATGCCGGGATCGATATTATCGGTTCATTCCGTCAGCGAACTGCCCTTGGCCCGAGGAACACAGCAGTGGTTATCGCAAAAGACGGCTCGGTTCTCTCATCCTATGCCAAGATCCACCTCTTCTCACCTGCCGGGGAGGACGCGACGTTCACGTCCGGCACAGACCTTGGGATCTTCAGGCTTGGCACCATGAAATGCGGCCTGGCAATCTGCTATGATCTCCGGTTCCCGGAACTGTTCAGCGCATATGCTGCTCAGGGAGTCCAGGCAGTTTTTGTCCCGGCGGCCTGGCCGAAAAGCCGGATCCGGCACTGGGAGCTCTTCATTTCTGCCCGCGCTGCCGAGAACCAGATGTATGTTATTGGCGTGAATATGACCGGGACAACGCCGGTTGACACCTATTGTGGTGCATCCATGACCGCAGATCCAAACGGGACAATCATCAGCCGGGCGGGAGAAGCAGAGCAACTCGTTTTTGCAGATCTCGATCCCGCTGTAGTGGATGCAGCCCGTTCAACATTTCCGGTGCTCCAGGACCGCAGGAACGCGCTCTACCACGGACTCTTGCCGTAACCTTTGCCGGCTCCAGCCATCTTCCCCTCGTGAACCGCACGCTAATATGTAAGTACACGACCAATAGTATGCCATGTACCATCTCGCATGCGTCAACTGTGGAGCCACCTACCCCGCTGACGAGATCATCTATAACTGCAAAAAGTGCGGTCACCTGCTCGCGGTAAAATACCCGCTCGATACCCTGTCCGTGAAGCGGGAAACCTGGAACAGCCGGCCGATCTCGCTCTGGCGGTATAAGGAACTCCTTCCGGTGACCATCCCCCCGGTCACCTTACAGGAAGGCGGCACCCCGCTTTACCACCTTGAGCGTCTCGGGAAAGAGATGGGGCTTCCCCATCTCTATGCCAAGCACGAGGGCATGAACCCCTCCGGCTCATTCAAGGACCGGGGCATGACCGTCGGGGTCTCGATGGCCATCCAGCTCAAAATGAAGAGCGTGGCCTGTGCCAGCACCGGCAACACCTCGGCAAGCCTTGCAGTCTATGCCGCAAAAGCTGGAATTCCTGCAATCGTCCTGCTGCCGGCGGGAAAAGTGGCCGTTGGCAAGGTAGCCCAGGCCCTGATGCATGGGGCAAAGGTCATCTCCATTCGCGGCAACTTCGACCGGGCTCTTGAGATGGTCCACGAACTCTGCCTCTCTCACGGGCTTTACCTTCTCAACTCCATCAATCCCTACCGGCTCGAAGGGCAGAAGACCATCGGGTTTGAAGCCCTTGACCAGCTCGGGGACGTCCCGGACCGGTTCGTGCTCCCGGTAGGAAATGCCGGCAACATCTCGGCAGTCCATAAAGGGTTCATGGAACTTGAGGAACTGGGATTCATCGACCGGCTCCCGATGATGACCGGCATCCAGGCGGCAGGATCGAGCCCGGTGGTTAAGGCAATCCGCGAGAACCTGCCGGAAGTGGTCGCGGAGCAGAACCCCGAGACCATTGCAACCGCAATCCGGATCGGGGCTCCCGTGAACGCAGAGAAAGCCCTTGTCGCAATACGGAAAACCGGCGGTCTTGCTGAGTCCGTGACTGACGATGAGATCCTGCAGATGCAGCGGGACCTTGCCCGGAAAGAGGGCATCGGCGTTGAACCGGCATCCGCCGCATCCGTGGCCGGCATTCGAAAACTCGTTGAGATGGGAGCAATCGACCGGAACGAGCGGATTGTCTGCGTTGTTACCGGTCATCTCCTCAAGGACCCGGACACGGTGATCAAACAATGCGAACCCCCGACCGAGATCGACGCAGATCTGCCCTCGCTGCTCGCTGCGCTGCACTTGTAATCCTGCTCTGGCTCGCCATCCCGGCCGGAGCCCTGTCAGCAGAGTACAGCATATTCCCAAACGGCACGGCCTACCATGCCACCGTTGGAATTACCAATACCGAACGGTATACTTTTGCCGACACCGGATTCATGGGAGAAGAGGTGCCGCTTGCTGCCGGGGACGTGACACTCACCGACAGGGATGGCCTCCCGGCGGCATTCAACTGGAGCAGACCCTGGGGAGCCCCTTCGTCTATCTCGTTTGATACAGGCAATTACACCGTCTCTTTTATCGCCCCGCTGGGGAACAACAACCTCAAATCCATCTACAAAAAGCCCTATAACGTGAGCGTTACGATACCGCAGAATTTCAGTGTCCAAAATCCGCTCCTTGCCGGCCTCAGCAATGGCGCACACGTGACCGCCCATCCCGACAATTCCACAACGGTAACCTGGAACAACACCTACCTGTTCGACCTGCGGTTCTACTCGCAGACCCAGGCCGACATCCTCTTTATCTTCTTCCAGTTCATGGCAATCCTCGTCCTTGTGCTGGTAGTTATCCCGTACGTTATCTCGATGAGAAAGGACCAGTAATCTTTCTTCTTCCCACAACTTTCCTTTCCGATCGTTGAATTTTCCCCTGCTGTCACGGGTTACGATGACTTCCTGTCCGTGACGGGTGCCCGGCAGTGCCTGTTCCGCCCGGCATTCTGATATTTTCCCTGCCATTATTCCGGAGAAATATTTTTACCATCCGATGGCACACCTCATACCAGAAAGAGGATACCTATGCTTTTTGAGAACGCAGTTGTGGGTCTGGTCCAGTTAGTCGTTGCAATCGTCCTTGCTGTCATGGCCCTGTATATCGGGTTCTGGACACTTGCCAGGATCATGAGTAGTATCAACATGGAACAGGAACTTGCCAAAGGGAACGCGGCGGTTGGTATCATCGTTGCCGTGGTCTTTATTGCTATCGCAATCGTGGTAGAGTCCGGGATCAGGGGCCTTTCCGCAGGTATCGGCAAGGCACTCGGTGTCGGACTCTTGTCTATAGACGGGATTATTGCCATCGGCCTTTCCATTTTCCAGCTGGTCATCGGCATTGCCCTCGCCGTTGCCGCAATCTACCTTGCCCTCAACATCCTTGACAAACTCACCAAGGGCGTTGAAGAGTTCGAGGAACTCAAAAAAGGCAACGTTGCTGTTGCCCTCGAGATGGCTGGCGTCATCATTGCAGTTGCGGTCATCATCCAGTCAGGAGTGCTCGGGATCACCGCAGCACTGGCCTGATCATTTTTTGTGCCGCAACTATCCCAGTGACTGCGCGACAGTCAACCGGATCCTGCGAGATCTCCCCATATCAGGGCCGGTTTTTGTGGTTTTTGCGATATTGCCAAATCTCCTCCCTTTTGCCAATCCGAACAATCCTGAACCGTATCCACAGGATCCATCACACCAGGAACAATGGGATCGTATCGGGATCTTCGCGACTCTTATTTTGTCCGGAAACCTACCTCAAAACCAGCGGCAGCATGCCGCTCAAAGGAGGTTTGCCAATTGAAAATACACTCAATAATCCTTGCAGGCATCATTGCACTTGCGCTGCTCTGCATACCCGGGACAGCCGCCGCAGAGATCGCAGCAACCGGTGCGCTGGATACACCGGATGCCATAGAATTTGAAGATCTCCCCCCGTATGATGAATCGATTGGTGCCGACAGCCCACTCTACGGGCTGAAACTTGCCTGGGAAGATCTTGATGAATCCTTCACCGCAAACGAGAGCGAGCGGATCACCAAGCAGATGAATCACGCGCAGGTTCGCTTATCAGAAGCAAAACGTGAACTTGCACAAAATCGTACCGACACCGCAGAACAGGCACTTGACCTGTACTGGCAGAAGGTCAACCTCACGCAGACGAGGCTTGCCTACTTTGGGTCCAATGCAACAGGTCTCCTGCACGCACAGGAGATGCATGCAAAACACCGGATCGTTCTTGAGAATCTCATGATCACCCATCCCGGAAACCCGGGCCTTGCCCGGGCGTATAACAACAGCCTGGGACTCGAACAAAAATTCGAAGAAAAAACGCAGACACGCTTTGAGAAGGGCCTTGAGATGGGCAACAGGACGATCATCAGGGCTTATCGTATCGGAGTTGGGACGGAGAACCGGTCAGGTAACAACGGAGGCGACCAAAACGCGAACCAGGTACAGGCCCAAAATGAAGAGAAAGGGAAGAACGGCAACACTGCAACGGGAACGCAGCAGCAGGGCAATGCTTCGGATACCCGCAACAGATCCGGCCAGGAAACCCCCGGTCCATCAAATCCCGCGTCCCCCCAGCCGGGAAAAATCACTGATACGGCAAAACAGGGAAGCGGGAACGCAAACGGAAACAGTGATGATACAGGAAACGGGAATTCACGCAGGAATTAATCTTTAAGAAAACGACCTGTCCAAAAATCCGGACAGGAATGTTTTTTATTGGTGAAACGAAGAATACCAAAAAACTCTTAGGTACGTATGAACACAAAATTCCGGTATACGATTGCAACATGCCTGCTCCTGTTCCTGGCTGCCGGTGCTTTGGCAGCAGCCCCGGCTCCGGAATATACCACCACCTATACCATCACGGTAATGGACGACGGGAGTGCAACCTGGCGTGTGGAATACCGTACACTGCTGGAATCCGACGCGGACATTACCAGCTTTGAAACCTATACCCGTGACCTCCCAACAGTCTACCTTCCCGAGGTCCAGGACCTCATGCAACGGTCAGCGGCACAGGCATCGGTTGGCGCATCGCGTATAATGACCGTGAGCAATGTGGATAGCGATGCCGTAATCCAGGTATCCCCGACAGGGAAGTACGGTGTTGTGGTGTACACGTTCACGTGGGAAGGGTTTGCAAAGGAGACTGGTACGGGTCTTGCCATCGGCGATGCTTTTGCCGGAGGGCTCTACCTTGCAAGGGACAGTACACTCATCCTCCGGTTCCCGGAAGGCTATACCCCGGCAGGCATCGAACCTGCGCCCGATCTGCAGCGTGACGGCATCACCTGGTACGGCCAGCGATCCTTTGCCCCTGGCGAGCCGCGGGTGGTCCTTGAAAAGACCGCTTCCACCCTCCCGCTGATCCCGATCGCAGCAGGAGTGGTCGCCCTGATTCTCATCATTGCCGGGTTTGTCCTGTTCAGAAGAAAGCGGGAGGGGGCCGTGGATGACGAGCCCCGGGAACCAGCGCCATCCCTTTCTGCTGAAGAAGCAAAAAGTGTCGAGGACCGGATTGTCCGGCTCCTTGCTGCAAACGGTGGGGAACAGTTCCAGTCCGAGATCGTCCGGCTCCTCGGCCTTCCCCGGTCAACCGTAAGCGCATCACTGCATGGACTCCACCAGAAAGGAATCATTATTAAAGTGCGGAAAGGGCGGGAGAACCTTATCCGGCTGAAGACGGATGAGACCGGATAACCGGCCCCGGGCACCCGGCCCAGGGTATTCGAATCTTTTTTTTAGAATTTTATCGGACCGTACGGTACCTCAACAATGATGAAAAAAGGGATGATGGTTACTGGAGCCCAAAGGACTTCAGCGTGACATCGGCGTTGACCGCACCGACATGGTAGACGGAGCCGCTTGAAACTTCGTTGATGACAACCTCGGCAGGCGAGAAGAGCGAGGTGTCGATCTGGTAGAAGTCGTAGTTCGCTTCCTTGAAGATGTCGTTGAACGGCTTGCCGTAGCCCTTGCTCTTGTTGCTCGGGATCTTGTCAAGGTAGTCCTTGATCTCGGGCGCGTTCATGGTGAGGCTGATCCTGCCGTAGTAGATCGTGGCATCGTTCGTTACGCCCATGGCAAGCTTGGGTCCGCGGACCGGCGGGATGGGGGCCGAGCCCATGGCGGAGATGACCTTTTTCGTGTCAAACCCGAGCTCGTTGAGCTTGTAGATCGCGGTCTCGACACAGCGGCCGGCAACCTGGATGGAGCCGACCATGGATGAGGTCGGTGCGACAACAGCGCAGACATTGGCGACATCGATGTGGCATTCTTCGGCAATCTTGCTCATGACTTCTGCGTTCGGAAGGTGGTCGGACTCTAAGCAGATGACGGCGACATCGTAGTCGTCCTCGTACTCGATGACCTCGAAGGTGTGTTTGGGCTTTAACGAGAGCGCCCGGGCCGGGCCGCTGCCCATGGCAAAGAAGTTGCCCACCTTGACCGTCCAGCCGGCCTTCTGTGCACCAAGGCACGAGATGGCGGGGAAGTCGGTGTTCACATCGATGAAGGGCATCGGGATGCCCTTGATCTCCCCGTTGCGGAAGTTCACTTCACCAAGACCGCCCATGCAGATCTCGGTAAATGCCCTGCCGGCAGCGTAGCCTCCACGGACGGATACTCCGCAATCCACAATCCGTGCGCCATTGTCCAGTTCATGGTAGGCGCAGTTGAATTCCTCGGCAAGATCGGCCAGATTGTCAAAAATCTCCAGTGCCAGTTCGTTAACACTTAACATTTACGAAAAACCCCTGTATCATAAAAGAGGTCTCATTACCGTATAATATTTTTGAAAAGCAACAGGTGAAAAATTCGCGCAGGATCCGGGTATACGGCAATATCAGGGATTTTTTCTACTATCCGTGATTAAAAGTGGGGTGGTACCGGTTTACCCAAGGTATTCGAGCACCTTTGCCGGATCGTACCGGAGCGTGATGATCCGGGTCCGGCCCTTGCCTTCCCGGTACTGGAGGTTGATGAGGCGCATCGCGTCCATCTTTTTTACAATCTCGTAGAAACGGGTGTACCCGATTGCATTCTTCTCCTTGATCGCTTTGTACACATCACCCGCGTTCATCTCGTGCTCTTTTGCACTCCGTTCGGCAAGGAACCGTAGGATGAGACGTTCTTCGTCCTTTAAGGTCTTCACGGTGTAATTGAGGTGAAGGTACTTCGAGATCTCGTACGCCCCGCAGATGTCCTCCCGCTCGATGCTGCGCCGGGCAGCCCGTTCAGCGGAGAGGGTTGCCCGCTTTAAGAGGTCGATACCCACGCGGAGGTCCCCGCTGTTCTGGGTCTGCTCAACAACAAGGTCGAGGAGTTCATCGGACAGGACACCGGAGAAGAGCCCCTGCATAACGCGGGCTTTCATGATCTCGCGGATCTCCGCATCGCCATAGGGCGCGAAATAGATCTCGGTGGGGCGGAAGACCGATGCCACCCGGGCGTCAACCGCCCGGGACAAATCCACGTCCATGTCGCTGATGATAACGATAACGCCGATCCGGGTACCCTCGTAGGTCTCGTGCGAGCGGAGCAGGGTGTAGAGCACCTTGTTGATCTCGTTCTCGTACAGGAGGTAGTTGGCATCGTCAAGGCAGACCAAGAGGACGATATCTTCCTTTATGAGCATCCGGGCAATCGCATCGAAGACCTGCTTGAAGGAGGTGCCGGACGAGGGGGGCAGGTGGCCGGAGAGTTTCCGGTAGATCTGGGAGACGATGGCAAACTTGGTGTTGTCGATCTGGCAGTTGATGTAGACCGGCACAAGCTTCTTTGTCGTCTCCTCGATCTCGGTAAAGAGTTTCCGGATACTCGTGGTCTTTCCCGTGCCGGGGAGCCCTTTGCAGACCGTGTTGAGCGGCCGGCCGCCCCGGAGCCCGGGCCGGATCTGGAACGCGAGTTCGCGCATCTGGGGGTCACGGAACTCGAACTGCTCGGGGACATAGTCGATCTCGAGAACGTCCGGGTCGCGGAAGAGCGATTCGTCCCACATGAGCAGGTTCTTCTTCATTGCTGTACAGGTTTACCGCATCGGTAATAACTGCATTGGACTGGTTCTTGTGTATCCGGGCCCGGTGTCCGGAGCAAAAAGGAGAGGGGATCTCTTCCATGCCCGCAAGGGGAAAAGCTGCTGTCCCCCAATCCCCGGGTAAAAAGAAATAAATTGCTGGTTATCGACCACTAACCAGCGGCGATGATGAAAGTTACCCCCACTGAATTGATGATGAAGCAGGGGTCTGATGCCGCTCTTTTGTTCAACTGAAGAGGAACGGTAAGAATTCCGTTGCGTTCTTCATCCCGAGTCCGCCCTTTGCTGCGGCCGCTTCCGAATAGGTTTCCGTAGTATCCGTGCCTTTGCCACGGACAACGAACGGTACGGGATCACGGGTGTGAGTCTTTGCCCGGATCGGCGTCGGGTGATCGGGCAGCACGGCAACAATACCATCAAACCCGTCAAGAATCGTGCCGACAACCCCGTCCACCCGCTCAATCGCCTTCACCTTCTCCTCAACACTCCCGAGATGGCCGGCTTCGTCCGGCGCCTCGATGTGGACGTAGACAAAGTCCAGCCGTTCGATGGCCGTAAGCGCGTACCGGGCTTTGGCATCGTAATCGGTATCAAGATAGCCGGTTGCGCCCGGGACCGAGATGACCTCCATGCCGGCACAGCGGGCGATCCCGTTGAGGAGGTCGACGGCTGATATTACCCCGCCTTTCTTTCCATACTTGTCGATAAATTGTGGGAACGCGGGTTTGTGCCCCCCGCTCCAGGGCCAGATGCTGGTTGCCGGCCGCTTCCCCGCAGCAACCCTTCCGGCATTCAACGGGTGCCGGTCAAAGACCTGCCGGCTGGTCTCCATGCACCGGAGGAGGAGGTCCGCATCGCCGCCCTCGGGAAGGGAGAGAAAGATGTCCTGGCCCACGATATCGTGCGGGGGGGTGGTAACTGCTCCTTTCCCACCATGGATAACAAGCAAATTCCGGTAGCTGACCCCGGCTTTCAGGGCAACTTCCGGAATCTCCTGCTGGAGGGAGGCGAAGAGCTCCGCTCCTTCGGCGCTCGTAATGTGGCCGGCCGAGAAGTCGGCCATGGTGTTCTCCTCAATGGTAACCAGGTTGCACCGGTACGCAACATCCTCCGGCGCAAGGTCAACACCCATGCTCAGCGCTTCGAGCGGCCCCCGTCCGGTATAGTACTGTTCCGGGGCATAGCCAAGGACTGCCATGTTGGCGATATCGCTGCCTGCTTCAAAACCGTCGGGAACGGTCCGGAGCATCCCGCAGGCGCCCTCGCGGGCCATCCGGTCCATGTTCGGGGTCTTTGCATGCGCGAGCGGGGTTTTTCCTCCAAGGCCTGCAATCGGCTCGTCCGCCATACCATCGCCAAGGACGACGATATACTTCATTCTACACTCCCCGGACCGCGGCCTGCACGGCCATCCGCACACTCTCGCGGGAGCCTTTCTGCGGTTTCCAGCCAAGAGCCTTGAGCCGTTCGATAGAGAGCTGCATCTTTGGCACATCCCCGACCCAGCCCAGCGCCCCGCCGGTGAAGCGGTATTGGACTGCAGGAAGCCGCATCTCCTCGGCCACGACATCGGCGATCGTCTTCACATCGATCCAGTCCTCGGAGCCGATATTGTACGTATTGACCGGTTCACGGGAATGACTGATGGCAAACTGCATGGCGGCGATACATTCGCTGATCTCAAGATATGACTTGGTCTGTTTCCCGTCACCAAGGATCTCAAGCTCCCCTGCGTTCTCCCGAAGTTTCCGGACAAAATCGGTGATGACGCCATGACCGCTCCGGGCGCCGATGATGTTGGCGAACCGGAACTGCCATGAACGCATGCCAAACGAGTGGCAGTAGGACGAGATCAAGGCTTCGCAGGCAAGCTTGCTTGCGCCGTACACGGATACCGGTTCGAGCGGTGAATAGTTCTCCGGTGTGGGGATAACTGCTGCATTGCCGTACACGGTCGAGGTGGAGGTGAAGACCAGTTCCGGAACATTGCCCGCCCGCATCGCTTCGAGTACCCGGTAGGTGGCAACGATATTGTTCCTGAACGTGGGATCAGGAGTCATGGCACTCTGGCGGACATCCGGGTCCGCGGCGAGATGATACACCCGGTCTGCCCCCTTTAAGGAAGCCTGCCAGCCGTCATCGAGCAGGTCGCACTGTACAAGACGTGCCCTGCCGGATTCCAGGTGGCGGGCGATATTCTCCTTTCGCCCGCCACAAAAGGAGTCGATGACCAGAACCTCATCGCCCTGCGTTACTAGCGCGTCAACCAGATGGGAGCCGATGAACCCGGCACCGCCCGTCACCACATCAAACATCACTACCTAATATGTCACCAATCCTATAGGATTACTGGTATGTTCATCGGCATTGACCACGGCACCACCGCGATGCGGTTTGCCGGTGAAAATGGTGAGTTCAGGATCGCGCGCGAGGCAGCAAAGGAGTTTTCCATCCCGGACCTCAATCGCATCTGTCCCGTTGACGAGATCGAAGGCATCGCCCTCTGTTATTCCATGGGCGACAACATCGCAGCGATCACAAATATCAAAAAAGTGAAGAACCGGGGGATCGTGAGCCGGGACGGCGCCGGCAAGCACATCGGCGGCGGGACACGGGTCTTCGATGTTGTGGCAGAAAGCAAAATCCCGGCAATCGTGATCCCGGGGCTCCACCGCGGGTCTCCCACGGATCCGCGCTTCAAGGCGTACTCCCACCAGACCAGCCCCGAGAAGATCGGCATTGCCTACGAAGCCTGCCATGCCCTGGGCGGCGATGTGATCGTCTCCGATGTCAGCTCGAACACGGTCTCACTCCTCGTATCCGGGGGGAAACTGGTCGGGGCGTTCGATGCCTGCATCTTTGCGCCGGGCACAGTGCATGGCGCGCTCGATGTTGACGCGATCCGGAAGGTTGACGCGGGAGGGTGGACAGCGAACGAGGCCTTCCAGCACGCGGGTGTGAACTTCTCCCTGCCGGAGGGAGAACGCGTGCGGGCTCTTGCAATGTTTGCCGCCATGGAGTGTGCCGCGCTCCGGCTGCTCAACCATAGTGCAAAAGTCGCTCTTGCCGGCAGCCTTGCGCCGGTGATCGCACCGGAAGTTAAGGAACTGCTCGCGTGTGATGTGGCAGTGTACGATGAATGGTGCGCTTCCCGCGGGCTTGCACGGATCGCCCGGGATGTCTTCTCAGGGAAGAAGGAGATCCTCGGGCTCGAAACGGATCTCTAGATTTATATTGATTTATCATGTAAGATTATTAGGGATTTTTTCATGAGAGAATTACGTATCCACGGCAGGGGTGGCCAGGGGTCGGTCACGGCTGCTGAACTGATCGCAGTCGCCGCGTTTGAAGGCGGCGTCTTTTCCCAGGCATTCCCGGCGTTCGGTGTCGAACGCCGCGGGGCACCGGTCCAGGCGTTTGTCCGGTTCAATAACCAGCGGGTCCGGCTCCGGAGCCAGGTGTACGAACCGGACTACATCATCGTGCAGGACAGCACCTTAATCAAGGATGTCAATGTCTTTGCCGGGGTAAAGGCGGGCGGCATTGCAATCGTTAACACGGCCGACAAGAATGCAGATTTTGCCGTGCCGGAGGGAGTGAAACTCATCCTTATCGATGCCACTTCCATCGCGCTCAAAGCAATCGGGCTTCCGATCACCAACACCACGCTCATGGGCGCCTTTGCCGCAGCCTCCGGGGAGATCCAGTTCACTGCCCTGGAGAACGCGTTAAAACACCGGTTCCCGGGCGAACTTGCGACAAAGAATATTGCCGCAGCAAAGATCGCGTATGATTCGATCAAGGGGGCAGCATAATGGCAGTTGCAGTCGGCTGCCGGGCGCGGCCCGGAAAATCACGGGACAACAAGACCGGTTCGTGGCGGGTCTTCAAGCCGGTCTTTGACCACGAGAAATGCTCAAAGTGCGGGATGTGCCGAACCCTCTGCCCCGAAGGGTGCATCCACGAGGATGCAGGGGGGTTCTTCGATCCCGATTATTCGTTCTGTAAAGGGTGCGGGCTCTGCGCAACCGAATGCCCCAAGGAGGCAATCACCATGAAACTGGAGGAAAAATAAGATGATGGAAATTACCGAAGGCTCCCACGCGGTGGCCGAGGCAGTCCGGCTCAGCCGGCCGCAGGTGGTCTCCGCCTACCCGATCACCCCCCAGACCCATATCGTCGAGGCACTCGCGGACTTTGTTGCCAACGGCACGCTCGATGCAGAATACCTCACGGTTGACAGCGAACTCTCAGCGCTTTCAGCCTGTGTTGGTGCAAGCGCGGCGGGTTCCCGGACCTACTCGGCAACCACCTCACAGGGCCTGATGCTCATGGCAGAGGTCGTCTTCAATGCCGCCGGCATGCGCCTGCCCATTGTCATGTCGATTGCCAACCGTGCCCTGGGTGCACCCCTCTCGATCTGGAATGACATGCAGGACTCGATTGCCATGCGGGACTCCGGCTGGCTCCAGTTCTACGCAGAGGACAACCAGGAAGCAACCGACCTCCACTTCCTTGCCTATAAAGTGGCAGAAGACGCAACCATCCAGCTCCCCGCGTTCGTCTGCTTTGACGGGTTCATCCTCTCCCACACCTACGAGCCCATCGACATGCTCACGCAGGAGCAGGTCGACCAGTACCTCCCGGCCTACAACCCGGCCGAGAAACTGGATGCAAAGGACCCCATGAGTTTTGGCATGTACGCGACCCCCGACTACTACATGGAGTTCCGGTATGAGATGGACGAGGCCCAGAAGCGGGCAAAAGACGTGATCGCAAAATACGGAAAAGAGTTCGGCACCCTCTTTGGCCGGGACTACAGTGCCCTTGTGGAAGGATACCAGCTCGCTGATGCCGAGACGGCAATCATAGCCATGGGTTCGATCTGCGGCACGGTCAAGGACGCCATTGACGAGATGCGGGCAGCAGGAAAGAAAGTCGGTCTTTTGAAGATCCGCGTCTTCCGCCCGTTCCCGTATGAAGAGATAAAGAAGGCACTGGCACACGTACAGCGCATTGCCGTGCTCGACAAGAACATCTCCCTTGGCGCTAAGGGCGGTGCAACCGCAATCGAGGTCAGGGACGCGATGTATGGTTCCACGATTCCGGTGAAAGGGTACGTTTTGGGTCTTGGCGGCCGGGATATCAGGAAGAAGGACATCAAAGAGATCGTCTCGCTCTGCGAGAACGGTGCCGGCGACCAGTTCTATGGCTTACGAAAGGAGTTGATCTGAAATGGCAGAGAAGAAAAATACCTGTGATCTCTTTGACTGTGGCCATCGCGCCTGCGGAGGCTGCGGGGAAGCCCTTGCCGCCAGGCTTGTCATGCAGGCTGCCGGGACCGAGACCATCGTGGTCAATGCCACGGGATGCATGGAAGTCTTCTCCACTCCCTATCCCGAGACCGCGTGGAAAGTTCCGTGGATCCACTCGCTCTTCGAGAACGCCGCGGCCGTTGCATCGGGGATTGAAGCGTCCTTGAAAAAACAGGGCAGGAAGGAAAAAGTCGTTATCATGGCCGGGGACGGGGCAACGTTTGACATCGGCATGATCTGTATCAGCGGTGCGTTCGAGCGGGGCCATGACTTTGCCTACATCTGCTACGACAACGAGGCCTATATGAATACCGGTATCCAGCGGTCCGGGGCAACGCCGTACGATGCCAGCACCACAACAAGCCCGGCCGGGAAATGTTCGTTTGGGAACAAACTGCCCAAAAAGGATATGCCCGCGATCCTTGCCGCCCACGGCGCACCCTATGTCGCCACTGCGTCCGTTGCCTATCCGGCCGACCTCATGCAGAAAATCGAGAGGGCCATCAACACCCCCGGGCCCTGCTACGTGCAGGTTCATGTCCCCTGCTGCACCGGCTGGGGCTTTGAAGGCGACCAGACGGTAGCCATTGCCAAGCTGGCCATCGAGACCGGCCTCTGGGTGAACTTCGAGATGGTGGACGGCAAAGTCACGAAGGTCAAAAAGGTTGTGAGGAAACCGGTCACCGAATATCTCAAGACCCAGAAACGGTTCCGTCACCTCTTCAAGCCAAAATTGCAGGAGACCGAGATCGCCGCCATCCAGGCCATTGCCGACCGGAATGCAGAGAAGTACGGGCTGGATATCAAGCTCCCGCCAAAGAAAGAATAATCCCCTCCCATTTTTTCTTATTTTGCCCGGGAACAACCGGGGCATTGATGGCACGGATTCATGCACCTGCGAGGTATTTTAAAAAGAACATCGAAGTGCCACCGCTGCACCCGTTTCCCGACGGCGGTTGTATATCGCAGGATAATTGCAAATCGTTATATTTATTCCCCAGAAAAACCTCCCGTACTACTATGAAACCGTGTTTCTTCGTTTGTTTTGGTCTCCTGGTCCTTGCTGTGCTGATCTCCGGCTGTACCAGCGAACCGGCGGCTGCTCCTGCAACCCCGGCCCCTGCACCAGTCATTGAACAACCGTCCGCAACCCCGGCCCCCACCAATGCCGAGACACTCCTTGCAACCTCCTGGAAGCTCGGCTGGTTCGATGACACAAAAGGCATGTGGTCCAAGGTTGCCGAAGGCAGCACCATCACCGCTGATTTCTCTGCTGACGGCAAAGTCCGCGGCTTCTCGGGATGCAGCGACTATGTCACGGATTACCAGCTCACCGAATCCCCGCATGTCTGGTTCCGCCGCCCGGGAGTGTCCCAGAAGATCTGCCAGACCCCGACCGGCGTGATGAGCCAGGAGTCCGCGTACTTTACGGATCTTGAATGGTCAGAGACGTACGCAATAACCGATGGGCAGCTCATCTTCTTCGACAAGAGCGGCAAGAAGATCCTCCAGTTCGACCCGGTTGCTTAAAAGCGGTCTCCATCCGGATCAGACTCTTCATTTTTTACTGGCATCCACCGACCCGTGGTCTGTCATTCGGGTTTTTTAAAAAACAGTATCATTAATAGTGAGCAGGGCGACATTAGTAGGAATCAGGGCTCGTGGTCTAGTCGGTTATGACGTCGCCCTTACACGGCGAAGATCGCCGGTTCGAATCCGGCCGGGCCCATCTTCTTTTGTGAGTGTTACGAAAGGTACTTCACCTATCCTCTCCCGCTTCAGGGGTTTCCGGAAGGTCGGATTGACCGCAGCAACCGGAACCATCCTCCTGCACCACACCCGGGCTGGTTTGGAGAACACCGGGCGATGCTGAAGAAAAACAGATGAGATTGTCAGCCGTTACCGGGCTATCTCGGACAGCGTAATCGTGAAGGTGAGATCCCTTCCCACAAGTTCGTGGTTCTCATCGAGAGTGACGGTCGATTCGGTGACGTTGAGGATCTTCACGGTGGCGACAGCCCCATCTGACCTGCGTATCTGGTAATAGTTTCCCGGCACAAGATCGACATCGGACGGGAGCAGGGACCGGTCCATGACATGAACGAGGTCGTCCCGGTACGGGCCGTATGCCTTCTCAACAGGAACGGTAACCGTTTTGGTCGAGCCGGGTGTCATACCAATGACTGCCTCCTCCATTCCCGGAACAACCCTGCCCTGCCCGATGACAAAGACGAGGGGATCTCTTCCGATATTGGAATCGAACTGCGTCCCGTCATCCAGCGTCCCCGTATAATAGACCGCGACGGTGTCACCGGCCTTTGCACCGGACGGGTTGACAAAGACGAGGGCGATGATGCTCACGAGGATGAGCGCCGCGATAGCACCGCCAACAACCATCAGGATCCTGTTCTTGTCTTTCTCTGCCTTCTGCCTGCCCTTCTCTTTCTCGGATCGTTTCATGCCCGGCTCCTGAAAAGAGCGTTGGCAGGGATGGTTTATACAGGTGCCGAACCAGCACTCCCGATCCATGAAGGAAACGTGCAGAATTGCACGGTATTTATACCACGAGCGCGAACGTACTGGTGATTAGCATGGCTGATGAGATACGGGTTGCTGAAGTCAACGGCAAGAAAGTCCAGTGGGACCCGGCACAAATGCGGAAGATCCAGGAACACCCCTGCTTTTCCGAGAAAGCATGTCACGGTTTTGGCAGGTGCCATGTCCCGGTTGCCCCCAAGTGCAATATCCAGTGCAATTACTGTATCCGGGATTTTGACTGCGTCAACGAGAGCCGGCCCGGGGTCACGACCAAGGTGCTGAACCCGGACGAGTCCATGGATCTTGTCAAGAAAGTCGTGGAAAAGTACAACTACATCAAGGTCGTCGGCATTGCGGGGCCGGGCGATCCGCTGGCAAACGAGGAGACCTTCGAGACCTTGAAACGGCTTCACGAACAGTACCCCAATGTCATCAAGTGCATCAGCACCAACGGGCTCCTCCTGCCGGACAAGATCGATATCCTGCAAAAATACGATGTCGGGAATATCACCGTCACCCTCAACGCTGTCGACCCCGAGATCGGGGCAAAGATCTACCAGCATGTCGATTATGAGGGGAAACGCTATACCGGTCTCGAGGGCGCGAAACTTCTCCTCTCCCAGCAGCTCAAAGGTATCGAGATGGCGGTCGAACGCAAGATGTTCGTCAAGATCAATACGGTCTATATCCCGGGCATCAACGAGGATCATATCCCGGCCATCGCCAAAAAGGTCGGTGAGATGGGAGTATACAATTTCAACCTCATCCCGCTCATCGCCCAGTACAAGTTTGCCCACATCACTCCGCCAACCCCCGAGATGAAGCGGAAGATGCAGGACGAGTGTGGCAAATATGTCAAACAGATGCGCCACTGCCAGCGCTGCCGTGCCGACGCCATCGGAAAACTCGGCCATGATATCCAGTCGTGCATGTACGAGAAATAACCCTTTTTTACACCAATAAACCTGGTAAATATCGCAAGGCTCTTTGTTTGGCTTTGTCCCCCCAATAGGGGCTACCCCCGTTCGCAGTGCCTTCAGGGTATCAGCAGGAACACGAAAACTCCAATCACTCCGGGAAGGTCCGGGGATCGATGCAGGCAAAAACGTGCCCTCCTTCGCAAAGGCAGGTTTTTTTTAACGGAAAGAAGGCTCAGTGCCCATCAGAACAGATGAAGCATCACCCCGGCAGGTTTTAACCCGGCGTGCCCGTGACCCTGCTGCCCCGAAAATGCTAAGGAAAAATGAGGATTACGGGATGATGTGGGGAAGCGACGATCCCGCCCTTGCAGTAACGAGGGTTTCTGCAACGATTTGGTTCATCTCATCAATGATCGGCTGCATCCTGACAGGGATTGCCGTATCCTCGGTCTGGACAGTCTTTTCGTAATAACTGATACGGTACTGCAGGAGATCCGCCCCGCCCCGTCCGGAAGTATAGTTCCCTTCGAAAGCCAGAAAATCACTTGTGGTGAAGAGCAAGTTGATTTTATCAAGCTCGGTCTGGTTGAGCGCGATCTCGGTTGTCATCTTCCGGGTCGAGACCAGCGCAACACCGTTATCAAAGATGACAACCCGGTCATTCACCCCGGCAATGCCACCGGTCCGCTGGTAATCAACAAAGATTACTGGCGGTTGATCATTTGTTTGTGGGGACGTCCGCTCTCCAAGGCATCCGCTCAGGAGAACTGCCATAACCAGGCAGATTAAACAGACAATTTTCCAACTGCTGATACGCATCACTCCGTCCGGTTCAGATCTGGACAACATCGGGCTTAGCTGCTTTTCCCGCGGGTTTCTTTCCGGTAACGTCCTCGAGCACCTTCATGAGATTGTCGAGTTTCTCGTTTTTAAAGACCTCGCGGAATGCCTGGAGTTCCCCCGCGCTCATGATCATGATACCCTTCTTCTTCATCGGGAGACCGGTCTCGCCAACGGGGTTGATGTCGATGGCAAGGGATGCCGGCCGGTTCTTGTACTGCGGGAGGCGGATGATCGAGACTCCCTTGACCGACGTGTTCTTGCGCTCCCAGTCCTGCCCTTCTTCAATGAATTCCTTCAGGCTCTCAACAAGTTCCATAGTACTCAACATTTGATTTATATATTAAAAGCCTATTCGTTCTGATCCGGGATCCCGGGCCACCCAAAGATCAGTAGTCAGCCACGAAAACCCGGCCGGGCATGTGCGCAGGTGCGGCAAAATCAAGGATAATAAGATCGCAGCACAAACCGGAGTTCACCGGATCACGCATGCCGACACTTACCCTGAAACCCGACCAGCCATTCAACCTTGACGCAACGCTCTCCTGCGGGCAGGTCTTCCGCTGGGACCGGGCCACGGATGGCTGGTGGTGCGGGGTGGTTACGGACAGGGTCATTAAAATCCGGCAGGACGGGGACACCCTCACGTTCCGGGGCGCACCGGCATCGTTCATCCGCCACTATTTCTCGCTCGACACCAACCTTGACGCGGTCCTTCGCTCCGTTGACTGCGATGATTTCATCCATGCATCGATCATCAAAAACCGGGGCCTGCGCCTCGTCCGCCAGCCGGCCTGGGAGTGCACGGCATCGTATATCTGCGCAACGAACTCCAACATCCCCACGATCCGACGCCGCATCGCCGCCATCGCAAAGCGGTATGGAAAACCGATCGAATGTGAGGGGACAACGTATTATTCCTTTCCGGAACCGGGCATCATTGCCTGCGGGGGGCATAACGGGCTCACGGAATGCCGGCTCGGGTACCGGCAGCCGTACGTGTTCGGCACGTCCTGCACCGTCACCGATGCAGGGGTATGGGAGAAGAAGGTTCACAAGCTCCCGTACGAGGAAGCCAGAAAGGAGGTGACAAAACTGCACGGTATCGGCCCGAAAGCCGCGGACTGTATCCTTCTCTTTGCGTTCCAGAAGTACGAGGCGTTCCCGGTCGATGTCTGGATCCGCCGGATCATGCAGGAGCACTATCTTCCGGATCTTGCCACTGGTGCTCCTCTCACAATTCGGGAATACGATACCATCCGCCGGTTTGCGCGGGAGCATTTCGGGGAGTACTGCGGGTATGCGCAGGAGTACCTGTTCGCGGGACGGGAGGGGTGAGGGTTTTTGGCTCTTTGCTGATCTGTGTGGGTAACCTGGATTACGGTAAACACGTTGATGGGGGCTATTTCGCCCCCAAACCCCCATTACGATGAACTCCGCCGCCCCCGACTGGGCGCCCCCGCGGCGGCCTCAATTACGGTTTTAACAGAATTGTCTGTTTTTAACCAACAGGAAATACAAATTTTTTTTAAGGAACCCCCCCTGAAGAACTGCGTGCCCGTGGCGGCAGTTCTGATGGACGGGGGGACTGGGGGGAACCCGCTCGTTTAATTGAATAGAACCGGAATCCCGTTCAGGATAACAAGCCGGGTGATAAAAAAAAAATCTGGACGCAATCAATGTGAAAAAAGAATATGGATCGTCTATTTACGTCCCGATATCCCAGCTGCACCCGTACTTCTTCTGGGCTGCTGTCAGTGAATCGATGGAGAGCCCAAGCGACGCGAGCTTGAGGTTTGCCACCTGCTCGTCGATTTCGTTTGGCACATCGTACACGCCGCCTTTCATCTTCTTGCCGTTCTTTGCAATGTGAAGGGTGCAGAGCGCCTGGAGGGCGAAACTTAAGTCCATGACCTCAATCGGGTGACCCATGCCCTTGGGGGTGGCGAGGTTCACGAGCCGGCCTTCGGCAAGGACGTGAACGGACCTCTTCCCGAGCACGAACGTCTCGATGCCGTCGCGCACAATGACCTTGTCCGCGTTCTTGTGGAGCCATTCAAGGTCGATCTCGACATTGAAGTGACCGGCATTGGCGAGAATGGCGCCGTCTTTGAGTTTTGCAAACTGCTTCTTTCCAATGACCGCACAGTTGCCGGTTGTCGTGACAAAGATGTCACCGATTGCCGCGGCATCCTCCATGGTCATGACCATGAACCCGTCCATGTGCGCCTCAAGAGCGCGGCGGGGATCGATCTCGGTGACGATGACCTTGGCGCCAAGCCCGTGGGCCTTCCGGGCAAGCCCGCGGCCGCAGTAGCCGTAACCCGCGACAACGAAATACTTCCCGGCAATCAGGGTGTTGGTCGTGATCATGATCGAAGAGAGGACACTCTCCCCGGTGCCGTGGACATTGTCAAAGAAGTGCTTCATGGGGGTGTCGTTGACCGCAACGACCGGGAATTCCAGTTTGCCCTCGGCGGCCATTGCCTTGAGCCGGTGGATACCGGTGGTGGTCTCCTCGCACCCGCCGATGACCTTCTTTAAGAGATCGCGGCGCTTGGTGTGGATATAGTGGATAAGGTCCATCCCGTCATCGATGGTGATGGTCGGTTTTGCATCCAGCACCTGGTTGATGGCGTCGTAGTACTCTTCAGTCGTGCATGCCCGTTTGGCATAGCAGTGCACGTTCTTGACCTTGTTGAGGGCTTCAGCCACATCATCCTGCGTGGAGAGCGGGTTGCAACCGGTGATGTGCACCGTGGCACCGCCCGCGGCGAGCGTGGTGACGAGGTTTGCGGTCTTGGCCTCGACATGGAGCGCCATGCCAATCGTCATACCCGCAAACGGTTTTTCCTTGACGAACTGTTTTTTGATGGCGGCGAGCACCGGCATGTACTGCGCAGCCCATTCGATCTTGAGTTTTCCTGAGCTCATGAACATCCTCGAAACGGGAGCCGGATACCGGCCTGCCCCTTGTACTGACTACCCTAACAATAGGGGCGGCAGGCATCATAAAAACTCCGTGCGCTGCACACGGGTTTGGAAATCTAGATAGGATCCCCCGACCAAATCAGGATATCATGGTACTGACACGCCGCATCATCCCGTGCCTTGACTTAAAGGACGGCAGGGTCGTAAAAGGGACAAACTTCGTCGGGCTCCGCGATGCCGGGGACCCGGTGGAACTTGCCAGCCGGTACAACGAACAGGGCGCAGATGAAGTGGTATTTCTCGATATCACCGCCTCAACCGAGAAGCGCGCCATCATCATCGATGTCATCAAGCGGGCTGCCGACCAGCTCTTTCTGCCGCTCACGGTTGGTGGCGGCATCCGGTCCGTTGACGACATCCAACAGATCCTCCGGGCAGGTGCCGACAAGGTCAGCATGAACACCAGCGCCATCCAGGACCCTTCGCTCATCACGCGGGGTGCAAAAACGTTCGGCACCCAGTGCATTGTTGCTGCAATCGATGTGAAGAGAAATTACACGCCAAAGCCGGGGGTTACGATCATCCACCTGCCCGATGGCAGGATCTGCTGGTACGAGGTGGTCATCTATGGCGGCAGCAAGCCGACCGGCATCGATGCCATTGCATGGGCAAAGGAGGCCGAGGACCGGGGTGCGGGTGAGATCCTCTTGACCAGCATGGAGACCGACGGCACAAAAGACGGGTTCGACATCCCGGTCACGGCTGCGATCTCCGATGCGGTCGGCATCCCCGTGGTTGCCAGTGGCGGTGTCGGGACCCTTGAGCATTTCTACGACGGGTTCACGAAAGGAAAGGCGGATGCCTGCCTTGCGGCAAGCGTCTTCCACTACGGCGAGTTCACGGTAAAAGAGGTTAAAGAGTATCTCAGGCGCCGGGGTATCCCGGTACGGCTCTGAGGTCGAACTCGAACGCAGCAGCGGAGTGCTCGAGCTCGAACGCGACAAGTACGGCGGGATGGATCTCGCCAAACACGCCAGCCTTTTTTCCGTTCACGATAATATCGCCCCGCCGCCCGTCGATGAATGCCGGGTCGGCAGATTCTTTCACGGTGTAATCGATGGAGAGCTCGTGGAGCACCGCATCGGCTGAAGCATAGGCTTCCGAGAAGTCTGCATCGGGATGCGTGCTGACACCGGCTGCCTGCTGGTGGGTTTTACAGTCCAGCACCACATCGCCCACGGTGAAGAGGCGCTGGGGAAGCTCGCGGTGACGGTTGATGGTGAGGAACTCGAGGAGCAGCGGCAGAAGTTCGGTCCTGACCACGGTATTCTCGATGCTGATCGGGTGCATCACGTGGAGGACGCCCTTCTTCTCTTCCCGCTGCATCTTCTGGTAGAGCACCCCCTCGTTCGTGAGCGTGAACGGCATCACTTCAAGATAGCCAAGTCCGCAGAACGCCTCGCGGGCAAGGGCTGCATTGACCTGCACCGGGTGGGGTTTACCCACCGTGAAAGTCTTCGGGGGCTGGCTTTCGAGCCGGTCATACCCGTACGCGATCGCCACGTCCTCAAAGAGGTCCCAGTCGTGCATGATGTCGGCCCGGTAGCACGGTACCTGCACCTTCACCTGCTCCGCACCGGAGGGTTCAGCGCCAAACCGCATCTTTCTGAGGAGTTTTGCCATCTGCGGGGCGGCCAGGTCAACCCCGAGAAGCCGGGAGCATTCTGCAACACTGACGGTCCGCTCCGCGGGGGCGAGCGTGGGGGTCTGGACTCCACCGATCTCCACGCTCTCGATGGTCGCTCCTGCCTCTGCCATCGCCGTGCAGATGATGTTGACGGCAACCGCGACTGCCCGTTTGTCGGTGCCGGTCGTGTCTAAGAGGATATTCTTGGTATCAATGGTGACGCGGGTCCGCTCGCCGTTGATGATCGGCGGGAACGATAGAACATGGTCGTCGTCGTCCACGATCAGCGGGAAGAGCGGGAAATCCTTCACGATCTTCGCGTAGTCCCGGCCCTTCGGGTGCTTCTCGAGGATCTCGTCCATCGTCATCTTCCCGGTAAAGTCGAGCGGGATGAAACCCCGGCTGCGGCGCGAGGCAATGTAATGGAACGGCGGTTTGACCGTATCCATGTCGTGGATACCAATGGCGACCTTGCTCCGGCCCCGGCCTACCGCCCAGTGGAGCGACTCCTGCAGGGACATGATGCTCTGGATCGACTCATCGTCGAACTGCACGCCGCGGATGACCGCTGCGCCGAGCACCGGGCGGATCTCTGCAAGCTGGGGATCGACCGTGAACGAGATTCCGGACGGCTTGACCGAATAGGACGGCAGGCCGGTCTCGATCTCAAGAAAGCCCCGCATGGCCCGGGCAACCCCTTCGGGACTGAAGAGATCCGGGCGGTCCGGGAAGAACTCCACGTCCGCATGGTCCTCTTCGGTCCGTTCCACGTCCGACCCGATGAGCGGGACTTTCTCTAAGATCGTCTTCCGGTCGGTGCGGGTGAGCCGTTCGAGATACTTGTAGGGGAGGGTGATAACTGCCATGTCAGATACCTCCCTTTGCCTTCCGTAACGAGGGCGTTTCCCGGAGGAATGCCACGTCGCTCTTATGCAGGAGCCGGAGGTCCTTTAAGCCGAGCCGGAGCATCGCGATCCGGCTCACGCCAAGGCCCCAGGCAAGGACCGGGAACTGGATCCCGATCGGTGCGGTGACCTCCTCGCGGAAGACCCCGGCGCCGCCCATCTCGATCCAGCCGATCCCGTCAACGTACACCTCAGCATCAAGACTGGGTTCGGTGTAAGGGTAGAACGAGGGTTTGAACCGGACGCTCTCGAAGCCCATCCGGTTGTAGAACTCGCGGAGGATCCCGAGCAGGTTGGCAAACGAGACATCCTCGTCCATCACGATCCCTTCGAGCTGCTCGAACTCGGCAAGGTGGGTGGTGTCGATGGTCTCGCGCCGGTACACTCTCCCGACACAGAACGCCTTGACCGGCGGATTCGGGTTCTTTGCAAGGTGCTGGATCGAGACGCTCGTGGTATGGGTGCGGAGCACGCACTGCTCGGCCTTCTCCTCCTTCCACGTTCCGCCCCAGCCGGTGGATGAGGTTTCCCCGCCGGAGATGTGCATGGCCTTCACCTTCTCGTACCCCGGCGGGAGCGGGAGGGTCTCGTTGAGGTAGAAGGTGTCCTGCATCTCGCGGGCCGGGTGGTCCTGCGGCTGGAAGAGGGCGTCGAAGTTCCAGAAAGACTGCTGGACGATGCCGCCGTACAGTTCCTCGAATCCCATTTCGAGGAGGATCTCGCGCATCTCGCCGATGATCCGCTGGTAGGGGTGGACCTTGCCGGGATACGCCTTCTTCGGGAGCTTGGTCACATCATATTTCCGCAGGTTGAGGCTCTTCCACCCGCCGGAGATGATCTGTTCGCGGGTGAGCGTGCCGGTCTCCTCGCGGAGGTCGAGGCCTTTTCCTGCGAGGGCAAGCCCTTCAGGAGTGATGGCAATGGCGTACCGGACGGTCTCCTCCTCCCGCAGGATCCCGCGTTTGATGAGTTCCTTTGTCTTCGGGTCGGCAGCAGTGGGATGGTGGAGTGCTGCTTCATCCGCGTCCGTGGAGGCTCCGGCAACTTGGGTAACGGAGGTGCCCTCGACCTTGATGAGGCCCTTTTTCCGGAGCTGGCCAAACCCGATCCTGAACGCCTCGTGTTTCTGGAGGTCGGCAAGAGTGGTGCCGGGCAGGATAAACCGGAGGAGCCGTGTCTCGGGGAGGCCGTCTTGTTTGCAGGTCTTCCCCTCATCCGTGTACACAAACTCTTTTGCAACAATCCGCTCAACCGTGGCAAGCCCGTTGTCCTGTGCAAGGTGAGCCCACTGCACCACTGCTTCGGGGGTAGCATCAAGGAGCCCGGCAAGGTGCGGGGCATCCGCCTTCTTCTCTGTTGCAAGGAGTGCCAGCAACCGCTTCTCGTTCTGGGTCAGTTCCGCCATCTCACATCACAATCCTGTCTGCACATGCGTCCATCTTCTCCCGGAAATCCTTTAAGAATGCCACCACCCGCTCGGCGGTATCCTTCTTGCACTGGCCGCAGGTGACCTCGCCGGCCATGCACTTCCGCTTAATCTCAGCCAGTTCCGCATCGTCCGTTACCATGTGGAAGAGGTTGAGGAGGAAGATCGAGCACTTGTCCGGCTCGCCGCCAAGCCGCTTCTGCTCTTCAAGCGTCATCCTTCCCCCGGTGATCCCGCTCATCACCTTCTTTCTCACCACCGCCTCGGTCTCGTAGAAGGAGATGATACTCTCGGGAATACTGCTTGACATCTTCCCTCCGGTAAGGCCGGGCATGAAGATATGATACGTGGACGAGGGCGTGTAGAACGCAAAACCGCCATGCGCCCGCTCGATCTCCCGCACCTTTGCCGCAACATCCACGCACTGCGCCCCCTTGATATCCACGTGCCCCTCGTACTTCTTCGCGTGCGGGAATGCTTTTGCCACTGCGCCCATTGCGGCATCGGGGGCATTCTTGGACCGGACGCTGATGTACCCGTCCCGCTCCTCGACCGTGAACATCCGCATCTTGTGGGCAATGCCCCGGGTGAGCCGGATGTGCGGGTCCTGGTCAACCCCGACCGGCACCAGCGTTGGCGCCGGCTCGCGGTCGATCTGGGGATAGAGAATATCGGCAACCTGCGTGATCACGGCATCCGCATGGGCGAGATCGGTCTCGGGACCGAAGCCGTAGATGGCCGCCAGTTCCGAGAAGTTGACTTTCGTTGCCGCCTCGAACGCCAGGTCCTTGAGCCGGTTGTTCCGGCTCTGGAAGAAGGTGGTGCCTTCGAACCCGAGAGCATAAAGGCAGGCGAGGTACTCGCGCCCGAACTCGTCGCACTTCTCCCACGAAAGACCCCGGACCGCGTGGGCTTCCCGGTCGGCGATGGTGATGTACCCGTTGCCGCCCTGCTGCACGTGCCAGACCACCTCCTTCATCACCATCAGGTGACCGAGGTGCGGGTGGCCGCTCGGCATGAACCCGGTCAGGATATGAAAAGGCGTTTTGTTCCGGATCGCCTGCGCGATGGGACGGTAGTCGCGGTGGCCGACCACGATGCCCCGGCGCATGAAGTACGGGGCCTCAGGGAGTTCATCCATGACCGGGGCTATGGGGTCGATTCCGAATTCGGCAAACGTCTTTTCGATATCCAGGGACGGGGTGCCTGACCAGGGGTTGATGTGCGGTTCTGGCATGGGTAGCTCACAGTTTGATTCGTGCGAATTCGACGAACTGGATTCCTGAGGAGTGTACAGCGCCAAAGAACATCTTCTTTTTGACACTGTGCGCCATCCGCACGGAGCGGGAGATGACGCTCATGGGGAGCGCGGCTTCCTTCTCCACGGCATGGACGAGGAGATCGGAGTGGACGTTCTTGCCGCAGTATACGCGGAAGTGGTGGCCGAACTTGTAGCCGGTCCGGGGCGTATAGTCGTGGGACCGGAGCTCGGAGTAAACGGCAATCTTTCCTGCCAGTTCGTTGTCGGTTTCGCCGGCCATTTCGAGAAATGCCTGCGGGGCAATCGTCTCTTTTCCCCGGGTGAGCGTGACCGTCCCCTTCTCCATTAAGCAGAGGAGTTCCACTGGGGAGAGGATGAGACGTTCGGGGTCAAGGCGCTTGCCGTACCCTGCCTGTTCAAGGTCGGATCCCGCGGGGGTCCGGACCATCGCGGATTTGCCGACCAGCACGGCATTGTGCCGGCCAAGGGCGGGGAGGGCGGAGCAGGCATCGGCCAGTTTCTGGAGCTTGATCTCGTAGTAAGTGAGCTCCTCCTCGTCATCCACCACCGCGAGCACGTACTGCTTGCGCATGTTCCGGGACGCGATCACCTCTTCGATGAGCTTCTCGAACCGGATCGGGTCCCGCTCGGAGAGGACGCGGACAAGGTAAAGCGACTCGCCCTTCCCCGGCTTCTCGCCCCGCCGGAATACGCGGAAATCGTGCGGGCCGGTCTGGACCACGTAGCCCCGCTCGCGGAGGTCGCGGTACACCAGGAAACTGCGCATGAAGGTGGGCTGGTCGGCTAATGCGGCAAAGAGGGAATCGAACGTGTAACCCGGTACGGCAATCTTCTGCCGGTGGAGGAGATACAGCGCCTCCTGCGGGGAGAGCCGGAGGCCCTCGCCGTCCGGCCTGCCGTACCCGCTCTGGTCATACAGCGATCTTCCGTCTTTTCCCGTGCGCACGGTCGTGCCATCAAATTTCGCCAACACGTATGAATCTATTGTGCCCGGAAGATTATAATCCCGACGGGGCAGGGCTGGCGCAGGTCTCCTGGGATGCAGGGCTAGAAAGGGAAACGGATGCTCGGGAGAAACGCACATGAACCAATCCGGTTCACACCCGAACCAGGAAAAACGACACAGGGTTTTTAACCGTTTTGAACCGCCGCGGGGGCGTTCCTTCGGGTGCGTCGGGGTTCATCGTAATGGGGTATGAGGGTCGCAACCCCCCTCAGGAATTCAAAAAAGCGCGTGAGTTTTTTGGATACCCGGGCACTAGTCCATCACCCCACAAAAATTCCTTAAGCATTACAAAAGTGCAGATCGTTGCCTATAAAAAGGGGAAAATCCTACGTGTATAGTCAGATCGTATCCTATAAGTATGCTTAAAATTGCACGTCCCCGCGGATGAATCCTCATTCCGGGAATACCTGGGTAATACTTCATAGATAGATCCGTCCCCACACCGGAAAAATTTTTCAGCCAATACTTAACGCGGCGAAAAAAATGGTGAAACCAAACAACGACCCCGGATGCCGACCGATGAGCGTGCTCAACCTCGCGGGATTTCTCGCGCGGTCAGAGGTGAACGGTCCCGGCATCCGGGCCGTTCTCTGGGTACAGGGATGCCCCCGCCGCTGCGAGGGATGTTTCAACCCGCAGTTCCAGCCCTTTTCTCCTGCAACCGTTACTTCGGTACCAACGCTTGCCAAGACGATCCTCTCCCTTGAAGGCATTGACGGCGTCACCTTCTCGGGCGGCGAACCGTTTGCGCAGGCCGGACCGCTCGCGGAGCTCGGTGCTACCCTCCGGAATGCCGGGCTGAGTGTCATCACCTACTCCGGGTATACCGCAGAAGATCTGGCAGAGGGGGACGATCCCGCGTGGCCGGCCCTGCTTGCCGCAACCGATCTCCTCATCGCCGGCCCCTTCATCGCGTCCCGTGCCCGGCCGGATTCCCTCACCGGATCGGCAAACCAGCAGGTGATCGCGCTCGGGACCCGGCTCTCCGCGGGAAGGCAGGACACTTTCGGCAGCCGGACGGAATTCACCATCGCGCCGGACGGTTCCATCACCGCCACCGGTTTTCCCGAACCCTCGCTGGTCCGGCAGATCCGAGCACAATTACGGGGTACCTGAAATGTCGCACTACAGCCGCGTGAAGACAAAATTCCACAACAAAGAAGCGCTCGTTGCCTGCTTACAGAACCTCAACTATGCCGTGGAGACGGACACGGTCATCCGGGGCCACCACGGCGAGCACACGGTGGACATCGCGGTGAAGAAGAGAGACGGGCACGGCATCGGGTTTGTCCGGGGCCCTGACGGCACATACGACATGGTTGCTGACTGGTGGGGCGTGTCCGGCACGGACGAGCGGAAGATGACGCAGGAACTTGCCGTGCAGGCGGAGACGATCCAGAAAGCCTATGCAACCCGGATGGTCCTTGAACAGGCAGCCCGCGACGGTTTTGAGGTCGTGAGCCAGACCGATGCGCAGGACGGCAGCCTGCGGATCGTGGTACGGAGGTGGAAGTGATGGCAAGAACAGAACCGGATTTTTCCCGGAAACTGAATGTCTCGCTCCGGGCGCGGGTGACCCTCATCGTGGTCATGACCCCGGAGGAGGAGCGGGTGGTTGCAAAGATAAAAGACGTATGCGAGACCTGGGACCCGCCCCGGCAGTGCATTGCGTGGGATGCGGTGGACGGCTACTCGGTCATTGCGGGCAACAAGAACTTCCACACCCAGTCCCGCGATCCCCTTGCTGCACTCGACGACATCCAGAAGACTGACGAGAACGCGGTGGTGATCTTCAAGGACTTCCACGAGTACTGGAACAACCCGCAGGTGAAACGCCGGATCCGGAACTTCTCCCACTCCTTCAAGTACAACCGGCGGTCAATCGTCATCGTGACCCCGGTCCAGCGGGTGCCCGAGGAGATCCGGGACGATGCCGTCCTCGTCCACTTCCCGCCACCCTCCGCAGCCGAACTCTCATCAGACCTCGATCTGCTCCTTGCAACGAGCGGGATCGAGGTTGCCCTCTCAAAAGCCGGCCGCGAGAAGATCATCCAGGCAGCGCTCGGGATGACGCTCAACCAGGCCCGCCGGTCCTTCTCAAAAGCGATCGTGACAAAAGGCACGCTCGATGACCGGGACATCGACACCATCATCGCCGACAAAAAGGACATCCTCTCCCAGTCGGACGCTCTCGAATTCTACAGCCTCACCGAGACGCCCGACAATGTCGGCGGCCTCATGGTCCTAAAAGACTGGCTCCGGCTCCGCGAGCGGGCGTTCACGGAAGAGGCCCGCGATTACGGCCTGCCGTCACCCAAGGGCATCGCGCTCATCGGCATTCCGGGCACCGGAAAAAGCCTGACTGCGAAGATGATAGCCGACCTCTGGCACCTCCCGCTTCTCCGGCTCGATGTCGGGGCGCTCTTCGGGAGCCTGGTCGGGGAATCCGAGGAGCGGACCCGGCGGGCACTCTCCCTTGCCGAGACTATCGCGCCCTGCATCCTCTGGGTGGACGAGATCGAGAAGGCCTTTGCCTTCGGGAGCGGGGACGCCGGCACAAGCCAGCGGGTCTTTGCCCATCTCCTGACGTGGATGCAGGACAAGACCTCGCCCTGTTTTGTCGTGGCAACGGCAAACAACATCGCTGCCCTCCCGCCCGAACTTCTCCGGAAGGGACGGTTTGACGAGATCTTCTTTTTAGACCTGCCGAGTACAGAAGAGCGCCGCGAGATCTTCAGCGTTCACCTAAAGAAACGCAAGTGCGTGCCGGCCGACTACGACCTTGACCTGCTGGCGCAGGCAAGCGAGGGGTATGTCGGGGCCGAGATCGAGCAGACCGTGATCGATGCCATGTACCTTGCGTTCAACGAGAACCTGCGCCGGGTGACGACGGCTGATATCCTCTCCTGCATTAAAAAACAGGTCCCGCTCTCCATCTCCCAGCGCGAGACCGTTGACTCGCTCCGGGCCTATCTTGCCGAGGGGCGGGCAGTCTCCGCCTCCCGGCCGGCCGGCCGCACCACGGCACCAGCCGGCCAGACCATTGCGCTTGAGACCTTCGATCCGATCCGGACGTGAAGCCGCGTGAAGTCCCGCTGCGTACTCCCCCTGGTCGGCCAATGGTTGTACCGGGCAGAGGTATGGCAGCTCGCCCGCAGGGCAGCAGCCGGGGATATTCCGGCCGTGACTGCACTGGCAGGGGTATTCTGCACCACGCCCGATCCGAAGGTGCGGGAGCGGGCAGCAGGAGCCCTCCGGTCCCTCCCTGTACCGGTGCAAGCCGTTATCCTCTGCCGGGAGGCACTGCTCCGGGACAACCCGGCGCTTCTTACCCTGGTGCAGGAGTCCGGTCATCTCCCGTCAGATGCGGAAGAACAGGCGCTCTGGTATTTCTGTACAACCACGGGTGGACCCGGCAGCACCGGCACGGAAGACTGCCTGCTGCTTGCTGCCGGTTATACCAGGGCATCCGCACCAGTCCGTGCAAGGGTCCGAAGTGCTGCACGCAGGTTCGGGACGTGCAGCCTGCTTGGACAGGCACTCATGGGCACCGGCACCACCAGAAACGCCGGCACCTGGTCGTACGATGAATGGGAGATCGTCATCACCGGCCTTATCGGGGACGGCCGGTGGGAGGATCTCTGGCTCCTGAGCTCCCTTGCGCCGGTCCCGCATGCCATCACCGCGCTTGCGGCACTCATAGATTCCGGCTGGATCACGTCAGGAGACGACCGGGCCCTCTTTTTCGACCTTGCCGCAACGCTTCCGGACCGCTGGACGCACCCGGCTCCTGCGGGGAATGGCAGGGAATCGGCCGGGAGTCGGCCGGCCGGGCAGGTGACACGGCTCTGCTTCTCGCCGGACGGCACGCTCCTTGCCACCGGCTCCTGCAACGGCACCATCACGGTCCGGCACACAACCTCTGCCGGGACGACCGCAGAATTCTCTTTGGGGCAGAGCTCGGTCAGGTTCCTTGCCATCCCAAATGACAACCCCCGCATCGTGAGCAGCGGAGACAACGGGACGGTGTGCTGCCACAGCCTCACTGACCGTTCCCTGCTCTGGTGCCGGGAGGGCTGGACCGGTGCAACGGCATTCGCTCTCGATTCGGACGTCGGGTTGGTCTTCATCGGGGATGACCGGGGCACCCTGCACACGCTCGCGTGCCAAGACGGCCGGACGCTTCCCGCCACACCGCTCCATCCGTCGCCCGTAACCTGCCTTGTCCCTGCCGGGCAGACCATTGCCTGCGGTCATGCCGATGGCACGATCTCGATCGTCCGTCCGGTCGGGGCGGAGCAACCGGTAATTCTGCCGGGCAGCGGCAGCCCGGTCCGCTCCATAGTGCCTGACGCTGACGGGACCGGACTTTTGGTCGTCCACGAGGAAGGATCACCCGTTCTCTGGGATCTTCCCTCCCGGAAAAAATGCCGGACCTTCACCGGGATGACCGGGCGGGTTGTCTGCACCGCGGCAGCCGCACGGTGGTTTGCCATCGGGGACAGCAACCGGATGATCCGGGTCTGGAGCCTTGACAATACCGCACCCTTGGCGGAGGTTCCGACCTACAACCGCCGCCTCACCTCCTGCACTGCCGCGCCGGACGGCAGCCTGCTCGCCTGCGGGTTCCACGAAGGCACGGTCCGGCTGTACCGGATGCCGGACGCCAGGCTCCTGCGGGAGTTCCGGGGACATACGAAGACCATCACCTCCTGTACCCTGGCAGCGGACGGTGGCCGGCTTGCAACCGTGAGCTGGGACGGGACCACGAAACTCTGGCGGGTGCCGGGCGGGGAGATCGTCCGGACGCTGGACGCTCATGCCGGCGGGATCGTCAGCCTTGCCGGCCCGGCCGGCTCCCTTGTGGTTCCCGTAACACAGGACGGCGCGGCACGGCTTGTTGATGCCCGCGACGGCACCACCCTCCGCACCATCGACCTCTACACGGCAGAGATCCGGTCGGCCGCTCTTGACCGTGACGGCACCTTTCTTGCCAGCACCGGGGCGGACGCGTCCATACGGATCTGGAACATCCGTGATGGCAGTCTCGCTGCCGCTGCCGAAAAGCTCCAAACCTCCCAGCGCTGCTGCACCTTTCTCCCTGATCGCCCGGTGCTCGTCACCGGGGGATGGGACGGGGTGGTCCGGCTCTTTGCCGTACCGGACGCAACACCACTCCGGACCCTTGCCGGTCACACGAGCGTTGTCACCTGCTGCACGGTGTCGGGCGACGGCACCCTGCTTGTGACCGGCAGCAACGACACCACGGTCCGGCTCTTCCGGCCTGACGAAGATGAGGCATATGCCGTGGCCGATGGGTTCCGGTCCGAGGTGGGTGCCGTTGCCCTCTCCCCGGACGGCACGCTCCTTGCGGCAGGCAGTTCCGATGGTCCGGTCCGGCTCTTTTTCCTCCCGTACGCCACCCCCGCAGGCGAGCTGCCGGGCCTCCCCGGCACCGTGACTGCCCTTACCTTCACGCCGGACAGCTGCATCCTTGTCGCAGGATACGCGAGCGGGACCTGCGCCTTCTTCTCCGTCCATGACCGTTCCCTCATCCGCACGCTGCCGGCCCACAGCGGCTCGGTGACCGGGGCCGTCATCACCGCCGATGGCAGGACGCTTGTCACCAGCGGGGAGGACGGGCTCTGCCGGTTCCACCCGCTGCCCCACGCGCCGTTTCTTGTGCATGCCGGTCTTGACACAATCCCCTCCGTGCAGGAGCAGGCAGGGTTAGTTCGGGGGAGTACGGCTTCGGCCCAGTGGTCGTTCCTGGAACTCCTGCTTACCGCCCGGTTCCGGGGCGAGATCGAGATCTGCCCGCCGCTTGACGTGGCCGGGTGTTACGATATCCAGATCATGGGGTGATGACGATGCCACAGCAGCAGGATTCAGGGGCGGACACGACACGCATCGGGGTGGATTTTGGCGTGAGCACCACCGTGATAGCCGTTGCGGTGCCGGGCAGCGGGACCACGACGTTTGCCATTCCCGGCATCTCACACCAGTACCCGGGCGATCCTTCGGTCCACGCCATCCCTTCGCTGGTACAGTACGCGGGCGGGAAACTGGCCGGATGCGGGGAAGAGGCAGCCGGTACCGGCCCGGATCCCGGCACCGTCCGCTGGATGCGGCGGTATCTCTGTGAGGGGAGCCCGGTGCAGATCCCCCGGGGGGACGGCCGGACCGTGGGTTACGAAGAGGCAACGGCATCGTTCCTGACCTGCATCCTTGCCCGGGTTTTAGCGGCACACCCCGGTGCAGCACTGGTCTTTGCCGTGCCGGCGGGCGCTCCTCCTTCCTACGGGGAGCTTTTGCAACGGGCCGCCCGCACCGCCGGCGCCCGGTCCTGTTCGCTGGTACCCGAGTACCGGGCAGCACTTCCGGGCAACGGCTGCCAGCCCGCGGCTGGGGAGCCGGTCCTCATCCTTTCCGTTCCGGAGACCGAGCCGGAGGCAGTCATCGTTGCCGGAGAAGGGGCGGGGGCAGGACAAGCTGCCGGGGGGCTGCGGGTACTCGCCTCTGCCACCGGTTCTTCCGGCTGCCATGCAATCGACGGCTGGATCGCGAACGACCTGATCCTGAAATGCCGGCTCTCCCCCGGCGGCCCGCGGGCAGTCCGGCTCGCTTCGACTTTCCGGCGCGAGGCGGCACGGCTCCGCGAAGAGCTCCCCCGCACCAGGGAGGCGACGGTCCGGCTGGACGACCCCGTTTCCGGCAGGAGCTTTGCTGCCGTGTACACCGCTGCCGACCTTGACTGCATCCTCTCTTCCCACAACGTCATCCAATCCCTGCAGGACTGCATGGACCGGGCCCTCTCGGCACTCCGTATGCGGGGCGGGGATCCGGCCCGGATTACTCACGTGCTCATCCTCGGGGAAGGCGGGCTTTTGCCGCAGGTGCAGGATGCGGTGCGGGAGAAGTTCCCGTCGACAACGGTGCATACCGCTCACCCGATCGATGCCATCGCCCGCGGGGCAGCGGAGCCGGCCTTCCTCCCGAAAAAGGAGAACCGGATTGCGTGCTCGTATGCCCTCCGGTACTGGGACCCGGTGGCGCAGGAGCACCACTACCGCTATCTCGTGCACAGCGGCGCCCGCTACCCGAGCGCCGGGCAGGTTGCGAGGATTATCATCAGCGCCGCGTATGACGGGCAGACCCACCTTGGCATCCCGCTCTGCAGGATGGGGCACGAGGACGGGGATGCCGGGCACACGCCGGCAATCGAGCTGGTCTCGGAACGGGGCGGGGGGGTCCGGCTCGCGGGGCCGGTGCAGGACGCGGATGCGCACCGGCAGGCAGTCCCTGCCAACGAGCGGGCGCCCACCCTCCTTGTGGCAAACCCCCCGGCCCGGAAAGGCGAGCCGCGCTTTGAATGCACGTTTACGGTGGATGCCGAACGGAATCTCTGCCTCTCGGCCCGGGACCTGGTGACGGGAAAGTACATAAAACAGAACGAGCCGGTCCACCGGCTGACCTGAAAGGAGTTGAAACTATGGAGATGCAGGAACTGGAGATAACGATTGACAGGGAAGGAAGGGTGCAGGTTGCCGTCCGCGGCGTGAAAGGTGAAGGGTGCCTTGCGCTCACGAAAAATATCGAGGATGCGGTCGGGACCGTGGAAGAGCGGGAATACACCGCGGAGTACTACGAGCAGCCGGTGGAAGTGCCGGAATACCAGCAGAACGGACTGCGGTAACCACCAGAAGGCAGGTTTGTTCAAAACGGCCTGGCATAATTCCTGGCCTGATACCATGGGGGCTGATGCCCCCATATCGGCCGACTCCCCTTCAGCAGAAGTTCTGCGTTACGTACACTTTGTCATCCGGCCCGAACGCCACCCCGATTCCCTCGTTGGAGAGGTGCGGGGTGAGGATATTCTCGCGGTGACCGGGGCTTGCCATCCAGCCATCCACGGTCACCTGTGCAATCTCCTCAAGGGATCGCCAGTCATACGAGACGACGTCTCCTTCAGCATTGGTATAGTAGGAGCCGGCCCGGTGTCCCTGGTACAGGTTCTCCGAGATACCGCTGTAGGTGTAAAGCCCGATGACCCGGACACACGGGTACCCGGCCCAGTCCCCCCGGGCCCGGGCATTCATGCCATTGGGATCCACGTGCTCGAAGAAGTCAAGCCGCACCATATTCCAGCTGTGCCCCCGGGCGATGTCGGCAAGGAACAAATCATAGGAGAGCGTGGCAAGACCGTTGTTCTGCCGCTGAACATTGGTCAGCTCATGAACCCGCGCCTCGAGCGCTCCCGGGTCAATGTACGGCGCCCCCGGCGTGCTGCTGGTGTACGATGACGCGGGCGGCTGCTCGGGCACCCGGGTCTCCGACGCGATGATGACCGAGGTCGGCCTTGGTGTCGGCGTAGGGGTCGGGACGGTTGTTGTTGGAGTGGGAGTCAGCGTGGGGGTGGGGGACGTTGTCGGGATGGTCGTGGGGATTGTGGTTGGCGGGGAGGTGGGAACAGTTGTTGCCGTGGTGGTGACGGGGAGGGTTGTCCGGCCCGCTGCTGGTGTCATGGCAGGGGAGCCGGCCAGGGACGCGCCGTTGCCGCTGCCGCCCGCTTCAGCGGAGGATGCTCCGGCGTCTTTTGCCAGGCCCGGGAGGAGGAAGAGTGCCCCGGCAGCGATGAGGATAAGGACAACGACCGCCCCGGCCGCAAGAACGATGAGCGGGATGCCGGCCGGCCCGGTCGAACCCGGTGACGGCGCTGCCGCAGGGACTTCCGGAACGGTCGCCCCGCAGCTCGTGCAGAACTTCTGCGCAGAGAACTGGAGGGGTGCGCCGCATGCCGGGCAGAACCGGGGAGGCATGATAGTAAGTGGATACCGCGAGGCAGGAAGAAAAAGGTATCGGGCTATTCTGCCAGTTTGCGGACGACCGCGATGTTGCCCCGGTCGTCCCGCCGGTCATCGACCGGCGTCTCGCAGATGAGCGGGAGGGCGGCGATGACCTTGTGGTGGAGGATGCAGCGGAAGCCGTCCTCACCGATTTGGCCAAGCCCGATATGCTCGTGCCGGTCAAGGCCGCTGCCCTTCTCGCCCTTGGTATCGTTGAGGTGGATGACCTTGAGTTTTTCCAGCCCGATCTGTTCATCGAACTGCCCGAGCGTCTCTTCAAGCCCTTCCGCAGTCCGGAGTTCGTAGCCGGCGGCAAAGGCATGGCAGGTATCGAAACAGACCCCGATCCGCCGGGTGTCATCGAGCCCGTCGATGATCCCCCGGATATGCTCGATACTGCTGCCCACGCTGTTCTTCTCGCCCGCGGTGTTCTCGAGGATGAGCATCACGTCAGCGCCCGATGCTGCAAGGGAGGTGTTGATCGCTTTGATGACCCGGGCCCGGCCGCCCGCGATGCCGTCCCCGAGATGGTGGCCGAGATGGGTGACGAGAAACGGGATGCCGAGCGTGCCGCACCGGTCGAGCTCCGCGGTCAGGGTGGCGACCGACTTCTCGTACACCTCCGGCTTGGGCGAGGCAAGGTTGGGCAGGTAGGGCATGTGGTCGACCGGGATCATGCCGGTCGTCTTCACCTTTCTGCGGAACGCGTCCCGGACCTCGTCAGTGACCGGGGCATACCCCCACCCCCGGGGGTTGCGCGAGAACATCTGGAAGACATCGCACCCGGCGTCTTTGGCCCGGTCCACCGCAAGGTCGAGCGACCCCGCAATCGAGACGTGCACCCCGACTTTCACCATCGTTGTTCCTCCATGGAATTTCCTGATCATACCGTTGTGTGCGGGATATTAGGAAGTTGTGGAACGGGCATACCAGTTCACCACAACATCCATCCCCCCGCCCGCCAACCAGAGCATACGGACCATGCAGCTCCCCCCCGCCATCTCCCGTGTCCTGCCGGAAGATTTCTCAACCGATCCTTCCCTCGCCGCCCTGCTTTTGGCAAACCTGTTCACCATCGTTCTCGCCATCGCAGAGAACTGGGACCTTGCGACCGTCCTCTTCGTGTACTGGGCGCAGAGCATCATCATCGGGCTCTTTGCCGTCATTGCCATCCTCTCCTGCGACAGGACGACGCTCATCGCGGACATGAACACACCGGATCCCGATACCCCGAAAAAAGCGGTCTGGAGCGAGCGAAGCATCGGGCTCTACCTTCTCGTCATGGCCGGGTTCTTCTGCCTCCACTACGGTCTCTTCCACTGGGGGTACTTCGCGTTCATTGTCGATGGCGGCCTCTTTGGCCCGCCGGACTTCTCAAACCCCGGCGTCTGGGCTTCCTGCGGTATCTTCTTCTTCAACCATCTCTACTCGTTCCTCTACAACCGCGGAAAGGAGCGGCAGGGCGCCCGGTACCTCAACGGCCAGTTCTTCCGGCCCTACAACCGGATCATCCCGATGCACCTGACGATCATCTTCGGCTCGATTGTCGTGCTGGTCTTTGAACTTCTCGGGGTTCCCACGGTGCTCCCGGTGCTTGTCCTCTTCCTCGCCCTCAAGACCTGGATGGACATCCGGATGCACCTCCGGAAACATTACGAGGCAGCCCACCCGGACGAGCCGGTGCAGTTCATCGCATTTTAAGAAAAAAATTCAGGGTTCCCCCAGGTCATTCCGGTTCCATGCAGTAACCCAAAACCTCATTATTTCCCGCGGCAAGAGGGGATAGCATGAAGATCAAATCGCTGCCAAACGGGCCCAACATGCTGGAGACGGAAGAGAGCCTGACCCTCAAAACCGATGCGGGCGAAAAGCCGCTCAAGACCCCCTGCTATCTCTGCCGGTGCGGCCATTCGAAGACCAAGCCGCTCTGCGACGGCTCGCACCTGGCAGCAAAATTCGAGGCGCCGGCCGCGGAGATCGTGGGCGGGAAGAAGACATAATTTCCCCCGGATTGGATCGACAGGCGTGCCGGAAAACGCTGGCGCTGCAGGGGCGCAGCACCCAAGAACGTTTGATTTTTTTGCTTGTAGAAAACCTGCCAGAAATCATAGAATGATCTGCGATGGGGATGTGGGCGCTCGGGGTCTCATCGACCCTCGCCCCGTGGAGCAGGAGGTAAATGGGCGCTTGAAACTAAAATGATAGAACCGGGGGTCAAGGGGGCTTGCCCCCGCAGGCTGCCTCCCTCCACTTTAGGTAGAGAGGGAGTTACCCTCATAATTCCACAAAATGACACCGTGGGAATGATTTCCCATGAAAAAAAGCGTAATGATATGATAACAGGTGCACACTGCTCCACTTTCCCTGAATGGGATGAACGGCCGCCGCCCCGAAGGGCGCCCCGCGGCGGCTTTAATTACCGATTTCCCGGGATGGAAATTGCCCCGCCATGTCTCATTGGAGGCCCTGAATCGATCTTACTCAAAGAAATCCCACGTGTAGCGTTTTTCATGCTTCGGGTGCGAACTCCCGTTCATGTGCGTTTCTACAGAGCATTTGTTTTTTTTATTGATACCCTGCAAAAAAAGAAAGTTGGCGGTGTTCAGGCAACAACCGGCTGCTCCGTGCCCTGCTCGTACACAAGTGTATAGAACCGGGCAGCAAAGACCGTGATGAGCGGGGTTGCAACCAGTTCCAGCACCCAGCCGATGAAGGGGATTAGGGAGAGGATGGTCACGACTATCCCGTAGATGAGCATCACGACAAGGAGAACGATGAGCGCGATGATGTACTGCCCCCATCCGATCCTGGCGATGTGAGACGAGATTTCCGAGAAACGGAGGCCTTCGCGGATGCTTCCCGTCCGGGCAAACCGGATCAGGGCCATGGGAATGAAGAGAGCGATAACAATAAAGAAGACCATCGCGATTGCAATGACGGCAAGCAGCACCGCGACCAGGGCCATCGACCCGGATTCCGGTGTTCCCATCAGGAAAACCGCGAGCCCGACGACACCAAGAACGAAGATGAGGATGGGCAGGATCCAGATAAGACTCAGGATATTCAGTTTCAGTCCGTCGATGAAGAGGGTTCCCCAGTCCTCAAAATCCGGGGCGGGTTGTATCCCGCGGTAAATCCGGACAATGTATCCCGAGAGGATGAAGGACAGGAGAATGCCGGCAATGACTAATGCGGCAACCTGGCCCCACGGCACCTGGTCCCAGCTGAAATTTTCCGATACCGGGATCGTATTTGCGTCAAAGACAAACGGCAACAACGCCATGGGAAGGCCGAGGATGACAAAGATGATCCAGCGGGTCCATTTTCCGATGAATGCTTCTTTGGTATAATCGATCGATGCTGATACTGCTGCACTGTGGTCCATTCTGAAAAAATCACCATTATCAGGTAAAATTTCCAAATATTTAAACATTATAATTTTTTGAGCTGGCGTGAATACGCAGAATGGACCAGCCGGCCCGAAGGGGGGAGGGGTTGGAACGCTGCGTTCACAAACTCCTCATAACCACGCGCCCTTCACTTTCATCCCCCGCTCTCCGTGGTTTTTATACCCCCCGTTCGAACGTTCTCCTATACACGGCAGGCAGCGGAATGGACACGGCAAAGGAACTCTTACGGCGCTACTGGGGCTACTCCACGTTCCGCCCGCTCCAGCAGGAGATCATCAGCTCGGTCCTCGCGGGGCACGACACGCTCGCCATCCTTGCCACCGGGAGCGGCAAGTCGCTCTGCTACCAGCTGCCGGCGCTGTGCCTTGGCGGGGTGACGCTGGTCGTCTCCCCCTTGATCGCGCTGATGAAAGACCAGGTAGACGCCCTCAACCGCCGGGGCATCCACGCCGCTGCCTGGACGAGCACCCTCGACTCCCGAGGCCGGTCGCAGCTCGGCGAGGGGCTCAAAAACGGCACCATCCGGATCCTCTTCGTCTCGCCCGAGCGCTGCGTGCAGCCCGCCTTCCTCGCCTGCCTCAAAGACTGCCCGCTCCGGCTCATCGCGGTGGACGAGGCGCACTGCATCTCCGCGTGGGGCCACAACTTCCGGCCCGAGTACCGGCAGCTCGCAAGCCTCCGCACAACCTTTGCCGATGTGCCGGTCATCGCCCTGACCGCAACGGCAACCCCCGATGTGAGAAAGGACATTGCCCGTCAGCTCGGCCTTGTTCGCCCAAAGGAGTTTGTCGGGAGTTTCGATCGCCAGAACCTGACATACCAGGTCCGGAAGAGGACCGACCCGGACCTCTTCCTCCGCACCTATCTCGCCAACCGCCGGAAGGAGACCGGTATCGTGTACTGCCGGAGCCGGCAGGAGACCGAGGACCTTGCCCGCTCGCTGAAGAAACGCGGGTTTACGGTCGCCGCCTACCACGCCGGCCTCTCGCAGCAGGTGCGCGAGTCGGTGCAGGACGCTTTTCTCAAGGGAGGGCTCCAGGCGGTCTGTGCAACCATCGCGTTCGGGATGGGCATCGACAAGCCCGATGTCCGGTTCGTGGTCCACACGAGCCTCCCCCGCTCGCCCGAAGCCTACTACCAGGAGACCGGCCGGGCCGGCCGGGACGGCAAACCCGGCGAGTGTGTCCTCCTCTACAGCCCGTCCGATGCAGCACGGCTCCGCGCCCTTGCTTCCCGGGACGGGTATACCGCGGGCACCCTCCGTGTGGCTCTTGCCAAGATCGATGCCATGCGGGACTATTGCGAGGCGTCCGGCTGCCGGCGCCGCGCCCTGCTCCGGTACTTTGGCGAGGCGTACCCGGCCGACACCTGCGGGGCGTGCGATGCGTGCGCCGGGGTTGCTGGTATGGATGCCGAGGACGCCCTCTTCCTCCGCTTAAAGACCGTACGGAAGACCCTTGCCGAGAAGCGGGGGGTGCTCCCCTACATGATCTTCGCCGACAAGAGCCTCCGCGAGATGGCAAAGGCAAAGCCCGAAGACCGGGCCGGGTTTGCCGCGATCTCCGGGGTCGGGCCGTTCAAGCTGGCGAAGTACGGGCCGGCGTTCCTGGAGGCGATCCGGGCGGGATAAAAGGCGCAGGTTAACTCTCGGTAAAAAACTTCATGTATCATACGAACTTGAACGAAAAAAAAGGTTTACCGGAAATCGATCTCGTTCATCCTCTCAAGCGAATGTGCGAGATCGGACATCACGATCTTTTTCTCGGACATAGTGTATAACGTGTCCTCGATGTACAAAGAACGCCGGACCGGGTCCTGTGCCCCGTAATAATTGTCATAGTGCGTCACCGTGCCTTTCAGGACAAAACCCGTCTTCGGGTTCACGCCATACACATAAACGCCGCCCCAGACTGTCGGGGCAGTACACGGCCCGCTGACAGGACACCGGTATTCCCCGTTGTTCAGATGAACTGGCAGGACAAGTAGATTTTTCTCCTTGTCGAACAGGAATGCCTTCGGATCGTCAAGGACCGGAGACGAACTGTAGGTCCCGCCAAGAGATTCACTGTCTTTCAGTACCGGGCTGCTCACATCGGAAACATCGAAGAGGGCGATCTTGACCGGGCCCGACTGTGACTCCTTGCCGATGCCGATGATATGGTCAGCGTCATAGGGATGCAGGTAGTTCGAGAACCCCGGCAGTTTCAGTTCGCCAAGAATTACCGGGTGTTTTGGATCCGCAAGGCCGATCACAAAGAACGGGTCGGTCTCCCGGAACGTCACGAGATATAGGCGGTCTCCCATAAACCGGGCTGCATAGATCCGTTCCCCGGGTGCGATGCCGGGAAGCGTGCCGAGAATATCGAGGTTCTTGTCAAGTACCGAGATCTTGCTATAAGAGTCGGTATTCCACCGCCATGAACCGGCCGTTATCGTTGTGGCCACGCGCAGGTTGCCGTCATACTCATCGAGCGAATACTGGTTGAGGAGCGTGCCGTCAACATTTCCTCCTGCGGCATAGGAGATCTTCCCGTTATCGATGGCAAAGGAATGGATGGTTGTGGACGGGGATAAACGGTACAGGGTCTGGTCAGGGACAGCGATGTAGAGATGGGTGGGGGAGACATACACAGTCCCGGCCGTCCCGACGAGGAACGACTTTGCCATTACCGGTGTGTTGCCTCCCACGTCCAGCGACCCGATGGTGGAGAACGCGAACGCATTGTCGGTGGTATTGAACCCGTACACCGGCGGGGTCGTGATACCCCCGTGGTCATCGTGGATGGTGGGGAGTTCCAGGTCATCGAGCTGGTAGGGGATGGATGTGCCCGTGACGAAATAGAGCTGCGACCCGATCATCCGGGAGCTCGAATATCCCCCGTCGATGGCCAGTTCCCGGACCTGCACGGGGTTTGCAGGGTCCTTTACCGAGAAGACATAGACCAGCGTCCTCTGGGTCGAGGAAGAATAGCCATTACAAAATCCCGGCCTGCATTCAGTGACCGGCCGCGTCCAGTAATCGGTTGCGATAAGCACGACCCGGTTGCCGCTGATGTAGAGTGCCTGCGGGCTGCCAGCAAACCGCAGGGTAGAGAGGATCTCCGCATCCTTTGCGGGATATGCCTTTACGATATGCATGCAGTTGCGGGTGACGATATAGATGTTCTCGCCGTCTGTCTTGATAATATCCCCTTCATCTACCTCCTTGACCTGGACGTTGGTTGTCGAATATTCCCGGTCCGGGGTCCCGGGTGCCGCAGTCGGTGCGGCTGTCATTGCCAGGGTCGGTGCCCGGGTTGACACGGGCGGCGGAACTGATGACGAGGTCTTTATCGTACCGGTGGCACCGGAGAACTCGCCGGACTGGCTTTTCTGGGTCGGCTTGAAAGAGGAGGAGTAGACCTCCACGAGGATCTCTTCGTCTGCCGGGAGGCTGGTGGTGCCGGTAATACTGAATTTCTCACCAACATACTTGTCACTGATCGGGTTGATGGAGATGTACAACCCGTCTTTGCTTGTGGTTATCGAAACCGGCATCTGGGTCGGCAATGCAATCTTCAGGCCAGCCGGGGCTTCAAGGACATTAAAAAGCGCCGTGCTGGTTACGTCCTGGCGGACGGCATTGACAGTCACGATATATTCATCCGGCATAAATGTCGATGTGTCCACGTCGAAACTGAAGCTCCGTGCCCCGCCCGGGACAATGACCGGGGAATAATCTGGCGATGAAGATACCTGCGTCTGCCCCGAATGGGAGCGGATGAATGCTGCCACGTCTTCTTTGGTTGCGAGCTGGCTGACGCTGGTCGTGATACCGGAAATTACCGGGATTTTTTCCGGTACCACGGGAGTTTCTTCAGCGAGAGTACTCATCGGGCCCATTGCCGGCAGGACCAGGGGTAGCAGGACGAGTGTTGCAAGAATTCCGATAATGCATCCAAGGACTATCAGGATACCGTCGCTTTTTGTCAGCAGAATAAATCACCTTCATTTCCTGTTTTTTAATAAACTGATTTATTGCTTTTGTTTTTAATTTTAAAAACTACAAGATTTGAGTTATATCGGCCATGTATTTTCGCCCGCATTCCGGCCGGAGGTCAGAACAATTCACTGCATGAACCAGTCCCGGCTGACAAGGTACGGGCTGGCATTCCTGGAGGCGATCCGGGCGGGAGCGTAAAAAAAGGGTTTAATACCGCATCCCGGTCGGCTCACCGGTATCCTTGTTCTGCTCGATGCAGGGCGGGATACCGGCGCAGGGATGGGCAAGGCTGCACGGGCAGGCATCGATGCAGGCGAAGCGGTTATCATACCGTTCACCGGACCAGGAACACCGGTATTCCGTGTTGCAGCTGCCTTCCAGTACCTGGATCCGCTGGTCGAGATATGCGAGCTGGGTGCCATATGCCGAGAACTCGGACCGGTCGTGGACCGTCAGTGCATAACTGGAATCCCCCATGCCCCCGATTACGCCGGTGAGGAACGTCCACGGGTTCCGGCAGGTATCATCGCCGGCATGCACCTGCTCGTGGAGGTACACCGACTCGACCACGTCCTGGCAGTGGTTGTACACGCTGTCGGCAATCCAGATCTCCCCGTTGTCATTCAGCCCCGCGATCTTGCCGCCCGAGAGCCAGTCCCGCTGGCCGGCACCCGCGCTGCCACCGGAATCACCGTCACTCCCGCTCTCTGACCCTTCCGTCTTCTTCTTTTCAACAAACGCGTTGATGTTGTTCCGCACGGCTTTCATATCGTCCAGATCGTCACAGGTGCATTTCCAGGATTCGTAACACTGGTAGTTGCACTCCGGGGGAACCGTTTCGGCAGAACAATCGCAGCTCGTGGTTCCCGTGCCGCATTTTACTGCCCAGCCCGCCGTCACGATCACGGCAACCACCAGCAGGCAGACCGCGATCAAGATTGCCGTGCCTCCCAGCGTCCATACCGCATCATCGTCCATGAAAGTCTGTTGTGGATACCGGGTAATAAATACCCGCACGGCATTTTTCTCGGTTTCGTAGCTGCCAGGGTGCAAGGCGACCGTCCGGAAGGGTACGGGTGCGGACACAGTCACACGAACCTTTTTCATCTCCGGCCCGTATGTTCCGATCATGCGACCGGGCCACCTCCCTCTGGCACTCGTTCTTGCGGTCACAGCCCTGAGCGCGGGCTGCTTCGAGATCGACCTCATCCTTGGTTCTGTTGAGGCAAGCATCTGCGCAAACGTGCCGCTTGATTCCGTCGGGGTTGACCGCGACCACTGCGTGCAGGACGCGGCGATCCGGAAGAGCGACGCGGAGCTCTGCGCTGACATCGAACGCCCCCCGCCCGAGAGCAAGTGCTACATGCTGATCGCGGAGAAGGAGATGGACCCCGCGTACTGCGACCGGATGAAGGACACCCCGGGTCCCACGGGGGAGTACTCGCGCCTCGAATGCCTCCAGCGGGTGGCGATCGCGGCCGGCGACCCGTCCGTCTGCGAACAGATGGGAAGCGGCAGATCTTCGAGCATGTTTTCGGGAACCTTCAGTAAGGAGGACTGCCTCAGAGCGGTCGGCACCGGGAAGGGCGTAACCGACTATTACCACGAGAACACGGACCGGTACGTGTACTGCCAGGATCTTGCTTATACCGAGATCTTCAGGAAGCCGCCGGACTCTTTAGAGAACCTCGGCCCCGCGGCCCGGGCATATGCCGGCGGCCAGCGCAAGGGGGAGGTGGGAGAGAGACTCCTTGCCGGCTACGAGGTTGCATCGCAGGGGTACGTGGAGAAGGGGCAGGCCCCGCAGGTGACCCTGCAGGACGGGGACATCATCGTCTTCGGGTTCGATGCGGTCCCGGATCCGAAGAACGCCCCCCATTACACGGTGGCAGAGGATGGAAAAGTTCTCCAGGTGCTCTCGTTCCCGCAGGGGGGTGTCCTTGACGAGCCGCGGGAGATCGGCTGGTTCTTCGATACCCGGACGGTGACAAACCCGGCTACCGGCACCACGTCCACCTCGCCCCGGGTGTACCAGTACTACACCGTGTACCACAAGAAGAACTGACGCTTCCCGGAATGGTTCTTCGGCGTGCTTTTGGGGTGCCGGAAGCCCGCTTTACCGCGCCACCCGACCCCCTTGATCCGGTCTGACAATTGGCGGCCGCAGAGCAGCCGGATCGCGCGGATGAGTGCGAAAATAATCGCAATCACCAATTAGTATATAATCCATCATCACGATTTTTCTTTATTGCAATGATCGCAAAAATCCTTCACCGCTTAACGACGAAGATCCTCAAGCTCGGGTACGCACACGCAGCGGCCCGCTTCTATGCCGGATTCTTTATCGTGGAGATGGTGATTGTCGCCACGCTGATGGGGGCATTGCGGATCGTGCAGGACATAACGGATTTTGAGATTCCTGGAACCCGCCAGGGTGCCTGCGGGCAGGGCCCGGTACGGGGCTGCCCTGCTCTTTTCCTGATACAACGGTAGCGTTTGTTCCCGGTCCCCGGCTGGCTGATGGTTTGTTCCTGCGAGGGAACCTGCCGCCTGCCGGCATGAGTTTGTGGTAGTCCGGACAAGCCCGGGCCCTGCACCGCGACCGGGATTTTTTTAATTTATTCTCAAGAGCGAACGGCTCTTTTCCGGTATGGCAGGGGGAACACGAGACAGAACCACAAGCGATGACAAACAACGATGAGACACAAGATATCCGGGAAGAGGGAAAAAAGACCGCAGCTTCCCGTACCGTAACGCAGGAAGACCAGAATATTCCCGGTGGGGAGGGGGTGGCCAAAAAGACGGCATCCCCGCCCCGGCTGGTGGAGCGGAAGACAGAACTCCGGGGCCAGGGGATCGCCGCCCGCCGGGAACCGAAGAGTACCATGCGGCGGAGGACCGAGCGGGATCTCTCGTCTTCGGATCCTGAAATCCCGTACGCGAAGACCGAGCGGGCAGTCCGCGACCTTGTCTGCTCCTTACTGGAGCGGCAGGACCGGATGAACGAGGCGATCTTCTTAAAACTCAACGACCTCGGGTACCGGCTCGATGACGTAGAGGAAGATATGCAAAACCTCCGGGAGGGGAGGGGGCAGCGATGACCCGGCGGAAAGTCTATGATCCGGATGTGCCGCTCTTCATGATCGCCTCCGCCATAGCGAATGGCGTGAAGAAGCGGGGCGGGAAGCTCTTCCGGATCTCGGTTGTCCGGATCGCAGAACACCAGTACCGGATCAAGTACACGTGCCGGGCACGGGATGCCCGCAGTACCCGGCCGGACTTCCCCGGTGAGTCCCCGTTGCCCGGGCAGGCGTTACCGGATGAGGCGGAGGATCATGCCTGATCCGGCCCCCGCAATGCCGGAGATTGCTGCTGCCGCTGACCTGCTGGCAGGCGCCGGGAATGTCGTGGAGGTGCGGGCGTTATCTTCGGGTGCCGTGCACAGCGGGTACTTCACGGACCCTGCGGCCCTTGCCCGCTCCTGCGAGGCGCTCGATACCGACCCTTCGGTGCACGGGATCTACGTGACGCTGAACGAAGTGAACCCGTCCCTGTTGTCCCGGCGGGCGAACCGGATCCGGATGCGCCTCTCCCGCACCGATGCGACAACGGGCGATGCGGATATCCTCCGGCGCCGCTGGTTCCCGGTCGATATCGACCCGGTCCGGCCTGCCGGGATCTCGTCAACGGACGCGGAGCACGCGGCGGCACTTGCGATGGCCGACGCAGTCGGTGCATGGCTCGCGGAGCTCGGTTTTCCGGAGCCGGTGCGGGCTGCCTCGGGGAACGGGGCGCACCTTCTCTACCGGATCGACCTGCCCAACGATGCGGCATCGCTCGCGCTCGTGAAGCGGGGGCTCCGGGTTCTCGATGCAATCTTCTCGGACCGGTCGGTGACCGTGGATGCGGCAAACCATAATGCCGGCCGGATCTGGAAACTCTACGGCACGGTCTCCCGCAAGGGCGACAGCACGCCCGACCGGCCGCACCGGAGGAGTAAGATCCTCTCGGTGCCGGACCGGCTGGAGGTTGCCGGCCCGGAACTGCTCGAACGGCTGGGCATGGCACTCCCCCCGTATGACGGGCCTCCTGCGGAGGCAACGGCGGGGAAGAACAGGCTTGACCTGTCTGTCTGGCTCCGGGAACATAGCATCCCGGTCCGGTCCGAAAAGCCCTACCTGGACGGGAGGATCTATCTCCTGGAATCGTGCCCCTTCTCCTCCGCCCACAATGACGGGGCGTACGCGATCCAGTTTGCGAGCGGCGCCATCCATGCCGGCTGCCATCACGCCTCCTGCGGCGGCGGGAAGCAGCGCTGGAAGGAGCTGCGGGACCGGTACGGGACCGCGGAGGAGCGGCTGGACGCCGGCCGTCGTGAACGAGCGAGGGCAAAAGCCGCAGCAGAGCGGGCCGGACCCGCGGTTCCGGATGCGAATAAACTGCCGGCAGGTTTATCCTACGGGCCTTTGGGCCCGACGGATTCCGCCGACGGGGAACCGCACGAGTACCCCCTCACCGATGCCGGGAATGCCGAGCGGCTGATCGCCGGTTTCGGCGACCGGGTGCGGTACTGTGCGGCCTTCAATGCCTGGTACCTCTGGAACGGCCGGGTCTGGGTGCGGGACGATGCCGGGCGGATGCTCCTGATTGCGACCAGCGTTGCCCGCTCGATCCACCGGGAGGCTGCCACGGCCCCGACTGCCGACCGCTCGCGGGCACTCTCCCGGTGGGCGATCATCTCCGAGAGCCTGCACGCAAGGAAAGCGATGATCGACTCCGCCGCCCCGCACATCCCGGTCCAGCCGGACGGGTTCGATGCCCGGCCGGATCTCTTCAACTGTTATAACGGCACCCTCGAACTCCCCACGATGACCTTCCGCGAGCACCGGATGGAGGACATGCTCACGAAGATGGCGGCGGTCACCTTCGACCCGAAGGCGGAGTGCCCCCAGTGGCTCGCCCACCTTGACCTGATCTTCGCAGGCGACGCGGACTCCATCTATGGCTTCCAGTCCATGTGCGGGTACACGCTGCTTGGCACCAACCCCCGGCAGGTGATGTTCATCCTTTATGGCCGGGGCCGGAACGGGAAGTCCAAGACCATCGAGGTGCTGGCCCGGATCTTTTCTGATTACGCGGTCAACATCGCCGCCGACTCCCTGATGGCCCGGCGCTTCGAGAACGCCCGGTCGGACCTTGCACGCCTTGCCGGGGCCCGGCTTGCCACGGCTGCCGAGGGGGCGGAGGGCGCCCGGATGGACGAGGCTATCATCAAGCAGCTCACGGGCGAGTATGTCATCACGGTGCGGAAACTCTACGAGAACGAGTTCGAGTTCACGCCGGTTGCCAAGATCTGGATGACCACCAACCACGAGCCGGTCATCCCCGGCACGGATGACGGGATCTGGCGCCGGATCTGGATGGTGCCGTTCTCGGTCCAGATCCCGGAGGAGAAGTGCGACCCGGACATTGCGGCAAAACTGCTCGCGGAGTCGCCGGGCATCCTGAACTGGTGCCTTGAAGGGCTCAAGCGGTATTACGCAAACGGGAGCCGGCTCGTGCAGTCAAAGAAGGTCTCGCAGGCAACGGCGAACCTGCGGACGGTGAGCGACACGGTGGGGCTGTTCCTTGCAACGGAGTGCGTGCTTGAAGCCGGGGCGTCGTTGTCGAGGTCTGCGTTTAAGGAATTGTTTGTGAAATGGTGTGAAGAAGAAGGTGTCCGGCATGTTCCATCGGGACGCAGGATCGCCCTGGCACTCAAAGAGCGGGGCGTACTTGAAGGCGGGAGGTCGGGGAATGAACGGTTCTGGTCCGGAATCCGGTGGAAGAATCATGAGGAGAGGGTTGAGTCAGAGCGAAACGGAGGATACCAGGATGTGCTTCCTGCGGATGGATGAAGCGGAAAAAAGTGGTTTTGCGTCACTTGCGTCACTATGTACCCTTTTTCCGGGATCTCTTACGAGAAAATTGTACAGAAAAAAGATTCCGGAAATGGCATGCAATGTGACGCAAGTGCCGGGCCGGAATCCGGACGGATGCGAGGGCACAATCAAACGATGGAGAATTTACCATGAGACCAGTTTTCGACACACAAGGTAACGAAGCGTACAGGATTATTCCGGATAGCGGTGCGAACATCCACGAAATGGACAGGCAGGCTGCCGGGGCAGGGCCCGTTGTCGGCCGGGAGCCGGGGGTGGACGGATGAGCCCGCTTGTGGATCTTCTGACTGATGCTGGCCGGGAGGATTTGATCAGGGGTAACGATGTGACGCTCCTGAACGTCGAGGTCCAGTGTCCGCCGGATCCAAAAAAATCCGGCGGGCAGATCGGGAACTGCGAGCCCTGTATCATCTCATCGGCATTCCGTGACGGGGAGGGGGGGCCTGCGGAGATGCTCGCAAAGGTGCGGGCGATCTGCGCAACGGCAACGGACGATTTTGGTAATCTCCACCACGCGATGATGGAAGAAGAGCAGCAGGAGCAGGAGAAGACGATGGAGGTGTTCCGGAAAAATGAGAGTGCAGCCAGGTTCCTGCCGTATATCATGGCGGGAGTGTTTGTCTGGCAGCTCTCGGTTCTCGCGTGGATGGAGGACGACGGGAGGGTTCAGACCCGGATAGAGTACTGGGTCGAGGAGTCGGTGCTGGACCGGGAGGCGTGCATGAGGGTGCAGGAGAGGCTGGCGGCGGTGGAGGAGGCGGTGTGGGGGATGGGGTGAAACATGCCAACTGGACGATCGTGCCCGTACGTCGCGACATCCGCAATGGATTCTGCAAGGGTGCGGACTGCACTCTTGACATTTGCACTCTGTACGAAATCTGCCATACGTTTCTCCCGCCCTTGGGCCCTTGGGCTGAATAGTACTCTGTGGGAGGCGGGGCTTAGGTTTTACTGAAGGGAGCGGATCCACTGGTAAAACAGGAAAAAATCAATTTCGCTCCATGCGGTGCCGGGTTTATGATAAACTGTTTAAACACCCATATGGATACATTTCACTAGAATTCGACGAAAAATTCGTGATGATAAAGAATGCAACAGAGAAACGCAGCAGACACGAGGTCCAGGGCGCTGGAACATCTCATCCTCTTACTTCTGGGTGCCGAGGACCAGAAAATCTCTATCCTCCATCTGGAAAAGGAAGCATTCTTCATCTGGAATTTCCATCCCGATATCAAGAAATTCATGAGATTCATCTCTCATTACCGGGGCCCGTATTCAGAAGAGATTGAACAGATTATCAGGAATCCCTTTTACCTCATTAACTGCTGGACGTACATTCCACCTGCACGGTATGATACCCTTACCGGGGGATATGTAGAGCTGACGACCCAAGGCAGGTCCGAGTACAAGCGTCTCTATGCTGCAAGTTCCGCAAATCCGCAGATGGGCCCGATCCTCGCAGCCATGAAGATGGTCCGCGAACTCTATGACAAGCTCAGTCCCGAAGAATTGCTTCTTCTCATTTATGATACGTACCCCGAATATCAGAAAAAATCAAACGTTTTTGACGGCATCCAGAAATCAAAAAAGAAACTGGCAGATAATCTTGTAAAGAAGGGATATATCGACGCAGAGCGGTACGAAGACCTCATGGCGAGCAACTGAAATGAGAGATTCTGTCGCCGCTGATTCAACGTTTTACAGCTGTTGTGCCTGTGATATCAAACGCAAGGATATCCTTTTCCGGTTTCTTTCGGCATATCCCTTCTTCCTCGGTGACAAAATCTTAGGTGAGTTACCCGAACGACTCACGAATGACGGGGATTTTACCCGCAGCGTTACAACGTACAATTTTGACTATTATCAGCTCATCAAACCCTTTTTTGGCAGAAACCCGCGTCATATCAATGACGGGGAATATGAAGCAATCGGTATCGGGTATATGCTGGATGCACAGGGCAGACTCCGCTTCCTGATTCTCGATGACCGCCGCCCCAATAAGTTTGCGAAAAAACATTTCAGGAACCTTGCACCCCGTGTGAAAGGAACAATCGGATTTGTTCAGGTTGCCTGTTGTGAAGATCAGAAGATTACCCCGGCCCAGGCACTCGAATTTCTCCTGAAAATTGAGAATGTGCTTATAAGCGGGGAAAAACAACGCCCGTGCAGCATCGATCCCGAGATTTTGAGGACAATCCTTATGCCTGCGATCGAATATATTAGGAACTATCATGTCAGCGCGTGAGTTTGATCCCCATATTTCCATTGATCCGATCACGCACGCAAAAGACGGCGATTATTACATCAAACAGATCGAGATTGAACATCTCCGGCGGAAGATAGAGACACCGTTCAAGGTTCTGGCCGGGAACGGGATTAACGTTGAGGATGTCTCTCCGGTTTCCGGAATGATAGCACAACCATTCCTGGAATACCAGAAATTTATCACTGATATCCGCAGCTGGAATTCTCTCTACCATCTGCTGAATGAGGCAGGCCCCGACCGGGTTCACGGTCTCGACTCTTTTTTCAATATAAAAAAGCGCATGTGGAATTCCGCATTGACAACGGTATCCCTAGTCTTCCCAAAAAATCCATTTAAAGAATTTTCAGTAGGCTCCGGCGAGACAAAAAAAACATTTCCGGGTCTTGATGAAAACAGCTACATATGCCTGCTCGATTATATTCATTCAGCATCGAAGGCGTTTGTGTTATGTCCTGATGTCCGGCTTGAAAAAAAGGACGATATCAATACAACCCAGTATCTTGCCTTTGTCGATCAGAGCATCAAAATCCTAATGGACCGCAATAACCGGCCGATTTTTGCTCCCCTGCATATTGAATTATCCAAGAAAAATCTAGAGGCGATCCTGTCTCATTATAAAACTCAGGGTTACACTAATATCTGGATCGACTTCGATGCCAAGTCTTGTAATGATACATATTCATCCCGACTGAAAACAATAATTCATCTCATTGACAAGATTATGGGAAATTCCAACGCTACCCTATATTTCTCCCATATTAAAAAGGAACTTCTGCCACATGTTCAAGAAAATAAAGCTGCAGCTTCCGACATCCTAACTCAATTTTTAGGGGCAGATTTCATAGGGACCGACCGGGAACCATGGCGACCATTTTTAGGTAATTTATACAATGACGATGCACTTGCAGAACGGGCCAGTAAAAATAACTTCGCAACTAAGGACGCTTATCTTGAAGCTCACACTTTTCACAAACACCGCATCTTCGACCCTGATTCCTATTATTACCTGAATCTTGATCATTATCCTCAGTCATTGCCGATTTCAGACTCTACGTTATTGAAGGACAACGCGGTTAACCAGTTCCTGAATAGCACCCTGATGCATCTCGAAGTGGAACGGACAAAGAAGACAATCAGCGAGACAAAATCGGTAAAGAAATATCTCAACACAAAGGCCGCAATTCAGGAAAATCCGGATATCATGGACAACATTGTTGTCCCCCAGAGGGCACCGGACCTCATGGATTTTTTAGGAAATTTGTAAGATTATTTCGGTAAAAACTTCAATATATTCTCTCCGTCAATAGAGATTTTTATACGGGCTGCTTTCCCCTTACCTTCAATTTCGATGAATTTTTTCTCGTTCAAGGGTTCTAAAAACTTCTTATTCAACTGGGAATGCTTGGCAGACTCAGAATGATTAATTTTCTCGATTACGATCAGCTTCTTTGATAGAAATATCTCAATGAGCTCCTTCTTGCTTACTATCCCGCTCTCTTTAATTATTTTCAGCGCGGCCACGAGATGTTCTTTCGGACGTTCAATTCTGTAATTCGGCAACTGGATTACATCTTTGTAACCGCTGGTAAACTGTTCGCCCTCTTTGGGTTTTATTTCGTAATTTTTCGGGACCGCATAATAAGGAGTTATGCTGATTTTATCAGAATGAAACATCATCGCCGCCATCATGCCGGCGATCGCCTCGATCTTGTTTCCGGTAGAGACGTTGATAAAAATCTCGTGTTCATGTTCTTGCTCGATGATAATCCGGTATTCATTTAATAATTCGAACAGAGCCCTGAACTGGCATCTCCGTTCATCGAATTTCATATCGATCTCGCTTAATCGGCGTTTAATTTCCTGGTAGTGGTAATTCGCATCGCTGGTCTCGATATTTTCTTCGATGATCAACCAAACCTTGTCTGCCTTAAACCGGATGAGTGGCTCGATCACCCGGTCAATTTCAAACCCGACAGGTACAATGTGAACACGGAGTTTGAAGAGTGAGGCCCGGGTCATTTAAACCATATTTAGTTTTTTTATCTAAATAACTTATTCAGGGTTAAATATCGCCTTGATACAAATACTCCCTCAGGAGGTGATACCAATATGTTTCCGAATTTGAGTGCAGGTACCGGCCCGGCAGCAGCAATCCTTGTTGGTGCATTCTTCATCGTCGCAGGAAATCCTGCGGGATGGCTTGTTCTCGTTGGAGGTTTTGCTCTGAGTTTCTGGTGGTCTGGCCACCGATGGTAAAACCCCTTTTTTTAATGAAGAAATGGCAAATTAATTTTCAAGATAAGAATGCATGATATGTTATATGACATAAAATAGTAAAATGCCACGAGTGCGAGTTGAATGACAATGCAAAAAATTGATCCTCATATGAATGATTGGTATCGATTCATTCAAGAAAAATTAGGAACCGATGCCTGGATTCCCCTTTATTTACACGATAAAATCCCTGATACTGATGATGATTTCTTCCTTTTTTCAGCTATCGCCCCAAAAACTTCAACTGAACAAATTTTATCACAATATGAATGGGAAATCGATATTGCAAGCTTTTACCCTGGGCACATTATTAGTTATGGTCGAGGGAAGATGACTGATGCCAAATATTTACGATATGGACGAGAGGATGGAATTGAACCAATACTGATCCAACGGCACTTTCATGGAATAAAAAAGGCATTTTTTGATCTGTCTGAAGAATTTCGGCATTTATATAACCTATATTTCGATGAACATGAAAAGAAATTCATAATTATTCTCGATGATGGGGAAGAAGAGGATGTTATCAGAATTTCTGATGAATTGATTCAGATCAATGCAAAATATCTTAAAGAATACCTTGCTGTAAAGAACGCAAATTTGGTTTTGTACTTCAATGTCGATCGGTTTTTATCAGGAAAATTTTCAGAACTTGGCGATGAGATTATTCGAGATATTAAACAAACAAATTTTGTAACTTGCGAAATTAGTATTTCTGACGATCCTCGTAAACGTGATGATACAGTTATTTTTAGCAGACTATTAGGAAAAAAAATAATTTCAGGTTTGGATGATTTTGATCCAGAGACATTTGATCCGTGTGGGGTCAAACACGATGAATACCTGGAATTTATCATTGGTGTTGATTCAGAAGGAAAAGAAATTTTATTTTCCTGTGATGAAGAAAAATTGGCGAATTTTTTTGGAAAAAACAAAGGAAAACCAAATTATGTAACACCAGTTTTTTTTAAACGTGAAGTACTGGAAAAATATTACGCAAATACTGAAAAATATTCCATTCACGACGGGAATCTATTTTGTGGGGGATTGTGGTCGTTGAGGTTAGATAATAATCATGAAAAATACGTTATTGTAATGCTCGGAGATCTTGGGCATCTTTCAATATCTGAACAAAGGTATTGGAGAAGTTTCAACGTAAAACCGGATGGAGGCTTCAGTGAGGTTGCATTTAAAAGAGGTTTTGCAGCTGAATGGACTGACCCCTCAATGGAGGATCTCATTTTCAAAGGAAAATTCGAGAGATTCCAAGAATCGTGGATGAAGAAACTTGGGTGGGATCTTTTTCTTCCACTCGGTAAAAGCGATAGTCACTTCTTTAATAAAATTCGTGTTCCTCTCAAAGAAAGTCAGTCAGAATTTGACGAACTGGTATTAGCGATTACCAAGGTAATCATTGATTCAATAAACGAAGCAAAACTTGGAGAACAATTATCATCGAAGGAACAAGACGAGAGAGGGATTTCTAAATTTTATCGCTTCCTATCCGAAAAAGGAGTGAAAAACTTTGAGAGTCATATCCAATTTTTGAGGGACCTTCAAAGTTTAAAATCTACATCAACAAGCCATAGGAAAGGTAGAGAGTATGAATCGGTGGCGAAAAAGTGGGGAATCGGTAAAAAGAGATATCAAGACATTTATCGGGAAATTCTAACCCGTTCTGCCAATTTATTAGATTTTCTTGAAAGTGAATTTCTTAAATAATTAAATATCAATTCCCAAACGCCTTCGCCAGCACCGCCGGTACCAGCGCCACCATCTCCCGCTCTGTCTCAGCCTGCAGCCGTTTCACCTCATCAACCTTGTCCTGCAATCGATCGAGACGGGCGACGATACGGCGCTGCTCTTTGAATGGTGGTAGCGAAAAAGGAATCCTCTCAATTTCTTTATGGGAGATATGCGGAACTCCGCTGCTACGACCAGGATTGATTGCAGTAATAAAATTCGGCGACGTCAGCCAGTGGAAAAAATAATTTACATCTACCTTATTCTCGTCGAATTGAGCCCGAGCAACGCGCTGTAACAAAAGGCTGGGAAGATCAGCTTCTGATACCTTTGCAACTTTAACACCTGTTGAGATAATGGGACGATCCAATGAGACCAGGATATCCCCCATTCGAAGTTCAAAATTTCCGAATTGTTTTCGGAGTGATTCAGGGATTCGCATTGTGTCAGACCAATCGATATTGCCATGTCCTATGTTTGCATTCCGTACTAATCGGATTCCTTCCTCACTGAACCACTCACTCTTGAACGCATAACCGGTTTGGAATCTGACAAATTCTCCGACAGTCGTTGTGTGAGGTTTAGGAAATGCAGTATTTTTTATTTGGGATTGGAGTGTTTCCAATTCTTTAATAGATGCGGCTCGCTCTTTTCTTGCCGCATTAACATCATTAAACAACCTTTCAAGCGTCGCAACAATTCGCCGCTGTTCTTTAACCGAAGGAAGAGGAATTTCCAGTTGTAAAACATCGGGAGGTCTGATCGCTGCATAATTTGTTGAACCTCGTGCGGTAATCTGTTTCTGAAACTCCTCAGTCCTGATAAAAAAATCCAGATATTCTCTTTCAAGTTTCGTTTCATCTATTTCGAATAGAAAATAGTGAGAACTGACAATCGATCCTTCGAGATATGGGGGAACTATCCCAAAACCCCCAAGTTTTGCATCAATCTCCGCAACAAGAAAATCGCCCGCTCTACACACCCTTTGTTTCTTTGTTTTGATTAGTGACCCGTCAATCTCGTCACGGAGAATAATCCCCTTTGCATGGAGTTGTGCGGTCACACGTCTGTACAATTGCAAATCATTAACGGTGATGAAATCTCCTCGATGAGTGAGTACCTCACCGAGTTTCACCCTCGGGACATTACTCTGCATTACCCCGACCCTTTCCTATCTCCATCTGGATCTCTTGCATCAGCGTGATGATCCGCTGTTCCTTCTCGACAATCACGACCACAATCTCTTCGGGTTCGCGGTGCTCATCCATCTTTGCCGAATTCGGATTCTTGATATCGAGGTTGAAATTGTTTTCAAGAACAGCATCGACAGGAACTTTCCAAGCCTGCTCGCTCTCGGCTCGATTCTTCCACCATGCGAGCACCGGTGCGTATTCTTCAAACTTCATTGGTTTCGTTTTGGTGTACGTCTTTCGTCCTTCGGGAAGTGGTACCTGATAATACCAGATTTCTTTTGTTGGATCGCCATGATCAAAGAACAGAAGATTTGTTTCGATATCAGTGTAGGGAGAAAAGACTCCCTTCGGCAGCCGGACGATCGTATGAAGGTTAAAATCCCGGAGAAGATCTTCCTTTATTCGAGCACCGATGCCATCGCCAAAGAGCATTCCATTCGGTACGACCATCCCGCAACGCCCGCCCTTCTTCCCGGAGGCACTGCGCTTAAGTTTCCTCATTATGAGTTGTAGGAATAGGAGCGTTGTCTCGGAGGTCTGTTTGTCCTCCGGGAAATTCCCAAGAATTCCCTTCTCCTCCTCGCCTCCGAACGGCGGATTCGTCACGATCACGTCCACCCGTTCAGTATCACCGATCTCACGGAGAGGGAACCGCAGAGAATTCTGCGGATCAATCTTCGGGGATTCAAGCCCGTGGAGAAGGAGGTTCATCTGCGCAAGGAGATACGGTAATGACTTTGCTTCACCGCCGAAAATCGAACCTTTTTGGATACGCTCGTGATCCTTGGTCGTCTTCTCCTGTTTCTTCAGATGTTCGAACGTCTCGACAAGGAAACCACCGGTTCCGCACGCTGGATCAAGTATCGTTTCGCCGATCTTTGGGTCGATGACTTCGACAATGAACTGCACAACAGGACGCGGGGTATAGAACTCGCCGGAATCTCCTGCCGCGTCTCGCATCTCCTTCAGCATAGATTCATAGAGATGCGAAAGAGTGTGGATTTCTTCCGAAGAGGTGAAGTGAATGTTATTGATCTTATTTACAACGTCGCGGAGCAGGTACCCATTGATCATACGGTTCACGGTTCCCCGGAAGACTGTTGCGATCACATCACGACGGTCGCCTCCATTTTCTCCATGCAGGGATTCGAGGTACTTGAACAGGCCCTTTCCCTTTGTGCTATCCGGGCGCATTGCCTCGTCCTGGTCCACAAACGCGATCAGGTCGTCACCCGTGATGCCATCGGACTTCTCTGCCCAGTCACGCCAGCGGTACGGTGGCTCGATGGCAGGGACGAAAGTTTTTCCTTTCAGTTGTGCCTCGGTCTCATGGATCTTCTCCATGTCATCGAGAAACTTCAGGAACATGATCCAGGTCAGCATCGGGAGCCGGTCAAGGTCCCCGTTCAGGCCCTTGTCCTTGCGCATGATGTCCCGGCACGCCTTGACGATGCTCGCCAGCTGTTGCCCGGTCGTGACCGGAGTCTCGGTCTTCTTTGATTTTACCGTAAAAAATCACCTGAATTATGCGTAAATCATTGTCTGGAGATCCGCGAGTGCCTTCTTCAGCTCGGGAACTCCCCCGAATGCCTGCGCGATCTCCATCACGTTCCCGTGTCTGCTTATCGGTGGGACTTTGAGAATGTTCATGTTGTCGATCTGCTCGAACCCGTACTCGGTATATTTGTCGAGAATCTCCTGCAAGATCTCCCGGGCGGGCAGACTATATTTCTCAAAAAACGCCATCCGCTCTTTCTTTACCTTCTCGGCCCGTTCCTTCCTGGTTCGGATGGGTGTATTGTATGCGACGTGACAGAGGAGATCGAAAGGATCGGCCTCCGGGTGTTTCGTAACTTCCACGAGATGCTCGAACGATATCCCGCGATCCGCGAGACTATCGACAATCGCTTTCCGCTCATCCGATGTTGTCCAGTGGGACCGGAGAATATCGAACGACGGGAATAATTTCTTCACCTGTTCCCGGGTGTAATCCGTAAACTCGATGGTCCGGAGCCGGTTGCCGCTGCTGTCGAGTTCGTAGACCATCTCTGTCGTGATCTCAACCTGAAGATCATCAACGTAATACTTCCGGTTCCTGCCTTCATCATCATTCGAGATCTTCGGCCTCCATTTTTCCCGGGGCTTGAGGTCCGGTTCAGGGACCGGCTGGACGACCGGTTCGGTTGCAGATACCGGGTCGCCATTCTCATCTATCTCTTCTTCAGTGAGCGTAATCGGTTCCCCGTCGAAATCCGGATCCGCAAATAACCGCGTCGCACTGCCAGTATAGTCGAGAATCGTGAAGAACAGCTTATCGTAATCCGCCCGGATGCGTGTCCCTCGCCCGATGATCTGTTTGAACTCGGTCATGGAGTTAATCGTTGTGAAGATCACGATGTTCTTACAGGTCGGGATATCGACACCGGTTGTCAGCAATTTCGATGTCGTCGCGATGACCGGGGTAATCGTCTCGATATCCATGAACTGATCAAGGAATCCTCTGCCAATATCTCCTTCTTCAGAAGTGATCCGCACAACATACGAGGGATATTTCCCTATCAGGTCGGCGTTGATATTCGAGAGTGCCCGTCGCATCTCATCAGCGTGTTCCTGGTCAACGCAGAAAACAATCGTTTTGGCAAACCGATCGTCTTTTTTCAGGTACTCTGACAGGTGACGGGCAACCGCTTCGGTTCGTTTTCGGAACGAGATGATCCGCTCGAAGTCCGGCGTCTCATAAACGCCACCGGGGATCTCATTACCAAACTTGTCTTTCTGACCTTTGTAGGGACGCCAGCCGGTCGCATCAACTGAACTCACAATCCGGTGGACCCGGTACGGTGCAAGGAATCCATCCTCGATCCCCTGCTTGAGCGTGTACGTGTAAATCGGGTTGCCGAAATACTGGTACGTATCGACGTTATCGGTCCGGAGCGGGGTTGCGGTCATCCCGAGTTTTACCGCAGGAGAAAAATAATCGAGGATCTCGCGCCAGTTCCCGTCATCTTTTGCGCTGCCTCGATGACACTCATCCACGACAATGAAATCAAAAAATTCCGGGCTGTACTCCTTGTACAGTCCTTTCCGGTTTTCATCGCCGGCGATTGCCTGGTATGTCGAGAAGTACAGGTCGCGACTCTTGTTTGCTTCGCCCTGAATCTTCCATCGGGCGTCGCCAAAGTCGGTGAAGACATTATCCTTAGGCTGATCAATCAGTACGTTCCGGTCAGCGAGATACAGCACCTTCGGCCGCCGATGTTCTCCAGTCCGGTTCCAGCGCTGGTTCCAGATCTTCCAGATGATCTGAAATGCTATGAATGTCTTCCCGGTTCCCGTTGCGAGAGTGAGGAGGATACGTTTCCGATTCCGGTAAATCTCCTTGATCGACCGGTTGATCGCTATCTCCTGATAATACCTGGGTGTCTTCCCTGCAATATGATGGAATGGTTCGAGGATCTTCTCTCCAACGTCATCCGCAATTCCATCTACCTGTTTAAGGCGTTTCCAGAGTTCGTCAGGGGTTGGAAATTTATCGATCTCGCGTTCGAGGTGAGTGATGTCGTCGTATTCAATGATGCGATGACCGTTTGTTGCGTAGGCAAATCTCAGATCGAGAATTTTTGCGTAATCTTTGGCCTGCTGAAGACCGTCACCGGGTTTTTTGTACGCTGCTTTCGCTTCGAGGACCGCTATAGGAAAATTCCTGGTGATTCGTAGGAGATAATCCGCACGTTTTGATTTTCCCCGTTGGGTTGTATTTCCAGAAACAAAAATCTGGCCGTCGGTGAAAGATTTCTGTTCGCTGATCTGCTCGTTGGTCCAGCCTGCATCATAGAGTTTGGGCAGGATGTAAGTTCGGCAGGTATCAGCCTCAGTGATCATTACTGGTCATTTATATCTGAACATAAAAAATGCTATTGACCTGTTTTTTAAAAAGTATATGGAGAATTCTCTCATTTCCCCGGCACGACCCATACAGCCCCAATCCCCGCAAACGCCCGCTCGAACCGCTCCGGTCTCTCGCCAACATAAAACAGTGCCGGTGAAAACGTCGGACCGGGACCCTCATAGCCAGCAGGCCCCACAAAACGGATCCGTGCCGATGGAAAACACACCCGGCACGAGATCGCCGTTAGCGTCTTCCACGCAGCAGTCTCGGTCGCCGATTTCCACAACACAATCGCCTCCGTGGTCCGGCCTGCGGACCGCTCCTGGTATAACTTCGAAAACCACCGCTCGACACCGGGCCCGAACGGCGGATTGAGAAACACCCGCGCCACCTCCATTCCCCATAAGCGATACTCAATATCTTTTTACAGCAATCATCCGCATCCTGACATTCGGAACACCCGGCCTTTTTCCTTTTTTGTTGCACGCATGCATACACCAGTAGTCTGATATGCTACCCCGCACTACATAGGATCATGGAGAGCATCCCCATCCGGATCCGGAAAGAGACTAAGGAGTCACTCACCAAATTCCGGACACACCCCAGGGAAACCTACGATGAGGTCATCACCCGGCTCATGGATTCCCAGGTGGACTCAACAATGGTGAGCGAAGAGACCATCAAGGCAATCGAAGAGGGGCTCGCCGACATCCGGAACAAGAAGACCCGGGAACTCAACGAGTTCTGCGACGCCCACGGGATCTGACGTGTATACGGTTCACCTCTCCCGCGGGGCACAGAAAGACCTGCTGGCAATTCCGAAAAAAGATGCCCGGCGTATCCGAGCGGCGTTAAACGATCTTGCCGCGGAAGAAAACCCGCAGGCATGCGTCAAGAAACTCAAGGGTCACGAGCACGTACCGATCTATTCCTGTCGCATCGGCAGCTTCCGGGCGATCCTCACCATTGACAACGGCATACTCGTGATCTTTGTCATTACCATCGATCATCGCAGCTCGGTCTACCGGAATGTATGACTCTGCGCTGCAATCGCCTTATCCCGCTGCCGGATTAAGTCAGGCAGTTGCCTGGATAAGGCCCGGTCTGTAATCCCCATCGCCCGCAAGGAATGCACAACCGGATACCTCCGCATCCAGACCGCCGGCTACCCCCCATCACTGATACCCTGAAATACCTATCCCTAAACAGTGATACCCGCTCATGAGAAATTACCGACGGATCTTACATCACCCACTCGCACAACCCCTCAATCTCCCTCCCGACGCCACCTGCCGCTCACGAATCCGCGCCACCGCTTCCCCAACACGGGCGAACTGCTGCCGGAAGACACCCCCGTCCTTAAAATATTTATTAATAGTTCATCACCCACTGTTACATAGGTACAGCCATGAAGTCCACCCGGCAGGATATCCTCGCCTCCTTAAAAAACCTCAAAGGGGAAGTGGCAAAAGAGTATTTTGTCAAAACTATCGGAGTGTTTGGCTCAGTTGCCCGGAACGAGCAGACGGGCACCAGCGATATCGACCTGCTGGTGGAGTTCTCAAAGCCGGTGGGGTTCGTCACCTTCATGCGGCTTGAACATTTCCTTTCCGAGCGCCTCGGGGAACAGGTGGACCTGGTGACATCAGATTCCTTAAAACCGGTGATCCGACAGGACGTGCTCGCCGAGGTCATCTATGTCTAAACGTGAGATGAGATTGTATCTCACGGATATTGACGATGCCATCTCCACGATCCAGTCCTACACGCAGGACATGACCTACGAGCAACTGCTTGCCGACCGGAAAACCCGTGAGGCAATCATTCTCAATTTTGTCGTGATAGGAGAAGCGATCAAGAAGATCCCGCAGGAGATCATCGATCGCCACCCGGATGTCCCCTGGAAGGAGTTCAGCGGAATGCGGGACAAGAGGGTACACGGCTATTTCATGATCAGCCCGACGATCATCTGGGAGACGAGCCGGCACGATCTCGCACCGCTTGCGGCTGCGGTGAAGGTGCTGCTCAAAGAATATGCGTGAGCAGGATTGTCCTGCCAACTTCCCCCTCAACCACCCTCGCCTTCACCCACTCGCACAACCCCTCAATCTCCCTACCCGATGCCACCTGCCGCTCACAAATCCGCTCCACCTCCTCCACAACGCGGGCGAATTACAAGCACTTTGCAAATAAGTTACTTCAGGTGATTCCTTCGTAGCGACCACCACGATAAACGCCGGGGGTGAACGAATAAACCCGAGTGTAGCGTGCCAGAGTTTCTGTCCGAAGATCGTGACATAATGTATGTCCGCTTTCAAGAGCACCAGTCGGGTGCCTGCGGGTGAACGCAGCAAGGGAGATCAAAACCATAGCAGTCGTATTCGCTGAAGAAAAGATGCGGACTGCCAAAAGAGAGGGGAGAAACATGCAACAGCCCCGAATGAACCGTAAGACGATGGGCAAAAAAACATCATGACGACCCCGGGAACGGTAAAAACCTCAGAAGACCGAATCGAAGCGTTTGCGAAACGCGATACCAGCCTCCCGAAAAACAACGGATCACCCGGCTCAAAGGGCGGTATCCTGCACCCGGCAGGGTTCCTTAAAGAATGAAGGGAGAGCCGTAATCATGAACGGCCGCTCTCGTTTCGCAATCGATCTTTCGAACGGTTCAAGGCGTTCATTAAACTGCACAAGCATCAGTTCCTTCTCAGGCCCGGGGAGGTAACTGAACCGGATGCTGTTGATGGTGATAGCACGGATATCCTCATACCGTAGTTCAGGATGCTGGAGCGTGAGCTTGACAAACTCCCCGGACAGGTCGGTTCTCTCAATGCCCGGATCATCGGTGGCAATCACCACCGGAACCTGGTGATCCAGGTACACCGATACCGGGTGGTCATGACCACTGATCGAGAGGATCTGTTCGTTGCTGGTCAGGAGAATCTCAACAGGAATGTCCCGTTTTTTCATTTCAGCGAGGGTTTCCTGCCAGGCATCTTCGGAAAGGATAGATACCCCGTGGCCTATCCGCGAGGCTTTTCCGGTATACACCGCATCGGCTATATGGAACCGGAGGTCTTCTTCTGGGACGAGACCGTACGTCAGCTCACCGGCATGGTGGGAGACAGAGACCTGGGGATAGACCGAGGCAAGGTACGATACCATCTCCATGTGGAGGTGGTAATCGGTCCGGGAATAATCGTCAGCCTCATCGCCCACTAAGTTAATGCCAACGACTACGGGGCACCGGTCGGCGATCTCAAATGCCTGGAGAAGATTGGCAAAAACCTCTTTTTTCGGGTAAAACCGGAGGGCCTCATAGATATACCGTACCGTCACATTCTTTCCCGCCGGGCTCGCGAGTTCCCACGATTCCCGGTCATAGAATTCATGTGTCCGCACCTTCCGGTCAATGATCTCATCGAGCCCCGCATCGAGGAGGTTCTTTCGCATCACGCTGAAGTTGTCATCCCAGTCCACGGCCGCTACGATCTCGTGTACCTGTTCCGTGTCGGTCTGGGACGTCATCAGCTCAAGATACTGGATATTTTCGTCTGCCGCCCGGTTGCGGATCGTGGCTATGACGTCGCCATTGTAATACGTTACCGGGTCGATCAGGTCGAATGTCCCAAAGAACTGGTCATGTCCCGACTGGTTGCCCGGAATATAATCCCGCATGGACCAGGATCCAACCAGTGCGTCATACAGGGTGGCATTGCTGTATGCGGCAGTGACCGGGACAACTGACGCTGGCATCTGCACACCAGAGGGTTGTCCGGTTGCGGGATCAAAGAGTTGCCCGGTTGCGGGGTCGACAACGAGATTGTGCCGGGCTGCGATGTCGATGATGTCCTCAGCATAGACGTTTCCGGAGAGATGGGTGTGGAGATCCCCGCCTTTTGGCATTGTATAAAAAAATGCCCGGATCTCTTCTGGATCGGAACGGACAGATTCAAAGTAACGGTCGATGATAACGAGGTCGTGATCCGGTGAGAGCGGGTTGATAAAACAGGGGATCGTTGTCGAACTTACGGGACACCAGCTGGTGAGCGCAATAATGAAAATGAGGGTGAGCAGCGTCTTGCCCGGCTTCATGGACGCACCGGGAAAAAATTCTGATAATTTTGTGCCATTGTCAGTTCCGGATTCGTATGTATTGGTATTTCTCCCAATATTCATAACTATGTCATGGAGAGTGTCAGGATCTCCGAAAGGAACGTTCTTTTTTTTAAGAGATGAGATCGTATCGTTCCCCTCCGTTGCCAGGACAGGCCCGATATCCCATTCCGGATACCAGAGCCGGGGCATAAATCCCCACTGGTCCAATCGTAGTAAAGAAAAATTCCCGCCGGTCACAGGTACCATGATCCCGGTCACTCCCATGTGGCAACCGGTGCAACGAGTACCCCGTTTTTTCCCGGATAATCGCCCCCCGATATTCACGTAATTCCCCAAACCCGCTGCGCATACCCGGCCGTTTTCCAAAAAAACCAGCGGTTCAGTCACGACTAAGCCCTTTCACGACGTATAAGTGTATGTCAAAGGGGCCCCGGAGACCGCGAAGAATCCTCGTGGATTCTTCCCGCCCGCCAGGTTCTGCAGGACCTGCCGGACAAAACAAGCAAAACCAAAAAGAGTTGAGAAAAAACATGGCAGACTTTATCCAGAAAACAACCGTCAAGACCGCACTCAGAACACTCGCAAGCCCGATTACGGACGTTGCGGCATTCGATGCCATCGTCGCATCGGTGCTCACCACAAACCCGTTCGGCTGCGTGGAATACATGACTGCCGGCGTCACCCACCCGGCCGTTGAGAAGACCAGGGAGTACTACGTCACCAAACTCGTGTACCAGGACACGGAGGCAAAGACCGTGGGCACCGACTCCTCGAAGTTCGACACCATCGCCGGGTTCACTGCCGGCGCCGCTGCGCTCCTCGCCGACACCGGCCTTGCCGCAGCCCACGGGGGCACGGCGGTCCGGGATCTCGGAAACGAGACCTACTCGGCCACCCTCAAGTGCCACGACCCCAACGGGGAACTGTACTTCGTCACCTTCGGCCGGGAGAGCGTGAGCCTCACCTCGTACTCGGACGACGCCATCCGGACCAAAGTCGAGACCTGGGCGGACACCGTCCCGGCGCTGGCGTAAGGAGGGGGAAGCATGGAGAACGAACTCATCATCACCGGCGCCTTCCTCGGCGCCGGGCTCATCGCCTACGTCATCATCCCCGGGCTCCTCGTGATGTGGGACCGGGTCCTCGACCACATGGGAGGAAAGTTCTAAGAACAACCGGGCGGGGACCTCCCCTGCCCACCTTTTTAATTCTGAAGGGGACCGCTGCCAGGGAAATCCCCCGGGTGATTATGGTTGTAGGATCCCCTCGTCTTCGACGCTGCCAATGACCCGGACGAGCCGTGGCGCCAGCGGGGTTGCAACACGGTTGTGCCGGCAGATGAAACGGTCCGTGCGCACGGTTACGCATCATGGTGCCGGAGGCATCCGGCAGCCATGCCGACATCACCGTTGAGCCCATTCCTACACCCGCGATTGCAGCAATGGCCGTTGACCGGGAATGACTGCCCCTCCGGAGAAATAATTTTATACATTAGTAATGTAAACAATCAGATAAAAGTGTACATTGGTAATGAACATGATCTCCGCACCGCAGCTCGAAGAACTGGTACTATCCCAGAAAGAATCGTTCCTTTCCCGCAACCCGGGCATCCCCCGGGAGATCGACTGCGGGCGGTTTACGAAGAGTGGCGCCATTGTCGTCATCACCGGCATACGGAGGTGCGGGAAATCAACGTTCATGCGCCAGCTCGCAGAACAGTACAGCGATTTTTTATACGTCAACTTCGACGACGACCGGCTCATGGACTTCACGGTAGCAGACTTCCCCACTCTCATGCTGGTCTTCGAAAAGACCTCCCCGGGCACAAAAGTCCTCTTCATCGATGAAGTCCAGAACGTTACCGGCTGGGAACGGTTCGTCCGCCGGGTCCATGACGAAGGATACAAGGTCTTTCTCACCGGGTCCAACGCAAACCTCCTCTCGGCCGAACTCGGCACCCGGCTCACCGGGCGGTACACCGTCATCACCCTGTACCCGTTCTCGTTTCGGGAAGTACTGCGGTTTTTGTCCATGACCCCCGGCCGGATCACGGAGAAGAAGAAGGCCGCCATCCTTGCAGAATTCGATCGGTATCTCGATGGCGGCGGATTTCCCGAGTACCTGAAGTTTGAGGATCCTGACTATCTCAAGCGGACCTATGATGACATCCTGTACCGGGACATCATCAGCCGGTATGGGATCCGGGAGGTGAAGGGGTTCCGCCAGCTCGCCCGGTATATCTTCACCAACCTTGCAAATGCCCAGACATACAATGCCCTGAAAAACACCCTCGGGTTCAAGAGCGTGGTGTCGGTCAGGGACTATGTCGGGTTCCTTGAGGAAGCGTACCTGGTCTTTGAAATATTCCGGTACGACTTCTCGCTCAAGAAACAGTATGTCCACGAAAAGAAACTCTACTGCATCGATACCGGGATGCGCAATGCGGTGGCATTCCGGTTTTCGGATGACCGGGGCAGGCTTCTTGAGAACCTCGTCCTCATCGAACTTTTGCGCCGGGGACTGACGGTCTTCTTTTTCAAAAATCCAAAGGAATGCGATTTTGTCACAGAAGACCGGGGGAAGATCACCAGTGCCATCCAGGTCTGCTTTGAACTCTCGCAGGATAACCGCGACCGGGAGACTGGCGGGCTTGTCAATGCCCTGCAAGCCAACCACCTGAAATCCGGCCTCATTCTCACGTATCACCAGGAGGAGTATATCACGGAAGGGGACGTGACGATACAGGTGATGCCGGTCTGGAAATGGCTCATCGATTTCCGGCCGTAGGATCCAAAAAGAACGGGCAGATTGAAGAACCGGGCAGGGCTGATAAAATTATCCCCGGACGTAAAAAACCGGCCAACCTGTTTTTGGATAGTGCAACGGTCTCTTCCTCACGGTACCAACCCTGCGGGCTACCCAAACGAGACTCTGAATACCTAATTCCCGCATGGGGGATACCGTCAACGATCCGTGAACCCGCTATATTTATCACGCGGGTTCCCCAATGGCCTGTTCATGAGAAATGCAGGTATCCTTCTGATCGTCATCCTCGCCGTCCTCGCCGCAGGATGTACCGCCTCCGCACCGTTGGCAGCAACAACTCCGGCAACAACCCCGACTACCGCACCAACCATCCCCAGCCTTGTCGGAACCTGGAACGGACCTTCCGCGGGATATGAGGAGGGCGTGGGATTCTCCGATTACCGCGACCTTGACATCCGGATGATCGTCACCGAACAGAAAGACCGGGTCTTCGCCGGCCGGATCCTCTTTGTGGTGAACGGCACCGAATCGGCAACAGAGTTTGCCGGCGTCATCGGCCGGGAGGGCAGGACGTTTGCAATGTCCGAACAGACCGGCGGCTACTGCTTTGGGGAGATCCTCGGGCCGGACACCATCGAGATCACCTACCTTGAGGACGGCTCGCCCTACAGCGCTTCGATCGACTCGTTCACCCGGGTGAAATAGGGATTTTTCCCCTTCGCTCTTTTCTGGCAGGGATGCCTGACCGGAATAGTCTCTTCTGGTGAAACGTGGATGCACCGGATCGGTTCAGAAAAAATCTGCTCTGTAGAAACGGGCATGAACGGGGGTTCACACTAGAACTATGAAAAATACTGCCTTTTTACAGGGGTTTTATCCGTTCAGGGACGTGATACGGCTCGGTGGGGGAAACCACCGGATATGAAATAAACCCGAATTGAAGCCGCCGCGGGAGCGCTCCCGCGGGGGCGGCGGCAGGAATCGCAACCGGGGGCATGGGGGCATCAGCCCCCATAATATATTCTTTTAGAAATTGTGTTTTTCATTTAGAAAACCTGCCAGAAATCATAGATTGATCTGCGATGGGGGCCACGGGCGCTCGGGGCCTCATCGACCCTCGCCCCGAGGAGCAGGCCGTACATGGGCACTTGAAACTAAAACGATAGAACCGGGGTTTTTGGGGGCTTCTCCCTTGGGGTGCTCCCTCCTCTTTAGGTAGAGAGGGGGTCACTCTCGCAATTCCACAAAATGACACTGTGGGAATGATTTTTACAGAGCAGTTCGATGAATCATTTTGACCGTTCCGGGGACGCCCCGCCTCACACCGCAAACGTTGCCACGACCGCCGCATGGTCCGAGGCTTCCGTGCGCCGGCTCGTCACGGTCGGGTACTTCTCCCCCCGGGCGGTGTACACGCCCCGGCGTTCGATCCGGACCCCGGAGAGTTGCTCCTTCAGCGCATCGGAGACCACGATATAATCGAGCTGGTCTTTGCCGGTCCGGTACGTGCCGCGCTTTCCCTCGGGAAGTTCCTCGTTCACGTTATACATCCCGGCTTTTTTCAGGACCGGGGCAAGCGACGGGCTGTCCGCGGGCGAGTTGAAGTCGCCGGCAACAACCACGTACTCCTCCGACAGATCGTGGGAATCGAGCAGTTCTGCAACCCGCGTACTCTGCACGAGCCGCCGCTTGCTCCCCTGCGGGTCGTCTCCGGAACTGTACCCCATGGACTTGAAATGGTTCAGGAGCAGGTGTAAGGGTTTATTCTCAAGAGCAAGGTTCACTTCAAGGCAGTCGCGGGAGAAGAGCGGTGTGTTCTTCTCCGTCCTGTCATGGACATGGCTCTGCATCCAGGTGATGGGAACCCGCGACATCACGGCCACGTTGATCCCCCGGCCGTCGTTGCCCTGGATGGACATGAGGTACGGGTACGGCTCCTGCTGTGCCGGTTTCAGGAACTGTTTGTTCAGGATATCGTTGTGGAACCCCTTGAGCGTGAGCCGGTCCTCGACCTCGATTAAGCAGACCACGTCCGCATTGGTATCGGCTATCACCCGGGCAACGTTGCTCGCCGTCACGTCCGCGAGCGTGGTCTTCACAAGGCTCACGTACCCGAGCCAGTCCGCCGCACCTTTGGCAGAAGCAGCCTTGCCGCGGATATCGGTGATGACGGCAAACCCTTTGAGGGATTTTTCCAGCCGGGCGATCTCGGCTTTGTCAAAGACCGGTTTTTTGAGCTCGGCCTTGAGGAGATCAACCTCGTGCAGGAGCTCCCGGGATCGTTCATCGTTCTCTTCAAAGATGGCGGGCCTCGAAAAGAGGTTCTCGCAGTTGAACGTGGCAAGGGTAAATTCTTCTGGCATAACCGGCTCCCGGCCGGGTCCCGGGCCATGGCAGCCCAAAGAACCATCCGCTCATCTCCATTGTATTTTGGAGCGTATATATTTTTCATGCCATCCGCAAGCAGCAGGAGGATCCGGTCCCATCCGGGCATCCCCCCTTCCGTGCGGGAAATGAACGGAATTTTTGGCCTGCAGCAAAGAATCATAAACAGGAGCACACCCATAGAGATGAGCATGAAATACACGGCACGTCACATCCAGCGGTTCCTGGAGCAGGGGAAGATCGACCCCGCGCTCTGGAAGAACCATTTCCCATCGCTGCTGCCAACCCAGGTGCCAGCCTGTGAGGAGTGCAGCGAGTTCAAAGACCGGACCTGCGCCGGCGGCAGGGACCCGGTGGAGTGCTTTTTGGCAAAGATGCCCGAAGCGGAACCCGGTGAGGCGCGGAAGAAGAAGCGCGACCCGATGCTCGGCCTCGGGGCAAAGGGGCCCACGGTCCACAGCACGGCGCGGCCCAAGGACCAGTCAAAGATGTAAAAATTACGGGGAGACCGGCTGGTTCTCCTTATACCGGTCCACCTGTTTTGCCATATACTCCCCCCTTACGATGAACTCCGCCACGCCGACGGACGCTTCCGCCGCGGCTCACGCAATGCAAAGGGCAGATGAATTCACCGTTTATTGTACCCACTCAAAACAGTCGGGAGCAAAAAATATCGGCAATGGAACCGCCCCAAGGGGCAAGCCGGCGACCCCAAAAACCCGACAGGATTTGACTGCAAAAAAAATTAGTCATCCACCTCTTCATCGAACTGCGGCCACACGTACTCGTCGTTTGCGGGATCCTGCCAGTCGTCGTCCTGCACCCGCAGGTCATGCAGGGGATCCTCATCCTCCACCGCCGGCACCGGAACCGTGTTCCTGCCACCCCGGGCACCCGTCCTGACCGATGAACTGCCTGCCTTGCTGCCGGCACGACTCTTTCCACTTCGCACCATCCTCACCTCACCTCCGTTGTTGTTCATCTGCCTGAAAATAAAAAATCAATCCTGCTGTCAGGATAAAAAGTTTTGCACGGTGCAGGAAAAAAAGGATGCGGGTACATTCCGGTTTGTGACCGGATACGTGCCACCTACTGCCGTCGGATAACGGCAAGCCCCACCAGAGCCAGCGCACCGAGCGCGGCAGCAGCCGAAAGCGGGGACTTCGTGGTCGGGACCGGTGTCGCCGGAGCGGGAGTCTCTGCCGGGGCGGGAGCCTGCGGTGAGAACCCGACGGGCGGCACGACATTCACGATAAAGACCGAAATTGGCTGCGGGCCGGCCATACCGGCGCTGCCCGCCGCACAGGTCATGGATGACGCCTCGCCGTGCACGAACGTGACCGCGACAGCCGACCCGTCGTTGCGGCCATTATACTCAAGCGCATACCGGGGCAGGAGGATCTTCTCAAACACCACGGATCCGCTGCTCTGCACTTTCACCTTTGCCGATTGTGCCGTGCAGGTCGTGCCGGAACAGGTTGTGCAGTCGGGGCTGGTCGCGATATCGAGCGAGTAGTCACCAGCAAGCGGGACCACAACCGTCGAAGGGTCGCCCACGATATCCGTCACAAACTCTTCGCCCGGGCCGGGACCATAGAGTTTTGCAAGCGTGATCCAGTTCCCGCCAACATCCCCGAGGCTGGTCGCAACAACGGTATCCCCCGGTTTGAAGACAGAGAACGCAGCGCTGTCGGGCACGGAGCCGGTCACGGGCACGCTGTCGATGGGCGTGAAGGTGCAGACCGGGCTTCCTTCTGCCGGGTAATCGCAGCCGTACCGGGCCGGGTTTTCGATGGTGAGCGTGTTTGTCTCCGCGCTCATGGCAGACACGGTGCCTGAAAGCGTGACTTCCATGATGACTGCCGATACCGGCAGCACACCGAGGCACAGGACAAGGACAACGAGGATTAGGGGTAAGTAGAGTGTTCGGGCCATTTTTTTCTCCTTTTGATATATAACGAGTCCTCCCGTGAGGCATTAAAGGATACCCCACCGCCACCCTTTTTCTCCTGCCCGGTAAACCCTTGTACCATGAAGGTGACCTTCCTTGGAACCAACGGCTGGTTTGATACCGCCACCGGCAACACCGTCTCCGTGCTCGTGCAGACAGAGGAGTATGACATCATCTTCGATGCCGGCAACGGGATCGCAAAGGCCGACCAGTACATCTCGCAGGAGAAACCGGTATACCTCTTCCTCTCCCACTTCCACATCGACCATATCGCCGGGCTCCATACGCTCGTCAAGTTCCGGTTCCACAAAGGGCTGAAGATCTACACCCTGCCGGGCGGGTGTGCGCTCCTCGCAACTTTTGTCAACGAGCCATTCACCGTCCCGCTCGACAAGCTCCCCTTCCCGGCGCAGGCGCACGAACTCTCCGAGGGCGTCCACCAGCTCCCCTTCACCGTGGAGTGCCGGCCGCTCGTCCACCCCGCCCCCTGCTATGGCTACCGGGTGGAGATCGACGGGAAGGTCATCGCGTTCTGCACGGACACCGGCGTCTGCGACAATGCTGCCCTCCTTGCCCGGAACGCCGACCTGTTCATCACGGAATGCGCCTTGAAGCCCGGCGAGGAGAGCCCCGGCTGGCCGCACTTAAACCCGCAGGACGCGATCGGGATCGCAGAGCGGGCACACGCAAAACGGCTTGCGCTCGTGCACTTCGGGGCGGAGGTGTACAAAACGCTGGATGAGCGGGCTGCCGTGCAGGAGGAGTTCGGGAAGATGTTCCCCGGCCTCATCGCGGCAACAGACGGGCTGACCGTGGAGATCTAGGAACCGCTGACCGGGCTGACAAGGGTTCCGTTCCACAACAGCGGGCCGGTTACTGCGGATTTTTGCTGAACCGGACCGCCACCTTTGGCACGGCTATCTCGAACCGGGCACCCCGGCCCTCTTCCCCGCACTCCCGGATACGGATACCGGTCATCCCGAGGATCTCCCGGGAGAGGAAGAGGCCAAGACCGGTATGGCTGAAGTATTTCCGGTTAAAGATGTTCTCCTTCTCGGGGAGCGGGACCCCTTTCCCGTCATCTTCGTACACGATGAGCTGGCTGTCAGCCGACTCCTGGCAGGAGAAGGTGATCCGGGTAACCTTCTCCCCGTGCCGGATCGAGTTCTCGACAAGATTGTAAAAGACCTTGGCAAGGAGCGGGTCGGCATGGATGAGCAGACCTTCGATATCCACGGTCACCGGGAAGGGGAGGGGCCGGAGGGGAACAAGCGCTCCCTCAATGGTTGCCTTCACGTCCTGCCACTGTGGCGCGTGGACCCCGATATTCTCGTAGTCCCGCGTGAAGCTGATCTGGTGCTCAATGGCTGCTGCCGCTGACTCCTCTTTTGCAATATAGGTCTGGAGTTTTGCGTCGGTGACATTCTTCTTCACCAGGGTTAAGAACCCGCGAAGGATCGAGAGCTGGTTGAGGATGTCGTGGCGCGTGATGCTTGAGAGGATGGTGAGCTTTTTGATGACCTGCCGGAGGGTATTTTCAGCCAGTTTCCGCTCGGTGATGTCGATTGCCACCCCGCGGAACCCTTTGAGGGTTCCTGCCGGGCCGGCCATCCGGGCCGTGCGGATATCGAGATACACGATATGCCCGTTCCGGTGGCGGGCGGGGATCTCAAGGGTAACCTGCCCGGTGTCCGATGAGACCAGCCCTGCCATTTTTTGGAGTGCCGCATCTCTCTCCTCCTCCGGGACCAGGTCCGTGACACGTCGCCCGATCGCCTCTTCCGGGGTATACCCCAGGATGGAGGTGACGGCCGGGCTCAGGTAGAGGAATGTTCCCTCACGGTCCAGTTCCCAGATCAGGTTGGGCGAGGTCTCGACAATCGACCGGAACTTCTCTTCGCTCTCTAAAAGTTCAGCCTGGTTCTTCCCGATCTGGTCGAGCAGGGCGTTCATGGCACCGGCAAGGCGCGAGAGTTCGTCGCTGCCGTCAGCCCGGATCCGCCGGGTGCCTCCCGTTTTTCCGGTGATAGATTCAATATCCGTGTTGATGGCATTGATGCGGGCAAAAACTCCCCGGTCAAGGGCAAGGATCCCGAAGATCCCCACCACGAGGATGATGGCAAGCTGGAGCAGGATGAAGGTGAGGATGGTCTCCTTTCCCTGCTGGTAGATGCCGCGGGGTGTCCCGATGGTGAGCAGCAGCGCGTCCCTGCCGTAAATGTCCCGGATCACGGTCTGTCCTTCCACCCGTTCATCATTGATGGGCCGGACCAGGACGGATCCCTCCCCACTTCCCGTACGCAGGGCGGGATCGGCAGGCCGGACCGTGGACGGGTCAAACGGCATGAGCGAGATGGTGGGAACCGTATCGTCATTTGAGCGGAGAATCTCCGTATCGGCTACGTTCCGGCCGATGATCACCATCCCTTCCGGGGGCCCGGAGTAGTCACTTTTCAGGATGGGATAGGAACTCATAATGACCGGGCCTTCGGGCAGGCTGAGGAACCCCGAGACCCCGGTCATCCCATCGAGGGTTCGCGACAAAATTTCGCCCGTTTCGAGTTCTGCAACCAGAGAGGGGCTGACCGGCTCTGCGGTGCCATTAACAAGATCATACCCGTTCGCGTAGAGGATCGTGCCCTCTTCATCCGTGATGATGAAAAAACTGGCCCGGAGGGTCTCAAAGGTTGATGCCATGAGGTTCACCTCGGCAAAGTCAGGTTTTTCCCCGGTTACAAAAGCGTAGGTGTCATCCCACGCCCCCCAGTCCGGGGCATTGGCTTCAAGGCTCCGGATCTCTCCTTCAAGGTTTTTCAGGACAAGGCTGACATCGGTACGGACATAGGTGGACTCTAAGGTCTGGTAATTCCCTAAAATGACCAGGACCGGCAGGGAGGCGAGAACGACCATCGTGGCGATGATGATGATGAAAAAGCCCAAGAGCACTTTCCTGCGCAGGTCCATTTTTGTGTCCTCACTTCTCAGGATACCATCTGCATGACGGTATTTATTCTCACCCTTCCCGGAGGATACGGGACCCGGGATGCTGCCGTCTGCACCCTGTGCAAGGACCCGGTTTACGAAAAAAGCCCGATCCCGGCACCCGTTCAGATCAGGTACATGTCCTCGGCAGCCCGGGTCAGGTCGTCGCGGAACTGCGGGGCGGCGATGCTGATGATGGCAAGCGCCCGCTCGCGGGTGGATTTGCCTTTCAGGTCAATGATCCCGTACTCGGTTGCAAGGTAATGGGTGTCGGCACGGGGGGTCGTGACCACCGCGCCGGGCGGGAGCTGCGGGACCACGCGGGAGATGGTGCCGCCTTTTGCAGTTGCATAGAATGCAAGGAACGACTTGCCACCTTTCGAGGCAAACGCGCCACGGACGAAATCGAGCTGGCCTCCCGTGCCGGAGAAGGTGGCACCCTCAAGATGCTCGGCATTCGCCTGCCCGAGCAGGTCGACTTCCAGCACCGAGTTGATGGAGATCATCTTCGTGTTCTTGGCAATCACCGCCGGCGAGCAGACATGGGCAGCAGAATAACTCTCGATTGACGGGTTGTCGTTCATGAACTCGTACATCCGTTTGGTGCCGGCTGCTGTCGTGAAGACGTGCTTGTGGGGATGGATGGATTTCTGTGCGCCGGTCGCCACGCCGTTCTCGATCAGGTCGACCATGCCTTCCGTGAACATCTCCGAATGGATCCCGAGATCCGCATGGTTCATGAGGTACCGGGCAACCGCGTTGGGAACGTTCCCGATCCCGAGCTGGATGGTGGCACCGTCCGGGATCAGCGCCGCAATGGCCGGGCCGATGATATCGTCCTCGGGTTTTGCGTTTGAAGGCGGCAGTTCCATCAACGGTACGTGGTTCTCGACAACAGCGGTCACTTCCGAGATATGGATGAAGGAGTCGCCAAAGACCCGGGGCATAGCGTTGTTGACTTCAAGGATCAGTTTCTTACAGGTCCGGGCGGCAGTGGAGAAGTAGTCGTTTGCCGTCCCGAGGCTGAAGAAGCCGGCCTTGTCCATGGGCGAGACGGTTGCCATCGCCACATCGGTCTCCATGTAATCCTCGACCAGTTGCGGGATCTGGTGAAGGTATGAGGGGACATGGTAGTTGAGGCCGACTTTGACCGAGTCCCGGTCGGCGGCGGTGACAAACCACGAGTGGTGCTCGATGATGTCGGCAAGGTCGGGGGAGAGGACGGTCCGGGCGGCAGGGTCGCGGGGGAGGAACGTGTACATCTTCAGGCCGCTCACCCCGCCATGCCTCGCACGATTGGCAAGAGCGGCAAGCAGCGCCGGCGGCTGGGCGATGCTCATGCCGTAGATGATCGTGTCCCCGTTCCTGACGTGCTCCATGGCATGGTCCGGGCTGGTGAGTTTTGCCCGGTACTGCTGCTCGTACGATTTCATCCCAGTGCTCCTATAGGAAGAATGGCGATCCGGAGGATATATGGATTGGGGAACTGCGGCAGGCCATGCCGGTGTGACACCATACCAATGGCAGGTCCAATGATAAAAGGTTAAATACCGTTTTGACCGTTCATTTTAGTAACGGGGAAGATAGTTCTCCTCCTCCAATCATTCCGAATGTCAATGATAAAATATTCCGTACTGAACCACGAACGCTGTACCCGGAACCTGGCCCTCCCATGCCCCTTCATTCTCCGTGCTAAAGATGACTCCCTCTGCTGATCCTCTCTCGATTTTGTATGTTGATGACGAACCCCACCTCCTTGACCTGGGCAAGATATTTCTTGAAAAGTCAGGATCCTTCCGGATTGATACCGCACGCTCGGCAGCAGAGGCGATCCCGAAGATCAACGGCCGAGTGTACGATGGCATCATCTCCGATTACCAGATGCCCGAAATGGACGGCATCAGCTTCCTGAAGTACGTCCGGTCAAACCACGGGACGCTCCCGTTCATCCTCTTCACCGGGCGGGGGAGGGAAGAGGTGGTCATCGAAGCCCTCAACTCCGGGGCTGATTTTTATATCCAGAAGGGGGGCGATGCAAAAGCCCAGTTTGCCGAGCTCGCCCACAAGATCACCCAGGCGGTGCAGAAACAGCAGGCCGAATGGGCCCTCAAAAAGCAGAACGATGAGCTGAACGCCGCGTACGAGGAGCTGACGGCAATGGAAGAGGAGGTCCGGTCAAATCTCGATGACCTTATTCTCAGCCAGCAGAAACTTCTCGAGAGCGAGGCCCGGCTCCACGCGGTTGTCCACGGTTCACCCATCCCGCAGTTTGTCATTGACAAAAACCACCGGGTTATCCACTGGAACGAGGCGATCGAGAACTACACGGGGATCAGGGCGCAGGATATCATCGGGACGTCCGGGCACTGGAGGGCGTTTTACCATGAAGAGCGCCCCTGCCTTGCGGATCTCATCGTGGATGAAATGCCGGAAAAAATCCCGGTATATTACGGGGAAAAGATGTGTAAATCCCGGCTGGTGGAGACCGGCTATGAGGTAACAGACTTTTTTGCAGATCTTGGCGGGGGCGGGAAATGGCTTGATTTTACCGCAGCCGCAATCCGGGACGCACAGGGCAGGATCATCGGGGCTGTCGAGACACTCGAAGATATCACCGAACGCCGGCTTGCAGAGGATGAACTGAAAAATACCCACAAGAAACTCCATATCCTCGCGAGCCTGACACGGCACGATGTCCTCAACCAGGCAGCGCACCTCACCCGGGGCCTCACGGAGGCACAGAGGATATGCCGGCAGCCGGAAGTGTCTTCCCTGATCCGGCAGACGGAACATACGGCAGCAAACATCATCGAACAGATCACGTTCACCCGCGATTACCAGGATATCGGGATACAGGCACCGCGCTGGCATCGCGTCAAAGCGGCGATCACTGACGCAGTGGCGCCATTGTTCCTTGGGGATGTCACCCTTGAGGTGGATGTGGGAGACCTTGAGATCTACGCCGATCCGCTGATCAAAAAGGTGTTCTACAACTTAGTCGAGAATGCTCTCCGCCATGGCGGGGACCTGAGCCGGATCCGGTATTCTGCGGTACCGGAGACGTCGCAGGGAACCTGTATTGTGTGCCAGGATGACGGCAGGGGAATCCCCGGTTCTGTGAAGGAGATGATCTTCTGCCAGCAGTATTACCAGAATACCGGCGTCGGCCTGTACCTGTCCCGGGAGATCCTGGCAATGACCGGCATCTCGATTGCCGAGACCGGCACCGAAGGTCAGGGCGCCCGGTTCGAGATCCATGTGCCGGACACGGCGTGCCGGCTTGCAGAAGTGCGAGACGTTCCCGGTGACGGGTAACACCCATGCCCGGCTGAGAAAAAATCCTCTTTTGGCAACGATGGGGGGGTGATTTCCGTTCCCCGCTGGATGTGTTGCCGCCACCCGAACGGGCGCACCCGTGGCGGCCTCAATACGGGTTCATATCATATCCGGTATTTTCCCTGACCGTGCCGTATCGAGTCCCTGAACCGGAGAACCCTCCCAGGAAAAATGTAGTGTTTTTGCTCTTGAGAAATCATTCCCACAGTGTCATTTTGCGGAATTGCGAGGGTGGTCCCCACACTCCCCAGTAGGGGGAGGCAGCCTGCGGGGGCAAGCCCCCAAAACCCCCGGTTCTATCATTCAGTTTCAGGCGCCTGTTTACGGCCTGCTCCACGGGGCGAGGGTCGATAAGACCCCGAGCGCCCGTGGCTCCATCGCAAATCAATTTATAATTTCTGGCAGGTTTTCTAAATGAAAAAAAGTGAAAAGAGTGTTGATGGGGGCTGATGCCCCCATGCCCCCGGTCGCGATTCCTGCCGCCGCCCCCGCGGGGGCGCTCCCGCGGCGGCCCCAATTCGGGTTTATATCCGGTAATTTCCCCCACCGTGCCACGGAGAGACTTTATGGCGGGGTAATCTTCCCCCCAAAATGAGTTACCGTTTTTCATCCTTCGGGTGCGAACCCAATCGGTTCATGTGCGTTTCTCCAGAACACATCATTCCAGTTTCTTCAACAGCCACGCCATGTTCTTTCCAAGCGTCTGCATGGTCATGAGCCCTTCCTCGTCACCCTTCACATCGCCCGGCGCAAGACCGAGCCCGATGTTCCAGTAGGATGAACCGGGCACCACCATCTGGCTGATGAAGAAGAAATGGTTCATGGTGTCGAACGCGTGGATTCCCCCGGCCCGTCTCACCGCGACCACCGATGCCCCGACCTTCCGGCGGAACATGTCCTGGTTTGCCTTGGCAACGAACCCCGCCCGGTCGATCAGGGCCTTCATCTCGGCCGAGACATCCGTAAAATACGTGGGCGACGCAAGGATGATCCCGTCGGCTTCAAGCATCTTCTCGATACAGTCGTTGACGAGGTCACCTTTCACCACACACCGCTTGTCCTGGTTCTTGAAGCATTTCCCGCAGGCTGTACAGCCCCGGATCTTCTTTCCCGCGAGCGAAACGAGCTCAGTCTTGATCTTCTCCTTTTTGAGTTCCGCAAAGACCGTGTCGATGAGGATCTTCGTATTGCCGTCTTTTCTTGCACTCCCGTTGAACGCTACAACTTTCATACCCATACCTCTCATGTGTCCGTTGGGATTTTTTTATTATTCAAATGATCGCCTAAAGGAAAAATGGCCGGGGCAGGGGGAATATCAGGAGTTGTCAGTAAACCGGTATGCCCCTTCCGGCACCAGCATCACGAACCGGGCTCCCTGCCCTTCCGTTCCCGATTCGGTGAGGGTAATGCCGGTGATGGAGAGGATCTCCCGGGCAAGGAAGAGGCCGAGTCCTTTCTTTCCCTCAAACCGCCGCTCAAAGATCTTCTCTTTCATTGCTAACGGTATCCCGGCTCCATTGTCTTCAAAGACCAGCACGAGACCTTCTTGCGTCCTCTTGCAGGAGAGCGAGATCTCGGTTGCGGTCTTCCCGTGGAGGAGCACATTCTTGGCAAGGGTTAAAAAGACCCGTTCCAGCAGGGGATCCGCATAGATCTCGAGGTTGTCGAGCGTGATGGTGCGCCTGAGGCCGGCCATGTCCAGGTGCGAGATTGCGATCAAAAAGGTCTGCGAGACGTTCTGCCATACCGGCGGCTTCATGCCGAGGTCCTCGTAATTTTTGGCAAACCGGAGCATGGCCGTTATCTGGTGGAGGATCTCTGCCTGTTTTTGCCGGTACGCCAGCGTTTTTTCATCAGCCGGCAGACTCTTTTCCAGTTCCAGAAACCCCGAGAGGGAGAAGACGGCGTTCTGGAGATCGTTAAACGTGATGGCATTCAAAAAACCCAGTTTCTGCGTTGCACGGTTCAGCGCCTCGTCCGCACGCCTCCGGTGGTCCAGCTCCTGTTTCAGTTCCTCGGTTTTCATCGCAACGGACTGTTTGAGCGTATGGTTCAGGACCACGAGCAGGAGGATGATGAGGACTGCTACGATTGCAAAAAAGGTGATGAGCCTGAGGTCCGCCGGTTCCGCAACCGGGGTACCATACCATTTGCGGTCAAGGTCATCATACGCGGCTTTTGGGATACTCGCAAACCCTTCATCGATCTTTGTGACGAGTGCCGCATCTCCCTTCTTTACCGCCCGGTGGAGCTGCCCCCTTATGACCGGGGCCGAATAGTGGAACCGGTCCTGGATGCCTTCCCGGTGCAGGTAATACACCCCGCCGGGCTTGTCGAGGATAAAGACAACAATCTCCCCCGCCTTTGCTGCACTGACCACGGCTTCGTAGCTGGGATATTTCCTGACAGTGATACCCTTCTCCTGTAATTCTTTTACCGTGCTGTCCCCCCTGTTTGCGCCGACAACAAACCCGTCCAGGGAGTCAAGGCCGGAAATGCCCGGCAGGTCCGCGTCGAAGAATATCACCGCATCCACATCGGTGTAAGGGGCGGTGAAGTCATAGATCTCACCCCGTTCTTCGGAATAGAAGACCGTGTCGATGACATCGAATTCGCCGGCTTCCATCCGGCGGATTGCGTCATCCCACTCAAGACCGGTGATCTGAACGTTCTCTCCGGTCTGCTGCTCCCAGAGCCGCCACAGGTCCACCGAGATACCAACCAGTTCCCCGTTCGCGTCACGGAAGGAGAAGGGCGGGTAGTTGTTGTCCATGACTACGGTGAGACCAGGACCATCGGCAGGTGCCGGAACGGATGCCGCCCCGGAAGTGGTACCGGCAAGAAAACAGGCAGCAACCAGTAAAACGATCCAGAACAACGTGCGGGGGCAGGCGATCATGATTTCCGGTTTCCTCACAAGGAGGAGATGCTAATCCCCAATACGATGAAACGCCATAAAAAGATTACCACGTCCTCCTGACTGCGGTCACCAAATGATGGTGCCGTTTCATTGGCTGTCCCAGTACGCCATCTTATGAGCTCACACGCCAAATACAGGAGCGATATGAATTCACGTATTCAGTTTTCCGACTTCAACCTAAGCAAGGAAGTCGGCAAAGCCATAGAAGATATGGGTTTTGAAGAGCCCTCGCCTATCCAGGCACTCGCCATTCCTCTCATCCAGGCCGGGCGCGATGTAACAGCCCAGGCCCAGACCGGTACCGGCAAGACGGCCGCGTTCGGCATCCCTGTCATTGAAAAGATCGAACCCACGAAACGCTGCGTGCAGGCCCTCGTGCTCTGCCCGACCCGCGAACTCTGTATGCAGATCGCCGAGGAGTTCTCAAACCTCCTTGCCCATCTCCCCAGGATCACGGTGCTGCCGGTGTATGGCGGCCAGCCTATCGAACGGCAGCTCAAGGCGCTCCACTCCGGGGTCCATATCGTGATCGGTACCCCCGGCCGGATCATGGACCACCTGGACCGCAGGACGCTCCTGCTGGGCGACGTGAAGATGGTTGTCCTTGACGAGGCCGACCAGATGCTCGACATGGGTTTCCGGGACGACATCGAATTAATCTTAAAGAAGATCCCGCAGGAGCGCCAGACGCTCCTCTTCTCGGCAACCCTCCCGCAGCCGATCATCGACATCTCGAAACGGTTCCAGAACAAGCCCGAGTTCGTCCGCGTCCAGTACGCCGAACTTACCGTGCCGCAGATCGAGCAGTGCTATATCGAGGTCAAGGAGCGCGAGAAACTCGATGTGCTCTGCCGGCTCATCGATCTCGAAGACCCGCAGCTCGCGATCATCTTCTGTAACACCAAGCGCAGGGCTGAAGAACTCTCCGGCAAGGTACGCGCACGCGGGTACCGTGCCGACGAGCTTCACGGCGACATGAAACAATCCCAGCGTGACCGGGTCATGGGCGGGTTCCGGAAAGGGTCCATAGACATTTTGATCGCAACTGATGTTGCTGCCCGCGGGATTGACGTGGACGATGTCGACCTGGTCATCAACTTCGATGTTCCCCAGGATGTGGAATATTACGTCCACCGTATCGGCAGGACAGGCAGGGCAGGCAAGAGTGGCAAGGCAGTCACGTTCGTCTCGCCCCGGGACTTTACCAAGATCCACGAGATCCAGAAGTACGCCAAAGTCCAGCTCGCCAGGATGCCCGTGCCCTCCCAGAGCGATGTGGCAGAGACCCGTATCCGCGCTATGCTCGATAAGGTCCGCGAGGCGGTAAAAGCCGGCGGTCTTGAGTCCTATGTCCGGATCATCGAGGACGAGAGCGAGGGTGATCTCTCAACGATCGAGATCGCGGCAGCGCTCTTAAAAGTCCAGATGGAACTTGGCAGCAGCGGGGGTCAGGACGAGCAGCGGAAACAGCGCGATGACATTGACTTCGCTGACACCGGCGCAGAGGTCGGCATGGTCAGGTTCTTCCTCGCGGTCGGCCGGATGCACAAGGTTGCCCCCAAGGATATTGTCGGGGCAATCGCGGGCGAGACCGGGATCCCCGGGAAAGCCATCGGCGCCATCCGCATCCTTGACTCCTACTCCTTTGTGGAGGTGCCAAAGGAGCACGCCACCGAGGTCTATTCGATCATGAAGGAACGGACGATCCGGAACCAGCCAACCGGTATCGAGCCGGCAGCCGGCGGCAACAAGCCGGGGCGCCGGTAATTCATACCTTTTTTTTGATTGAGATTTTTCTGAAATATTTCCGGAAGTTCCCGCAGTTTTTTTGAGATTTGTTTTCCTTCAGGGCTCCGTCCGTAGGTGATAATTAGACACGGGTTGGTGTGCGAAAAATATTTGGTTTACTGCCGGAGGAGATTATCCAAAAAACTGCTGACGCTCTCGGGGCTAAAGCCCCGCCGCTGTGGCACCCCCGAATGCGATGACGACGAATTACCGGTTCCGCAAAAGGAAAAGTCCGGATAGTCCGGGAAACGCCGGTAATTGATGCCGCCGCGGGAGCGCCCCCGCGGGGGCGGCGGCAGTGCTCGTTTTGGGGGTATGGGGGTCTCAACCCCCATCACGACGATGTGACAGGGGAAACTTTCAACGAAACCGGAAAAAGAAATTCCAAAAAAAGGTAATAGGTATTTCTCTTACTGTGCAACTGAATAATCACAACCGCGTGACCGCAGCCTTCCCGCCCGTGTCGCGCTCGTTGAGCCCGTGGGCAACCCGCATCAGCCCGAGCACCACCAGGTACATGCCAACCAGCCAGACAAAGATATCGAGACCGAGCATCGGGTTGAGAATGAGGAAAAGGCCGACCACCATCGAGAAGATGCCGATCATGACAAGGACCATCCGCACCATGGCTTCGACAATGACCATCCCGACCCCGATCGCGATCTCCCCAATCCCGTAGATGAGGAGGAATATGCCGATGAGGAGCCCGGTTGAGACGACCAGCAGCGAGGGTGCGAGGATGGATACGATGCCGACAAGCAGACCGAGGGCCGCAAGGCCGAAGATGCCCCACCGGGACCAGCCCCCTGCATCGAGAAAGAGACCTTCGACTAAGAAGATCGCCGAGAGCAGGATGATGGCAACGCCGGCAACGGTAACGATCATGTCGATCGCCACATGCGAGAAGAAGAGCATAAACAGGCCCAGGAGTGCGCCGAGTATCCCAAGGCCGACCATCGATTTCCACCGGACGGGGTGCGGATCATTCATGGTACATCCTCATCACCGTGCGGGATAAGGATTTCGGGGCGTTTTTCGTCGGCATCTCCCGTTTGCCGCAGGCAATCGTGAGACCCGGATCCGGTGGCACAACCATCATATAATCCGGCCGGCAATCATTCGGGTATGAAAAAGATCTTTACTCTTGCCGGCATGCTCATCGTCTGTATGATGCTTGCCCTTGTCGCCGGTTGCACCCAACCGGAGACGCCGGTTGCAACGCCCGTTGCAACACCGGTACCCACCATCGAGGAAACAACGGTTGCTACACCGGAACCAACCGAGGTATCGATGACGCCCGGCCCCACCCAGACGCTCCCCGACATGTGGAGCCTTGAAGTACAGGTTACCGGGAACAACTACGGCCCTGACCCGCAGGTCATCACCACCATCCGCGGGGGAAAGGGGCTCAACTTCATCCTCGCTGTCGATGTCAGGGTAACCCGTGCTGACGGCAAGATCGAGACCGGGAGCATCACCCGGGACGGAACCTTCCGTGTCGGCGACTCGGTCTCGCTGCCCGTGACCAACGATATGGGCAACGTCAACCGCGTCGAGGTCTGGGCAACGGATCCCCAGGGCGAGAGAGTGAAGATCCACGACGCGCTCGTGCCATACCGGTCATTCAACTGACCCCGTCTCTCTTTTTTTGCATCCCGCTCTTGGCATGGGGGCTGCTGATTGCTCATTTTCGGTTTCCTGACGCGGCACCGGATTTTTCAAGGCAGCAGTGGGGATCAACAGGGGTTTTTGACATCTGCTCCCATCGCCGTCTCTGGCGAAATTTGGGTCGCCCCACGCCGGTCATGGAAGTTTTTTTGGATATACGGTCCTCGCAACCGGGAGTACCCCTGGCGGGTGGCGCCGGTACCAAAAACGCATTACCAAAAAAAGAACCGCACCCGACCGGGTTTTCGCTCTTCCCGGTTCCCAAAATTTTTCCTGCCGGCTAATCGTACCGGCTCTCGCCCAGCCGGGCCACGTACAGGGTGATGATAGGGATGAAGATGCCGATCGCGATGATGGCAAATCCTACCGGTTCGTCACCGAACGGGGGCATGAACGCCACCCAGACCCCGTTTGCGATCACAAAAAGCGCGATGAAAAAACTGATGACCTTGACAATAGGTTCCATATGTCCCTGTGCTCCTGCATCTTAGGCAAGGATAGGGAGGTGGAGGTAATAAGTTCTCGTGTCCCGGGCACCGGTTGGGGGAATTTTCCTGAAACGATGGCGGGGATTTGGGCGTATCTTTTTGACCTGCCCTTACTCGCAGGCAACCCGCAGCGTCTCCCAGCCTACCTGTTTTGCGAGAACGGCATCCCGGATCACCCGCTGGGTCCGGCTGAGCGTGCCGGTGCCCTGCTTGACATCCATGAAGATGATCCGGATCTCTTTTGTTTTTTCATCAGCAACATCGGTCAGGCCATCGAAGATGATATAATCCACGGGGGACCCGATGAAGCGGGCATCGGCCGGGTTGAACGCGAACTCCGGCAGGAGCGGGGCCATCTGCTCGGCGATCTTCCCCTTCAGGGTCGAACGGGAACGGTTCACGGAGTCCTTCCGGATCCCGCTCGCCGCTTCACTCTTCCACATCTCAAGCTCGGCACGGTACCGGGCCTCTATCGCGGAGATCTGGGCTTTCACAAAGAAAAAGCCCAGCGCAAAACCGATGGCAAGGGCGATGAGAACCGGGAGGATGAGGTCGGCGAGGGACATACCGGAGGGTGGGCCGCGGGCGATATAACTGGGTTTGGCGTGCGGGGTGAAGGTGCAGCATTCCCGAAGGCGCGGCCGGCTCCGCGATACCGGGCGGACAATCGGATTTTCCCCACAGGAAGCCTGCGGAAGGTCAGCGCGAGGGAGGGCAATGCCGGGGAAGATTTTTATTGTCAACATTCCAATGTTGACACATGCTTCTGCCCACGAACGAGAAAGGGTTCGGGTTCTGGACCCTGCGGAGGAGCGGCGTATCCAATTCCGGCATAGCGCAGCAGATGGGCATCTCCCGGCAGGCCGTGTCCCACGCGCTCCGGGCCATGGACGAGAAGGTTGAATCCACCCTGCGGGAGATGGCCAGTGCCAACCAGATAGCAATCGAAAAGGTCAATGCCGGGCGCGGGATCCTGCTCGGGCAATCGATCCCGTTTGCTGCGGCGGCAATCATCTTTGTTTCGCAGAAACATGGCGTGCAGGTCTGGTACGAGCATGAAGGCGATTGTGGTACCTGCCCGCGGTACACTGAATGCATCGAGCTCTTGTGGGATTACTCCGGCGAACTGGGCATCCGGATCACCCGGACCGCGGACCCGACAAAGATGGCAGAAGAATTGTTTTTCAAAGTGAAGGAGATGGTTTGATGGCGAGGTTTTCTGAAGTTATCCGCGGGTGGCTGGGATGGTGCCCGAACGGGCATGCAATGCGGGCAACGCAGACCAGAGACCCCGGCACCGTTTTTCTGGCGGGAAATACCCGGGTGCCGGCAACCGGAGATACCGGGGGTACCGGCGGATCGCGGGACGGGGAGTACGAGCATACGCAGCGGGGGAGCGTCATCCTCGCTGCGGTGGGCACGGCGATCATCCTTATCCTGGTCTCCATGCTCATCTTCGAGCCGGTGATTGTCTCGGTACTGGTCCTTGGGCTCCTCATCGTTGTTCTTGCGATCATGTCACGGCTGACGGTCTCGGTCACTGACGACCAGCTGAAGATCCGCTTCGGGCCGGTCGGTCTTGTCCACAAGGAATGGGCGCTCTCCGATATCATCTCGGCAACGCCGGTGACCAACCAGTGGATTTACGGCTGGGGGATCCGCTGGACCCCCCACGGGCGGCTCTATAACGTGGCAGGGAGCCATGCCGTGGAGATCCTCCTGCTGTCAGGGACAAAAGTCAGGATCGGCACCGATGAACCGGAGGCGCTCTGCCGCGCCCTGCAAAAAGCCTGTGTCGGGATACAGACACCGGTGAGATCATGACGTGGAGCCTGTCGGCAGTTTTCAGAAAATATGCCGGCTGGTGCCCGATGGCCGCCGCTGCACAGAAAAATAACGAGGGAGAAAAGCCCGCGGTCCCACGGGCACATTCCGATGATGCCGGTCCGGTTGCACGGCGGGCCGTGCTCTTTTGCCGCCTCACCTATGCGGTTGTAGTGCTGGCGTGGATTGTTGCCATAGCCGCCCTGCCGTACCTGCCGGAGACGATTCCTGTCCACTGGAACGTGTACGGCGAGGCGGACGGGTTCACCGGCCGGCTTGCGGGAGCCTTTGGTCTCCCTGCCATCATGACGCTGACGCTCGTCCTCCTCCATATCCTGCCCCGCTTCGATGCAATGCGGGTGACATTTGACGATTCCCGCGATATTTACGCCATCATCACCTTCGCGGTGGTGAGCCTGCTCCTGGGAGTCGAGGTGACCTCCCTCCTCTCTTCGAGTGGCATGGGCCTGCCGATGGGGACCGTATTTCCGGTGCTGCTCGGGTTCTTCTTCATCGTTATCGGGGGCCTGATGCCCCACCTCCGGCGGAACACGACAGCCGGGATCCGCCTGCCGTGGACGATCCGGAGCGAGAGGGTCTGGGACGAGACGCACCGGCATGGCGGCCCGGTCTTTGTCATCGCCGGGATTCTGATGGTGCTCGCAAGCGCGCTCGCAGGGGCATGGGGAATGCCCATCTCGCTGGGAATCGTTCTTACTGCAACGGTCTACGTAACGGTCTGGTCGTACCGGTTGTCTCAGGACCTTTCGGACAAAACCGGCAGGGCACAAGACCCTTAACCTCCTGCCACAAAAGTACCTGAATAATCGAGGTGCCACGATTTCCTTAACTCCCATCCCCCTCCGGATCACTGCGCTCACGCAGGAACGAAACAGTCTCTTTGAATACCCGACAGAACGCCTCGCGGAGATCATCAGGGGCATTCGGTTCCGGTGCACCTCCTGCGCGAAATGCTGCACCCGCTCTTTTAACGGCCATGTCTTTCTCCTGGACCAGGACGTCAGGGCCGTAAAGGAGATTGAGCCTGAAGCCCTTGAACCGGCACCGGGACCGGAGTTCTGCGACCAGAACGGCGTCTTCTACGTCTCGGGCTATGCGCTGCGGGTGCAGGACGACGAGGCAGGTTCGTGCTGGTTCTTACAAGACGGCCGGTGCCGGATCTACGACCGCCGGTTTGCCATCTGCCGGATCTACCCGTACATGCTCCACCGTGAAAGGGACGATGAGGGCGTCATCGACTGGCGGCAGTTCTCGGGTCTGGAGCAGCACGGGGAGTATGACCGGGAGATCCCGGACGAGGAGAGCATGGCAATCGCCCGCGAGACCAAGGAGTACGAGAACGCCTTCCTCACGCAGGAGATCCGGTTCCTGGAATACATGCAGGACTATTTTACAAAAAACAAGCTCCGGCACGTCCAGAAGATCTACGATGACCGGCTCAGGGCGTTCCGGAAAGGGGCGGAGATCACGGTGAAAGTGTTCTTCGATGACTCGCTCGAAGAGCACCGGCTCCGCCTGCCATAAAGGCGAACAGAAACGCCGTCCGGACGCGCCCGGGTCCGTGACGGCGAAACCCGCTTTTGTAACCGCTTACAATGCTGCTGCCCGGCCGAGTGAGGCGGTGATCGATGACCGGATTGCCGAATCTTCTGCCTCTGCTGCAAGCACTTCTTTGAGACCCGCAATGGCACTCAGGCTCCCTATCGCTGCCAGCGCCATGGCGGCACGCTCGCGATTCTCCCCGCGTTCCTGCGGGTCACGGAGCCGTTCAACGAGTGCATCCACGCCCCGTCCGCTCCGGATCATCCCGAGCGCAACGATCGCATGCCAGCGCAGCTCGGGGTTTTTATCATAACAGCAGTCGATGAGAGGGCGGACTGCCCGCGGGTCCCGGCTCTCCCCGAGTGCTATCACCGCAAGGATCCGCTCCTGCATGCGATGATCGTTCATGGTCCGGTCGATAAGCCGGTAGATCCCCGCCGGCCGGGGGATGAACCCGGTACGGTCATAACCTGCCATTTCTGCAATTGAACTCATACTTCACCTCCAAAATTTTATTCAGCGATCGTTTCTAAAAAACGCCCCGCAAACAACGAACGGGCAGGACGTATCAGGGTACGAAAATGAGCAGCCGCTTACCAAGAGAAGAGAAGGCCTGCCTGGCCCGGGTAGTGCTCTGTTGCGGCTGGTTGTGCATTAATTGTAAGATATCACGCCCGGTATAAAAAATTTTCTTGGAACAGGGATGTTTCGGTAGTAGTGCAGGAGCGCAGGATGGACAGGGATACACGTGGGCCGCGTTTAAAAAAAATCCTGCATATGCCCCCAACGGTTTTGCAGCCGGAGATTTGGCCACTCTGAAAATGGTGCAGTCGGGTATGCCGCAACCCAATGGATGCACCATAACTCCCATGCAGAAACCCGGGTAAAACGGGAACCAGTCGGGGTTTTTAAAAAGCCATGGAGTGGTGCAGGTACAGGAATTGAGGCTTTTTTAAAGCAGCGTTCCAGTGGAAGGAAAGGGGTATAAAAGGATGATCAATTTGCCGGATTGTCAGAATATGGGTGAAAATTTTAGGGAACCGGAAAACAGCAAGAACACGGGCAGATTTCCTGCGGAAAAATTCCCTGCCGGGTAATCCAAAAGAATTACCCGGGTAGGTGTGCCTGTGCAGGAACCGTAATTGTTGTTGCCAAAAAAACAGCAGGGATCGGAGTACAAATCCGTACACCAGGTATGCCCGGCAACCAGTGCGGCACAACAAGATACAGGGAAAATCCGGCGTGCATGCGAAACGGGTTGAAAAAAACCCCCAGACACACCGGATTTGTGGTGCGCCGGATCCGGGCGGTGCAATCCCGGGTGGTTCGCGGGATTCGAGATTGGAGAAGATGGAATGAACAAAAAAGGGTGATACGGGTGATCGCTGATCACGGCACCTTCCTGCCGGCCCGGGTGAGCTTGGGTGCCGGCTTAATCGGGCCGGGTTTGTTGGTGTGGGGACCCAGCTCCTCTTCATGCGGGCGGGAGTGCGGGGTATGTTTTTTTGGCAGGGGTGGTTTTTTGATCGGCTTATGGGGCGGGTGCGGCAACGGGTGGTCCAGAGGGTGATGGCGGGCATCTTCAAGATGGCGGTTTCGGTCCATGCCGGACCCCTTGGTCGGGTCCGCTTTATTCACCGTACTTTTCTCGATTGGCTTTCGCGGTGACATAATCAGTAATCCGCTCCCGGCAGATAAAGGAGACGGGTGCAAAAAAAAGGCAGCGGGATACCGGCCCTCTCACCCGTGCTTGTACCCGAATTTCCGCAAAAATTCACGCCTCGCAACAACATCGGCCGGGCCTTCAATCCCCCGGGGTTTCCGGCCGTCAATGACCCCCAAAATCCCCCGCCCAAGCGCGGATTCCGCAACCACGACCTCCACGGGATTTGCCGTGGCACAGTAGATACTGCATACTTCCTGCAGGCCTTTGATCGCGTTGAGGACATTGACGGGGTAGCAGTTCTCCAAAAACAGGATGAACGAATGACCGGCCGCAATCCGGCCCGCGTTCTCCTGCGCCAGCGCCACGAGTGCGTCATCATTTCCCTCGCACCGGATCAGGCATTCGGCCGAAGCCTCCGAGAATGCAAGCCCGAACTTCGCACCCGGGACCGAACCGGTGACCGCCTCGGCGATGTCCTCGGCAGTCTTGATAAAATGCGACTGGCCGAGGATGAAATTCACATCTTCCGGCTTTCTTACCGGCACCAGATCGAATTCGAACGGGTTTCCCATGCATATCACTCCAGGGAGGAGATGTGTGCCGGCACCCATAAAGGCATTGCTTTGAGAAGAGCGCGGATACCAGTACGGTAGTATTTAATCCGGAACGGCTAATGTCCCACGTACCTGCGATAATGGAGGATTGGCTTTCATGAAATTTCGCTTCCTGCCCCTTGCCCTGCTCGTACTGCTGGCGTTTGCCCTGCTTGCCACAATGCCGGCGAATGCCGTCAAGACCGCGGAACAGTCCATTGACGATACCCTGACCCGGGGGAGCCGGTTTACGGCAACCATCACGGGGATGCCCAACACCTCGTATTACATCTGGCTGCCCCGGACGTTCACGATGAGTGGCGAAGAGTACGACCAGCCGCCGGTGATTGCCGACAATATCGAGAATGTCAGAAAAGATCCTGCCGGGGGACCTTACACGATCGGCTCCTACCAGTACAACAACGGGAACGGGCGGACCATCCTTGACGATGTTGCGCCAGCCTCCGCAACCATGTCCAACACCAATTATTATGCGCTTGCCACCACGAACAGGGACGGGCAGATTGTCGTGGAGTTCCAGACTTCGGCCTATACCGGCCTGCGGTCCTACTCGGTCAGGGCCGAGAACCCGGAGTCGGTTGACCGCGACAACCTGGATGTTACGGTTAATGTGTACTCCCGGAAAGCGCCCGCCATGGTGATCATCACTGAAGAGCCGACCCGGCAGCCGACCGTCATCACCCGGGTCGTCACGGTACTTGTCACCGCAACCCCGCCCCCGGCAACACAGGAGACCGTCTTGCCCCCACCACACACCACCGAACCGGTCCCGACAACCCATGCACCGGCAGGACTCCTGCCGCCTGCGTTCGCTGTGCTTGCCGCGGTGCTCTGCTTCAGGACCAACCGGTAAAAAAGGGAAGAGATTACGAGAAGATTGAAAAGTTGTTCTTGAGCGCGATGGTCTCGATGACCGGCCTCAGCGCATCCTCAGTGATGCCGAACTTCTCCCGGTACATCTCGAGGACGATCTTCTCTTCGCCGGCAAGGATCCCGTCAGCCATGGCAAGATCGCAGAGGATGGCGAGGGTGGCAAGCTTCTGCTTCTCGTCGAGCACCGCAGCGATCATGTCGATGACGCCGGGGAACTTGTTCGCTTTCATCACTTCCATGGCATTGTTGATGGACGTGCGGTCGCCCCGGACGATCTTGGCAAGGTCGTTGAGTTCGGCCTCGTCGATGACACCGTCTGCGGCAATGACCGTGATGGCCGAGAGGACCAGCGCGGATTTCGGGTTGAGCGTTACGGGTTTGTTTCCGGTGAGTTTGTCAAATATTCCCATGAGAGCTTTCCTTCCATAGATGTGTTCAGGGAATTGTTCCTGCTTGTTAATCTGGGTTATGCCCCACCCTCCAGCGCAGCCGAATGCCGCACGGGGAGCATATCCCTTAATACCTGCGCCCCCAAAAATCCAGTACCGGAGAGGCCGGCCACTTCATCATGTCGCAGGAACCAGCAGACGGGGGGACGTGCAAAGCCGCACGCGAGGCGGATGCGATCCAGCGGTTCTTCACCCGGCCGGTATTTTTAAGCCTCACCATCGGGATCCCGTTCTGCATCTTCAAGCTCCTCTTTGGGATCACAGCATTCCGGCTCGGCACGGAAGGGGACACCGGGCTCCTTTACTTTGGAGGGGCCGTTGTGGTCTGGGCAACTGCCGACCTCTTCATGAATATCAGCCGGTCGCTCTTTGACCTTGCCCACAAAAAACCACTCTCTGAGTTCTGCACCATCGCCCAGCTCGGGAGGATCTTCAACAAGCCGCTGGTCTTTCTTGCCGTAGATACCCTCATCACGTTCTCCATCATCTGCGCTATGCTCTGGCTCGGGTGGATTACCCTGCTCGACCGCGCCGAGATGGTCCTGTGGTACCTGGCAACAACAGCAAACCTCATCAGCCTCTCGCTGGTCATCCTGTACAACGAGATCCGGAACAGCTGATCTCTGGCAACCGGCACGAACCCTGCCGCTGGGCGGATCTGATCCTTCGCGGTTGTTTTTTTAAAAACCGTTTGTGCGCAAAACCGTCATCACCGGGGCCGTGTGGCTTTTCTCTTGAACCGGGCGCCCGACATCGTAGTGCTTGTGCGGGTACGGGGGATGATCCCGCGGGAGTGCGCCACCGGGATCGGCTTTGAGGCACCTGATACTACCCGCCATGGTCATTCCGGCCGGGATAATTGACGGTATGGCGGTGGAACGGGCAGGCTGCTGACGGTTTGGAAATAAAAAATTCCGGCATGCACCAACAGACTCTTTAAAATACTCTGAGCGCGCATATTGTAGCACAGTTATACATAAAACTGTATGAGAAAACATTATGTTCGGATCGAATAATTATGGTGGCAGCAGGGGTCCCAGAGACTTCGGCGGCCCGCGTGAAATGACAAAATGCACCTGTTCAGACTGCGGAAAAGAATGCGAAGTTCCGTTCAAGCCGACCGAAGGCCGCCCGGTTTATTGCCGTGACTGCCTCCCGAAGCACCGGAAACCCCGGTTCTAATTTCATAAATTTATTCATTTTTTCCTTTCCTGTGGATCGTATCCATTGCACATTTGTATTGTTGTTCCCGTGAGCCCGGGCTTTTGCCGATTTTCGTGGAGTGCCTTGCCCTGTGCAGACCGCACCGGTTGTATCCAGAGGACAGTATAAATATTATCAAAAGAAATGGGAAGATACCGCAATCCGGATGGGTGTGATCCGGATTTGTGAGGATTTTATCTCTTTACCAGCTCAGGCTGTTGAGTTCCAACTCCGGACTGACACGCACGGGTAAGGAAAACAGGCAGGAAAAATGGATCTTCCCAAGCCACCGGACCAGCAGCGGCCGTTCTCGCATTACCTGCTCGTAGCCATGGTCCTGCTCATCATGCTTGTCGCAACCGGGATCACGGTCACCGATTACCTCCAGGCAAAACAGAACTACGAGCAGAATGCAGCGTTTTTGCAGGTCCAGACCGAGAAGAACATCATCCAGTCGGTCGGGATCATCGATGCCGGGTTCCGGCTCTTCGATGACAGCCAGAACGAGAAACTCATGGACGGGTTCAGCGTGTTCATGGCCGGGTACGAGCGGGCGGGCAGGGATCCGGCAAAGATGGATCTCGATGCGATAAGGGAGGAGATTGGCGAAAATATCGACCTCTACATCGTCAACGAATCGAATGTCATTGAGTACACGACCTACAGCCCGGACCTCGGGCTGGACTTCCGCACCGTCCCTTACTTTTCCCAATACCTGACCGGCATACGCCAGTCGGAGGGATATTTCTCGGACCGGGTGGTGGGCGAGCTCACAACGGGCAATCTCCGGAAGTACGCCTACATGCCCACGCCCGATCACCGGTATATCTTCGAGATCGGCCTCACCGGTCCCCTTTATGACCAGCAGCACTCGTTTGCATCCTACCAGAAAAAAATCGACCAGATGGCGTACCTCAACCCCTTTGTCAGGGACGTCGTGATATACGATATCGTCAAAAAACCGGTCAATCCTGCGGCACCGCTGCCGGACACCGCCACGGAGGCGGATCTCGACCGGATCATAGCCACGAGAACCGGCATGGAACGGGAGAATCCCGGGGCGGGAACAAAAACTACCTACCTCTTCGTGGATCTCATGGACAACCAGTATGGTTCCGATGTGAGCCGGATTGTCCGGATCACGTACGATACTACCCTCATCCACAAGCAGCTCAATGATCTGCTCATCACTCACTTCATCGTCGGGCTGATGGCGGTGCTCCTCGGGATCGTTGCCGCCATCCTCCTGGCCCGGTTCCTTGCCCGTCCGGTGTACCAGATCGTCTCGGACGTTGACCGGATCGCCCGGGGGGATCTGGACCACACCATTGCGCCACCGGCTATCGGGCACGAGTTTGTTGTGCTTGAAGAGAGCGTCAACACCATGGTATCAACGCTGAACGCGGCAATCGGGCGCGAGAAGGTAAGTGAGGAGCGGTACCGCAGGCTTATTGAGAATATCCCGGACGTTCTCTGGACCTCCACACGGGATGGCAGGACCGTGTTCATCAGCCCGAACGTGGAGATGGTGTACGGGTATACGCCTTATGAGATCTGCGGGCAGGAGGCGCTGCTTTTCTTTGACCGGATACACCCGGAGGACCATCTACGGGTAACCAGTGCATGGCAGTCCCTGTTTACCGAAAACACATTCGACATCGAGTACCGGATCCAAAGAAAGGATGGGAATTGGATCTGGCTGCATGACCGGTCCACCGCAGTATATGAACGGGACGGCACCTGGTACGCAGACGGGATCTTCTCGGATATTACCGCCCGGAAAGAGGCAGAGGAGCAGCTGCGCCGTTTCTACGCCGAACTCGAACACCGGGTGGACGAGCGGACAGCGGAACTGCAAAGAAAGGAAGATGCATTCCGGCAGGCGAACAAGAAACTCAACCTGCTCAGCTCGATCACCCGCCACGATATCCTCAACCAGCTCACGATCCTGACCGGGTACATCAAACTGGCCGAAGATCGTATCGAGAACCCGGACGCCCGGAAATATCTTGCAACAGCGCAAAAAGCCGCAGCAGTCGTCGACCGCCACATGATCTTCACCCGGCTCTACCAGAATGTCGGGGTGCACGCCCCCACCTGGCAGAATGTTGAGCAGATTGTTACCAAAGCCTGCTGCGATTTCCAGAACGAAAAGATCAGCTGCACGGTACATACCGGCGACCTTGAACTCTTTGCCGATCCCCTGCTCGAGAAGGTCTTCTTCACGCTTTTGGAGAACGCGTTCCGTCACGGGGAACGGGCCACGTGGGTGAAAATCTCCTCAACGGTGACCGATACGGGGGTCACCATCATCTGCGAGGATAACGGTATCGGGATTGCCCCCCACGAGAAGGAGCGGATCTTTGAGTGGGGGTACGGCAGACATACCGGCTTTGGGCTCTTCCTCTCCCGCGAGATCCTCTCCATCACCGGGTTGACCATCCGGGAGTGTGGCGAGGCAGGGAAGGGGGCCCGGTTTGAGATTGACGTTCCAATGGACGCGTACCGGTTCCACCCGCCCGGTGCAAAAGACGCACGAAAATAGGGGGGCGGGGATACGGATTTGCTGGCCGGGGAGTGGCCGGACGCCCGGGTTATTGTGCGTCCTCGCCAAGCGACTCCCTGCTGCGCATCTGGTACAGGACCATCGGGTCCATCTCCTTCCAGGTATCCGGGCCGGTCTTCATGATGACATTGGCAATGCCACTGTTGACGATCATCTTGGAGCAGAGGAAGCAGGGCCAGATCTGGGTGGTCTCATCGTTTGTCACTTCAAAGCCGGCAAGGTAGAGGGTACAGCCGCGGGCGTGTTTGCCGGCCTGGAGAAGGGCGTTCATCTCGGCATGGACGCTCCGGCACCGCTCGTAGTTGGAGCCTGACGGGATGTTGTGATCGTTTCTCCAGCAGCGGTTGAGTTCGGTGCAGTCCATCTGTTTCCGGGGAGCGCCGGTATACCCGGTTGAGACGATGGTGTTGAACTCATCGACAATGATAGCGCCAAAGTTGCGCCGGAGGCAGGTGCCCTGGTGGGCGCACCGGGTTGCAAGGTCAAGGAAGTACTGGTGCCTGTTGGTCCGCATGTGAGGGAAATATTGCATAGCCCGGTATTAAAGAAGTGGGATGTGTGCGGTACGGCAGGGGGGCGCCGCTCATGAAAAAAACCAGCTTCCGGTTCACCGAAACAATGGTGTGAAAAGGTACACGAACAGCAGGATCTGGACGAGTACGAAGAGCGGCACCAGAAGGAATTTTGTATGCCGGGTCTTGTGCCGGAAGACCAGCATTCCTGCGAGCGCACCAAAGGGGCCGAAGAGTGCAAGGAACAGGAGCGTGCGCTCGGGAATGCGCCATGCTTTCACTCCTGCCCGGTGCTTGTCAAGCCAGAACGTGCCAAGGGAGAGCAGGTTGAGGCAGGCAAGGGTGAGGGGGAGGATGGGGAGAGGGATGGCATCCATTGTGTACCATTAGTCTTTGCACTGCTTTCCCTATTAGTTACCAACACTGAATTGCCAGAAGCAGGACAGGCACAATGGTTTGCCCTCCAGTTGACCGTCCTGCAATCTTATCTGCACGGGTCATTGAGATCCCGCACGAAAACAGGAGTTGGTCATTCCGGAAGCCGTTCCGGTTCAGGGAAAACGGAACTGCAATCCTGAACGGTCCGGGAATAATTTGCTCCCCGTTTGCATTTTTGAGTGTTTCCATGGCGTAAAATCAAAACAAAACGGCTATAAACTCTTCTGTCTTTGAAAAAGATATGGCGGCGAGGCGGATTTGGCACCAATTTCGAAGAACAGGAAGATTGGAGATAATTGTTTTACTTCTCACGCTGTCTTCCTTACTCCTCTGCGGACCCGCCTTCGCGGAGAGCCAGGTCTTCTATTGCCCGTACGGCCAGACCGACCCTTTCTGCATGCCGTGGGGAACGATAACGGCCCTCATCCACGAGACAGAGGGCGGCGATCTTGGCAACCGGATAGAAAATGGCCGGTACGAGTGCGAATATGAAATGTTAAATTATAACACGTTCCGGCTGGAGAGTTGTGAGAACCTGATCAATTACGAAGCAACGGCGACCTACCCGTTTACCATACCGGCCGGCTTGAACCTCTCGCGGGCACTCTATGCCCATCTGTCCTTCGATGGCCCGGGTGACAGCGGGGGGGGAACGAATATCCCCAGCTGTGCGAATGTGCGGGGATGGAACTGCGAAGAGCCGGTGTATTACGTGAACGGGGTGGAGATGACGGACTGGTTCGGCGCGTATGGTCCAACGCCCAGGTTTGGATGGATCGACCCCGCAATCCTGCACGAGGGCAGCAACCAGCTGACCATCACGAGCAAGCCCCTCTGGAGTAATATTTGGATAGACGGAAATCCCAGTGGGCCGTTCTACACAGGACGGGTTGATATCGACGATGTGTATGTGACCATCCAGACATCGTATTCCCCCTCGGAGATGCCGGAACTGTTGAATGTGACGATTAACCCTGATATTCTTCTGACCACTCACGACATAACCATCAGCCCGGTGATAAAACCCGGATCTCCCGATTGGGAGATTGTTGGCATCTCCTATTATGTGTTTGACACAAAGACCGGTGACATGGATCTTCACCGGGTACTCCCGGATACCGGGAACCTGACCTACCGGCCGGCTCCCGGCAATTATGGCCAAAAATGGCTCAAAGCCAAAATGCATGTCCAGGAAAGGTTGACCGGGCACCGGGAAATCTCTGAGGTCACCCTGCCACTCACCATCTATTTTGAGAAAGGGCAGTACCCGAACTGGGTGGACGATAATGCAGACCAGCTGCCGAACTGGTTCGAGTACTGGATGGACGATGGAGCCGTCCCGGGCCTGGCTCCTCCCGTGAAATACGGCCCGAACATGCCCGGGTACGGGGTTTCAACCGCGGCCGGGGAAGTGGCAGTTTTCCCCCTTGCTGCAACGATCCATTATCCTGCACCGCTGGTAATTCCCTCAACGAACCACAATCCTGCAGGAGAGTCCTTTGGCGGCCCCGATGTCGAGGGCATCGATTGCGTGGCTGAGGTTATCGCTCACGAGAATTACCACAAATGGGTGAACGAGCAGTGGCTGGCCGGGGGCAGTTTCGCCGGGAAGGCCGACTCCGACTACTATGTTCTCGGCAACAAAACATACAACGATAAACTTCCCGATGATTACGAGAATACGGTATCATTAACCTTTGACAGCGACACAGACAGCTACCTTCTCGGATTGCTGAAGCATCCCCAGTACGAATATTACGGGGACAATGAATACATGGCGATGCGGGCCGGGAACACGGGCCGGGGCATCCCCACAAACGACTGGGCATACCCGGGCAAGCAGGCCAACGGCAGCGTTGTTACCGGTGTCCTGAACCCCCCGGCTGCTGCAGCGTGCGCCGGGGGAATGTGTGACATCATCGCACAGAGCCCTGCCATTGGCATGACGGAAAACCCGCAGGACACCAACGCCAACGGCAAATACGATCTGCTGGATGCCGGCAATGACATCACGATTGACTGGCCGGGGATGTACGACACCGTTGCCATCCTCTCAGGTGACCAGGGTTCCGGCCCCGATGTCATCACGACCCTCCGCAACCGGACCTCGTTTGCAAGCGGTACCTTCACCTATACCGCATCATTCCAGGGCACGGCAATTTCATCCTATGGCATAGACGGCCCGTACAATGTCACGCTCCTCCTGAAACATGACATGAACGAGAACGGGGAACCCTCATCCGTCTCGTGGGAGACCGCAGCCTATAGCAGCACGGATTTCGAGCCGGTGAGCGTGGCGTTTGACGGCACAGCAACTGCCTCCCTGCTGGACAGGGACCTCTCTGTCACGGTCCCCCTCCTCATCAACACGGCCGGGGAATACACGATAGAGGGATACCTGCAGGATCCTGATGGGAAAAAGATCGCCCATGCACAGGAAACCTCGACATTCTCTGCGGGTGCCGCGAACGCGGATCTGGTATTTGACGGCAATGCAATCGCTGCACACCATCGGGACGGGACCTACACGATGGTGAATTTCCGCATCCTCGATTCCACGGGAACAACCGTGAGCCGGCTCACGAGCGCAGGAACCGTCACGATCGATTCGTCGGATTTCGGGACCCTGGCCACCATCCTCACTGACAGTTATTCTGCATCCGGGGACCAGCAGAACAGTGACGGCAGGTACGAGACCCTCCTCTTCACTGCCGAAATAACGGTACCAGCTGAGGCCAGGTACTTCTACAGCGCCAGCCTCTTTGATGAACAGGGCGGCGAGGTACAGACGATAGACGGCCAGGTACCGACAATTCAGGGCGAGATTGGGGAACTTTCACCGGGTGTACAAACCCTCAAAGCCCGGTTCAGCGGCGCCGACATCTATGCCAACCGGGTGAACGGGACCTTCTCTGTTCGCTCCCTTGAGGTAAACGGTCCACCCGGATCCGATATCCGGTCACGTCCCCTGACCACGGTCTCCTTCAACTATACGGATTTTGCCAGCCCGCCGGTCATGATCACCGGCAATGTCACCGATTATCCGGTCGATTATAACAGTGACGGCATGTACGATGCGATCCGCATTGGTTTCGATGTGGAGACCGGCTCGTTCAGTTCGGGAACGGCAACCATCCCCCTTCTTGGCGAACTGACCGTGCAAGGTGCAAACCAGACCGGAGTAGTCCATAACGTCATTGCCAGCTCGCTTACAAACAATCCGCAACTGGACCAGCAGATGACCCACCATGTTACGCTGGACTTTGCTGGAACGGATATCAATGGCATGGGAATAGACGGTCCGTATGATCTAACATTGCTCCAGGCCGGAAAAACTTCCTCCGGAATAACGCCGTATTACTATCCCGAATCCTATGCCACAGCAGACTATGACCACACGCAGTTCGGGCCGGCAGCCCTGCTCATGGGTACGATAAGCGATGATATCGGCCGGCCGCTGGAAAGCGTGACTATCAGCGCGGGCGGGAAGACCACAACAACGAACGATGCGGGGTTCTACCGGTTTTACTATGCCACGGGTGGATCAACGCAGGTGCTGGTCACGCCACCGCCGGCCCTCAATTTCAGTTCCGATTTCCGATCCGTGAGCTTTTCGACAGGCAGCACGACGTATGCCAATTTCTCCCTCTTCCGCCCGGTCGCGATCCATGGGACCGTAACAGCCGAGAACGGCACGATTATTACCGAGGGGGCCATCATAGCGGAAGGTCCGACTACATCAGTATTCCAGCTCGATTCGTGGGGGAACGGTTCGTACCGCATCTCCGGCCAGCGGAACGGAACGTATGATATCAGGTATACCCGCGTTGGAGGCTCTGACGTCATCGCGGCCCCGCTTAAAGACACCTACCTGACCCCGGGCCAGAGTTACGAGTGGGACGTGGTTGCCTACCAGCGCCGTTCCATTTCCGGGACGGTCACCGACATCTATGGCGATCCCCTCGATGAGTCCGCGGTGTCGATCACGGATGGGCCGATCACCAGGACATGGCCGTCCAATGCCGAGACCGATGCATCCGGTGTGTATTCGTTCCTCAACCTTGTCCCGGGCAATTACACGCTCGAAGCCGAACCCCCGTGGCTCCTGAGAAACGACCTTATTGCCAACACCACGTCCGTCACCATCGGGATCTCTGACAGTACGGTAACAAAGAATATCGTCCTGATGCCCGAACCCGCTGAGCCCGTTGTGGGGGACTTCATATCGTGCGACCCCGGTGGCGGTCCGCCCCCGCTCACGGTCTCGTTTGAGGATCGCGCCTCAGGGTATCCCACCGCGTGGCTCTGGGATTTCGGCGACGGGGACACTTCAACAGAGCGGCGCCCGGTCCATACATACACCGATTACGGCGTTTACAACATCACGCTCACCGTGAGCAATGATTACGGCAGTAACACAAGTTATTTCGAAGAATGGATCTGGGTCGAGGACCCGCCGGCACCACGGATCATCCTGCCCACGGGCACGCTTGGAGCCGGGGGGTCCGGCACCTTCATGCTGGCCGCAACGGAGATCCTCTCCTCTGATATGGCGGATGATATCCAGCTGACGCTCCGGTTCGATCCGTCCGTTGTACAGCTCGACGAGGTCGCCTGGAACAGCTCATTCTCCGGAGAGACGCTCACTGCCGACATCGACAATTCCACCGGTGAGGCTGAAATCTACATTAAGTTCTGGGGCTGGCCGGACTTCATGGAGCCGACAGATCTCGTCGACCTCCACTTCACGGCAACCGGGGCCCCGGGCGCCAATTCCCTTCTGACCGCTGATCCGGCAACCTGGCAGAACTGCTATGATGGCTGTATCAGCAGCCCGCTCGCGGTCACCAACGGTTCTATCACCGTGGATGGCGGGGGCAGCGGGGCCGTACCGGTCCCCGGATTCAGTTCCAATACAACAAGCGGGAGCCTGCCGCTTCCAGTCGCGTTCGACTCCTCGCTCTCCGATGCGTTCTCCCCCACGGCGTATCTCTGGACATTCGGGGACGGAAACTCATCGGCTCTTGCAAACCCGACGCATACCTACGAGATCGCCGGAACATACGATGTCGCGCTCCAGGTCACCAACAGTTCCGGAACGAACACCACTACGATGACAGGTTTTATCACTGTCAGTTCACCGCCATCTCCGGTAATCCCGGTACCCGTCATATCTGCTGACACAACAGCAGGAAATGCTCCCCTGACAGTACAGTTCTCATCCGCGGATTCCATTGTCGCAAGCCCGACCGCATATCTCTGGACATTCGGGGACGGAAACACATCAGTTCTCGCCAACCCGGAATTCACCTACTCAATTCCCGGAACATACGATGTCGCGCTCCAGGTCACCAACAGCTCCGGAACGAACACCACTACGATGACCAGTTATATTACCGTCAGTTCACCACCATCTCCGGTTCTCCCAATACCCGTCATTACTGCTGACACTACAACAGGGAATGCACCTCTGAACGTCCAGTTCTCATCCGCGGATTCCATAGTCACGATGCCCACCGCATATCTCTGGACATTCGGCGATGGCAACACCTCGGTACAGGCAAACCCATCACATTCCTACGCGGTTGCAGGAACCTATGATGTTGCTCTCAGCATCACCAACAGTTCCGGAACAAATGTAACGACCATGAACGGTTACATCACCGCATCGCCGGCACCGTCGGGTGCCCTGCCCCTGCCCGCGTTCACAGCGGATACCACATCGGGTGCAGTCCCGCTCACGGTCCAGTTCTCCTCCGCACCATCAGATGTCGTCTCCCCCACCGGATATCTCTGGAACTTTGGCGATGGCAGTACATCCGTGCTTGAAAACCCGTCACATGAGTATACCGCAGTCGGCCTTTACGATGTCTCGTTCCGGATTACCAACAGCTCAGGGTTCAACACGACCACCAGAACCGGTTACATCTCCACCCACAGCACGACCGGCAACAGTGCAACGCTCCCGTCAGGCAGCACCCTTACCGGCAACCAGATCTCGGTCAACCTCACCGGAGCCGGAGGTGCAGAGCAGAACGGCGACCAGATCATATTAAACAACCAGGGCGGCTTTGACCAGATCATCTTCTCAACGAGCGGGGTGAGCAATACGACCGGAAATCTTACCGGGACCATTACCGGCATCCTGCTCGTTACACCGGTGATGACTGCCAGCATTCCCGAAGGCACGGCCACCCTCCAGGCAAATATTTCAGCATCGGCCTATGACAGCGGCGGCGACATCAGTTTCACATTCATGGGTGCAAACGAGAGCCTGAACACTGCTTACGGGTCGCTGCTCGGGAGCCGTATGAACGAAACAGCCCTGGTCTTTGAGATTACGGCAACCGGTATGAATTCCATCACCGGTTCGGTCCTCACCATCACGGTGCCGGATGCTTTCCGCGAGCGGAACAGCGGGGGTATTGCGGTTGTCTGGACCCACGGTGGCACCAGCACGGTGCTGACGGCAACGTATCTCGGATCGTCGGGAGGCGTATCCACGTACCAGATTACGGTTCCGGGCGGGTTCTCGACATTCGGGGTGGTGGGCCTGGGAACTGCCACCACATCATCGCCTCCGGCTGCATCAGCATTATCATCGGTCAGCAGCAGTTACCTCACCTCAACCTCGGATTCATCGCCGGTTTCAAAGGCAGAACCGGTGCCCGGGACCCAGACCGCAAACGTGGGCGGAAGTTCCGCCATCCGACAGGTCACCGTTACCGGCACCGGGGTCCGGGACATCATCGTCACCGCCTATAGCCGCTGGGGCCCCACGGCAGGTATACCGGAACTGGACTTCCCGGTCTACCAGTACGTCGAGATCAACCCCGCCCGGTACACCACGATAACCTCCGCAACAATCCAGTTCTCCGTTTCACAGGCATGGGCAGACGGACAGGGGATCACCCGGGATGACATCGTGTTGCACCACTACACTGCCGGATCCTGGCAAAGCCTGCCCACAACCTGGGTGAAGACCGAGAACGGCCAGATGTTCTTCTCGGCTGAAAGTTCCGGGTTCTCCCTGTTTGCCATCGCTGCACGAAACCCTGCTGTAAACGAGCGGGTTCTTGACAGCCACTCATCAGAGACATTCGGGGAACTGGCAGGCAGCCCTGAACCTGCTCAGGTCTCGCCGGCAGGCCCGGGCCAGGCTCCTGCACCAGCAAAAACAACTGCTGTACCAGCACGGGAGGATACCGTGCCAGGCTTCATGGTGCCAGTCATCATTGCAGGGATACTGGGCGCCATCCTGATATGTGGAGTTGTGCTGGTCCGGCGCTGGTGGATACGCCGGCAGAACCCGGCCCTGTTCCGGGAATATGACTAGTGATTTCACACAAGGATTTTTTATCTTTTTTTTGAAATTTTCGATATCAGAAAGCAAATTTTAACCTTGGATTTTCACTCCCCAAGCGTGAACCGCCACCGGCAGAACATCTCCGGGGGATGGGGGTCCGGCGGGGCAAACTCGCACGCTACGCGGATCCGGGGATCGATCTCGCGGGCAAACGCGGTAAACTCGGCCCGGTGCATCTCGCGGCAGACGTACTCGCCTTCACCCCTGCGGAGCCGGGCCTCCTGCGTGGGGCACGAGGGGACTTCGATGATCACTTCATCGTCTTTTTCTATGATGGTGTATCCCACGATCATCGCCCACGGGAAATGGCGGAGGGCCCGGACAAAACCCGTGAGACCCTTTTCCTTAATTTCGAACCTCCGGACGAGATCCTTTGCCGCCATGCCGGCAACCCTGCCCCAGACCTGCTCGTTGATCTGCTCTGCCACCGGCTGCCCGTACTTTTCGGTGATGTTGATGAACCAGAACGCGTCCACCACGCGATAATGCCAGAGCAGGAATTCGAGATATTCGTGCTTCTCATCGTCGTTCATCCGGTCAAAAAGGTCAAGGTTCATCCTGCTCATGAAAGTTCTCCTGTTCGGTAGTGAGTACCGGGTGCTCCGGCCAGAGATATCAAAATAGTCATTTGTTGGAGTGCGGGATTTTTCAGCGGGTCACTGGCAGCGATCAGCGATGACGCGGTTCCAGGAGTAAACCGTAATGTTTGCATCGATCCAAAGCAAAACAGGATCCAGATGCAGGACCTCACGGTTGAAGAGCTTGTAGCGCTCCATGCGGGAATCATCGCCCGTGATGGCGGCGACAACCGGATCATCTCCGAGGCAAATCTCCACCAGCTGGTCTTTCATGCAAACCGAATCGGGGATCCCGTCTCACGGGCTGCCCTTGCCCTGTTCTCCCTTGTGGCCTATCCCGCGTTCCGGGAGGGAAACGAGCGGGCTGCTCTGGCGCTGGCGACCCGGATCCTTGCAAACGAGGGATATGCGATCCCTGATACGGATGCCGCGGACTTTGGCCGGCTGGCAGAAGGCGTTTTGGCCTTTTCTGTCGAACCCGAAGATATCAGGGAATGGCTCACCGCCCATGCAAAGAAAGAGCAGTGACAGGATTTTATCAGTACAGGATGTATTCGCCCTCGATCCGGACGATCCCATTCCCGCCAAAATAGACCGTCCGCTGTTTTTCTGACGAGTCGCTCACGAGCCGGACAAGGTTGGGGTTGTCGCGGCTTCTCCCCTGCTCGATCCGGATCATCTTCCCGTCCCAGGAACCGTTTGCCAGGAGGTGATACCCGAACGCGGCGTTTCCGGATCCCGTGGCCGGGTCTTCAAGGTACCCAAAGACCGGGGCAAAGACCCGGGTCCGGTACGCAGCACCCTCGGATGCAACTTCCTGCGTGTGGATAAGGACGATCTCGATCCCGTGACGGATGCAGAACTCTTTGAGGTGCTGGGAATCGGGGCGGGTGCCAAGCAGCGTGGCAAGCGACCGGAGGGGGACGATGAGCGTAACCAGACCGGCACTCACCACCGAGATCCCGGCAGGATCGGTGATCTCACCGGGGGGAAGTTTCAGGGCAGCTGCAACCGCATCCGGGTCGGGAATGGTACCCAGGGTCAGGGGAAGCGGGGCGCTGACAAAGACCGAATCCTCTTCAGCAATATCGTTCCGGATCAGGATCTGCTGGTCCCCGATCTGGATGCTGACGATGGGCTTGCGCAAAAGGTCGGGATCGTTTTTTATCAGGTCGTGCATGGCAGCAATGGTGCCATGGCCGCAGAACGCCACCTCGCATTCCGCGGAGAAGAACCGGAGGGTGATGGTATCATCCTCCCGGCTGATGAATACCACTTCGCTGACACACCCTGCCATCTCGCGGGCGATCTGCTGCATCTGGTCCGGTGAGAGCATCTCCGGAGTGTCCAGGTAGATACACCCCGCAGGGTTCCCTCCTGAACGGCCATACACAAACGCATCAATTTTTTTATACCGTAGCCGCTGCATGCCTGTTTGCACCTTTTGGAATATTCCGACCGGCCACCGATGGCCGCGTCCTGCGAAATTGCCTCTCGCTTTGAAATATCCGGCTTCATATGTTATCAACTTTCAGCGTTGCACCGGACACCTGCGGTTTTTTTGGCCTTTTTGTCAGACTCCGAGGGTCATCTGGCACCGGTCCGGCCTCTCGATGGAAGAGAGCCGGATGCCGATGAGCCGGACCTTCCGCCCGTCATACATCTCCCTGAAGAGTGTGCGCGAACTGGCACCTACCGGTCCGGCATCACCCGTAGAGCGGGAGAGGGTGCGGGACCGGGTGCGGGTCTCGAATCCCTGGTACCGGATCTTGACCGTGACCGTCCGGCAGCGGAGGTGTTCATCGCTGAGGGTTTTGTGGACGGCCTTTGCGAGGGCATCGAGACTGGACGCGAGGAGTGTTGTATCGTTGGTATCTATGGCAAAAGTGATCTCGCGGGACAGGGATTTGATCCCGTCATACTCCTCAAGTCCGGCGGTATCCAGCCCTTGTGCCAGGGCATGGAGAGAGACTGCTCCCCGCCCGAACCGGCCAAGCAGCACCTGGATATCGGTTGCAGCAAGCTCGCCGGCGGTCCGGATACCCAGTTCAAGGAGCCGGGCTTCGGCTTTCTTCCCGATTCCCGGGATCTTCTTCACCGGAAGGGGTGCGAGGAAGGCCCGGACGGTTCCGGGTTCCACCACGGTCAGCCCACCGGGCTTGTGGTAGTCGGAGGCGATCTTTGCCACGGTCTTTCCCGGGGCAATCCCGATCGAACAGCCCAGACCGAACCGGTCCCGGACCTGTTCCTGTATTTGCCGGGCCAGCACCTCCGCGGCCTCAAACGAGCCCAGGGCGGTGCAGTCAAGATAGGCCTCATCGATGCTCACCTGCCGGAGCCGGAACCCGAAAGACCGGAAGAAGTCCATGATACTTGCGGAGATCTGGCCATAGTATTCAAAATCCGGGGGGAGAAAGACGGCATGCGGGCAGAGAGTATAAGCCTGCGAGACCGGCATCGCAGACCGGATACCAAACGCCCGGGCCTCGTAAGAACAGGTACAGGCAACCCCCCGGCCCCGTCCGCCGTTGGGGTCAGCGCCGACAACAACGGGTTTTCCCCGGAGGTCAGGATGCCTCTGCACCTCAACGGAGGCATAAAAACTGTCCATGTCCACGTGAAGGATGATCGGACCAGGAGTTTTATCCTCCGCGACGGTAAGCACCCCGGTTCCAGGGGGGAGACACGCGGCAGACATCATCCCATCACCCCCTGCGTGGAAAAATCCGAGAGCGTGCACTGCCGCTGCCGGATCATGGTCCGGAGAAGCTCGCCTTCTTCAATGAACCGTGTGACGGGGAGGGTGAACGTGCTCCCGATATGGGCCAGGGCAGCTTGGATGTCCTCAAACTCCGTTGCCGGCTGGTTCATGGCGTTCCGCACATTTTCCCGGACATTGAACACCCCCATCGGGACGTACCCCTTGTGGGCCTCCCGGAGGATGATCGCCCCTGCCTGCTCCCCCTGGCGGGCCAGCGCTTCCAGCACCGCCATCTTGCAGGAATAATAGCAGCCGCCAAGCGGGGAATATTCCGTCTTTTTCTTCCGGCCTTCGTGATCCGAGAAGACGAGTTCCTCGTTTCCGAGTACGCGGAGGAACGCCTCTGACCATTCATACTGCCAGCCGGTCGGCATCAGGAGGACGGCATAGTTATTGTGGAGGCTTGAAAACTCGTGCACCCGCCAGGTGTCGATGACGGAATTCTTCTTCACTTCGGTGAGGAGCCGGTCCGCGATCGTTGAGTCACAGGCGGTGATCGACCAGCGGGTTGGAACAAGATGCCGGCCTTTGCTCCGGCCCATCGTTCCCACGGAGAAGGCTTTCTGGATGTTCGAGAACGGGACGCCCTGTTTGTGCAGGTCCATCACCGCATCGGCGGCAGGGAGATCGGTATCGTAGAAGACCGACTCGAGGTTCCGGTGCCATCGTCCCCCCGTGGTCTCGAACCGCTCGATCTCTGCACTGGGGCCAAACGGCGTGTGTTCTTCGGAGAACGTGGTGCCGGACGGAGCAGTGCAAAACCCCACCTCGCTCTCGACCGAAGTGGCAGAGAGGGAGATCTCCTGGAGCTGCTCAACAAACCGTGTGCCGAGATCGGCGGCATCGACCATCCGCTTGCCCCGGACCAGGCCAAGGCGGTACCCGATGATCTCCTCCTGCGTCTTGTTTCCGGAGATCCAGCTCTCGGGGGTGTCCATGATCGCGGTATCGCCGTGCAGGGGTGTGACAAGCGGCCCGGCATACACTTTTGGGTAGTTCCAGCTCCCGATAAAGACCGATGGGGGCGAGCTGCCGTCAAGCTCCTTCTCCATGGTCACGGACTGCATGGGCATCGAGGATGCCGTGAGTTTTCGGAGATATGCACTCTTGCCGATCATGTCCTTGTAAGGACAGTTCAGCCACAGCTCATTTAAACACGAGAGCGTGCAGGGAGAAAGTGAATGCCTGCCGGGATTTGCCCATCACAGAACAGGCGGCAGGCGGGTTCCACAACACGGAAAAAAAGAGAACCATCAGGTAATGACAGACGAGGTCTTGCCCGCAAGATCAAGAACCGCCTCGCGGATAAGTGTGCCGTCCCAGAAAAGATCGTCATTGGTCAGGACATTCTGGATACGGTTCCCGCTCCGTACGCTGATAACCGGGGGTTCAAGAGCAGTACAGCCCTGTTCTTTGAGGGCAATGACCGCTTCCGGGTTGTGGATATTTATCTCACGGTACGAAACACCCTGCTCGCGGAGGACTCCCTTGAGTTCTTCGCATTGCGGGTGTTCTTTTTGAGAATATACAATAACTTCAGCCATGCGGTTCCCATTCCTGTCATCCCCCGTTGGATCACGGCCTGGACAACGGCTGCCGACCGCATCGTAAAAGGGGGATCTCTTTACAGAAACAGGATCTATACAGGGGATAAATTGGACAGATGGCAGCGGTTCTATGGGGGGATAGTCAAAGTTCAATGGCTTCACCAGAGCGGTTGTATGAAGTGGGGGGGGGAGAAATTCCTGACCGGGCGGGAGGTGCCGGGAGGACCTGGAACGAACCTAGTATCCGCCAAATGCTCCCCAGATGGCGAAGATGAACTCCATGGCGATCAAAACAATGATGATCCACTCAAGGAAATTGGAATGCTGGATGCGCACTTCATCCGAGAGCATTGAATAGTTCCCCTGGATCACCTCGATCTTCCTGCTCACGCTCTCGCTCCACTGCCGGCTCCGGAGCACGATTAATGCCGTGGCATAGACCCGGGCATAATAGATATCCTCGGTGACCTTGATCAGGTTGTCGACCTTCTCGATGGTCTCGGAGATGCCTGCCGAGGTCTCCATGAGCCGTGCCATGATTGCATGGTACTGCCGGCCCCTGCTGAAGGAGGAGAGACGGTCAGCACGCTCGATCTCATCGTACATCTTCTCCATCTCCCGGGTCAGTTCCTCATCATAATTTCTGAGTTCCAGAACCTGCACATTGGCAAACTCGATCAGGTCTATGAGATCGGTCGGGCTTTCAGGATTGCAGATGAGGGCTGAGTCCCACGAGAGGATGGTGAGATCGTCGGTGGTATAACTGAGGGAATTCTTGATGATCTCTTCGCGCATCTGGGGCGAGATATTGACCTTCTCCCCAATCAGTAAGGGGACCGGATCCACATCATCGTTCCGGCGGTCGGCAACATAAATCGAATAATCCTCATAAAAGTCCGGGTTGATGGCAAAATTTTTGATGTGCGGCCGGACAATCTCGGCTAAGGTTTTGAGATACTGAACATAGAAATCAGACAGCCCTTCCTGACCGGCGAAAAGAAATGCGATCTCCTCAAGTTCCGGAAGATCCGCGTTCCTGTTCTCGTACACAAAACAGAAACTTATGGCCCCGATATCGAAGACCCGGGCCTGTACTGAGAACTCGAACTGCCGACCGTCCCGCTCAACCCGGATAGGGTTCATCTGGATCATCAGCGGGGGATCCTCGAGCATGATAGATTTGGGCTTGACCCTGACAAAACTCGTCCGTGCGGTAAAATAGTTCTGGGCAAGCGCTTTCTCGAGCCAGTCGAGATCGATCTCCCGCCCTATGTCATATATCCGGTAAAACCGGAGCGATATCATCCTTGTTCCTCCCAAAAAGCCAGTGTTCCGGTACCTGCAGTAATGATGAACCATGAAGATGATAAATTATTGCAGGCCGCCGGCAGGAGCCGGTCCGACGGCGACGGATATGCAAAAGAATGAGAGCTGTCATTCGTTTAACGACCACCAGGATGAGGACCGGCAGCAGTGCAGCCGGCAGGAATTGGAACGTGAACAATCTCATCATGGGAAGAGACGACGCGGGAGAGATAAATGGGATTATGGATTGTAATCTTCCGGTTGCCTCGCGAAAAGATCCCGGCCGATCATCGGGTGAAGGTTGTCACCAGCTCGGTTTTTGCGATCGTATGACCGTCAAGCGCCCAATCTATGGATTCCCGGTTGGCAGTTGGCTGCGCGATCTCCCTATCCACGGCATAGAGTGAGAAGACGTAGCGGTGGGTGGACCCGATGGGCGGGCAGACCGGGTAATACCCCCGAAACCCGGCGCTCGTATCGCCCTGCTGGGCCCCGTTTGCAAGCACCTTGGCATTGGTCTGGGCAGGTGCAAGGCTGCCCTTTGTTGGGGGAATATTGTAAAGGATCCAGTGGGTGAACGTCCCGGCGGGGGCATCGGGATCATCAAGGATCAGGACAAGACTTTTCGTACCTTCCGGGATACCATCCCATGCAATACCGGGCGATTCGCTGGCTCCTTTGCAGGTGTAGATATCGGGAAGTTGCGACCCGGAGGTAAGGTCTCCGACCTTCAGCGTCAGGGAATGTGCACCACTGGCAGCACCTGCGACCGGTACCGTGCCTGCCGGGACAACGGCAACCGGTGCCGGAGCCGGTTCTGCACTTGCAGATGACGAGGTGCACCCGCACGCGAGGACCATGAGAATCGTAAGAGTGCCAGCCAGGTAAACCAGATATCGTTGCATAAGGGGAACTGATTTTTTTCAGGGGATAAACGTGACGATATCCCCACGTACCGGGTATCTCTTTCTCTTTCTTACCCGAACGGGTGACCGGCAAGGATATTAAGTCCGATCAGGATGAGAATGATCCCGCCAAGGATCCCGGTCCTGTGTCCAAGGGTGTCGAGCAGGCGTTTTCCCAGGAGAATTCCAAAAAACGCGAACACGAAACTGATGAGCCCGATAATTGCGGCTGGTGCAAAAATTTCTGCCTGGATGAGCCCAAAACTTGCCCCAACGGCAAGCGCATCGATGCTGGTTGCAAATGAGAGGACAATGATCGGCAGGAAACGGATACCATCCGGAACAGAATCATCATCTTCCCCCTTCAATCCTTCCCAGAGCATCTTCCCGCCAACGAGAGCAAGCAGAATGAACGCAAACGGAGGGCCGTAGGCTGAAATAAATCCTGTCACCCCGTTGCCGGCAATCCACCCGATAATGGCCATCCCGGCCTGAAAAGCGCCAAAAGAGGTTGCAACAATAAGGGCAGCGGGGAGAAGCCGGGCTTTCGTTCGCGTCCCGAGAGCAAGCGATACTGCAAAACAGTCCATGGCAAGCGCGATGCCGATAAGGGAAGTGATAAGGATATCCATTGTCCTGCATTTATTGAATGTGGAGAGGGATAAAAACCCGCCGGTTTATGCACTGCGGGTCACGAGCCGAAAATCTTCTGCTGCAAGGGCGAGCGCAAGATTAGCACTTTTCTCCTTGTCCTTGATCTCGAGCATGAGATCGAAATCACAGGGCTTTGAATCGCCAAGAAACCGGCTGAAATCCTCCGATACAATATGCTCCGCATGTGCCCCCGGGCGTTTGCCTTCCTGCTGGGAACTGTAATCCACCATCGGCAGGCCTTCCTGCGATGTCCAGGTCTCTGCCAGGATTGAGAGAGCAGTCTGAACCGGTTCCCCCTGGTTGTTCAGGGAATGGTGAAAGGTATCAAGGATGACCGGGATGCCCGTTCGATCATGTATCTTCCGGCAGTCGGCAACAGCGTAGAGCCGTTCGTCGTTCTCGATGACGAGTCGCGCCCGTATCGTTTTGTCCAGCTGCGAGTAGTTCTCCACGAACCGGTCCATGCTTGCAGCCTTGTCGCCATACACCCCTCCGACATGGATCTGAATTTTTGCTGTCCGGTCAAGCCCCATCAGGTCGAGGACCGCTGACTGGTAGGCCAGTTCACGGATACTCCGCTCAAGCACACCCGCGTCCGGCGCGTTGAGAAGGACAAACTGGTCCGGGTGCATCGAGATCCGGAAGCCGTGTTTTTTGCAATAATCCCCCAGACCCTGGAAGATATCGGCAAACTGTTCCTGCCAGGAGTACGTGCAGATCTCATGGGAGGCAAACGGTACAAGGTCAGAGGTTATCCGGAGAAAGAGGAGCCCGTGCTCCACATTATATTCAAGGATCTTCTGTAAGCAGGCAAGATTTGCTGCAATTGTTTGTTCAAGACGCTCTTCGGTATAGGATGCCAGCCGGAAGGTCTTTGATGGGGTGCAGCCGATCGAGCGGTTGAGGCAGGGGTAGCCGATGCGCATGGTGGGGAGTCCTGAAAGATTTTTTGCGATGTGAAAGTCAGCCGGTCTTTCTGAGATCCAGGGCTGCCGAATTCATACAGTAGCGTTTGCCGGCAGGAGCGGGGCCGTCATCGAAGACATGACCAAGGTGCGCCCCGCACCGGGCGCAGAGCACTTCAGTCCGGATCATGCCTCCGCTCATGTCATCCTGCGTTCGAATGTTCAGGGGCGATACCGGTGCCGAGAAACTGGGCCAGCCGGTACCGGAGTCAAACTTTGCGTCTGAACTGAAGAGATCCGTCCCGCAACAGGCACAGCGGTAAATGCCGGCCTCTTTTGAGGCATGATATTTCCCGGTGAACGCATATTCGGTTCCTCTCTTCCGTGCAACATCGTACTGTTCGGGCGTGAGCCGTGCCCGCCATTCTTCTTCTGTGAACTGGATGAGGGGAACATCTTCTACCGCCCCCGTATCCACCCTGAATACAGGAATATGCTTCATGCCAGGATCCTCCGCCTTGTTCTTCATATCTGGTCCCTGACGAATACTCAGGATGGCAGGATAATAGACCTTTGTATCGTGCAGATCCAAACCGGCTGGAGACCGGAGAGACTGCTTTGGTGAAACGCACATGAACCGTTGATGCCCTCATTACCTGCGGAGAGGTTCATTGTATCCGGCCAAAGGGGGATGCAGGTTTATGGTTCATCACAGAGAAAACCTGTTGAGACAACGGAGGGGGAAGATGGCGTTTGTATGCCAGATGTGCGGGGACTGCTGCAGCACCATGGGGGAGATCATCAGTATCCTCGAACAGACCGGCACCACCACGTTCAGGATCGGGTACTCGGCAACGCTGGAGGAGCGGGTTGTGACCCTCGACCCCGACAAGCAGGATCTCTTTTTTGCCACCAGCCCCAAAACCTCGCTGGCATGCCCGTTCTTACGCGAGCGGGCTCCGGGCAGGTTCATCTGCACGGTCCACCAGTCCCGGCCCGAACTCTGCCGGCAATACTCTTGTTTCAGGATCCTGGTCCTCGATCCTGCGGGCCACCATGTGGGGCGAGTGAGAGAAGGGAGCCGTCATTTCACGACAACTGACCCCCGCCTCCACGCAGTCTGGCAGACCGGATGCCGGCTGACTGATATTCAGGATGAGGACGTGTGGGAGAAAAATGCGGAGGAGATTTTTACCCGCTCGGGGTACCGGGTAATCCGGTAAACCCGGGGATCCGGAAAAAGGAAAAACCATGCCAAACCCGGAGGCTGTTCCGGAAGTATTTGGTAGAGGAACTAATACTATTCAACCTGAAATGATTCTCACCTGTGCATGAAACATCCTTAATCATTTTTGGAAATCTCTTTTCCAGGAAATACAGCGGGTAATAATCGGAATGCGGGGGTGGGTAAAAAAAGGTGGCGATTGGGATCAGTACGCTTTAGGAAAGTCTGGCATCTCCCGGCTCAGCGCAACGATATCACCGGCATGGTCCAGAAGACCGGCAAGATAGTGGTTCACCCATTCCTCGTTTTCATATTCCAAAAACGGGCGGTATGAACCCTGGATGGTGCCGTTCTCCTTGTCGAACCGTAACAGCCCGAGCGGCGCCCCGCCATTCGTCACGTGCTGGTTGAGTCGCTCGATTGCATGGTTCTGCGAGCTGAAGACAAATTTCGGTTCTGTCTCAAAACCGACCACGATTGCGATGAGCCAGGCGTCTTTTGCTTCGGTCAGCATCTCGCTGACAAGGTCTGATGTTTTCCGCATGGGTACCCGGAATGGAGGTTGGCGGGTGGAGAGTTAATGATTGGGATTTGAACAGGGGCGGCGAAACCCTGCTGGTTTCAGATGGCCCGATTCCCCCCGTGCATCGCACTCCAATACCCACACGCATTTCAAACCACCCATGCAAAAAAACCGCTCCTCATCCGTTGCAGCCAATTATCTGCAGAAAAAAATCCAATCCGGTTAATAAAGCCGTCACTTTTTCCCGGTTAAACAGCCTAACCGCAGATATCCACGTTCAAACTGGTGCGGATTTACGAATTTAAGTCAGTTCCTCTTGATTTTGTTCTGTTGACTGTGCTACCTGACACCCGGCCGCAGTCAATTGCACGAGGAGCACATACGATACCGAAAAAGGCACAAAAGATTCCCCGCTTCCGGGGGATCTCCCGCACACTCCCGCCGCCTTTTTCGCTATCCCCTTTCCCTCTCCTCTGCTGAATCAACGAATAACAACGGAGGAATATGTTTGAACCGATTGCACAAAACCAGATTTTTTCTCTTCCTGGTGCTGGCTGTCGCCCTCTGCATGGTATGTCTACCGGCAGCTGCGGCGCCCCAGAGCGGGCCGATCATCATCGACCACACCAGCACCCACCTCAACGAGGTTCCCTTAAGCGCGATAGATCATGCCAAATCGACGCTCCATATAGCTTACGGGCATACCTCGCATGGCAGCCAGATCACGACCGGCATGACCGGCCTCGTATCGTTTGCCGGTGCGCCCTACGGGGGCGAGACCTACCGGTGGAACAATGGCGGCACGGGCGGTGCCCTTGACCTCCACGACTATGCAATGTCCGGCGATCTCGGCAACCCCGACCGGACCTCGTGGGCAGACCGCACCCGCACGTACCTGAACGCGAACCCGGATGTCAATGTCATCATGTGGTCATGGTGCGGGCAGGCCGACACAACAGCGGCCAACATCGACCTGTACCTGAGCCTGATGAACCAGCTCGAGAGCGAGTACCCCAGCGTTACGTTCGTGTACATGACCGGCCACCTGACCGGTTCGGGAGCGGACGGCAACCTGAACCAGAGAAACGAGCAGATCCGCGCCTATGCACGGGCCAACAACAAGGTCCTCTTTGACTTTGCCGATATCGAGAGCTACGATCCTGACGGCCTTGTCAATTATATGGCCCTGCTCGCCAACGACAACTGCGACTACGACTCGGATGGCAACGGCAGCCGGGACACGAACTGGGCAACCGCGTGGCAGAACGCACACCCCGGCGAATGGTACAGCTGCAGTTCGGCCCACAGCCAGCCCCTGAACGCAAACCAGAAAGCCTATGCGGCGTGGCACATGTTCGCCCGCATCGCCGGCTGGGATGGAAACCCGGTTGTCGAAGAGCCGGTCACCCTGCCGGGCCAGAGTGGCATCCCCACCGATCCTGACAATGACGGGCTCTTTGAGGATCTCAACGCCAACGGCCGCGCGGATTTTGCCGACGTCACCCTCTTCTTTGAACAGATGGAATGGGTTGCGGCAAACGAGCCGGTTGCACTCTTTGACTTCAACGGCAACGGTCGCATTGACTTTGCCGACATTTCGGCGCTCTTTACGGAGCTCTGATTGCTATGCAGTATGCACAGCAGTCGAACGGATCGCGTGCGTTCTCCATCTTTCTTGGAGCATGCGTCCTGCTGGCGCTCGCATGCATACCGGTTTCTGCGGAAGCCGACCCTGCCGGATCGTCCATCGAACCTGCCAGTATCAGGGTTTTTGGAGACGACACACCCACAAGCCCCATGCGCCTTGCAGCAGCAGGCGACTCCGCATCCACGACAGCGCCCGATCTGCTCTGGAAGTTTGCTGTCTTCTGGGACGGAGACTTCTATGGGAAGACCGCTATCCCGGCCGTTGACGGGGGTTACCTGATCGCGGGCGAGTCCCGCGAGGGCGGCACCGAAGAATCGGCGCAGGGCGCAGCAATCGTCCTTGAAGAGCCGGTCAACGGGAACACCACGTGGAAATGGGCATGGCTTTATGGAACCGACGGCACCTTTGACACGTTCACTGATGCAGTTGCCGATACGGACGGCTATGTCTTTGTCGGAGGCTCGCGGGCGTTCAACCCGCCACAGACCGACGGCTGGCTCCTCCACACCGCAGCCGACGGGTACGATGGCACGCCCGGTGCCTACTGGCAGCGCAGCTGGCCCGGGGCAGACAGCCGGTATGCCGACCAGTTCAACGCGGTTACCACAACAAACGACGGATCGTTTGCCCTTGCAGGAATAACAGGGTCATACCATCCGAACGAAACCACCAGCGATGCCTGGCTGATCCGTATGGACGGCAGCGGAACCACCACCGGCTCCGGCGCCTATGACGGCACAGTTCCAAAGTCCGCGGAGAGCATCCGGCAGAATTCGGACGGCGGCTTCATCCTTGCAGGAACAAGCACCCCCGCGGGCGGCACGGCAGCAAAACTGCTCCTTGTCCGGCTCAATCCCGACAACAGCATCGCATGGCAGCAGGAGTTTGGCAGCAACCCGGAGAACGGGGCTTACGATGTCCGGCAGACCTCGGACGGCGGCTTCATTGCTGCCGGGTACACGGTCGATGCATCCGGCCACCGCATGATCTACCTTGTACGGACCGACAGCAGCGGCAACCTCCTCTGGGAATCAACCCCGGCTTCGTCCCGCCCGTCCGCGGATGCCCGTGGCGTGGTGGAGACCGATGACGCCGGCTTCATGGTCGCTGGTTCTTCCGCTGGAGCGCTCGTTGTCAAAGTCGACAGTACGGGCAGCACCGTGTGGGAGAACGTGTACGTTCCCCAGTATCCTGACTCGACCGTTGCCTCGATTGAGAGGACTGCCGATGGCGGTTTTGTCATCAGCGGCACCCGCATCCAGGCAGATGAACCCAACCCCGGCTTCTCTATCATCCGGCTCGGGCCCGAGAAGACCGTGCAGCAGCCGGTCACCCTGCCGGGCATGACCAGCCCGCCGACCGATCCGGACAACGACGGATTGTATGAAGACCTCAACGGGAACGGCCGTACCGATTTTGCCGACGTGACCCTCTTCTTCGACCAGATGGAGTGGGTTGCGGCAAACGAGCCGGTTGCACTCTTTGACTTCAACGGCAACGATCGCATCGACTTTGCCGACATTTCGGCGCTCTTTACGGAGATCTGAACGCTATGGAACACCACCACTCAATTGTCCGGCTCATCCCCGTCCTCCTCCTGCTCATCCTTATCCCGGGCGTGCAGGCAGCGGAGACCTACGGGTATGTCACCCAATGGGGATCGACCGGGACCGGCGACGGCCAGTTCCGGATGCCGGTCGGGATCGCCATCGATGCCGCCGGCTCGATCTATGTTGCCGATGGCGAGAACAACCGGGTCCAGAAGTTTACCCCCGACGGGATCTTTGTCACAAAATGGGGATCCGGGGGCACGGGCAACGGCCAGTTCTTCATGCCCTTTGGCATTGCCCTTGACAGCAGTGGCAATGTCCTTGTCACGGACAACAACAACCACCGGGTCCAGAAATTCGCACCTGACGGCGCGTACCTGGCGAAGTTCGCTTCGGCCGGAACCGGCAACGGTTCGCTCTACTATCCGTGGGGCATCGTAACCGCTGCTGACGGCACCATCTATGTTGTTGACAACAGCAACCACCGGGTCCAGAAGTTCGACGCGGCCGGTTCCTTCCTCACCCGATGGGGTTCGCAGGGGACGGGCACAGGTCAGTTCTCGTTCCCGGCCGGCATTGCCCTTGACTCAGCCGGGAATGTCTACGTTGTCGACACGTGGAACCACCGGGTCCAGAAGTTTGCCTCTGACGGCACCTTCCTCAGCACCTGGGGATCCGGCGGGTCTGGCAGCGGACAGTTCAACTATCCCGGCGGGATCGCGATCGATGATGAGGACAACGTCTTTGTCACCGACACAATGAACCACCGGGTCCAGAAGTTCGCAGCTGACGGCACCTTCATCACGGAATGGGGAGGTCTCGGCTCCGCCAATGGCCAGTTCGATGCCCCGACCGGCATCGCAGTCGACGCCTCCGGCAACATCTATGTCGGCGACGGCCAGCACAACCGCGTCCAGAAGTTTTCTCTTCAGCCGCAGGTCCTGCCGCTGCCCGGAATGAGTTCCGTACCAACCGATCCCGGTGATGATGGCCTCTTTGAGGACCTGAACGGGAACGGCAGGGCGGATTTTGCCGACGTCACGCTGTTCTTTACCCATATGGAATGGATTACAGAAAACGAACCGCTCCCGAACTTTGATTTCAACGGGAACGGCCGTATCGACTTTGCCGACATCACAAAACTATTCGAGGAGTTATAGACATGAATACAACACAGAACCGCAGCGGATCGATGAATGGCTTTGTTGCCCTTCTCGTGACGCTTGTACTCCTTGCCGCACTGGTCCTGCCGGTTTCAGCTTTCCAGCTGAACGGGCAGGACGTGACGGCATCAGGAGCCGGAGAGACGGTCGACTATGCTATCGTCCTTGACGAAGCGCCTGACGGCTTATCCGGTTATTCACTGACCGTTACCCTGACCAATCCTGCCGTGGGAGAGATCACCGATGTCTCGTTCCCCGCATGGGCCACCCTGAACAACAAAGGAACCCTTCCGGCAGATTCTGTTACCATAAAAGCTGCAGACCTCATGAATACCGTTGCAGACAATGCCAACGATATCACCCTTGCAACCCTTACCCTCCGCGCCGATGAGGCCGGAACAACCCCAATCACCATCACCTTAAATCAGATGGACGATGACGACGGCGGTATCATGAGCCCCGCTATCGCGGACGGCTCATTCACCGTTGAAGGCACCGTAACACCAACCCCCACAACCACCCAGATCCCCGCGCTGGTTGCCGGCTTCTCGGCCAGCCCGGTAAGCGGCGACGTCCCGCTCACGGTCCAGTTCACCGATCTCTCGACCGGTGACGGGATCAGCGAATGGGCATGGGATTTTGACAATGATGGAACCACCGACAGCACCGAACAGAACCCCACCTTCACCTACGGTACAGCAGGCACGTACACGGTCTCTCTTACGGTCACCGGCACCGGTGGCAGCGACAGTGAGATCACGGCAGATTATATCACCGCATCCGATGTTGTAACCCCAACCCCGACCACCACTCAGGTACCGGATCACACGGTTCCGGTCGTCACTGCCGGAATTGCCGGCAGCACCGTGGTCATGAACTGGGAGCAGATCGATGACGCTGATCTCAGCGGCTACAAGGTTGTCATCTCGAAGGACAACCCGAACCCGGCCTACCCGGCTGACGGGTACATGCACTGGTTCACCGACCGCACCACCACAACCGTCACCATCAGCGAGGGCGACGGATATAATGGCGGCGACTTCGGCGGCTCCATTGTTGCCGGCGAGACCTACTACTTCAGTATCACCGCAGTCTATGATGACGGCGAGAAAGTAGCAGGGAACGTTATCCAGCTCACCTTCCCGGGCAGCACCGTTCCGGCACCGGTCGGCGCATTCTCCGCAGATCCGATCTCGGGTGATGCCCCCCTGACCGTCCAGTTCACCGATGAATCTGTCGGCCAGATCACTTCGTGGCTCTGGGACGTGGACAATGACGGCACCGTTGACTGCATGACAAAGGACTGCACCCACACCTATACCGATGCAGGATCCTACTCGGTCAAGCTTACCGTCTCCGGTGACGGCGGCTTTGACAATGTCTTCAAAGAGGACTACATCACCGTAACGACCGGAACCACGGCACCGGTTGCTGACTTTACCGCAGACACAACCTATGGAGAGGCACCCCTCACCGTTGCGTTCACCGATGCATCGGCAGGTGACGTCTCCGGGTACTCCTGGGACTTCAACAACGATGGCACCATCGATTCAACCGAACAGAACCCGACCTACACCTATGCGCTCCCCGGCACCTACAGCGTCCAGCTGACCGTTACCGGTACTGGCGGATCCGATGAGGAGACAAAGACCGACTACATCACCGTGACCGCAGCCCCGACGCCGACCATCGTCCAGCCGCCGGTTGCCGGGTTCTCGGCCAGCCCCACTTCGGGTGTTGCACCCCTCACCGTCCAGTTCACGGACGAGTCCTCGGGCGAGTACGCTGCTATCTACTGGGACTTCAACAACGATCTCCAGCCCGACAGCATTGAACAGAACCCGACCTACACCTTCACCGAACCGGGCGTGTACACCGTCAACATGGCCGTCACCGGCCCGGGCGGCCTTGACTACGAGATCAAGCCCAACTACATCACCGTGACCGCCCCGGCACCGGTTGCCGGTTTCTCCGCAGTCCCGACCAATGGTGACGCACCGCTCACCGTCCAGTTCACGGACGAGTCTGCCGGCAGCATCACCGCGTATGCCTGGGATTTCGAGAACGATGGAACCGTTGATTCCACCATACAGAACCCCGCGTTTGTCTACACAACCGCAGGAACCTACACGGTCAACCTCACCGTGACCGGGCCTGGCGGATCTGATACGGAAACTCAGAACGCGCTCATCACCGTCACCGAACCGCTCGCAAAGCCGGTCGCCGGCTTTGTCGCGGACCCGCTCTCGGGCACAGCGCCCCTGACCGTCCAGTTTACCGATGCCTCAAATGGCACCATTGACAGCTGGGCATGGGACTTTGAAAACGATGGATCCATCGACAATGTCGAGCAGAGCCCAATGCACATCTTCACCGCACCGGGGACCTACACGGTCAGCCTGACAGTAACAAACGCGGCCGGCTCTGATACGAAGACCGAAGCCTCGTATATCACGGTCAGCGAACCTGCACCGGTACCGCAGTTCAGCGCCGAGCCCCTCTCGGGCACCGCGCCGCTTGCCGTCCAGTTCACCGACGCCTCGGCAAATGCAGCAACGTATGCCTGGGACTTCGAGAACGATGGCGTGATTGACAGCACCGATATGAGCCCGGCCCACACCTACACCGCATCCGGCACCTACACGGTGAACCTCACTGTAGCCAACACGGCAGGTGCAGCAAGCGAAGTTAAAACTGACTATATCGCCGTCACGGTCGCAGCACCGGTTGCCGGCTTTGTCGCCAATGCAACCGCAGGCACGGCTCCGCTTACCGTCCTCTTCACGGACGAGTCCGTTGGTGAAGCCATCACCGCATGGTCATGGGACTTCGAGAACGATGGCGTTGTTGACAGCTCGGAACAGAATCCCGAACACGTGTATACCATTCCGGGTGTGTACAATATCAGCCTGACCGTCACCAATGCCGGCGGCTCCGACATGATGGCCCGCGAGCAGTACATCACGGTAACCATGGCTCCCCCGGTAGCCGACTTTACCGCAAACCAGACCAGCGGCTTTGTCCCGCTCCTTGTTGAGTTCCAGGACCACTCGACCGGCATGGTCGACACCTGGGCATGGGATTTCGAGAACGATGGTATCGTTGACTCAACCGAACAGAACCCGAGCCACACGTATGCAGCGCCCGACAACTACACGGTGAACCTCACCGTTGCAAACGCCGGTGGCAGCAGCGAATCGGTGAAAGCAGACTTCATTGTCGCAAAGCCGGTCCCCGCACCGGTCGTTGCGTTTGCCGCAAACCTGACCGCAGGCTATGCCCCGCTCGCCGTCCAGTTCACGGATGAGAGCACCGGCATCGGCCTCATCAGCTGGAGCTGGGACTTCAACGGCGACAACATCGTTGATTCCACTGAACAGAACCCCAGTCACACCTTCGCGACGCCCGGGAACTATACCGTGAGCCTCGCAGTCAAGGGCAGCGGCGGCACGGTCACCGAGACAAAGACCGATTACATCACGGTCTCGGCAGTCCCGCCCGCAAAGCCCACGGCTGAGTTCATTGCAAAGCCCACCAGCGGCAAGGCACCCCTGACCGTCAAGTTCACCGACAAGTCGGTTGGCAAGAACATCATTGCATGGGCATGGGACTTCAACGGTGACGGCGTCACTGACTCAACTGACAAGAACCCGACCTACACCTACGCAAATGCCGGCAAGTACAATGTCAGCCTGACCGTCACCAATGCGGGCGGCTCCGACACCATGGAGAAGGCTGAGTTCATCAGGGTGAACCAGCTCGAGAAGCCCACCGCGAACTTCAAGGCCAACAAGCAGTCCGGCAAGGCACCCCTGACCGTCAAGTTCACCGACAAGAGCAAGGGTACCGGTATCACCGAGTGGAACTGGGACTTCAACAACGATGGCGTGATTGACTCCACCGAGAAGAACCCGACCTACACCTATGCAAATGCCGGTAAATACGCCGTCAAGCTTGTCGTGACCAATGCGGCAGGCACCGACATGGAGATCAAGAGCGACTACATCACGGTCAAAGGCGAAACAACCCCTGCCGGCAAGAAGCCGGTCGCCGTGATCTTTGCGGACAAGACCTGGGGCACCCCCCCGATGACGGTCAAGTTTGCCGACCAGTCAATCAATAACCCGACCTCCCGCACCTGGTACTTCGGTGACGGCACAAGCTCGACTGAAGAGAACCCGACCCACCTCTACGCAGACCCCGGCATCTACTTTGCCCGGCTCTACGTCAGCAACAACTACGGGTCCGACCAGGACTTCCGGTTCATCTTTGTCCTGCCCCCGTGGCTTGCCATGTGGACAGGAAAGTAAGATTCCTTCAAACTCTTTTTTTTTGGAAACCTTGATGCTCCCGCTGCCCCATAGCACTCCTGCATGGGAAGAACCGTCCGAATGATGCATGCGGGAATTGTCCTGATCCTCGTGCTCTTCTCCTGCTGTGCGCTCTGCACCGGGCCTGCCACAGAGGAGCCCTGTGAAGAACCCGTACCGGATCCCGGGTGTGAAGAGACACGTGCTGTGGACATCCCCGCAGGGAGCGTTACGTTCGATCCGACAGGCGATAAACCGGTGAGGCTCATCTTCATCCACCACTCCTGCGGGGAGAACTGGCTGACAGACGACAACGGGAACCTCGCGCGGGCGCTGATGCAGAACAACTACTTTGTCAGCGACACGAACTATGGCTGGGGCCCCGGCTATGGCCCGGAGAGTTACCCGATTGGCGACATGACCGACATCGGCCAGTGGTGGGCGTGGTTCCGGAGTCCGCAGGCGGCAGCAATTATGGACCGCGTATACAAGGAAGACGGACAACACTCGGCCTACACCCGGTTTGCAGAGAGTCCCGGGGGGGAGAACGAGATCATCATGTTCAAGTCCTGCTTCCCGAACTCGGCACTGCAGGGGAACGCAAATGATCCCGTGCCTTCCATCGACAACAACCCCCTGCGGGAAGATGGGGCATGGTCCGAGTACCATACCGTCGCGAATGCAAAGAGTATCTATCTCGACCTGCTGGAATATTTCAAAACCCGGCCCGACAAGCTCTTCATCATCGTTACTGCTCCCCCGCTCAGTGACGGCACCCACGCAGCGAATGCCCGTGCGTTCAACACGTGGCTGGTGAACGATTACCTCACGGGTTATGCCGGAAAGAATGTCGTTGTCTATGACTTCTACAATGTCCTGACCAGCAATGGCGGCAGCAGCAGCACGAACGATGCCGGGAAGGAGAGCGGGAACCACCACCGGATGGAGAACGGCGCTGTCAGGCACACGGTCGAATCCGGCATGATGGGGACGCACAATACCGCTGCCTATGCTTCGGGATGGGACGACGACCACCCCACTGCGGCCGGCAACCAGAAGGCAACCGAAGAATTTGTACCCGTCCTCAACCACGTATACGCCCAGTGGAAGGCGGGCACGTAAAATTTTTTTCAACAGCAAATCTGCGTCATCTGATTGAAATGTCAGGACCATCAGAAATTGCAGATACTTTTCTTCCTGGATGATACCAATTGGGGAAGATTCTCATGGTATTTCCCGCGGCGAGGTCTGTCGCCGCCCCCATAAGGAGCACAAGGATGCGGGCAAGGACGTTTACTTGAAATTTTTTGGGAATTTTCATGTGTCGGGAGTGAACCGGATCGGTTCATGTTCGTTTCTCCAGAGCTTTTTTTCTCAACCCGCACGTTTCATTTCCTGCCGCACCCAACCCGGCAGTATATGGACGATACCAGCTGCCACTACGAGAAAGCCACCTTTGCTGCCGGCTGCTTCTGGGATGTGGAGGCTGCATTCCGGCACATCGATGGCGTTGTGGAAACCATTGCGGGGTACACGGGCGGAACAGTCACAAGTCCGACGTATGAACAGGTCGAGAGCGGGACGACCGGCCATATGCATGCCGTGGGGATTGTCTTCGATCCTGCGGTTGTCACGTACGATGAGCTCATCTCCATCTTCTTCTCCATCCATGACCCGGCGCAGGATGGCGGGCAGGGAGATTATGCCGGACCGCAGTACCGCTCCGCAATATTTTACCATGATGACGCGCAGAGGATCGCAGCGATAGCAGCACGCGACCGGTTCGCGGCATTGCCGGAGTATACCGGTCGCCACATCCTCACCAGGGTGTTACCCGCGCAGCAGTTCTGGCCCGCGGAAGAGTCGCACCAGCACTTCTACGAGAAATGCGGGCAGGGATACGGTGTGAGCCGGAAGATCTGGGAGTAATTGGATTATCGGCCATCAAAAGGGAGAAATCCTGAACGAAGACGTGAAAACGTGCAGTATCCCGATAGGGTTGAGTTCGGGTTTCACACACGAGGCACTGTTCTACCGTTGAACCCTGAAGTGCAACCATCCTACCGGGCATATTTTACGAATATAAGTGCAGATGTGGCAGAGTCTTGATCAGAGTGTGTTCAATCCCAAAAACCGGGAGAGGAACAACACTCGACACCCGCAAGAAACCTGCGAGAAAGACCGCAGGAGGATAGAGCCGGAACGCTTTCCCCGGCAAACCCTCCTGATACGGTCACCCGCCGGACTTTACGGAAAAACCCCAGGAACGCTGCTGACAGGGGGCCGCAACCGTGCGGAGAACTCCTGTTGACAGCGGAACCGGAGAACATGCCATGAACACAGACCACACGCACACCAACAAAGACCTCCCCGCTCATGCCGCACCGCATGACCGGGACAAACCCGATTCCATGACCCGGGCTGGCCCGCACCGCATGCCCGCAGGAGGATGGATCCGGGAGATCGCCACAAGCGAGAACTGGCGTACGACAACGATCGTCCAGCGCCACCGGGACCGGGCATCCCCGGTTTCATCATCATAAAGATTTGTTCCACAGTGCCATGCATTGGAGGGAACAGCAACCCACGCACACTACACCACAGGGTATATGATACGGGCCGCTTCTCACCTGGCCGGCTCGTAGCTTTTTTTGCGGCCATCATTCTGATTTTCACGGCCCGGGTTTTTTTCAATGATATCTGGCATTTCTTTGGAGAGGTCCCGTTTCACGGAAAACTGATATCTGGATTTTTGAGGGTCTAACAGGCAACATTCAGGTACGACTCAACCAGAATGATCTCGCAACCGGCAGGATACGCATCGTTCCTCACCGTACTGGTGTTCACCAGGTACAGGGTTTTTGGAGACGCCCCCCGGATATCCACCAGTTTGCCCTTGATGATGACGCAGTCCCCGACTTTTGCACTTTTCACCGCAGTCTCCAGTGCCGGGTCGAGGAAGACGAGGTGGTTGTTGCTGATATGCTCGTCTATGTATTCCTCGGTGAGGCCGGTATAGGTCGGGACATCGTAGCGGTACTCAAGTGTGCGGTCGCCCATCGTGAAGGTGAAGTATTGGAGGTTATTATTCGCGAGAAGGTCGCCGTTTGCCACCGCAAGATCGAGCGCGATTACTCCGTCCGGCATGGTTGCAGGATACTCATGCCTCTCGACAACTTTTCCGGCAAGAGTGTAGGCGTAGTTCGCGGTGAGGGAAAATTGCCAGACGCCGGCATTTTTAGAATACTGCTGGGGCGTGGCGAGCGGCACCTGAAAGAATCCGCCATTACCGGGAAGACCGGATGGTTCTTCCATCGGGACACCAGCACCAAAGAGGAAATAATAGCCAAGGAACCCGATGACGATGAGCGGGACAAGGATGAGGGCCCATTCAAGAAGGCTGCGAAGGAGGGTCATAGAAAAAATGGGTATACAGAGATCCCGCTCCGGGGAAGTTTACCGGATCTTTGAACCCGTTTCAACAGGTTTGAGTGGCACGAGAAGCGAGGCGGTGTCGCCAGCCGCAAGGATCATCCCGTTGCTCTCAACACCGAAGATCTTCGCGGGTGCGAGATTGGTCACAACCACGACATCTTTTCCCACCAGGTCATCGGGTTTGTAGAACTGCTGCATGCCGGCAACGATCTGGCGCTGCTCGCTCCCGATATCAACCATCAGTTTTAAGAGCTTGTTCGACTTCGGTACCGGCTCGGCGGACAGGACTTTTCCCGTCCGAATGTCCAGTTTCTGGAATTCCTCAAAGGTTACCACAGGGATCTTCTCCGATTTCTTGTTGGCTTCTGCCACCCGTTTCTGGAGCAGGGCATCAAGTTCTTTTACCTTGTCCTCATCCATCTTGGAAAAGAGCGGCACGGGCGCTGCAATACATGCCTCAGGCACCGGATGGTTTGCGTCGCTGACCGGGTGGTCTGCTACAGCATCATAATACCCAAGCTGCTTCCAGCACCGCTGGGCGGCATCCGGCATCACCGGCTCAAGCAGGAGGGTGACTGCCTTGGTGATCTGGATGCAGTTCTTGATCACCTGCGCTGCGGCTGCACGGTCAGTCTTGACCAGCTTCCACGGTGCACTGGTCTGGATATAGGTGTTGCCGAACGCGGCGAGGGCCATGATTGCGTCCACCGCCCCCTTGAACTCGTAATCCCGCATCAGCCCGTCGACCGTTGCAAGGCTTTTTTCGATCTCGGCCATGATTGCCGGATCGACCGGTCCTGCCGGGACACCGGCAAACTCTTTGTGGGCAAAGTAGAGCGTGCGATATACGAAGTTGCCAAAGATGTTGACAACCTCGTTGTTGATTCGCTCGGCAAAGAGCGGCCACGAGAAGTTCAGCTCCTTGGTGTGGCTTGTATAGGCGAGGAGGTAATACCGGAGATAATCGGCAGGGAGACCCCGGTCAAGGTAATCGTCATTGGTCCAGACAACGTAACCACGGGACTTTGAGAACTTGTGATCATCCACCTTGACCATCCCGCTGGCGACAACCGCGTGCGGGACGCCATACCCGGCCCCCTTGAGAAGCGCCGGCCAGAAGATGGAGTGGTGGTAGATGATATCGCCGCCAATGAAATGGGTGACCCGGTTCTCCCCGCACCAGTACCGCTTCCAGTCTTTACCGTGAGCTTTGGCCCATTCCTCCGTGAAGGAGATATAGCCGATGGGTGCGTCGACCCAGACATAGACCACGAGATCGTCACGGCCCGGGAACTTCACGCCCCATTCCAGGGTCCGCGTGATGCACCAGTCGTGGAGCTCATCCTTAATCCAGCCTATCGCGTAATTCCTGGCATTGCTCGTACCCTTCACGGTGTCAAGATACGGGAGGAGGAAGTCTTTGAACGCCGAGAGCCGGAAGAAGTAATGTTCCTGATCGCGGAACTCTGCTTTCGTGCCGCAGACCTTGCAGACCGGGTCCTTGATCTCGCCGGGCTCTAAGTGCTTGCCGCAACCCTGATCGCATTCGTCACCCCGTGCGGGTTTCCCGCAGTGGGGGCAGACCCCTTCCACGTACCTGTCGGGAAGGAACCGTTTGCACTTCGTACAGTAGGCCTGGTGGACGACCTGCTTGTAGATGTGGCCGTTCTTCTCGAGCTCTTTTACGATGGACTGCGCCCGGTGGTGATTGGTCGGGTCGTCGGTCATGCCGAACCGGTCGAACATGACTCCCATGCGTTTGAAGGTCTCGTCGAAGTGTTTATGGTAGCGCTCCGAGAGGGCACGGGGGGTGGTACCACTCTCCTCTGCCGAGACCACGATGGGTGTGCCGTGATTGTCCGATCCGCAGACGAAGAGGACCTCCTCGCCTGCACGCCGCATGTAGCGGACATACGCATCGGCAGGCACGTATGTTCGCAAATGTCCGAGATGGCAGGGGCCGTTGGTGTACGGCAGCCCGCAGGTGACGAGCAGCGGCGTGTGATTCATCATTACGTTTTAGATGCTTATGCGTAATAATATCTGTAGATGGCAAAACGGTTCAGGCTGAATACGCGGGGATTCGGGGGGGAGCCGGGAGTGCCGGAAGTGGCCGCACTTGCAGCTTGGATAGCAGAGCACAAGGGAAAGTGTGCAGATATCCTGACATACCGCCTTGACCGGTCGCTTGCACCGCAGATTGAAGCAGGCATCATGGCTCCCTGTGCAGGCGGGAAATTCTATGCGGAGCGTATTCTTGCGTCCCTTGGAGGCATCGAAAACCGGTCAGCAACCGGAGAACTCCACGCGGAGACACACACCATCATCGAAGACGCAGCCGGAATCGTTGTGCGGAAGAAAGGTGCATGGTGTGCGGTGCCGGCCCCTCACGCGCTCGGCATCCGGGACGAATATTATGATGACGAGATGGAGTGGGATGCTGCGATCTGCGGGGCGTACCGCACGATCCTCCGGGACATGCGGGACATTGGCGTTGACGGGCACGTGGTGATCTGCGATCAGGTAACAGACCCTGAACTCATCGCCCTCGCACACCAGAAAGTTTTCTTTTTCGAGCCCGCACCGGACCGGGAGAGCCTTGCCCTCCTGCTGGAACGCCAGCACCAGGTTGCGATCCACAAGAGCCACCTGCGGACCCTCATGAGCCTGACCGATGAATACACGGTCCAGAAACTCTTCATCATTGATCCCGACCCGCAGGCAATCGCCCTTGCCCGCACCCATCTTGACCCGGATCAAATCGTGGCCGGCGGGTACTGCACGGAAGAGGACGCGACGTACTGGAAAGGGATTGTTGCTGCAGCAGAGGTTGTCCTCTGAGTACCTCATCTCATTTACAGCAATGCGGGTTCGCGAAGCGTCCGGGGAAAAATGCAAAAAAAAAGTTACCGGTAGATAGGCCGGGATATCGGGGGGATGGAGAGCACGTTTTCAAAGGTTGAACAAAAACCATCGGGGAATACCACGGTGGTGATCTCCGGTGAGAAGTCCGGACTTACGAGCGGGGCAAACCAGTAACTGTTCATGACGTCCTGTGCCTTGACAAACGAGACCGCCGGTGTAACAATGGTATATTTGTCATTTCCTTTGTAGACTGTGGCAAATGCCGGGACAATCACTGTTGATGATGAACTGGTTGCTTTTGTGACCGTTACCGGCTGGCCGGAGCCTGAGTCAAAGGCTTTCTTGAGCTCATTGGCCGGATCGGTGATACGCAGGAAGACCGCGCTCTGCTCCACGAGCGTGAGGTCATACTGCATATCAATCTGTGCATCCCCGTTCTCGTTCAGGGTTATCGTCAACGATTTTGAGGCAAATGCCTGTGCCGGCATCACTGCGCAGGCGCAGATGGCAAGGCACAGCAGGATCAGGGAGGTATAGTTCATAGTGGGTTACTTGCAGATTTGCAATGCACTATTAAATATTAACTGGATGGTGCAGGTTCAATTAATGCGAGATTTAAGGTTTTTCAGACATCATTCCTGATACGTTTGCGGGATTGCATCTATAATCCGCGTGGGAGATGCGTGAAAGGGAAGATGAATCGTTTCAGAGTTTCTCTGCAACATCAACAAGCTCGGTGAAATGCCGGCTCTTCTTGAAGAGCCACCACGTGAACCGCTCGATGACCGTGAAGTTGAACGACCCCCCGGCAGCGTTCGGGTGACCCCCCCCGCCGAACTCGCGGGCAATGAGGTGGCTGATGGGGGGGACGGACCGGATCGAGAACTTGCCGTCCCTGCCGATGATCACCTCGATCTCGGTCTGCCTCTGGTCACGGATGAAGTGCGCCGTCTCGCTCGGGTACCCGTACATCGGGGCAAAGGCCACCCGGTATTTAGTGCCGGTGAAGGTGGCGTGGTTCAGGCTCCGCTGCATCATTGCCGTCATCTCGGCCTTGATATCAGCGTACTCCCGCTCGATATGCTCATCAGAGAAAATCCCGTTTATCAGGCAGTCACGGACATGATCCCGGTTTGCCTTTCGCTGGAGCACCTGGCCAAGTACGGCAGATCGGGGGTCTGCATGTTTCCAAAGATCGTAATCGCAGACCACCTTTGCAACCTCGCGGGCAAGCGGGTTGTCCGGCGCCAGGTCCCGGGCAACAATGCCGGTACCACAGGTCTCCGTATCGATGTGCAGAAGATCTGCCTCTTTTTCAATGCGGGCCTTCTCGTCCTCGCGCCAGCGGTGGTGGTCCCGCCATTCCACCTTCCAGCCGTTCTGCCGTGCCCGGGCAACGAGGGATTCAGCATCCCGGGGGTAGCCAAGATCAGAGATCGAGAGAAGATCGCCCTTTCCTTCACAGGCAGCAACGAGTGCAAGAAGCATGGGAAATTTCCCTACCGAACTCCAGATGGTAAAGACACCATCGGTACCATAGCGCATCCGGTGGATGGCATCAGCACCAACCGCATCCAGATCATTGTGGGTGAGGTGGACAACCTTCGCAGTCCGGCTCTTTACTGCGCTGGCGAGGCCCGTATCGGTATCCGGGGTATTCGGCGGGGACATTGGTTAATACTGTCATCGCGGGGTATAAAAATGAACGGTCGGGACCGTTTTAGGGGGTGGAACAGATCATTTATTAGTCACAAGTAACAAATACTGTAGTCCTGCCCTAGTAGCTCAGCTTGGGAGAGCGCTAGACTGAAGATCTAGTTGTCGCCTGTTCAAATCAGGCCTGGGGCACTCTTCTTTGTTTTTCCTGCCCGTTACCGGCCCATCTCCGCACGTCGTTAAATACCTTCATGATGAAGCAGAACAGATTCCCCTGCAGTTAATCCAATGAAACGCATCTTCATGGTCCCGGATAAAATCAGACCTGCGGCAGGTAATTTACGCCACCACATTCCAGGGAGGCAGGTTTAATGGATATCATGCTTGCCCTGGCCGGGATTGCCGTCATCTCAATCCTGTTCCTGTACATCGGGCAGGTTTTCAGGCTCCCGAGTATCGTTGCGTTCCTCGTCATCGGTATGCTTGCCGGACCCTATGGTCTTGGCATTATCACCGACCAGGAATCGATCGAGACCTTCGGTGAGATCGGGATCATGCTCCTGCTCTTCACCATTGGTCTCGAGTTCTCGTTTGACAAGATCCTTAAATCGTGGCGGATAGTCATCATCGGGGGACTCATCCAGCTCTGCACAACGATCGTTGCCATCACGTTTGCTGCCCATGCTCTTGGCGTCCCGTTCAGCGAGGCCGTAGTTTTCGGGTTCATCATATCGCTTTCCAGCACGGCTATCATCATGAAGATCCTGCAGGAGCGCCGTGAGGTGGATACCTTTCAGGGAAGGACACTCCTTGGGATCCTCATATTCCAGGACCTTGCGATCATCCCGATGATGCTCATAACCCCGATATTCATGGGGAGCAGCGGGCCGGACCTGCCTGCCCTCCCGATCGGGGTGGGCAAGGTTGTGGGCATCCTGATTGTCGTTATCGTCCTTTCCCGCTGGGTCATCCCGCGACTGCTGTACCAGGTCGCCCTCCAGAAGAGCCGTGAACTCTTCTTTGTAACGGTTGCAGGGATCTGTATCATTGTTGCCTGGCTCACAAACCAGTCTGGACTTACCTTTACTCTGGGTGCATTCATTGCCGGCCTGATTATCGGAGAATCTGATTACAACATCGATGCACTCAGCCACATCATCCCGTTCCGTGACGTCTTTGCCGGCGTCTTCTTCCTCTCCATCGGAATGCTGCTCAATACGCACACCATCTTTGGCGATTCCTCCTTCATCCTCTTAATCGTGCTCATCGTCACGCTCATCATCGGTATCAAGATCCTGACTGGTGCATTCGCATCAGCAGCGCTCGGGATGCCGGCACGGATCTCCATTATCTCCGGGTTTGCCCTCTGCCAGGTAGGGGAGTTCTCGTTCGTTCTGGCAAAGACCGGCCTTGACTCCGGGTTCATCCCTGAAATGGTCTACCAGGTATTCCTTGCATCTGCGATCATTACGATGGCACTGACGCCATTTTTCATGAACATCGCCCCCCGGGCAGTCGAGATTTACTACCAGGTGACCTCCGGACACTGCAAGCGAGAGGTTCAGACCGGCCCTGTTTTTCAGGAATCCGAAAAAGGATTTTCTGATCATATCGTCATTGCCGGCTATGGTATCACGGGAAAGAGCGTGGCACGGGCTGCAGAGATCACCGGGATTCCATACACCGTGATCGAATTGAAACCGGATATCATCCGGAAGGAAAAATCCGCACGCCATCCCTTCTTCATCTATGGCGATGCGGTCCAGGAAGAGGTGCTTGAGCACGCGGGGATCTGCCATGCCCGGGCACTCGTTATCGTTATTTCGTCGCAGGAATCCGTCCCCCGCATTGTCCATACGGCGCGCAAGATGGCCCCCTCGATCTATATCATCGCCCGGACCCAGCACATCCGCAATGCCCAGTACCTGCTGGACCTCGGTGCCGATGAAGTGATATCCGAGGAGTTTGAAGCGGCAAAAGAGATCTTCACCCGCGCACTCCGCAGGTACCAGCTGCCCGAGACCGAAATTGCGAAGATTGTCTCCCGACTCCAGAAATGGGGTTATGCAAAATTTACGAAAAACGGGGATGGGAAGACAGCAATTTCCGGAATGGACACCATCCTCCACTCGCTTCACATTCACATGCTCACGGTTGAGCCAGGTTCCGGAGTGGAGGGAAGATCCCTTGCTGAACTCGACCTGGAAGGCCGGTACGGTATCACCGATTTCGGTCTCCGACGGGACAATATTACAACAACCCTGCCGGACACCTCCGTCATCCTGCAGGCAGGCGACGAACTCCTCATCTTCTCAACAGACCAGAAAGCCGATGAACTGGCCCGCTGCTTCTCAGAACGCCGGGAACCGTAGCCGGGTGCGACTACCCCCATAGATCCACGGTCACAAACTGCTGATGACGAAACCGTCAGCCACCCAGACTCCCTGTTTTTGGCTGTCGGGCCGGGAAAAATACGGCTGATGGATTAAAATACTGCTAACGCGTAATCCTCAAACGGTGATCATTGATGTCAAACGAACAGTTGCTCAAAGAGACAACCAACCAGCTCCATGAATTCCTTGCAACCAAGAATGTCATGGGGAGTCCTGTGGACTTTGGCGAGAAAGTGGTGATCCCGGTAGCCCGGTATGGATTTGCGTTCGCAGCCGGCGGCGGTCATGAGAAGGACGGCAGCAGCCAGGCAGCCGGTGGCGGTGGCGGGATCGACCCGATAGCGCTTATCATCCTTCACCGCGACGTCAGGGGTGCTGAAGGCGTGCAGGTCATGTCCTTAAAGAAGGACAGCGCTATCGCCCAGGCCATTGCCGCGGTCAGCGAGACCCTTGCTCCACAGGTCATCGGTGCCATCAAAGCATATAACGAGACCGGCAAAACTCCTGAACCGGACAAGAAGGAAGAGCTCTAAAATAAAAATTTTATTTTATGGATGCACTCCTCCTGCTGGCATGCGTACTTGCCTGCCCGATCATCATTATTCTGACCGGCGCTCTCCTGCTGTACATCGTTCCCGTGCGCTCATCCATCAGGCTCCTCGTCAATGAAGGTGACGTGAGGGAGACGTTCATGGTCGCGTGGGGACTTGCCGGTGTCCGGATACGGCACGATTCACAAGGAACCAGTGCCGATGTCATGGGTGGCAGGTACGTCTTCTATACGCAGATCTTCGAAAAAGAAGAGGGTGTATCACCTTCACCAAAAAAACCGGAAATTGAGGATCTACCAGAGGTTAGGGAGAAAGAAGGAAGAGGGGGGCCATCTTTTCCCATGTTCAGCAGAACGATCAGGCTGGCCCGGAGCCTGATTCACCCGGCAATATCGCTGGTATCGGTCATCTGGAGGGAGAGCAGGTTCGACAGCATGCAGGCAAAGATCACGCTCGGCACCGGAAATCCTGCCCAGACCGGCGAGATATACGGGTATTACTGGGCGGTCAGGTTCATTCTCGAAGCATGGCGTATCAGGATTGATCTCGAGCCGGTCTTTGACCGCGAGGTCTTCAATTGCGATCTTGAGATGAAGGTCAGCCTTCACCACCCAATTCTTGTGATCATCTCTGGAGCCAGGTTCGCTCTTCACCCGGCAGCACGGGAGCTCTTCACCCTGTCGCGGGAAGGATCTTCAGGAGCTGGTGCAGCATGAATGCCAACGTCCGGTTGCAGGAACCGTTTGTGATGGGCAACCGGAAGATCTATCCGGTGGTTGTCGAAGAGACCATGATCCTGGAGAGCGGGATGGTGGGATCGCTCGCTCCGCTCGCGCTCATTATCGAGGAAGATGGCAGGTTCTCCTTTGCTCTTCTTGCAGGGGAATCCTTTCTTGAAATTCTGGAAAAACTGGTCTGCCCGGTACTTTAACAGGCGGGGAAACGCGGTCAGTCCAGGGATAAACGGTTCTCTAATAAAGTCAGGGACCCTGATATGGCGTTATCTGCCAAAGGGCAGGTTTCCATTGCTTCCCGTTCCAGCGGTAAAGGGCTGACACGGTAAAAGTCCCTTTAATTTTCCTCGCATCCACCGTCAGCTCTTCGTAACATACGTAGGTGAGGGCGGCAGTTCCCTCTCCGGCAGGAAAGAGGACGGGATCTTCGATGGTAAAGGTGTGAAGCATCATCCGGGGAAAGAACCGCAGAAGCAGATCGTCACGTGAGAACCGGCCAAAATAATTGATCTCGAGAGAATCCGGAGCCATCAATGCTTCAAGCGCCCGAATGTCCCGCCGGAGCCATGCGTCAGCGCGGGCGTGTTCCAGAACAAGGAGCAGGTTTTTGATCTGATCCGGATCATGGCGAATCGCCAGATTTACGGAGGTGGTTTTTCCCGGCATATACGTTATCCTTCTTTTTCTTCTTAATGAACGTTCGCCTGCTGAACCGCGACTACTTATGAGGTTCCATCTTTTGTTTAGACTCGTTACCATCTCAATGGGGCTGTCCCTCCCATTCCGGTATCTGCGAAGAAGGCCATCACCGCTCCTGCACCAGACTTACCGGACTGCCGGGCAGATGTGGTGCATTTTGGCGACGAATCGGTTTTTTTATATTCCTTAATGACAGAAATGGTATATTGCCATGCTATAACATAGCAAGGGGAGAGGGAATGAGATACTCAGTTCTGTTCATGGTTATCGCGCTCATCGCCGCAGCCTGTATTGCCGGATGCACGCAGCAGCAGGCACAGCAGCCGTCACCGGCATCCGGCGGGGAGATCAAGATTGGCGTCATCGCTTCGCTGACCGGCCCGGCCAGTAATGTGGGGAAGAACATGTGGCAATCGGCCCAGATCGCGGGTGATGAGATTAATGCACAGGGCGGCGTCCAGCTCGGTGCTTCCGGAACCAAAGTCCCGGTCAGGCTCATTGTCGGGGATGACGAATCCACCCAGCAGGGAGGCCAGAAAGCTGCAACCAAGCTGATTACCGATGACAAGGTGGACATCCTTGTTGGCGGGTACTCCAGTGCAGTCACCTCAGCGTACCAGCAGACCATTGCGGAATACAAGGTTCCGTACATTGTAACCGGCGCATCAAGCCCGGTCATCACCCACCGCACGGACATCGACACCAGTTACGTCTTCCATCACTGCCCGACCACGGATAGTTATGGAGAGTATACAACAACCTTCATCGACCAGGTAGTCCGGCCTGCGGTCAACAAAAAACTCGGCGCTTCCGATGACAGGCCGTTCCGGCTCGCCCTGATCTACCAGGACACCGCCTATGGCAAGGGGGTCCAGACCGCAGTGCAGAATACCATCGCGAAGAACAACCTCAACATCGTTCTCGTTTCCGAACAGGGCTACCGGATGGGCGAGAGCGATTTCAGGACACCGCTGACCGTTATCAAGGCGGAAAATCCGGATGCCGTATACCTTGGTGCATTCCCAAACGAGGGGGCACCGATCATCACGCAGGCTCGCAGGGATATCGGGCTCGACACCATCTTTTTGAATGTCGAGAACAATGACAACGCCCAGTTCTACAAGGACCTCGGGCAGTACGGGGAAGGTGCCATCATCGAGAGCCGGTTCTCACCCTACACCGCGCCTGTTGGAGCGCTGGCAACAGCCCAGGAAAATTTCAAGAACAGTTATTCCGCGAAATGGGGGATGTACCCTGACATGATGGGAGCCTCCACGTATGAAGGGATTTATATCGCTGCCGAAGCTGTCGGGAAGGCCGGAACAACGGACAAGGCATCGGTCCACCAGGCACTCGTTGACCTCACCATGCCCGAGGTTATCGAGGCCATGAAAGGCGGTACGATCTCATTTACCAAAGACTACCGGGAGTCCCGGTTCGATCTCTGGATGGAGCAGCTGGCCTACGACCCGAATGCCGGCGAGTGCCGGCCGCATATCGTCTGGCCGGACAACCTGAAAGTGACCGAATTTACCCTGCCGTCATGGTACAAGCCGGGCAGCGCGTAAATTCAAATCCCATCACATCCTTTTGAAAAGTACTACACGAGAGCCGAAACTACCATGGTTGACATCGGGATCCTGTTACAGATACTGTTCTGGGGCATCTATGCGGGATGCATCTACATCCTGCTTGCTACAGGACTCAACCTGATCTTCGGGGTCATGAAGATCGTCAACTTTGCCCATGGCGAGTTCCTGATGATCGGGGCCTATATCACGGCAACGATCTTCCTGATCTCGGGGATAAATCCCTATGTCATCATCCTCCTTGCCATGCTTGCGCTCATCGGGATTGGTGCGGTTGTCGAACGACTCTGTTTCCGCCCCATCCTCGGTACCGGCAAACTCAACGAGATCTTCCTCTCCATCGGGCTCATCTATATCTTCCAGAACGGAGCCGCGATGGTATGGGGTGACGAGTGGCAGAGCGTCAAGAGCCCGTACGAGGGAATCGCAGTCCCGTTTGGCCCGCTCAACCTGCCGCTTGACTATATCATCATCATGGTCCTGACAGCGGCAATCCTTGCTTTACTGTTCCTCTTCCTCCAGAAGACCCGGATCGGGCGCGAGATGCGGGCAACCAGCCAGAACCGGAAGGGCGCGATGCTCGTGGGCATCAATGTCGAACGGATGGATGTTCTGAGTTTTGGGATCGGTTGTGCTCTTGCAGCGGCTGCCGGTACACTCTGGGTAGTCAGCGGGCAGGTCTTCAACCCGTACATGGGATCGATCCCGGCCGTGAAGGCGTTTGCCATCATCATCCTTGGCGGGCTTGGCAGCATCCCCGGTGCCATCATCGGCGGCCTGCTTTACGGCATAGCGGAGAACGCGGCTGCATATTTCCTCGGGGGGGTCTGGAAAGATGCAATCTCGTTCATCATCTTAATTGTCGTCCTTGTCTTCCGGCCCACGGGACTGTTCGGGGAATCCGGGGAGTAACCATCCATGAACATTACACGCGACCAGGGGACAAAGATCATCACCATCCTCACCGTGGCAGTTGCAATCGTTGCCCCGTTTTTGTCTGACAACCTGTACCTCCTCAACCTCCTCTCACTCATGCTCATCTGCATCATCTTTGCTTCGGCATGGAACCTGCTCGCGTATTCCGGCCAGGGATCGCTCGGGCATGCCGCATTCTTCGGCATTGGGGCGTATGCCTCGACCCTCATTGCAACCGCGAGCGGGATCACCCCGTATATCACCATATTTTTCGGAGCAGGAGTAGCTGCACTCATCGGGATCCTGATCGGCCTGACCTGCGTCCGGCTGAAAGAGTGGTTCTTAGCAATGGTCACGTTCGGCTTTGCCATCATCGTCCAGACCCTGACCGTCAGCATCCTTGCACCCATGACCGGGGGCTGGGACGGCATATCTTCCCCGCGGCTTTTAAGCCCGTCAATCCCCGGGTACCAGTTCATCGAATACTACTCGATCCTGCTCATCACGATTGCAACTATCATCGTGATCTGGTACATCATGCGCTCCCGTCTTGGACTGGCGTTCTCGGCAATCCGCGAGAACGAACTCGAAGCCCGTGCATCGGGCATTGACCCGGTGCGGTACCGGCTGGCCGCGTTTGGCATGAGCGCCTATATTGCCGGTGTCGCCGGGGCACTCCAGATCCATCATATCGGGTACATCACCCCCGAGATCTACAGCGTGGATCTCTCGTTCTGGCCGGTCACGTATGTTATCTTCGGCGGCCTCGGGACACTTGCCGGCCCCATTGTCGGCACCATCGCCTTAACCATCATCTGGGATGGCCTGAAGATGGCCGGCATCACCTTTGCCCGGTACGTCATTGTCGGGATACTCCTGATCCTTGTCATCATCTTCCTGCCAAAAGGGCTCGTCAGCCTCCCGGATCGGTTAAAGGAGTGGTGGGAAGGACGCAACGACGCATCACCCCCGGAAGCCGGCCGGAGATAGCGGACAATCGTGGAGGTAGGTATTCTCCATAAAATAAAAGAGATCAATGCATTCTCTGTATCAATACCGGGCAAACTTCGCCCTGCACCGAAGTAATTCGCGGGTTCTGGTGCCAGCGTATTCCTTTTTCCAATGAAAAATTCCGATTGGGGTGAACCGGAAATTGAGACTCCCGTGAGGAGAATCTGGGGGCAGCAGCTCACATTCTCCTGTCACCGGGCCCCCGTTTTCAGAAGCCAGTTCCCGTTTCAGAGGGTTGCTTTACGAAAATTTTTTTTAAAATCTCCCGGCAACCCTGATAACCACCTGAATTGAAAAAGCCATCCCGGATCAGAACCCGAGGTACGCCTTCTGGATCTCCGGATCATGCAGGAGTTCTTTGGCCTTGCCTTCTTTTACGATACGGCCGTTCTCAAGAACATACCCACGATGGCACATGGCAAGGGCGTGCCGGACGTTCTGCTCTAACAGCAGGACGGTCATTCCCTCCCGGCCCAGTTGTTCCAGGGACCGGAAGACCTGCCCGACCAGCAGGGGGGAGAGGCCGGTCGAGGGCTCATCAAGAATGAGGAGTTTTGGGTTTGACATCAGTGCCCGGCCAATGGCCAGCATCTGCTGTTCGCCCCCCGAGAGTGTCCCTGCCATCTGCTGCTCGCGTTCCTGCAGGATGGGGAAGAGATGGTAGATATGCTCAAGGTTTTTATCGGTCGCGGAAGGATCTGTGGCCCCTAAAAGAAGGTTCTCCACTACGGGCATCTTCGGGAAGATCTCCCGTTTTTCCGGAACAAGCGCAAGACCTTTCTGGAATAACCGGTAGGGAGGGACCCCGAGAATGTCCTCGCCGCAGAACGTTATCGTGCCCCGGGCATTCCGGTTGAGGCCCACAAGTGTCTCGACCGTGGTTGTCTTGCCGGCTCCGTTGGGCCCAATCAGGGTCACGAGTTCGCCTTTGCCAACCGAAAAACTCAGGTCCCAGACAACCTGCAGGTTTGCATGGAAGACATCAAGGTGGGATACGGAAAGCATTGATTCGACAACTCCGGTTTTTTTTTAAAACGCGTGCAGGTCCCCAAGATAGGTATCGATCACCTGCTGGTTGTTGATGACCGAATGCGGATTCCCGTCAGCGATCTTCTCGCCGTGATCCAGAACAACAATGCGGTTCGATACCCCCATGATGACACTCATCACGTGCTCGATTATCAGGATTGAAACCCCGCGATCACGGATCTTTTTGATAAGATCGACCGCCTCCCGGCTCTCTTTTGGATTGAGCCCGGTTGTGAGCTCGTCAAGCAGGAGGAGTTTTGGCCGGGACGCCAGTGCCCGGCCAAGCTGCACGCGTTTGAGTTCCACAACATTGAGGTTCTTTATCGGTACCTCCCGTTTGTCCTCCTGCAAACCGACAAAATCAAGCACAGCGGCAGATTCAACCCGGGCCTGTGCCATGCCGGGGGCATGGTGGTTTCCAAACAGGGCGCCGATCATGACACATTCCATGGCAGAAAGGCCCGGGAACGACTCGGCGATCTGGAATGTCTTGGCAATCCCTTTCCGGCAGATCCGGTTTGCCGGAAGACCGGTTATGTCATCCCCGCAGAACAGGATGCGGCCGGAAGAAGGAACGCTGATGCCGGAGATCATGTTGAGGAGCGTGGTCTTTCCTGCCCCGTTTGGGCCGACAAGTCCCACGATCTCATTCTCTCCAAGCGAGAGGTTGACCTCATTGACTGCCCTCAGTCCGCCTATCTGTTTACTTACAGCCAAAACATCCAGCATCGGCACACCACGGCAAAGTAGTCGTGCTAAAGGTTAGCATAGTACAGTATTAAAGATGCTGTCCTGCGGTGAAGGGAGACAGGAGTGCAGCAGGGGCCGGAACATGAAAGAATGTTTTTATCCTGAAAACGAATATCCTGTTCAGGACATTTTCAGGGGTGATGGTGTTGGGAATCTTTGATGAGATCGACAAAGCGATGAAGAAGGTTGAAGCAGAAGTGAAGAAGGCAAATCTTGATAAAAGTTTCAAGGATATCGGGAATGGGATCACCAGGGCAGGAAACGACATCTCACAAGAGGTCAACAAAACCCCGCCATCCACCCGTACGCCTCACCCGGGATATTCCCGGATTGCTGCATGGATGAAAGTGCGGTGCAAAGGAAAGATCTCCACCGTTTCCGGCACCAGCGAGAGGAACCTTGAACTTGAACTCATTGCTGCAGAAGCAACAAGCGGGCTCTCGGCAAAGACAAAGAAAGGGTTTCTCGATTACCTCAAGAGCCAGAATTACGAACAACTCTTAAAATAACGGGATATGACCGATCCCATCCGCTCCTTTTACCAGCACCACCCTCCCGATCTCGCACCGGTTTCGGATTGTTCCCACCGCCATTTTCGGATCCTGCTCCCCCGCGGGACATTCTTCAAGATCCCGGACCGGATCCGTAACCCGGCAACCCTGCAAAAGTGGCTCGTCCGCTACCGGCCAACGGATGTCTATTACTCCACGAGCTGCTGGCTTGCACCCGAGAACCTCGGGCGGCGGGAAGGAACACCACTTTCCGATAACATCTTTCTCTCGTCCGATATCGTCTTTGACATTGACCGTTCGCCGTTCTCGTATGAAAACCTCGAAGCTGCCCGCCGGGATACGATCCGGCTCGTGGCATTCTGCCACCGTGAAGCCCTGCCGGTGAAATATATCGCATTTTCCGGAAGCAAGGGATTTCATGTTGTCTGCTCCGACACCGGACGGTACGATTCGTTCGATCCATTTGTCCGCGAGGACTCTGCAAAGGCGAAACGAAAAGAGATCCTCGCAAAGGTATTGGCAGAAGGGATTTCTGTAGATCCAAGGATAACCCCCGACACCCGGCGAATCATCCGGGTACCGGGAACCATCAATTCAAAGACCGGCTACCTCTGCACGGTACTGACGAAAGAGCAGCTGGAAGAGCCAATCCGGGAAATTCTTAAATATATTCCCATCGTCAATGTTGGTACCCCACAGATCCCGGAAACGGGAGATGACAGCTCTCTTCGAGGCTACCGTATCATATCCTGGCTTTGTCACCGACTCGGGGTAAGGTCAAAGCCTCTTTCTCCGGTAACATTTGCCACCTTTCTTCTGAATGCTGTGCCCGGAATCGATCGCCAGATCCCGGTATTTGTCTATCCCCTGCGGCGGAACCGGGAAAGGATTGAGGCTGAACTCATCCGGCTCCAGGAGGAGTACGGGCTCTCCGACATCTACGTGTACCGCTCCGATACCGGAATTGCAGCCATCTGCCTCCGCACGTTTCCACTCCGCCGTCTCGAAAAGATCATGAAGGCATCGGGATCTGCCAATTACGGGTTGCTCCTGAAGTACAAACAGCTCTTTTTCCGGGTCGGTGAGAAGCACACGGCAGCCGGGCAGGTATCTGCCGGTCCGCCAATCTATGAAAAAACCATTCGGGCACCGGAAAAAAACAATGCTCATTATATCAGCCGCCCCCACCACACGTTCCTGTCGGGATTTATTCCCCTTGCAGGCTACCCGCGGATGCACGGAGAAGGCGACGTTTTCCTGACTCACGCGGTTATCGAGGACGAATAACCTTTATTTTAAGAACCGTTCAAGCCCGGCTTTGAGTTCCGGGAGCGAGACGGGTTTCTGGAGAATGCCAAGGTGGGGATCGCGGAGCATCGCTGCCTTCTCAGCAACATCCGGCGATGCGGTGAAGAGGAGGATGGGAAGATTGTGGATACGGTACTCCTCCCGCACTTTCTCTAAAAACTCCCACCCGTTGATGGGAGTCATCATGATATCGAGAAGCACGAGATCCGGAGGATTGGTCCTGACCAGATCCAGCGCATCCAGTACATTGGGAACAAGGACCGGTTCATACCCGATCTTCTGGAGGAGGATCTCCATCATCTCCAGGATCTGCAGGTCATCCTCCACAAGCATGATCTTATGCATCAACGGTTACCTCCTTTGGCAGGTGGATGGTGAACGTGCTCCCGGTGTTGACAACACTCCTGACCGTGATATCCCCGCCATGCATCTGCACCACTTTCCTGGCAATCGAGAGGGAGAGCCCGATACGGTCATACTTCCGGGACAGTTTTGCTGCATCGGCCAGCTGGAACGGTTCGAAGATGGTGCCGATGGACTCGGGAGGGATTCCAATCCCGTTGTCACTGAACGCGATGTGATGGAATCCGTCATCGGTATCCATGCGGTAGCTAATCTCGATCTTCCGCGGGGGCTTGGAGTAGTTAATCGCATTGGAGAGGAGCGAATCAACAACATTATAGAGCCGGTCGCGGTCAGCCATGATCACAATACCTTCCGGCATCGTTACGCTGACTTCCGCCTTGGAGTGATACCCGCTGGTATCGAGCACGGTCTGAACGAGCGCTTCAAGCGGGAATTCTGACAGGCTCAAATGAAGTTTTCCGCTTTCGAGGACGGAGAGTTCCAGCATCTGGTTGATGATCTGCCGCTCCCGGTCCACGCTGAGCAGGCAGCGTTCGAGGATCTTTTTTGTCTCATCCACAATCCCGAATCCCTCCGGGTCAGAGATGAGCAGGTTGAGGTACCCGAGGATGGGCTGGAGAGGAGTGCGGAGCTCGTGTGCAACGGTGATAATGATCCCCCGTCGCCGCTCGTTGTCCTGGTGGATCTTCTCTTCAAGCCTGAGCTTTTCAGAGATATCCATGAGGTTTATCATGGTTGCCGGTTTGTTGGCATGGACGATTGGGTTGGTAAAGAGGACGGCAACCCGGATACCTTCATCTTTGTTCACAAACCGGAACTCGGCATGGGCGGCTAAGGGTTTTTTGATCGTCCATTGCTGTACAAACTCGGAGAATACGTGCAGGTCACGGGGGTCAAGGAACCGGACCAGTTCCCTGCCGATCACTTCGGCTGGAGGATACCCGGAGAATTCTGCAAAGGTGGGATTTGCATACAGGATGATCCCGTTCTGCACGATGAGGATGCTGGTCGGGGAGTTCTCGGTCAGCTGCCGGTACTTCATCATGTTGTCATTATTGAGTTTCTCGGCAAGCTTTCGGGCATTGATGTTGACTGCGGTACAACTGACCGTGTGCTCGTCAATCATGCACCATGAGAGGTTCACCCAGCAGGCAGCTCCTCCGGCGGAAGCAAACCGGGTCTCGAAATCTGCGGTCTCCCGGTTCTTGTCAATCCGTTCAAGAAAACGCTCTTTCTCCCGTTCGATGAAGAAAAGATCCAAAAATGTGGAGGCAAGAATCTCCTGCGTTGAGTAGTTCAACATGGCGGCGAACTTCTCATTGGTCTGCCGGATTGCGAAACCTTCGCGGTTAAAGAGAATAATTCCCAGCTGCGAGTGCTCAAAAACCGTGCGGTACCGGGCTTCGCCGCTCCGGATTCTCTCGATGAAATAAGCAATGATGATTGCCGTGATGACAAAGAGGAGCGCTTCTGCGGTTACACCGAGCATGGCCGCGGGATTCGGGTAACTGTAAAAATACCCGATTCCCTGGTACACGACCCCGGAGATTGCCGCAACATAGATCCCCCGTTTGGGATAAAAATACGCGGCATAGACGATGGGAATAAAGAAGAGCTGGTAGTTGATGTAGGGGATCTGGCGCGAGAAGGCGAGGGCGGATATCAGGATACAGCAGATCGTCAGGGAGAAGATGACAAAACCCCGCACCAGATCCGTTTCGGAGAACGAATGCCCTCCGAACGGGAAGACCCGTTCACCCATACTATCTTCGCCATTGGCGTTCCTGTTATTTTAAGATGCCCTCGGATTGACCCCATACCAATAAAATCAGTGGGTTCATAATCATCCGGATCTAACACGGTACCGCTATGCGACCGTATGTTGTGGTCAATGTTGCCATGAGCGCAGATGGTAAGCTCTCAACCCGCGAGCGTCGGCAGGTTAAGATCTCAGGGCAATCTGATTTTGCCCGGGTTGACCGGCTCAAGGCCGGCTGCGATGCGGTGATGGTCGGCATCGGCACGGTACTTGCCGACGATCCATCATTGACCGTCAAGGCTGACGAGTGCCGTAAGTTGCGGCGGGACCGGGGAGAGAACGAGCACCCGGTCCGGATCGTGATCGACAGTACTGCCCGCATCCCATCGGATGCTTCTATCCTCCATAAGGGTGAGGGGAAGCGGATTGTTGCGGTTTCAGCCCGGGCTGATTCACAACGGGTTGAAAACCTGAAAGAACACGCTACCGTGATTGTTGCCGGTGAGGGGGAGGTGGATCTCGCACTACTGATGGAAGAACTCGGCACCATGGGCATCCAGCGTGTGATGGTGGAGGGCGGGGGCACCATCATCGCCGGCCTCCTGGCTGCCGGTCTCGTTGACGAGATCTATACCTTCATCGGCAACATCATTATCGGGGGCAGGGATGCTCCGACCCTTGCCGACGGACCCGGGTTCACAAGAGAGGAGGATTTTTCCCGGCTTACCCTTCTTGAAGCAAAACAGATGGAACGCGGGATTCTCCTGCACTGGGTTGTCAATAACCAATAATCCGGTTTTTTTAGACTTTGGGTCCAGACCATTTCTGGCAGCGTATACCGGGAACGCGGACGGGTACCCCAAAACTCATCTCCCGCTACATAGTACCACTCTTGTACGCAACCCGCAATCATCATACTCGCCGCCGTTTTCCTGCTCATCGCAATCCGCCAGGTGGGCAGGTTCCGGCTCAGGATCTGGCAGATCATGCTCGGGGGAGCACTGGCGGTCCTGGTGACCGGCCAGATCACGCCGTCAGCTGCTCTCCGGGCAATCAATCTGGACGTGATGATCTTCCTCTTTGGCATGTTTGTTGTCGGAGAAGCGCTGGTCAGGAGCGGGTACCTTGCAGTCATTGCCAACCGGTTTTTCTCCCGGTGTAAAAACGGTCAGCAGGTGGTCATTGCCCTCCTCTTTTGCGGGGGATTCCTCTCGGCGCTGCTGATGAATGATACCATTGCCATCATCGGAACGCCCCTGGTGCTCGGGCTTGCCGCCCGGCACCACATCCAGCCAAAACTCCTCCTCCTCGCGCTCGCGTTTGCGATAACAACCGGCAGCGTGATGAGCCCGATTGGAAACCCCCAGAACCTGCTCGTGGCTGTGGACGCAGGGATGTCTTCACCGTTTGTCACGTTCGGGGTTTACCTGTTCATCCCCACCATCATCAGCCTCTGCGCAGCCTTCCTGGTACTGCGCTTTTTCTATGGCAGGGAATTCTCTGCTGTCACGACAATAACCGTCGATCCGGCACCCTCCTTTGACAACCATCTCGCCACATTAGCGAAATGTTCGCTTGCGATCATCCTCATCCTCTCAGCAGGAAAGATCCTCGCATCCCTGACCGGAACGGAGATCTCCCTCTCGCTCCCGCTGATTGCACTCTGCGCTGCTGCCCCCGTGATCCTCCTTGCAAAAGAGAGGTTTGACCTGCTCCGCGCAATCGACTGGCCGACACTCGTCTTCTTTGCTGCCATGTTTGTCCTCATGCAGAGCGTCTGGGACTCCGGGTTCTTCCAGTCATTGATTGACACCGGCAGCGTAACAGCCGTCCCGGCCATCCTCTGCCTTGCGGTCATTGTCAGCCAGTTTATCTCGAACGTACCGTTCGTTGCCCTCTTTTTACCCCTCATTATGCAGGCCGGGGGTACAACTGCACAGCTCACTGCCCTTGCAGCCGGCAGCACGGTAGCCGGCAACCTGACAATCCTCGGGGCGGCAAGCAATGTCATCATCATCCAGAATGCGGAGAAGGAGGGCGAGACCCTCACGTTCCTTGAATTTGCCCGGGCCGGGGTGCCGCTGACAATTATTCAGCTTGGGATTTACTGGGCATGGCTGGCCCTTGTACTCTGATACCGCCCCACACGGAGAGGGGGCCCGGAACAGGGATATGCATATTATCCCCTTCGCACGTACTCATCACACAGGGAACCTATGACAGATACAGGAACAGAAGAAAAATCTGCTGCTGACAGGAAGCGCGAAGAACTTATCGGGAAAGTGTTGACGGTGAACGATCTCGTCCAGTACCAGGACGGGACGGTGGCAAGCCGGATGATCGTCTTCAAAAAGACCGGCACCATCACCCTGTTTGCATTCGATGCAGGGGAAGGACTCTCCGAGCACTCTGCGCCGTTCGATGCCATCCTGAATGTGACGGACGGGGAAGCTGAAGTGTCGATTGCAGGCGTGCCCCAAACGGTAAAAACCGGCGGGATGATAATCCTGCCCGCGAACATCCCTCACGCTGTTCAGGCAAAACAGCGGTTCAGGATGACGCTGACAATGATACGGGAGTAAGCAGCAGAGTTTGTAAAAAAACAGGGTTGTTCAGTACCTTGTGCGGGTCAGCATGTCCCCCGCAAAAAGAGGGGGTGTTATCGTTTCCCTTTTTTTCCGGGTTTGGCTTTGGGTTTTGTTTTGGGAGTTGTAACGGCCGGAGTTTTTGATTTCGCCAAAGCGGCCTTTGCTTTGGCCGGTGCCTTTTTCGCTTTTGCCGGCTCCTTTGTCTTCGCAGGAGTTGTCTTCTTTGCGGGTGCTGTTTTGGTTTTTACCGGTTGCGCTTTGGGTTTAGCCTCGGGGGTTTTCGCTTTTACCGGCTCCTTTGTCTTCGCAGGAGTTGTCTTCGTTGCAGGTGCTGATTTGGTTTTTGCCGGTTGTGCTTTGGGTTTAGCCGGGGGAGTTTTGGTTTTTGCCCTGGTTGTTTTTGCTTTTGCGGATTGGGATTTGGTTTTTATTGAGGCTGAGGGGGATTTGGCCGGAGGTGTAACGGCCTTTTCGGGTTTGGTTTTTTCACGATTCAGCGCAGTCACTTTTTCATTCAGTTCGGCTACTTTTCTGTCCAGTTCGGCCCTGATTTTTCCCGGTTCGAGTGCAGATTTATCCAGTTCGGCCACTTTTTTATCCAGCTCCGCCCGGGTTCTCTCAATCTCGGCCTTTGTTTTATCCAGTTCCGATTTTGCCCGGGTGAGAAGCGCATCGAAGGAGTGCTGAACCTGCTTCTGTGCTTCTTTTATGGTTGTTTCAATGTACTGTTTCCCTTCAGGGGTGGCCACGAGATTGTGGGTGGCGGTCATCACCGTGTCGATCGATGATTTGACCGTCTTCGAAACATCGGAAAGCCGCCGGTCAATGGCATCTGTGTCTGGCTGGGGGGTCACCTGGGGAGGAAGGTCCTCAACCCAGACTCCTTTCTCAAAGTGTCCTGGTTTTTCGGTCATGGATATCACGCATTCCTGATTATTGAGATCGTTCTTTCTTATAATTAAAATACTGACATGGAATATGTTCCAGGCACCGTAGCGGGGGATTTGACCTTTTTACCACCGGAACATCACGTCATCTGCGGTTCATCCAAATCTGTTTATCTCCCCCTGCCTGCCGGATTTTCTCACCGCAGCCGGAAGAGGATTGTTTTCAAACCAGGATCATGTGCAACCGGATCCCGATTTTGAAACTGCAATCGCGATCATGATCGCGATCAAAAACAAATCCAAAATAATCGCGAACCGATTTTCATTTCAGAATCGGATCGCGATCTTGATCGCAAAATCGATCAGCGATTTTCAGATCAAAATCGGGCAGCGATTGGAAAACGCTTTTTTGACCGCGATTACTGACGGAACGTAAAATCGGATCCCGATTTTTTTGTGGAATTCGATACGCGATTTTGATCGTAAAATCGATCAGCGTTTTTCATTTCGTTATCGGATCGCGATTTTACAGATCCAATCGCGATCATGATCGCGATCAACAATCAATCCGGAAAAATCGCGAACCGGTTTTCATTGAAAAACCGGATCCCGGTTTTTTTATGAAAAAATCACCAGAAAAAGAATACCTGGGGAGGGGTGATGGATCACTGCACTTATTTTTTCGGCTCGACCACTTTGTCCATCCCGACTTTCGCCCGGGCGAGAATCTCATCAAAGGACTTCTGGACCTGGGTTGTTGTGTCTTTCACGGTCTTTTCGATATGTTTTTTTCCTTCTTCCGTGGTCACCAGGTCATGCGTTGCCGTAGCAAGATCGTCTAAAGCAGTGAGAACCTGGCGCGTTGCCGCAGCGAGACGAAGATCGATTGGATCGATCTTCGTTTCAGGATTCTTTTCCGGTACTGCGGGTTCTTCCACCCAGACGCCTTTCTCGAAATGTCCTGTTTTTTCTGTCATGATACCACGCAGTTTCGGATATGAGGTCGGTGTTGTGGCAATATAAAGCACCGGGATGGCAAAGAAGATCCTTCCTGAAGAGTGCCACACGAAGGTTTTTTCAGACCATCACCATAGCGAAATATTTTCAGCGCATACCGTGCCGGAAAAACCGGATACCGGGTAAAAGCATGAGGGGGGTTGGGGATTATTCCTTCCGTATCCGCCGGTGCAGCAGCCCGGCTGTCAGCCCGATTGCCAGAAGTGCCACAACAATGCTAAACCCGGGCAATGTCTTCCGCTGGGAGAGCCCGGTCACAAATTCTGACGTGGTCCCGGGGGTTATCTCGATTGTTGTTTTAAAATCCTCGTACCCGTCCAGGATCAGGAGGACTTTGTGGCTGCCCGGGGATAACCCAGGAATCACTGCCGGGGTTATTCCTTTCATCTGGTCATCAATATACACGAGGGCCCCGGAAGGGGCGGTGGTGATGGAAAGGATCCCGGTTGTCGGGATGGCAGTAGGTTGCGGTGACCATGGCGTTGCCGTTGCTGTCGTCCCGGGTGCCGTTGTGGTTGTGGATCCCGCAGAACTGGTTGTCACCGTTGTCACAGCATGCCGGTTAAGCACGGTACTGATGTACTGGAGATCGCCCATGACCGTGACCTGGCTTGAAAAATCCTGGTACCCTTCGTGCCGCAGGAGAACCGTATGCTGCCCGTTTTGGACATTATCAAGCGTGACCGGGGTTATGCCCTTGATGGCATTGTCAAGGTACACACCCGCCCCGGAGGGATCGGAGGTGACCGCAATACTGCCATATGCCGGGGTAGGAGTCGGGGTTGGCAGGCCGATCAGGTGATCCACCTGAACAACCGAGTAGGGAAGGACATTGCTCCGCGCATCCAGCTCCTGGATCTTCATCATCATCTTGTTGGCCCCGGGTGCCGCGGTGGCCGGGACATGAGCTTTCAAGACCATCTTAACAATGACTTCGTCTTTGTTCAGGTAGTTGAGTTCAAACCCGCTGATGGTTAAGATCTTTCCCCGTTCAGAAGGCCGGACATTCTCCACGCCATTGACCACGACCGTGTAATACCAGACCGGGTCGTCGAGTTCTGTGACAAACTGGAGATCATCATAGGACGGGAATGCAACACCGGATGCCGCATACACCGTGCAGGAGACTTCGACCGGATCATTCGGGTTCAGAACCCCCGAGGGGGTGATAGTGACCGGCGAGACTGTAAAGGCAGAGGCGCAGGGGATGAGCAGCAGCAGGAGAACAACCGCAGGGAGATACCGGCTGCAACCCGGAAGCGAATGTTTCATACCTAAAAGTAACTCGCCGGGGGTATAATATCCTGTTTGCGATCCGCGGGGTTTACGGGTTCCTGAATCCCCCTTTTGGCACCGTGATCTCAAACCGCGTCCCCTGCCCGCCACTACCAGCCTCCCGGATACTCATGCCGGTGATCGAGAGAACCTCCCGGACCAGGAAGAGACCGAGACCCGATCCTTTCCCGTAGCCGCGATCAAAGATCATGTTCTTCTCTTCTGGCGGGATCCCGACACCATTATCCTCGATAATCAGCACGAGGCTCTCGGGATGTTTGACAAAGTGAAGCGTCACTTCCGTTGCCCGGGCCCCGTGTTCGAGCACATTCTGCATGATATTGAAAAGGGCCTTTTCAAAGAGCGGATCGGCAAAGATCTCGAGATTTGCGAGATGTAAGTTCTGTTTCATGTGCAGAAAATCCAGATGCGAGATAGCGAACAGGAAGACCTGCCGGACATTCTGCCAGCGGGGCGGGTGAATCCCCATCTCCTGGTAATTCTTGGCAAAGTCCAGGGTATCGACCATCTTTTTTAAGAACACTTCCTGCTTTTCGATATAGGACCGGGCTTTCTGGTCTGTCACAGCGGCTTTCACCAGCTCCTGGTAGGCAGCAAGCGAAAAGGCCGCGGTCTGGATATCCTGGAACGTGACCGCATTGAGGAGTGCCAGCTTGTTCCGTGCCTGCTGCAGAGCGGTGTTCGTCCGCTTGCGGTCCGAGATATCGCGGCAGAGCGTGAGGACAATATCGCCGCCTGCCGCATGAAACACGGTGGCATTGATCTCAACGGGCTGAAGGCTCCCGTCGGGCCTCAGGTAATCCACTTCAAGGCCGCGGACATGCCCGGTCTTTAAGCATTTTTCCACCTCGCGGGCATTGCGCTCACTATCGTGAGTGGCAGTCCATTCAGTGACCGGGTGGCCGAGAATTTCGGCAAGCGATGCCCTCCCGATGAGCCGCAGGTACACCTCATTGGCATCGATCACGAGACCCCGGTTGTCCAGCACCAGGTACCCGGTATCCGTAATATCGACCAGGCTCCGGTACCGCTCCTCGCTGTCGCGGAGACTCGCTTCAGCTTCTTTCTGTTCCGTGATATCTTCAGAAATTCCCAGCAGGAAACGGGGTTCGCCATTGCTGTCAAGAACCGGGATCTTCCGGGTATGCAGGGTCCGCTCACCAAGAATACGGGTCACGATCGGTTCTTCGGGAATATCGATACGGACCTTCCCTGTAAGGACCGCCCGGTCTTTTTCTGAAAAGAAATCCGCCTGATCCTTTGGGAAAAAATCATAATCATTCTTCCCAAGGAGTTCCTCGCGGGAGTACCCGAGAAGTTCCTCACCAGCCCGGTTGAACCGGACAAAACGGAGATCTTTGGCATCCTTGACAAAGATCATCAGCGGGATATTCTCAACAATGCCTGAGAGGAACTCCTCGCTTTCACGCAGCGTCTCTTCTGCGAGTTTCCGCTCCGTGATATCTTCAAAGATCGTTGCAAAGGTTCCCGTGGCCGGACAATAGACAGCGATCTGGAAATACTTACCAAGGGGAGGGAAGTAGGTTTCAAAGACTTCCGGCTTGCCGGTTTGGACAACCCGTGCATAGGTCGCAAGGAAGGGGGGGCTTTCTACGCCATACACTTCCCGGCTCGTTTTCCCGACAGCCCGTTCCCGTGAGATGCCCAGGTGTTTCTCGAACGCGGGATTAATCTCGGTGATGATGTAATCCTCCGGGATGCCGTTTTGGTCAATCTTCAGTTCGTGAATGGCAGCACCGTCTATCATGTTGGCATAGAGAGAATGGAACCGTTGTTGGCTCGCCCGGAGTTCCTGCTCCTTTTTTGCGATCTCCTCAATCTGGTGGCGCAGCTCCTCATCGGTTGCCGTCATCTCTTCATATGCTGCCCGGAGCTCCTGGTTCTTCTTCTCCAGTTCATGAATGCGCTGCTGGAGCTCGGGGTAGTAACTCTTGCGGATAGAAGTCTCGCCAAGACCGATGATCCGGTTCCGCTGGGATTCCCAGTCAGGAGTGTCGTCAGAATGCTCGTTCATAGATGGTCTCAAGATCCGCTACCGTGGTCTTCTTCGGGTTGGTTGCAAGGCAGGGATCATAGATCGCTTTTCCTGCAAGTTCATGCAAATCTGCCTTTGATACACCCAGTTCCGAAAGCCGGGTCGTGATGCCCAGCGCCTCGCGGAGGGTGCGTATGGCAAGAATTACCCCCTGCTTTCCTTCCTGCGGGGCCACACCCAGTGCTGCGCCAACGGCAGCATAGCGTTCCGGGCAGGCGTCGTAATTGAAATCAATGACATGCTCCAGCAGGAGCGCGTTGCACTCTCCGTGCGGGAGGTCGGAGTATCCCCCAAGGCTGTGAGCCAGCGCATGGACCGCACCGAGGCTTGCATTCGAGAAGGCGAGCCCGGCAAGGAGGCTCCCGAGCATTGTCTGGTACCGTTCTTCAACCGACCCCGGGTCGCGGTACGCTGCAAGCAGGTGACCTTTCATCAGCCGGATGGATTCCAGCGCCTGGATATCGGTCACCGGTGAACTGGCATTCGAGACATAGGCCTCCACGCTGTGGGTGATGGCGTCCATGCCGGTGTGAGCCGTAAGCTCGGGGGAGAGCGTGGTTAAGGGTACCGGATCAACGAGCGCGATATCTGGTACGATCATCTTGCTGATGATGGCAATCTTCACCTTTCTTGTGGTATCGTTGATGATGGCGAACTGCGACACATCAGCGCCGGTGCCGGCCGTTGTCGGGATACAGATCATCGGGGGCGGGGGGACAACAACATTGTCCACCCCTTCAAATTCAAGGACCGGTTTCTTATTGGAGACCACGATCCCGATCCCCTTGGCACAGTCAATCGGGCTGCCGCCGCCGATTGCAAGGATCGCATCGCATCCGGACTCCTCGTACACCCGTGCACCCTCCATCACCTCATAATCCCGGGGATTGGGGTTGATTGCGGAAAAGAGTGTGTGCCCGATCCCTTCGGCATCAAGGTGTTCTGTTACGTCTTTCACCCACCCGGCGCTGATGATCTTTGGCCCGGTTGCGATGAAGACCTGCTCGGCGCCAAAGTTCTTCGCGTACCGTCCGGCAAGCAGCCGGGCATCCGCCCCGATGACGAACTCCGGGGCAACAAACTTCCTCAGGTCGGTAAAAGCACTGCTCATGACATCTCCCCCAGTTGAACACTGACTGTATGACAGTGAATGCCTGTTATTCATATTTCAAGGTTTATCATCGCACCCAACGGGTATGATCCGGATGGGCAGGAGTGCAGAGTACCAGTCAGCAGCATTACTCCCCCTCCATAAAGGGGGGTTTCACCGGTCTTTTGCATCAGTGATGCGGAACGCGTTCTTTGGCACGAGCATCTCAAAACGAGCTCCCCGGCCCTCGATACCGGACTCCCTGATACGTATGCCGGTAATCGAGAGGATCTCCCGTGCCAGAAAGAGACCAAGTCCTGTATTTTTCCCATACCCGCGGATAAAGATCTTCTCTTTCTCCGCGAGAGGGATGCCGATCCCGTTATCTTCAACAATGAGCAGAAGGCCATCCGGCTCACGCTCGCAGCGGACGGTGATCTCCGTCACTCTTCCCCCGTGCCGGCCCGCATTGTCAACAAGGTTGTAAAAGACCCGCTCCAGCATCGGATCAGAGAAGATCTCGATGCCGGCACAGGTCTTGGAGAACCGGATCGGTACCTGGCTTGTCACGTGATCGATGACCGTCTCAACCGGAATCCACGTGGGGGCCTGCACGCCCAGGTCCTGGTAGGTCCGGGTGAACTCGATCTGGCGGCTGATGGTGTCAGCAGCAGCAAGGATCTTTTTCATGTAATCTTCAATAACCGGATCCCCTTTCTTCAGGGAGGCAATCTGGGCAAAGCCCTGCAGGATCGTCAGCTGGTTGACAACATCGTGCCGGGTGATGCTGTTTAAGAGGCTGAGTTTCCGGTTTGCTTCCCGGATCGCCTGTTCCATTGCCAGATATCCCGTAACATCATGAATCGAGCATTCAACTCCATCCGGCTCCCCCTCGGCATTGTAAACAAAATGTGCATTAACCGAGCCCTGGAACGTGGAACCGTCCTTTCTCCGGAACTCAATTGTCTGGTCAACGAGTTCCTTCTCCCTCTCCATCTTCTCGATCAAACCGGGCCGGATCTCCGGGTGCTGGTAAAAGGAATTAATCGGCCTTCCCAGTATCTCTTCGGGTTCATCATACCCGAACAGGATTGCGGTGGAGGGGCTTGCCATGATGAGATTTCCTTTTTTGTCAGACCGGATTAGCGCGTCCTGGATGTTCTCAATGACACTGCGATACTGTGCCTCGCTTGTTCGGAGTGCTTCTTCAGCAAGCCGGTAGTCGGTAAAGTCGAGGGCATTGCCAACAAGCGTAGTGATTGCACCATGGTCATCAATGACCGGCATCAGGGTTGTCCGGTACCAGCGGATTGTTGCATCTTTATGGATTACCCGTAATTCAATGGCCGGCTGGACCTTGCAGGAGGAGAGTGTCCGTGCCAGAAAATCCTCACAGGAAGGGATATCATCCGCGTGAACAAATATTCGGAAACTTTTCCCCAGGACCTCTCCGGGTTCATGGCCGAGACCGGCAGTCCAGCTCGGGGAGATGAACGTAAGGGTGCCATCCGGCCTGAGTGTGTAGATGATATCATGGCTGTTGTTAACGATAATCCGGTACAGCCGTTCCATATCACGGAGGGCCTGCCCGGCTTTTTTCCGCTCGGAAAGATCGGTTGCAACACTCAGGATTGCATCATGGGAATCCCAGCGGATAAGACGGATTGCCACGTGAAGCGGGATCCGGGATCCGTCTTTTTTATAATGCTCTACGTCAAAAGACGCCTCGCCGGTCCGTCTGAGCGTATCGATCCGCTCACGGATATGTTCCTCGCTTGACGGTACATCCAGCTCGTGGAGGTTGAGCGCCAGGAACTCATCCCGCGTATACCCGTGGAGCTCGAATGTCCGCTGGTTTGCATACAGGAACCTGCCATCATCCGAATGAACCGTGATTGATGCCGGGGAGAGTTCCATGAGCCCGGCAAGGAGCTGTATCTGCTGATCGGCTTTCCGGATCGCGGTGATATCATGGAAAATTCCTTCAACACCACCCGGCTCTCCATCGTTATTGGTGTAAAAGTGACTGCTGGTAGAGACGAGGACAAGATCTCCATCCCTGCGACGAAGGGATACCTCAAAATCTTTCACTTCCCCTTCTCTTTGTATGATGTCCAGGAACGCCTGCCGGCGCTCAGGAAATGCCCAGACGTCCCTGCCGATATTCTTCCCGAGAAGCTCATCGAGCGACTCATACCCGAGAAGCGGGAGGATGCTCGGGCTTGCCATGATCAGGTTACCTTCCGTATCGCTGCGGTAATAGACATCCTGGATGTTTTCAATTATTGTACGGTACTTTTCCTCGCTCTCCAGAAGATCATTCTGGGTTTTTTTCTGCCGGATAACCTGCCAGAGTCCCTGCATGAGAAGCGATAACTGGCTGACATCATCGTCCGTGTAATCATGGGGTTTGTTTGCCACTCCCGCAACCAGGACAATGCGCCCGTTATCGATGACCGGGATATTCATGTGCCGTACGATGACGGGATGACCAACAGGATACCCCTTTTTTTGGGGATTTGGAGCAGCATAATCATTCGTGATAACAGGACGCCTCTGCCGGACCGCCTCCCCCCAGAGACCGGTCTCTGCTGTTTTATAGACAACGGGTTTCTCACGGAGGGAACATTCGGTCATCGCTGACCGGGACCATGCATACATGGCCAGTTCGGACTCGTCTTCGTTGAGGAATGCAAGATAGCCGAGCGGGCTGCCCGTTACGATGCCGGCCCCCTCGACAGCATAATTCAGAAGATCCTTCTCGTGGGTATTTGCCCGCTCAAAGAAGCCGAGCATATATTCAAGCCGGGATGCATTATCCCGTACCTGCTGCTCAGTAATGCTCAGGGCATCGTACTGTTCGCGGAGCTCCTCTTCAGAAGCCGTGATCTGCTCGTAGGCGGCACGGAGTTCATCATCGGCTTTCTTGCGTTCGGTAATGTCGCGGATAGCCTCGATCGCTCCTGCCAGTTCACCCTGCCGGTTGTACAGCGGACCTGCCTTGGCAAGGACCGTTATCTGGTTCCCCCGCGGGTGCGGAAGATTGGTCTCGGCAGTGATCGTGGCCCCTGCTCTCAAAATGTTGGAGTAATAGGGTTCCACTTCACGTTCAGGAGAGAAGATCAGGTCGATGAGGATCGGCCTGCGCTTACCATAGAACGGGAGAGCATACTCGTGATCCCCTTTGCCGAGCATCGCTTCCGCGGAAAGCCCGGTCATCTCTTCGATTGCCCGGTTCCATGCAATGATGATGCCGTCACGGTTAATGGCAAAGGTTGCATCGGGAAGGAAGTCGATGATTTCGGCAAGACGTTTCTCGGATTCGATAAGCGAGATCTCAGCCTGCCTCCGGGCGGTGGCCTGCCGGATCTTGTGGGCAAGTTCGGCAAACTGGGCTTTGACATCGCCGCCTTTCTGGAGATAAAAGTCGGCACCGTTGTTGATTGCCTCGATCACGATCTCTTCCCGGCCCCGCCCGGTGAAGAGAATAAACGGGATATCCCCGTACTGCGTGCGGACGGTTTTCAACAACGCGATACCGTCCATTCCCGGCATCTGGTAATCTGAAATTATCGCATCGAATGGATGGGTTGAGAGCAACTCGAGTGCTTCCTCACCCGATGCCGCGGTTTTTACGCTGAATTCCGGCGATTGCTCTAAAAAGATCTTGCAGATTTCGAGAAGATCGCGTTCATCATCCACGTAGAGCACAGAGACCATCGGGGCGTTCCAATCCTGTAATATCCTGATGCTATGGTTATCCTATATAAAATTGCGGAGGGGGAATTGCTCTTAACTCTCAAAAACGCATGAAACCGGAAGGGTTTGCACCCGGGCGATGAAAAACCTAAAAGGTTTCGGATTTACATAGCCCGCAATGTATTTTTCGGACAGTGGACCAGCAGCTTTCAATAGTAGAAGTAATATTTAACACATATACGGATGTGAACCATGAGAACGCAAAGTGTGACATACTTTACCGAGCGTGAAGAGGAGTTTGTGAATCTCTTAATCGAGATTGGGATGCGCAGGACCGTTGCCAAGGTGCTGGTATACCTTGCAAATACCGAAGAGGCAACATCCCGGGATATCGAGCGTGGCACCGATCTTCGCCAGCCTGAAGTCAGTATCGCCATGAACTACATGTACGAGCGCGACTGGCTCAAGAACCGGGAGAGCAAGGCGATGAGCAAGGGCCGCCCCGTGAAGATCTACACGCTCTCAAAACCCATTGCAAAAATTATGGATTATATTGAACAGGAGAAGAAAGAAGAGGCAAAGCACAGGCTGGAGCTGGTGAAAAAACTCAGGCAGTATATCAGCTAAAACCAGCCCCGTTCACATCACCCCGGCACGGTTGAGAAAAAACCGGGGTGCGGCAGCCCCAACAGAACCGGGCCCAGGGGAAACAAAGCCCGGTTCAGTACCTTTTATGGCAGATAATCATCCCGTCGCGGGCTGAAAACTTCAAGCGCAACGGAATCTGAGAGGATCTTTGCATGGTGCTCGACATTTCCCGGAATCACCCAGCTGTCGCCCGGGCGGATTTCATGGATATCGTCACCAATCGTGAGGATCATGTGGCCGGATACGAGATAACCGGTCTGCTCCTCAGGATGGCGGTGATGGGCAAGAACCGAACCCCCTTGTAAGATAAACTCGGTCATCAGCGTCTTCTCGCCATAGACGAGGGTCTTGCGCCGGATCCCCGGAGCAACCGGCTGGTAGCCGAACTCATTGGATTTTGCATACATACTTCTCACGGTGTTTTGGCAAGTTCTGTTAATAAAGCATCGCCAAATTCGCGTGTCCCGTACGATCCACAGAGATCCCGTGTACAGATGCCACGGGTAACGAGGCTTCGAATGGCAGCCTCAATCCTTGCTGCCCCCAGATCGTCGCCGAGATATTCAAGGAGCATCGCTGCACTCCGTACTGCGGCAATGGGATTTGCAGTATTTTGTCCGGCAATATCCGGGGCGCTCCCGTGCACCGGTTCAAACAGTGCATACTCATCCCCGATGTTGGCACTGGGCACCAGGCCGAGACCGCCGACAAGGTACGCTGCAACGTCGGACAAGATGTCCCCGAACATGTTGGTCGTCACCACAACATGGTAATTACCCGGGTGCTGGAGGAGGTCAAGTGAAAGAGCATCGATGAACTTATCATTCCAGGCGATCCCCGCAGCTTCCGCTTCAGTCCGGCAGATATCCCGGAAGAAGACATCGGACTTGATGACGTTTGCCTTGTGACCGATTGTCAAAAGCCCGTCCCGCTCTTTTGCCAGACGGATCGCCATCCGGGCAATCCGCCCGGTCCCCTTGCGGCTTACGACACGGAGCGTTGTGGCCCGGTCGGGGGAAGATTCCTCGATACCGGAATAGAGCCCTTCAGTATTCTCCCGCACGATCATGATGTCAAAACCGTCACCGCGTATCGGGCGCAGGTTTGCATACAGGTCAAGGGACTTGCGGATCCGGAGTACCACGCTCTGGTAATCCTTCATGGGGGGCGTGGTGATCGCGCCAAAAAGGATCGCATCGGCCGATTTTAGCGCCGCAATGTCCTGGTCGGCACAGGGACAGCCGGTCGCTTCCCACCTGCTGTACCCGACATCCACAGGGAAGAACTCATATTCGGGGTGCAGCAGGGCAAGAACATCCCGTGCAACCGGGATCACTTCATGCCCGATCCCGTCCCCTTCCACGACCGCTATCCGTGTCATTTCGCTCTCCAGCGGGTCACGAGATCCCGGACAGCCGCATAAATCTTCACCGGGTCTGCCCCCCAGTGCACCACGGCACCGGTACGACCATTCCATGCAGGGATGCCTTCCCGCTCCGAACGGCAACAGCGGGCGATGAACGGCTCTTCCGTGACGGATTCGAGCGGGCAGATATTGATGAGCTGGAAATCCTTCCCGTAACATTCGGTAAAAAACTGGGACCCGGTCAGGCACCCGGCTACCTGCTCGCCTCCATGCATGGAATCGGCATCAAGGGTCCTTTCAAACCCGGCCGCCCGGCACGGGAAGACATCCGCATGAATTGCCGTAAGATCCCGTACGTGATGGCAGAATTGTACTGACAGATCCCCAAACATTCCAGCGGCTTCGAGCTCGCGGATACAGGACGAGAGACCGGGGCGGGGCGGGCTGACATCATAGACATGAATTTTTAAAAACACAGACAGGTCCGGGTCGAGTACAAAGGTCTGGTGCTCATCAAGCCCGGTGAAGATCGTACACCGGTATCCCGTATCACGGGCAAGTTCAACCAGACGGGTGCGGTTATGGAGGTTCACCTTCTCCGGGTAGCGGTATACCTCCTTTCCTGATGCGATGACCCGGGAACTCATGAGCGTGCGCATCATACCCTTCCCGTTCGGATCAAGGGTGACCTCCAGCACCTCACAGCCCCCGTCGGGGGTGTCCCGCAGGAGATACCGGCTTAAGAAATAGACCGTATCATGGCAGGGCCGGGTGGACGCGTGCCCCACATGCTTGCAGTGTTCGGGAAAGATCATAGGTGTGCCTTCCAGTAATTCACGAGACCTCCGCTCGCGAGGATCTCCTGCATCCGGGGGGAGAGGGGACGAACCGGGTACTTTTTGCTCCCCGCCTCAACGTATCCGAGAGCGAGATCGTAGTGCACATCCTGGTTTTCGGCGCAGGTGATCCCGCATTCGATGACCGGAAGCCCGATATTGATGGCATTCCGGAAGAAGATCCGGGCAAAGCCGGGTGCGATAACGGCAACAACCCCGGCTTCGTGGAGCGCGATGGCTGCCTGCTCACGGGAGGAGCCGCAGCCAAAGTTCTTTCCGGCAACGATTACGGCCCCTTTGAGCCGTGGTGCAATGGATGTGTCGAGATCCTCAAAGACGTGGGCAACCCAGAGGCTGTGATCCTTTGTCCGCAGGTAACGCCCGGCGATAACGAGGTCGGTATCGATATCTGCCCCAAGACAAACCGCATGACCGCTGCCCTGCATCAGGCCACCTCCGGTTCTGTGATCTCGCCCGTGAGAGCGCTCGCGGCAGCGGTTGCCACAGAAGAGAGATAGATCTCGCCGCCAACACCCATCCGGTTCCGGAAGTTCCGGTTTGCCGTGGAGAGGCAGACTTCCCCCTCGCCCAGTACGCCCATGTGTGCTCCGAGGCAGGGGCCGCACCCTGGGGTTCCGATGGTACACCCCGCATCGACAAGGTCTGCAAGGATGCCATCCCGTATCGCTTCGGCAAGAACCTGCCGGGAGGCCGGGACAATAATTGTCCGGACAGCTACCTTTTTTCCCTTCACGATCTGTGCAAAACGGAAAAGATCCGAATACCGCCCGTTCGTGCACGTACCGACAAATACCTGGTCGAGCGGGAGACCGGCCAGGTCCTGCACCGGTTTTATCGTATCAACCCGGTGCGGAACAGCAATTACCGGGACGATATCCGCAAGATCAATCTCAAGATCGCGGATATAGGTACAGGATTCCGGCACCTGCACACTGACCGTATGGCCCTTTGCAGCCAGGTACCGGACGGTGATGTCGTCCGCATAGAACATACCGGTCTTTGCCCCGGTCTCTACAGCCATATTGCAGAGCGTCAGGCGCTCATCCATCTGGAGAGTCTTTGCCCCATCCCCGACAAACTCCAGCGCGCAGTAGGTGCCGCCATCCATCCCGAGCCGGTTCACATACGAGAGGGCAAGGTCCTTTGCCTCTGCTGCCCCGCAAAGCGATCCCGTGAGGTGGATCGCAATGGATTCTGGAACGCGGAACCAGGTCTCACCGGTCAGCCAGATCGCGGCCATGTCCGTTGCTCCGACACCGGTCGAGAACGCACCAAACGCCCCCGGCGTGCAGCTGTGGGAGTCCGCCCCCACGACAACCTCGCCGGGAAGAACGATACCTTCGCTCATGACCTGGTGGCAGATGCCCCCGCCGATATCGGAAAGGCCCATGGAGGAGGCATGGACAAATTCCCGGAGTTCGTGCTGGAGCGTTGCAGTTGTACTGTTGTTTGCGGGGACGATATGATCGAAGAAGACATGCAGGCGGGAGGCATCCGCAAGCCGGGCAGCCCCCATCCGCTTCCAGGTCTCAAGGGTCAGCATACCGGTGCCGTCACAGGCATAGGCCCGGTCCACCGTGTGATCAACATACTCTCCTGCAAAGGCCCCGAGGATCCGTTCAGATAAGGTACTCATGATTGTGTCTCCTTTGCCTTTTTTATCAGTTTCCGGAGCACTTCCGGTGTGACATTGCACTTATGCTCGCTGTGGTCCTTGACCATATCGAGCACCCGGCAGATCTGTTTCTCCGAGAGCTCGCAGCCAATGGAAGCAATCACGTGTTCGAGAGCCTTTTTCCCGGTGTGCTTGCCGAGCATGAAGTGCCGTTCGCCCCCCACCATTTCAGGAGTGAAATATTCGTATGCTGCCGGATCTTCGAGAATTGCAGCGATATGGATGCCGCTCTCATGGGAGAATGCAAGTTCGCCCGTTACAGGTTTGTTCCGGGGCAGGGTGATGCCGGAATACTTCTCCACCATCTGCGAGAGTTCTTTGAGGTGCGAAAGGTCATACCGGTCAATTCCCTTCTTCATCCGGAGAGTGACAAGGAGTTCATCCAGCGAGGCATTTCCTGCCCGCTCGCCGATGCCGTTGACCGTGGTGTGGAGCTGGAAAGCTCCGGCTTCTGCGGCAGTAAGGGTGTTGGCCACCGCACAGCCCATATCATTGTGGCAATGGGCACAGAGCGGACGGTCGATTGAGGCGACAAGTTCCGTCATGATCCGCTGCATCTCGGATGGTATGAGGCAGCCCACCGTGTCGGCAAAGGAGACAAGAACCGCCCCATGATCTACTGCCCTGCGATACACTTCCCTGAGGAACGCCATGTCAGTACGGGATGCATCCTCAGCGGCAAACCTGACCTGCACACCGTGGTCCCGGGCATAATCGATCATTTTGAGGGAATCTTCGAGTACCTGCTCACGGGGTTTTTTAAACTTGAGACGGACATGGAGTTCTGATGTCGGGATGAAGATACTCACCATATCGACATCGCAGTCAATGGCAGCCTGGATATCTGCCTCGCGGGCCCGTGAGAACCCGCAGATCCGGGCGTCAAGGCCAAGATTAACTATGGTTTTTACGCATTGCTTCTCGTTTGCCGATACAGCCGGGAACCCGGCTTCGATGACCTCAATGCCAATCTCATCAAGCTTTGTCGCGATATCCACTTTTTCCTGGCACGAGAACGAGACGCCGGGAGTCTGCTCCCCGTCCCGCAGGGTCACATCACAGATCTCAATATGCAACGGTTTCATGGGCACTTCCCTCCGGACAGGTTCCGGTTACCACAAGAGTCCGGGGTCTGTCCGTTACCACGAGCTCGCGTTCCAGTGTCGCTTCATCATCGGCACGGCAGACCACCGGCTCTGCCCACCGCAGGTAGGGGAGAGGATCATAAGCGGGCTGCTTTCCGGTCATTGCCGTGCAGTCATTCTTCATCACGATGCAGAGAAGCGGGAGACGCTTCTCGTACACATCAATGAGGGCATTCAGGCCCGAATGAAGGAGCGCATAGTCACCGATCAGGGCAATTTTTGTGCTCCGTGCAGCAACCGCGATACTTGCTCCCATCCCATAACTTGCCACCCCCAGATCGTAGGGATGGTTCATCCCGAGAACAGAGCAACCCGCATCGCAGATCATGGCCATCCCCCGTTTTTTCAGGACATTCATCATCGGGATGAACGGGCAGTTACGACAGAAGGTCCGGTAGAATCCGCGGTCCTCCATGGACTGGGGATGCTCCCCCGGCATCGGAGGCGACATTCCCCGGTGATCGCGGAGATAGGGGCGCCCGTATTCCCGGATATCATGCATACCCGCAATCTGTTCAGGAGGGGGGTTCGCGATCACAACCCGGGTCCTGCCGGCTGCGGGACCGGCCCCGGCGGGTTCGCCGTCCCATCGGTTCAGGGGGGAGGCCGAGGACCAGTCAAACATGGTGCGGTAAAGGTTTTCTGCTGCGGTAACCCGCCCGTTCATGGTATATGTCCGGTCCGAGAGCCGGCCTTTCCCGTTTTTCCGTGGCACGGGAATCTCTTTGGTGTCCGCGTCCAGCACGGGGGGCGTGAACCGGAACATGGCCACCCGGGAGAACTGCTCGGATGCTTCCAGTGCCGCCTCAATACCGGCATAGATCGTGGACGCGTCCGGCTCAATAACCGGCAACTCTGCAATTTCCCCGTAATACCGGGAGTCCTGTGCAGTCTGGGACCCCAGTGCGTCCGGATCATCTCCCGTTACCAGCACCACGCCACCGATAAGTCCCTGTGCGGTTGCCTGCAGGAGCGGGTCCGCACAGGCATTGACGCCGACATTCTTGATGATAACCGCAGCACGTTTTCCCATAAGGGAATCCCCGAGGGCATATTCAAGGGCGGTCTTCTCGTTAATCACCAGTTCGGCATTGCAGAGAGCTCCCAGATCGGTAACCGGAAACCCGGGGACGGTGTACTGAGTGTCCGTATACCGCTGCAGCGCATCGGCAATGGCCTCAACTCCCTTCATTCGTCTCTCCCGGGCACCAGATCGCAGCCGGTACAGTTCGTACACATAGTTTGTGCCAGAAGGGGATCCAGTCCCGCATCTTCAAGTGCCTCGCTGTGGATCTCAAGGATCCTTTCCAGCCGTTCTGCAGAAGGACGGGAGAAGCTGGCAAGTTCCGCAACCGGGTTGAGGGGACGGAGAACTGGGATAACCCAGCGGGAGGTAAGTTTCCGGATGCAGGCTTCCAGCTCGGCATCGGTCTCCCCAAGACCGATAATTACGTTGGAGAAGACCCGGTTCTTTCCGAAGAGCTCAACCGAGCGGTCAAGCACCTGCCAGATCAGGTCGTAGTCCAGCCCCGCGCACATCTTTGCAAAGATTTCGGGGGTTGCGGCTTCGAGGTTGAACTTCACTTCGGCTACACCCACATCCTTTAAGAGTTCCGGGGTCTTTTCCGTGGGGTAGATGGATACTCCGATAGGCAGACCAAAGAACCCAAGATGCTTCACGACTTCGAGGACATAGGCTTCTTCCTCCCCGATACTTTCGAGAACCCCGCTCGTTATTGAGATCGCGTGGATGCGGTGGCGCACGGACTCGACCATCTGCATGATCTCTTCAATGGATTTTCGCCTTCCTCCAAGAGTGGGTACCGGACAGTACCGGCAGTGGAAGATGCAGCTGCCCGTTACCGTGATGAATGCCTGGTCGGGGCAATGGAAACCGGGCTCAAGCAGCCTGCCGGAGATAAGGTTATCCTCAAAATAGAGGTCAGCAACACCAGTGCCCCGGTGGGTAATCTCAATAGGGCTGAAAGGATCGAGCGCCAGCCTGACGCGGTGACCCCCCATTGCAAAGAAGACGGCTCCTTCACTTCCGGCCCCGGGTCCTGCCGCAGATCCGGCAATGTACTGCTCTGCCGGTTCCCCGACAAGGTTAACGGAACCGGCTTCCAGCAGCCGGCTTTTCAGTTCTTTCCACTGCATAGTTCCAGCGCCTCCTCGTACCTCGTGGTAAAGGGGATGGCAGCAACCGCCCCGACAATGCCCCGCCCGTTCATGATAATCCGGAGATCGGGATCCCGGATAGTATCCAGCAGGCCGGCATCCACCTCACCCCGCTTGACCTTCCTGCCATAGGCAAGCAGTTCTTCTGAAGGAGTGAAACCGGTATATACGGCCATACCGGTCTTTTTCGAGAGGGTGTATTTCTCCAGCAGGGTATGAAACCGGGCAACGAGACCATCAGGATCGTTTGTTGCAAATTCCGCTACCAGCCCGACACAGTTTTTGGTGCGGTAGGGGACCGGAAAGAGCTGGACGATGGTGTGCGACAGGTACACCGACCGTTCATCTGCAACGGCTTTTGCAATGTTATGAACAAGCGTCCATGTCGCACCCTCCTCCGGTGTATCGGTGTCATCGACCCCGATGAGAACCCGCTGCATCCGGGGTAGCCAGATCGTTGCTCCGGCCACTTTTCCCCCGCCGGCCGGATCACTCCTGCTTCTTAGGACACCCGCTGCATCTGAACGACAGGCTGCTGCACCAACGCCCCCGCCCCCCATGCCAAGATAACTGACCGCGATCTCCGATTCGTCAAGAGTGCAGGCAGATATCCCTGCCGGGAACCGGGAGCCTTCAAGGGCAAGGTCCACCGCCCCAACCTTCAGGGAGTATCGCATTGTGGTGCCCAGGCAGCGGACATCTTCCACGATCGGGCTTTGTGCGTAATGGCATTTCGACCACATGGCACCCCCGATGCAGTCAAAGAACTCGATGAGCTCAACATGGCGTCCCGACGCATCGGCAACAGCGGTGATCCGCGGGTAGTGAATTATATACGGGTCAGAGATGCTCTCCATAAAGTCCTGCCGCCTCGATACCCCGGTTACCCCAGAGCACCGCACCCAGTGCACCGATCCGACCCTTCCGTCCGTTGGTATCGATGTAAGTGATACCAAGATCCTTTGCCGCTGCCTCTGCCTGCTCAACGGTCAGGATCTCCGTCTTCACCGCAGCAAATGCCGGTGAGTCATGGGGGAACCCGATACCCCGGTGATAGGCAATCCCGGTGTCTTTTGAGAAGGTATTCTTCCCGACAAATGCCCGGATAAAGTCAAGCAGTTCTGATACCCTGTCAGGTCGGACCGCAAAGTTCAGTGCCGAACCCACGCAGTTCGTGGTTTTATCAGGTACAGCAGGATTGAGCTGGACCAGGCGCATGTTCAGGAATTCCACTCCCGGAATAGTGCAGGCTCCCGCACACTTCAGCGCCATCACCCATGTCGCGCCTTCCACCTTGGTGTCGGTATCATCGATACCAATGCAGATCTTCTCATACTTGGGAGAGATAATCCGGACATGGTTGGTGCGTGCCCCCCCGATCTTAAGATCCTCCTCACACGGGTATTCTGCCCGAATCACACCGGGCGCCTGAGGAAGACATGCTGCAACGCCGACACCTGCACCGGCGATACCGGCCCAGGTGGTGATCACTTCATCCCCGACAACTTCAACGGATTCCAGAGCCTGACCGCCGATATCCCCGGCCGCTGCACCAAAATTGACCGGAAAGGTGCCGAGCTTTGCATCGATCACCATGGACGTTCCTTCAACCGAACACCCGGCAACAGCACCACCGGCCCTGCGGCGGTTCATGGCATCCCATTCTATGGGACCGCGAGCCCGGCACTGCTCAAGAATCTCTGCCCGTCCACTCTGTTCGTCTACCATCACCAGAAATTTCTGTGAGAAAAGCGGGCCGAATCGCTTTTTCACATCGTCGGGTGTAAGCGTAATCATGTTATCGCCGAAATTTTCGTTAACAAATTTATCGGCAATAACCCTATTTATAGAGATCGATACGTTCCAGAAAAAATGAAAAAAAGATCAGAGGACCTTGTGAAGCTCGATCTTGTAGGGTCCAAGGGTGCCGCCAAAGTTTCCGGCAGAGATGAACTTTACACCGGGAACCGTGACCGCAGCCTTGATGCCGGCTGCCATTGCCGCAGCAACCGACTTCTCGTCCACACCATCAATAACGATCTCATATACGGTCGTGACACCTGCAGGAATCTTGGTGTCGGGGACTTTTTCCCGGAGAGTCGGACAGTACTTCTCGTTTGTTGAGGCGGGCATAAACTTGTACTTCAGACTGCCAACCTTGGAGCCGCTGGCGACAACGCCACCGGGGAAACTGGTGATTACGCCCGGAACGGCATCGATTGCTGCGACTGCCTTCTCGGCACCGGTCAGAGCGGCCATCTGGTTCTCGCCCATGATAAAGAAGTTCCCTCCGGCAACACCCTTGACGATGCCGAACTCTTCTTCGCCAACATACTCGCCATTCATGATCGGTATGACCCAGCACTTGCGGCCACCGACTTCCTTCTGGTACTCGTAGCCGTCACCGAAGAAGTGGAGCTTGACCGGGATCTTCTCTTCGGCATCGGTGATGCCGTTGAAGACTGCCGTGGTCGGGGCAGTCAGGACGCACTCGGCAAGGCGCTCGACAACCTGCTCTTTGAGTTTCTTTTTGCTGGCACAGATCAGGATTGAGACGCCGGGCCTCCCGTCAGGGGTCTCGCTGGCCGGGATCTCCCGCTCAATTCCTGCTTCGCAGGGGCAGCCGATAGCTGATGTGGCAAATCCGGTTGCCTCGGTAGCTGCTTTCTTTGCCCATTCCTTGTTGATCGCAGTGATGATGATCCGGCAGACCCAGGTGGGGAATGCCTCTGCGTACGTGTCGTCTATGGTAACGCCGTTGATTTCCATGAAATAACCTCCGGTACTACAAAGGTACCATGATTAGGATTGAATAAATTTTCTAATTGATTCCAGCTTAAAAAAAACCGGATTAAGGTATTCCGGAGCGCATGAAAATTATGGGAAAAAGTAAACTTAACCTAATTGACTTATTTAAAAACTATATAAACTAAATTAAAAGAAACGCGAATATTCTGTCCCTTTTTTCCCGATAAATTTCAGAACATTTATCTACATTCTTCAACCACTTTTTGTTAGTCGATTTTTGATAATCGATCTATAGCTGGTGCGTGAAAAGTGAAAAGATGGCATTTGCAGTGCACATAAAAAGCGTTATACTGGCTGTAATAATTGTGTGGTTGCATAGCCCTGTTGAAACCGGAAATTCCGGAATAACTCAAACGGAATTTCCGAAAATTCAGCAACCGTGGCGATATATGCAATAAGAAACAGCGTGAGGGTTAATTCATGGCATTGTTTCCAAAGTTTTCCAAGAAGAAAGATGGGGTTAACGTTGTGATGGAGCAGAGACTCCTCCAGAACGTTAACAACCTGATACTCAATTCAGAGACCTGCACAGGATGCGGTATCTGTGTTGACGCCTGCCCTGAGGAGGCAATTGTTCTCGGGCTTGTCGGAGCATCGAGGCGCGGTGCAATTAATTACGCAGCCCCAATCGATGTCGATGAGACCAAGTGCTCCTATTGTGGCGTCTGCGTCATCATGTGCCCGTTCAATGCACTGACATTGAAGGTGGATGGACAGGAGAGACTCCCGATCCTCGAGAAGGAAGGGTTCCCGCAATATGATATGAAAGCGGAGATCGATGACGAGAAATGCGTCAAGTGCACCATCTGTGAAGAGGTCTGCCCGCGTGACGCCATTGACCGTAATGTCCCCGCATACGAAGGAACCTACAAGGGACCAGTCGCTGGTGCAAAGCCAAAAGCGGCTGCAATGAAGACCAAGACTACTTTTACTGTCGACAAGGAGAAATGCTCCCTGTGCGGCCTCTGCGGTGCACTCTGCCCTGCAATTGTCGTGAAGCACAAGGCCTTCTCTGCCGAGACCGGCAAAGTCGAGGGCGACGTCATCTGGGATGAAACCAAGTGTGATGCCTGCAAGGTATGCGTTGAAGCATGTCCCGAAGAGTGCATCACTGTCGAACGTGAGATCATCTCCGACAAGATCGATGGGAAGGTCAGCATTATCCAGGACAACTGCTGCACCTGCAGATGGTGTGCAGTGAACTGCCCGACTGAGGCAATCACCGTTGAGAAGATCTTTGAAGGTGACATTGAGTTCCACGCCGAGAAATGCCCCGGCGGCTGCTCGACCTGCGCAGACATCTGCCCGGCAAACGCGATTTACCTGCCGACACCGATGGCTGCAGCGGACATGAAACTCGACAGCAGAGAGGCAACCATTGCAGTCAACAAGGATTACTGTATCCTCTGCGGAGCCTGTGTCAATGCCTGCCCCGGTGAAGACATTATTGTCCTGACAAGGACCGATGTCCGCATGAAGGGGACCGAGACCGACCTGTTCAAGAAGATCAAGGCAAAACTCTGCACCACCCGGACATCCAAGGTGAAAGAGGAGATCACCGGCCAGGTCAATATTAAACAGATGGAGAAGGCGTGAGCATCATGGCACGAACAAAAGGATACCCAGAAGCGCTGGAGAAAAAACTCCATGACCAGCGATTTTACGGTGAGGACTCAAACCCTGAGTTCACCAAGAACGTGAAAGCAATCTCACGCACCATCGCCCACATGTGTTACCAGTGTGGTACCTGCACCGGCTCCTGTCCGTCAGCACCACGCAGCTCCTACCGCATCCGCAAGTTCATGCGGAGAGCAGTCCTCGGGCTTGAGAACGAAGCGCTCACCGACCCTGACCTGTGGCTCTGCACTACCTGTTACAGCTGTGCAGACCGGTGCCCGCGTGACATCATCCCGACCGACGTCATCATGTCGATGCGGAACCTCGCATTTAAGAGGGATATCGTACCGGTCAACTTCTTAAAGACCGTTACGGCAATCTATGCATCAGGACACGGCGTACCCAACAACGACGTCAACCGTGCAGCCCGTGAAAAGATCGGTCTGCCCCGTGACCCGCCGACCACCCACTCATACCCAGAATACATGCCCGGTATCAGGAAGATCCTTGACCACTACCAGCTCAAGGCCAATGCAGACCGGATCATCAAGGAAAGGGAGGGCTAAACAATGTCAGAAGCAGGCGCAAACCACAAGTTCGCATTCTATCTTGGATGCATTGCCCCCAACCGATACCCCGGTGTCGAATCCGCCTCCATCAAGGCGATGAAGAAACTCGGCGTTGAGCTCGTCCCCTTAAAGGGAGCCAGCTGCTGCCCCGCACCCGGTGCATTCGGTTCGATCGACCTCAACGTCTTCTATGCAATGGCAGCGAGAAACCTCGTTCTTGCAGAACAGATGAAGATGGATATCGCTCTTGTCTGCAATGGTTGCTACAAGTCGATCTGGGAAGTCAACCACAAACTCAAGCACAACAAGGATCTCCGCGATGCAGTCAACGAAGTGCTCAAGGAAGTTGACATGGAGTACAAGGGTACTATCAATGTCTACCACACCGCAGAGCTCCTGTACAATGACAAGTTCATTGGCGTTGACAAGATCCGCGACAGTGTCACCAACCCGCTGACCGGTGCACGCATTGCCGTTCACTATGGCTGCCACCTGGTCAAGCCCCACAAAGACCGTGAGTTTGAGAAGGAAGTCATGCTCAACACCGAGTGCCCGACCTGGATGGAAGAACTTGTTGCAGCCCTTGGCGCAACTCCGGTCGAGTACCGCAACAAGATGCAGTGCTGCGGTGCCGGTGGCGGTGTCCGCGGGTACGATATCGTCCACGCGCTTGACATAACAAACGAGAAGCTGATCAACCTTAAGGAAGAGAAGGTGGACGCACTCACCGACATCTGTCCGTTCTGTCAGCTCCAGTTTGACCGCGGCCAGATTGAGATCCAGGAGAAGTTTGGCGTAACGTACAACCTTCCGGTTCTTCACTTTGCTGAACTCCTTGGTCTGGCACAGGGAATGAGTCCGCAGGACCTCGGGCTTGATCTCCACGGGATCAGCTGTGAGCCGTTCCTGCAGAAGGTACTGTGAGGTGGTAAAGATGGCAGAAAAGAAGAAAGCAACCACCAAGAAAACCCCGTCCAAGAAAGAGGACTCAAAGAAGGTAGCTCCCGTGAAACAGGAAGTCAAGAAGCAGGTACCGGCAGCAACGCCCAAGGCAGCCCCGGCAAAACCCGCAGCTGCACCGGCAGCTGTCAGCAGCACAACCCAGCAGGGAGATGCACGCATTGGCGTGTTCATTTGCCACTGCGGTACCAACATCGCCGGGTCAATGGATATCGACGCCGTGCAGGAATCATCAAAGAGCATCCCGCACGTAGCCTATGTTGACAACTACAAGTACATGTGTTCGATGCCCGGGCAGACGGTCATTCACAAGGCAATCAAGGACCACAAACTGACCGGTGTTGTCGTCGCAGCCTGCACCCCGCGTCTCCACGAGCCGACCTTCAGAGCGGCCACCAAGGATGGCGGCCTGAACCCGTTCCGGTTCGAGATGGCAAACATCCGCGACCAGAACTCGTGGGTGCACATGCATGACCGCGTTGGATCAACGGATAAGGCAATAGATGCCATCAAGATTGCCGTAGCAAAGGCCGCACTCCTTCAGGATCTCTATCCAAAGTCAGTGCCGGTCGAGAAGGCAGCCATGGTCGTTGGTGCAGGTGTTGCCGGCATGCAGGCATCCCTTGACCTTGCAGCAGCAGGAATCAAGACCTACCTCATCGAAGCAGACACAAGCATTGGCGGACGCATGTCCCAGCTCGACAAGACCTTCCCGACCCTCGACTGTTCGCAGTGTATTTTAACACCGAAGATGGTGGATGTCGGCAGGGACGAAAACATTGAGCTCTACACCTACTCCGAGGTTCACGAAGTCGAAGGGTACATCGGTAACTTCGATGTCACCATCCGCAAGAAAGCCCGCGGTGTGATGACCCCCAAGGAAGCAGAAGCAAAAGGTATTGTCGGCGGCGGCTGCAACGGCTGTGGGGACTGTGAAACGGCCTGCCCGGTTGTCAAGCCCAACATGTTCGAAGTGGGCATGAAACCCCGGAAGGCCATCTATATCAACCACCCGCAGGTCGTTCCCCTGATCTACACCATCGACTTCGACTCCTGTGTCAAGTGCGGTATCTGTGTCACCGCCTGCGGTCCCGAGAAGCGGGCAATCGACCTCGAGTCCAAGGACGAGTTCATCAAGGTCAAGGTTGGAACGGTCATCCTCGCAACCGGCTACGATATCTTCCCCATCGAGAAGAAAGAAGAATGGGGATACAAGCGGTTCGAGAACGTTATCACCAGCCTCGAGTTCGAGCGGCTTATCTGTGCATCCGGGCCAACCGGTGGCCACCTTGTGCGCCCGAGCGATGGCCAGACCCCCAAGCGGGTAGCCTTTGTGCTCTGTGCAGGATCCCGTGACAACACCGGGACCGGCAAGCCCTACTGCAGCCGGTTCTGTTGTATGTACTCGTTAAAACACGCCCACCAGATCATCGAGAAGATCCCGGGATGCGTTCCCTACCTCTTCTACATGGATATCCGGTCTTTCGGCAAGATGTACGAAGAGTTCTATTACCGTATCCAGGACGAGGGCGCGAAGTTCATCCGCGGCCGTGTTGCAAACATCATGGAGGACAAGGCAACCAAGAACCTTCACGTCATGACTGATGATACTCTCCTCGACCGCCCGATCGACATGGAAGTCGACATGGTCGTGCTCGCATCCGCAGTCCAGCCCTCGGCTGACACCAACCGGACCCGCAAGCTCTTCGGGGTCTCCTGTTCCATGGACGGATGGCTCCTTGAAGCCCACCCGAAGCTGAACCCGTGCGGAACCACCACAGCAGGAGTCTTCCTTGCCGGCGTCTGCCAGGGCCCCAAGGATATCCCTGACACCGTTGCATCGGCAGAAGGCGCAGCATCTGCAGCAAGTATCCCTATCCATAAGGGAGAGGTCGAACTCGAACCCTACTTCGCATCCTGTATTGAGGAGAAGTGCGCAGGCTGCGGCATGTGCGTCAACCTCTGCCCCTACAGTGCACTCTCGCTTGTTGAGAAAGACGGGCGGACAGTCATGCAGGTCACCGAAGCCAAATGTAAAGGCTGCGGTACCTGCGGAGGCTTCTGCCCCGGCGGTGCTATCTGGATGAACCACTTCACCACACCCCAGATCGTGGCTCAGATTGATGCGTTCCTCCTTGGAGGTGAGCAGTAATGTCTGCACCAGGTAACTTCGCAATTCCCGAAAGGGGACCCGGCATCTGGCAGCCAAAGATCCAGGGCATCGTCTGCAACTGGTGTTCCTATGCAGGTGCGGACCTTGCCGGCGGCGGTCGTATCCAGTACCCGCCCGACATCCGGATTGTCCGTGTCATGTGCACGGGACGTATCGACTCGCTCTTCGTCCTGAAAGCATTCGCTGACGGCGCCGATGGCGTGCTTGTCTCCGGCTGTCACTTTGGTGACTGCCACTACCTTGAAGGCAACTACAAGGCAGCAAAGCGGATGTTCATGGTCAAGCGCTTAATGAAGAGTATCGGTCTTGACGACCGCCGCTTCAGGATGACCTTCGTATCGGCATCCGAAGGCGCAAAGTGGGGCGCTGTCGTGACCGATGTGGTCAACATGGTCCGTGAACTCGGACCAAGCCCCCTCGCCGAGTTCCAGAAAAAGTGAGCATGGAGATTTTATCTCCATGGTAAAAAATTTTATTCGACGACGATAATCGCACCAGACGAAGCACTGCAAATCAGTTCCTGGAGGAGGAGAACACCCGGTGTATTCCTGCACCCGGAACATGCTCCTCAACCTTACATTTTTTATAGAGAGCGCGCAGGAAAATCTAACGAACTGCGGGTAACAATACAATTTCGTATGATCTGTTTTTATTTTCGTAATACTGCGTAAAACAATGAAACTTGATATTTATGTAGTATTTGAACATTGCTTCAATTTTTCCTATTATTGCAATAAAATTATAGAACTTGTTTTCGAGATAAAATAGGAATACTTATATGGCGAAATTGGGAATTATTGAATGTCCCATCTTAGGGGACGTGCAATAGCGACTTTCACTCATTACTCGTGTGCTTCAAGAGTACACGCTCTCGTTCAGCGACAGTATTGTACCGCGGTTAAACTACAATTTGGAGGAATTCAAATGGCAAAATACAAAGATTCAATCGACCTCTACGACGATGAGGGTAAGCTCTTAAAGAGCAATGTCACCATTGACAAGATCAGCCCGGTTGTTAACAAGGGCGCACTGAATGTTATCGACCTCACCAAGAGGACGGTTGCAGTCAACTTCGCCGGCATTGAGGACGCACTCAAGACCGGAAAGGTCGGCGGCAAGTCAAACCAGATCCTCGGCCGCAGCATGAACTGCAGCTGTGTCAAGGACTCAGATGCACTCGCAGCCAAGATCAAGGACATGGTCCAGGTCGAAGCCGGTGACAACACCAAGATCACCAAGGTCGGCGGCGGCAAGATGATCCTTGTCGAGATCCCGACTGCCCGTATGAACGCGGCAGCAACCTACGATGTTGCAGCAACTAACGTTGCAGCAGCAGTCACCTATGCACTGGTTGACCAGTACAAGGTTGACATGTTCGATGGTTCCTACGTCAAGGCAGCAGTCTGGGGTACCTACCCGCAGACCATGGACATGCAGGGCGGCAACGTCGTCTCGATTCTGTCCATCCCCCAGTTCAACGAAGGTCTCGGCTACGCACTCCGTAACATCCCCGCAAACCACGCGGTCATGATGACCCACCGGAATGCAGTCCAGGGTGCAGCACTTTCAGCAACCTTCGAGCAGGCAGGTATGTTCGAGATGGGTAACGCAATCGGCCCGTTCGAGCGCGCCCAGCTCCTTCTCTACGCATACCAGGGACTCAACGCAAACAACATCGTCTACGAACTCGTCAAGAAGAACGGCAAGACCGGTACCATCGGTACTGTTGTGCAGAGCCTCGTCGAAAAGGCCATTGAGGACAAGGTCATCAAGGCAGGCAAGAAGGGCAAGAGCGGCTTCATCTCCTACGAGACCAAGGACCCCATGCTCTGGAACGCCTACGCATCTGCAGGAACCCTTGCAGCAACCATGGTCAACTGTGGTGCCGGACGTTTCGCCCAGGCAGTCTCAGCAACCCTGCTCTACTTCAACGACCTGCTCGAGCACGAGACCGGCCTCCCCGGCGCAGACTTCGGTCGCGCAATGGGTGTCGCAGTCGGTTTCTCGTTCTTCAGCCACTCAATCTACGGTGGCGGCGGTCCCGGTGTCTTCAACGGTAACCACGTCGTTACCAGGCACGCAGCCGGTGTAGGTATGCCCTGTATCGTTGCAGCCTGTGCACTCGATGCAGGTACCCAGATGTTCGGACCCGAACACACCTCGAAGATCTACCAGGACACCTTCGGCCAGATTGACGCGTTCAAGAAGCCGATCCAGGCAATTGCAAAGGGTATCTAAACCCTCAAGGATACGAATGACAGAAGCCACGTTCCCCCAGTGCAGGATAGACTCAGAGCGTCTCATGAATCCAGAGACCACTGAAAAACTCCTGAACAAGATTGTGAGTGTTGCCGGAGTACGGCGTATGGTCCTGAACGGCCAGCGCCTCCCGGCAACCGTCCCCTACGGCCCGGCACGAGGACAGGCGAACCCTCATCCCATGAGGAAAACCATCCATGTCGGTGACCAGGAGATACCACTTCAGGTTCATGTAGGTACAGTCCTTCTCGAAATCGAGAACAAGGACGTCATCCCCGCACTGAAAGCCGCGATCGAACCGGTTTTTACCGATTTCTCCTTCCGCATCAAGGAAGGTAAGTTCATGAAGACCGAACCGTCACTTGTGGATTACTGCAAGTACGGCCCTAATGCGGACAAGGCAATGCTCGGTCTTGCTGATCCAAGCAGCAAGTCCAAGCCGATAATCCTCCAGGGAATACGATAAGATCATGCCGATAGGACGAGTAACCCAGGTTGTTGACTGCCGCGAGGCGATGGGCATGGGTAAAGGAGGCGGTCTTGCCCAGAGGGGCACCATCTCCGAATGCCGGTACCCGGATGTCATAGTGGTCGGGATGTCTCCCGGACGCCGCCACGTGACCAAACCGGTGTGCGATATCACCTCAGGCCTCAGGCAACAGGGCGTTGAATACAGTATCAGCACGCTGGTACTGAATGCCGGAAGTGGCGTACCGCCGGATGCCCCCAAAATTGCGGGCGGCGTCCTCGGCGCTTATTTTGGGCTTACTCCGAAGGAGATCGTGCAGATTGAGAAACACAAGGTTGCCATCCTCCACCACGGGAATGTACGTTCCCACGTGGTGCACAAGGTCCGTTTTATCCTTCAGGCTTGTGATGTGAAGGCAATCGTGGTTTCCCAGTCCCCGGTCGATTATGAGGATCTCGCAAAGGAGGGAGTGAAGACATCGGTTGTAATGCCGCCTGAAGACAGGATCCGTACGAAAGGTACGGTCATGTCCATTGTGAGTGGCGTTACCCGGGGTCAGACCCCCACGCGCGAAAAATTGGCAGAAGTCATTTCATCCGTAATGAAAATTGTGAAACAGAAGAAAACATTGGAGTGATAAAACAATGGCATACAAACCCCAGTATTGTGCAGGCTCATCAGTTGTCGCCGCAAACCGGCGCAAGCAGATGGACCCGGCACACAAGCTCACCAAGCTTCGCGATGTCACCGACAAGGACATTGTCCTGATCATGGGACACCGTGCACCCGGCTCAGCCTACAAGAGTGCACACCCCCCGCTCGCTGAGCAGCAGGAGCCCGCCTGCCCGATCCGCAAGATGGTCACCCCGACCGACGGCGCAAAGGCCGGCGACCGCGTCCGCTACATCCAGTTCGCAGACTCAATGTACAATGCACCCTGCCAGCCGTACCTCAGGTCCTACCTCGAGGCATACCGCTTCCGTGGTATCGACCCCGGTACCCTGTCCGGCCGTCAGATCATCGAGTGCCGTGAGAGAGACCTTGAAAAATACGCAAAGGACCTCGTCAACACCGAGCTCTTCGACCCCGCACTCTGCGGTGTCCGTGGTGCAACCGTGCACGGTCACTCCCTCCGTCTCGATGAGAACGGTATGATGTTCGACATGCTCCAGCGCTGTGTCCTCGACAAGAAGGCCGGCGTTGTCAAGTACGTCAAGAACCAGATCGGAGAGCCCCTCGACTCAGAAGTCAAGGTCGGCAAGCCGATGGACAACAAGTGGCTCAAGGCAAACACCACGATCTACCACTCACTGGTGGGATCTGCCTACCGTGATGACGCAGAAGCAGTCGAATACATCCAGCGCATCCACGGACTCCGTGTAAAATACGGCTTCATGCCCAAGGAGTGATAAGACATGGCAAAAGCAGCAAAAATCGAAAGGACCCAGAAGCTCTTCCTGAAGGCAATGAAGGAGAAGTTTGCAGAAGACCCCTCGGCAACCCACACCGTGTTTGGCCGCGAAGGTCTTGAGCAGTCCCCGCGCAAAGTCGAGTTCATGAAGGCCGGTAAGAAGGTCGAGATGGACCGCGGTATCTCCGGCTATGACCCCAAGCGCTGCCACCTCGGTGGTATCCCGCTCGGTCAGCGCCAGCTGATGACCTACGAAGTTTCCGGCACCAACGTCTTTGTAGAGGGCGACGACCTCCACTTCGTCAACAACGCTGCCATGCAGCAGATGTGGGACGACATCCGCAGGACCATCATCGTAGGTCTTGACCTCGCCCACAACACCCTCCAGAAGCGTCTCGGCAAGGAAGTCACCCCTGAGACCATCAACGAGTACCTCCACGTGCTCAACCACGCAATGCCTGGCGGCGCAGTCGTCCAGGAACACATGGTCGAGACCCACCCGTCCCTCGTTGACGACTGTTACGTCAAGATCTTCACTGGTGACGATGAAGTCGCAGACGACATCGAGCCCCAGTTCCTCTTAAACCTCGACAAGCTGTTCCCCGCAAAGAGCGCAGCAGCACTCAAGGCAGCAGTCGGCAAGTCGATGTTCCAGGCAGTCCACATCCCGACAACCGTCAGCAGGACCTGCGACGGTGGAACCACCTCCCGGTGGTCTGCAATGCAGATCGGTATGTCCTTCATCGGTGCCTACCACATGTGCGCAGGCGAAGCAGCAGTCGCTGACCTCGCATTCGCAGCAAAGCACGCCGGTGTAATCCAGATGGCAGACATCCTGCCCGCACGCCGTGCACGTGGTCCGAACGAGCCAGGTGGCATCAAGTTCGGACACTTCGCCGACATGGTCCAGGCAGACCGCAAGTACCCCAACGACCCCGTCAAGGCAACCCTTGAAGTCGTCGGTGCAGGCGCCATGCTCTTCGACCAGATCTGGCTCGGATCTTACATGTCCGGCGGTGTCGGATTCACCCAGTATGCAACCGCTGCATACACCGACAACATCCTCGATGACTACTGCTACTATGGTCTTGACTACATCAAGTCCAAGCACGGCGGTCTCGGCAAGGCAAAGAAGACCCAGGAAGTTGTCAGCGACATCGCAACCGAGGTCACCCTCTACGGTATGGAACAGTACGAACAGTTCCCGACCACCCTCGAGAGCCACTTCGGCGGATCCCAGCGTGCATCCGTCCTTGCAGCAGCATCAGGTATCTCCTGTTCGCTCGCAACGGCAAACTCGAACGCTGGCTTAAACGGCTGGTACATGTCCATGCTCGCCCACAAGGAAGGCTGGTCACGTCTCGGCTTCTTCGGCTACGACCTGCAGGACCAGTGCGGTTCATCCAACTCAATGTCGATCAGGCCCGACGAAGGCTGTATCGGCGAGCTCCGTGGACCAAACTACCCCAACTACGCAATGAACGTCGGACACCAGGGAGAATACGCAGCAATTGCAGCTGCCGCCCACTATGGACGCCAGGACGCCTGGACCCTGTCCCCGCTCATTAAGATCTGTTTCGCAGACCCGTCGCTCAAGTTCGACTTCTCCGAACCCCGCCGTGAGTTTGCACGTGGTGCAATCCGTGAGTTCATGCCCGCTGGCGAGCGCTCACTGATCATCCCCGCAAGGTAAGCACGAATCCCCAACCAAAATTTTTTTCTTTTTTGTAGTTTCCCGATATCGACCGGCAACGCTGTTGAACCGGGAACATGTTTTTTCAAAAATTACAAAAAACGATCAGCGATTAAGATTTTCAATCGCGATCCGGTTGGTCCCGGACAGGTTTTTGATCGCGATCATGGGTGCGATTAAAAAATGAAAGTCGAAAGTCGATTATAATTTTAAAATCGGGATCCGATTTTTTTGTAAAAATCGCAGGTCGATTGCAAAAGGTTAAGCTGATCTGCAACAGCGCAGACATGTCATTCACAACGAAGACCTGATTGCAGACATAAATTTTCAATCGCGATCCGATTTGAAAATTAAAATCGCGATCCAATTTTTTTGCATTGATCGCAGATCGATTGAAAAACAAAAATCGGGATCCGATTGATCCGGATCACATTTTCGATCGCGATCGTGATCGCGATATAAAAAAAGAATCACATGTTGATGGTAATTTGTGCTCCCCGGCACTCAACCGATCCGGAGATTTTTTATTTTGTCACTTCCACCGGATCGATGATCGCATCGATCAGGCAATTGAAGGACAGGGAATCCAGCCACCCCGCTTTTTCGAACATATGCATAAAGCAGACACCAATGGTTGCTGCACCGGCATGTTTCTCCATAACCGCCTTCACCTGCTCTGCTTTCACCGGCACATTGGGCATGGAGAGCCCCCCCATGATGACAATTGCCCGGGGATTCAGGGCAACCGCAGCGACACCTGCCTGCATTCCGACATTTTCTACGTGACTGAGCATTTTTGCCCTGCTCTCGTCAACGAAAGGAACAAAAACCTGCTCAAGCTCAAGCGAGCGGAGGGCAAAGCCAAGCAGTTCGACAAACGGCATGCAGGTGCCCGGAACACCGTAGTACACGATCTGGTCGCCTTTTTTGAGTCCCTGTGATTCGACAAATTCCTTAAACGGGCGCAGGATGCCCGGTACACCATGGAAGATTTCCTTTGTGGCCATGACAGATCAACAGTCTTACCGGAAGATGATAAAACCGTCGTGCTGAAAGGCAATACCATGATCCCTTCCGGGCACAAAAACAAAATCATCATCCAGAATGACCCGCGCTCCCAAACAGGAGATCCTTTATAGCTGCCATGCATCCGGAGTGAAAAGGTACGGTTCAATGATTTTACGCTTCAGAACTGCCGGGTACCGCTGATGGCACCAAAACATATCTTCGGGCCGGTCCTCTCCCGTCGTCTCGGCCTTTCGCTGGGAATAGATCTCGTCCCGTACAAGACCTGCTCGTTCAATTGCGCCTATTGCGAGTGCGGGCCGGAACCCTTCACAACCGTGATTCGGAAGGAGTTCTTCCCTCCGGAAGAGGTGATTGCCGAACTCGAACCCGTGCTCGCATCACGGCCGCATCTCGACTCGGTTACGTTTGCCGGTTCCGGGGAACCCACGCTCTCCCTTTCAATCGGAGAGATCATCGCGTGGGTAAAACGCAAGTATCCCGGATATACCGTAAGCGTCCTCACCAACGGGAGTTTGTTACCCGACGCGGATGTCCGCGCTGAACTCCTATCCGCCGATCGGGTAATACCTACTCTTACGTCGGCATTCCAGCCTGCCTTCGAGCAGATCCACCGTCCCCACCCATCGTTCAGGATCGATACCATCATCGAGGGGATGGTGCAGTTCCGTAAGCAGTATTCCGGCGCACTCTGGCTCGAAGTGTTCGTCATCCCCGGAATAAATACCACCGATCCGGAACTGGAAGGGCTCAAAGAGGCGATCCAAAGGATCGATCCGGATCTCATCCAGCTCAACAGCCTTGACCGGCCGGCGGCAGAGCCCTGGGTTGCAGCAGCAACAGATACGGAACTGGACCGGGTCCGCAAGGCGCTCGGGGAGACAGGGATCGAGATTGTCGGGCGTAACCATCCTGTTTCACCGGCAACACTGGCGGCAACGGAAGCCACAGACCTGATACGCGCGACCCTGTCACGGAGGTCATCAACCGTAGAAGACCTGGTCCACACCACCGGCCTGAGCGGCGGAGAAGTGGCAAAGATCCTCGGAACACTCGAAAGGGCAGGTGAGATAACCTCGCAGAGAGGGACACGGGGAGTTTTTTATCTCTTCAAGAACCCTGATGCGATGGAGATGAGATGAGTGGGTGTGACAATCCTTGGGGACCGCATGGTTTTCGATCCGGCAATCTTTGGGGAGACACCAAACTTTATTCTGGACGCCATACATACACATTGGCATGGAGCCTGAGTGCGGCCTTGCCCTCTCCAGCCGGAAAGTAGAATATATCAAATTCATCTTTGAGACCAAAGGAACCGTCAGGACAACAACGATTGCATCGGCGTTTGGCGTTGATCCCTCGACCATCACCAAAACTCTTGCCGAACTTGCTGCGGCAGGATATATCCGTCATATCCCGTACCACGGGGTCTGCCTGACAAAGACCGGAGAACGGCACGCTGCATTCTTAATTAAACGTCACCGCATCCTCAGCCTCATGCTCGTCCGGAACGGGCTTTCATCGGAGGAGGCCTGCAGCGAGGCTTCCCGGTTCGAGAGCCAGGTTACAAAAAAGGCGGTTGACCGGATCTGTCATTTCATGGGGCATCCCCGGCAGGGCGTCTGCGGCGAGATCACCCATGACGATGACTGTCTTGAACAGGAGCAGGGAACGCCGGGGTCCAAAAAACGGGGTTAAAATTTGGGGACATGCCAAAAATTTAGGAGCGCATAATGCAAAAAGATCAGGATCGGGAAAAAGCGGGCGGGCGGATCCAGGCGATTGGATCGCTCTGTGCCATTGCAGGGATCATGGTCCTGCTCATTGCAGCCGGATGTATGGATCGTGAGAGCAGAGCGGTAGCACCCGACAACGAAACCGCACTACTCACCGTTGCCGTCACGATCCTGCCCCAGAAACAGTTCGTAGAGCGTATCGCCGGCGAGCATGTCCACGTCATCGTTCTCGTTCCCCCGGGCGCAAGCCCCCACACTCACGAACCCACGGCGAAGCAGTTGGAGGATATCAGCAGGGCGTCGGTTTACATTAAAGTAGGATCGGGCATCGACTTCGAGCGGGCATGGATTCACAAACTTTCAGGAGTGAACCCCCGCATGACCATCGTTGACAGTTCCGAGGGAATCCAGCGTATCGCGGGCGGCCATGACCACGAGGAGACTGCAACCCCGGCGGATCATTCCGATAATTCCGATGAGGGGGAGGGGACCGATCCCCATATCTGGCTCTCGCCAAAGAACGCCCGGATCATGGTCGAGAACACCTGCCGTGGCCTTACCAGGGCAGATCCCATTCACGCAGATGAGTACCGGGCAAATGCCGATGCGTACCAGAAGGAACTTGATGCACTCGACACAGAGATTTCCGAGGATATTGCCAGCCGGGAGGTCCACACTTTCATGGTCTACCACCCGGCATGGTCATACTTTGCAAAGGATTACGGGCTCGTCCAGATTCCTATCGAGACCGACGGAAAGGAACCGTCACCCGCAGGAATCGAAAACCTCATCCTGAAGGCAAAAAATGAGAATATAACCGTGATATTTGCGTCCCCGGAATCAAGCACAAAGAGCGCAACCGTGATCGCAGAGGAGATCGGAGGTACTCTGGTTCTGGTGAGCGGGCTCGAAGAAGATTACCTGGGCAATCTTAAAAAAGTTGCACAGGCGTTCACAAAAGGAGGAGAGTAAATGGCAGAAGTGCCGGTCATTGAGGTTGCTGACCTCTGGCTCAAACGAAACGGCGAGGAGATCCTTGAAGCGGTAAATCTTCGCGTCTTTGCGGGCGATGTTTTTGCCATCATCGGCCCCAACGGGGGCGGGAAAACAACTCTCATAAAAGTCATCCTCGGGCTCATTCCCCCGGACCGCGGCACCGTCCGCATTCTCGGCGGACTTCCGCAGGAAAAACGGCACCTCCTGGGATACGTCCCCCAGCTGCGCACCTTCGATTTTCATTACCCCATCAGCGTCCGGCAGATGATCCTCTCCGGTCTGCTCGGAAGAAAGACGGGGATTATCAAAAAGTTCACTGCGGCCGATACTGTGCTTGCCGATAAGGCACTTGCAACCATGGGAATTGCTCATCTCGCTGACCGGCCCATCCGGGACCTCTCGGGCGGCGAACAACAGCGGGCGGTGATAGCCCGGGCCCTGGTTGGCGACCCGCAGGTGCTCCTTCTCGACGAACCGACGGTCTTTGTCGATGCCCCCACCGAAACCCAGTTCTACGACATCCTCAAAAACCTCGCCCGCTCCATGACCATCGTGATGGTCACCCACGACATCGGGGTTATCGTCTCCCATGTCACCAAGGTGGCCTGCCTTAACCGGCGCCTCTTCACCCACGACTCACGGGAACTCACCGAGGACATGATCCAGGGTGCCTACCAGTGCCCGGTCGACATCATCGCCCACGGTCATCCCCACCGGGTCCTCCGCGAGCACGCAAAGGAGGAGTAACCATGCTCTCGCTTCTCTCCTACACGTTCTTCCAGAATGCGGTGCTTGCCGGGATCCTTGCGAGTATTGCCTGCGGCATCATCGGAACCTTTGTCGTTATCCGTCGCATGGTTGCCGTCAGCGGGGGCATCTCCCACGCAGCATTCGGGGGTATCGGTCTAGGCTATTTCCTCGGGATTGAACCCCTGCTCGGGGCTCTCGGGTTCACGGTCGGTGCGGCGCTGACCATGGGCGAACTTGAGCACCGGGCAGAGCAGCACATGGACACTCTCATCGGTGCCATCTGGGCAACCGGCATGGCAATCGGGATCCTCTTCATCTACATAACCCCCGGTTTTGCTCCCGACCTGTTCGGGTACCTGTTCGGCAATATCCTGCTGGTGCCGCAGAGCGACCTGCTGCTCATGCTGGTGCTGGTCGCCATCATTGTCCTCACAGTGGGAGTCCTGTTCAATGACCTTGTTGCGGTCACGTTCGATGAGGAGTACGCCACCGTGATCAACCTCCCCGTGGAGCGTCTCCTGCTCATCTTACTGGTTCTCATCGCCTTAACGGTCGTGATGCTCATCCAGGTTGTCGGGATCATCCTGGTCATTGCTCTCCTGACACTCCCGGCCGCCATCAGCCGGGAATGCACGGGCCGGGTGAGAACCATGATGCTGTATGCAGTCCTTCTCGGGATTGCCTTCACCACCACGGGCATCTTTTTGTCTGCGTTCCTGAACATCCCCTCCGGTGCAACCATCATCCTCGTAAGTGCGGCAGCGTATGCGGGAGTGCTGGTAAGAAAACACGGTGCCTGCCGGTAACCCGATATCCCCCTTTTCCCCCCTACCACACCAGATTCGTCCCGACGCGGACTTCCCCCAGGGAACAATAGTCCGCGAGCGCAGTTTTTGCCGGAAGCGAGGTGCAGTGGCATGCATGCAGGGAATCGAGGTGAAGGCGGTTGAGGTACTTGCCCGTCTTCTGAAGCCGTTTTGGTCCTGGCCGGATGAGGTGGAGCCCGCCGATGATGTCCCGTACATGTGCCTCGCCGCAGACCTCCCTCGCATACTCCGTGATGTTGCAGATCCCCGCGTGCGAACAACCCGTTATGATGACGAGCCCGGTATCAGAGCGGAACGCGAGCGCCGTGTCATCGAGCAGGTAATCCGGTTCAATTTTCCCGTCAGGATGCTGTATCGTTCGGTTTTCCAAATCTCCCCCCTCGAAGGCGAACCTCCGGGGGATCTCCCCAAGGAAGACCAGGTCATCCGTGATCCAGACAGGTTTTTCTGACAGGTTAACCGGGAAGATCTTCCGTACTTCCTTCTCGCTCACTGCCGAACCGTTCTTCTTCCCCTCCTTCTCTTTTAGCCAGAAACTGCGGGGGTGAGTAATGATTTCCGGCACATGCATTTTTCTCCCGTCAGGAGCAGTTTCGCTGAAATGCCGGGCGAGCGTGGCAAGCCCCCCGGTATGATCATTATGGCCATGGGAAAAAACGAGGAAGTCCAGATCCCGGAGGCTGATTCCCAGCTTCTCTGCATGAGAAAGGAACAGTCCGGACAGGCCGGTATCGAAGAGGATCTTCTTCCCCCCGGTTTCAATGAAAAACGAGAGCCCGGCCTCACCACCGAGATCCCGGTCAGTACCAGCGGTATTATCGATAAGGACAACAAGGGAGAGCTGGCATTTCATAGACGAATATCTCTGCGAATGTTGAGGTGACGCTTTAACGTTCTGTTCTGCAGGAATTGCCGGGATCATCGTACTCATGCTGTCAGGTTGCAATGGTTTAAATGATTTATGCGCATATGAGTAATTATCGTACGGTCACCGTACGGTTGGTGAACAAATGCCAGAAGATACACAATCCAGCACAACCAAAAAAACCACCACGATGCACACCTGTGCCTGCGGTGAACAGCACGAGGAAATCCCGGGATCCCCCAGCCACCGGGATACCTGCACGTCCGACCTGAAATTTGGGGATTCCTGCTGCTGCGGATCCGGCACGGCCGGAGAAGCTGCACGCAAGCGTTGCGGCCACGGCCCCCGGTGCCATTAATAACCTCATTTTTCTTCAGCGGAGTGTTCAGTACAGGAGAGCTTACTATGGGTGAACCAGTCAGGATCGGAATTGTCAGCTGTGACCGGTACAGGACCTGCGCCGGAGGTAAGTGTCTCCGGGCCATGCGCAACCGTGAGGGTGCGTTTGAACGATATAAAGGAAAAGACGTGGAACTTGTCGGGTTTGCCACCTGCAACGGATGCCCCGGGGGAAATGTCGAATACGTGCCGCAGGAGATGAAGAACAATGGTGCAGAGGTCATTCACCTTGCCACCGGTCTTGTTGTCGGGTATCCGCCATGCCCCCGTATATCATATTTCACCCGGTTTATCAGAGAAAAATACGGGATGGATGTTGTTGTCGGGACACACCCGATTCCCCAGAAATATTATACAACCCACAAAAATCTTGGAACCTGGGACGGGAACGCGTGGAAGGAATTGCTCGCCCCGACACTAGCGGACGAGAAGACCCGGCTTGCGTATGATTAGGGAAACCCTGTTTTTGTTTTTCGAGGTGAGTGTGTCATGAGCTTTCATTCGGAGGTTCCCGAACTGCTGGAAGTGTTTATGGACACCATGGAAGAAAAGGAACGCTGGGTTACGGTGCGGGAGCTGCGTGAATTTTTCGGTCTTGATATCTCGACAGGTCAGGCTTTTGCGGGTTTTTTACAGAAAATTTACCAGGGGCCGTTCTTCTCCTGCCGCTTCAAAGTTGTACGGATAGAGAAATTCCAGGACACCTCCCCGCCGTACCGGATTATCAGGAAATATTTGGTACAGGTGCGACCACAAGCCCGAAAAAAAGATACCCTGTCACTTACTCCGTCAATGTCCGGCAGCCGGCAACAGACCCGGTAAACAAATTATACTATTCCGGCAACAACCTATCTAGTGAGGAAAAGCCATGGCAGATGATGAAAAACCGGAGATGATTGAATGCCCGCGGAGGGGAAGACCTCGCCGCGCGCGAATTATTGCCGGTACCTCAGCGTCGAGGTGCTACAAACCATGCTGCCAGGTGGAAACCGGGCAGGGGATCTCACTCCAGCCCGAGGAGATCGAGTTGATCCGGCTTATCGACCTCGAAGGGCTCGAGCAGGAAGAGGCTGCCGAGAAACTCGGGGTCTCCCGGAAGACCGCATGGCGGGATCTTCACGAGGCCCGGCGCAAGATTGCCGATGCACTCGTTAACGGCAAGGGTATAGAGATGGCCGGATGTACAAAAGCGGCTGAAGGCCGGTGCCCGAAATGCCCGCGGGACGCTGCGGACCACAACTGAGAGAAACACTCCCCCCTTTTTTTGCGGACCGGATGCCCAAACGTGCCGGTACCATACCAGCAACCGGGAGATGCACGCTGGCACCCATTCCGCACACGATACCAGTACGATCCTGATCCTTAAATCTTTATGCTCATATGCGTAATAATTCCCTGCGAAGATCCAGAGGTGTCGTAATGCCGAATTTTGAGAGAACAGGCCCGCTGAAGCGGGAACGAATTATCGGGCGGGGACGGGGGACCTGCCCGCAGTACAATGACGAGGGCAGGCTGCATCCCTTCGAGGCTGAATCAAAAACCAGGAGCAACCGGAAATCCAACCAACCTGCGGGAGCTGGGATACCATGCCAAAACCATTCATCAGTGTGAACGACCTCTGCATGGACTTTGACGATACCAGAGTCCTCAATAACGTCTCGTTCGAGATACCCGAAGGAGAGATCATCGGCGTCATCGGGCGCTGCGGTGCCGGGAAAAGTGTACTTATGCACCTCCTCCGTGGCGTCGAGAACCCGCCAACGAAAGGCTCCATCATCTACCATATGGCAGCCTGTAACCACTGCCAGTACATGGATGTCCAGAGCCGGGCAGGAAAGAAATGCCCGGAGTGCGGGGGAGATCTCGTCGCGGTCGATGTCGATCTCTGGGACGACAAATCCAACGGTATGAGGTCACGGGTCATGAACAGGACTGCGATCATGTTCCAGCGGACGTTCGCCCTCTACGGCGACGACCGGGTGATCGAGAACGTGCTCCACGCGCTCGATGATATCCGGTACCCGCAGGAACACGCGGTCAATCGTGCAGCGGACCTGATCGACCAGGTCAGGTTATCGCACCGCATGATGCATATCGCCCGGGACCTATCAGGGGGAGAGAAACAGCGGGTCGTGCTTGCCCGGCAGCTTGCCAAGAACCCGGCCATGCTCTTTGCCGATGAGCCTACCGGCACACTTGACCCGGAAACGGCAAAACTTGTTCATGCCATGCTCCTTGAAGCGGCAACAAAGAACACGATGGGCATGGTTGTCACCTCCCATTTTTCCCAGGTAATCGAGGACATGGCAAATCGGGCCATCCTGCTTGCTGACGGTGAGATCGCTGCCATTGGGGCACCGAAGAAGGTGATCAAGTCATTTGCAAAGGATTACCAGGAGATGGAAGAGTCCGCTCATGGGGAGATTGGCGGAACAATCCTCCAGGCCCGGGATGTATTCAAACGGTACATCTCGGTTGACCGTGGCGTGGTCAAAGCCGTCAACAGTGTCTCATTTGAGGTAGCGCAGAAGGAGATCTTCGGAATCATCGGCAAGAGCGGGGCCGGCAAGACCACCCTCTCCCGCATCATCTCCGGCATCATCGAACCCACGAGCGGGGAGATGAACATCCTCATCGGAGACGACTGGGTGGACATGACGAAACCCGGCATCACCGAGCGGGGCAGGGCAAAGGAATACATCGGCCTCCTGCACCAGGAATACGACCTCTTCCCCCACCGGAACGTGCTCGACAACCTGACCGACTCGATCGGACTCGAGTTCCCCAAAGAACTCGCGATGAGAAAAGCAATCGTGACACTCCACATGGCCGGGTTCACTGAGGAGAAGGCACGGGCAATCCTGGACCGGTTCCCAAGCGAACTTTCAGATGGGGAACGGCACCGCGTGGCCCTTGCACAGGTGCTAATCCGGGAACCACGCATGGTAATCCTCGATGAGCCCACCGGCACCATGGATCCCATCACCAAACAGGACGTGAAACATTCGATCCTGCATGCCCGCGATGAGATGGACGAGACGTTCATTGTTGTTTCCCATGATATGGACTTTGTCCGGGACATCTGTGACCGCCTTGCCCTGATGCGGGGAGGAAAGATCGTCGATATTGGCCCGACCGCAGATATCCTCGCACAGGTCACTGACGACGATAAAAAAGAATAACCCTTTACGGAAGAATCCTGCATGACAACAAACACCACACCAGAAAAAAGCGGCGCCGCTTCGTCACAGCCGCACACTGCTCCAAAAGGACTGCCACCGAAAGCAAAGATCGATGTCAAACACGTAATCCTCGTACTGAGCGGGAAAGGCGGAGTTGGCAAATCCACGGTCTCCGTGAATCTTGCCTCAGCCCTTGCCGACACCGGCAGGAAAACCGGCCTCCTCGATCTTGACATCCATGGACCCAATATCCCAAAGATGCTGGGTATCGAGGACCAGAGGCCTGCCGTCATGGAAAAAGCCCTTGAACCCGTCCACGTCACCGGCAACCTCTCGGTCATTTCAATGGCGTTCCTGCTGCCGGACACGAGCACGCCGGTCGTCTGGCGCGGGCCGATGAAGATGGCGGTAATACAGCAGTTCCTTACCGAGGTAAACTGGGGTGCGCTTGATTTTCTCGTGGTAGACCTTCCTCCGGGCACGGGGGACGAGGCTTTGAGCATCATCCAGCTGGCCCCGAACGTCCGTGGCGCCGTGATCGTCACCACCCCGCAGGATGTTGCGGTCATGGATGCCATGAAGGCTGCAAAGTTTATTGAGAAACTGGATCTGCCGGTTATCGGGGTCATCGAAAACATGAGCGGTATGCCCTGCCCCCACTGCGGCGATATCATCAGCCTGTTCGGTGAAGGGGGTGGCAGGAAAGCCGCAGAGGATCTCGGCGTGCCGTTCCTTGGCGCGATCCCCCTGGATCCGGCCATGGTCAGGGCCGGGGACGAGGGACGGCCTTTTCTCCATGATGCATCAGGGTCACTAACCGCAAACGCGGTAAGAACGGTAATGGAGAACCTGGTGATCCAGATCGGAAAAACGCAGTGATCGGGGACCGGACTTTCAAAGGAGAATTTGTCCGGCACCCGGATCAGATATGCCGCAGCCAAATGAGAAAAGGGAGAAATCCGCGTTTGCCCGCAAAAAAATATTTTTGAGTTATTGTATTTAAATTGTGCTTTTTTTAAGGGGCGCTTAATAATCTTTAGATTTGCCTTTTGATGATTTTGATGCGCGGGAATATATACCGGGCATACCCACCCTTTCCTCAGAAAAAGGCAGGTCATTACCTCAATGCCGGGCACCTGCCAGCTGAAGGTGGTGAATTCTATTGACTGATACAAATTATAATGGAAGCCGTTCGGTGATGCCGGACGTTCTCTCGTTTGGAAAACTGGACGTGATCATGGTGGCGGTGGTCTTTCTCCAGTCGCTTTTGATCGCCTGGTTCCTGTTTTTGATCCTTGACGCGTTTGAAGTCACCCTGTTCTTCCGGTTCCTGCAGGGGACCGCAATCCTTTTTGCCATAATGGTACCCGTCTTTGTGCTGCTTGAGGGGTTCCAGCACCTCTCTATCACTGACGGCTTCTTCATTCCGATGATCCTGTACACATTCATGTTCGCGCTCTTCAACTCCCTCATCCATTTCACGGTCCTTTTCCTCGATCCCGCAGTCCTCCTCCCTGCTGTCGCAGGGGGCATCGGGTTTGGCCTCGTAGGTCTTGGCGCCTATCACCTGCAAAGGAACCTGAAAAAATCATTTGCTACCGTAACGGCCGGCATTACCATCATTTTTCTTAGTTCGCCCATGATCCTTGCCGGCTTCCTGTTCATATTCACCGGAGATCTCTCCTCAGCGCCTGCCATGATCCAGTAAATTCATTTTTATTCCAATATCCGAACACTTTTAACCCGGCGGAAGGAAAATCTGCGGTATGAAGAACCCCTTCCATATCATGATCATCCCCACCCTCGGATGTCCCGGCAGGTGCAAGTACTGCTGGAGTTCCGAAGAGGGAGCGCCGGTCATGACCATCGATACGGTGCAAGAGATTGTATCGTGGCTCAAAGGGTTCCGGTCCGATCGTGCGACCTTCACGTTCCACGGCGGCGAACCACTCCTTGCCGGCCCCGGGTTTTACCGCCAGGCACTCCCCATGCTGGCAACCGGACTTAAGGAACTCACTCCTGACTTTGCGATGCAGACAAATCTCTGGCGGATGACACCGGAGATCGCTTCTATCCTTGCAGAGTATCACATCCCAATCGGGTCCTCCATTGATGGCCCGGAGGATATCACCGATTCACAGAGGGGTTCGGGATATTATGAGAAGTGCATGAAGGGGTATGAGATTGCAAAAGCTGCCGGCCTCACGGTACGGTTCATCTGCACGTTTACCAACAAATCCGTGAAGCACCGGGAGGAGATCTTCAACTTCTTCAAGGAGAAGGGATTTGTTTTAAAACTTCACCCTGCCCTGCCCTCGCTCCGTTCCGAGAACCCGAAGGAATGGGCGCTCGAACCAGAAGAATACGGCGAGTTGCTCGTATACCTTCTCGACAAGGCGCTTGAAAACATGGGATCGGTTGAGGTAATGAACATCAACGATCTCTGCCGCTCTGTCTTTACCCGGAGGGGATCGGTCTGTACGTTCGTCAACTGCATGGGCAACACGTTTGCTATCGGACCTGACGGGAGTATCTATCCCTGTTACCGCTTTGTCGGGATGCCGGAATGGGTGATGGGAAACGTTCGCACAAAGCCGACAATGGAAGAACTCATGGATTCAGAACCTGCCCGGCGCATGACGGCATTCTCCAAATATGTGGATGTGGCATGTAAGGACTGTTCGCACATCAGGTACTGCCGTGGGGGTTGCCCGTACAACGCCATTGCTCCCTCGGGCGGATCGCTTGATGGAGTTGATCCTCACTGCGCCGCCTACAAGCGGATCTTTGATGAGCTCAACGAACGACTGAACACGGAGATGTATGATGACCCGGCACCAGAAACCGGCTTTGGAAGGCAGTCACAAAAAAAGGGAAAGCCCGGCGTGATAGCACTGATGCGGGCAATTGTGGAGAGATAATATACCATTTTTCCAGACGGATCGGACATAATTCGGCAAAAAGACAGGATATCAATGTTTTTTTTTAGACCTGCACCAACAACAATAATAACCCTGAAACAGGATTCCTCTCTTAAGGTGATTGTGCATGACAGATACCGGATCCACTCTTTATCGCCCGGTTCATTTTAACCGGGAGTTTTTCGCCGGCAGAATGCTGGAAAGGTTCCAGGAGAACTATCCAAAAATATGGACTGATCTGAGCCTTGAGCAGCGGGGTATGGTACGGGAAGAATTCATATCTTCCATCTCAAACCTGGAGGAATCCCTGGCAACCGGCATCCCGGCGTTTCTCATCGCTCATGCCCGCTGGGTGCAGTCCCGCTTCATCGCGGAGTCATTTCCGGCGGATTTTCCTGTCACGTTTTTCAAGATTTTCAAAGAGATCGTGTCTGAAGGGCTTCCCGAAGATTACCGGAAGGACGCTGCGGCGTTTGCCAAAAAAGCCGTCTCTTCTTTGAAATCCGCACCAGGAGATCCCCCCGCTGCTTCGGATGACGGGACGATCCTGTCCCCTAAAGCCCAGGCATTCCTCTCCTTCATTCTCAACGGGGAGGTGGCCAAGGCAAGAGGGGTCATCGACCGGGAACTTGCAGACGGCACCCCGTTTCATGATATCTATTCCGGTATCTTTTCGCCGGTCCTTCTGGAAACCGGCAGGCTCTGGCAGCAGAACAAGGTAACGATTGCACAGGAGCATTTCGTCACGGACGTAATCCGTCGGATCATGGAGCAGCTGCACAACCACATTATTGGAACGAACCGGATGACACGGAAGAAGAAGACGGTGGTGGCTGCCTGTGCCGGGGGGGAACTCCACGATGTCGGGCTAAGGATGGTTGGAGACTTCTTCGAACTTGACGGGTGGAACGTGTATTATATCGGGGCCAACACCCCGGCAAGGAGTATTCTTGCCGCGCTCAGGGACCAGAAGGCTGATCTTCTCATCCTCTCGATCACCATGCCGACCCACCTCTCTGATCTCCGTTACCTGATCCGGTCACTCCGTGCTGATGAGGCTACAGCGCAGGTGAAAGTGATAGTCGGCGGTTCCCCGTTTGCCATTATTCCGGACCTCTGGAAACAGGTTGGTGCAGACGCCGTTGCCGCGAGCCCGGAGGGGGCCGTAACTACCGCCAACCGGCTCATCACCTGAAGGTGTCGTGCCTCACACCAGCGTCTTTTGCGGGTTGTTGAGGTGCTTCTTTGCCGCGGGAGTGACCTCCCGGCCCTGCGGGGTACGCTTGAGGAACCCGATCTGGATGAGGAAGGGTTCGTAGACGTCCTCGATGGTCCGCACTTCCTCGCCAACCGAGATGGCGATGGTCTTCACCCCGACCGGGCCCCCGTTGAAATCGTTGGCAACCACGGCAAGAATACGGCGGTCCAGCTCGTCAAGGCCCAGTTCATCTATCTGCATCATGGCAAGGGCGCTTGCCGTGATCTCCCTTGTTATTGTGCCGTCCCCCTTAACAATCGCATAATCCCGCACCCTTCGCAAGAGACGGTTGACAATCCGGGGGGTTCCACGGCTCCGTTTTGCTATCTCCTCAGCACCATCGGGCGTGATGGGGATCTTTAAAATTGTGGCACTCCGGGTCACGATTTGGGAAAGATCGGCGGGATCGTACAGGTCGAGCCGGGAGATAATGCCAAACCGGTCCCGGAACGGTGCGCCAAGAAGCCCCTGCTTTGTGGTGGCCCCGATGAGAGTGAAGTGTTCAAGGTTCAGTTTGATGGAGCGGGCGCTTGGCCCTTCACCGATCATCACATCGATAAAGAGATCTTCCATCGCCGGGTAGAGCACCTCCTCAACCACAGGGTTGATTCTGTGGATCTCATCGATGAAGAGGATATCCCCGCGCTGGAGCGGCGTGAGGAGCGCGGCGATATCCCCGGGTTTCTCAAGAACCGGGCCGGTTGTTGTGCGGATGGTTGAGCCGAGTTCGCGGGCAATGATATGGGCAAGGGTGGTCTTCCCGAGGCCAGGCGGGCCGGAGAAGAGGATGTGGTCAATGGGCTCATCCCGTTTCCGGGCAGCTTCAATCGCAATTGATAAACTCTCCTTGACCTGCACCTGCCCGATAAAGTCTGCGAGCCGTTCCGGCCGGATGGTGAGATCGTCACCCTCTTCTGCGAGGGGTGTTGGGGATATGATACGTTCGTCCATCGGGTCACCGCTCCTTCAGACGGACAAGGGCTGCCCTGATGAGCACCTGTACGGTGGGGGAACTGCCCGATGTCCGGGCAGCAGTTGTCACCGCATCGCGCGATTCATTTTCGCTAAAACCGAGGGAGACAAGGGCGCTTACCGCATCGTGGACCGGCATACTGCCCGCTCCTGATTCACCCCGGGGCAGGGTCTCGCTGATCTTCTTCATCTTGTCCCGGAGCTCAAGGATCATCCGTTTGGCTCCCTTTGCCCCGATACCCGAGATCCTCGTTAAGGCTTTCTCGTCCTCATTGAGGATGGCCATGGCGAACTCCTCGATCCCGATCTGGGAAAGGAGGTTCATGGCAATCTGGGGGCCGATACCGGTCACGCTGATGAGGATCCGGAACATCTCCAGTTCGCTCTGCTGCAGGAACCCGAACAAGGTGATGGCATCCTCGCGGACTGCCATGTGGGTGTGGAGTTTTACCGTCCCGCGGGTGCCGGCCAGTTGCCGGAGGGCCGGCTGGGTTACCTGCACCCGGTAGCCGACACCGTGGACATCGATAATCACCCACCGGTCGCCAGTCAGGACCGGTTCACCGGAAATGAGCGCGATCATGGTACTACCTCAGGACGTGGATATGACATAAGGCAATCGATAAAGCATCGGCCGCATCATCGGGTTTTGGGACAGCTTCGAGCCGGAGCAGACGCCGGATCATCTCCTGCATCTGCTGCTTGTCGGCCCGTCCCGATCCAGTGATGGCCTGCTTGACCTGGTTCGGAGTGTATTCCGTGACAGGAATTTTCTGCTGTCCGGCGAGGAGAAGGATGACCCCCCGGGCTTCACTGACACCCATGGCGGAGGTGATATTTTTGGAAAAAAACAGTTTTTCAACAGCGATATGGGCCGGCTCGTATTTCGCGATGAGCGCGGTAAGTTCAGTATAAATGTGCAGCAGCCGCTCCGCTGCGGGCTGATCCTTTGTGGACTCAATACACCCATAACAGACGGGTTCCGCATTGTGGCCCTTAACCTCAATAACCCCATATCCAACACGGGCAAGACCGGGATCGATGCCGATTACAATCATGGTGCGAGGTGCTCCTGATCAGGTATTGGTCACTCCCCTTTATACGCGAGGTGGTGCGCGGGGTGAAGGTGAAATTTTTTCAAAGAACGAGGACGGGGCAACATCCGGTTACCACTCGACACGGAACCCGGGATATTCTTCGGTAGCCGGACCGCGTTTCACGTCAATCACATCAACCCTGATGACGAGATCATTGCTGGCATAGGCCAGGCGGAGGAAATTCTCCAGCGATGCCGGCGAACTCTCGGCAATAATCTCAACGGTCCCGTCCGGCAGGTTCTTCACGTACCCGTGCACCCCGGTTGCACGGGCACATTCCCCGACAAACGCCCGGTAGCCGACACCCTGTACCCGCCCCTTTGCCACGGCGGTGATCCGTTCCATAGGTACATACAGGATCCGAAGGGGACATAATATTTGGGAAATGATCCGCTGACAGTCACGGGAGTGAGAAACAAATTCCCCTCACCAACCCTGACTGCCAGGGTCCTGGCCCAACCAAAAACCGCATTCTCTCATAAATTGGGAGCGAAACCTGCATCTTTTCCCAGTGGTAACGGTATTGGAAGAATTATGCCCGCATTCCGTTACGGCACGAAAGAGATCGAACACCTGAAAAAGCGTGATCGGAAACTTGGGGCGGCCATCGATCATATTGGGATGATCGAACGCACGATCACCCCCGACCTCTTCACCGCACTTGTCGCGAGCGTGGCCGGTCAGCAGATCTCAGCAAAGGCTGCCGAAACCGTCTGGAACCGGATGGAGGAACGGTTCGGCATCATCACTCCGGTTACACTGTCTGCTGCAACCGCTGAAGAGATCCGGCAGTGCGGCATATCATTGAGAAAGGCAGGATATATCAAAGGCATCGCAACCGCAGTGGCTGGCGGGGATCTTGATCTTGGTGGGCTCCATGAACTCTCCGATGAGGATGTCATATCGCAGCTCACAGCCCTTCGGGGCGTTGGGGTTTGGACAGCCGAGATGCTCCTCATCTTTGCAATGGAACGCCCGGACGTTGTGAGTTGGGGGGATCTCGCCATCCAGAGGGGCATGATGCAACTCTATGGGAAGGAGTCGATCGACCGGGCGGCGTTCGACCGGTACCGGAAACGGTATTCGCCGCACGGGTCCGTGGCATCGTTGTATTTATGGGAGATCGCACACCGGTAACGGGGAATCACGGCCAGAAGGCACCGATCCCGTACGCTGGATCTGTGGTGAAAAAAAAGAAAAAAATTACTCGCCTGAAAAATTATACACGAGGGTCAGGTACCGTGCCTGGAAGACACTGACAAGCGGGATGACAATAAGGGCCAGGAGGGCAAGAAATGCCAGGATACCAGCAACCACCACGATATTACTGTTGAAGAGGACGAGTGCGAAGAAAAGGATGAACAGGAACAAAAACAGCACCATGGTGAGGGGGATGCCGATAAGAAGGGCAATAAAGACAACTGCCACGACATAGTTGAGCCAGCCGATCCTGCCGATCGTCTCCCACATGGCGCCGAAGTTGAACGCTTCAATAAAGAGGCCGGTGCGGGCAAAACGGATGTACGCAACCGGCAGGATGGCAGCAATGACAAACTCCATGAGATAATACAGGAGGGTAAAAAGTGATTCAAAAAAACCGCCAGCGATCCCGGGATTGCCGATATTTTCTCCCGGGGAGGTAAGGATCATCAGCCCGAGGATCAGGATGAGGATGAGCAGGAGAGGGAGAATGTAGATGATCGTTATTACAATCACTTTCAGCCCGTCGGTGAAGAGTGTGCCCCAGCCATCAACCTCAGGTGCAGGAGTCGTGCCGCGGTACACCCGCAGGATATAGCCGTTGAACGGGATTCCGAGGCAGAGGACTGCCACGATAAGTTGCATCCAGCGGGTTGTGTCTGCAATGATGCCGCTCTTTGTATAGTCCCAGGAATCAATGAGCATCTCTGTAAAGTCCATGACAGTCACCAGATTCTTTTTTTATCAACGGCAAACGGGAATCTCTTCCCTGCCATTTGATGATTATCCGGTGGAACAGGTCAGTTCATAAGGGTATCTTAAGGGATTTTATCCAAGGGAACCCGCCCGCATCCGGCTCCTGCGCCATTTCCCGATCCAAATCCCAGTCTTTTTTTACCACCACTACAAGAATACATCTCAATGAGCGGCGGCATGACGGATCCAGCTTCACCTCCAGAGACCGATCTTTATGAATTAAAAGATCCCGGCTACGAGATATTCATCCTGCTCGTTTCCCTCCTTTCCGTAGCAAACCTTGTCGTCTCATGGATCCCGGGTCTTGACCCGGACGCCGTCAATGTCCTTGTCGTTATCAACTTCTTCTTAACCATCATCTTTCTGGGCGATTTCCTGTACCGGCTCTCAACGGCCTCGTCCAAACGCTATTACTTTATCAGCAACTGGGGATGGGCTGACCTCCTCGCCAGTATCCCGGCGCTGCGTATCCTGCGACTCTTCCGGATCTTCAAGGCATACCGGCTCCTCAACAAGTATGGCGCCCGGAACATCCTTGGCCAGCTCAAAAAACACCGGGCAGAGAGCGTGCTCTTCATTGTCGTCTTCTGCGTCATGGTCGTCATCGAGAGCGGGGCGTTTCTGGTTTTGATGGCAGAACGGGGTGCGCCGGATGCCAACATCCACTCAGCGTCCGATGCCATGTGGTGGGTATATGTCACCATCGCCACGGTGGGGTACGGGGACCACTATCCCGTCACCAACGGCGGAAGAATTGTCGGGATCATGATCATGACGATGGGTGTTGCCCTTTTTGGCACTCTTGCCGGTTTCATCGCAAACAAACTCCTTGCACCGGAAGAAGGAACCGGACCCGGCGGAAAAGAGGGGACAATGGGGGCCGGCCTTGCTGCTATCCAGGGTGCACTGGAAGAACAGACTCGGCAGAACGTTCAGCTCCAGGAAAGGCTTGACCGTATCGAGCGGCAGCTGAAAGACCGGCCTTCCTGATCCGGCCGGATGCTCCTTTTGGAAACGCAACTCCCATTGATCCCAAAACAACTAAAATTACGTTAACGCAAATCCAGATGATAGGAAAAGCGCAGATTTTCGCCCGTTTTTTAATTCGGGCTTAATATACTCTTCTATCGCCGGAACAAATTCGAAACCTTTTAATGACCACGTGGCTAAAATTACACTAACCACAAAGAGTTTTAAGCTCGATGTGCGTGGCATTGCATTTTGAATACTCTCGTGCATTCGCACGCAGGGAGGAGGCTAAATGGAACATATTGTATTTGGCATTGGAATTACTGCATTGGCAGGAGCTCTTGCCACCGTTGCCGGTTCCGCGGAAGATACTGAATCCAACATCGGATCTCAGGGAGACCCGAACTCACAGGTTCAGCTCGCTCCGCAGATGGGATTCCTGCACCGCATCTTCAACAAGGCGGTTGCCGGTGAACCCCCGGCATACGGTCTCTGGTGTTGTCTGGGCGCAGGCCTGGCATGGGCTTTTATGGCTATGCAGATTAACCCGGTTCTTGCAATTGTCCTCGGCGCTGTTCTCGCAACATTCGTCCAGGGCGTCTATGCAACTACCGCTTATGTAGGCAGGACCGCAAGTCTTGCCAAGTTCGGGCAGCCGGTCTTTGTGGACATCTTAAAGTCCATGACAACGGTTACCATGGCACATGCCTTTATCGCAATTTTCTGTACTGTAACACTCTGTCACCTGATCAACACAGCACTGGGACACCCGTTCCCGCTGCCGCTGCTCGGTCTGATCTGGGGTATTGCACTCGGTGCAGCAGGATCTGCGACAGGCAACCCGTACTACGGCAAGGAACGCCAGTACCAGAACCAGAAGTTCGGTGCAGGTGTGCCGATCTCAGCATCCGGTAACATTGTCCGCTACGCCGAAGCCGGCGAGCGCAACTCGATCGACAATGGCTGGTTTACCGCAAAGATCGGTGGCTCGGCTTCCGGTATCTGTTTCGGTATGATTGTTTTTCTCGAACTCTGGCGTACCGTGGTATTTGAAGCAATCAACCCGTGGTATGCAATCATTGTCGGCGTTCTCATGATCCTCATCTTCACCGTCATCGACCGGTACATTGAGGTATGGGGACGGAAGACCTACGGACCGTACACGGCACCAAAGGAGGCAGAAGCATGAGTGCAGTCGCAGCAAAGCCCGCAGCGGGCAGCGCAATGAATCCGGGTGCAATGGCAGTCGGCATCATCCTGACGCTCATCCTCGTGGGAATCTGTTATGTCATGTCCCCGGGTGTCGGTCTTATGGCACTCATCGGCGTCATCATCGGCGGGGTTCTCATCGGTTTCGGTACCCACTTCGTTCCGGTCGGCGGTGCACCCGCTGCAATGGGACAGGCTCCCGGTATTGCAACCGGTGTTGCGATGCTCGCAACCGGTGCCGGTGTTGCCGGTCTCTTCGGAGGCGCATGGGCAGCAGAAACGCTCCCTGCAACCATGGACCCGATGATGCAGCTTATCATCGTTGTCTGTGCAGGCGCCGTCGGTGGCGGACTGATGATGGCAATCACCTGTATGATGGTGAACTTCCTCTACGTCTTCGGCATGGGCATTCCCCCGGCATCCGGTAAGGTCGCAAACGACCCAATCACCGGTGACTCCCAGGCGGAATACAAGTCCCAGGGAACAGAAGGTCACGGACTTCCATTCGTCTCATTCGTTGGCGGCGTGATCGGCGGTACCCTTGGTGGTGCCGGAGGTACCCTCATCTACTTCGAGCTGCTTGTTCTCTACGAGAATGCACTCCCGGGTCTGATGAACGTTACCGCCGCACAGGTCATGCCCATTGCAGTCTCCGCTGCAGGTATGTTCGCCGTTGGTCTCTTCCTCGTGAATGCAGTGCTTACTGCCTACAACATCACGGGAACGATCGAAGGACCCCACGACCCGAAATTCAAACGCTGGCCACGGTCAATCGTTGCATCCGCAGTTGCATCAGCACTCTGCGGGCTTGTCGCGGTTCTCATCGTGATGCCCCTGCCGATCTGAGGTGTTGAAGATGTCAGTCAAAGTAGAAGTAATCGAAGGCGGCGTCCCGCACAATACCATCCTGATCGCGGGCGTTGTCAGCACACTCGTGTGTATCTACCTCACCTACCTCAACGTTGTCACCCAGACCGAGATGTTCTCGTTCTTTGGAGGACTTGCAGTTGTTGCGGCACTCGTCTGGGGTAGCCACACCATCAAGGTGCTCTGCAGTTACGGTATCGGTACCGGAGTTCCATCAGCAGGTATGATCGCATTCGGATCGGGTGTGATCGCTATGCTGTATGCGACCCGGTTTGGTATGCTCGCACCTGTCGTTGCGCTTATCCTTGCAGCCATTATCGGATTGGTTCTCGGATGGGTCTCAAACAACATCCTGAACATGAAGATTCCGGCAATGGTCCAGGCACTCACCGAGATGGCAGTTGTTGGTGCACTTACCCTCATGGGATTTGCAGCACTCATCACCGGCACATTCGGCTTTGAGGGCCTTACCACCGGAACAGTCACCATGTTCGGCATGACGCTCTTAACCCACCAGAACTCATTCATTGGCGGGTGTCTTATCGCTGTCGCGTTCCTGCTCGGTGCAATCGCTATCCAGCACCCGTTCAACGCGTGCCTCGGACCCGGCTGGACCCAGGACCGTATGCTCATGCTCACCGCAGAGTGTGCATTCCTCTCGATGATCGTTGCAGCCATCATGTCGTTTGCACTGATCAGCGCCGGCTCGGCAATCATCTCGCTGGTCATCGCAATTATCGGATGGGTATACACCTACAAGGAGTATATGGCACTGTCCAAGCGTGACGCACACTCGTGGCTTGACTCAAAGCCAATTCCAGATGTGGAGGGACAATAACATGGCATACATTCAGGTACTCCCCGAATTCGGCCTTGTTGCTGACCCCGTAGTGGGCATTATCACGTCAGCCGGTGAGTCACTCTCACCCGTCATCGAGAAGGTTGCGGTACTGGAAGCAGTAAGTGACGATCTCGTGAACATGCTCTCAGGACAGGGGAATCTGCTTGCTTCATTCCCCAACCGGGAAAGCGGCCTTGCAATCGGTGGTTCCATCACCTCGTTATGGTATGGATTTGCCATTGGACTGTTCATTGCAGGCATCATTGCATTCCAGCTGATGAAGGCGGTGGCTTAACATGGCAGACAAGAAATCACCGGCAAGCGGCTGGCCGCTCGTCAAGGGAGACTTCCACTCGGGTGACGCAAACAGCCCCGTTGCTGTTATCACCATGGGATCTCACCTCGATGAACAGGGC
>PGYK01000017.1 GCA_002839605.1 Methanomicrobiales archaeon HGW-Methanomicrobiales-3 | reverse complement strand
CTGCCAGCAACGTATTCATCCGTCCACCATTCTTTACTTTTCACATCAATCACCATCCTGTCGGTTTCTCGGGCAATAATTCGGAAGATGCCGGCAGCATCCCAGACGCGGCGGGGGAACCTCTTTTTTGAAGACCGGGCAGTCTTCACACCAACATGGCTTACCGGCAGGGGATGGTAATCGGTGGCATAACCGGCCCATAACAACCGAGCGGAATACGGGCCGGCCAGGTATAGCGCGGTAATTTATACGTGTCATTTCTGGCCCCACTTATCAAACAGCCACGAACCGGAAGATGGCGTAACATCAGCAGCAACAGCACGATAACCCGGCAGCTCCTTGAGTATATTCTTCTTTTTCTCCGGCGGGGGGTCAATCCCCATTATGAGAACATCCTGATGCCGAAGATTGAGAAGTCGGGGTTTCCAGAGATCACCCCGGGAACCCGGGAAATATTTGAACGAACCGTATTCATCTTCCCCAAAAGCAACCGGCGAATTACATTTCGGGCAAACCACCGGAACCTTATTGTTTTTCGATTTGCCATCTTTCCGGAGTTTTGAGGGATTGAAAAAACCCAGATATGAATAGAGGTTGTGACCGGGGCGATATGCGGCATGGGAAAGGATGTAATATGCCACGGCAGATATCGGGTCTTCGACTTCCTGACCATTGAAACAATCAATTAACGCCGGTTGTTCGATATCGTAACCAGAACCACGTTTGATTTTTTTAACAAACCAGCCTTTGGTCAATTTTTTGAACGCAGTTTTTTCTTCCGGGGTTTCTTGTGGCGGAAGGTAACCATAGCCCAAGATGTGAACATGCGGCGACCAGCGAATATATTCACGCCAGCTTCCAAGACCGAGAGCATCTTCACGGATAAGAGCCCAAAATTTTTTCTCTTTGGTATCTTCGGCCATCAACTCAACTTTCTTACATCTGCGACCAAGCCGTGGTTTAATCTCATCTTTAATGCGCCAGGGATGCAGGGCCATCATTCCCGCTTCAATACCTACCAGGGCGGCTATCCTGCGGGATGCAGCCACGATTTTCTTACATACGGTATTTTCTGCATATTTCCCAACCGGGGGCGATAGAACGAAGTGGTTTAGGTGTTTCGCCATTGCCCGGTGATGGTATGCAAGTTCCGGATTTACGTCCAAGTCCAGTGTATCCACCCGTGCACGATAACCCCGGAACTTTTGCGCGATCCTTGTTGATGCCCGGGTCAATGCAGCAGAGAAACACGCAGGACAGCTTAGGTTAAAGCACTTATGCGGCACTTTTTGCATGAAATGGCTTGCATCCTTTGTGCAGGCAAAAGCTGTGCGGAAGGTGCCACAATCCGGTTTTGTTTGGTTGCCAGTACCGGGTATTGCTGTGAGGGGGGGTTCAGAGTGAAAAATGGTGTCAATTGGATAGGTAGCAGGATACAGTAGGGGGGTTGCGCCCTTCGGGCGTTCTGTGGTTAGTGAGGGGGACGGCCTCAGGGCCCTCTCGGGCACGGCCTGCCGGTCGGTTGGCGGTTGAGACGCGGCAGTCAAAGGGCACCCCCCCGGCATAATGAGCCGGAAATGTTAAATTGAGGGAGCCCGAAACTATGATTGTCCAAGGATCCAGCGCGTGAGCTGGGGGTGATCTCTTTGGTCGTGATGAAGATCACCCCCTTATTGCCGGAACCTTGTTTTCTTTTTCGGAATCCTTGATGACAACCCTACCGGTCTCTGCGAGATATTGAGCGAGAACCCGGTAATATAGCGGGAGATCTGCGATAACGTCAGAGGAAAGAACGGGAATAACAGTTTTTATTTCATTCGGAGCCATTGCTTGTTGTCCCGGTTTGGTACAACAAATGGCACCGAATCGTGATCCAAGGCCAGGATCATCATTTTTAGGCCCTTGCGATCAGCACATCTGATTTGTCCAATACCCGCCGGCACAATTCGGCACGCTCCTCCGTTTTTTACGGATTCATTACGGTATAGCCAGCGACAACTGAGCATGGTCCCGGCCCCATCTACACTCAGAGAACCTTGTCGCGGTTCAAAGAGTGACGGGGGTGTCCAGTGCGGAAGCTCATTTTCCGCATAAAAAAATAATCCCCGTCGCACTATTTATTAAATACGCCCAAAGAAAATTGAAATGGTCATCGATAACGGCAAATTACTACAAATTATCTCTAAAGGTAATAAATCACTAAAAATTATCACCAGAGATAATAATTTGATAACGAAAATTTCGGTAGCGCATTTGGTAGCGCAGAATTCGATGAAAAAAGGAGATTATTCCCGGATGTGCCGCACTTTTGGAAATTATTTCGTCCCGGCCGTCTGGAGAGCAACAACACGTTTGATGATTTTATCGAGATCATCTGATGACAGCGTACCCTGAATTTTATTGAGATCGTCCATTGCCTTCATCCGCTCTTCGAGTTCTTTCATCCGGGCCTGCACCCGGTCAAAGTCTTGGAGTTTTTGTTTTACCTCAAGGTTCTCAAGCCGGATATCCCGCATGGCTTCAGTAGCTTCCTTGATCTGTTCTTTTGTTTTGGCGATCTCTTCAGCTCCATCATCATAGACCCGCAGGTATGGTTCACATCGGAGATAAGACGCGAAGAGTTTTTCACTGTCGGGAATTTTATAGGCCTTATCCAGGGCGCTCTGATGCCCCATCATCACCTCAACATCCATTGAGGGGATCGTGCCATTGGTTATAGTTGCAAAATATTTTCTGAATGAATGGAAGTGAATCAGGGACCGGCGGGTACTGGCATCAACCTTGAACAACCCGGCTTTCTTCATTGCAGAGATCAACATATCACGTGCATGGACATCCCCAAACCCGAAAAGCCGGTTTCTTCGTATGCGGGACGATACCAGGATGGTTTTATCGCCGGTATACAATCGCTTCTCTAAACCATCGAGATATGATTCACGTACAGATAACCACTCTTTAAGGCAGGCAACCGCCTCCTTTCCGCAAAAAGTGACCCGGGAAAATTTGTTCTTTGAGTTTTCCCCCCGGATATAGATCTTCCCGGCATCATCAAGGAGTTCAATATCATCAAGTTCTAACGTCAACGCTTCATTTATCCGCAGGCCCGATGTGATGAGAAGAAGGATCAAGGCCTGAAGTTTCAAAGGAGAGTGCATCAAAATTTTCCGTACGTCTCCTTTCGATACCAGAATATCCCTTGTTTCAGGCCCCCCCTTCCTTACACGGCGTTTTATCTCCTTGCGGTCTTTGGCTTTGATCTCAACACCTTGATATTCAAAAAATTGTCGTAACGCGGCGTTATAGTACTGGCAGGATTTTGGGGTATAACGGTCGGCCGTCCATGAAGTGTACTTCTTGAAGTCCTCAACAATTTTTTCACGGTCACTCTCGTTTTTCACATCGTGTTCAAGGAAATAACGATCAATCAGTTTTTCCGCTTCCACCCGCTGGTTTTCAAGAACATCCCGGGATACGTGAGCCTTGTAGAGTGTAAAACCATATTTGAAGGATAGGAACGTTCGGATCGCACTTCCATAATTCCGCCTAGTTTCTTCGGAATTATACGACTCCAAGAAATCTGCCAGTTTTCCCATAAATTTCTTTTAGTCGTTAAGATGTAAAAAAGTATGCCTAAACACCGCACTCTCTAGAAGTTAATATTTATAAATGCCACAAAACAGTATTTAAAAAGATAGGTTATATGTTCTGGTTTTATTCATCAAGAGTCGAGATATCGCCCGGGTCCATACCCATCTCTTTTGCCTTGAGTACCCGGCGCATGATCTTGCCGCTCCGGGTCTTGGGAAGAGAGGCGACAAACTCGATCTCTGAAGGCATGGCAATCGGGCCAAGCGTGATCCGCACATGGTAGAGGAGCTCGTTTTTCAGTTTGTCACTGGGCGTGTGATCCACCCGGAGGATGACAAAGGCCTTGATGATGTTGCCCTTGACGACGTCCGGTTTTCCGATAACGGCAGCTTCAGCAACCGCTTTGTGAGATACGAGCGCGCTCTCGACTTCAGCAGTGCCGATATTATGGCCGGCAACCACGATCAGGTCATCCGACCGCCCGAGGACCATGATACAGCCGGCCTTATTCTTCACCGCAAGATCTCCGACCGCATAACAGCCGGGGATGGTGTTCCAGTATTTCCGGTACCGCTCATCATCATTGTACACGGTCCGGAGCATTGAGGGCCATGGTTCGCGGATGGCAAGGAAGCCACCGGTGCCCGGGGGAACCGGGTTGCCGTCCTTGTCCACCACATCGGCGACAACCCCGGGAATTGCCTTTCCCGCAAAGCCCGGGTACATCGGTTCTCCGAGCATGGTGGTGATCATGTGCATACCGGTCTCGGTCTGCCACCAGGTGTCGAGGATCGGAACCTTGTCCTTACCGATAACATGGTAATACCATTCGAATGCTTCAGGATTCAGCGGTTCACCAACGGATCCAAGGATGCGCAGGGTCGAGAGATTGTATTTGTTCGGCCACTGCTCGCCCAGTTTCATGAACATGCGGATTGCCGTTGGCGCGGTATAGAGGATGGTGACCCCAAATTCCTCGACCATACGCCAGTACACCCCCGGGTCGGGAAAGTCAGGTGTGCTTTCCGTCAGGACAATCGTTGCACCCATAGCAAGGGGACCATACACGACATAGGAATGCCCGGTGATCCAGCCGGGGTCGGCAGTACACCAGTACACATCGTTATCCTTGATGTCAAAAACATTCTTGGTCGTGTAATAGGTACCGACCATGTACCCGCCGCAGGTATGAACGATCCCTTTGGGGGCACCGGTCGATCCGCTGGTGTAAAGGATGAAGAGCGGGTCTTCAGCATCCATTATTTCGGGTTCGCATTCGGGCTGGACATCCCTGATCATTTCGTAGAAGTCAACTTCCATCTCGCGGTGGATCTCAACCGGCTGGTTCGTCTCCCTCCGCAGAACAACGACATGCTCGACGCTCGGGGCGTTGATGATCGCTTCCTCGATGATATGCTTGAGCGGGATGGACTTCCCGCGCCGGAAAGTGACATCGGCTGTGATTACAACTTTCGCTGCTGCTCCGGTGATCCGGCTGTTGAGCGCCGCAGCACCAAATCCCCCGAAAACAACACTATGAACCGCGCCAATCCGTGCGCAGGCAAGCATGGAGATGATCTGCTCGGGCACCATCGGCATGTAGATACAGACGCGATCGCCTTTGGTAACACCAAGATTCTTTAACCCGTTTGCTACCCGCATAACCTCGCGGAAGAGCTGGCGGTAGGTGTAGATCCGTTCAGTATCATCCTCGCCGCGCCAGATAAGGGCAACTTTGTTGCGGCGTGCATTCAGAACATGCCGGTCAAGGCAGTTGTACGTGATGTTGGTCTTCCCGTTCAGGAACCAGCGGGCGTACGGGAAATTCCACTCTTTTACCTGGGTGTACGGCGTGAACCAGTGAAGTTCAGAAGCGATCCTGTCCCAGAATGCATCCGGATCCCGGGTGAATTCCTCATACGCTTTTTGGTAATCTCCCAGCCAGCTGTTCTGCCGGTATGAAGGATCCGGCGTGTAATGCCTGTCGGTAAATTTTACATCGAAATCTTCGGCCATAAAAAACCCCGATTTAACACTATTAATAATGTGTTTTGGAAATTAAGGGTTGTTGTTTTCCGTTCATGGAAAAACCGGATTTGCGGGGTTATCTGGCAATTATAGATTGCATTTCTATTAAATGCGGCGCTACCGACCGTTTTTTGAAATCAGGGCTTAATTCGGGCGTATTTTTTTGACATTTTGCGCGCGGGCGAACCCGGCCGGAAAATCTGTGCACATACGGTACTGTTTTCACCCGGACTTTCCCCACACATTTAAAACCGTACTGCCATGATTGTAGGAAGTTTTCATGCAAGGTACGATTGGGTACGGAAATGACATTTTTTTAAAATCCACCCGGCCGCTTGCGGTAAATGAGAGCTGTTTTCAGGAGTCCTTATGAAAAATCTCATGTTATCTGAATCTGAGGGGTACGATCTCCTCAAAGATTACGGCGTACCGGTACCGGAGTACCGGATTGTCATGACCCCCCATGATGCCGCAGAAGCTGCCGAAGTGATCGGCTTTCCGGTGGTCATGAAGATCATCTCCCCCCAGATCACCCACAAGAGCGATGCCGGGGGAGTGGTTGTGGGTATCGGGAGCAGGGAGGCTGCCGCAGCAGCGTTTGACCGGATTATCACCGGGGCAAAGAACTACCGGAAGGATGCCGAGATTTGCGGGGTGATTGTCGAACAGCAGGCAGAACCCGGTCTCGAACTCATCATCGGGGGAAAGACCGATGCTGCCTTTGGTAAAGTCATCACCTTCGGCATGGGAGGCACTCTTGTCGAACTGATGAAGGATGTCACGCTCCGCATCCTTCCGCTGGATGAAGAGACGATCCGCCAGATGATCCGCGAGATCAACGGGTATCCCCTGATTCAGGGATACCGGGGATCAAAACCCCGGGATGAGGAGGCTCTCGTTTCAGCACTTATGGCCATCCACCGGTTCTTCCTTGAGAGCGAAAATGTTGTGGAATTCGATATCAATCCCTTACGGCTGTATGAGAATGGCTCTCTTGCCGTGGATGCACGGATTATCATCTCGGAAGAGCCGGTGATCCGGGAAAGCAAAGAACGCCAGCCGGTTCCCATGGAGTATTTCAACCCGCGATCCATTGCCGTCATCGGTGCTTCGCAGGACTCATCCAAGATGGGGTACGCGGTGATGCACAATCTCCTCCATTTTCCCGGGCAACTGTACCCTGTAAACAATAAGCGTTCCGAGATCCAGGGACTCAAAGCTTACCCGAATATCACTGCAATTCCGGCACCGGTCGACCTTGCGGTCATAACCGTCCCGGCCATGCACGTTCCGCGCGTTGTCGAAGAATGCGGGCAGAAAAAAGTACCCATGGCGGTTATCATCACGGCCGGGTTCAAGGAGATGGGCGAAGACGGAAAAGCTCTCGAAGACCGGATCCGTGAAATTGCCCGGCGCCACGGTATGCGGATTATCGGGCCCAACTGCCTTGGCATGATCATCCCCCCGCGGGGGATCGACACGACCTATGTCCACCAGACCCCAAATCCCGGCAACATCGCATTCATATCCCAGAGCGGAGCCATCATCAACACGGTCGTTGACTGGAGCCTTGCAAACGGGATCGGTTTTTCCAATGTCATCTCGGTCGGCAACCAGACCGATCTCGATTTCCTCGATTATCTCACGTATGTCCAGAAGGATGAAAAGACCAAAGCCATCATCCTCTACATCGAGGAGATCAATGACGGCAAGGCATTCATGGACGTTGTCGCGGAAGTTGCAAAGACCAAGCCGGTTGTTGCGATAAAATCCGGCTCATCCCGGAAAGGGCAGGCTGCCGCTGCATCCCATACCGGTTCCCTGTCCGGCTCCTACGACGTCTACATGGAAGCGTTCCGGAGGTCGGGGGTTATTGCAGTTCATACCCTCACGGGTGCATTTCTCGCGGCACGGATGCTTGCCCACCCGAAAGGCTATCCGAGGGGGAAACGGGCAGTCGTTATCACCAATGCCGGGGGTTTCTCGGTTCTGTCATCCGATTATGCTGAACGCTATGGTGTGGAGATCATTGATCTCCCGCAGGATGTCATCGAGGAACTCAATGGATTTTTACCGGAGTTCTGGAACAAAGGCAACCCCATCGATCTTCTTGGGGATGCAAACGAGAAACGGTTTGAGAAGACATTTGAAGTCCTTGCACGCAACGCGGATCTCTGGGACATGGCCTTCATCATTGGTTTCCCCAACCTTGTCCTGACCTCAGATCACCTGGCAAAGAAGATCCTGAAATTTTCCGAGATGACCGAGAACAGGATCCTTGTCACCCTGCTTGGCGGGGATTCCATGGCGGCCGGCCGTGAACTTTTAAAGGAACAGAATATTCCCAGTTTTGAAGAACTCGACTTCACGTTCCGGGTCATGGGACGTGTGCTCTGGCAGAAGTACCGGGTAAAGGCACCGGGTCTTCTGTAACACCTTTTTTCCTCCAGTCACGAAAAGAATGACCGCCTTTTTTTTAATTATCAAAAAAGGAAAAAGCGCTTTCGCACAAGGGATTGTCGCGGGAGTAACGGGATTCCAAGCATGGAAGCACGGACCCGGAAGGGGTTCAATAACCTTGTAATGGGAAAATGGCTGTCAGTATTTTTGAAGCGGGCAAGATAAACGAAAAATTCCTGCTCTTGTATTGCCCGAACCGCCGCGGGGGCGCCCCAGCTTTGGACAAAGGTGTTCAACGTAAAGGTGTTTTGGAGGCGAAATAGCCCCCATTAACCTGTTTACCGGAATCAGAATTTGTGCCGGAGATCAGGAAAAAGCCAAAAAAATTAATCGTACTGGCGCCAGGTATGGCTGCATTCAGTACACCGGAAGAACCGGACTTCGCTCTCATCAGCCGCCCGAAGCTGGCGAAGCCACCAGAAGGCAAGGTTGTTCTCGCACTTGGGGCACCGGATCTGGATAGTTGGCATGGTGTTAATTTTTTCATCCTCATCATCCACGATCATGATCTCTTTTTCCTTGCGCAGCTTCTTGGTCTTCATCTTGTCATCAGCATCAATATTCCGGATATACCCGCACTTCCGGCATTTGAGCTGACCCCCGGATGAGATCATCATCGTCTTACATTCAGGACAGAACATCGGTATATTATTGCGTGATAATAGGAGATTAACTCTCGGATCAAAACCATATTGCTGTGCGGTTCAACCAGCCACGGTTTTTGCCGTTGGTTTCCGTATTTTTCCGAAAAATGCGAGAGAATCCTTTTTTTGTTATCGGGTGGATAATTCTATAATGATCGAGTATCTGGTGCTGATCTCCTTTATTGGTTTTTTAGCATTCCTCCTGCCCGGTCGCCACAGGAAATATGCAGCCATTGTTGGCTGGGCGGCAATCATTCTCTTCCTCTTTGCCGAACTGCCTTATTATTTCAGCCAGAACAATTTCCTGTATCCGCTGATGGCAGTCCTGTCACTTCCATTCCTGGTCATCACCGCACAGCACCTGCTGGATGAGGACGAGCGGGTCATCCATCTCTCCCGGGCCGCTGCGGTTGCATTCCTCATTTACGCCCCCTTCGGATTCGACCAGATACCGCTTTTTGCCGATCTGGGAAACGCACTTATCGCCCTTGTCGTCAACCAGGTGGTCTGGATTCTCAATCTCCTCAATTTTCCGGTCACGCTGGATGCATGGAATATCATCATGCATAACAGCTTCCGGGTCGAGATCATCCTTGGCTGTACCGGTATCCAGAGCATTGCCATCATGCTTGGTGTTGCCGCCGCAGTCCCCACCACGCTGCGCCAGAAGATCCTGGCGTTCCTCTTAATCGCCCCGACGATCTATATTCTCAACCTGTTACGGAACGTCTTTGTCATTATGGCCTATACCGAACAATCGTTCCCGTACTGGCCCGAGATTGCCAGTAACGGGGAATATGGATACGAGAGTTTTTTCTGGGCGCATAATGTCATCGCAGAACTGCTCGCCCTCGTCTGCCTCGTCCTCATTGCATACGGTCTCTTCATCATCATCCCGCGGCTCGGTACCTTTGCCGATGATCTCTACCAGCTCTATTATGGTGAGGTCATGCGGGCGCTTGGTAAAGAGAAATAATCTTTCAGATAACCGGATCGTTTGTACAGATTCGGAATAATTCCTGATGTATGAATATACCCGGGCCTGCCCGCAAATGCCGGATATTTCACCCGCGCACAGGCACGATGTCATTTTCCTGCGGCCCGGTTCCTCTGCCAACGACCCGAGAGAGGGACACTCCGGTTCTGTTATGAAAGCGTCCGGTAAAGGTACACGATCCGCTGGATGGCCGACAGGTTCGTGCAGACCGCGATAATGATGACCGACGCCCAGATGAAACCGGTAACCCCGCCAAGAATGAGGATAAGGAACGTCTCCGGCCTCCCGAAGAACCCGACACCCTCGAGCGGGTCATCGATCTTCCCCTCCACTTTCTCGCGATACCCGATCTCTGCATACACGACCGGCTTGATGAACGTGTTCATCAGCGATCCGATGATGGCAAAGGCGACAATCCCAAAGTCGGTGCCCGGGGGGACCGCATAATACTGGCTGATAATTGCGATTCCCGAAAGGCCGATCCCGAGAATGACCAGGGCGTCCACGTACTTGTCCACAATCCAGTCAAAGACGGCCCCAAAATCCGTATGGGCTCCGGTCTTGCGGGCAACGCTGCCATCGATGAGATCAAAGATTGCCGATATGAGCAGCGCAACGGATCCCAGCAGGAACTCGCGCTGTATGAAAAGGACAGCGCAGGCAATGCCGGCACAAAGTGCGAGAAGGGAGATCTGGTTAGGGGAGATCTTTAACCGGACAAAAATGTCTGCCACCGGCTCAAGATACTTCATGAAGTATGGCCGGAAGGCAGTAATATTCATATTACGCCACCGCCATGAGTAGTATTAAGCCAAAAATGCATAGGATCTGAGTAACATGACATATAGTGTGAGCGAATACCTGGATGCGATGGAGACGGCAGACCGGGCCCCCGGTACTCTTCGGCAATATCGCATGACATTTGAATCGTTCGGGAAATTTATTGGGGTGCCCGTGGACGAAATCCATACTCATCTTTCGGCAGAATCCCTGATAAAATACGCGGGATCGCTGAAAGGATATAGTGGTCAGACAATCCGGAACCGTCTTTCCATGCTCCGAGCCTATTTTCAAGAGAATGGGGTGACTTTCGGGGGCATGGAGATGAAGGTACTTAATGCCCGTCGCCATACCGAACCGGAAGATAAACCGCTCACTTTGGAAACATTGCAGAAGATGATGGATATCACCGATGAACGCGGCCGGGCTTTTATCTCTGTTATGGTATCCACGGGAATGAGGGCAGGTGAGGCCGCACAGCTCAAGCTGCGGGATGTGAAGGATGATACTATTACCATCCCGGGCAAAATCGCCAAGAACGGGAGGGGCGGAAAGGTCTATCTGACTGCTGAAGCCCGGGAATATCTGGATATCTGGTTGAAGAACCGTGATGAATTTATCCGGCTTGCCGATATTCACGCCAATGTTCTCAACAAACATGGGATATCTCCAGCCCGTTCATCTAATGATGAACGTCTATTTGCGAGTGGCTACACGGGCCTTAATTCGATGTTTCGCCGGTTATATCAGAAAGTGGATGGGGAAAAGGGGAATTATCGTGGTAAGATCACACCTCACAGCATGCGCAAATATTTCCGCACTCAGGCAACGCAGGGAGGGCTGCATATTGATATTGTCGAACGGTTGATGAGGCACAGTGGGTATCTTTCCTCATCGTACGTCCGGCTCACTGATGAGGAAATCCGGGAACAGTTTCACAAAAATGAGGCCGCGCTGTACATCACACGGGCAGATCACCGGATACAGGGCAGTAAATTGGATATGCTCACCCGAGAGAATAAGGCCCTCGTGGATAGGCTACAACAGCTTGAACAGGTCGTTAAGGCAAAAGATGCCTTAAGTGCTGAAGGGCAAACCCTGACCGATGAGGACCGGGCCGCAATTGCTCATCTGCTCGCTGAAGAAATGAAGAAGGGGAAAAAGTAATTTTTTATCCGAATATCAGATCCTCAAATATTTCCATACTTTCCTTATGTTTTTCGATCCGTTCTCTCTCCCGTCTCGCATAAGTCCGGCACCTATCACTGCAATATTCAATCGGCTGGCTTGATTTTTTCAAAGGTACTCCGCAGTATTTGCAAAAGCCCCTTCCCTGAAATATGGCTCTTATTTCCTGCTGTCTGTCCTTTTTTTTCTTTTTGGCACATTTCGGGCAATATTTCACAGATCTGGATAGGTGGATGTTTATTGCCTTTTTGCACATTTGACACAATGAAATATTGATCTTTTTCTTCTCAATCTCTGATTCGTACGTGTGAATCAGATGCTCTCTATATGATACATCTTCGAGATAAAAAGAAAAGATTTCTCCTGGTTTCATTTTTTCGATATTGATATCGAAGTTTATAGAATCAAGTGCCCGGCTCCAAATCCTGTTTAAGGCCAAATCGGTATTATCATATCTCAACCCCATTCTATCCATATCCCTTAACGAGATCCTGCCATTATGCCAATGATAGAAAAAAATTGAGAGCCCGTTCTCCTCAAAAAAAAAATCCGGCCTTATTAATGCGCCATCTTTTGTACCGGCCTTTTTCGTCTGAATGATGGTTCCCTGAAAGGTAGTTGGAGTTTTGTGCATAAAGGATTATGCATGCACAGGAAACAAAGGACAACAATCTGCATGCAGCCCGGGTTATCCGATATGGCCCGTGGTGCTGGTCTTAATGTGTCTGCTCTTACGGAGCGGGCGATATGGAAAGAGTTGAAAAAGATAAATGCCGGGGGCAGCCGCCAAGCAAACACCCCGACAGCCGCACCTGGAATACAGGGGGCATCATGAATTCGGCACCCCTTCCTATTATTCCTGTCGATGTCCTGCCATACCTGACACCGTATGAACGTGCCTTGGCTCAACATCTCGCAAATACTGGCCGGATCCTGATCGAAGGTTCCGAAAAAGGAAACAAGAATCCGGCATAAGGGGGCAATCTTCACGACCAAAGAGATCGCCCCCAGCTCACGCGCTGGATCCTTGGACAATCATAGTTTCGGGCTCCCTCAATTTAACATTTCCGGCTCATTATGCCGGGGGGGTGCCCCTTGACTGCCGCGTCTCAACCGGCCGGCCCCGGGGGAGGCCGTTCCCGAGAGTACCCCGGACAACCGACCCCGGCCCCGGAGGGAGCCTCGCCGCTCCCGTATGGGGCTCATCGCAATGGCACAGCGCAGCGTACGACCCGGGCGGAGCCCGAAACCGACAGTCTAGGATACCCTAGCATAACCTACACACCGCCTGAAACCCCCAAAAAAGGAATTCATGTTTCCGATACCATCAGGAACGCTTGGAAATCAGGTTCTCCACTTCTCGTACCACATGCAGGACTTATCCGGAAATTCTATGATCATGTCAAGCTGACTGAACAATACTGGATCTCCATTCGGACAATCAAACCCAATTGCAAGTGTGTGCCTGGTAAGTATTGGGGGTATGACCATCACGCCCGGCGACTCAATAACCGTTGGTCACATCCTCGCCGGCTCCTGAAAGTGGGCCGCATGTATGAAATTGGGAGATATGAGGAATCGTTGGGAGGTACTGAATTTACCCTGTTAACCCTGACCGACCAGCACAACACAGAAGATTATGCGAACGGTTGGTACGATTCGATGGAGCGGTTATGTGTTGGCCGTGGTCGTCTCCTAAAACACGTCCGAAAATGTATTCCCGGGGTGCGGTATTGTTGGGTAGTCGAACCCCACCCCACATCCGGCTTTCCTCACATTCATCTCATGGTTGCTGCCCGTGTTGATAATTCGGTGACGGATTCTTCGGGCCGTGGCTTGGAAGATAAGCTCCGGGCTCTCTGGTCAGAAGAATGGAAGATCGGTTCTCACACGTTCGGCCTTGATTTTGAGCCTATGGATTCTCCCGATATGGCCTTGAATTACATGCTTAAATACATCGGCAAATCGTTTGCCGATGAGCGCGGATGGGGGCCTGCCGAGCTGATCTTTAATGCTCACATCTATGGGGCGATCCACGAGCGCGGGGAGGATCTGGCAAAATGCTACCGTACGTTTGGAATGTGTAACGAATACAACCGGTTATTTTCACCGGAGGAAAAAGAGCCGAGTGTAACCCTGGACGTTCAATTATTCCCCTTGGAAGAATCGGCCGACCTTCCGCAGAAATGTTGTATCAAGGATGGCCCTCGTCCCCAGCTCATCCCGGATTGGTTGGGCAATGTGAATCTGATATCATCAATCAATGTGGGGTGCCCGGATTATACGACCCGGTTTAAGTATGATCGTGCCGGGCGACAATTACCCCGGCGCTCATCGCATTGGGGCCGGCCGTTGGGGGTGCGCCTATGAGCTCTTGGCCGGCCCGGGGTCTCTTCGGTCTTCCTCTCCCTCATCGGCGTACCATGGGTAGTTTTTGCCACCGATTACCTCCCCCTGCCGGTAAACCGTGTTGGTGTGACGATTGCCCGGTCTTCAAAAAAGAGATTCCCCCGCCGCGTCTGGGGTGCTGCCGGCATCTTCCGAATTATTGCCCGAGAAACCGACAGGATGGTGATTGATGTGAAAAGTAAAGAATGGTGGACGGATGAATACGTTGCTGGCAG
>PGYK01000010.1 GCA_002839605.1 Methanomicrobiales archaeon HGW-Methanomicrobiales-3 | reverse complement strand
CGAACGGCATGGATTATTTACCGATTGTACGTACTAAGATATATAATTATGTACCGGATAATATCAGAGAGGTTTGATTTTTACTGCCGACTGTCGGATAAACTATTTCATTTGTTTTTTTTTTAAAAAGACAAAATTCTTTTAATGTTCGAAGAATCCTTGCGGATTCTTCTCGTCCTCCAGGTCTTCGAACTGTCGGAAAATAAAAAAAGTGTGTGATGGATTGGCTGTTCAATAGCTGATCGTCCGCATTGCGGTAAGCGTGTCGACTTCCATCTTGCGGTAATACGACTTCGGGTGGCCACAGGACGGGCATTTCCAGTCTGCAGGAATCTTGGAAAAATCGGTCCCTGCCTTGATCGGCTCTGCCGCCATGACCTTGTTCTCGTACAGCGCCATCCTGTCTGTGTTGACCAGGATTGTGTTGTTAAATGCCTTGGTCTCACCGACTGCCGGGTCATAGATATGCCCGCACATCATGCATACGTACTTGTCCATGATTAGTATCTCCTCGTCTCCTTATTTTTTCATGAAGAGCTTGCCGTAAACGACTTCACCCTTCCGCTTGGGGTGGCGTTCCCCGAGATCGCCGATATACTCAACGAACGTTGCCTTGGTTCCGTCAACTTCGAGGTCGACTTCTCCGACCGGCTTGTAGCCGGGCATCATAACGTTGATCTTACCAAAGACATAGATCTCGCCTTTGACGAGCTGGCCGCCGACACGGCGGTTTGCATTGCCCTTGAGGATGATCTTGCCACCCTCCATGTGGGTGCCGAGGTGGATGTCAACATCGCCGCCGATGATCATCTCGCCGCCGGTCATGAAGCTGGCAACATCGGAGCCTGCGTTGCCCTTCACGCGGAGGACCCCGCCGCTCATGCCTCTCCAGTCGCCACGGTAGGCTGCACCGAGGTAGTTCCCGGCATTGCCGTTGATGGTGAACTCGCCGCCGGCCAGTGCAAGGCCGCAGAATGAGTGGACATCCCCGTTGATGGTGAGTTTGCCTCCCTTCATCCAGCTGCCCGTGTACATGTCGCAGGCAGAATTGACGATCATCTCGCCAGCGGTCATCTTGGCGCCGAGATACTTCATCTTCGTGCAGTCGCCGTTGACAATGATCTTCGTGTCTGCTGCTGTTGCTCCTGCTTCACCGGTGATAGTAAAGTAGTCTCCGACCGTGGACATCTCCTTGCCCTGGTAGGCACCGAGTTTTGCAATATCATCGGCCTTCTTGCCGGCAAATGCGTCAGGGTTGACGTTCTCGCATTCAAGGTAGAGTTCCGGCTGCTTTTTTACTGTGAGTGTAACCGTGTTCATCTTTTTTCACCTCACGCCTTGGTTGCATCCACGCCAATGATGTGCTGGTGCGGTGCATAGCTCTCGGGGACCGGGTAGTTGTTCTCGTTGACGCTGTAGTAACGGAGGAACTTCTCGCGGATGTCGTGCATGACCTGCTTGTTCTCGTTGACCTTTGCATCCACCCAGAAGGTCTGCTTGTGGCCCATGTCGACGACCTTGCCGCCTTCGACACAGATCTTGCCGTCCTTGAAGAGGTAGGCAACGTTTGCAAATGCCTTCTCGATCTCGGGTCCGTCTGAGGGGAACTTGTCGGGGTTGATGTTGTAGATGGCGATGTCGGCGTTCATGCCGGCTGCGAGGCCACCGTAGTCCTTTGAGAGGCCGAGGCACTTGGCCGGGCCTGCACGGGTCATCTGGGCGAGCTCGTAGAGCGTGATCTCACGGTCGAGGGTCGCGAGGTTGGTTGCACTGATGACCTTGTCAGCCTTCTTGAAGGAGTGGAGCCGCTCGTCACGGCACTTCTTGGACATCAGCCATGAGTAAACACGCGGGTAGCGGGTGAACGGGCCGGCGTTGGGGTGGTCGGTGGTGATGAAACAGCGCATCGGATCCTTTGCATACAGTGCAATTTCAAGGCCGACTGCCCACTGGCTGGCGAAGACCGCGTTGTTCGGGTCGTAGATGAAGGGAACGATACCTGCTGCGGTCTCGAGTTCAACGTCCACGTTGAACCACTTTAAGTGGTTGAGGCCGTGGAGGTGGTGCTCGAACGGACCATCCGCAGTCATCGTGGTGGTCTCGTCAAGAGTGACATTACCGGTGTCGATGGTCAGGTTCTTCTGCTTGTTGACATAGTCCATGACTTCCTTTGCACCGGACTCGAAGTCGCCCCAGTTGGTTCCCTTGTAAGAGTGGAACTGGAGGTGCGTGGAGTGCAGGACCTGCTCGCGGCCGAAGTTGTTGGTTGCCTTGATCCCTTCTGCAAGCCTGAGGGAGTCGATCGTGGTCTTGTAGTTGCCGGGGTTGCCAAGGTCGTTCTGGTGGAGGTGCATCGAGTGCGGGAGGCCGAGATACTCGTTTGCCTCGATTAAGCCCTTGATGATCTCTGCCGGGGTGATCTCGAAGTACGGGACCGGATCGTGGATGGTGAGACAGTTCAGTCCCCATGCCCAGGCTTCGGTGCCGCCGGGGTTGACGCACTTGACCCCATAGCCCTTGGTCTGGCGGAGGATCCATGCGATATACGCAGCGGTGTTCTCGACCTCGTGGTTCTTGAGGTATTCAAGGATGAACCAGTTGTTCCCAAAGACCGGGAGTGCGGCTTCATCAATGATCGGGGTGTCGTGGATCTCTTCGTGGACATGCCGTGCATACAGCGGGGGCATTGCTGCTTCCATCGCGAAGGTGAACCCGAGACGGGCGTACTCGTAGCCGGTCTTGAAGACGGTCGGGATTGACTTGCCGCCTTCGATCCTGGTGATGCCGGGCTTCTTGTGAGAGTCGAAATGCTTGTCCTCGGGGCGGTACCAGCGGCCGGCGTTGACCTTGGGACCTGCCACGTGGGCGTGGACCTCAAGGGCACCTGCCATGACGGTCTTGTCCTTTGCATCGATGACCTTTGCACCGGATCCGACCTTGTCGATAATCTTGCCGTCCTTTACGGCGATGTCCTTCTTGTCTCCCTTGATTCCCTGGACCGGGTCAAAGACGTGGCCGTTCTTGATGATGAATTCAGACATTTACTGTCCCCCCTTTGCCATAAGCTCGTCAACACGGTGGTTGATCCTGGTTAAGAGTTCCTCATCCGTGAGTACTCCTTCAGGTGGGTCGACGACCTTCCGGGTCTCAATCGGGACATTGTCCATACGATATGCGCAGCCGCCGACTTCGACACCTACCAGGGCAACCGGTATGTGGATGTCCGAGATCTCGGTGGTACAGTTGATGTGCGGGTCGATGGTGACGGTCGGTTTTCTCGAACTGCTGATCATGGCATCGACCGGGAAGTGTGCACCGGGGTCGGTTGCAATATAGAAGCAGGCCTCGACTTCGCTGCGGTTGAGGAGGTCGACGGAGGTCGTCTCGCCGGTCTGGTGACGGGCCTGGTCTCTCCGCGAGAGATCGACAGCATACGGGAACCCGTACTGCCAGCCGAGTACCTGGCCGGAACCGGTCACATTCCAGTGACCACGCATGGCCATGATCGCGAATTTTGTGTGGTCATTCATGTCACGGGTCAGGTTGATCGCGATATCGATGTTATGGTTCCTGCCCATGGTGTGGGTGAGTCCCATACCGAAGAAGATGATACCGAAGCGGGCTGTTTTTAAGTCCTCGACGATCTCGTAGATCTTCTCTTTGGGGACCCCGCCAACGGTGTCGGGGAGTGCTTCGCCGCGGGCTGCGGTCCTGAATGCATTCAGGAGTTCGTAGTCGAAGCCCTGCTGGACCTGGATGAATTCGTCAGCGCACTTTGCGGTGTCCGTGTACCTGCAGTCAACACAGTAGATCTTCCGGCCTTTGTGGCCTTTGACGGTGAAGAAACCACGCGGGAAGATCGAGTACCGGGACATGTGCCGGGGGTGGGCGTGAGCCGGGTTGCATCCCCAGAAGACGACACGGTCGGCACGATTCTTGATCTCACCGAGTGTACAGCTCGGGACGCCGACATCCTCGATTGCAATCAGGGATGAGCCGTGGCAGACCGTTGCACAGTTGTCGACAATACCGCCGACCTTCTCCGCGATCTCGTGACCGATGCTCATGGCCTGACAGCTTGTTGATGCCCAGCCGTACATCAGGGTTTTTCTCGACTTGACAAGCATATTCGCGGTCCAGTCGATTGCCTCATCATAGGTGATCTCCTTGTAGGAACCGTCAGCCTGTCTCATCCGGGGGCGTTTGACCCGGCCGGGTTGCCTCTGGTGGTTGAACTTCTCGGCGCCGATTGCGCAGGCGTTCTTGACTCCAAGGATCGTCTTGTTGTCATCGGATACGGTGACGATGAGGTCATCGCACAGGGTACCGCAGAACGGGCAGATTACATCAGTTACTTCTTTTGGCATTGTCCGTCACTTCCTTATGAGTCCGCAGGCGTCCTGCAGTACTTCTACTGCGCCTAAGATGCGTTCGTTTGCGGCAATCTCCACATCGACCGGGAATCCTTTAAAGCAGGGTTCACCGGTTGAGAATGTGTAGGCGGGGACGATCCGGTTCGCCCAAGGGCCCATCGGGATGTGGGCAAGGCCGGGAACAAGGTCTTCGCGGGTCTCGACAGCTTTGACAATAACGCTGCCAACCGAACTCGTGACCTTGACATTGGTATTCTTCCATACCCCAAGTCTCTTCATGTCCTCAGGGTGCATGTGCATGATCGTGCAGGCGTCGAAATATTTCTGGGACGTTTTACCTGCTTCCATGCCGACACCCTGCTGGATGGTCCGGCACGTGATCATGTTAAGAGTAATTTTCTTCTCTGCCATTGTATCTCCTCACAAATCAGGTCAGACCTTGGCCGGGGTTTCGGTTGAGCCTTTCCCGGAGAGACTGATAACTCCCATCGGGCATGCTTCAACGCATACACCGCATCCTGCACAGAGTTCAGCCTTGAAATCGAGGCTGATCGCGACACCGTCCTGCACCTGGTAGATCTTCTCGTTGGTGACAGGGTCGAGCGTAAAGAGCTCGAGGGCATTGACCGGGCAGGCAACAACACAGTTGTTACAGCCGGAGCACCGTTCCATGTTTACATGTACTGCAAAAGCCATGCACATCACACACAAATTTATCCACAAATTTTTGATCAAAATTTGCTAATTCAGAAATTGGAAGAAAAGAGTAATTAAAGATTGTTAAATTCACATACAATATAATGGAATTACTTTACCTCTCTCAACATTTTTTACGAATGCTTAACCAACGACCTTGGATTTTTCTTCTTATTGACAACCGGTGAGAGTAATATTCTGCCGATGACCTTGTGCAGTCATGAGAATTTTGTATAAATTTTTAACAATATTTTAAAACAATTACTAAAGCCGGTTTTTCCCCCTTCGCGCAGTTTGAAGAGTGTTTTGATCCGGCTTTTTGGTTGCTGCCGCGTTTCATCCACAATGTTGGATTGATGAAAAATCCGGGCCTGCATATGGCCGGTTTTGAGGGGAATGCTTCCGGCTTTTTACTCCCAACCAGCAATTTGATGATGCTTTTTCCATTATCGGAATGCACGTGCAATTCCCAATCCCGATCCGTTGAGGCGGGCAGGGGCGACTGGTGGTGTGCCGTTTCTTCATACAGCCCGTGGAGGCAGCAACCACAGGCTGCCGGTCTCAGTACTTCACGGTTTTTTGAGGGGTCGGACAGGGGCCGGCAGGTTTATGAGAGCCGCGATGGTGAAAAAACCCCGGGAGAATTGTTGGAATGCAGCACCTCTGCTAAAAGTCCGCGAAAGCCGCGACACCACGCCGTATTGCTACCCCCCTTTACTAAGAGAAGTGATGTCCAAAGCCAGATCCGGATGCGGGATTTTTCCTTCACGTGGATGCAGGTGTCCGGAAAAAAATCCCTAACGTCCCCTGCCCGACCCCCCTTTTCACACCAGCAAAAAATACCATATTTTCCTGTGGAAACTCCGACGAAGATTTCCCGGTTTTTCCTCCACAGGAACCCGAGGGGGGTCGGGCAGGGGACACGATCGAATCGACCGGTTGATCGCGATTGAAAAAATTTTAAAGAACTCCTGGATCAGTTTCTCTTGAAGAGCGGGCCGGGATAGTGCGAAACCGGGGCTTGTTTCCGGATCCCGTCAGTCCACCTTTGCGATCCCCTCGGTTCCCGTGATTGTCCCCCGGCGTATGTGGCAGACCTGATCGCCGGTTGCCCGGGCGTCTCCGATCCGGTGCGTCACCATGATGCACGGGATCTTCAGGTCGGCCACGCACTCCCGCACCACCTCGCGGACGGACCTGCGGCTCTCGCTGTCGAGCCCGGAGAACGGTTCGTCCAGCATGAGGAGCGACGGCCCGGTTGCGAGTGCCCGGGCAAGAGCCACCCGCTGCTTCTGGCCGCCCGAGAGCCCCGCAGCCTTAATACCGGCCAGCTCCTGGATCTTCATCCGGTCAAGCCAGCGACAGACCTCCCCTTTGGTGAACGCAGCATTGTGGTTGCGGGCATTGAGGCCAAACGCAATGTTCTCCTCAACGGTCATGTGAGGGAATACTGCCGAGCGCTGGAGAACGTACCCGATGCGCCGCTGCTCGACCGGGATATCAATGCCAGTCTCCGAGTCAAAGACAACAGATCCGTTGAACCGGATAGAACCGGCATCCGGTGCAACGAGCCCGGCAATGATGTTGAGGGTCGTGGACTTGCCTGCGCCATTGTCTCCCATCAGCACAAGGATGCTGCCATCCTCCACGTGTAACGAGAGGTTGAGCGTGAAGTCCCGGAGTTTCTTTTGCATCGTGGCTTCAAGCATGTGGCACCTCCGTTTTTGCAAAGTACCGGACCGCGATCATGATCGCAAACGAGATGAGGACAAGCAGAATCGAGATGGTGAGCCCGGCATTGAAGTCTCCTGCCAGGTTCACGTATACGGCAAGCGGCATGGTCTGCGTGACACCCGGCAGGTTGCCGGCAAACATGATCGTTGCCCCGAACTCACCCAGCGCCCTCCCAAAGGTCATGACGGCGCCGGAGACGAGCCCCCCGGCAGTCAAGGGGGCAACCACCTTTAAAAAGACCCGGGCCGGTGATGCCCCGAGGGTGCGGGCGGTCAGTTCATACGCCGGGTCAAGCTGGTCGAATAGAGACTTAGCCTGCCGGAGGTAGAACGGGGACGCGACAAAGATCTGCGCCATGATCACCGCAAGGGTGGTGAACGCGATGGAGATGCCAAGCAGGTTTGCGTACTTTCCGATGAGCCCAGCCCTGCCGTACAGCACGAGGAGCGCCATGCCCGCAACCGCCGGGGGGAGGACAAGCGGGAGGTCGATAACTGTGTCAACGATGACTTTGCCGGGGTACGTGTTCCGGCAGTGGATGTACGCAAACGGGGTGCCGACAAGGATCACGATCAGGAGAGAGATAACTGAAGTGACGATGCTCAGGGTAAGAGCGCTCATAACCTCCGGATTGGCAAGTGATGCAAGGAAGAGTTCGGGCGTTGTGCGGAAGAAGAGGGCGATGATGGGAAGCACCAGGTACGAGGTGACACCAAGGATGAGAAGTGCGGCTCCGGCAGTCGCGAGGATGGACCGGAGTGAACGGGAGGATGCAGGAGCCGGGATCATAGGCAGTTCAGGGTGTTTGAGGTACAACAGTTATGGGATACTCCCCAAAAAAGGTATCATGGTGTCCTGAACCCGTAGGTCCGGAGGATCTGTTGGCCGGCATCAGAGAGCATGAACTTCTCGAAATCATCTGCTGCTGTCTTTTTTGTGGATTCTTCAAGGACCGCGATCGAGTACGTCTGGAGGTAGTTGTCACTCTTCGGTATCTCTACTGTTTTGTATGTCCCGGTCTTTGCCGCTGTTGCGGTAGATTCGTAGACGAACCCTGCATCTACCTCCCCGAGGGCGACCTTGGTTGCAACGGCAGGCTCCGATGTCTCGTAGGTGACAGTATTTTTGTTCACCGAGTCGTTCCAGTCCTTTCCGTACGTCGAGGTTGCCAGGTTGCCGATCGCAGCGTCCGTGGCTATCCCGACCGGCACGGTTGCAGCGGCGCGGGCGATCTTCACGCCCGGCTTTGCAAGGTCTGCAAGCGAGGTGATCGCGGCCGGGTTTTCTGCGGGGACGATGACGATGACATAGTTCGTTGTGAGGGTCTTTACGGTCCCGTCAACAAAGTATCCCCCGCTCGTGAGCTGTTTGGTGTACTTCGGGCTTGCGGAGATGAAGACATCGGCATAGGCACCGTTCTCGATCTGGGTGGTCAGTGCCTGCGTGCCGTCCAGGTTGAAGACAACGGAGCGACCGGGGTACATTGCTGTATACCCTTCAGCGAGCTTTGCCGAGGCTCCCTTGAGGGACGCTGCGGTGTAAGCAATGACCGCGCTCTCCGATGCGGTATAGACCGGTTTTGGTGTTGCGGTTGTGGCGGCACCAGCCGGCGCCGTGGTCTCTCCGGATGCCGGGATGAGGGGGGTTCCGGTTTCCTGTCCTGCTACCGGATTGCCTGCCGGCGCGGCCGGCTGGTCCGGTGTTGTCCCGGTGCACCCGGCCAGGAGTGCCGTGATGATGAGGAGTGCGGTGACGATGCTGATGAGAATTATCCGATTGGTCTTCTGTGTCATTCTGGATCATTCCTGATGGTTTCACTACTCATTGGCCGGTGAATTTAAGAATTTTGTTTAATTATTCTGAATGTTAACTTATTTTTGTTAATAAGTCCCCCCATAGTTGAGGGGAACACGCACCCAGTGGGAGATCACGAGGTTGCTGCTTATTTGCGAGTGCCATCAGGCTTTATCGTGATAAGGTTCGTTGCATTGGTGACTCATACACTCTTTTAAAAATCAATGTAAAAAATTTAACAAATTAAGAAAGTTAAAAGAAAAAGATTATATTGACGGGCATCAAACACGTATTTGTCCCATGGCAGGTACACACGTCAGGGGGCACATGCACACACCAGATTTCATTCGTCATGAATCACACCACACACGGGGCGGTTCCCGTCAACGGGAACCGGATTCTTTTTCTTTGTAACATTCGCGGTCCAATTGCCACAAATACCTTAATCCGTACAAACATTCATTAAAAAAATGGAGACATCATGAAGATTAGTGCACGCAACCAGATTCCGGGGACCGTAACGATGATCAAGAAGGGCCCGGTCAGTACCGAAGTCGTGATCGCCATTGCCGGAGGAAACGAGATCGTCTCGTCCATTACAACACATTCAGCGGAGAAGCTGAACCTTCACGAGGGCTCAAAAGTCTACGCCGTCATGAAGGCATCGGAAGTGTTAGTCGGCACTGATTGAAACTCATTTTTCCATTGTCTTCCGTTCAGAACCGGGTTGCAAGAAGAGCATCCAGGTACTCTTGAGGGTACGCGCCGCCGTCCGGGTTGAACCAGATCTCCGCATGTCGTGCACCGGCGACCAGGTTGATCTCGACAAAACCGTACTTGTGGATGATGGCCCGTGTGCCGGACGCAGTTTCGCGAATATACAATTCCTCATCTCCCAGAAATGCCGCGATATCCTCGTCAGTTACCGGGCGGGAGAGCCGGTAGATGTGGCGTTTCCATCCGGGAAACGGGGCCACCGGGTTGTCGAATGGCGGGGTCATGGGATCTCCTCATTCATGGGGGCAGAACCTGGTAGTAGGATTGGCCGGCACAATTTTTACAGAGAATTTTTCCTTCTGTACTGTCTTCCCGGCCATCCATTATATATTCTCCACAGGCACTGCACACGCTCTTCTGGCGGGGCCTGCCCGGAATGTCGTTATCAGAAAGGTCAACCCTTACCTTCTCGATCTTCAGGATCTCCTCCTCGGGCGCGGATGCAAGGACTGCAGGGACACCTTTTGGGTCCAGCAGGTCGTGCTCTTTCCGGTTCTTCTCGCTGACCGCGACACGGACTGCCCGCATTGTTGCGAGATCGACAAACGTTGCGGCGAACTTTCCATAGTCCCGGAACTTGAGCGTGCGGTGACCGAGCGTGCAGCCGGTGATTGCCTGCACGGCATCCGTCCCGCACCGGTCAATCTCCATGAAGACGATGAGATCCCGGTTGTGTTCATGGGGGTTCATGCCGAGCTCCCGGAGCCCGGCAAGCGTGAGCCGGGTCCCAAGGACGATTCCCGGGCATACATGCCCGTGAAATTTTCTTGCTTTCTCAAACGCGATAGCGTAATCACTCATGGTATCAGGTCTCCGTAGTATTCATTGTGTTCCGGGTCCCAGTGGCCTTCTTGGTTTTCGCACCCGGGCTCCACCAGATATGGGCACCGAGCGTCCTGGTGCCTATCGTGTACCCGTCTGCATCCATTCGAAGGGTTGCATGGAGGTAGTTGACAAGCGTTTCTGCATGGGCCGGTGTCGTGCACCTGAGCCGCCGCGAATATTCCTCCATGGCATCATCGAAGGTACCAAAGCGGGTGCACGCTGACTTTTCCTCAACAACAAGACTGGCATAGATGCCCATCTCGACAAGGACCTGCCAGAGCCAGTCGGCCATGGGCTCACCCGGGAACTCCCCGCCATGGATGAGCGGCCAGAGGTCACGGTTCACCGTTGCCCAGGTGGGCGGCGTGAGGAACCAGAAGAGGTGCACGGTTCCCCGGCAACAGTCCTGCATCTTTGCCACTGATTCGGCAATATCCATCATCGTGAGCGAGTATGATGCAATGACGGCGTCGAACGGCTCCCCGAGTTCATCGAGGCTCACATCTTCCCAGCGTTTCGGGATAACGGTGATGGTGGATATTCCTTCGTTTTCCATCTGCTCTCCCAGCGTTTCCCGCATGACCGACGAGGGTTCAACCGCGGTCACCGAGCAGCCCTCAAGCGCGAGCGGGATCGCAAACGTTCCGGGACCGGCACCGATGTCGAGGACCCGGTAACCCGGTGGAATTGCCATGGCATCGAGCCGGGCGCGGGTCTGGTCCCCGTTCTTCTCCCGGCCTTTCATGAACACGGCCTGGACGTTCTTTCTGTTGTCCCAGAACTGTTTGTTATTCCCGTACGCCGGGATGGCACAGTGCGCCAGCTTGAGCTGCCGCCACCGTTCCCGCCAGGGTTTTGCTGTCGTTCCATCCATAAAAAAACCTGTCACAACGCTGTTGTGTAGTACAATCAGGGAGCCCGTTGTTAATTAATTTTTGTTTATTTTTCTAAAAATCAATATTTTTGGCATAACTTTAATAGGCAGAGCCCCAACAAAAGGGTGACAGATTATGGGATCAGTTCACGATATCATGCAGACGTTTGCCGGCAGGGATCTCCATGCACGGTTCTCTGAATACGATGGATGGGTCTGGAGGGAACTCCCCCCTGCAAAAAACGGGGACGTGATGTTCCGCGTGACCCGGGGCAATTATTACCATCAGGAAGAGGCGATAGTTGCCGTATCGTTTGACATCCAGCCCTCTCATGATATCATTAAAGATCTGCGTGCAGCACCTGCAGGGCGCGGGGCGCTCCGGTATCTCCTCGTCCCGCATAATGCCGATCTTCCGGATCTTGCTGAGGGGATCACTCCGCTCTGGATGGCAGCATTCGGGGTTATTGATGGCAAACTCACCTGGCTTACCCGGAAGAACCGCGCGGTCCGGTATGCGGAAGAAGGACTCCCTCATACAACCGCCGGGGGGAGTGGAATTCCGGCACCGGCTGCCGCTCACCAGGAAACGCCTGCATCATCGTTCAGGTAAATTTTTTGTGATAGCGCAATGAGCGAGACACTCGATGAAAAATCCGATGCCCCCCCGGTACTCTACCCGCGGGCAGGCCGGATCCGGGACGCACTGGCTGTCCCTGCTGTTACAACGGCATTGATCTACTGTATGCTCCCGGTCCTTGTTTTTCTCTCGCTCTTCATCGGGCGGTACGATGTCAACCCGGTGCATGTTGTCCTGCTGCTGGCAGCCCCGGTGGTGAACCTGCTGCCGGAGAATGTTCTGCACATTTATCCGGTCTGGTCGGCAGCCGAGGCAAATGTCATCTACCAGATCCGGCTGCCCCGAATTATTGCAGCGGTCCTGGTCGGGGCCGGGCTCTCGATGGCCGGTGCAGCCTACCAGGGGCTTTTCAAGAACCCGCTGGTCTCACCGGACATTTTGGGCGTCGCATCCGGCGCCGGGTTCGGTGCAGCGCTTGCCATCCTTCTGTCGTGGAACATGATGATGATCCAGGTCTCGGCGTTCGGGTTCGGTATTCTTGCCGTTTCCGTCACGTACCTGCTCAGCCGGATGTACCGGACAACCCCCACGCTCGTCCTCGTCCTGTCCGGCATCATTGTCGGGGCGTTTTTTACCGCGCTCATCTCGCTCACCAAGTATGTTGCCGATCCGTACGAGAAACTGCCGGCCATCACCTTCTGGCTGATGGGGAGCCTTGCCTCGGTGCGGTACGAGGATATCGTCATGATCGTGCCGTTCTTCCTTGCCGCTACCATCATCCTCCTGCTGATCCGCTGGCGCATCAACATTCTTGCCGTGGGGGATGACGAGGCCCGGGCGCTTGGGATCGACACGAAACGGATGGCGCAGGTGATCATCCTCTGCTCTACCCTGATCACCGCGTCAGCAGTCTGCATTGCCGGGATCATTGGCTGGGTCGGTCTTGTCGTGCCGCATCTTGGCCGGATGCTGGTTGGCCCGGACTACACGCGACTCCTCCCGGTCTGCCTGCTCCTTGGGGCCTGCTACATGCTCATCATCGACGATCTTGCCCGGATGCTCACGAATGCCGAGATCCCGCTTGGGATCCTGACCGCAATCATCGGGGCGCCGTTCTTTGCCTACCTGCTCGGGAGGAGGTCGGTTGGATGGATGTGATCCTGGATGTCCGAAAAGCCGGGTTCCACTACGATCCGGTTCGGACCATCTTCTCTGAAATCTCGTTCTCGCTTGCCGAGGAGGAGGTGCTCTGCATTCTCGGGCCAAACGGGATCGGCAAGTCCACGCTGATCCGGTGCCTTGCCAACCTCAACCCGCTCTGTTCTGGTGCAATCCGGCTCCATGGCAGCAACATCCGGTCCCTCCCCCACCGCGATGTGGCAAAGGTCATCGGGTACGTGCCCCAGGCACACGATATTGTCTTCCCGTTCCCGGTCCGGGATTTCGTCCTGATGGGGCGGGCGCCGCACCTCGGGCTCTTTGCTTCACCCGGGAGGGACGACCGGGCAAAGGCCGATGCAGCGATTGACCTTGTCGGTATCCAAAAGATTGCCGACAAGCCGGTGAACGCGATCAGCGGCGGGGAGTACCAGCTGGCCATGATTGCGCGGGCGCTGGTGCAGGAACCCGAAGTCCTCCTGCTCGATGAACCAACGTCCCACCTCGATTTCGGCAACCAGATCCGGGTGCTGGAGATCATCGACCGGCTCGCAACCGAGGGCCTCTCGGTGATCATGAGCTCGCATTTCCCCGATCATGCATTCCTCACCTCCAACAACGTGGCGATCATGCAGCATGGCTCGTTCATGGCCTATGGCCTTGCCGAGGAGGTTGTGACCGAAGAGAACCTGAAGGAGACCTACGGTGTGGATGTCTCGATCGCTTACAGCCACACGGTCGACCGCCATGTCTGCGTTCCGCACCGGGCCGGCCAGTGCCGGTGCCACGGGCATCATGTACCAGCGTGTACCGGAAAAGCGGCTGTCATAGCGGCATCGATGCGGTGAACCTGGACGCCGGCAGTGCTGCAATCGGTTGACCGGGCGGGTGCGGGAGCAGGCGGGTAAAAAAATGGAGTGTCATCATGGGAACTGAACAGAAACGAAACGGGTTGAACAGCACACGACGCAATTTGCTTGCAGGGATCATCCTCATCGGGGCAGTGATCGCGATTGGCGCGCTCATGGCAATGCCCACAACCTCGGGCCAGACGAGTACGGACGGGACCCGGACCATCACCGATATGGCCGGAAATTCCGTCACCATTCCGGCGAACATCAGCCGCATTGCCATCACCTGCTGCGGGGGGGCAACGCACGAAGTGATGGTTCTTGGCGGGTCGGATATGATCGTTGCCCAGCCGGCCAAGTGTGTCATGCCCCAGCTCAGGGTCATGCAGCCCCGGTTCGGGAACGTGATCGATGCCGGGTCTTTTGATGAGGTCAATGTCGAGGAGATCTTAACGCTCCGCCCGGACCTCGTGATAGCAAGCGTCACCTCAGAGAAAGGCAATGCCAGGATCCGCGAGAGCGGGATACCGGTCGTCACCGTCATGACCGGGCGCGGCAACATGAGCCTGATGAAACGGGAATTCGCGATGATGGGTGAAGCCCTGGGCAGGCAGAGCGATGCCGATGCCCTGCTCGTGTACTGGGATGCAAAACTCTCGCTTGTCCAGGATCGTGTTTCCCAGATTACCCCAAGTGAGAGAAAACGAGTCTACTACATGCTCGGGAAGACAACGCACACCAACGGTGGTGCGTGGTGGGGACAGGAATATATCACCGCAGCCGGGGGAATCAACGTTGCAGAGGATCTCGGGATGAATCGCGACACCTCGTTAGAGCAGGTGGTGAAGTGGGATCCCGATGTAATCATCATCAGCAGCAACGAGGGGACATTCATCCCGGTCGGGGATGTCAGGACCAATGCCCAGCTGGGCAGCATCGCCGCAGTAAAGAATAACCAGCTCTATCCCTGCCCGATCGGATCGTTCTGGTGGGACCGTCCCTCGCCCGAAGCCCCGCTGGGCATCCTGTGGCTCGCCAAGACCCTGTACCCGGAACAATTTTCAGACATCGACATGAGAGCCGAGACGCAGGAATTCTACCGGACCTTCTACCACTACGCGCTGACCGATACGGAGTATGACGCATTTCTTAACACCCCGCCCCAGGGATGACGGGAGTATTGGAGTATGAGTATCATGATACCAGAAATCAGTGACATTGCGGTGGGGGAGGAGATCTCCGCCATCGACCGTATTGTTGGCGGCTACAAAACCTACCAGGTGCTCCATGCAGCACTCTCGCTCGGCCTTTTTGACTGGCTGGACGAGCACGGCCTGGCGACCCGGGAGGAGATTGGGAGTGCATTATCCATCAATGGTATGTTCACCCGGAGCCTCTTCCAGACCCTGGTCGAACTTGGCCTTCTCGTGCAAAAGGACGACCGGTTTGCTAACACCACAACAGCAGGCCGCCTTCTCGTGAAACGAAGCGCAGCATACCAGGGGGACTGGATCCTGAATGCATCGGACGATCAGGGCCCGTGGAGCAATCTTTCGGACACCCTCGCCCTGTCCTCCCCGAAAAACACCGGTTTCTCCGCCGGCCCCGGCCCGCAGTTCCTCCGGGCCCTTGCCGAGCGGACAATCCGCGGGGAAGTGCAGGACGTGACAACGATCCTTACTGCATGGGACGGGTTTGATTCGGCGACGAAGCTCCTTGATATCGGGGGAGGCCACGGGCTCTATGCCATCGCCGCCTGCCAGAAGAATCCAAAGCTCCATGCAGTCGTCTTCGACAAACCTCACGTTACCGGAATCACTGAGGAATTTATCCGCGCCTATGGCATGGAGGACCGGATCACGGTCAGGGGCGGGGACATCGTCACTGACGACCCCGGCAGCGGGTACGATATCGTGATGATCTCCCACCTGCTCTACAAGTTCCGTGCGGATCTTCCCGCAATCTTCGGCAAGGTTGCCGCGGGCCTGAGGCCAAAAGGGCTCTTTGTCTCCAACCACTGGTTCTGCGGCCCGGTCTGTGGCGAAGGATCGGCGGGAATCTGCGAGCTTGACCGCTCGATCCACAGCTACGGGCACCCGCTCTGCCACCCGGAAGATTTTGCCAGCGGCATGTTCTCGAAAGGGCTTGTCGTGACAAAGAAAACAACCGTCCGGAGTAATTTCGGGGAGTCCCATATCCATGTTGCAGAGAAAGTACCGGAACACAAAGGCCCGGTCCCTGAGTATAACGGATCGTGCGGGTGTGAATCGTGCCGGTGAAGGCGGCTTCCGGCACGGCTGGCGGTCTTCCCGATCAAAGCCCGTCATTTGAAAACGGGGCCATTCTCCGGGAGACGATTGCGGAGATACGGTCCCGGTTCGGGGACGAGCTTGCCGCACTTTCGGTTGAGCGGGTCGTCATCGGGATCTTTTTTTGCGGGGTCAAACTGAGCAACGGGCACGGGGGGCTCTGCTTTACGCCGATAAAAGAGATACCGGAAGCGGTCTGCTGCCCGAGCTCCCTGCGGGCTTCTCCGTGGACCGGAAAGTTCCGGGGAAGACCGGTTGATGATTTCCTGGAGACGGTCTTTGACAAAAGCCCGATCAAGCGGGCGATTGGCATCGCGGTCGTCAATGCCCTCTCCGCGTCCTGCTGGGATCAGGATCCGCCGCGGGATTATTCCATTGAACGCGGGTCCGATGCGCTCGATACGGTTGAGATCCCGGACGAAGCCGAGGTTGTTGTTGTCGGGGCGCTGGTGCCCATCCTGAAACGGCTCAAGGAGCGCGGGAAACCGTATGCCGTCATCGAGATGGACCCCCGGACCCTTAAGCAGGACGAGCTGCCGTTCTGGGTGCCGGTCGAGCGTACGGCAGAGGTTGTGGCAAACGCCGACCTGCTGGTCGTCACCGGGACCTCGATCCTGTTCCATTCACTGGAGCCGATCCTTGCTGCGGTGAAGCGCGGGGCACAGGTTGTCGTGGTCGGGCCAACCGCAAGCATGCTGCCGGGCGCATTCTTCCGAAGAGGCGTTTCTGTTCTTGGGGGTGATCTTGTCTATCGTCCGGATGAACTTTTGGACATCCTGAGTGAGGGGGGATCGGGCTATCACTTCTTTGGCAAATCGGCAGACCGGATCATTATCCGGAACGACGGAACTAACTGATGTTGCATAATCGTTATGTACAATTATAAAAGCGAGAGTTGAGTATGGAGAAGAAAATTGTTTTGATACTTACCGGCATCGTTCTGGTTCTGGTATTCTGTGCCGCAGGATACACGGTCTATGCTGCGAACAATCCTGCAGTGGCAGCGGAAAAGACAAAGACGGTCACGGATATGATGGGGCGAACCGTTACCATCCCCTCGCCCGTCCAGAAAGTCGTGGTGATCGGATCGGTCCCGGTCCAGCATTCGTTTATCTTTGCGCTCGGGAAGAACGGGACGATAGTTAACGGGCTGCCGGATTCGTTCATCAAGCAGGGGCGCTGGAAGTATCAGTATGTCTTTGCCCCCAACCTGAAAGACCAGCCGGGGATGCAGTCTTCCACCTATGAGCCGAATGTTGAGGAGATCATGAAAGCCGATCCCGATGTTGTCTTCACAATGGATCCGGCAACGGTCAGCACCCTTGACAAGAGCGGCCTTACCGTCGTATACCTCTCCTGGGTGGATAACGAGGATGTTAAGAAACTGATGACCCTGATGGGGGAGATCTATGATCAACAGGATTTGGCGGACGATTACCTGGATTTCTTCGATTCGACCATAACCCGGGTGAATGATCGCGTAGCCGGCTTTCCGGATAACGAGCGCCCGAGGGTTCTGTACTACACCCATACATCGATGAAAGTGCCGCATAAGATTGGCGACTGGTGGATAGCAAAAGCCGGGGGGATCAGTGTCACGGGCACACCCAGGAATACTGACAGCCTGGCAATCGAGCCGGAGCAGATCCTCAAATGGAATCCCGATATCCTCATCGTAGCCAATGATGGAGAAATTTCTGCGGTATACAACGATACCCGGCTCTCGACCGTGAATGCGATTAAGAACAAGCGGGTGTATATCACGCCCATGGGTGCGCATATCTGGAGCCATCGCGGGATCGAGACGCCCCTTACCGTGCTCTGGGCTGCAAAGACCTTCTACCCGGAAACCTTTGCCGATCTCGATCTTGAAGAGGAGACCGCTGCATTTTACCGGAAGTTCTTCGGGCACGAGCTTACACCGGAGCAGGTGAAGGAGATCCTGAGTGGAAAGGCAAAGGTTTGAACCTCTCTCTTTTTTGTCAACTAAAAAATTTTAACAATGTACTAAAATTAAACAAAAATGTTTATTAAATTGGCAGGCGGAGATTACTACGGATTCTCACTCCTGATGCCGGTGACACTCCCCTATCATGCAGGGGGTCTTCTGTTTCCGGCATTCTGAACAGGAAGGTCACAACCATGAATATGCGAACATTCATTCTGCCAGCAGCATGCATTCTCCTCATCGGTGCTGTACTCATCGCTTCGGGATGCACAACAACAGCACAGCCGGTTTTCGAGCAACCCCCGGACACGCGGACCATCACGGATATGGTGAACCGGACCCTGGAGATCCCGCAGCCGGTCTCCCGCGTCCTCAGTACTGCACCCCCGACCACCATCGCGGTGTTCGTGCTTGCGCCGGACAAACTGATCGGGGTGAATTTTGAACCCAACAAGCAGAACGGGAACGTCTATATGCCCGAAAAATACCTGGCCCTCCCCAATGTCGGCGGCTGGTTTGGCAAGCAGACCGGTAACTTCGAGACGTTCATCGAGATGGATCCCGATATCATCATTGATGGCGATGTCGGTGTTGGCGATTTCAAGGCAACCCTTGAAGAGCGCCAGAAGAAGTTCGGTGCGATCCCCAGTGTCGGTGTCCTCGATGCCCGGACTGCAACCCAGTACGACAACTCAATCCGGTTCCTCGGCGATCTGCTCGGCGTACCAGAACAGGCAGCTTCGCTCTCGGAGTATTACAACCGGGTCCTCACAACGGTGACTTCGCGGGTCGCGTCCATCCCTGATCCGGAGAAAGTGCGGGTCTATTATGCGGAAGGCCCCAAGGGGCTCCTGACCGATCCGACCGGTTCCATGCATTCGGAACTGATCGAAGTTGCCGGGGGTATCAACGTTGCCGACTGCGCTATAACGCCCGGCATGGGCCAGACCCCGGTCTCCATGGAGCAGGTCACAAAATGGAATCCTGACGTAATTATCGTTGGCGACCCGACCTTTTATGCCGCTGTTTTCCGCGATTCACTCTGGAGAGATATTCCGGCCGTCAAAAACCGCCGGGTCTATCTCGTCCCGCAGTCGCCGTTCACCTGGTTCGACCGCCCTCCGGGTGTCAACCGGATCATCGGTATACCGTGGACGGCAAAGATCCTGTATCCCGAGAAATTCAGCGACCTTGACATGCCGGCGCTCACCAGAGAGTTTTACTCAAAATTCTACCACTACGATCTCACGGACAGCGATGTTGAGAGCCTGCTTGACCCTGCACTGAGGTGAGATACATGGGCGGGCACCTGGCAGCGATGAAAAAGATCGGCATCAGGCATACCCGTGAGAGCGCAGCCGCATACAATGAGATCGCCCAGACGGTCTTTTTCCCCATCTACCCGGTCATCGCAGACCAGATCCTGAGAAGAAGCGGCATCGACCACGGCACCTGTCTCGATGTCGGGAGCGGGCCGGGGCATCTCGCGATAGCCCTTGCCGCGCTCTCGGATCTCCGGGTGTATGCCCTGGACAATTCCCGGCCAATGCAGGAGATCGCAGGGAAGAATATCGTGAAGTACGGGATGGGAAAGCGCGTTGTTCCTGTTTTTGGCGACGTTCATACCATCCCGTTCGATGATGCATCGCTGGATCTTGTCGTGAGCCGGGGCTCGTTTTTTTTCTGGCGTAACCTGTCGCAGGGATTCCTGGAATGCAAACGAGTGCTCAAACAAGGCGGGATGGCATATGTTGGCGGGGGGTTTGGCAACGCACGGCTCCGTGATGAGATTGCAACGACCATGCGGGAGCGCGACCCGTCATGGGAAGAGAAACGAAAAGGGTGGTACCGGAACTGTTCCCCGGATATCGCACGGTCGGCGCTTGCTGCTGCCGGTATCTTTGAGTACGACATAATCGATGACGATTCCGGGTACTGGATCTCCTTTATCCATTAAAAACCGGGGCAGTGACGGATTAGACCTCCGGCAACCTGCACCCCCCAATGGAGCACCAGATCTGAATGAGAAGACAGTGGAAAGAAAACAGGACCCGGAAGGGATGGATCGTATTGCAAAGACCCTCTTTGCTCCCGTGTACCCCGTGCTCGCAGAGTGTTTCCTCACGGGTTTCGGGCGGCGGGATGGCACCTGTCATGATCTCGGCAGCGGGCCCGGGCACCTCGCCATGGCCGTTGCACAGGCATCGGCAATGAAGGTCGATGCCCTTGATCGGTCAGTGGAGGTACAGGAGATTATCGGAAAAAACCTGCGCAAAGCGGGGCTTGAGGGGAAGGTCATCCCGCTTGCCGGGGATGTCGCGAAGATACCGCTGCCCGACGCCTCGGTCGATCTCGTGGTCAGCCGCGGTTCGGTCTACTTCCGGGGCGACCTGCCTGATGAACAGGGATCTGGATTGCATGGCGATTGGTGTCATGCCGGTCATTTCCGTGTCAAGGAATACAATCAACGTGAAATAAAAAAGTTCTGATTTACTTTATAAATTTGTTAAACAAAAACTATTATAAGAGAACGCGGTTTACTCTATACCAAGTACTATGCCGTAAGGCCCCGCCGGTCAGAATAGCCGGTATTTGGACCGGTATCCTCAAGTCCCATCCAGGACCGGCTGCCCGGTGCCCCGGCTGCGAAGCGAACCCGATCTGCCATGATAACCCGCCACCACCTTGCACTCACCCTGTTGTGTACCCTCATACTCTGTAGTGCCGTGGTCCCCGGCTCTGTGCTCTTTACCCTCGTGATCTGCCTTGGTGCCGGTATCGGGACAATCCTTCCGGACATCCAGATGAAAAAGCCGCACTGCCTGAAGGCCCGGACGATCGCATGGACGATCACCCGGTTCAGCAGTGTCGCGTGCACCCCGCTGATGTGCAGGGCATACCGGCACCTTGCAGGACTTACCATCGATTCAAACGATAAGCGACTGACGCATTCCATCCCCGGGATCATCTCGTTGTTCCTGGTTGCTTCAGCGATCATCCTGATCCCGGTAAGCGTCCTGATGGGCCGTGCCGCCATGGTGATCCCTGCCGCATTTCTTGGCGGCCTTCTGCTGGGCCTGATCCTGCACCTTGCTGAAGATCTGTGCACCCGCAAAGGGATCAGTCCCTTCTTCCCGTTCAGTACACTGCGGATCTCCGGGTCCATCCGTCCCTGCGATGGAACGGACCGGAGAATCGCACAGTTCCATTACTTTGACTGCTCGATCACGGGAATCATTTTTTGTTTTTTGTATTCCGGCAGTTCACCGGGATTATTTCTCATCCCCGCCAGCATCGCGGGGATATGTGCCTGCCTCGGATTGATGATAGGGTCATCCGATGTTGAGATCCGATCCGAGAATGACCGCGACGGGGCACCGGCAATCGTGCATCACCCGGTCATGCTGGATCCCATCAGTTTTTTCGGAACGCCCCGCTATTCCACGCAGGGGCTCATGATGGGAGTATATTATTACAATGCGCAGAACGCATCGAATGGTTGAAATTTCAGCCGTGACTAATCGTATCGTTGCACGCTGCTCTGGTGAACGGTCATGATGTCCACAAACGAACCTGTTATTTCCCTCACTCCCATTGGCATCATCCACTCGCCTCATAAGGATCTGGCCGGTATGCCCATCCAGCCCGCCGGTGCAAAGGGAATACGGGGCTCGATTAGCCTCAAAGAGGAATTCAGGGACGGACTCCGCGACCTCGAAGGCTTCTCCCGGATCATCCTCATTTATGCCCTCCACCGGGTGAACGGGTATGCCCTTGAGGTGGTCCCGTTCCTTGATGACAAGTCACATGGTATCTTCGCGACCCGGGCGCCGAAGCGGCCGAACGCCATCGGGTTATCGGTTGTCCGCCTCGTTTCAGTGAATGGGAACGAGATCGGGATCGAGGATGTGGACATCCTTGATGGAACTCCCCTTCTCGACATCAAGCCGTACGTCCCGGCATTCGACAGTTTCCCGATGGAAAAGGCGGGGTGGTTCGATCATTGCTGCCATACGGCAGACTGTGTCCGGTCCGACCGGAGATTTCATTGATCCGGGTACAGGAGCGGTGACGTTTTTTTTTTAAAATTCATGGTAAAAGGTACCTGCGCGGTGAAATGCGCGGTCAATGGTGGAAGTCCCTGCCAATTAACCAGATGTACTTAATTTCAAAAACTCAATAATTTTTTGAGATTAATCGAAAATCTGCCTGAAAATGGGCACTACCCACCATTAATCCCCATTTTTCACAAAAATTTCAGCACGCTTAAATACAGTTCTGCCAGACCTGAAACTGTCACGAGGTGTGATACATGGAATTCAATTACGTACCAACAACATGCCCGTATTGCGGGACCGGGTGCGGCTTCAACCTTGTCGTCGTGGACAAGAAGGTTGTCGGCGTCCAACCCTGGCAGCGCAATCCGGTCAATGAAGGAAAGCTCTGCCCCAAGGGCAACTATGCCTGGGAGTTCATCAATTCTCCCGACCGCCTGACCACGCCGCTCATCAAGAAGGACGGCAAGTTTGTCGAGGCCAGCTGGGACGAGGCCTATAAACTGATCGCCGAGAATTTCAAGAAATACCAGGGTGAACAGAGTGCCTGCCTTGCTTCTGCCCGTGTCTCCAATGAAGAGAACTACTTAATGCAGAAGTTTGCCCGTGCGGTCATGAAGACCCCCAACATCGACCACTGCGCCCGGCTCTGCCATGCGTCAACGGTCGTCGGGCTTGCCGGAGCGTTTGGATCCGGTGCAATGACCCAGTCAATTGCAGACATTGCTGAATCAAAGTGTCTCCTTGTCATCGGAACCAACACGTTCGAGCAGCACCCGCTGATTGGCCGCCGCATCATGCAGGCAAAGGCGAACGGTGCTAAGATCATCTACGCCGACCCGCGGCTCACCCCGACCGGGAAGCAGGCTGACCTGTTCCTGCAGTTCTACTCCGGCACCGATGTGGCACTCCTGAACTGTTTCATGCAGCTGATCATCAAGAACGGCTGGGAGAACAAGGACTTCATCAAGAACCGGACCAAGGATTACGAGAAGGTCAAAGAAGTTGTGATGAAGGATACCTACAGCCCCGAGAATGTCTCGAAGATCACGGGCGTTCCTGCAGCCGATATCATCACGGCAGCCGAGTGGTTCGGGAAGTCCGGCCAGTCCGCGATCCTCTACTCGATGGGTATCACCCAGCACACCACCGGTGTCGACAACGTCAAGTCGGTTGCAAACATCCAGATGCTGACCGGCAACCTCGGAAGACCCGGCACGGGTATCTGCGCACTGCGTGGCCAGAACAATGTGCAGGGCGCCTGCGATATGGGAGCCCTTGCAAATGTGTACTCCGGGTACCAGTCGGTTCTTGTCCCCGACATGAAGAAGAAGATGGAAGATGCATGGGGCTGCCAGATTGCCGAGGGTAAAGTCGGTCTGACCGTTACCACGCTCGTCAACACCCTTGCTGACGAGCCCGGAAAGGTCAAGTGCGTCTACATCATGGGTGAGAACCCGATGCTCTCCGACCCGGACCTCCACCATGTTGAAAAGGGATTAAAGAACGTTGAGTTCCTGGTCGTGCAGGATATCTTCATGACCGAGACCGCACAGTTCGCCAATGTTGTGCTGCCGGCAGCCTGTTATGCTGAAAAGGATGGCACCCAGACCTCGACCGAACGCCGGGTCCAGAAGTGGCGCAAGGCCCAGGACCCGCCCGGAGAGGCAAAGGCAGACTGGCAGATCTTCTGCGAACTTGCAAAAGTTATGGGATTCGAGAAGCAGTTCCCGTACAAGAGCCCTGAAGAGATCTTCACCGAGATTGCGAAGGTCACCCCGTCCTATGGCGGCATGAACTATGCCCGGCTCGAGAAGCCCGAGGCACTCCACTGGCCCTGCCCGACCGCAGAGCACCCGGGGACCCCGATCCTGCACAAGGAGAAGTTCACCCACCCGGACGGTCTTGGCATCTTCACCCCCATCGAGTGGAAGCCCCCGGCAGAAGTTCCGGACGCAGAGTACCCGCTGCTCCTGACCACCGGCCGCTGTATCTGGCACTGGCACACCGGTACCATGACCCGCCGCTCCCCGGACCTTGAGCGCGAAGAGCCCACGGGCTGGGTTGAGATCAACCCGGAGGATGCCGCAGCTCTTGGCATCAAGGACAAGGAGATGGTAAAGGCCGTCACCCGCAGAGGCGAGATCACGATAGGCGCCCGCGTGACCAAGACCATCAAGAAAGGTGTCATCTTCATGCCGTTCCACTTTGTGGAATGTGCAGCAAACATCTTAACGCACAATGCACTCGACCCTGTTGCAAAGATCCCCGAGTTCAAGGCCTGTGCCTGCAAACTTGAGAAGATCACGGAGGCCTGAGACAATGGCAAAGAAAGGCGATATGCTCTACGCGTGGACCAACGACGCAGATATCAAGAAGAAGGCCGAGCTCGGCGGTGCAGTCACCGCACTCTGGAAGCATGCACTCGAGTCAAAAGCAGTGGATGCAGTTCTGGTCATCACCAAGGGAACCGACCTGTACGATGCAAAGCCGGTCCTGATCTCCGATCCTAAAGAACTGGCAAACACTGCCGGCTCCCTCCACTGCGGTACCCTGCTCCTGCCCAAGCTCATCAAGAAGTACATGGACGGCGCCGCAAACATGAAGATCGGTGTCACGGTCAAGGGCTGCGATGCCATGGCGTTCTACGAACTTGCCAAGAGGAAGCAGATCGATCTTGACAACATCCTCCTCATCGGTGTCAACTGTGGTGGATCGGTCAGCCCGGTCCTTGCCCGCAGGATGATCGCTGACAAGTACGGCGTTGACCCCAATGTCGTCCACAAGGAAGAGATCGACAAGGGCCAGTTCATCATCGAGTACGAAGGCGGCCACAAGGGCATCTCCGTTGACGAGCTCGAAGAAGCCGGCTACGGAAGGCGCAGCAACTGCCGCCGCTGCAAGATGAAGATCCCCCGGCAGGCAGACCTTGCCTGCGGAAACTGGGGTGTCATTGGCGAGAAGGCCGGAAAAGCTACTTTCGTTGAGGTCTGCTCCGAGAAGGGTGCCAAGCTCATCGACGGCGCAGTCAAGTCCGGAATCCTTGCAACCGAAGCTGCCAACCCCAAGGGTCTTGAGATCCGCGGGAAAGTCGAGGGCGCAATGCTCAAGCTTGGCGACAAGTGGCGCAAGCACGACTTCGAAGCACTTGGCGAGGGCAAGGAGCGGTTAAAGAAGATCATGACCGAGACCTCCCGCTGTATCAAGTGCTACTCCTGTATCAGCGCCTGCCCGATCTGTTACTGTGTTGACTGCACGACCAAGAACCCGGCCTATGTCAAGCCCGGCGAAGTCCCCCCGAACTTCATGTTCCACCTCATCCGCTTCGCCCACATTGCCGACTCCTGTGTCAACTGCGGCCAGTGCCAGGAACTCTGCCCGTCAGAGATCCCGAATGCACTCTTCATGCACGCCCAGCAGGTCGAACTCGAGAAGATGTTCGGCCACACCCCGGGTGTCGACATGGAACTTCCGCTCATGGCGTATGCCGAGGAGAAGGAAGAGCGCCTGCGCCTCCACAAGACGGGAAGCGACATGATCTACGAGAATGTCTTCAACCCCTTCAAGGGGCAATAATTTTTTTTTGTTGTTACAGGGATCGATAGCATCAGCAGGTGCTGTTTTTTTTAAAGCCGCTTTGCCCCGGAGGATCGTATTCCGGACCAAAAACCCGCCCGGTAATCGTTATCATGAGAACGATTATTGATCGGCAGTATCGAATCGTTCAAGGTAACAATATTCATAGGCCTGCTTTTCCCCGGGTTTGAGTGCGAGAAGGGAACTGTCGGCATGGTCCCGGCAGACCGAGGAAACACAGGAGCCGAGTGACTGGATCCCGATCGCATCCTTGTCACAGAATTCACATTTTGGTTTTTTCGCCATTACTACAGGTATCCGGGTCTTCTTCCATTAATACCTCCCGTCTGTCTCACGATTCGGAGCGGAGTGGGGCTGATATATGGCGGAAAAAAAGGAAAAACGCGGGTGCGGAGTGATGAATCCGGAGTTATTCACGAATCATGGTTAAAAACTCACGAGGGATCGTCTCTTCCCCGGATCGAGAAAGAACCGGCGAGAAAAAATGGGTAATGTGGGCGGGTAACTGATGTCATCCCCGTAACGCGAGACGAAGATTCGGGATCAGGTGTAGCGTTCGAGGTAACAGGCGCCGTATACTTTCTTTTCGCCGGGTTTGAGTTCAAGAAGAAGGCTGTCGGCATGATCACGGCAAACCCAGGCAAAACTGCCTTCAAGTGACTGGAATCCGATAGCCTCATTGTCACAGTATTCGCACTTCTTTTTTTCAGCCATGTCATGTACTTTTTGTCTTTTCGTTAATACAGCTTTTTAAACTATTGCGCCGTTCCCACCGTTTTACGCTCTCCGTGCCGGGACAACAGATCCGGGTTTTTATATTCAAACAACCCGGCATCAATTTTCCCTGAAGATCCGGGATCCGGTTCTGCGATCAAGATCGGATTGCGATTGCAGTTTCATGCTCTGGAGAAACAGGCATGAACGGGGATTCACACCCGAATCATGAAAAACACTAACTCATTTTTGGGGGAAGATTACCCCGCCTCAAAGTCTCTTGCGAGGCACGACGGGGCGGATTACCAGGTATGATATGAATTCGAATTGAGGCCGCCACACAGGAAGCCCCGCGGGGGTGGCGGCAGGAATCGCAACCGGGGGTATGGGGGTCTCAACCCCCATAATCTATTTTCTGATAATTTGTTTTTCATGGGAAAACCTGCCAGAAATCATAGATTGATCTGCGATGGGGCCACGGGCGCTCGGGGTCTCATCGACCCTCGCCTTTGTGGTGCAGGAGGTAAATGGGCTCTTGAAACAAAAATGATAGAACCATGGGTCAAGGGGGCTTGCCCCCTAGGGGTGCCCCCCTCCTCTTTAGGTAGAGTGGGTGTCACCCTCACAATTCCACAAAATAACACCATGGGAATGATTTCAACAGAGCAAAAAAAAAGAAAATTACCGTATCCGCGGGATCTCGTTTCCTGGTTCAGCAGTTACGGTATCTTTGCTCAGGTAGGCAAACGACCGGGCAACATCTTCAAAGTCGTCCTTCTCGAACTGCTTAGCTGAATCGGCAACAAAGTAGATCACGCTCGAATACCCAAGATCGTTTGCGCTTGATTTGCGGGCTACATAGGCAACCTGCGTTTTCCCTTCTTTTGTTGACTCGAAACGGTCAAAGACAATAGAGTTGATGGTGACGGTCGACTCTACCGGTGCGGGCGCCCACATCCGGAAGATGTTCCGGTAATCCTGGTCCTGGTTACGCGAGATCGGGAAGGTCATGATGTAGAAGACATCGCCGGGAACCAGCTGGGTCTTGTACTCCATCCCCTGCGATCCCTCCGGAAGGTCCACCTGCCAGGTCGTGACTTCCCAGCTTGACGGCGCCCTGAAGGCAATGCGGAGATCGCTGTCCTTCCATGGTTTCTGGACCTCAACGTGGCGGATAACCGTTACGGTGACGACCGGTGCGGCAGTGGTTATTCCGGGTGCAGCGGGAGTCTCCGTAGGCTCCGGGGTGGCTGGTACCGCGGTCACGACCGGCTGGGGAGGTGCGGCCGGCTGCGACTGGGTGCACCCACAGAGCATGACGAAGGCAATGACAAATATCAGTGCAATGGCAGAGCGTTTCATAAATCCTGTTATATTCGGGATACTGATTATGGTTTGCATTTCTGCGTGTCATTCTCTCCTTTTCCTGATCCGGGTATCCGGGTGAGATCATGGGGAAAAACGCCCCGGTTTTTTGTTTTGTTGTTTTCCGTACTTCTCGGTTTTTTTGGGGGTCGGACAGGGGCCGGCAGGTTTATGAGGGCCACGATGGCGAAAAAAAAACTGGAGAATAGTACGCATGCAGCACCTCTGCTTTCAGTCCGCGAAAGCCGCGAGAATACGTCGTATTGCTACCCACTTTATCTGGAGAAGTGATGTTCAAAGCTGGATCCGGATCCCGAATTTTTCTTTGCGTGAATGCAGGAGTCCGGAAAAAAAATTCATAGCGTCCCCTGCCCAACCCCCCTTTTTGCACCAGCAAAAAATACCCCGATTTCCTGTGGAAACCCCGACGAGATTTTTCCTGTTTTTCCTCCACAGGAACCCGAGGGGGGTCGGGCAGGGGACACGATCGAATCGACCGGTCGAACCGCGATTGATAATGTTTTAGACAACTATTGGTTTTACCAAATTCTCGTAATGCACAATGATCTGTTAAGGACCTGCATGGTGGCGTTCGACCCGTCGCTTCCTGGCATCTATATCTTCGGACTCATTGCCGGCATCTGCCCGTGCAACAGCGTGCTCTGCCTTGGCCTAGTGACGATCCTGATGTACGGGGTCGGCCTCTCCATCCCGCTCATCATCATCAGCTCGCTGGTGGTGCTGCGGGAAAAATGGTGAAGGAGAAGGAGCGGGCGAGTGGCGAGGTATTTGACCGGGTTATTGGCGTCGTTATCGTGCTCATGGGAGTCAATTTCCTGTATCTCGCGTTTGCCTGAGTTCGAACTCTTCAAAGGAAAGCGATAGTGATTCTGCATCAGTTTCCGGTCGATGCGAAGACGCCACCCCCCGGGAACGTCTGAAAAAAATGACGAAGAAGGAACCAGAGCGAAAACCAGACAGAAGCTCACGGACGTGCCCGATGACTGGTGTGGGATGAGCGGGATCCGTTCCCCCCGTTTTACTTACTGGAGTGGTGCATCCGCGAGATCGTCGCGGAGGATCCTTAACACGATGTGCATTGCAGCTGTTCAGGCCGACCAGCATTAAGGAAAAAGAAGACCTAGAATACCAGCACCCGCTGATGATCAGCCTGCACATTTCCCGGCGGGTAGAAGAAGATCTTGCCAAGACCCGGGTACCCGATATCCAGCACCGCATTGAGCGATCGCTCCTTTGCAATGCCCCGCTTCTGGAGCGATGGGGTAAAGGCAAAGAAATGGAGGTTCTCGCTCCCTGCAACCGCATTGATAACCTCCTGGATGGTGAACGCCGATGAACTCTTCTGTATCCGGTGATTCCCGGTCAGTGCATAGATGCCATCCTCGATAAAGACCACCCGGGTCAGGATGCCTGCATGGGCGCAGGCAACGGCAAAAGAGATTGCACCCGCAGCAGTCCCGGTAGTATACGGGCTTTTGGTGATAAGAATTGTCACCGGGGGAGCTTTACTGGCCTTCTCCGCCCGGTCATACGTATGCCCGGCTCCTGTTTTTTCAAGCGGGAAGGCCCCAGAATCCGAAGAGAGGATGATGTGGGGCATGAGGAATCTCTCGATTATCTGGCTCAGTTCACGGATCCGGAACGCCCTGACCGTGCACGTCGAGATCACCTGCCCCTGCCCGTCGTCCCATGTGCTGTAGCCCCGTGCAGCTGCCGAACGGCTGCACCCGATCGCTGAAAAACCGAGTTTTCTGGATGTGGCCCGGTCGCTCAAAGCGACAAGTCCCTCGCCGATATTTACCGAATCCGTGGGTTGCTGGCCGTGATGGCTGACATGCACCCCGTCAAGGTAGGCGTAAAGTTCTGCCGACAGCAGCTCGTCAAGGCCCGATGAGAGAAACGAGATGCCGTTTTCCGCCGAGCGATTCATGTACGGCGAATCGGTCTGGAGCCAGCCGATAGTACCCGGCAGCGGTGGCTTGGTCTGCCGTGCAGCGGTTGCAAGATCTTTCCAGAACGAGGGTTTGCTGTCAGTCCCGCAACTGTTGGTATCGATCACCTGTTCGGGAAACCTCATACGGAGCGGTCCGATGCCAACACCCCGGAGATCAAGTTCCTTCCGGTCACAGACAATCCGGACCGGGGAGAAGGAGAGGATGATGTTCCAGATTTGCAGCGTCTCGGGATCTTCAAGGCTGTACAGGGCATCCCCGGTCAAGAAGAAGGAAAAGACGGTGCTGCCCGGTGTCTTCTGGTGCATCAGGGTCTCGGGAGCGAGCTGGACAAAGAAGAACTTGAGGCATTCCTCGATCCACGAGAGTCGCTCCGGGGGCAGGGGATGGGAGAAGAGATAAAAATATGAATTCATGGATTTGATCTGCTCCCCCCTGCCTGCAATGTCCAGTTCTTGTGCAATGTTATTTCCCAGCGTTCCGGTGAGAGCCGGCGCGATTCCACAACAAGGTCCAGATCGCGGGCAATCCGGGGAATCGTTGTGGTTGCAGCAGGGATGGTATCGCAGGTAATGATCAATTCATCGGACGGCAATAAAGCCTTTGCTTTTCGTTGTACCGTCAGCAGGCAGAACGGACTGACCGGGCCGGTGATGTCAATATACTTCGTTCCCATACTGCGTGCTCCGTTTCCTGTACCACCTGCGTTTTTTTAATTTCATTCACGGAATGCGGATCGTGTGTTTGCGGGAACCTTTCCCTTCCGTAAACAAAAAGACTTCCCCGGCTCCCTGCGCTGGCGAGGATCGTTATAAAAAAATGTGTGGAGCATGGTCAATCCAAAACAGGTATACGCTAAGAGGAAGTATACAGAATACTGATGACCATGACAGACGAGAAGATAAAAAACGCACTCCAGGAAGCTGGCATTACCGAGACCATCACCTGCCCCCAGGCATTCGATATCGCTGAGAAGGCGAAGGTCTCCCGAAAGGATGTTGGTGCGTACCTGACAAAGAACAAGATCAAGATCCGGGCCTGCCAGCTGGGCTGCTTCAAATGAGCAGGTTCTTTAGCGTAATTCCTGTAGCGGATGCTGTCACTATCGTCCTCGGCATCGCACCCCAGCCCGTAACGGAAATGGTACCCGTTGAATCTGCGTCCTGCCGGATCCTTGCCACCGGGGTTATGGCGGATTCGGATATCCCGGGATTTGATCGCTCTGTTGTGGACGGGTATGCGGTCAGGGCTGCGGATACCGCAGGTGCCGGCGACGCCATCCCGGCTCTCCTCACCTGCACCGGAAGGATCTCCATGGGTCAGCCGGATGGGACCCTGTCGCTCATTCCGGGAACCTGCGCCTATATCCCGACCGGCGGTGTCCTTCCTGCGGGAGCCGATGCCGTGGTGATGGTGGAATATACTGAAGAGGCCGGAGAAACGGTGCTGGTAAAGAAACCTGCTGCCTGCGGGGAGAATGTCCTCCTCCGCGATGAGGATTTTAAAAAAGGGGAGACGGTTTTCTCTCCCGGGCGCCGGCTCTCCCCGCAGGATGCCGGCGTGCTGGCCGCGTGCGGTTGCGGTGCGGTTGCGGTTGCACGAAAACCGGTTGTCGGGATCATTTCAACCGGCAATGAACTGGTGCCGGCAACCGTGGTGCCCGGGCCGGGGCAGGTGCGGGACGCCAACGCGCCCATGCTTGCCGCGTATCTTGCGGATTATGGCTGCATTCCCAAGGTGTACGGGATCGTCCGTGACGAAAAGGAGGCTTTTGAAGCCGTGCTCAAAAAAGCGGTACCGGAATGCGATGTTGTAATCCTTTCCGGCGGAAGTTCCAAGGATGACCGGGACATGACCGCAGGCACGATCGCGGCCATGGGTGCGGTGCTCGTCCACGGGATTGCCATTGCACCCGGCAAGCCGACCATTGTCGGCCGTATTGAGGGAAAACCGGTCTTTGGTCTTCCGGGGCACCCGGCCTCAGCGTTCGTTGTCCTCATCGCCATTGTCCGGCCGCTCCTTGACCGGATGCTGAGTGTCAGGATGCCGCTCCAGCGGACAAAACAGGCAACCCTTTCGGTGAATATCCCCTCCCAGCGGGGCCGGGAGGAGTATGTCCGCGTCCTTCTTGATGGCAGCGTGGCAACCCCGCTCTTTGGGAAATCCGGTCTCCTCAACACCCTTGTCCGGAGCAGCGGACTTGTCCGTATCCCGGCCGGTGCCGAGGGGCTTGAGCAGGGTTGTGAAGTGGAGGTGATCCTGTGGTGAAGCGATACCTCTCGGTTATTGGTCTGGACGATGCCCTCTCGCTCTTTGCCCGCGAGTTTTCAAAAAAACCTTCGGTCATCCGGATCCCTCTTGAAGATGCTACCGGCCGGATCACCGCAGAACCGATCTTTGCGAAATATTCGGTTCCGGAGATCCATGTCTCTGCCATGGATGGCATTGCGGTGGTGAGTGCAGAGACGAACCGTGCATCCGAGCAGCAGCCGGTCACGCTTCAAAACGCAGCCCGGGTCAACACTGGCAATGTTGTTCCCCCGGAATATGATGCGGTGATCATGATCGAGGACGTATGGGAACATGATGGTGCGTACACCATCCGGAAGGCTGTTGCTCCCTGGCAGCATGTACGGCCGGCCGGAGAAGACCTGGCCGAGTCCGAGATGGTGATGCCGTCCGCCCACCGGATCCGGTCCCACGAAGTCGGTGCGCTTGCCACCTATGGCATCACGGAGGTTTCCACCACGACCGTCAGGATCGGGCTCGTTCCCACCGGCAGCGAGCTCGTGGCTCACGGGACCCGGCCAAAACCCGGGCAGGTTGTCGAGAGCAACACCGTGATGGCAAAGGCCATGCTCGAAGAGGCCGGTGCCACCTGCACCCGGTATCCCTTCGTAGAGGATGTGCCCGAAAAGATCCGTGACGCCATCAGTCTCGCGGTCAAAGAGAACGATATGGTCATCGTCTCGGCGGGCTCATCTGCCGGGACAAAGGATTATACTGCCGATGTGATTGCAGGCCTTGGCGAGGTGCTTGTCCACGGGGTGGCGATGAAGCCGGGAAAACCGGTCATCATCGGGCGGATTGAGAAAAAACCGGTCATCGGCCTTCCGGGCTATCCCCTGTCGGCACTCACCGTACTCCGCGAGATCGTCCTCCCCTCCCTCAAAGCGTATGGCCTGCCGGTTAAGGAACCAGTGAAAATCCCGGCACAGATCACGACCGCAATCGCAAAGGAGATCGGATCGGACGAGTTTGTACTCTGTTCGCTTGGGAACATTGGCGGGCGATGGGTTCTGTCACCGCAGTCCAAGGGTGCCGGTGTCCAGATGGCCGGTATCCGGGCCAACGCGTATATCCGCGTCCCGAAGATCTCCGAGGGATTCGATGCGGGAAGCATTGTCGATGCACGGCTGATAGTGCCGGAGCGGGAAGCGGAGCAGGCCCTCCTTATCACCGGCAGCCATGATCCTGCAATCGACTACCTGTGCGATCTCATCCGGCTTAGGGGGGTCTCACTCCTCTCCACGCACGCTGGCAGCATGGGCGGGATCCTTGCCCTGAAAAAAAACCAGTGCCATGCAGCTCCCACGCACCTGCTTGCCGATGACGGGAGCTACAATACCGCGTACATAAAAAAATATCTCGGCGGGGCCGCGGTGAACCTTGTCTGTATTGCCGAACGGCAGCAGGGGATTGTCTCGCACGACGGCCTTGTATTGTCGGATCTTCCGGGCAGGTGGTTCATCAACCGGCAGAAGGGCTCGGGCACCCGCATGCTCCTGGATCACGAACTCATCAAAACCGGCATCAACCCCGCCACAATCCCCGGTTATGAACGGGAAGTGACCACGCATATTGCCGTAGCCCTTGCTGTCAGGAGCGGGGAGGCAGATGCCGGGATGTGCGTGTACAGTGCAGCAAAAGCGCTGGGGCTTCCGTTTGTTCCGGTTGCAAACGAGCGCTATGAACTTGCCTTCAGAAACGAGCATGCGGACGACCCGCGGCTTGTCTCGTTAATTGAGGCAATCCGTTCCTCCGCGTTCAAAGAGATCCTTTCCCGGCTTGGCGGGTACGATACAAAAGAGACCGGCAGGATGCGCCAGGTGGATGGATAACGGCACCCGGGCCGCGCAGGATTCTCTCTCATGGATACGTGCTTTTTGTCACATCTGCGGTCATGAGAATTTCTTTGGCAAAACAAAAAAGGTGAAAAATTCCTGAACCATGACCGTTTCTGGTGTAGCATGGTTCTGGCAATCCAGCCAGATTTTTCGAATCCGGCTGCGCCTCATTTTTACCCGGCCCGGAAAATATATTGCCGGGACGGGTTAAGCGCCCGTGCCTCAACAAATTTTTGTGTTAACTTAACTTATCGAAATTAAACATTTGTGCATAAAGAAACCTTTAACTGACCAGCAACTCAACCTACTGTTTACGACGACAAGTGTGTGATACGCATGGCGTTTTCTGTACATATTAACATGGAGCAATGCACCGGTTGTGGCAACTGTGTCGTTGCATGTCCGGTTGATGCACTCGAACTGTATACGGTCGATCCCGCAACCAAGGAGAAGATCTATACAGTCCGTAACGGTAAGTCCATTCACCTGGATGTCAAGGCCGAGCTCTGCGCCGGCTGCGGTGTCTGCGTGAATGCCTGCCCGATGGATGTAATCCGACTCTCCGGCAAGGGAGAGATGATCCCGACCGAGGCCTGAAAAGTGAGGAATAGCATGGCAAAAACAATATCAGTTAACCTGATCTCCGGCAGGACCATCCAGCAGGGTGTTGCAATCGAGAGCGGCAAGGAGAAGCCTTCGTACCGCACCGCCTGCGGCATCATCGAGATGGACAAGGCCGACTTAAAAGCACTTGGCGCATGGAAGAACACCAACGTGAAGGTCACCAGTGACTATGGCAGCGTCGTCGTCAAAGCTGTCGAAGCCACGCAGGGACCCCACCCGGGTGTCGCTTTTATCCCCATGGGCCCGTGGGCAAACTCGATTGTGAACCCCAACACCTACTCAACCGGCATGCCGACATTCAAGGGCACGCCCGTTACCGTGGAAGTTGCGATCGATGAGCCGGTCCTTCTCGGCATCGAGCTCGTCCAGAAGCAGTGCGGGGTGATGGTAGGATGACCAAGACCATTACCGACGTCATCTGCCCGTTCTGCGGAACCCTCTGCGACGATGTCGAAGTAGTCGTTTCCGATGATGGCAAGAAACTTCTCGAAGTGGCAAATGCCTGTGTCATCGGCACCGAGAAGTTCCTCCACTCCCAGTCCGCTGACCGCGTGACAAAACCGCGGCTCCGGCAGGCTGACGGCAGCTGGAAAGATATCAGCTACGATGAGGCTGCTGATTATACCGCAAAGATGCTTGCCGGGGCAAAGAAGCCTTTAATGTACGGCTGGTCCTCCACCAACTGCGAAGCCCAGAGCGTAGGAAATGAGATCGCCGAGATCGCCAAAGCCTGCTGTGACAACACCGCAGCAGTCTGCCACGGCACCACCCTTATCGCAGTCCAGGACATCGGTCTCCCGACCTGTACCCTTGGGGAGGTCAAGAACCGTGCCGACCGCGTCATCTTCTGGGGCTGCAACCCGGCCCACGCCCACCCCCGGCACATGTCCCGGTACTCCATCTTCCCCCGTGGTTTCTTCACCGGCAAGGGACAGATGAGCCGCAAACTCGTGGTCGTTGACCCCCGCTGCACCGACACCTCCAAGATGGCAGATGTCCACCTGCAGATTGAGCAGGGCAGGGACTACGAACTCCTCAACGCACTCCGTGTTGCCCTCAAAGGTGAGTGGCTCCCCGACTCAGTTGCCGGTATCCCGGCAGAGAAGATCCGCGAGGTCGCCGATATCTTAAAGAGTGGCCGGTTCGGGATCATCTTCTTCGGCATGGGTGTCACCCAGTCCCTTTCAAAGAACCACAACATCGATGAGGCGATCGCCCTGACCAAGGATCTCAACGAGTACACGAAATACTCGATCATGCCGATGCGGGGCCACTACAATGTGACCGGCTCCGGAGAAGTCTTTGCCTGGCAGTTCGGGTTCCCGTACTCCGTTGACCTGACCCGCGGCTTTGCCCGGTATAACCCGGGCGACTCGAGCTCGATCGATCTCCTCACCCGCGGGGAAGTCGATGCCATGTTCACCATCGGCAGCGACCCGGGTGCACACTTCCCGATCAGCGCTGTCAAGGGCATTGCAAAGGTTGACTCGGTCTGTATCGACCCGCACCTGACCCCGACTTCGGGTGTCTCCAAGCTCCACGTCCCCGTTGCCTTCAACGGTGTCGAATGCGGCGGCAACTGCTACCGTATGGACAATGTCCCGATCGACTGCCGCAAGGTTGTCGAGCCGCCGGAGGGCATGCTCACGGACGAGCAGTTCCTCGTCATGGTTCGTGACCGGCTCAGGAAACTCAAGGGGGCAGCATAACATGTCTGAATATATCATCAAGAACGGCCACGTCTTTGACCCGGTGCAGGGAATCAAGGGCGACAAGTTGGATATCGCAATCAAGGACGGAAAGATCGTAGACAAGGTCGGATCCGGTGCAAAGGTCATCGATGCAAAGGACAAGACCGTCATGGCAGGCGCCGTGGAGATCCACGCCCACGTTGCAGGGCCCAAGGTCAACCTCGGCCGCATCTACCGTCCCGAGGACAAGCTCTTCAGCTGCACCCCGACAAAGGGCATGGAGCGGATGGGCAGCGGGGCATCGATCCCGACCACCTTCAAGACCGGCTACGAGTATGCAAAGATGGGATTCGGCGTTGCCATGGAAGCTGCCATGCCCCCGCTCTTCTCCCGCCACGTTCATGAGGAGATCCGCGACACCCCCATCATCGATGAGGGCGCATTCCCGGTCTTTGGCAACAACTGGTTCGTTCTCGAGTACCTCAAAAACCAGGAGATCGAGAACACGGCAGCCTACATTGCCTGGATGCTCAACGTCACCAAGGGTTACGCAGTCAAGGTTGTCAACCCCGGCGGCACCGAAGCCTGGGGCTGGGGACTGAACTGTCTCACCGTCAACGATCCCGTCCCGTACTTTGACATCACTCCCGCAGAGATCGTCAAGGGGCTCATGGAAGCCAACGAGTATCTTGGCCTCCCGCACTCGATGCACATCCACCCCAACAACCTCGGGAACCCCGGATGCTACGAGACCACCCTCGACACCATGAGGCTTGCGGAGGGCATCAAGGCCAACAACAAGTTCGGCCGCGAGCAGGTCCTCCACCTCACCCACTCCCAGTTCCACTCCTACAAGGGAACCAACTGGGGCGACTTCGAGTCCGGTGCCAAGGAGATCACCGACTACGTCAACAAGAACAAGAACATCACCATCGACACCGGTAACGTCACCCTTGACGAGACCACCACGATGACGGCAGACGGCCCGTTCGAGCACCACCTCACCGGCCTCAACCACTTAAAGTGGGCCAACTGTGATGTCGAACTCGAGACCGCAGCCGGCGTTGTCCCGTACATCTACAGCCCGAACATCTCGGTCTGTGCCATCCAGTGGGCAATCGGTCTTGAGATCCCCTTAATGATGAAGGACCCGATGCGCTGCTACATCACCACCGACCACCCGAACGCCGGACCGTTCACCCGGTACCCCCGCGTCTACAAGTGGCTGATGTCCGAGAAGGCAAGGAAGCAGCAGATCGACAGCTTCAAGCACAAGGACAAGGTTCTTTCGCAGACCGGCATCGGTGCTCTCGACCGCGAGATCTCGCTCTACGAGCTCGCCCAGATGACCCGTGCCGGCCCGGCAAAGTCCCTTGGTCTTGCCTCCATGGTCGGCGGCTTAAAGCCCGGCATGGACGCCGATGTTGCCATCTACAACATCAACCCCGACAAGCCGGTTGCGAACCCCGACGACATCGAGAAGGCATTCAGCCGCTGCGCCGCATTCATCAAGAGCGGTGTCCAGGTTGTCAGCAACGGCGAGATCGTTTCGAACGGCCACAAGCGCACGCTCTGGGTTAATGTCAAGGCAAAGGAGAACCCGCAGGTTGCCCGCGACATTGCCGAGAAGTTTGTCAAGTACTACAGCATGACGCAGAACAACTACGAAGCGCTCGGACACCACTTTGTCCCGAACCCGTACGCCATTGAGGTGGATGCAACCAACTGAGGTGGAGAAGAAATGGAAACCGTAACCATTACCATGAAAAATGCACCTGCACTGTATCTTGAAGCAGACACCATCTCTACCGATGCATTTGCCGGCAAAAATGCGGCCCAGATCGCAGAACTCCCCGTTTTTGAGGGGAACAACCCCTCAACCCTCGGCAAGTACTTCGAGATCAGCGGCAACGCGGGTGCAACCTCCGCTGACACGAAGATCGTTGTCAAAGGCGACGTCAAGAAGGTCAAGTATCTTGGCTTCAAGATGACCGCCGGCGAGATGGTCATCGAGGGCTCGACCGACCAGTACGTCGGTGCCTGGATGAATGGCGGAAAGATCCTTGTCAAGGGCGATGTTGCAGCATTTGCGGCAACCGCGATGAAAGGCGGAGAGCTGACCATCGAAGGCAATGCCGGCAACTATCTCGGCGCTGCCTACCGTGGCGACTGGAGAGGCATGTCCGGCGGGAAGATCCTTGTCAAGGGCAATGCCGGTTCCGACACGGGCATGTACATGCTCGGTGGCGAGATCGTTATCAACGGCGACAGCGAAGTCCATGTCATGACTCATGCGGAGGGCGGTAAGGTTGTCATCAAGGGCAATGCCAAGAGCAAGCTCGGTGGCCAGATGGTGGAAGGAACCATCATCGTCTTCGGCTCCATCGATGTCATGATGCCCGGCTACAAGCCCAACGGCGAAGTCGAGCTTGAAGTCGATGGCACCAAAGCACGGTTTGCCCACTTTATCGGCGACATGGGCGAGCGCCACAAGAAGAAGAAAGGCGTTGTCGTGTACGGCAACCTGTACAAGAAGATCTGATCTTCTCGTCCCAAAATTTTTCCGTTTAACACACTTGCTTTAAAAAGGATCAGGCCCCGTCCGCAATGGAGGGGCCGTTTTTTTCTCTCCTGTCCGGAAACGCCCAGGAACCGGTACGGTTCACCCCTGAACTACGGGAAACGAAAGAGGATCTTTTAGCCGTTTGGAACCTCCGCGGACGAGCCCTCCATAAAGTGGCGGACACCTAAAAATTGAGTTTTTGGGGCATCACAACCCGAAATGTTGTTCTAAGGTTTACGCATCGGAACGAGAATTGCGGGGGTGTTAAACCTCCATTTCCGCCCTGGTCGCCTCATCCACGACCGGCTTTGCTTCAGGCACCTTCTTAACGATCTCCTCGCGGAACTTGTCGAAATGGAGATCATCGAGCTGTTCAGACAAAAGGCGACCGCTCCATGCCCGCCGGTACACCCAGTCAACGATCTTGTCGATCACAAAGAGAACCTGTTCCTCGGTCTCGACCGTGAGGAGACTTCGCCCGATTTTCGGGTGCCTCCCGCGCCTGCCGCCAACGGTGATCAGGTAGTGGCGGTGCTCTGCTTTGACAAGATCATAGTGGCACGACTGGACGCAGACCCCGCACTGGACGCACTTTGCCTCGTCAAGCACCGACAGGCCGTTTCTGATCTTAATCGCATTTTCCTTGCAGTAATAGACACAGTTTCCGCAACCGGTACAGAGTCGTTCAGCGGTCCGGACCGGTGTGATCCTGCCAATGATGCCTATCTCGTTGAGCATCGGGCTCGTACAGGCATTCGGGCAGCCGGAGAGGGCGATCCGCATCTTGACCGGCATCTCTTTTCCAAAGAGTTTTGCATCGATCTTCTTTGCAAGACTGATGGTATCGATATTGGCAAACTTGCACCGGTCTGTTCCCGGGCATGCGATGATATTGACGATCTCGTCCTTTTCAGAGCCGATAGGTGTTCCGTTCTTCTCAAGGGCTTTTGCGATCTTCTTGAGATCTGTACCTTTGACATGCGGGATCTCCAGGGTCTGCCGGGTGGTTGCATGGACCTCTCCATTGCCAAACTTTTTTGCCAGCGTGGCGATCCCCCGGAGATGGTCCACGGAGAATACCCCGGCAGGGGCCCGGAGCCGGACCGTGCAGAAATCAGCGTCCCGTTCGGTGATGACGCCGCCCTTCATGTGAATGCCAGTTTCTATCCGCATCGTATATGTACAGTTGAAGGATCGGGTAATTAATGCTCGGGTCCTGCCAATGGGGGCCCGACAGCAAAAAGGTTAGTGATAGGTGAGCTGGCCGGTACCTGCCGGGTTCGTTGTACCCGCCGTGGGGAGTCCCGGCGGGTTTCCGGTTGCGGGGTCGATGAGCAGGACCACCGATCCTGCGGGGGCCGTGGTGGATCGTGCGGTAACAAGGGTGCCGTTCCTGTAGACCTCCACGAGCAGTTCCTCAATTGTGTAATCCTGCTTCTTCACCGAGACCTGGACAAGCCCGTCATCATTAAGCATGCGGACCAGTTTTTCTCCTGAACCCGAGAACTGCTGTAAATATTCAGGATTACCGGCCTCTCCGCTATAGTACGCGGGAGAGATAATCCGGACAAAGACTCCTTCCTGCGGGACTGGCGGCTGAGTGACAACCGGCTCCTTGGTGAGAGTCGTGACCGGAACCGTGGTGGGTGGGGTGGTGACCGGTTCATTTCCCTCCAGATGTGTATCGGAAGGCGGCATGAACAGGATGGCCGCAATCAGCAGCAGCACAATAGCGGCTATGGCCCCGGCGATAATGATAGGCCGGACACCATTACGGGCTGCTGGCGGAGGAGCTTTTGGTTTTTGTGCGGGAATGGCGGGAGCCTGTGGTTCTTCAGACCTGACGACTACCACCGGATCTGCCTCTTTTTTTGGTGGCTCTGCCACGACCTCATCCGGCATCCTGTCAGGGATGGTTGCCTGCGCATCCGGGACACTCTCATCATCGGTTCCTGCACCAGGTGCAGCATCCACATCCCTGTTGTCGGTTACCGGCTCGTGAGGAGGCTCCGGAATCGCTGACGATCGTCGCACCCCGGAATCGATCTCCTGATAGGCCGGCAGCGTGTCCCCTGGATCCGGCGGGGGATGGAGTTCCGGTTGCTCACGGGGTCCGGTGACCGGCGATTCATCCATTTTTTCGGGGAGTGGAGATGTGCGACGAACGGACGTGTCAGAGGGAGGAACGCCCTCTTCCGGATGAGTGTCCTTCCCGGTTGCCGCAGGGGGGATGGGATCCTGCCGGCCGGTCAGCGATCGCACGGCAGCACGGATCGAGGCTGAGAGCGATTCGGGAGGTGCGGGAGGTTTTTCACCAGGAGATTCGTGGTTTACCGGAATTATCGGCGCAGGTATTCCATCAGGGGGAGGTTCCTGTCCGAATGCCCGGTTTTCGTACCGTTCCGGTCCGGGAGATTCTGTTTTGTCTTCCTCCGGCTCACCCGGTTCTTTCATGGCAGGGTAAATTTTCGGGACAAGAATCGGCTCCGGTTCGTCAATGGTGATCTCCGTCTCCCGCGGAGGTTCCGGTGCAGGGAAGTTTTCCCGGCGGGGACGGGCGATGTCCGGGGCAACCCAGCGCCGGACCGAAGGCCGTATCCCCGTCCCGGCAGGTGCGGTTTTGTCTGAGGTATGATCAGCCCGGCTGGATACGGAGAGCTCGATGAGTTTTTTTACCCAACTGTCCCGGTCATGTTTCCGGTTCTCCTGGGGTTCCTGTATAAAGAGGAGGATGGTTGTCTGCACGTCATCCTCATCCGGCTGGGTGTGGGTGAGGATGATGACCGGCTCACCGGTTCCTGCCATCCCGCTCCGGACCGAACTGACGCTGGTGAGAAGGATGACCCGGGGCGCAAACCGGGCATTTTCGCTGTCCGTTAAGATGAGTTGCCGGGTGGTGAGCATCGCCTCCCAGGTGGCCTTGTCAAGACTCACCCGGTCCGTAGTCAGGACAATGGATTCACCGCTCTCAAGATAGGGTCCGCTCATACCAGCCTCACACCGTTCTTTAGATCCGTGTGCTCTCCGGGCAGATATGCTTTTTAGGTATATCCGGAAGGGTTCCGGCAGGAGAAAAAAGAGGGTTACGAGGTCTTCAGGCTGACGCTCGTCTCCAGAGTTCCGCCAGGTTTGGTCATGGTTGCTGACCTGACCATCTCGCCTTCGTTGTAAAATTCAACGGTTAACAGGTTCCCGGAATTGTCATTTTTGGTGATAGCGGCAGACACGATCTCGTCTTTGACTGCCAGCTGGAAGAACTGGTTGCCCGTGCCGATAACATCCCGGAAGCGTCCCGGTGCGCCGGCAGTTCCCGTATAACTGCCGTCATATTTCACGAACAGCCAGACCCCGGTCTGCGGTACCCCGCTTGCCATGTGCGTTGGAGTGACTTCTGGTGCTTCAGGTGCCGGGGTGAGCGGTTCGGCTGTCGGCTCAGCCGTGGGGGGCATGGTCATCTGGGGCGTTGGTTGTGGCGTTGTTGCGGGAGGCAGGGTCTGGGGAGTAAATGCCGGAGCATAGAAGATGAACGCCCCCGCGACAACGGCGATGATGAGCAGTGCCGCAACCAGAATCCCGATCGTACGGGCTTTTGATGCACCCGCTGCACGGTTCCTGCGTTCGGAGAGCGACGGGCCCTTGATCCGGGTGCCTGCCGGGACAACCTCTTCAGCCTCGCCGGTTATGACCTCCTCCGGGATCGGTCCGGGAACCCAGGGTGGGGAGAGTTCCATGGCAACCACGCCGGTCTCTCCCTGCGCAGTTATGCTCAGTTCACGGATCCGTGCTGCCCACTCATCCCGCTCGGCAGTGCGCTCGGTTCTTGGCTTCTGCGGAAAGACCATGCTGAGTGGCTGCCTTGTCCCGTCCGGTGTGACAATGGAGAGGGAGAGAACCGGATCGTTACCGGATTCATCCCCGATTGTGACGGTTTCGATGGCGGTAAACGGGATGTCCTGCGGAAGGATCCGGGGATGAGTCCTGTCAACGAGCATCAGGCGCTGGTTGGTGAGGATCGCCTCAGCGGATACCGTGTTGATGATCAGGTCATGCGCTGAAAGGACGATCGTTTCATTCGTGCTTAAATACGGACTGCCCATAAGAAACCACATTCTGTTGTTTTCTATTGCGTTCTTAACAGCAATATCCCTTATGGGTGAACTCATCCCGGAACCGTCCGGACCTTTTTGGTATTTTTCCCGTAGTGGCAGGGCGTTTTTTTGCCAATCCTGCCTGGCAGTGCAACGAATTGCCAATCCGGCAAATTGATCATCTTTTTATACCCCTTCATTTCCAGTGGAGCGGTTACGATGGAACCTGCATATCAGGGTGTGAACGGAAGAGTAAAAAATGAAAAATGAACGGAACCGTCCCGTCTGGGATGGGTAAAAAAGGGTTAGGGATTTCATAGTTTGTTTTTCTGGAGAAAGAAGACCCCGATGCAGACAACTGCGATGGAGACTGCCATGAAGAGCATGTCAAGGGCTGAAGTCAGGTGCATCGAGAGCACCCGCTGGAAGAAGCTGACGATCAGGACCATGATGATGACCTTGATGATCTTGTTCTTGAGATCGTCAAGGTTGGAGATCTCAAGAAGGGTGTGGTAGGACTCCGAGCTCCGGGCTATGTCGATCTTGGAGATGGAGAGTTCGTATATCCCGAAACTGAAGATTAACAAAACCATGCCGATCAGGTACAGGTCAACGCCGCCAATGATGCCGCTGAGCAGGCCGGTATAATCGATCTCAAGGGGAAAAAGGTGGATCGAGTGGGAGATGCTTGCAAGGATCTCAACCGATCCGGAGATGAAGAGCAGCATCGAACTGATAGTCCCGAAAATCACTGCAAGGAGGACGATGAGCCGGGAGCTCCAGAGTGCCGATTCGAATGCCCGTTCGTACACGGGCTGTTCATCAGCGGTCTTTATCTTATCATGGCCAGGGGAATCCATTCTTTATTCAGGTACGTGCTTTTTTTATAAAAACCGGAGCCTCACCCGTCCCGGCAGCCCGTATCCTCCCCCGGTATCTCCGACAGCGAAACCTTAACAACCTTCCTGCTCAAAGATATTCGCACTATGTGGAAGGAAGTCGGGATTGATGCATGGCTTGGCGCCCGGAAAACGAGCCTCGAGGATGCACGGACGACCGTGACAGAGATCATCGGGCGGGTGCAGAACGAGGGGGATGCAGCACTCCGCGATCTGGCAAAGAAATATTGTGATCTTGAAGAGATCGCGGTCTCTGAAGAGCAGCGCGAGGCTGCCTATGACGAAGTGGATGTCGAGGTAATCGAGGCTCTTGTCGAAGCCCATGCCCGGATCGAACGCTTCCATGAGCTCCAGAAGCCAAAGGACCTCTGGCTTCAGGAGATGGAACCCGGCATCGTGCTCGGGGTCAAAACAACCGCTCTCAACCGCGTCGGGATCTACGTTCCCGGCGGGCGGGCAGCGTACCCCTCGTCAGCCCTGATGTGCGCTGTTCCGGCCTGGGTTGCCGGCGTTCAGGAGATCTGCGCCTGTTCCCCGCCCCCCATCAAGCCTTTAACGCTTGTCGCCCTCGACATCGCCGGTGTGACCGAGATCTACAGCGCCGGTGGTGCCCAGGCAATCGCTGCCATGGCGCTTGGCACGGAGTCCATCCGTCCCGTCCAGAAGATTGTCGGGCCCGGCAACATCTATGTCACGCTTGCCAAGATGATGCTCCGGGAGCATGCCGAGATCGACTTCCCGGCCGGCCCAAGCGAGATCGGGATCATTGCGGATGCCACGGCAAACCCCCGGATCGTTGCAGCCGATATCCTTGCACAGGCTGAGCATGACCCGAACGCCGCCTGCATCCTCATCACCACCGACAAGGCACTTCCTGCAAAAGTTGGAGAAGAGATCAAGAAGATGGTTGCTGAGGCACCCCGGAAGGAGATCATCATAGAGGCGCTCAAGAACTCCGGCTACACCATTGTTGACGACATCAACGCCGCCTGTGCAGCCTCTGATGTGGTTGCCCCCGAACACCTCTCCATCCAGGTTGCTGACCCGCTCTCGGTCGTGACCCGGGTGAAGAACGCCGGCGCCATCTTTGTCGGCAAGTACTCCGCGGTTGCCTGCGGGGACTATGCGGTTGGCACCAACCACTGTCTCCCGACTGCCGGCTACTCGAAGATGTATTCCGGCCTTGACGTCCAGCACTTCTGCAAGACTGCATCGGTCGAGATGATCGACCGGGACGGTCTCGAAGCGATCGGGGATATTGTCGAGACGATTGCAACGGCTGAAGGGCTCCACGCCCATGCACAGTCGGTAAGAGTACGGCGCGAACTGTAAATTTTCCCCTCCCTTTTTTCATAATCCCCTTCCTCCGGCCCTTCCTGCGCAATCCCTGGCTTTAGCGTTTTTGGTTAGGCTGACCCGGCAGCAGAAATTTTTGTACCCGCATGACCCCCCCACCCGTCCCGATCCGGATCTGCCGGAAGTTCACGTCATAAAATATCAAAATTTTGGCAAAAATCAGAACAGGGTGAGGGGGGGGTCGCGTGGGTACAGATGCGATCGAGACCGCATGTCACATGCAGGAATGCAGTGAAAAAACCGGAGATATTCCGCATTCATTACGGATGGGAAACGGTAATTTCCGGGCCGGGCTTGTAGCGTACGGACCCCCGGATTGGAACGAGACCTGTACCCATGCGACCCCCCCAATCCCCCCTGACGCTCGTGTTCTGGGGTCATCAGCGGTACCCGGCCAATGGTTGAAAAATTCCAGTATCTCATTTTCATGCGGAAAGAATTGTCCCCTTCCGGCCTTCCATGAACCCGGGTATCGCGGACCCCTTCCCCTTCGCTGCTGTTTTTTGGCCGCAGGAGTTGTGCGATGGGAACGAACCGGTATGCACCGTTGTTCCTGTATCGCTCATCTTCGGGACCTGACCCGAATCAGGTTCCTGTCAGCCTAACCCGGTCAAAAAGAGAGAGGATTAATCGATTTTTGCCCGTTCGGGAAAATACATCCGGTCGGTCTTCTCGTAGCCCGGGAAGATGGCATCCCGTTCATAATTGCTCTCGATATGTTCCCTGTATATTTTTCCCGGGTAGAGGGGATCTTCATATTCGGGGACAAGGGTGTATTCCCTTGTGTAATACTGACCGCTCTTTCCTTCAGGAAGGATCTTCACCAGGTAGTTGCTGTTACCTATGTTGGTCCAGGTTCCGCCCATCTGCTGGGTGGGGTTTATCTTAAGATTACTCGACACCTCAGTGACAATGCCGTATTTGTAGATCACAGAGCCATCAGGATAGAACTTATACTCATACCCGTACAGGTTGTTCTCGACCGCGTTTGGCCACCGGAAAACATAGCGGTGCAGGATCGGGTCGGCATTCATGGGCGGAATCGTTGCACTGACCTCCGCTGGTACGGTCGTATTCTCCATGACAGGAGCATTCGTGGACTCCTCTTTCAGGGCTGATACATTCTCAATAACCGGAGATTCCGCTGGAGTGAGATTTTGTGATATTGCTGGCGAAGCTGCTGGTGCTGTAACCTCTTGTACCGGTATGTCTGCTGGTGCTGATCCCATGCATCCGGTACTGATGATGGCCGCAATGCACACGAAAGCAAAAATGATACTTGCATTTCCCTTCATCTCATCCCCTTTCGCCTGTGGGTCGATAAATCTTTCATAATTTTTTACCCTCCGGCCTCCCCCTAAGACGAAAAAAACCAAAGGGGTGGATCCCTATGACCGATAGTGCAGTCGTCCCCCATGAGGGGGATAGTGGGAAAAACGGTGGCGCTGATTATTGAATTACAAAAATTTTGACTCTCTTCTCATGTTCGCCGCGCTACGGTCGCACACAGAATGGCCGCAATTGCGAGTGAAAGCACCGTCGCCATCATCGGGAGCGGGCTTTCTGCCGGAGGACGTTCTGCCGGGGCGAAACTGATCTCTGCAACTGCCGTTTCCTGGGGATTAAAACGGAGCCGGTCGAGCGGGGAAGCGACCACATAGACCGAATAGGTACCCGGGTTCAGGTTTCCGGCGATAATGGACGTGTCCCATTCATAGGACCAGGTGCCATCGCTCATTTTGACCGGTGCCGTAGTGAAGAGCCCATGGCCTGCTGCAATATTGAGGTTTTCGAGCGCAACCCCGCGGGGGTCGAGCTCGGGACTGGTGACGTAGAGGTAGACGGCGATGGTCCTGATCCCGGTCACCGTGCCGTTCAGCACAATGACATCCCCCACCCGTGCCTCGGATGGCCAGGCATGGATGGTCAGCTTCGCAGGTCCCACCGGGGCGCCGTCAGTGAGGTTGAATGCCGGCGGGAGAGGAATCGCCCCGGCTGGCATGCAGAGGAGGAAGCACCCCAGCAGAACCCCAAAGCGCATCACCCATCGCAGCTGCACGGACCGGCGCCTGAGTTTATTCTTAACGCCGTGGGTGGCTGGAATCAGAACTTCACCACCATGACTGCCTCCTCCTCCTTCTTCAGATCCCCTTTTAAGTGGTCGAAGTCGAACTCGTACCCTTCCCACGGGTTGTAGTCCTCGTAGATCTCGCACTTGTCCAGCATATCGACAAACTCTTTTAAGAAGATCCGCGGGATGATATCCACGCGCCCGCCAAAGCGCGTGGTAATCTTCTTGATCATTGCCCGGATAAAGCGGTGGGATACCCGTTCGCGGTCCGGCTCCGCATAGGCCTGGGCGTACACGTCCATCACCTTGAGGGCAACCTGTTCAAGCCGGGGGGTGTCGAACTTTGCAAGAACGATCTGGGGCTGCCGGGGGTTCCGGAACCCGTCCGTCTGAACGATACTGATACGGTCAAAGAGCGGGGGCACCGACCGGATCCCCCGGGAACCGTCGTACAGGGCGGGAGTTCCCGTGAAGAGGAAGTACGTGCGCGGCATATCGCCCCGGTCAAGGGCATCGATGACCTGCACGAGCGTCTGGTATCCCTTCTCGCGCTGGCTCCGCTGGAGTCCCTGGGTGGTCTCCATCTCGTCAATAGCAATGGCAAGCCCGCTGTACCCGGCCCCGTGGATGACCGCAACAAGGCCCCGGAGGAAGAGGAAGGCGATGGAATCGTCGATATCCCCCTTGATCCCCGCCTTCTGCTTGAAGTCGCGCCCGATGTTGGGTTCGGCAGCAAGCCAGCCGAGAGCCGCCTGCGCCAGCGGGAAGTCGCCGGTATTGTTGGCCCTGTAATACGTGCGGAGTGCCGCAGCAAGGGCCGAGTTTGTCTCGGAGATGCCGGAAAGTGCCGCCTCGATCTCCCGGCTGGTCGCCTCTTCGAGGCCGGCATCGGCAAGTTCGTTGTTGCTGGCCGAGAGGAGCCGCTCTTCAATGGAAAAAAGCCAGGTATCAACAATGGTCTTGAGGGCGTGCTCCTCCTCGCGGGTGCGGAGACCGGCACAGACCTGCTGGTAGATACTCTTGATCTTGTGAAGCGGTGCAGACGAGGAGATGACAACATGGGAGGTGACAAACCCTTTTGCACGGGCGATCTCAAGGGACCGGGCAACAAGGAAGGTCTTGCCGCTCCCGTACTCGCCCCGGATAAACTTGGTGTCGCCCCCGCCAAGCGCAACGTAATCGAGCTGCTTTGCGATGACATCTTCTTCAATATCGAGGCCCACAGCAATCCGCTCAAGGCCCCCGGCAGGGACCGTGCCCCGCCTGAGCGCGTTGATGATATTGATGCTCTCGAGCCGCTCGCGGTCGGTCCTGTCAGGTTCCGGTATATTCATAGACTTCACCTTCCTCGCCTACCCCTTTCTTCTCGATGATGGAGATCCCCTGCCCTGCTGCCTTCCTGATGAGGAGATTCACCATGCCCACCACCCGCCGCGTGCCAAGCACCTTGCGCAGGTCCATCTCGGTGGCCTTCCGGTGGGCCTGGAGGAATGAAACGATCTCCTGCTCGGGTTCCGTGAGGCCCAGTTTCTGTATGAGCGCCTCTGCCCGCGGCACCGCTTCCTTCTTCTTTTTTTGTGGCCGGGAATGGAGGGCTGGCCGGTCAGCCACCGACCGTTCCTTGCAGGCCCGGACCAGGGTGAGGAAGTCTTCGAGACGCAGGGTGCGGGAAGGGGCGGGCAGGATGTCCATCCCCGAAAGGCAGAGATACTTGCAGCCGGCAAAGTCCATCTCTTCCAGAGCATTGGACGCGGTGATAAAATAAGCCATTGCCAGCAGGTCGAGCCCGTCAGAATGGAGCTGGGGACGCCGCTCTTCAAGCCGTCTCACCAGCTGGTCCATTAAGCGCCTGAGCCGGAACATCTTTTTGTTCTCGTCAACGATTGCGGCAGCAACCCGGGTGAGATCCGATCCTTTCTTCACGTTTGCGAGGATGTAGAGCATCACCTTCTCGCACTCGCGGTCGTCTCCCTCTTCGATGAGGAACCGGGCATAGGCAAGTCCCCCCAAAAAAAAGTCTGCCCGGTATGCCCGGTAAAACCATGAGCGGGCTTCAGCCGCATCGCCACAATCACGGCAGAACCGGGCAGTGCCGATGAGGCTTGCAACGTTCACGTCAGACGAGACAAGGTCGAGGAAGCGCTTCTTCGATCCTGCCGGGTCCCCACGACTGAGCAAAAATTCGCGGTAGTGATCGATGATCCGCGCGAGTTCTTCGAGATCGTTTTTGGCGGCAAGCTCGTCACGGATCAGGTGTTCGTACGCAGCAAGGGCGGATTCATCCTCCCCGTTCCGGGCAAGAAGGTCACACTCCAGGAGCCGGTATGCGGGTTTTTGATCGCGTGCCAGGAGCCTTTTGGTTGCTGCCAGCGCTTCACGATCGTTTCCCGTGGATTGCAGGAGCCGGATGTAATCGCAGAGGAGTCCTGCATCGGGACACTCTTCGAGATACGCGGGGTAGGCATCGAGCGATGACGCGGGATCATACCGGGAAAGGGCGTCAAGATGTTTCCTGAGCATGTCCGGGTCTTTTTTGGTCCGGTACAGTGCCAGGGCAGATTCAGCGGCAGAAGGGTAGTCCCCCGTCCGGATAAGGGCATCGATATATTCGCATGATGGGCCGGTTCCCTCGCCCATGACCGAAAAGACTGCCAGTGCCTCCTCCGGGTCGCCGATCTCGATGAGTGCCCGCATCAGGTTGTTGAGATCCGCAGGCTTCCTGCTGATATGGACAAGGCGGCGGAGCACCCTCATTGCTCCCCGATAGTCCCGGTGCCCGAGAAGGTAGGCGGCATAGGAGCGCAGGGCATCCTGGTTGGTCGGGTCGAGGTGGACGGCCAGGGCAAACTCGGCGGTTGCCCCTTCATCCCCCCTTGCTTCGAGCACCTTTGCCAGATAACTGTGGACATAGGACGAGTCCGGCATGGTGCGGGCAAGATCGAGGAAGGCTGCCTCGGCATCATCGAGCCTGCCGGCAAGGAAGAGATTGGTTGCCGCAAGTATCTCGATGGCCGGGTCCTTTTTTAAATCCGCAAGCGCCTGGCAGTACTGTAATGATTCCAGGTACCTGCCATCTTCAAAGAGCCGGAACGCCTTTTTTTTCTGGTCTTCCGGTGGTGCGGGAATCATGCCGTCCCCCGGTTAAACCGGATCCGGAAGAGGCCGGCAAGCATCCGGAGCATGTCCCGCTTCTGCACCCGGGAGTCGCCCTTGTTCTGCCATTCGATGGGGATCTCTTGGATTTGGAACCCGGCCTTTCGGAGCCGCCAGAGGAGTTCCACGTCAAACTCGAACCCGTGCGAGACCATGGCGGGCAGCACCGCATCGATGGCCTCTTTGGTAAAGACCTTTGCACCGCACTGGGTGTCGTGAAAGGAGAGCCCGAAGAGGAGCCGGATCAGAAGGTTGAATCCCCGGCTCTCGATCCGGCGGAGGAATCCCTGTCGCACTTTCAGCGTTGACCCGTCTACCCAGCGCGAGCCGATCGCGCCGTCAGCTCCCGACAGGGAAGAGAAGAGCCGGATCATCTCTTCCATGCGGGTAGATCCGTCGGCATCCACGTACCCCACGAGCGGGGCTTTTGCCACGGCAAGTCCCGCAATCACGCCGCCTCCTTTACCAAGGCGTTTGTCGAAGCGGAGGCACCGGATTACAAGATCGGTTCTTTTTGAGGCAATCCCTTCAGCGATCTCTGCGGTCCGGTCCATCCCGTCGCAGACTACGATGAGTTCGCCGTCAAAATGGTCGATGGAATCGAAAAAGAGCGAGATCCGGTGCTCCTCGTTATAGGCCGGAATGACCAGGCTGTACGGGGGGACGGCGGTCGTTGTCATGGTATGTCTTCAGCGGTGTGCAAGGGGTCTGCCGGATGAACAAACCGGCAGTACCTGCGGTTGTTATGCCCAAAACGCCAGGAACAGAACCCGGCCCGGGCAGGAATGTCCGGAGTACGTTTGCCCGGGCCGGTCAATAACGTTACTGGTGCTTGAGGATGTGCTGGCCGAGCATGGTGCCGGGCCGGTACTTCTCGGCTATGGCAAGGGCGGTCTTGCGGAGCTCGTGGTGCTCCACGATGCAGCTCTCGGGGGGTGCGCTCTTCCTGAGGATCTGGGATGTGTTCTCGGTGATCTGGATGAGCTCGGTGGCAATCACGGCATTGAGCCAGAGTAAGTCAGCGAGCATCTCGTTGGTTTCCTTGTCCTGCATATGCAGGAAAGGTATCTGCCCCGGGATATTAAGGGTAGGTTTCTGGTTCCTCTCTCCTGTCAAAGACGGGATCCTGCACGGGGATACTGCCAAAATGACTGCTGCCGTGATAAGAAACGAAAATCTTCATCCTTGTATACTTCAATACCTTCCTGAAAGGGAATATCATGAATTACCTGGATAAAATCAAAGCACAGGGGCGCTCTGCCAACCCGTTCTTCTGCCTGATGGGAATTGACGTGGAAAACGAGGGCGACGGGAAAGCCGTGCTGAAGATGACGGTCCGGCCGGATATGTACAACGGTGTCGGCTGGCTGCAGGGCGGGATGCTTGCCGCGATTGCTGACGAGGCGATGGCGCTTGCGCTCTATACACGGCTTGCTCCGGGCGAGGGGATTGCCACCATCTCGGAATCCACCAGTTTTATCCGGGGCGTGCGGGAAGGGACGATCCTGGCTGAGGCACAGGTTATCCGGAAAGGGCGCAGGGTGGCATTCATGGAGAGCGTTGTCCGGTTGGACGACCCTGAAAAGACGGTTCTTGCCCGGACCACCGCGTCGTTTGCGGTGACTGCGGAAAAATAAGGAAAAGATATGCTCTGGAGAATCCGATTTTTTTGCATGATGAAAGCGCTGGAGCGCATCTGAAGTGGATCAATGATTCTCATTAAACGGACAAGATACCGAAGGATACCCAGTACACAGGATGAAAATGTGTAAGGCCATGGTAATTTCCATGGGCCCTTTTTGGAATTACTGATGGGGGTTGATACCCCCATACCCCCATAACGATGAACTCCGCCACCCCCGCGGGGCGCCCCCGTGGCGGCCTCAATCCGTTTTTCATTTTTTCCCATAAAAACGCTTTAACCGTATTCACCAGTTCGAGGGTCTCGCGAGAGATCTCATCTGATACCCTATCGCTTCTGCAGCCCGACCATTGCGCGATATTGGGGACCTCGCCGCCCCCATAAGGAGCGCAAGGATACGGTCGAGGAAGGTAATGTCCATAGTTTCGTCCGATTCTCAGGCATCGGGTGTGAACCCTTCCGGTTCAGCCACGTCTCAATAAAAAAACTGCTCCGTAGAAACGCCAATGAACGGGAGTTCACGCCCGAAGCATGAAAAATAACCGGAACGTCATTCGTTTAAGAGAGATTGTTAACCCGATTCAGTTATTTTTCATGGTAAAACCTGCGATGGATTGTATTGGGTCGCGATGGGGCCACGGGAGCTCGGGGTCTCATCGACCCTCGCCCCGAGGAGCAGGCTGTTAATGTGCACCTGAAAATGGATGATTGAAACCGGGGGTCAAGGGGGCTTGCCCCCTTGGGGTGCCTCCCCCTCTGGGGGAGAGAGGGGGTCACCATCGCAATTCCACAAAAGGACGCAATGGGAATGATTCCTACAGAGCAAGAAAGCAAAAAAAAGGTTACTTCTTTTCCCTTCCCGCGGACTTCTCATCTGATGGTTTGCGGAACTTGACATACCAGATGATGATGCCGGCGATGATGACAAGGACAACTGCCGGCAGGAGCATGTCCGGCCCTGCTGCTGCCTGCGCCTCGTTCAGGCCCTGCGTGGCATGGCTGTTGCCCGGGTCGAGTTCCAGCGCCTTTGAATAGGCACCGGCCGCATCCCGGGGCCGTCCCGCCTTCATCAGCGCATCGCCCTTGTTGAGGTATGCTTTCAGGTAGGTGGCGTTCACCTGTATTGCCTGGTCATAGGCCCCGGCTGCCTCGTTATATTTTCCCATCTGGTAATACGCCCAGCCTTTGTTGTTCCAGATCGCGGGCTCGCGTGGATACAGAGCGGCTGCCTGGTCGGCTGCGGCAATCGCTTCCTCGTACTGACCGAGATCGGTGAGGAGCGCTATCCTGTCCTTGTACGTATACATCAGGCCGTCGCCCATCCCGAGAAGGGTGGTGTTGGACACAAGGACCTTGTCGAGGAACTCGAGTGCACGGGCATATTCTCCATCGGAGATAAGGATCTGTGCATTGTTGTAATAGATCGTTGCTTCATCGGTGATTGGTTTTGCATCTTCCTCTGCTGCAACGGGCAGCATGCAGACGGCAACCATCGTGAGGATCGCCAGAATGGCGACTATCTGCTTACCTTTCATGCCATAGCTGTAGATGCTGGTGGGAAATTAATGTTATCCATCCTGTCACCAAGGATAAAATCGGACGGGAATCACCCCGGTATTTTCCATAAATAAGATAACACTATTAGGATTGTGTGCTAAAATGTACAGCAACTGGGGAGATCTCGTGAAGTACATCATAGTTACCGGCGGTGTGATGAGCGGACTGGGCAAGGGTATCACGGCAGCATCGGTTGGCCGGATCCTGAAAAACCGGGGGTACCGGGTCACCGCTGTCAAGATCGATCCCTACTTAAACATCGATGCCGGGACCATGAACCCGGCCCAGCACGGCGAGGTCTTTGTTTTAAAGGACGGGAGCGAGGTTGACCTCGACCTCGGGAACTACGAGCGGTTTTTGGACATCGAACTCTCCGCTTCGCACAACATCACCACCGGCAAGGTGTACCGCACGGTCATCGAGAAGGAGCGGCGGGGCGACTTCCTTGGCGAGACCGTCCAGATCATCCCCCACATCACCGACCAGATCAAGACCTGCATCCGGCAGGCTGCCGAGGAGGAGTTCCCGGACGGGACAAAGGCTGATATCTGTCTCGTGGAAGTCGGCGGCACGGTTGGCGACATCGAGAGCATGCCGTTTTTGGAAGCCATCCGCCAGATGCGGGGCGAGCTCCCGCCGCATGACTACATCCTGATCCACGTGACCCTTATCCCCGCCGACACCATGGGCGACATGAAGACCAAGCCCACCCAGCACTCGGTCAAGGCCCTGCGGGAACTGGGACTCCACGCGGACATCATCGTGGGAAGGAGCGAGCACCCGATCAGCGCCGGCACCAAGCGGAAGATCTCGGCATTCTGCGACCTGCCCCAGAGTGCCGTCATCTCGGCAGCAACTGCTCCGGATACTTACGCGGTGCCGATGGAGATGGAAAAAGAGGGCATCGCGGACGTCCTCTCCGCCCATCTCGGTCTCGACAAAAAAGAGGTTGACACCACCTGGTACCGGATCGTCAACAAGGAGTACACGAACCGGATCACGGTTGCCATCGTGAGCAAGTACGGCATCGAGGACGTGTACATCAGCATCAAGGAGTCGCTCAAGCACGCCGGCCGGTCGCTTTCCACTGAAGTGAAGATCGCCTGGCTGGATGCCGAGCGGTACGACCGTGCCTCGCTCAAGGACTATGACGGCATCCTCATCCCCGGCGGCTTTGGGAAACGGGGCATCGAGGGCAAGATCGAAGCGATCCGGTTCGCCCGCGAGAACAACATCCCGTTCCTTGGTCTCTGTCTCGGGTTCCAGCTGGCAACGGTCGAGTACGCAAGGAACAAAGCCGGCATCGCGGATGCCACGAGCGAGGAGTTTGGCGAGGGCACGCACGTCATCGCCATCCTGCCTGAGCAGGAAGGTGTCAACGAGCTCGGCGGGACAATGCGCCTTGGCAATTATACCGCAGACATCCGCGAAGGGACCCTGTGCAACAAGCTCTACGGTGTGAAACAGATCACCGAGCGGCACCGGCACCGGTACGAGGTGAACCCGCACTACATCCCAACCCTTGAGAAGGCCGGGCTGGTCTTCTCGGCAACGAACAAGAACCGGATGGAGTGCCTTGAACTCCCTGCCCACCCGTTCTACTTTGCAACCCAGTTCCACCCGGAGTTCAAGTCGCGGCCAACGAAACCGTCACCGCCGTACCTCGGTTTTGTCGAAGCGTGCAGGGCAAACAAACGGACAAAATAACGGAGCAGACATATGGTCAATACAGAAAAATTCATCGCAAAAGCCATTGAGGAGATCAAAACTTCCGCGGGGAACGAGAAGGTTGTCATGGCCCTCTCCGGCGGGGTCGACAGTTCTGTCTGTGCTGTTCTTGCCGCCCGAGCCATCGGGGACAACCTCATCCCCATCTACATCGATACCGGCCTGATGCGGAAAGGGGAGACCGAACGGATCCGCACCCTCTTCTCGGATATCCAGCTTGATATCGTGCATGCCGAAGACGAGTTTCTCGATGCACTTGCCGGCGTTGTGGATCCTGAAGCCAAGCGGAAGGTTATCGGCGAACGGTTCATCCGGGTTTTCGAGCGCGAGGCCAAGAAGCAGGGCGCCAGATGTCTCCTGCAGGGGACCATCTACCCGGACCGGATCGAGAGCGAGGGCGGGATAAAGAGCCACCACAACGTTGGCGGGATGCCGCTCAATATCGAGTTCACCAAAGTCATCGAGCCAATCCGCGACCTGTACAAGGACGAGGTGCGCGAGGTTGCCGGATCGCTCGGGATGCCAGCCGAGATCCAGCACCGGATGCCATTCCCGGGTCCTGGTCTTGCCGTCCGGGTTCTTGGCGAAGTGACCCGGGAGAAGGTTGCTGTTGTCCGCGAAGCAAACTGGATCGTGGAAGACGAACTGGTCGAGAAGTACCGGCCCTGGCAGTGTTTTGCGGCACTGCTCGGTCTTGGCACCGGGGTCAAGGGGGACAACCGCCTGCACGGCTGGATCATTGCGATCCGGGCGGTCAATTCCCGGGATGGCATGACTGCCGATCCCCTCGAAATCCCCTTCGACCAGCTCACGAGAATCGGTTCACGGATCACCGCTGACATCCCGAGTGTCTCCCGGGTTGTCTACGATATTACGGCCAAACCGCCGGCAACGATCGAGTACGAATAACGTGCCCAGAATACCCGGACACGGGTTACAGTCAGAATAAAAAAAGGATACACCATGGACAATACAGGCCAGATGAAAACGCTTGATGAACGCTACTACATGCCCGCCTTCTCCCGTGATATGGCGATCGTGAAAGGGCAGGGGTCAAAAGTCTGGGATGGTTCCGGCAGGGAATATATCGACTGCGTTGCCGGCATTGCCGTATGCAGCACCGGCCACTGCCACCCGTCCGTTGTCAAGGCTCTCTGCGACCAGGCGCACGAGCTCATCCACTGCTCGAACCTTTACTATATCCCGCACCAGGGAGAACTTGCAAAGAAGCTCGTGGAAGTTACGGGCATGCACAAGGCCTTCTTTGCAAACTCGGGGGCAGAAGCGACTGACGGGGCGCTCAAGCTTGCCCGGGTGCGGACCGGCAGGAAGAAGTTTGTCGCGTTCGCCCACGGGTTCCACGGCCGGACCGTAGGGTCGCTTGCCGTTACGCACAAGCCTGCAATCCGCGAGCCCTTCGAGCCGCTCGGCATGTCGGCAACCTTTGTTGACTACGGTGACCTTGAGGGATTAAAGAAGGTCGTGGACAGCGACACGGCCGGGGTCATCGTCGAGCCCATCCAGGGCGAGGCCGGCGTAATCATCCCGCCGGACAGCTTCTTTGAAGGGGTCCGGGAGATCTGCGACAAGACCGGCGCACTGATGATCGTGGACGAGGTGCAGACCGGCATGGGACGTACCGGCACATGGCTTGCCATCCAGCACACGAAGGTGAAGCCGGATATCGTGACGCTCGCCAAGGGTATTGCGAGCGGGTTTCCCATGGGGGCGCTTGTTGCCCGCGAAGGGCTCGAGTTCAAGAAGAGCGAGCACGGCAGCACGTTCGCCGGCGGGCCGCTTGCCTGCGCAACTGCCCTTGCCACGATCCGGGTTATTGAGGAAACGCTTCCTTCGGTTGCCGCAAAAGGCGAACGGTTCCGGGCAGGGCTTGCAAAGTACAACCCGCGTGTCCGCGGGCTGATGATCGGCATTACGGTCGGGGATAAATGTCCCGATGTCCAGAAGAAGTGCGCTGAAGCAGGCGTGCTTGTCAACTGCGCAGCGGATGGCAACCTCCGTCTGGTCCCGCCGCTCACCATCTCCGATGCCGAGATCGATCAGGTTGTGAAGGTTCTCAATGGAATTCTTGGTTAGATCCTGCTACAAGAAACAGGGCGGGTATGCGTTTGCCAGAAAAGCGGACGATATCGCCCGCGAGTACGGCATCGACCGTATCGCCCGCCTTGCAAGCAACGAGAATCCTGAGCCGCTCTCCCCGGCAGCCTTAAAAGCCGCTGAGGATGCGCTCCGGACGGTGAACCGCTACCCGGATGAGAAAGCAAACGTCCTGATGCAGGCCCTCCGGAACCACTATCCGCACGAGCACTTCGTGACCGGTGTCGGCATGGACGGCGTCATCGAGACCATCTTCAGGACGCTCGTGGAACCGGGCGAGAAGGTGACCATCTCCACTCCCACCTTCTCCTTCTATGCGCTTTCTGCCATGGGGCAGGGTGCAGGGGTTGTGACGGTTCCCCGCGAGGCGGACTTCTCGGTTGATCCAAAGAAGCTGATCCGGGAAGCAAAGGATGCCAAAGTCACGGTTCTCTGCTCGCCCAACAACCCGACCGGCAATGCAACGGGTATCGATACCATACGGGAGATCCTTGAAGGGATCGAAGGGCTCCTCTTCCTTGACAATGCCTACGTGGAGTTTTCGGATATCGACTACATCCCGCTCATGAAGAAGCACGAGAACCTGGTTCTTGGCCGGACCATGTCGAAAGTGTACTCCCTTGCCGGGCTCCGGGTCGGGTATGCGTTCACCCCCCGGTGGCTCCCGCCCTGGTATGCCCGTGCCGGCACCCCGTTTGCCGTCAACTCCGTCTCGATGGCAGCGGCAGCGGCAGCCCTTGCGGACAACGACCACGCGGACCGGTATATCGCGCATGTCCGGCGCTGGAGAAAGCGTTTTGCAGATGAGATAAAATACTCGGTCCTCCCCTCGGATGCCAACTTCGTGATGATCGATGTTGCGCCTCACACGAGCGACGAGATGGTCGGCGAACTTGCCCGGAAGGGCGTTGTTGTCCGGTCCTGCCGGAGTTTTGCGGGGCTTGAAGACCACTACATCCGCGCCAATGTCGGTGAGGATTGGGAGAACGAGCAGTTCATTGCGGGGATCAACGCGGTATGATGTGCGGACTCACCGGAACGCCCGGAACAGGAAAGTCGATGATCGGCGAGGAGCTGGCCCGGCGCGGGTATTCCGTTGTCCACCAGGCTGCAACCGTTGCCCCCTATGTTGATGGCGACGACGAGGAGCGGGATGTGCAGGTCATTGACGTTGACCGCTGGGCTGCGGAGTTTATTCCCGTGGAGGGTTTTGTCGAAGGTCACATGGCCCACTATCTGCCGTGCGACAAAATCGTGGTGCTCCGGTGCCGCCCGGACGAGCTGAAGAAACGGCTCGCCCAGCGGAAGTACCGGCCTGCGAAGATCAAGGAGAATGCCGAGGCTGAAGCGCTTGATGTCTGCCTGATCGAGACGGTCGAGGAGTTCGACCCGAAGCAGATCTTTGAGCTGGACACGACCGGCCGCGATGCAGCCTGGTGTGCCGACAAGATTGAAGGATTCTTCAAGGGCGAACTTGCCGCCGATTTCGGTCATATCGACTGGTCGGCTTTCCTTGAGGTGAACTGACCATGACGCTCGACCAGTACCGTTCCCATGTCAAGGTATACTTTGACCCGCTCGTCTCGATTGCAATAAAATGCCGGCTCACCCCGAACTTCTTCACCATTGCCGCGCTCGTGGCATCCGCAGCAGCCGGGGTGCTCTTCTGGCAGAATCTGCTTCTCTGGGGGGTCATTGCCGTAGCGCTCAACGCGTTCTGCGATGCCATGGACGGGGCGGTTGCACGGGAGATGAAGGTTCAGAGCAAGCGGGGTGATTTCCTCGACCATGCCGTGGACCGGTACGCGGACATCTTCATCATCTGCGGTCTCTTTGCCGGGGGTATGGTCCCGTGGCCGATCGGTGTTTTTGCCCTGACCGGTGTCCTGATGTCGTCATATCTTGGCACGCAGGCGCAGGCCGTCGGTGTTGGCCGGTATTACGGCGGGCTCCTTGGCCGGGCCGACCGCCTGGTCCTCATCATGGTCGTGGGCATTGTCGAACTTCTTCTTCCGATGACGTTCTACGGCCTCTCGTGGATTGGGTGGATGCTCGTCCTCTTTGGAATCTTCGGCCACTTCACCGCGTTCCAGCGGTTCGCGTATGTGTGGGCAAAGGTTGAGTGATATTTTTTTGTTCCAGGGACCCTCTCCAGGAAATATTGATGGGGGTTGATACCCCCATACCCCTAAAAAGATAACTCCCGCCGCCCCCGACGGGGCGCCCCCGCGGCGGATCAAATCGGTTGAAAAACTCATTTGTTGTTTTTCACGGTTCTGGGCTGAATGCTCGTTCAATCACGTTTCACCCGAGCAGATTTTTGAGAAAAATGCTTTGACGATGTAGTTTTTTTTTGGATTCGTACATTCTGATCAAATCAAAATTGTTATCAGATCTGAATCCGTTTATCCAAATATGTCATATCGGACAATCTTGGTTATTTTTCTGATTCTTTTACTCTTCGCATCAGGGTGCACTTCTTCAAAAAATGCTCAATCCACTCCCGTCCCCACAACGCCTGTTCACACGGAAAATCCAACTTCAACAATCAGTACTCCAGTTCAAACCACTACTGTTGTCACGACAATAATTCCACTGAAACCAGCTACGTCAAAAATTACACCCCTGCCAACCACAACTACCATCAAGACGTCCGTTACAACAATTCCTTCGACTACAAAAACAATCCAATCGACAATTTCGAGTACTTCAAAACCTTGTGAATGTACGAGCGATTCAAAAAATTGTTCGAATTTCAAGAAAAAAACTGAAGCCCAAGCCTGTTACGATTACTGCATTTCACAAGGAGCCGGAGATATTCACAGACTCGATGCTGATGGAGATAGTGAAGTCTGCGAGAGCCTGCCGTAATTTTTTTTTATAATTGCTCAATTTACACAACTAGGAGCAACCTGACCTCGATTTTCTGTTATTTCAGGACGGTCCAGTTAATTATGAGAGTAAAATATTCAGGCGCTCTTGCCGGCTCACTAATGCTCTGCCCCCGCCACAGGGACATCCCCGCAATGCAATGATGACGTATGACCTGTACTAAAAGTGAGGAAATCAGGTTAATGTCGAGAGGTACGGTAATTGAAGCCGCCGCGGGGCGCCCTTCGGGGCGGCGGCAGTCCTCGCTTGGGGGTATGGGGGCATCAGCCCCCATCGTGGTCAATGAGTTGCGAGGTAAACCGATAACTGGGAGCTTATTCAAAGAAGGATGGGCATAATTACCCAATCACCACTTCTCCAACTCCATTATCGGCTCTGAAGAATTCAGCTTCCTGAAATTCTTAAGGAAACTCCTCCTTTCCCTCACCCCTGCCGGGCAAACCGGTCAAGGATATAGTCCGAGAGGGCTTTTCCCGCAATGGGCCGGGTCGAGGCATCGGTCCGGATAAAGAAGAGCTCCTCATTGCCGGCATGGACAAAGACCGGCTTGTCCGAAGGGGTGATGTGGATATGGCAGATGGTCTTTCCCGAAACGATGGGAAAGGAGAGGTGGAGGAACCTGCCCGCCACATCAAAGATCTCCGGCAGGAATTTCCGGACCACGGATTCGATGATCATGCGCCGGTACCCGTCCGGGTTCCGGTCCTCGGTATGCATTTTCTGGTAATCTTCGTCAAGTCCTGCGATACGAATACTGTTTTTTATCCGGTCTTCCTCGATACCGATGAGGAGATCGCCCCCGCCGGTATTGAGGAATCCCGCAATGGCGCGGGCAACGATGAACTTCGAGGCATTGTTCCGGTACCGTTTCACGTCCCCCGAGTCGCTTTGTGCGATCTCATCATTGGTCAGGTCCGAGCTCCAGAGGCTTTTGAGTTTGAACTCGACATGGTTGTTCTCCCCCCCGCGTATGAGTGCCTCAACCGCCCCGGAATCGTCTTCGAGGATAACGAACCTCCGGAGACCCTGCCGGCGGATGATTGACGCGGCCACAAGGGCAAGCGCCGGGAAGAGAATCGCCTGGAAGGCGATGCTGCCGAGAATGAACGGGTCGTCTAGGGCACGAAGAGGCGCAGTGACGACAAGATATGCTGCCGCACATGCCAGGGCAACGAAGATTCCCCGGTCCGGGTAGAAGTACGTGGCATAGAGGATGGGGAAGTAGAAGAGTTGCGGGATGACGCCCCCGTACCCTTCCCCCACCGAGAGGTACATGATGCCGGTGATGGAGAGGGTGATTGATAGAATCACCCAGTACCGGACGGAATCGGTATGACGGGTTGTATTGGGCGAGGTGGGGGTGTAACCCGAAGAGCCGGGGGTGAAGTTCATGGATGATGAGGTGTTTGTATGGCGGGGTATAAATTGCCTGCTCAGCCCATCCCGCCGGGTGACCGCGGGGTCGTATGAGACTTCACACCCTGCCGTCAATCCGGGCAATGTGCCGGAGGCATTCGATGGCGTCCTCCCGTTTGCGGTCAACCGCATGGAGCTTTACAAACACGAGGAACCGCTCCTGCGTTTCCCACCCAAGAGCAGCGCCGGCCGCAGATACGATCCGCCCGTAGGTCCGCTGGGGGTAGAAGACCGATTTTGCCGCAGTGAGGAGGGTGGCATGATCTTCCGGCGATATGACTCCCTGCCGTTCGGCCTCGCGGAGCGTGAACCGGATATTGATGAGCGGTTCGGAGAGGGAGAATCCTGTCTCGGGATCGAAGACGAGGGCTACTTCATCGTCAGAGATCAGCTCCCCGCTCTTGTACATCCGGTAGATCTCGCCGATACCGGTCATGCCCAGCGTGTCCATCTCGGCAGCCCGGAGGGCGCCCATGCTGGAAGCGCCGACCACCGTAACGCCCGCCTTAATTGCCGCAAGGATCTCGCGGTGGGCAACCGCCGATTCCTGGTGGAAGACCCCGTCGATCAGGCCGATGATTGCAGCCCCGTCCTGGGCAGCCCTGAGAAGATCGCCGCGTTTGGCCGGCGGCCGGTACTCTGTAGGGAGGATCGCCTCCGCTGCCTCCCGCTCAAGACTGGGCCCGAGAAAGACGATGATCGTTTGCATTCTTCACCCGCTCGCCCCGGCGCTCGGGGTCCATGGCATAGACCTCGAGGCCCGGCACGATCACCCGGACAACCGGCATGCCGATCTCTTCTCTTGTCAGGTCAACGACAATGACCCGGTCCATGCCCTGTTTTTTGAGAGCGTCAATGATGTTCTCGATGTCCTTTTTGAAATCGTCAGTATCGGAGGACCGCACGTTCCCGTACTCGATCGTACCGTTGTCGCGGTACCAGTAGCCATTGATCCGCTTTGCCCGGTCATAGCCCATCTTCTTGCGCATCTCTGCAAGCGTCGTGTCCTCGCGAGCACCGTGGATCTGGGTGAGCCGGCTCTGGGCAACCTCCGTGAGCGCCCGCATCACGGCGATCCGTGCACTGGTGTGCGTCCCGATCCCGATGGTGAGGAGCATCGGATCTTTCAAGAGCACGTCATCGGAGACTGCCGCCATCGTCGGGATCCCGATGTCGCTGGTGATGTCCCGGACCGTCACCTCGACCTGTGCCTGTGCAAATTTCTCCTGCATGGCAAGGATTGTCGGGTCGGTCATCAGGGTAACGGCCGGCCCGGTGTCCCGGCTTGCCTCGACCAGCGACCATGCGTCGCGCTCGATCACTTCCGAAAGGGCGTGGAAGACCGCCTCTTCGATGGTGTTACCGGAGGCAAGCCCGTTGGTGCTGGTCCGGAACGGGCCACGGTAGCGGGGCGGAAGCGGGTGGAAGACGGCATTGGCCGGGACCCAGATCTCCTCGTCCCTCACAATGTCCCAGCCCGGGGTCCATGACATGAGCCTGTCGGCCTCGGCCCCCTCCGGCAGGATCAGGTCTTTTGGATCGAGAACGTTTAATCCCTGCATCCGCATCACCTCGTACGGGGCGAGTTCGGGCGTCCTGTCATGGATCTCGGAGGAGTACCGCTCGATCCCCTCCATGATGGCGGAGATCCGTGACTCCTCGATGGTTGCGCCTTTGCCGTTATAGACCGTGATGGCGCCGTCCATTGCCGTGGGCCGGATGCAGGAGAAGACCGGGATGCCGATCCGGTCGAGGCTTGTTATGTCTGCAACCCGGGTGATGCCGGCTGCCGGGACGAGGGGCTCGATGCGGGCAAGGGTCTCATCAAGCGGGGTTGCCCGCTGTGTCTCGTTGTTGTAAGTTTTCTTGCAGGATTTCAGCTGCATGGGGTCACCGTAATTACCGGCCCTGAAACCGGCTGGATACAGATTATGTGATCCTTTCAGGGGTTTATACATGCCCATTTTACGGCCTCGCCCGGCACGCCCGTACTGCTGCCGGCTTAAGGGTATATCATCCTCAAACGACAACAGGATCTGATATTCATGGACCTGTCGTTCTTCATCATCCGGTTCCTGGTTGGCGGCAGCATCATCGTCGGCGTGACCTGGCTTGCCCTCCAGGTTGACCCGAAATATGGCGGGATCCTTGCGGCAGCCCCGATCACGACCCTGCTCGCCTTCGCCTTCACGTATTCAGATGCCGGGCAGGCAACGTCGCGGGAGCTCCTCATCTCCATGTTCTGGTTTGCCATCCCCACGGTCCTCTTCATCCTTGTGCTCTGGCTCCTCATGGCACGCTACCCGGTGCTCCCCAGTCTTGGCGGGGCGTTTTTGTTCTGGCTGGTTGCCGTTATTGCGCTGAACCATGTGCTCTCCGGAGTTTGAGGAAAAACGGGTCCTGAGAACCGAGTATGGACGGGATACTCCGGAAAGGAATTGTTTTGTGAAAAAATTTTTTTTCGGAGTGTCCCGTACAGGTAATACGGAGGCATCGCATGCGCCCCCACCCCCTTGGGGGCAGGGCTGGCCCAAGGGGGGAAATGACCCGGAAGGAGAATTTCCCATGAGAAGAGCGTAATGATATAATGATTGGGACAGATTGCTCCTCTACCCTGAATGGGATGAACGGCCGCCGCCCCGAAGGGCGCCCCGCGGCGGCATCAATTACCGATTTCCCGGGCCGGAAATTATCCTGCCGTTCCCTGTGAGGTGCCTTGAGCTAAGGAACACACCAATTCATATTATGTAGGATTTTCGTCAGCGTTTCTCCACGAGCCGGAAAAGACTCATCCCGTATGACTGCATGTTCCTCGCGATCACTGCGAATTTTTTCGCAGTCAGATAAATCCATAAATAGCCCGGGAACGGAATCTCTGCCATACACCGATGTGATTGTCCATGAAACCCCCGGTCCCCCGTTCCGTTTTTCTGTTCGTCCTGCTCATCGCAGTTCTCTGCGTGGCAGGATGCACCTCCGTATCGCCCGGCAACCCGGCTCCCCCGCCCGATCCCGCATCCTGCGGGTTCACAACCTGCCACGGGCTCGACCTTGCCTGCGGTGCCGATGCCCCCGAGGTCTGCGATCTCTCGTACCGGCTCGGTGACAAGTGCAGGCAGTACGCCCGGTGTGACGTGAGCGGGGACAGCTGTACGCTTGTCCTGGATCCCGAATTCGGGATCTGCAAAACCTGCGTGGAGCAGTGCGAAATGTACAGCGATCCCTCACAAGCCTTCGCGTGCGAAGCAAAGTGCTGAGCTCCCCCAACTCTTTTTCATTTTCCCGATGACGGGTTCTCATCCTGCGATCCGGCCTGATTACGGGATACGGGCCGGAGCCCTGCGGGAGAATCCGGATGTGCTTGCTATGGCCGGATGAGGCAGAAGGAGGAAAAGTGGTTTTGCGTCACTTGCGTCACTATGTACCCTTTTTCCGGGATCTCTTACGAGAAAATTGTACAGAAAAAAGATTACGGAAATGGCATGCAATGTGACGCAAGTGCCGGGCGGGCAGGAACGATATCTTGCCCCCGAAAAAACCTCTTTACCGGTCTGTTGGGAATTTTCCAAATCCCTTCCCAAACGTTATTAAGACGCGTTTCCTATTGACTCTTAACGCGAGGGTGCATGAAAAAATCTATCCTTATCGTCGAGGATGAAAAGATTGCGGCAATCGACTTACAGGATACCCTCATCTCGCTCGGGTACCAGGTAGCAGGTATTGCAACAACCGGGGAACGCGCCATCGTGATGACCGATGCGGCAACCCCGGACCTGATCCTGATGGATATCAACCTTTCCGGAAAAATAACGGGGATCGAAGCAGCCGAGCAGATCCTCAGCCGCCATGAAGTTCCGATCATTTTTGTTACGGCATACGCGGACCCGGAACTGGTCGAGCGGGCAAAGAAGACCCGGCCCTACGGGTACCTCATCAAACCCTATGATGAACGGGCGATCCGGACCGAGATCGAGATTGCGCTCTACAAGTTCGGGCTTGATCTGGCGTTCCGGCAGGAATACCGCACCCTCCAGGAATGGCTTGCCAATAAGACGGGGGAACTTGCCGAGGCAAATGAACGCTTAAAAAAGAGCGAGGAGAAGTACCGGCGCATCCTGTTGAATATGCAGGACCTGTTCTTCCGGACCGATAGTGACGGGAAGGTAACGATGCTCAACCCGGCAGGAGCACGCCTTTTAGGGTATGAGGCACCGGAAGATCTCCTTGGCAGAGACGCCGTCTCCCTGTGTGCAGAACCGGAAAAATACCGTGAGATCCAGGCAGCCCTTGAGAAGAGCGGCGCGGTCTCTGATTTTCCCCTCACCATTAAAGTCCGGGACGGTTCGCTCCGGTACACGCTCACCAACAGCCATTATTACCGTGATTCTGATGGGCAGATCGCGGGAGTCGAGGGGATCATCCATGATATCACCAGCCTCCGCCATGCAGAAGATGCCCTGCGGAATGCCAATAAAAAACTCAACCTGCTGTCGGGCATGACACGGCATGATATCCGCAACCAGCTCATGGCGCTCAAGGCGTACATCCACCTGAGTGAGGATTCTCTTTCCGATCCCACCCAGATGGCGGAATTTATCCTTGCGGAGTCAAAGATTGCCCAAACCATTGAACGCCAGATCAATTTCACCCGCGATTACGAGGATATGGGTGTGAAGTCCCCCATCTGGCAGAATATCGAGGCACTTGTCCACGGGGCAACGTCAGAACTGCCGGCTGGCGAGATAACGGTCACAACCCGGTGCCCGGGTCTTGAAGTATATGCGGATCCGCTTCTTGCTAAGGTGTTCTATAACCTGATCGACAATGCGCTGCGATACGGGGGGCCGGCCATGACGTCGATATGCATTGCGGCGCAGGAATCTGACCAGGGTCTTTCTCTCGTGGTTGAAGATGATGGCAGGGGGATACCAACCGAGGACAAAGCCATGATCTTTGAGCGCGGGTTTGGGCACAATACCGGTCTTGGGCTCTTTCTCTCCCGCGAGATCCTTGCGATCACCGGCATCACGATCACGGAAACGAGCGAAGCGGGCAAGGGGGCAAGGTTTGAGATCCGTGTACCGAAAGGTAAATTCCGGATTGCCGGCTGCCCGGTGCCATAACGGTTTTTGTTTTTTTCGTGGAATTATTCTTTTTGGGGAGTATTGCCTTCCGGAAACTCGACAAGGTCGTCGGCAAACGTTGAGAGCTGGGAAAGGAGGACCGGATCCAGACCCTTCTCCACTGCGAGCAGGATTCCGGCGATGCTCAGGATCCGCAGTTTGCTGATGATGAAATGGATGAACTTAGTCAGGTCGGCCGAACTCGAGTGAATGAGCATGGCATTGACCGAGTCAAGGAAGATGACCGTTTTTTGCCCTTCGAACTGTTTTAAGATGGTCGTTACCGCGATGCCCATGGCGGTCAGGTCATTGGGTTTTGAGACGAACCGGCAGTTTTCGAGGGGGGCGGGTGCTGTACCGGTGGCATACTGCGTAATGGCATTGATGAAGAAAATCCGGCTGGTGTCGATACCGTTCTTCTGGTAATACTCGGAGAGGAATGCTGCCGGCTGGTTGACACAGATGACAATGACCCGCAGGTCCGGATCCTTCTGGATCTCCCGCATCATCCGGATGGTGTTCTCCCGGTAGGTGCGGGACGGGGAGAGCGCAAGGATGATGCGCTTGTCGTCCCCGCTCATCGAAAAATCCGCCATTATTTACTTTTCACCTCCTGAGGTATTCCCGCAGTGCATCGGGGATCTCCGTTCTTTTATCAACGATGGCACGTTCGAGGTCCTGGAGGTTTGTTACAATCGCGCCCAGGTTCTTCTCCTGGACGGCGAGGGCTGTTTCGATATAGTCGGGGGTAGTATCGCGTCCTTTGAGGTCCTCTTCGAGTTCCTGCAGGTTGTCCCGCACCAGTTCCAGCGGGTTCCGTGTACGGAGCGTGGCTTCCCGGATAAAGGCAAGCAGGGTGTTCTCGGCTTCCTTCATTGGTGTGATGTCGATGAAACTCTCAATAAAGACCCGCTTTCCCCCGACCGTCATATCGGTCACCGTTTTGAGCACCGGCACGCTCTTGCCGTCCCGGGCAAGGAGGACGCGCTCGGCCCGGTCCACCTTCATCCCGAGATCGCTGATCGGGCATTTGCCCTGCTCGGCCGGGCAGACGAACTTATGGCAGGCATGCCCGGTCATCTCGGCCTCGGAAAAGCCGGTCATCTTTACGGCTTCCGGGTTTGCGGCAATGATGGTATGGGTCTCTGGATCCACAAGGATGACCGCTGCCTGGATGTTCTCCCAGATACCCCGGAACTTCTCTTCTGAGCGGGTGATCGATTCCTGCTGGCGTTGGATGGCGATGGAAAGGAGGGAGGTGACCAGCGCGATCCCGATAAAGAAGAGTGCCCGTCCGGAAGCAGCGAGGATGATTTGCGTATCTACGGTGCTGAATGCAAAGACTGCCCAGAGGTAGATGACCGAAAGGCCGGCTGCATAGAGGACGCCCCGTCTTCCGTACCAGTAAGCAGCAAGGATGATGGGGATGTAATAGAGGTGCGTGAACAGTACCTGCTGGTTGCTGGTCAGGCAGAAATAGGTCACGACTGCAAGGATGATGGTGAGGACTGCCAGCAAACCGATCTTTGCCGGTGTTCCTGTCCACTCTTCCCGGATAAGGCACTTCATGGAATGGTGATTAGCGCCGCTTGGTATATAATTTGCCTGTTTTTTAAAGAAATACGCAAAAAAACCTTATAACCTGACAGATCAAGAATGGCATAGCGTATCTTTTCATGGGGGAGTAATGGCTGAGGATAATACCGTGAACGCCCGCAGGATCGCGGGTTGGCTGCGTACGGGGTATGGCATTCAGGTGGCCGGGGTGCTTGCGATGCTCCTTGTCCTCTGGTTCATCAGCACGCAGAATTTCCTCCTCTTCCATACGTTCGTGGAGTTCTTTGGCATCGCCGTTGCGTTTGCGATATTCATCATCATCTGGAACACCCGGAAGGTTGTCCCAGACGGGTTCTTCCTGATCGTGGGGATCTCGTTTTTGTTCATCGGGGGCATCGATCTCGTTCATACCCTTGCGTACAAGGGCATGGGGATCTTCGGTACCAGTGCCGATCTCCCCACCCAGCTCTGGATCGCTGCCCGGTACTTCCAGAGCATCGCGTTCCTCATCGCCACTCTCTTCATCGGGAGATTCATCACCCGCAGGAAAACGTATGATGCACCTGTCATCATTGCGGCCTGCTCAGTTGCCACAGCTCTTATTTTTCTGAGTATCTTCACCTGGCAGAATTTCCCGCAGTGTTATGGTGAGGGGAGTGGGCTCACCCCCTTCAAGATTTACAGCGAGTACCTCATCTCGCTCATCCTGACAGCCACCATCGTGATCCTGTACCGGAAACGGGAGCATTTCGATCCCTCAGTATGGCGTTACCTGATTGCCGCACAGGTCTTCCTCATCTTCGGGGAACTGGCGTTCACGTCCTACGTGAGCGTGTACGGGTTCATGAATATGCTCGGCCACCTCTTCCGGCTCCTCTCGGTGTACCTCTTCTACCGGGCGTTCGTGGTCATTGCCCTGACCCGGCCGTACGACCTCCTCCTGCGCAAGATACGGATGAACGAGCATGTCCTGAATGAGCGGATCAAGGAACTCACCTGCCTGTACCGGATCTCATCCCTGGTGGAGCAGGAGGGTTCCTCGATTCCCGCAATCCTTGAAAAGACGGTCGCGCTCATCCCCCCTGCCATGCAATACCCGGAGATCAGCGGGGCACGGATCGAATTTGACGGTGTGGAGTATACGTCATCCGGTTTCTCTGTGACGCCCCACATGCTGGGCCAGGATATCCGTGTACGGGGCAAGACGGCCGGCCGCGTGGAGGTCAGTTACTCTCAAGATCTTTCGGGCGGAGGAATTGACCCGTTCCTGCCGGAGGAGCAGGATCTTATCACTGCTGTTGCCGGGCGGATGGGCCATGTCATTGAGCGTGTGAGGGCGGAGGATGCCCTTACGGCGAGCGAACAGAAATACCGGACCCTGTTTGAGAACATGCTTGAGGGGTTTGCCTACTGCCGGATGATCTACGATGCTGAGGGAACACCCGTGGACTGGGAGTATCTCGATGTCAACCGTGCCTTTGGCGACCTGACCGGCCTTCAGAACATAGCAGGGAAACGGGTACTTGAAGCGATTCCCGGTATTCGCACCCTGAACCCGGAACTGTTTGCCACGTACGGCCGCGTTGCAATGACCGGGAACCCGGAGAAGTTCGAGATCGATTTTTTGCCGCTCAATAAATGGCTGAAAGTCTCGGTCTTCTCCCCTCAGAAGGATTACTTTGTTGCGGTCTTTGAGGATGTGACCGAACGGAAACTGGCAGAGACAGCCCTGCAAAAGACAACCGAAGAACTCAACCAGTTTTTTACGGTTGCCCTCGACCTCCTCTGTATTGCCGACAAGGAGGGGTATTTCCGCAAGCTGAACCGGGCCTGGGAAACCACGCTGGGGTACTCTTTAGAAGACCTGATGGCGCACCGGTTTCTGGATTTCGTGCATCCCGATGATATGAATAGTACTCTTGCGGCAATTGAGGATCTGAAAAATCGCCGGGAAGTGACCGGTTTTGAGAACCGGTACCGGTGCAAAGATGGCTCCTGGCGGTGGATTGAGTGGCGGTCCTTTCCCTACGAAAACCTCATCTATGCAGCAGCACGGGATATCACTGAGCGCAAGCTGGCGGAAGACGAACTGAGGAAGGCCCGGGACTTTTACTTAAAAGTCCTCGATGACTTCCCCAACCCAATCTGGCGTGCGGATGTCTCCGGGAAATGCGATTATTTCAACCGCGACTGGCTCTCGTTTACCGGCCGGAGCCTTGAGCAGGAGCTCGGGGACGGGTGGGTAGAGGGCGTGCACCCGGAAGATCTCGACCGGTGCCTGACGATCTATCGTGACAATTTTTCGTTGCGAAAACCGTTCGAGATGGAGTACCGGCTCCGGTACCATGACGGCTCCTTCCACTGGCTGAATGACTGCGGGAAACCGTTCTATACGCCGGACGGGGTGTTTACGGGCTACATTGGATCGTGTTATGATATCCAGGCCCGCCGGCAGGCTGAGGAGGCGCTCCTGCAGGTGAACCGGAAACTGAACCTGCTCTCGAGTATAACCCGGCATGACATCAACAACCAGCTCTTCTCGTTAAAGGCGTTTCTGGAACTCTCAAAAGAGACCCTTGAGGATGCAGCACAGACCTCGGAATACATCCTCAAAGCGGAGCGTGCGGCAGATGCCATCGGGCGCCAGATCGTCTTCACCAAAGAGTACCAGGATCTCGGGGTGAAAGCCCCGGTCTGGCAGGATATCGATGACGGGATAAAAAAAGCAATTTCATCTCTTGCCCTCCGCGATATCCGTATTATCGCAGAGGTTCCGGGGAGTGAAGTGTATGCCGATCCGCTGCTCGAGAAGGTCTTTTACAACCTGATCGAGAATGCGCTCCGGTACGGGGGACCGGGGATGACGGAGATAAGGATCACAGGAGCGGAATCGGACGGCGCGTTCGTGATCGCCGTCCAGGATAACGGCGCCGGGATCTCAATGGATGACAAGAAACGGCTCTTTGAACGGGGCTTTGGCAAACATACCGGTCTTGGCCTCTTCCTCTCACGTGAGATCCTGTCCATTACCGGCATCACGATCACGGAAACTGGTGAGCCGGGGAAGGGGGCACGGTTCGAGATCGTGGTGCCGAAAGGCGGGTACCGCATTTCCCGTGACTCCTGAATCATCGTACAGGCAATATCCGGCTCCGTGAAATGCCCGTTTTCGGAATGCTGCCTGAAAGGGGCATTGCACGACAGGACCCGGCCGGTTCTCTTTTGGATATTCCGCTGTAGCCTGCCCCCGATTCGCCCGGTTTTTTAATGAGGAAGTTTTTTACGGTGAGATGGATAAGGGAATTCTATGCCGCCTGCGGGTGTTCCACCGGATAAACCCCCGTATGGCCTCATCGTTGCCATGCTCCTCCTCTTTCTTGCCATCCTCCTTGGAGGAGCCCTCTTGTACCAGGCGCAGGAAGAGCAGATTACCTCGCAGGTGACCCGGGACCTTACCGGGATCGCCTCGTTAAAGGCCGGGCAGATCGCGGCATGGCGGGAGGACCGGCTCTTTGATGCCCGGGTGCTCTCGTCAAGCCCGTTTCTCATCGAAGGAGTCGATGAGTACCTCCGGGACGGAGACATGGAAAGCAGGGAGAAGATCCTTGGCCGGTTCCGGGAGATGAATACCTCGTCTCATTACCAGAATGTCATCCTCGTGGACCCGGACGGGGAGGTCCGGCTCAGCCTTGATCCCGGGGTTGCCACAATTACTCCGGATGTAAGGGGGAAGGTAGCCGAATCCGTCATGACGCGGGCGCCCCTCCTGACGGATTTCCACCGGTTTTTTCAGACCGGGCAGATCCATACCAGTGTCATTGCGCCGCTCATGCTGGATCGTGACGGCCAGAAAATACCGGTCGGGGCGGTGATCCTCTCCATTGATCCCGAAGAATTCCTGTACCCGTACATCCAGACCTGGCCGGTGCCCAGCGAAACCGCCGAGACCCTGCTCGTTATGCGGGAGGGCGATCACGTCCTTTTCCTGAACGATCTCCGGCACCAGCCGGGTTCCGCGCTGAACCTGACCATCCCTCTCACGCAGTCTGAGGTTCCCGCGGTGATGGCGGTGCTGGGAACTACCGGTACATTTTCCGGGAAGGATTACCGTGGCACCGATGTCATTTCCGTGCTTGAACCCATCCCCGGCTCGCCCTGGTTCATGGTGGCCAAGGTGGATACTGCGGAAGCATATGCCACATGGCGTACCCGTTCCGGGCTCATCATCGCACTGGTCATCGGCACGCTGGCCGGAGCGATTGTTGTTACCGGCCTTCTCTGGCAGCGCCGCCAGAAATACTATTACCGGTCCCTCTTCGCGGCTGAGGCAAGCCGGCGGGAGTACGAGGAGCAGGACCGGGAGCGGATGGGGGTGCTGCTGCGGCTTTATGAGATGGAGTCTGCAACGGAACAGGAACTTGCCGACTTTGTGCTTGAAGCCGCGGGCCGGATGACGAGAAGTCCTCTTGCCTTTCTCGGTGTGATGACACCGGATGAATCGGTCTTTGAGATCACGGCCTGGTCAAAGTCGGTGATGAAGGACTGTTCGGTTGCCGCCGCTCCCCTCCATTTCCCGGTTGCACGGGCCGGCATCTGGGCTGAAGCGGTCCGGCAGCGCAAGCCTCAGGTGGTCAACGATTATGCCGCCCCGATACCGGGAAAGAAGGGTCTCCCCCCGGGGCATGTGCCGGTCAGCCGGTTCGTCTCGGTGCCGATCTTTGACGGGGCACAGATCGTGATGGTCTGTGCTGTTGCCAACAAGGACGCGGACTACACACAGGCCGATGTGGATAACCTCACGCTCCTGATGCAGGGCGTCTGGAACCATATCCGGAAACGCACGGCAGATACCGCGCTCCGCGAGAGTGAAGCGCGACTCATCATGGCCCAGGAGATCGGCCACGTTGGCGGCTGGGAGTACGATCTTGCGACCGGCACAATCTGGGGTTCCGCGGAAGCAGCCAGGATCTACGGGCTGCCCCCGGTCGCGGGCGAGTTCCCCATCGACCAGATCGAAGCCTGCATTGGTGAACGTGAGCGTGTCCACCAGGCTCTTGTTGACCTGATCGCGGATGGGAGGGAGTACAATCTTGAATTTGCCATCAATCCGGTTGATGGTACCCCGCAGAAAATGATCCTGTCGATCGCCCGGCTCAAAAAAGATGCGGGGGGCAATCCGCTCAAAGTTGTCGGGGTTATCCAGGACATCACACAACGCAGGACCGCCGAGGATGCCCTGCGGGAGACCAATGATTACCTCCAGAACCTGTTCAATTATGCCAATGTCCCGATCATTGTCTGGGACCCGCAATTCCGGATCACCCGGTTCAACCACGCGTTCGAGCGCCTGACCGGCAGGAGCGAAGCCGAGGTCCTCGGCAGCCCTCTTGCTCTTCTCTTCCCGGAAGAGAGCCGGGCAAGCTCGTTAAACCAGATACAAAGAACCGTTGCCGGTGAGCGGTGGGAGACGGTCGAGATTCCGATCCTCACCGTGTCCGGCGAGGTGCGGATCGTGCTGTGGAATTCGGCAACGATCTATGCTCTGGACACGACAACGATGGTTGCAACCATTGCGCAGGGGCAGGATATCACCGATCGGAAGATGGCTGAGGATGCCGTGCGGAAGAGCGAGGAGAAGTACCGCGAGCTCTTTGTGAATGTCACTGCTGCTTTTGCCCTGCACGAGATCATCTGTGACGATGCCGGCATTCCGGTTGATTACCGGTTCCTGATGGTCAACCCGGCATTTGAGGCAATGACCGGCCTTTCTGCTGCGGATATTATCAATCGTGCGGTTCTGGAGGTACTTCCCGGTACAGAGCCGTACTGGATCGAGACGTACGGGCGTGTTGCCCTGTCGGGACAGCCGGAACTGTTTGAAAATTTCAGCCGGGATCTGAAAAAGTGGTATGAAGTACGGGCGTACCGTCCGAAACAGGGGCAGTTTGCCACGGTTTTTACTGATATCACGGACCGGAAGGATATGGAGATGCAGCGTGAGAAACTCATCGCAGAACTCGAACTGAAGAATGCCGAGCTCGAACGCTTCACCTACACGGTATCGCACGATTTAAAAAGCCCGCTCATCACCATCAAAGGTTTTGCCGGGCTGCTGGAAGGCGATGCGCAGAATGATGATCCGCTGCTGCTCAAAAATGATGTCAGCCGTATCATCACCGCTGCCGATACTATGCAGGCACTCCTTTCCGATCTCCTTGAACTTGCCCGGGTCGGGAAGATCTCAAACCCCCCGCAGAAAATGGCGTTTGGTACCATTGCCCGGGAAGCCGTGGACCTTCTTGCCATGCCGCTTGCCGAACGGGGGGTGACAGTCGAGATCGCCCCTGATCTTCCGGACGTGTTCGTGGATCATGCCCGTATCCGCGAGGTGATGATCAATCTCATCGAAAATGCAGCCAAGTTCTCCGGCGCTCAGGAACATCCGGTGATAAGGATCGGTGCCGAACAGGGCGGGGCGGATCCGGTCTTCTTTGTTGCAGACAATGGTATCGGGATCAATCCCCGGTACCTGGACCGGATCTTCAACCTCTTCGAGCGTCTCGATGTGACGGCGCCCGGTACCGGCATCGGTCTTCCCATTGTCCGGAAGATCATCGAAGCCCACGGTGGCCGTATATGGGCGGAATCCGAAGGCGAAGGGAAAGGTGCGGTGTTCCGGTTCACGCTGCCGGGAGCGGGAAGTTCCGGGGAGCGGGAGGATGCAACCCATGCGGACTGAACTCACGTTAACCGAGAATGCATGGCGGGCGGTAATTCTTGTACTGTCATGTGCCGTCCTGCTCATCACTGCGTACTGCCTGTCGCAGGGGATCACGATAATATTCATGCACCTCTACTACCTGCCGATCGTGCTCCTTGCGTACCATTACCGGAAAAAAGGGTTCTGGCTCTCTCTTCTGCTCAGCCTGCTCTACCTCGGGCTGGTTGTGATGCTGGTGCCGGGCAATCCCGAAGAGTTGGGAGGTGCATTCCTCCGGGCACTCGTGTTTATCGGCATCGCAGCGATAGTGGTATATCTTGTCGAACGCAGGGATGCAGAAGAAGCCCTGCGGGAGAACGAGGAGCGGTTCCGGAAGATCTTTGAGAGCAGCCCGATCGGTATGGCCCTTGTCACGCCGGATTTCCGGTTCTTTTCGGTTAACCCGGCATGGATGTCCATGACCGGTTATTCAGAAGACGAACTGCAGAAGATCTCCTTTCAGGAGATTACTCATCCCGATTACCTGGCAGGCGACCTTGAGAATATCCGCCAGCTGGTGGCCGGGATAATTCCGGTGTATGACACGGAAAAACGGTATGTAAGGAAAGACGGGAGCATTCTCTGGGGGCATCTGCGGGTAACGGCAATCCGCGATTCTCAGGGCCGCTTGCGCCATTTCCTTGCCCAGATCGAGGACATCTCTCCCCAAAAGGAGGCAGAGAGCGCACTTGCTGAATCGAGTTTCTACAACCGGAGCCTGATTGAAGCAAGTCCCGATCCGCTGGTGACCATCAGCCCGGAGGGGAAGATCCAGGATGTGAATGCCGCAACCGAGAAAGCAACCGGCCGCACAAGAAATGAACTGATAGGTACTGATTTCTGTGATTATTTCACCGAACCGCAGGTGGCCCGCGAGGGGTACAGCCGGGTCTTTACAGAAGGCACGGTGATTGATTACCCCCTTGAGATGCGGCATGTGGACGGGCATACCCTGCCGGTTTTGTACAATGCAACTCTCTATCACGACAGCAAAGGGACTATCCGCGGGGTCTTTGCAGCAGCACGGGACATCACCCGTGTAAAAGCGGCCGAAGAAGCCATAAAAAAAGCCCATGCCCTTCTCAACGAGACGCAGGAGATCTCCCGTTTAGGTGGCTGGGAATACGATGTCGCCACCGGCTGGGTCACGTGGACCGATGAAGTGTACCGGATCTATGGCGTTGGGAAGGATTTCGATCCAACCGAAGTCAGCCGCGATATCCAGTTCTATGCGCCCCGGGACATGCCGGTGATCAGCGAAGCCTTCCGGCGCTGTCATGAGCAGGGCGAACCATATGATCTTGAGCTCGAACTGTTCCGGGCAGACGGCCAGCAGATCCAGGTGCGGACCATGGGCAGGCCGGAACTGCAGGACGGCCGGATTGTACGGGTTTGCGGGAATATCATGGACATCACCGCAAAGAAACGGATGGATGACATTCTCCGGCAGCAAACAGAAGAGCTTGCCACCCGGAACCGGCTGTTCAATACGCTGCTTGACACCATCCCGATAGGCATATTCATGGTCGAGGTTCCGACCGGAAAGCCGATCGTTGCCAATACGGCCGCGGGTCGTCTCCTTGGAAGGGGTATTTTGCCGGATGCATCCCGCGAAAACCTTGCCGAGGTCTATGAAGCATTCCGGTCCGGCAGCTCTGAACGGTATCCCCCGGATACCATGCCGATTATTAAGGGTATGCGGGGCGAGAGCAGCTATGCTGATGACATGGAGGTTGTCCACCCCGACGGGACCCGCGTTCTCCTCGAGATATTCGGAACACCGGTCTTTGATGGCCAGGATCATCTGATCGCAAGTCTTGTCTGTTTCCTTGACATCACCGGCCGGAAACGTGCGGAAGAGCAGCGGGAGACCCTCATTAACGAACTTGCCCAAAAGAATGCGGAGCTTGACCGGTTCACGTACACGGTGTCTCATGATCTGAAAAGCCCGCTCCTTGCCATACGGGCATTCCTCGCCCTGCTTGAAGATGATATGAAATCCGGCAATACCGACCGGGTGACCACGGATATCCAGCGGATATCTGAATCAGCGAAAAAACTGGAGGGGCTGATAACAACCCTGCTGGCCCTCTCCCGGAGCGGGAAAGCCGTTGATACGCCGGTCAAAATCCCGTTTACGGATCTTGCCCGGGAAGCAGCAGGGATGCTGGACGCCACCACAAAAGAACGCGGTGTTACGCTGGTCATTTCGGACAACCTCCCCGTGGTGCTGGGTGACCGTCAGCGTCTCCTGCAGGTGATGACGAACCTGCTCGACAACGCGGTCAAATTCATGGGCGACCAGCAAGAGCCCCGGGTGGAAGTGGGGGTACAGCATGAGGCAGGAGCCCCGGTCATTTTCGTGCGGGATAATGGCATGGGCATAAAAGGGGAGAACCTTGCAAACGTCTTCGGGCTCTACGAACGTTTCCACCCGGAGGTTCCCGGCACCGGCATCGGTCTTGCCACCGTAAAGCGGATCATCGAGGCGCATGGCGGGAAGATCCGGGTGGAGTCGGAAGGTGTGGGGAAGGGGACGACGTTCCGGTTCACGCTGCCGGGGGCACCGGAAAACGAGTGAATGAAGTCAGGTATCAGTCATTCTCTTTCACAATAAAAAACGGCATCCAAATCTGGTTTTGTAAGGGAATACTTAATGCCCCTTATATTTTTCATAAGCATCCACAAAATCTTCAAGGGTAATTTCAAGATCTTCCCGGATTATCTTTCGCAGCAGCCCTTTTGGTATATCCTCTCCGCTGTGAACAGGTACAGAGGTGAACCTGCCATCATCAGATTTCATCCGGACATGAGATCCTCTCTGGCGGATGGCAGTAAAACCTATCGTCTCAAGAAGAGCAACCAGATCTTTTCCCTTCATTATTGGAAGCATTACGCACCAGAGACAATCTCAACTTCGCGGAATCCCACAAATGTATTGAGGTGGTCTGATGCCTCCGAATCTTCCATACACAGTTCAATAACTTCCCTGATGCGGACAAGTGCCTCATCAATGGTTTTTCCATACGTATGGCAGCCTTTGAACTGGGGGCATGATACGATGAAGACCCCATCCTCATCAGTTTCGATTATGATGGGAACATGGATCGATTTCATATACACATCATCGGTATTCATGCATTAATTCTTTTTCGCACAGGTAATCTCTCACGACTGTTACGGGTATGGGGAATTAGCACCGGCCTTGCCACGGTAAAGCGGATCATTGAAGCCCATGGCGGGAAGATCCGGGTGGAGTCGGATGGTGTGGGGAAAGGTACGGTGTTCCGGTTCACGCTGCCGGGTGCTTCGGGCAATGGAGACCGGGAAAATTTTTAACTGAAGTATTCCCGGAATAATTGGAATCCGGAAATGGAACGGGTGAGGCTGCCATCCAGGTATCGTATCGTAATATTTACTAATTAACCGGAACGATATACGATAACCAATATTCCTTCGCCCGGTTGAGTGCCCATGACCCGAATCCTCATCGCTGACGACAACCCGCAGAACCTGTACCTGCTGGAATCGATCCTCAAAGGATACCGGTTCGATGTGGCAGCCGTCCGGGATGGCGCCGGGGCACTGGATGCTGCGCAAAAGAACCCGCCGGACCTGATTGTTGCCGATATCCTGATGCCGGTGATAGACGGGTTCGAGCTCTGCCGGCGGTGGAAGAACGATAAGCGGCTGAAACATATCCCGTTCATGTTCTATACGGCAACCTATACCGATCCGAAGGATGAAGCGTTTGCCAAGAGTCTTGGTGCAGACCGTTTTGTCGTCAAACCCCAGAAGCCCGAAGTCCTTGGCCGGATTGTCGGTGAGGTAGTAAGGGAATTTTCAACGGGAGGTTCGGCGGCAAAACGCCCCACCATCGATGAGACGGAGAGCCTGCGGCTGCATAACGAGGTATTGCTCCGCAAACTGGAACGGCGGAACCGGCAGCTCGACAGCGAGGTTTCCGGCCACCGGCAGGCAGAAGAGAAGAGCAGCCTTGCAAACGCCAAACTTGCCCTGATGACGGATGTTGCCAACCAGGATATCCAGAACAAGGTGACTGCACTCAGGGGATTTACGGAACTGTCCCGTCGTTCTGAAAACGGGATAGACCGGGTTGCAGTTATTGAGAAACAGATAGAGATCCTTGATACCATCCAGAACCTGATCATAAAGACCCGGGATTACCAGCAGATGGGCATCGATCAATCCCGCTGGATTGCACCTGATGAGATTATCCGGATGCAGATGGCGCTCCAGAGCCAGAAGCACACCGTGTCGCTCACCTGCAACCTCCACGGGCTGGAGATCAATTGCGATCCGCTCATCTCCCGCGTCTTTTACAGTCTTATCAATAACGCCATCCGGCACGGGGGTCGTGTTACCCGGATCTCCTTCTCCGGCAGGGAAATACCCGGAGGGCTCATCCTTGTCTGCGAGGATGACGGGGATGGCATTTTGCCGGACGAGAAGCCCCATATCTTCGACCGTGTTGCCGGGGGAGAAGGAAAGTTCGGGCTCTTCTTTGTCCGGGAATTCCTGCACCTGTCCGGGATGAGCATTCAGGAAACGGGCATTTCTGGTAACGGCGCCCGGTTCGAGATCACGGTGCCGGATGGCATGTACCGTTTTGTTGGAAACCCGTGACCTGTTCATTTGCGCATTCTTTCTCGTTCTTTAACCGGGGTAAAACAAACCCTTATTATTCCGGAGCAGGAATAGTCCCCTGCTGATGATGCCACGGAAACAGGAACCGGTCTTTCCCGCGTGTCCGACAAGGATCCCGCCTGCATGGGAGGCTTCTTGCGGTTTTACCAGCGGGAAGGCTTAACGATGACAACCATCCTTATCGCCGATGACATACCGGCAAACCTGTACCTGCTGGAATCGATCCTGAAAGGGTACGGATACGAAGTCATTGCCGCGAAAAATGGTGCCGAGGCGCTTGCACAAGCGAAGGAACATGCGCCTGATCTGATCATATCCGATATTATGATGCCGGTGATGGACGGGTTCGAGCTCTGCCGCCAGGTAAAGACCGATGCGAACCTGAACCATACTCCGGTGGTTTTCTACACTTCTACCTATACCGAAGCAAAGGATGAGCAGTTCGCCATGAACCTCGGGGCGGATCGGTTCGTGATAAAACCCCAGAAGCCTGACGAGCTTATCCGGATCGTGCGGGAGATCCTTAACACGCCCAGGGAAAAAACCGTTCCCGGCCCCCGCCGTCCTCTCGGGGACGAGATGGAGATCCTGCGCGAGTATAACGAGGTGCTCTTCCACAAGCTGGAGAAGAAGGTTCTGCAGCTTGAGGAGGAGATAGCTGAACGCAAACGGGCAGAGGAGCAGCTGCAAAAACTCAATGAAGAACTGGAAACGCGGGTGGCTGAACGGACGCGGGAGCTCAACACGTCGCTCTCTGAAAAGGAACTGCTCTTAAAGGAGATCCACCACCGGGTCAAGAACAACCTCCAGATCGTTGCAAGTCTCCTGCATACGCAGTCCCGGCACATCTCCGATCCCGCAACGCTCGCCATGCTTGATGAGAGCCAGAACCGGGTGAAGGCGATGGCCCTTGTCCACGAACGGCTGTACAAGTCGGACGATATCTCATCGATCGATATCGCGGATTACGTGAAATTCATGGGAACCAGCCTTTTACAATTCTACGGGATCGGGGCAGCCCGGGTGAAGTTCGAGGTGGATATGCCCGGTATCCGGTTCAATATCAACCGGGCCATCCCGCTTGGCCTTCTCATCAACGAGCTCCTTTCCAACTCCCTCAAGCACGCGTACCCGGCCGGCAGGAAAGGGACGATCACGGTTACGGGAGCAAAAAATGCCGGCACAATCCGGATCATTGTTCAGGATGACGGTGCCGGTATTCCGGAATCGTTTGACTGGAGAAATTCAGACTCGCTCGGGCTCCGGCTGGTCAACAGCCTCGCCGACCAGCTCGCGGGGACCATTGAACTTGACCGGTCTTCGGGCACGAAGTTTACCCTTACCGTACCGGAACAGGTTCCGGCCTGAAATTGCCAGCCGGATCACCGTTTCCGTAAAAAAACATCCCGGCCCTTCAGGCCCTTCATGAGTGCTCAGGCTGCGCTTCTCTTCCTGTAACTCCGGAGGTATCCTGAAAGGGGATATCTTTCGCAATTGCGGTAACCAACACCCTCCTTCCGGCGTCTCTGTGGTTCTGATATTTTAAGGGATACTTTTATTATATGAGAATAAGCATTCCCCACTACCCATGAAGCTCCAGACACGGATCCTGTTGCTGTACCTGGTCATTGCCGTGCTCGTACTGGTGCTCATCGGCGGCGTGCTCCCCTCGTCCCTGCATAAGCAGAACCTCGATACCATATCCGGCGATTCCATCAGCCAGCTCCGGCACATCGATTTTGCACTCTCCAATTTTATCAATGAGGCAAAGCACGATGTCCACGAGCTCTCGCTCAACCAGAACATCCGGGACCCGGACGATGCCCGTTTCACCTCCTTCTTAAATGCCGATGAAGCGACTTTTGCCTACGCCATCACACCAGAAGAGCAGGAGATCATCGATATCCTGAAAGGGTACCAGATCTCGCACCCGTATGTCAGTTCGGTGTACATGGGCCGGAAGAACGGGACGTTCGTGCGCTCGTACCCCCGGGCCCGGCCAACCGCGTACGATCCCCGCGATCGCCCGTGGTACATTTTGGCAAAGGAGCATCCGGATCAGGTGTCGGTAACAGAGCCATACAAAGCAGTCACCACGGATGACGTGAACATCGGGATCGTCACCCCCTTAAAGGATGCGGACGGGACCATCTACGGCGTAGTCGGGGCCGATATCACACTGGTCAATTTAACAAGTTACATCTCCACGGTCGACATTATCGGGGGAGGGGAGATGATCCTGACTGACAGGAATGGCACGATCCTTTCTGCCAGGGACCCTTCCTGGCTGTACAGCAATATTGACGGGATTCTTGGCGATCAGACTTCCGTCTTCCTCACGTCCCGCGAAGGCGTCATAGTCCAGAGCGACACCTACCTGATGTACTACACCTCCCCCGAACTCGGCTGGAAGATCGGCACCTTTGTCCCGTTCAGCGCCATCGAGCAGAAGATCAACGATTCCATCTTCCGGATCCTCCTCTTTGTCCTCATCGCGCTGGTCCTGCTCAGCGTCTTCACCCTTTTTATCCTTAACCGTACGGTCATCCGGCCGCTTGCCAGCCTCACGGAGGTGAGCCGGAGGATCGCTGATACCGGTGACCTGAACCAGACGATCGAAACAGAAGGTGCCGGGGAGATCGGGAGCCTTGCCCGTTCGTTCAAATCCATGGTCGGGAAGATCCGATCCGAGGAGCAGGGGCGCCTGATGGCGCTCCGCGAACTCGAAACCTACCGCGATCACTTAGAGGATCTCGTAGCCGAACGAACCCGCGAGCTCGAACAGGCAAAGGAGGCTGCCGAATCTGCCGACCGGCTCAAGTCGGCATTCCTTGCCACCATGTCCCACGAACTGCGCACCCCGCTCAACTCCATCATCGGGTTCTCGGGGATCCTCCTGCAGGAACTGGCCGGGCCATTGAACGAGGAGCAGAAGAAGCAGCTCGGGATGGTTGCGGACAGTTCAGACCACCTTCTCTCCTTAATCAACGATGTGCTCGACCTCTCCAAGATCGAGGCCGGGCAACTGAAAATTGCTATTGAGCCGGTCGAGATTCGTCCGGTGCTTGAGAAGGTTGTCCGTACCGTCAAACCCCTTGCTGAAGCAAAACACCTGGCGCTCGAACTGGATGTTGACCCTGATGTTGAGAGGGTGAGGGGCGACAGCCGCCGTCTGGAGCAGGTGCTCCTCAATCTTCTGAGTAATTCCATCAAGTTTACCGAACAGGGGTATATCCGTATAACGTGCCGGGCCGGGGGTGATTTTGTCAAAATCAGCGTTTCGGATACCGGAATCGGGATGAAAAAGGAGGATATGGACAAGCTCTTCCGACCGTTCACGCAGATCGAGACCGGCCTGACAAGGAAGTACGAAGGAACCGGTCTTGGCCTCTCGATCTCGAAGCGGCTCGTCAGCCTGATGGGGGGTACGATCAGTGTTGAGAGCGAATGGGGCAAAGGCAGCACATTCAGTTTTACCGTACCTGTGGACAGGAAAGTATCATGACAAGAAAGATTCTCTATATCGAGGACAATGACCAGAACTTCTACCTGGTCAGTTTCATCCTGAGCGCAAAAGGCTATTCTGTAACCCGGGGGCATGACGGGAAGGAGGGCATCGCTCTTGCCACACAAGAGAAGCCTGATCTCATCCTGCTCGATATTCAGCTGCCGATCATGGACGGGTACGATACCGCACGCGAACTCAGAAAGATTCCGGGCGTGAGCGAGATCCCCATCGTGGCCCTCACCTCCTATGCCATGGCCGGTGACCGGGAGAAAGCGCTTGCTGCGGGGTGCACCGGCTACATCGAGAAGCCAATCAATCCGCAAACGTTCACCACAGAGATCGAAGCGTACCTTCCAGCCGGTGCCCGGACGGGGGAGGGTGGATGACCCGGATCCTGATTGCCGACGATATTGCCACAAACCTCTACCTGCTGGAATCGGTCCTGAAAGGAAACGGCTTTGAGGTGACTGCTGCAAAAAATGGCAGGGATGCCTTGGAGATTGCCAAAAAATCCCCGCCGGATCTCATCATCACGGACATCCTGATGCCGGTGATGGATGGATTTGAACTCTGCCGGTTGTGGAGATCCGATGAGCAGCTTAAAAATATCCCGTTTGTCGTTTACACGGCAACGTACACCGATCCGAAAGATGAGCAGTTCGCACGAAAACTGGGTGCCGACCGGTTCCTCATCAAACCCTTAAAACCCGACCTGTTGATCCAGGAAATACGGGCGGTTCTTGAGGAAGCAAAGGAAAAAGACGGTGTTGCAAAGGGAACCGGCCCGGAGGATGCGGCCGGGATCCTGCAGGAATATAACGAGGTGCTCTTCCGCAAGCTCGAGAAGAAGGTGATGCAGCTCGAAGCAGAGATTATCGAGCGCAAGGCCGCCCAGCAGCAGCGGGAAGCCATGATAAAGGAGCTGGAACAGAAGAACGCGGAACTGGCCCGGTTCACGTATACGGTCTCCCACGAACTCCGGACCCCGCTCATCACCATCCAGGGATTTGCCGGGCTTATCGAAGAGGAGATGGTAAATGGTGAAAAGAACCCCGAGCTGAAAACCCATGTCCGCCGTATCTCCTCTGCGGTAGATACGCTGGATACACTCCTTTCCGATCTCCTCAAACTCTCCCGGGCAGGCAAGAGCATCAACACGCCAAAACCCGTTGATTTTGGCAGCATCGTTGAGGAAGCAGTTGATCTCTATTCCAGCGTGCTCTCAAGGCACGGGATCCGGATCGACGTTGATCCTGATTTTCCCCCAGTGAATGCAGACCCTGCCCGGATCCGGGAGGTTCTGGTGAATCTAATCGAGAATGCCATCAAGTACCGGGGTGACCGGCCCAACCCGGTCATACGGATTGGCGTTGATGTCGGAGGGGACGAACCGGTCTTCTTTGTTGCAGACAACGGTATTGGGATCGATCCCCGGTATCTGGCCCGAATCTTCAACCTGTTCGAGAAACTGGACGGGAAAACTGAAGGCACCGGTATCGGTCTTGCCATCGTGCAGCGGATCATCGAAGCCCACGGTGGGAGAGTATGGGCGGAATCGGAAGGTGAAGGGAAGGGGACAACGTTCCGGTTCACGCTTCCCCCTGCCGGCACCAGCACCGATAGCAATAATAACGCATAGAGAAAAGAGAGACTTCTATGGCTGAACTTACCGGTGAACCCCTGCACATCCTGCTGGTTGAAGACAACGAAGCCCATGCCGAGCTCGTAATCCGGGGCATGCGGGACCAGCAGGTGGCAAACAGGATTCACCATGTGGTGGATGGTGAAAAAGCCCTCGACTATCTTTTCCAGCGGGGGGCCTATGCCGATCATGAAAAGAATCCCCGGCCGAATTTTGTTCTCCTCGACCTCCGTCTCCCCCGGGTGGACGGGCTCGAGGTGCTCAGGACGATCAAGACCACGCCTGAGCTTTTGCGGATCCCGGTGGTCATCCTGACGAGCTCCGATGCCGAGAGCGATATTGCCAAATCCTATGACTACCACGCCAACAGCTATATCGTCAAGCCCCTTGACTTCAGGACGTTCACGAAACTGATGAAGGATCTCGGGTTCTACTGGCTGGGCTGGAACGCAAAACCGCTGCCGGAGTGAGCCCGCGGCCGTTGTTTTCAGGACCGGGTTTTTATGGACTCCCCCGCGGGGCAGAACCCCCCCCATATCCTCATTCTCGATGACGATACTGCGCACCAGGAGCTCTGTCTCAGGGCATTCCGGGATGACCCGGGCAGGTTCAGGATCTCCGTTGCCGGAACGCTCAACGAAGCGCGGCAGGTGATCGAACAGGATCCCCCCGATCTCATCATCGCCGACTGGATCCTTCCCGAAGGAAAAGGTCTCGACATCCTGCCGCGTTCCGATGGAAAAGTCACCATCCCGCTCATCGTCATGACAAGTTTTGGTGACGAACGCCTGGCAGTCGAGATCATGAAGTCCGGGGCCATCGATTACGTGGTAAAATCAGCCACCGTGTTCCGCGATCTTCCCCGTATCGTAACCAGGGCGCTCCGCGACTGGAAGAATATTCAGGACCGGAAGCGGGCGGAAGCGGATGCGCAGGATGCCCAGAAGCGCCTTGCGGATATCCTGGCGTTCCTCCCCGATGCAACATTTGCGATCGATCATGATGGCAGGGTGATCGCCTGGAACCAGGCCATCGAGCGGATGACGGGTGTTCCGGCCGCGGATATGCTGGGAAAAGGCGATCACGAGTACAGCCTCCCCTTCTACGGCAGGCGCCGGCCGATCCTCATCGATCTTGTCCTGATGGACGATGCGGAGATTGAGCAGAAATACGATTATATCCGGCGCGAGGATGGCCGGATTACATCCGAGACCTTCATCCCCACGATATTCGGCGGGAAGGGTGCATATCTCTGGGGTACGGCCTCGCCCCTCTTTGATGCGGCGGGAAACCGGACCGGGGCGATCGAGGTAATCCGGGACATCACGGAACGGAAACGCACCGCACTGTCCCTTGAGAAGAGCGAGGACCGGTTCCGCCATATCTCTGGTCTCACCAGCGATTTTGCATATTCCTGCACCCGGTCTGCGGATGAGACCTTCTCGATCGACTGGATCACCGGGGCTTTCCAGAAGATCACCGGCTATCCTGAAGAGGATATCCTGAAGATGGGATGCTGGAGGGGCATTGTTGCAGATGAGGACCAGCCGGTATTTGACGAGAAGATTGGCGGCCTTTTGCCTGGCAACACATCCCAATGCGAGCTCCGGATCCGGACAAAGGACGGGGCGACAACATGGCTCCGGTGTTTTGCGGAATGTATCAGGGACCCCGATAATCCAGCGATATACCGGTTGTTTGGCGGGTGCCAGGATATCACCGGGAGGAAGAATGCCGATGAGGCTCTTTTGGAGAGCGAGAGGAACCTCTCCCGGGCCCAGGGCATCGGCCATCTTGGGAACTGGAACTGGGATATCGCCGGCAACCGGCTGGTCTGGTCCGAAGAGATATACCGGATTTTTGGCGTACCCCGTGATTTTACCCTAACCTATGATGCGATAACAGCCCTGATCCATCCGGATGATCGTGAGCGGATGAACCGTACGGTGAAGGATTTTCTTGCAGATGGGAATACGGTAGATTCCGAGTTCCGCATGATCCGTCCCGACGGGAATGAACGCTGGCTCTACCAGAAAATGGAGATGGCAAAGGATCCATCAGGGTCCCCGGTCAGGGCTTTTGGCATCATCCAGGATATCACGGACCGGAAGACTGTGGAGCATGCTCTTGTTGAGAGCGAGAAAAAATACCGGTTCCTGGTCGATAATGTCCGGGATGTTGTGTGGCAGACCCTGCCTGACCTCACGTTCACGTACGTCAGCCCGTCGGTGGAGAGCCGGACCGGTTATTCTCCCGCAGAGCTTGTCGGGACCTCCCTTCTTCACCTCCTGACAGAATCATCCGCCCGTACTGTGCGGGAACGGCTCCGGAAGCGGATGGAGGATTACTCCCAAGGCAGCCGGGACCTGGCAACGGTCTTTGAGATCGAGCTGACAAGGAAAGGCGGAGGTACCTGCTGGTTCGAGGTCAGCTCGAACGCGGTATTTGATCCGGATGAATCATTTGCGGGTTTCCAGGGGATCAGCAGGGACATCACGGAGCGCAAGCAGGCCGAGAACGCACTTGTGGAGAGTGAAGAGCGGTTCCGGGAACTCTTCAACACCATGGGCGCCGGTGTTGCAATCTACGAACCCATGGGTGACGGGGAGGATTTCATCATCCGGAATGTCAACCGTGCCGTTGAGACGATAGAGAAGGTGAAGAAGGAAGAGATCGTGGGAAAGAGCGTCCGCGATGCCTTCCCGGGCGTTGTTGCGTTCGGGTTGTTCGATGTCTTTTGTCGGGTGGCACGGACCGGCATTCCCGAATCGCACCCGGTCTCGATGTACAAGGATGACCGGATCTCCGGCTGGCGCGATAATTACGTGTACCGGCTCCCGTCCGGCGAGATTGTCGCCCTCTATGAGGATGTGACGGAGAAGAAGCAGGCCGAAGAGGACCGGGAAAGGCTGCTTGTGGCAGTAGAAGAGGAGCGGCAGAAACTCTCCTCGCTTGTCAGCAGCATCACGGATGAGGTCTGGTTTGCCGACACGGAGCACCGGTTCACGCTTGCGAACCCCCGCGCTGTCGAGGTATTCGGTCTTGATCCGGAAGAAACGATCCCGGTCGAGACCCTTGCCGGGAGCGTAACCGTCCTCAATCCCGATGGCACCCCGCGACCGGTTGAGGATGCACCGCCACTTCGTGCCCTGAACGGCGAAGTTGTCCGGAACCTGGAAGAGATGGTAATCACCCCCCTGCACGGGGAACTGCGCTACCGGCTGGTGAGTGCAGCCCCGGTCCGGAATTCGTCGGGGACCATCATCGGGTCCGTTTCCGTTGTCCGCGATATCACCGAACTGAAACGGGCAGAAGAGGAACTCAGGGTGAGCCAGGCCCAGCTCAAGGAAGCAATGGACCTTGCACGGCTGGTGAACTGGGAGTTCGATGCACTGGCCGGAATCTTCACCTTCAATGACCGGTTTTACTCCCTGTATGGTACCACCGCAGAACAGGAAGGCGGCTACCAGATGTCGGCAGAAGAGTATGCACGGCGTTTTGTTTATCCTGAAGACCAGAACCTGGTTGCCGACGAGGTCAGGAAGGCAGTCGCATCTACCGACCCGTCCTTCATCTCGCAGGTGGAGCACCGCATCGTCCGGAGGGACGGGGAGATCCGGACGATTGTCGTGCGGTTCGGCATCATCCTTGACGAGAACGGCAGGACGGTCAGGACCCATGGTGCAAACCAGGACATAACGGACCGCAAGAGAACGGAACAGGCCCTTTTAGAGAGCGAGGGGCGGTACCGCGGCCTGATGGACCATCTGCCGGACTATGTCATCGTTCACCGGAACGGCATCCTGCTCTATGTCAACCCGTCCGGAGCATCCCGGATGGGATATGATCCGGAAGCCCTTGTCGGAAAGCCGATCCTCCCGCTGATTGATCCTGCCTTCCACGATACCATACAAAAAGCGATTGCACAACGGATGGAAGGTGAGGACCTCCCCTCCTACGAGATCAAGATCGTAACAAAGGGCGGGGCTTTCCGGACCGTGCTCGTCAATGGCGTGATGATCCAGTACTCGGGCGGGCCGGCAAGCCTCAATGTCCTCACCGATATCACGATGCTCAAAGAGGCCGAGGAGATTCGCAAAGCCTATGAAATCCGCCTCGACTCGGCCATGGAGATCGGCAGCCTTGCCTGGTGGGAGATGGATTTGCCGGACGGGTCGGTCCGGTTCGACGACCGCAAGGCAACCATGCTTGGGTATTCCCCTGACAAGTTCCATCACTACACGGATTTCACCGCACTCTTGCACCCCGATGATCGCGAACATGCGATGCAGGCAATGCGGGATCACCTTGAGGGCCGGGAGACGCGGTACCATATCGATTACCGTATCCGGGCCGCCACCGGTGATTACCGGTGGTTCCGGGACGTGGGGGGCATCACCCGCCGCCATCCCGATGGCTCGGCCGGGACCGTGACCGGGATTGTGATCGATATCACCGTGGCAAAGGAAGCCGAAGACGCGGTTAGGGCAACCGAGACCCGGTTCCGGGCCCTCATCCAGAACTCTTCCGACCTCATAAGGATCCTTGATGCAGACGGCCGGATCCTGTATGAATCCCCCTCGGCCGAACGGATACTCGGGTATCCGGAAGGTTCCCTCCTGGGAACGGACCCGCTGGAACTGGTCCACCCGGACGATCTCGAACGGGTACGCCACGATCTTAACGAAGTCTATGGGCAGACGAACCCGGGCACACCAACAGAATTCCGGATCCGGAAGGCCGACGGGGAGTATCTCTGGGTGGACGCCATCGGTACCAACCTCCTCGATGTCCCCGGGGTGAACGGGGTGGTGGTCACCACGCGGCCCATCCAGCAGCGCAAGGAGGCGGAGCAGGCGCTATTAGAGAGCGAGGAACGGCTCCGGCTTGCGATGGAAGGGGCGGATGTAGCCTCATGGGACTGGGATCTTAAGACCGGTACTGCGGTATTCTCCGACCGGTTCTATACCATGCTCGAGTACCGGCCCGGAGAATTTCCCGCAACCTTTGAAGGCTGGATTGCACACATCCACCCGGACGACAAGGAACGGGTCCTGCCGGATCTCAAAAAGCAGATCGCGGAGAAACGCCCGCTCTGCGAGATCGAGTACCGGCTGTTAACAAAAGACGGAAACTGGCTCTGGATTTTGGGGCGGGGAAAGATTGCTGAATTTGACGAGAACGGCACCCCGTCCCGCCTGACCGGGGTCAACATCGACATCACCAGCCGCAGGCTGATGGAGTCCGAGATCCGCTCCCTCAACACCGTTCTCGAAGAGCGGGTGAAGGACCGGACCGAAGCGCTCGAAAAAGCAAACCAGTCGCTCGAAGAGGAGAATGCCCAGCGGCTTGAAGCCGAGAGAAAACTCAAGGGATCCTACGATGAGAAGGTTATGCTCTTAAAAGAGATCCATCACCGGGTCAAGAACAACCTCCAGATCATTGCAAGCCTCTTAAACCTCCAGTCCCGGTATATCAGGGATGAACCGACCCTTGCTGCCATCCGCGAGAGCCAGAACCGGGTCAAGGCCATGGCGCTCGTCCACGAGAAACTCTACAAGGCCGAGGACATCTCGCATATCAGCCTTGCCGATTATCTCCGGTTCCTCGGAACCGGTCTCTTCCAGTTCTATGATGCAAAAAGCCGGGGTATCCAGTTCCAACTCGACATCGGCGAGGTGAATGTCGATATCAACTCTGCGATCCCGCTCGGGCTAATCATCAACGAGCTCATCTCGAACTCCCTCAAGTATGCCTTCCCCGATGGCCGGAAAGGAGAGATCTCCATCCGGGTAACAAAAGAGGAACACACCTTAACGGTCCTCTTCCGGGATACCGGGATCGGGATCCCTGCCGATCTCGACTGGCAGAACACGCAGTCCCTTGGCCTGCGGCTGGTCAACACTCTGGTTGACCAGATGGACGGGACCATTGAACTTGACCGGAGCGGTGGCACGCAGTTCACGATGGTGGTTCATGAAAAGGTATGAGGTGATGTACCGATGACACAGACGCAAAAACCCGGATTTGCCATGACCGAACGGCTCTGGCAGCTCATCATCCTCATCCTCGCAGCAGGAGTCCTCTTCATCACCTTCTGGTGCCTGACAAACGGGATCACCACCATCTTCATGCACCTCTATTATTTCCCGATCGTCCTCCTCGCCTACCATTACCGGTGGAAAGGATTCAGTCTTGCCACGGGGCTCGCCCTTGCCTATCTTGGCCTTGTCGTGCTGTTCGGACCCGGCCGGCCTGATGAAATCATGGGGGCGCTGTACCGGTTCATCGTCTTTGTCGGGATCGCTGCCATCATCGCGTATCTCTCCGAGCAACTCACACGGGCAGAACGTGCAGGGCAGGAATCCACGCAGATAAAGGAGCAGTATATCTCCCTTGCCCCGGCGATCATCCTTGTCCTTGACCGGAACGGGGCCATAACCTATCTCAATGAGAAAGGATGTGAAATTCTCGAATGCCCGGCGGGCGGGATCGCCGGAAAAGACTGGGTGAACACCTTCATTAAAGAGGATGAGCGGGAATCGGTTCGTTCCCTCTTTGTCCGTGTCATGGACAGGGATCCCGGGCCGGATCGCATGGTTGAAGGAGAGGTTGTTACCGGGAAAGGCACTATCCGCACCATCCGGTGGTACAACACCCTGTTGAAGACCGGGGATGGCATCATCACCGGGGTTTTGAGTTATGGTGAGGATATCACCGATGAGAAGGCAGCACAGGACTCTCTAAAAACCCTGCAGCAGTTCCAGGAGAGCGTGATTGCAAACGCCAATGTCTGGATCTCGGTTCTTGCACCGGACGGCACCATTGTTGTCTGGAACGATGCTGCCGAACAGATCAGCGGGTATAAAAAAGCCGATGTCGTGGGAAAGAACGCGGTCTGGAAACAGCTGTACCCGGACAGCGATTATCGCAGATGGGTGACCCGGGAGATCCGGCGGGTCCTTTCCAGTGACACAACCCTGGAAGATTTTGAGACGGAGATTCAGTGCGCTGACACAACTCATCGGACGATCGTCTGGAACACCCGGGCAATGCAGGGCCAGGACGGGAATGCAACCCGGTATATCGCAATCGGCCGGGACGTGACCGGCCAGCGTGCGGCCGAGCTCCGCGCCGGCGAGAGTTCCCGGTTCCTCGGGGCCATGATCGATACCCTTCCGGTGCCGGTCTTCTTTAAGGATACAAGCGGGAACTATCTCGGGTGTAACCCCCCGTTTTCGGAATATCTCGGAATTTCCCGGGAGGAGATTGTCGGAAAGAGCGTCTATGACCTCTCCCCCAAAGACCTTGCCGACACGTATGCCGCCGCCGACCAGAAGCTCTTCGGGAATCCGGTTCCCCAGCGGTACGAGACGCAGGTTCAGTATGCCGATGGTTCGCTTCACGATGTGATCTTCTACAAAGCTCCGTTCTTCCACACTGACGGAACCCTCGGGGGGCTGATTGGCACCTTCCTTGATATCACCGACCGGAAACGATCCGAGGAGAAGATCCTTCTCCTGCTGAACTCCGCCGCAGAAGCGATCTATGGCATCGACATGGACGGCAACTGCACGTTCTGCAACAGAGCGTGCCTCACCAGCCTGGGATACCAGGACGAGGAGGATCTGATCGGGAAGAACATGCACTGGCAGATCCATGGAAAACACGCCGATGGTTCCCGGTTCCCAAAAGAAGAATGCCGGATCTACCGGGCATTCCGGACCGGGGAGGCTACACATGTGGATGACGAAGTGTTCTGGCGGGCTGACGGCTCATCCTTCCCTGCTGAGTACTGGTCGTATCCCCAGCGGGACAAGGGCGTGGTTGTCGGGGCCGTGGTCACCTTCCTCGACATCACGGAGCGGCAAAAGGCTGAAAATGCCTTGAAAGAGAGCGAGGCAAAATACCGCACGCTCTTTGAGAACATGCTCGAAGGGTTTGCGTACTGCCGGATGATCTACGATGATGAGGGTCTGCCGGTGGACTGGATCTACCTATCCGTTAACCGCTCGTTCGAACGGCTGACCGGCCTTGTGAATATCGAGGGAAAACGGGTACTTGAAGCGATACCGGAAATCCGCAGGCTGACCCCCGAGCTCTTTTCCATGTACGGGCGGGTGGCAGAAACCGGCATTCCTGAGACATTCGAGATCGATTTCAAACCCCTGCATTCGTGGCTGAAAGTCTCTGCGTTCTGCCCGGAGAAGGGCTATTTCGTTGCGGTCTTTGAAGACATCACCGAGCGCAGGAACAGCCAGGATCGGATTGAAGAACTGCTCCGTATCCAGGAAGAGCAGCTCCGGATCATCAACACCAGCCCGGCGGTTGCGTTCCTCTGGAGAGCCGAGGAGCACTGGCCGGTGGAGACGGTGAGCGACAACATCACCCAGTTCGGGTATACTCCACAAGATTTCCTTTCCGGCAGGGTGCCGTTCTCTTCCCTTGTTCACCCGGACGAGCTTGATCGCGTGGGAAGCGAGGTTGAATACAACAGCAGCAACCATATCGATGACTTTGTACAGGAGTACCGGATCTTCGGCAAGAACCATGACCTGTTCTGGATCATGGACTATACCCACATCCGCCGCGATCCTTCCGGCACCATCACCCATTATGAGGGGATCGTGCTCGACATCACCGAACGGAAACGGGCAGAGGATGCGTTACAGGAGAGCGAGCACCGGAGCGCGATGCTGCTTGAGGCGATTCCGGACATGATGTTTGTCATATCCTCTGACGGGGTCTACCGGGACTTCCGGGTGCCTGACGATTCCCCTCTTGCCATACCCTCAGAACAGATCATCGGGACCAATGTCAGGGATTCCGGGTTTGGGGAAGAACCGACCGGCACGATCCTGTACCATCTCGGGATGGCACTGGATACGAACAAACTCCAGCTCTTCGAGTACGAACTCTCCCTCCCGCAGGGTGTGCGCCAGTACGAAGCACGCCTGGTCGCGCTCAGTACCCGGGAGGTTCTCGGCATTGTCCGGGATATCACCGAGCGCAAACAGGCAGAAGAAGATCTGAAATTCTCAAACGTTTTGCTCGCAACGCAACAGGATGTTTCCATCGACGGGATCCTTGTTGTTGACGGATCAGGAAAGATCATCTCGTTCAACAAACGTTTCATCGAGTTATGGGGGATCCCACCGGATGTGATTGCATCAGGTTCTGATGAACGTGCCCTGCAATCGGTGATTGACAAGTTGTCAGACCCGGAAGAATTCACATCCCGGGTCAACTACCTCTATGCCAACCGGGATGAGAAGAGCAGGGAGGAGGTCGGACTCAAAGACGGAAGGGTATTTGACCGGTATTCTGCCCCGATGATCGGCAGTGACGGGATGTATTACGGAAGGGTCTGGTACTTCCGGGACATCACCGAACGCAAGGCAGCTGAGGAAGCGCTTCGCGAGTCCCGGCAGCTCTTTGCTGACATCATCAGTTTCCTTCCCGATCCCACGTTCGTCATCGACAAGGACGGTATCGTGATCGCGTGGAACCGGGCACTCGAGCAGCTCAGCGGGGTTCCTGCGGCTGCTGTCATCGGGAAGGGCGATCATGAATACAGCCTCTGGATTTATGAAAAACGCCGCCCGATCCTCATCGACCTTGTCCTTCACCCGGACCGGGATGCCGGGCGGCTGAATTATGTAAATATCCGCCAGGAAGGTCGCACGGTCAGTGCTCAGATTGCGATCCGCCGGCAAAATAGCGAGCGTCTGACAACCCTCTCGCTGGTTGCATCCCCGCTCTTCGATTCAAAGGGGGATATCACCGGCGCCATCGAGTCCATGCGTGACATCACCCGGCTCAAGGAGGCGGAAGCCGATCTCGCCCGGATCAACCAGAACCTTGAACAGATGGTACGGGACCGGACCCGGGCACTTGAGGAAGAGGTTGCCCAGCGCATGCGGGCCGAGAAGGATGTACAGGCAGCCCTCGACTATACCCGGTCGGTCATCGAGGCAAACCCGGACCTGATGGTGGTACTCGACAGTAACGGCACCATCATGGATGTCAATACTGCCGGAGAGGTGTTGACCGGCATCAAAAAGGATCAGCTGATCGGTACACCTTATTTCGGATACCTTGTCGAGGACGGCACCATCCAGTCTGCATTTGCAGGACTGCTCCAGAAAGGCACAATCGAGAACCAGGTCCGGATACAGCGGACCGACGGGCACATCACCCCGCTGTCCGTACATGCAACGGTTATTCCGGGCCGGGATGGCAGCAGCGACCAGATCATTGTTGCCGCTCATGACATCACGCGGCAGAAGCAGGACGAGGATGCGATACGGGCATCCCTGGACGAGAAGGTCGTGCTCCTGCGGGAGATCCACCACCGGGTCAAGAACAATCTCCAGATCATCATCAGCTTGACCAACCTCCAGATGCGCCAGACCAACGATCCCGCAATTAAGCAGATCATATCCGAGACGCAGAACCGGGTCCGGGCAATGTCCCTTGTCCATGAAAAGCTCTACCGTTCCACGAGCCTCTCCCGGATCGATTTTGCCGACTACACCCGCTTCCTTGCCACCCAGCTCTTCTCGTATTTCGGAACCGATACCCGGCGGGTGAAACTCGATTTTGCCATGGAGGAGATCATGGTCGATATCAACACGGCAGTCCCCTTAGGCCTGCTGATGAACGAGCTGGTCTCCAATGCCCTCAAGCATGCCTTCCCGGACGGGAAGGAAGGGACGATCGGCATCCGGGGCACAACGGAGGGGGATCGCATCGTCCTGGTTGTCCGGGATGATGGTATCGGCATGCCCCCAAACCTGGACTGGGCAAATACTGCGTCCCTTGGCATGCGGCTCGTGACCAGCCTTGTCGACCAGGTGAACGGGACGATCACGCTGGATGCAGGCAGCGGGACGGCGTGGACGATAACCGTGCAAAAGGGCCAGAAGAGTGACCGGGAGGCAGGCGAATGACGGGTTTCATCATCCGGCCAGTACCTGAACGGCCGGCCCGGAAGACGGGGTGGGTCCGAACAATCGAAGAACGAGGTGAACCGTGAGTCCCGCAAATGACCCCCGGCCGGTGGAGCAACCGTGTTCCGGTTCAGGCGATCCCTCGCGGGAACCACTATCACGTGCACGGGAAGCGCAGCTGAACGCCATCATCGCAGCCTCACCGGTTCCGGAATTTGTCATCGACAACGATCACCATGTTATCTCGTGGAACCGGGCGCTGGAAAATGCCACCGGCCTCAAAGCGGCAGCGATCCTCGGAACAGACCATCACTGGAAAGCGTTTTATGCTGAAGTCCGCCCCTGTCTTGCTGACCTGATCGTTGACGGTTTCACAGCAAAGATACCGGTCCTGTACCCCCACTCCTACCAGCGGGCGGACCTTGTGGCCGGTGCGTATGAGGTGACGGATTTTTTCCCGGCTCTCGGAAGCCGGGGAAAATGGCTGCATCTCATCGCGGCACCACTCATGGATGACAACGGGACGATGATTGGCGCGGTCGAGACGCTTGAGGATATCAGCACGTTCATCGGGATCCAGAAAGAGTTACAGGAGAGCGAGGAACGGTACAGTTCTCTCTTCTCGAACAACGCCTCGGTCTCGCTCTTGATCGACCCGGATACCGGGCGAATTGTGGATGCCAACGATGCAGCCGTGCGGTATTACGGGTACCCGCGTGACCGGCTCGTGTCAATGGGTATCTTTGACCTGAACCGGCTGCCGGAAGAGAAGGTGGTCAACAACCTTATCCGGGCAAAACAGGAGAAAGCCAAACACTTCCAGTCAGTCCATTACCGCGCCGGCGGGGAGAAGCGTTTTGTCGAGGTGTATTCCGGCCCAATCACCGTGCAGGGAAAAGCCTTGTTCTATTCCATTATCCATGACATCACCGACCGGAAACTGGCAGAGGAACAGTTGCGGGAGTCTGAAAGTAAATTCTCCACCATCTTTCAGAACAGCCCGGTTGTGCTTACCCTCGTATCAGCAACGGACGGGAAAATTACCGATGTGAATGATGCGTTTGTCAGAAAAAGCGGTTATTCCCGTAACGAAGCGCTGGGGAAAACGTCTGAAGAACTGGGCCTCTTTCCTGATCCCGATGATCCCGGGCGGATTCAATCCGCCCTCCGGAACAGCCAATGCATATACGATCTGGAGATACAAATCCGGACAAAAAGCGGGGATATGCGAACCTGCCAGTTCTCTGCATGCCTTGTCCCGATGGGCAAAAACCCCGCCATCCTCGCAACCATTGAAGATATCACGGACCGGAAGACGGCAGAGGCTGAATTGCAGAAGAACCAGTTTCTCCTCTCGGAAGCCATGGACATGGCCATGATGGCAGACTGGGAGTTCGACGTAGAGTCGGCAACTTTCACCTTCAACGACCGGTTCTATGCCCTGTACGCAACCACTGCCGAACGGGAGGGAGGTTACCGGATGCCTGCAGAGGTGTACATGCGGGAGTTCACCTACCCGGACGACCAGCCAATTGTTGCCGATGAGATCACAAAAGCGCTCGCACGACCCGAACCCGGCTACATAGCACTCCGGGAGCACCGTATCATAAGGCGGGACGGGGAGATCCGGTATATTATCGTCCGCATCAGGGTTACCCGGGACGCCAGCGGGCGGACAATCGGAACCCATGGCGCAAACCAGGACATCACGGAACGCAAGATGGCGGAAATAGCCCTGCGCGAGAGCGAGGAGCGGTACCGCTCGCTCATCGACCAGCTCCCGGACTATGTCATCGTCCACCGAAACGGTATCCTGCTCTATGTCAACCCGGCCGGGGCAGCCACCATATCCAATACGGCGCAGACCCTTGTCGGCACGTCGTTCTTAAGCCTGGTAGCCCCGGAGTCTCACGCGATCGTCCGGCAGGCAGCAGCCCAAAGGATGCAGGGTGAAGAGGTCCCCCCGTACGAGATTAAGATCGCTGCCCGCGACGGCACGTATCACTCGGTTCTTGTCCACGGTGCCCTGATCCAGTACGAGGGCGGACCGGCAAGCATCAACGTGCTCACCGATATCACCCCGCTCAAGGAAGCCGAGAAGGCGATACGGCAGGCAAACGAGGATCTCGAGAAACGGGTCCTGGAACGCACCGAGGACCTGACCGCCGAGATTGCCGCCCGGGCACTCGCAGAGCAGGAGATCAGCCGGTCTCTCGAAGAAAAAGTCCTCCTCCTCCGGGAGATCCACCACCGGGTCAAGAACAACCTCCAGATCATAACCAGCCTCTTAAAACTCCAGTCGCGGTTCATCACCGATCCCGGGGTGCTTGAAGCTATCAGGGACACCCAGAGCCGGGTGCGGGCTATGTCGCTTGTCCACGAACGGATCTACCGCTCCCCCGATATCGCGGAGATCAATCTCAAAGATTACCTCCTGTTTTTGGTAAAACAGGTTGCCCAGTTCTACAATGTCCAGCAGCACCGGATCGCCCTGTCTGTCACCATGCCCGAAATCATGGCCGATATCGACATGGTCACCCCGCTCGGGCTCATCATGAACGAACTGGTCTCCAACTCCTTCAAGCATGCGTTTGCAGATGACCGGAGGGGTTCGATATCCATTGACGGTACCCTGCAGGGTGCGGACCGGCTCCGCTTCGTCTATCGCGACACCGGGGTTGGCATGCCGGAGGGCTTTGACTGGAAGAGAACCGAATCCCTTGGCCTCCGGCTCGTGAACAACCTTGTTGACCAGCTCGACGGCACCATCGCCACTGGCACGGGGGAGGGGACCAGTTTCATCATCGATATCCCCTTGAAAAATGTCCATAAGATCGCTGAACGTGCACTACCCGGAAATACTAACCCGGACGAAGACCTGCCGGATGAACCGGGCACGACCGGAGCATGACCATGGAACTTCCGGCACCCGTCAATTGCAAAAGTTTATATGAATCCCTGATGACTGTCTCCCTGTACGGGTTCTGGGGATAGCATGGAACAAAAATCGATCTTCATTGTCGAGGATGAAGCCATTGTGGCAAACGATCTCAAAGAGACGCTCCAGAGTCTTGGCTATACCGTAGCCGGTACCGCAAAGAGCGGGGAAACCGCGGTAGAAAAGATTGGGGAATTACGGCCCGGTCTTGTACTTATGGACATCCACCTTGCCGGAACCATGGATGGGATCGAGACTGCCGCAAAAGTCCATTCCCTGTACAACATCCCGGTCGTGTACCTGACGGCCTATGCCGATAACGCGCTCCTTGACCGGGCCAAACTCACCGAACCCTATGGGTACATCATCAAGCCCTACGATGACCGGGGGCTCCAGTCCACCATCGAGATGGCGCTTTACAAGTTCCGGGCAGATGAACGGGTCAAGGAGAACGAAGCCCTGATCCGGTCGATCCTCAACATCAACCCCGACCCCGTCTTCATCATCGACAAGGACACCAACATCCTCTCCATCAATACAGCGTTCTCGCAGCAGAACCCCCATGCCGGCGCATCCGGCCCCCTGCCTCCCCTCGCAACCCTGGTTACCGCCGGTATCATCTCCCCGGTGCTCCTTGAGGCCGTCCAGAAGCATTTTTACGACAAAATTCCCTACAAATTCGAGGAGGAGTTCAACAATAAGTGGCTCTCCCACACCATCTCCCCGCTCTTTGACCAGAACAACCAGGTCTTCCGGTGTGCCATCGAGAGCTACGATATCACGGATATCAAGAAACGCGAACTCGACCTGACCGGCCTTACCCGCCAGCTCGAGAACGAGAAGCAGTCCCTTGCCCTCTTTGCCGCAATGCTCGATTCCATGGACGACTTTGTCGTGGCAACCGACATGATGGGCACGGTGATGTACATCAACAAAGCGTTCCGGGAACGGTTCGGGTACACCCCTGACGAGATCTATACCAAACATATCAGCATCATCAAAGATCCCGAAGATCCGTTTGCCATGGACACCAACGCCTTCTTTGTCGACAAGAAACGGGTCTGGAGCGGCACCGTCACGCTGCTGAACAAATTCGGTATCCGGATAAAAACGCTCATCAAGAGCACGCCTGTCGCTGTTGACCGGCAGAATGTGTGCCGGGTCTTCGTGCTCCGGGAACGGATGGGCTGAGATCTGCACCCGCTGTCCTGCAGGGCAGTACACATGGCGGCCTGGCTGTGCACCGGTGCCAAGCCCGGGTCCTTTTTCCTTAATAACCTTTATGTGCAAGTACCGTGATCCATTGACTAGTCAGGGAGGAGTGAGCACGGGTGTCCGGGGCAACCATCTTCATTGTGGAGGATGAACTCATCGAAGCTGAGGATATCCGCCAGACCCTTGAAAAACTGGGGTATCATGTCAGTGGTATCTGCCGTTCAGGAGAATCTGCGCTTCGTACCGTAACAAAAACCCGTCCCGATCTCATCCTCATGGATATCCACCTTGCCGGGACCATGGATGGCATCGACACGGCAGAACAGATCCATACACTGTATACCATCCCGGTCATTTTTCTCACGGCCCATGCCGATGAAGCCAGCCTTGAGCGGGCAAAAGTCACCGAGCCCTACGGGTATGTCTTAAAACCGTTCGATGAACGGGAACTCTACTCCTCCATCGAGATGGCGCTCTACAAGCACCGGATGGAGGAGCAGGCACGAGAAGACACGCGGACGATCCGGGTGCTTGCCAATGCCATTCCCGATGCCGTGATGCTCCTTGATGCCGATCAGCAGGTCATCGCCCTCAACGATGCGATGTCACGCCGGCTCAACGATTCGTATCCCAAAATGCAGAGAGAACCTGCAATCCTGTTCGACCACGAGGGGATGTTCACCTCGCTGGAATCGCAGGTCAGTTCTGTCTTGAAATCCGGTATCCCGGTCCGGTTCGAGGAGAAGAGGAATAATGCATGGTTTGAAGTCTCCCTCCACCTCGTCAACGGGCACGAGGGCCAAAAAAAGCGGGTTCTTGTCCAGTACCATGATATCACCGATCACAAGATGTTCGAGAACCAGTTAAAAAAAGAGGGCATCACGCAGATCGAACAGAACATGGAGCAGTTCCAGATCCTCAACGACCAGATTCGAAACCCCCTCCAGGCGATCATGGGATACGTGAGCCTTGACTGTGTTCATTACCGGGAGCGTATCATGGACCAGATCGCGGTGATCGATACCCTGGTTGACCGTCTCGATCGCGGCTGGGTGGAATCAGAAAAAGTCCGCCGTTTCCTCCTGCGGCACTACCGGAACCGTCCTGATGATCCAACCGATGAAACCTCCTGCCGGAATCCTTTGGAGGATGCATGATGGAGACCATCCTCCTGGTTGACGACGACCCCGCAATCCGGGAATTGTTTGCCATTTACCTTGAGATGGGGGGGTTCCGGCCGCTCACGGTTGCCGGTGGCAAGGAATGTCTTGATCTGCTCGGGCAGGAGAACCCGGACCTGATAATCCTCGACATGATGATGGAGCCCATGGACGGGTGGGACACCCTTCGTGCGGTATTGGATGCCCGGCTGTCCCGGCACCCCCCGATACTTGTCCTCACCGGAAAACCGCCGGTTACGGATGAAATCCTGCGATACGGCGGCATGATCTGGGACTATATCGTCAAGCCGGTGGACGTGAAGCAGATCGTCTCGTCGCTTGCCGCTATCATCACACGGGACCATGAACTGCAGGAGGCGATGACGGCGGCGTATTCCTCGGGAAAGGACCGGAGTGCGGTGCAGGAATATGCCCGGCTTTTGCGTCTGGTAACCGTTGCCCGGAACCTTGAAGCGCGGCGCAGGGAGCGCCCGTGGACTGACACGATCCAGGTAAATGCCCTGAAAGAACGGCTCACTGCCCTGCATACCCGGCTCGGGTTTTCGGACCGGCTGCTTGAGAGTGCATGACAGGAACCGGCACATGGGGCCCGTGAACGGATACGACAACCATAATTGGTACGAGGACAACTCAAAGATCGAAGAGAAGTGGAGTGCAGGATGGAACCCCCCGCGATTTTTATTGTGGAAGATGAGGCGATTGTGGCAAACGACATCATGGAGACGTTAAAAAGTCTCGGGTATGATGTGCCGGGCATTGCAAAGTCCGGCGAGATCGCCATCGAGAAGGTGGGAGCCCTCAGGCCGGATCTCGTCCTCATGGACATCCACCTTGCCACGCAGATGGACGGGGTCGAGACCGCCGGAAAGATCCATGTCCTCTACGGCATCCCGGTCATCTACCTCACCGCCTATGCCGACAAGGAACTGCTCGACCGGGCAAAGGTGACCATGCCGTACGGGTATGTCATCAAGCCGTACGATGAGCGGGAACTTCACTCGGTCATCGAGATGGCGCTCTACAAGCACCGGATCGAACGCGAGATCAAAAAACGCGATGAGATCCTCTTTGCCCTCAGTTCAGCCGTTGAATGGCTGCTCCGGGTCACCCGCAGCACAAATTCCGCGTCCAGACCTGAAGAGTTCATCACCACCACCGACATGCAGAATATCCTCGATCCCCTCGGGCTTGCGCTCAATGCCGGCGCAATCGGGATCTTTTCGCTCACCCGCGATCCATCGGGCAAATCAGCCATCAGCCTGATCTATGAATGGGGATGCCCCGAATATCACTCCTGCCTCTTCAGGCCGGAACTCCAAGGGTTCACATATGGGGCGATGGGGCTCCACCGGTGGGAGGACCTGCTGAACCGGGGTGTGGTCGTCTCCGCGGTTCCCGGGGCGCTTCCCGAAGAAGAGAAACCGCTCTTCCGCCTGCTCGGGGTTGAGTCCGGGGTTATCGTCCCCGTCTTTGTGCGAGACAGCCTTTGGGGCTTCATCGGGTTCTTCGACATAAAGGCACGCACCCGCTCTCCTGATGAGATCGAAGCATTACGGATAACCGCAAACCTGCTGGGTGCGGCAATGGGGTACCGCTGAGTGGACGGGGAGGACGATGCCATCCATCCTTATTGTTGAAGACGAAGGGATCGTTTCCGATGATATCAGGGAGACCTTATTGAGCCTTGGCTACTCCGTTGCCGGGGCCGCACGGAACGGTGAGGCTGCACTCGAACTGGTCGCATCCGCGGGTCCCGACCTCGTGCTCATGGACATCCACCTTGCGGGCACCATGGACGGGATCGATACAGCAGGCCGGATCCATGCCCTTCACGGTACTCCGGTCATCTACCTCACCGCCTACGCGGATTCCGACATTTTGGAGCGGGCAAAGAAGACCGAACCGTACGGGTATGTCATCAAACCCTATGATGAACGGGGACTCCACTCCGCCATCGAGATGGCGCTCTACAAGCACCGGATGGAGCACCGCCTTATCGAGAGCGAAGCCACAACCCGGCTGATGGTCAATGCCTCGCAGGATTTCCTGTACCTGATCCGGTCTGACGGGACATTCCTTGTAGCCAACGAGGCGCTTGCCGAACACTGCGGGACAACCCAGGGCGAGCTGGGTGGTACCAGCGCGTACGAACTTGTCGGAAAGAACCTCTTATCCCCGAAGATGGCCTGCTGGAACCTTGCCGTGCAGGGCGAGCGGCGGCTGAATTTTGAAGAGCAGCACAACCGCAGCTGGTATGATGTGACCATCTGCCCGGTGTATGATGCCCGTCATGCTCCTGAAAAATATGCCGTCAGCATCCGGAACATCACCGCAAAGAAACAGTCCGATGACCTGGCAAAGAACAATGCCGAGTGCTTCCGGCTGCTCATCGAGGACGCCTCGGAAGTGATGGTCATGCTCAATCCTGATGGCTCATTTGTGCAGGACAGCCCCTCGTTCCGGCAGGCTCTTTTGTATCCAGAGGACGAGAACCTGAAGCGCACCCTCTTCGATCACGTCAGTATCAGCGACTACCAGCAGGCAAAACAGGTGCTCTCCGAGATCCTCATCCACCCCGGCATGGCAAAACCGATCCGGCTGAAATTCGAGAGACCGGACGGGACCCTCTGCATCATCAAGGGGATCATGAGCAACCAGAGCGACAACCCGTTCGTTGGCAGGATCGTCCTGAACGGGTGGGTGGAGTAGAGACATGGACGGGATGGTGGATGAAACGAGTCAGGCAGCCGAAGACGCGGCCCGGGCAGGTTTCCGGATCTTTATTGTCGAGGATGAGGCCATCGTTGCCGACGACCTTGCCGTGACCTTAAAATTCCTTGGGTACGCAATTGCCGGGATTGCTCACTCGGGAGAGGCAGCCATCGGGAAGATACAGGTAACCGTGCCCGACCTGATCCTCATGGACATCCACCTTGCGGGAAAGATCGACGGGGTGGATGCCGTGAACGCCATCCACGAGATGAGCGACATCCCGGTCATCTACCTCACGGCATATGCCGACCCTGCCCTCCTCGCCCGGGCAAAACTCACCGGCCCGTACGGGTACATCATCAAACCCTTCAGTGAACGCGAACTGCAATCGACCATTGAGATGGCCCGGTACAAGTACGGGCTTGACAGGCAACTGAAGGAGAGCGAGGAGAACTTAAAGAAACTCAACGAGGAACTCGAGGAGCGGGTGGCCCGCCGCACCGCCACCCTCCGGCAGCAGCTTGCGTTCCTCCAGCAGCTCATCGATACCATCCCTGCGCCGATCTATTACAAGGATGCAAACGGCGTGTACCTGGGATGCAACATGGCGTTTGAGGCGTACACCGGGATCAGCAAACCGACAATTGTGGGAAAGACCGATGCCGCCCTCTTCTCATCCGACATGGCTGCCATCTCGACTGCGAAGGACTCCCAGCTCCTCACCCGCCGGGGAATCCAGGTGTACCAGGCAAAATTCTGCCATGCCGACCAGACACCCCGCGATGTCATCTTCAAGAAAGCCAACTTCAGCGGCACGGACGGGCAGATCGCCGGCCTGATTGGGGTGATGATCGATATATCCGATCGGGTTGCGGCAGAAGAAGCCCTGAAAGAGAGCGAGGCCCGGTTTGCTGCAATTGTCGAGGACCAGAGCGAACTGGTGTACCGGAGCACGCCTGAGAAGACCTGCGTGTTTGCAAACCCGGCATTTCTCTCCTATTTTGGCCGCACCGCGGAGGATACCATCGGGTTCTTGTTTGCCCCGTCCGTTCATCCCGATGATGCAAAGATGATGCAGGCACATCTCGCGACCCTGACCCCCGATCGCCCGGCAGCCCCGGTTGTCTGCCGGATCCTCCATCCTGATGGTTCCACACGGACCCTCCACTGGGTTGTCCGGGCCTTCTTTGACAGCACTGGGCATATCCGGAATTACCAGTATGTCGGGTACGAGGTCACAGCCCGGACAGAAAGCCCGTAGGGGAGAACTCTCCTACTGCATCAGGATCATCAGGAACCGGTTCTCGCCATCTTCCTCGCGGACGATCGCGGTTTTCAAGGAAACAGTCCTGATCCGATCGCTCTTTGTGGATATGCGGGCAAGGGGCGGCAGGTAGTCGACGGCTTCAAGGTCCAGGATACCCTTGACGGTATCATCGATCGGCCCGTCTGCCGTTGATGCGGACGGGTTCACCAGCGAGAAGAAGTTCTTCCCCCGCATCTCCTCCACGGTCCAGCCGAGCAGGATCTCCGCAGCAGAGTTGGCAAAAACTACCCGGTTCTGCATATCGATGATGAGCCCGGCACCACTGCTCCGGGTAAAGAAGAGTTCAAGGTTCTCCCGGTGCGAACCAGCCCGGTCCTTCATCCGGCGCTTGTAGATGGCAAACTCGATATTGGAATAGAGCTCGCGGGGATTGTAGGGCTTGACCAAGTAACTGGTGGACTTTGTCTTCAGTGCCCGTTTTACCGTTTCATCATCGGCATACGCCGTCAGGAATATGACCGGGATATCCGATACCTCGTTGAGTTTCTCGGTTGTCTGGATACCGTCCATATCTCCCTTGATATGGATATCCATGAGGATGACATCGGGTTTGTGTTCTCGTGCAAGGGAGAGCGCTTCTGCCCCGGTCACGGCAATCCCGACAACCGTGTATCCCATCTTCGTCAGTGCTGCCTGGATGGAGAGTGCCACGACACCTTCATCTTCAACAATAAGAACCGATTTTTCCTGCACGCTGGTTCACACCCTGCACATATTCCTGCTGCTCTCTATTCTCCATTAGGGGTATCAAGGATAATAATGATATCCCCGGGGCGTTCTTCTGGAACCGGGAAGGGGCCGGCACCTGCACCGGCTCCCCCGTATATCACGGCCCCAGAGAATTCGGACTTCGGGATTTTGGATTGTTCAGTATCGTCCAATCCAGAATATCCCTGCCCGGCCCCGCAGGGATGCGGTATCTTTTATATAATCCCACCGGTAAGTATCAGTTAAGCATGCCAATGCCCGCTCAGCCATGGGGGAAAAGAGCCATCTGGCAGGCTTAAGGAACTGTGAGTGGATGAAAGAGATCTCGTGGTGGAAACTCTTCTGGCTCTATGTCATCGTGGTATTTACCATCGAGATCATCCTTGCAACCTTCTTCTCCCTGACAAGCGGGATCATCGAGATCTTCCCCTACCTCTATATCCTGCCCATCATCCTCCTTGCCCGTACCCACCCGCGGTATGCCATCTACTTCACCATCATCCTTGGCTGGATCTATCTTGGCCTGGTCTTCTGGCTCATGCCGTTTGAGATCACGGCATTTGCATCGAGCGTGGCATGGTTCTATATCTTTGTCACCGTCGGGGTCATCATCGCCTCGCTCACGGAGTCCTCCCAGCAGGAGAAGAAGTTCCGCGAGATGTACGACAAGTCCCTTGCCGGGATCTTCACGTTCGATCCCGAAACCGGAAAAATTGTCCAGCTCAATGAGCGGACCGCTGCGATGTTCGGCACCACCTCAGAAGAGCTGACGGGAAAAGACATCTCGTCAGTCTGGTGGGATCCAAAGGAACTGGACGCGTTGAAACATGAGATCTCATCTGACAAAAAAACCGATCCTGTCGAGGCAGCGTACCGGAAGAAGGACGGCAGCAGAGGCTGGATGCTGCTGACCGCATCGCTTGCGGACTCTTCCCTCATGGTCTGCTCGGCGATCGACATTACGGAAAAGAAGGAGATCCACGACAACCTCATCGAATCGGAACTCCGGTACCGTATGCTCTTTGACCGGGCAACGGACGCGATCCTGATCCACGACCCCGCAGGAACCATCCTCGACGCCAACCTGATCGCGGCGCGGCAGTCCGGGTACTCGGTGAAGAGACTCCAGGAACTCCGGCTCGAAGACCTGGGTCTCCTCCCAAAAGGCGGGCTCTCAAAAACGCAGAACACTGAACTCCAGTCAAAGGGCCATTTTCTCTTCGAGTCCCTGCTGATGACCAAAAACGGCGTTCCGGTGCCGGTCGAGGTCAACAGCAAGATCATCGAGTACGGCGGTCGCCCGGCAATTCTGAGTACGCTTCGGGACATTTCCGAGCGCCGGCATGCGCAGGCGGCCCTTGTCGAGAGCGAATCCCGGTACCGGATGATAGGCGATCTCATCCCGTTCGGAGTCTGGTCCTGCGACGCGCTCGGGAATTTCACGTACCTCTCCGAATCGTTCCTTGCACTGCTTGGGATCTCCGGAACGGAGTATAAAACAAAGGGCTGGATGCATCTCCTGCCACGGCAGGACGCTGACCGGACCCTCGCCGACTGGCGGCAGTGCATCAGGAACGGCGCGTTCTGGGACTACGAGTACCGTATCGTTGATACCAAAGGTAAAACCTCTATTGTGCTCAGCCGGGGAGCCCCGCATTACGATGCCGGCGGTACGATCACGTCATGGGTTGGTCTCCACCTCGATATCACCGAACGGAAGCGGTACGAGGAACGGCTGGAATCCTCGTTGCGCGAGAAGGAGGTGGTGATCAAGGAAGTCCATCACCGGGTCAAGAACAACATGCAGGTGATATCGGGATTTCTGGAACTCCAGTCCAACTACATCGAGGATCCGGTTGCCGTCGGGAAGCTTACCGAGTGCCAGCAGCGGGTGAGGACGATGGCGCTCGTGCACGAGAAACTGTACCAGGCAAAGAATCTCGGGGTCATCAATGCCTCAGAATATATCAGGAGCCTCGTCGCTGACCTCACAAACTCCTATTCTCTTTCCACAAGAGTAGATGTCAGCGTTGAGGTGGATGAGGTGAACATGAACCTTGACATGGCCATCCCCTGCGGGCTCATCATCAACGAACTGGTGACCAATTCGTTGAAATATGCGTTTGCCGGCAGGGAGAAGGGCTCGCTCCTGCTCTCCCTGCACCACCAGAGCGATCATAGCTTCTGTCTCACGGTGCAGGACGATGGCGCCGGGCTGCCGCCCGATTTCGAGATCCGGAGCAGGGCAAGCCTCGGCATGCAGCTGGTTGGCGTTCTCGTCCACCAGCTCGGCGGGGAGATGAAGGTGGAGAGGGAGCAGGGAACCCGGTTCGTGATTGTGTTTCCGGAGAAGTTCTGAGATGGTGAGGGCTGGATGCCACGATACTCATGAGGGGTGGTAGGCGGCAAGCATCTTTAAGGAGGAATGTGGGCTGTATACTCCCATCATCACTTCGAAGGATTATCCATGAAAAACACGAAACGAATATTGATGGGGGCTGATGCCCCCATACCCCCGTGAGGATTACTGCCGCCGCCCCGAAGGGCGCCCCGCGGCGGCTTCAATACTGGTTTTCATGAAAATATCCCGGCAAATCACCTTCTTGAGGGTCCTGCATGCACGCCATCTGAGGCACTATCGCTACCGCAGCCCGACCATTGCGCGACATTGGGGGCCTTGCCGCCCCCAAAAGGAGCGCAGGGATGCGGGCGAGGACGGATGTACTCATTATTTTGGGAATTTTCCTGTATCGGGTGTGACCCCACCCGTTCATGCCTATCTCTCCGTGAGCACTGCTCACACCCTAAAACCAGCTCTCGAGCGTCTTCTGGCCGGCCTTGACCGTGAACCCTTCCATCGCCCGGTCCACCCGCTCCACGGAAAAGTCGTAGCCATCGCAGAGCATCTTCCGGATCCCTTCCGGATCGGGATGTCCCGCCGCAAGCGCGTAATCGTCAGTAACCGGCGGGTGGAGGAACATATCCATGACCGGCGCGGGATCGAAACCGGGCTGCTTTTCGGCAAGTTTCTGGACAAACTCCCCCTTCTGCACAATCTTCAACGCCGTCTTCGCCCCGACACCCTGCACCCCCTCATTGAAGTCCGTGCCGATCAGGATCCCGATCTCAATAAGCTGCTCGCGGGTCAGGTGTAAGCCTCCAAGCGTATCGGAGAGCACGAGCCGCTCGGGGCTCACCGTGATCTGCCTGCCCCGGATCTTCCGTTTCCCGGAGACCGTCAGGTTCCGGACCAGCACCGGGGTGCCAAAGAGGAGGCAGTCATAGTCCTGCGAGACCACGTACCGGGCATCGCCTTTTGCCACCATGTACGATGCCTGCGCCTCGCCCTCGCCCGGCGCCTGCACAACCGGAATGCCCATGAGCCCGAGAAGTTCCTTTGAGGTCTCGATAATGGCAGTATCAACCCGGGTCGATGACCGGGCCTGCTTATATGCCTCCGCTTCGTCGCCGCGTTCGACTGCCTCCTTCCACTTCTCGCCCGCCGTGTCACGGATCTTCCGGCGCTCGTCAATGGTTGCCTGCTTGAGTGCGGTCGGTTTCCCGTCAAAGACAAAGACCGGCTTTATCCCCTTCTCCATAAAACTCGAAAGCCGGAAGAGGATGCCCGAGAGGTGCGATGTGACCCGCCCGTTCCGGTCCATCAGGGGGGTGCCGTCCGGCTGCCGGATGATGGTTAAGAACTGGTACAGCGCGTTGTTGGCATCAATGACTGCCGTGCCCGGCAGTGCTTCCCACGTTACCGGTGCCTTGTAGTCCGCGATGATATCCCGTATTGCTACGCCCATGGCTTCTCACTATTCCGGCTGTTCTTATTTGTACGCTCGCTTGGACATCTCGGCAACCAGTTCGTCAAGGTGCGAAATGGCAAGGTCGTACTTGTCGACCATCCGGGTGGAGATCACCTCAAGGTTCGTTCGCAGCATCCGCTCGCGGGCGATCACGCTCTCTTCCAGGTGGCGCATCTTGACCTGGAGGGAGAGGAAGAGGCCGCCAATCGAGAGCATCATCAGGGCGGCGGCAATCGCGATGGTGATGTCCTGCCAGAAACGGAGGATGAGGACGAGCGTTGAGATGACCATCACAATGGTGAGGAGGATATCGATCCAGTATTCGCGGAGCTCCATGCTTTTAGATGATGAGAGCAAATTAATTAAACTACCTGAAAAAAGTGGAGCTACCAGCGTGGACAAAAAGAACTTAATCCCCCTCCTTGCAATGCCCCTCCTGCTCCTTGCAGTCGAGATTGGCGCCCTCTTGCTGTCGCTGCCCGTGCAGGCGTCCGGCATCACGGCATTCGAGGACCCGTCATCGTACGAGAACCCGTTCATCTTCATCGGCATCCTGCTGGTCTTTACCGTATTTTTGCTCATCCTGATCAAATACAACCTCAAACGGGTCATTGCGGCGATCATCGGCCTCTCGATCTTCGCAACTTTTTGTTATATTTACGCAGCCCTCGTGTATGCGGGGATGGGCGCAACCAACGCAGCAACGCTCATCGTAGCCGTTCTTGCTATCCTCTCCACGCTCCTCCTCTACTGGTACCCGGAATGGTATGTCATCGATTCGCTGGGCATCCTCATAGGCGCCGGGATCGCGTCGATCTTCGGGGTCTCGCTCGAAGTGCTGCCGGTCGTCCTCCTGCTCCTGATCCTCGCGGTCTATGACGCGATCTCGGTGTACAAGACCAAACACATGATCACGCTTGCGGAGGGCGTAGTCGATCTCAAAACCCCGATCCTCTTCGTCATCCCCAAGCGGCGGGACTACTCGTTCATCAAAGAGGGGTTCGGGAAGATCAGCAGTGAAGAGGGCGATGCCGCCACCGAAGGAAAGGGCAGCGAACGTGCGGCGTTCATCATCGGTATGGGCGACATGATCATGCCGGCAATCCTCGTGGTGTCTGCCAATGTCTTCCTGCACGGGGCAAAGATCGGCGGGATCATCAACCTGCCGGCGCTCGGCGCGATGATCGGGTCGGTTGCCGGTATCCTTGTCCTGTTGTATTTCGTGATGTCGGGAAGACCGCAGGCCGGGCTGCCGCCAATCAATGGGGGTACTATCTTAGGGTTCCTGATCGGGTGGGCGATGATAGGGTGGGCGTGAAGCCGGCCCAGTTCCACCCCACATCCTGCTATTGGATTGCCGGCATCACGCCAGTTCCGGCACGGTGTCCGTCCACCGCGAAACACGTTGAAGGATAGCGTCGTTCTCGTACGATGCCACGGTCACGCGGTCGCGGGCAAGGATCACAAAATAGTTCTCCCCGCCCGGGTCGTGGCACCTGAAGATAACCGAGAAGAGATCGAGGTCCGGCACGTGCCGCACCCTGCCCTTGTGGGCAGCGACGTTTGCCATATTGGAGAGGACGGCAGCAATACCGTACTCGTATCCTTCGACCGTGTTGAAGGTATCCTGCCCGGTGCCGATCTTCTTTTCTGCCGGGTCAAGGTAGACGAACTTCGCGGTATACCTCTCGCGGACCTTTTCAAGCGGCGGGCGGTGCCTTCTCACGGTCCGGTATGCCGTGCACCCGAGCGGGTTATCGCGTACCAGCGCCCGTGCGACGGCATCGAACGCGGCGATGTCGCGAACCGGTGTATGAAACCGGTGTGTCGCACTCTTCGTTCCGGGTCTTGTGTTGAAATGGGCCATCAGGGTCTCCTGTGCGGCACCAGCCGGGCCGGATAGAACCGCACACCATTCTCATGGGATTCATTGCCTGCCACAGCCTGAGGTGGTGACTGGCAGGATATGATCCGGATGATCCGCTGCGGCTGGCTAAATCCTTGGTGGTGGGATGCAGGGGGTCGGGCGGTGTACTTTGTTTTTGGCACGAGCCGGGGCAGGAGCCGGTTCTTCTTCAATAAGAAGCGCTGTTACGTCGTGATTTTGGAAGGGAAGTTCCAGCGAACGTGCCCGGGAACCGCGTGGCGGATCGTTTTTGTACCAAAGTACACCGCCCGACCCCCCTCAGCAGACCCCCAATTGTCAAGGGGATCTTCCGGTAATTTCAAAGAATCTGCCTCCAGGAAATGGTGATCTGGCACATGCAAAAATAGAACAATTCCCTGCCATGAGCCGGACGGTGTACTCTGTCAGCAGGAAATGAGGTGCGGAAAGTGCAGGACGCAGGAGCGATGTCGGGATGGAAAGGTGGATACAAGAAGCCGAAGGATCCGGAAGGGAACGCGCCCCTCACCTCACTTTCGTCCGCGCCCGCACCGTGCAACCGACCCCCGAACCGATCCTGGTGGCCGGAACAGGACTCTCTTCACGTACCGGCAATCCGCCATAACCCCGCCGGGACCGTCATCTCGAACCGGGCACCTTTCCCGGCCTCCCCGTTCTCCACGATAGTGATGCCCGTCAGGGAGAGGATCTCCCGGACAAGGAACATGCCAAGCCCGGTATTCTTCCCAAATCCCCGCGTGAAGATATACTCCTTGTCGTCAGCAGCGATACCGGCCCCGTTATCCTCCCAGACAATGATGAGCTTGCTCCTCTCCGTGCGCGACGATACCGTGATCTGCGTCACCCGCTCTCCGTGCCGGACCGCATTGTCAAACAGATTGAAAAAAACCTTCTCGAGCATCGGATCAGCAAATACTTCGGTTGTTGCAGGAAGGTTCTTGGTTACGGTCCACCCTGCCGGGACGATGCCTTTTCCGGCATTCGAAATTACGGTTGTCAGATCCTGCCAGACCGGAGCGCCGGTGCCAATCAGCTCATATTCTTTGGTGAACTGGATCATCTCCGTGATATTGTTGCTTGCGTCCGTGATACGGGAGAAATATTTATCCGTTGAATCGGTATGGATTTCCTGATGTAAGATTGAGATAAATCCGTTCAGTACCAGGAGCTGGTTATTGATATCATGGCGGGTGATACCGGAGAGAAGGCTGAGTTTTTTGTTTGCCTGCCGGATAGCCTCTTCCATCTTTTTCTGTTCCGTGATATCCTGGTTTGCGCCGTGGACGATGATATCCTGCCCACTGCTGTCCTGCGAGATTCCGACCCGGACCCTGATGGTGCGTATCTCTCCGTCGCGGCGGATGATGCGGTGTTCCATCTGGAACTCTGCTCCCGTATCAGATGAAGGGGGCTGCCCCGCAAACGCCGCGGCAACGGTGTCCTGGTCTTCCGGGTAAACAAACTCCCGGTTGTATCTCTCCGGGGTCATCAGGTACCCCCCTTCCCGCTCCGCTGAAGTCCCATACAGGGTATAGAAACGGTCATTGAAGGTGAAAAGACCGGTCCTGATGTCCCACTCCCAGTTCACCAGGTTTGCCAGTTCCATTGCCTTTTGTGCTTTCTTCTGGCTGTTCTGGAGTTCCCGCTCGATCTGGGATCGCTCGATCTCTGCGCCGGCTTTCACGGCGATAGTTTCCAAAATCGATCTGACTGAAGGGGATAATTGTAACGGCATACGGGAGAGAGCACAGAGGATCCCGATAACCTTCTTCTGGGAGTTCCACAGGGGTGTTCCGGCATACCCCTGGATATTCAGGTCGATGATATCCTTTGCAAACGGGAAGAGCCGGACGGAGTCCTCCGGGTAATGGCAGAACCCCTTCTCCGCGACATTCTCGCAGGGGGTTCCTTTGAGGTGATAGATGAAATCATTGACCTGCTTCCCGTCAAGGACCATGGCAAGGACCTTCACCGTATCATGATCGGGCTGGATCTCTCCGATCATGACGCAGTCGGCACCCAGCCATGAACCGACCGTCTCCACGATCTGCTGGAGCGAGCTCATCCCGGTTGTCCCGACCATGCTCCCGATCACTGCCTGCAGGGCGGACCGGGTGGCGGTCTGCTCGGTGATATCCCGCATGGAGACCTGGGCACCGTCGACGCGGCCATCACGCAGGACCGGCACCGCGGACAGGCTTACGATAACCGGGCTTGCGTCTTTTCTTTTGAGCTGCAGCTCGACATTGTCAACCGCGAGTCCGCTCATGGTGGCCTTTACCGCATCCGCCAGAGCCGGGCCGGTTTCGGAAAAGATCGTGGCCAGGGCAAATTCCGGTGTCTTTCCAACCAGTTCTTCCGGAGAAAACCCGAGCATTGACTGCACTGAAGGGGAGACATACACCGGCCTCATCTCGTTGTCGAGAACAAGGATGAGATCCGATGACCTCTCGGTGATGCCACGGAATTTATCTTCGCTCGCACGGAGTGCATCTTCCATCGTCTTCCGCTCGGAGATATCGACTGCCAGGCCGAAAAATCCGCAGAGTCTGCCGTTCCGGGACATGGGAGCAGAGTATACAAGAACCGGGAATCTGCGAGAATCCTTCCGGACTGCGATAAACTCCCGGGACTTTTTGGGCATCCCGCTCAGGAACTTCGCGATATCGCCATGTGCTTTTTCAGCGTCCGGAGGAACGATAAAGGAACGGATATCGATGCCCGCTTCGATCTCCTGCAATGTAAATCCCATGGTGGTAAGCGCATGCTGGTTTGCCCAGAGCAATCGGAACTCCAGGTCCAGCTCGAAGATAATCTGGGGGATGAGTTCGGCCAGATCGTGAAACTTCTTCTCGCTTTCCCGTATTGCGACTTCTGATAGTTTCTCTCTGGTTATGTCCTGGGAGATCGATCCGATCCCGAACCCCTTGTCGGTCTTGATTGGAAAGAGCGTCTGCCGGGTATAGATCCGGCTGCCATCAGGCCCCGCCGATTCGATAACCCGGGGCTCTTCAAAGACCGGATTGCCTGTCATGAGGGACGTGCGGATCCTCTGTTCGATCAATGCACGGTGTTCTTCCGTACGCTGCTCGATTGGAAGCATCCGGAAGGTGAGGTCCCACAGGCGGGTGCCAAGAACCTCCTCTTTTTTCAGGCCGGTGATCCGTTCGGTTGCCGGATTCCACTCGATCACTCTTCCTTCTTCATCAACAAGGGCAACCGATTCGCAGGTTGTCTCAATGAAGGAACGAAGCCGCCCCTCGCTTCTCCGCAGCTCCTGCTCCGTCTCCCGCCGTCGAACGGCCTGCCGGATCTTGTGCGCCAGTTCAGCAAACTGTGCAGGAACATCGCCACCTTTCTGGAGGTAAAAATCGGCTCCGTTATTGATAGCGTCAATGACTACCTCTTCGCGTCCCCTTCCGGTGAAAAGAATAAACGGAATATCATCGAACTGCTGCCGGATTACCTTTAAGAATTCGATCCCATCCATGCCCGGCATCTGGTAATCCGAGACAATGGCATCGTACTTTTTCTGGCGAAGAAGCGGGATTGCATCCTCTGGCGATATGACGGTGTCAACGCTGAATTTGCCGTTTGCCTCAAGGAATTCTTTCCCAAGATCCAGGAGGCCTTGTTCATCGTCAACGTAGAGGATATGATACATCGCAAATCACTTTCGGGGATGAATAAAAGCACTCTTGCAGAGAAAAGGGATAAACCTTTTCCGGCTTGTCGATATCCCGCAGAAACGGGCATGAACGATGGTTCACACCAAAAGCATGAAAATGCCCGGCAAGGAAAACAGACGCCCCCGCCCGCATCCTTGCGGCAAAAAATGGGGTGTCACAGCATGAAAAAATACGGTTCCCGTGGGGAAAAAATCAGAAGTGATCAAATCCCCCAGCCAATCGGATTCAGGATGTTTCGTCCGGCACAATCGTTCGGGGCTTCCGGGGCTTCTTTGGCCGCTTCCGTCTTCCCCCTTCCGGGTTGTCGGCATTCACTTCCATGACAACCTCTTCGGGTTTCGTGGGTAACGGCGACCGGATATCCGCTGATCGCTCCCGTTTCTTCTCCACCTGCTCCGGCTTGTGCGTGAGGATGGTGGCAAGAACCTCCTCAACCCCCACACCTGCCTGCGTGGACATGGAAAGATACCCGTCAGCGGTGGTGAGATCGGACTTGTTTGCCGCAACAATGACCGGTACCTGCACCATCCCTTTCACCTCTTCAAGCAGGCGGAGCTGCACGTCCATTTGGTACCCGCAGTGCTCGGACGGGTCGAGGATGAAGAGGATGACATTGGCGACATTCATCATCGCCGAGAGTGCCTGCCGTTCGATCGCATTACGCTCCTCGGCCGGGCGGTCGAGGATCCCCGGTGTATCCACAAACTGGATCTTCTCGCGGCCCATCACGCGATGCCCGACAATGATCCCTTTGGTGGTGAAGGGGTAGGACGCCACTTCCGGTTCAGCAGATGAAACCTTGCGGATGAACGAGGACTTCCCGACATTCGGGTAGCCCGCGATAACGATGGTGAACGTATCCTCGATATTGGGAAGTTTGCGCAGGACATTCCGGACCTCGTTTAAGAACCGCAAATCCTTGTCGATCTGGTGGACCATCGAAGCGAGCCGGGCTACTGCCCGCTTGCGGACAACCAGGGTGTCCTCGGCCTTGCGGGACTGGAGCACGAGCTGGTTTCCCACCATCTTGGTATGCTTTGCCGCCCAGCCGACAGCACCCAGGGACTGCTTGATCTTCTCAATCCCGAAAAGGATATCGGTCATCTCCCGGTAGAACGGGGGCAGGTTCTCAAACTCGGGGAACCCCCGTATGATATAGACCAGCCGGTCATGGACTGCGGCCCCTACCGCCCGGACAAAGTCGGTATTGGCGCGCTCCTTGTTGCTCTTCTCTGCCATCTTCTTTGCCGCACGCCGGAAACTCCGGTCAAGGATCTCCTCAGCGGTTGGCACGGTCGGCATCTTTTCGAATTCCACAAATCGCTCCCTATATATTTATGGACAGTCATACGGTTTATCGTTATGGACCTGTCCCTTATCCAGCGCGATATCCTCATCACCCTAATCACCCTCTATCACCAGCACTCGCACTCCATCAAAGGTGAAGAGATCGCAGACAGGATCCACCGGAACCCGGGAACCGTGCGCAACCAGATGCAGGCTCTCAAATCCATTGGCCTTGTCGATGGCGTCCCCGGCCCCAAGGGCGGCTATATCCCGACTGCGCTTGCCTACCATGAACTGAACCTGAATATCAAGGGCAGCGAGTACGATGTGCCGATCAGCAGGGATGGGGTGGAAGTGAAAGGGGCGACGGTCCAGGAGATCGATTTCACCACGCTCTGCCACCCGGACATCTGTCATGCGGTCATCAGGCTCTTTGGCAGCACACGGCTCTTTGAGATCGGGGACAGGATCACCATCGGGCCAACCCCGGTCAACAAGCTTCTGATACGCGGCGAGGTGTTCGGAAAAGACGAGGTGAAGCAGTCACTTCTCATCGCTACCTCCGAGATGATCTCGCTTCCCAAGCAACCCATCCGCGAGTACATGACAAGCCCGCTCATAACGCTCCGGAGTCTTGACACGCTGCGCGATGCCCTGCTCCTCTTCAACCACCGGCACATCCACGGTGCTCCGGTCATTGAAGACAGTATCCTGCAGGGGATTGTCACGATGAGCGATATCGCCTCGGCAATCGAGAATAACCTCCCCCTCACGACTCCGGTCTCCGAAGTGATGACGGACGAGGTTGAGGAGATCGGTTCCGACGTGAAGCTCTTCGAGGTCATCAACCGGTTCAAGGAGATGCAGATCGGCCGGCTGATCGTTGTCGAGGATGGAAAACCTGTCGGGATCCTTACCCAGTCGGACGTGATCCGGGTATTCCCCTCGCTCTAAAATGGAAATACCTTTAGATACATGAGGTGAAAAGGTATGGGAGGAATCAAGTTCACATGACCGAGTTATCCCAGGCCGCTGTCGAACGCATCATCAAGAAGGGTGGTGCCGAACGAGTCAGTGCCGATGCCACCGAGACCCTCGCAGAGCTGATGGAAGAATACGGAACGCTCCTCGCAAAAGAGGCCAAGAAGATGTCCGACCATGCCGGCAGGAAAACCCTGCGGGGTGCAGACATCAGAATGGCCGCGGAAATGTTCAAATAAGGCTTCTGCCTTTCTGTTTTTACAAAAACACTCATATTTTCACGCCAATTTCAGAACATTTTAAATATTTATACATCGTCAATTTTTTCATGACTCGTGTATTTGCCCGCAGCCTTTCGAGAAAGAAGATAATGAGCAACGATGGGAAGCTTATCGGGACGTTGAAGAACATCCGGGTGGACTTCGATTCCGGCCAGGTTATCGGGATGCTCGTTCACCCTGATTCAACCTTCGATACCGCCAGCTACGAGATGGAAGATGACAAGGTCTTGAAGATCCCGTTCGAGGCGGTCAAGGATATCAAGGATTATATTGTGGTTGACCGCTACCTTGCGCGGAAATAAAAAAATATTTTTCAACAGCTTCCACAAATCCATCGCCATACTCTTTTCCGGTCACATAGTCTGCAATACTTTTCAGGTCCGGATGACCGTTTGCCAGCGTGACGGAGGTTCCTGCGGTTTTGAGCATCTGGAGATCGTTGAGCGAGTCCCCGATGGCAAGGAAATCGCCCGGCACAAGCCCCATGGCGGGAGCGAGCAGTTCAAGGGCAGTTCCTTTGTTGATCCCGACTGACTGGATATGGATGGCATACCCGGTGTCGATGACCTGCACCGGATGGTCCTTCAGTATCCGGTAAACCTCATCAACCGGGACCGTCCGGGCAAATGCAAGATCTGCGTACCGGTAATCCGGGCTGTAGAGTTCCAGTTCGGTGCCTCGTGCCCGGAAATGGTCCTGGACTGCGGCAAGTGCGGTGCGGCAGGCCGCCTGGTCCCCGTTGATGGAGAGGGGGCTGCCATACCCGATACGGTACACCCCGCCGTTCTCGGCAATGAACGTCCCGTTCGTGCCGATCATCCGGGAGAGTGCATCCATGAAGCAGGCAGTATTCCCGCTCGCCAGTACGACCTCAACCCCGGAACGGATGAGTGACCGGATCGCAAGTATCGATCCGGTGTCCAGCCTGCGGTCCGGCCCGGTGATCGTTCCGTCAATGTCCGTGAGGAGTGCTTTTAACACGATTTGAGACCAGCCTCTTCTACGATGAATGGCGCTTCGCCCTCGGGCAGGTTGGGGCTGTCCACGAGACGTGCAATACGCTTGCCGCCCTTGCTCTTCCGGAGATACAACCGGAAGGTGGCGGTATGGCCGACAATGTTGCCCCCAATGGGCTTGGTCGGGTCCCCGAAGAAGACTGCCGGGTTGGACATGACCTGGTTGGTGACCAGTCCTACCGCGTTGTGCTGGTCGATGAGCTTGAAGAGCTCGTGCATGTGCCGGTTCAGTTTCTGCTGCCGGGCAGCAAGGGTGCCCCGTCCCGCGTACTCGGCACGGAAATGGGCGGTTAAGGAGTCGATGATGAAGAGCCTGACCGGCTTGTCGCTGGTCTTCAACTCGTCTGCCAGTTCGCGGGAGTTGTCGATGAGGAGCATCTGGTGATCGGACGTGTGTGCCCGGGCGATGTGGATATTATCTAAAACGTCCTGGACATCCGGTGCATCATCGATCTCAAGGCCGTTGACCATCTGCTCGATACGCTCGGGCCGGAAGGTATTTTCCGTATCGATGTAGATTGCACTGCCGCCGAGGCCGCCGAGTTCCACCGGAAGCTGGACATTGACTGCCATCTGGTGGACGATCTGGCTTTTTCCGGACCCGAACTCACCGTACATCTCGGTGATGGCCTGGGTTTCCATGCCGCCGCCGAGAAGGGTGTCCAGCTCGGGGACCCGGAACGAGAGTTTCTTGACATCCTTTCGCGCCTCAAAGATGTCCCTGCCGGTCTTGAACCCGCCGACATCGGCTATCTCCCGGGCAGCCTTGATGATCTTCTTGGCAGTGGATTCGGAGATCTCCGAGACCTCGGAGAGTTCTGCCGGTGCTGCGGTTGCAATACTTTCAACGGACAGGTAACCGGCTTCCCGGAGCTTGTCTGCAGTGCTCGGGCCTACGCCCGGTAAATCTTCAATTTCCAGAGGTCCTTCAGCCATTTCTTATACACTCCTATGGCACAACAAGATGTTAAACACTGGGTTAAATACTCAGGAGCGTGCGGGGGGTGAAAGTGAAACGATCACGGCTGAGTTTTTTTTACGAACTGCTGGATCTCAGCCAGGATGTCTTCTTGTATGAGGGTTGCCGGTTTTACCTGTTCCGGCGTGATCCTGCTGCCGGTGAGGGTGCCGGTGACCGTAACTTCTGACCCATGGCTGAGTTCGCCCTCGATAAGGTACCGGTCTTTTCCATTGTCAATAAAAAGGCCTGCGTTACTTTCAATGATTGTACCGGTAAAGATGATCGGGCGGCTCTCTTCTGCCGGCACCCGGAACACACTCCCCCGTCCAACGCCCAGCTCGATGCCGCCGTACCGTCCTGCCTTTGCCGTTGCATGGTAGACTTCCACCGCATCGCCCGGGCAAAGCGGAATCAGGGCATTCTCGCCCCACAGGACGATTTTGAGTTCATCCTCCCCATCCTTCAGGGTAATGTTCCGCACCCATGACGCGGTTCCGGTCCTTGTCGTGAACGAACGGGCCTCCCGGAGGTGTTTGACCGTGCCTTTGACCGACCAGGTACCGCTGTCGCTGACCTTACCAAGCGGTGTTACGGGAACCACAATGGCCGTTTCGGAGACGGTTACCGTGCTCTTCTCATCAAGGCTGTAATCCCTGCCCTCGCCGCGTCCGGAAGGTTTGGCACTGGTGATGTGCAGGGTTGTTCCGGCACGATGCCCCACAAGAAGTTCCGGTACCCATGAGACGAGCCGGGCAGTCCCCTCCGCATCCCCGATGACCGCTCCGGTCATCTCACCGGTCGTGCCGTCCCGTTTGGTGAATGTGCGGGGAGGTTCGATGGCGAGCAGGACACAATCCAGGTCCACGGGTTCGGTTGAGAGCCCGCCGGCCGCTGCTGCGGTGCAGGTTATCTCGCAACTGGCTTTCCTGAGGGCAAGGGCATAGATCTCGTGGACATTTTTTCCCGGGTGCCTGCCGATGACCTCAAGAACCTCGCCAATCTCCGTATCGAGTACGGCCCCTGCTTTCTGGTCCCAGAGCACAACCCGGGTGGTCCCGGTCTCATCACCGAGCATGAGCGTGGCGACCCAGCCCTTCTCGCCATCCGCCCGGTCAAATTCCTTTGGCTCGGTCTTGTCAACAATTTTTCCAAAAAAAGAGAAGAGGCTGGATTTGGCAGAGAGCCCCTTGATCTTCACGTGCTCCCGGCCGAGTTCCCCGACCACCATCATGGCGGCAGTCGGTTCGTCAACAAGGTCCCCGCAGTCCTCGATCTTTGCCTCAACGCGCCGTTCAAACTCGTCTTTGGTGATAAGGTCATCGACCAGCGCATAGTGGAAGAGCACGAAGACTTCCCCGCTTACTGTTGCCGTGCCACACGGAGGAGCGCAGCGGGGAGATCGTCAGGCGTCCCTCCCCTGCACATTTGGCCGGCCTGCGTTCCTTTGATACGCACTCCCGGGCACCGGGAGCGGCTGGTGTACCGGGATGACATGATCGTGCTGGTTGCACCTGCGTCAGAGACGCTGGTGATGGAGGGGTGACCAGCTTTTGCGGTCCGGTGGTTTGCGGGTTTCACAGGTTCATCCCGCGTATCCGTTCGATCGCGTCCTGTATCCGCGCAACCGGCCGGGTGATCGCAAACCGCACATAGCCTTCGCCGCTCGCTCCAAAGCCAACACCGGGTGTTGCAACAATGCCAGCCTCGGTCAGAAGCCGGCTGGCAAAGGTCATGCAGTCCTCAACGGGCAGCCAGACATAGAAGGTTGCCTTGGGAACCAGGACATCAAACCCGAGCCCCCGAAGTCCGTTCACGAGCACGTCGCGGCGCTCCTGGTAAATCCTGCAGGCATCCTGCACGCAGTCCTGCGGGCCCGAGAGGGCCGTGATGGCGGCATGCTGCACGGCATCAAAGACCCCGGAGTCGACATTGGTCTTGACCCGGCCGAGCCCGGCGATGACATCGGCATTACCGACTGCCATCCCGATCCTCCAGCCGGTCATGTTGTAGGTCTTCGAGAGCGAGTGCATCTCGATACCGACGTCCATGGCGCCCTTTGTCTCAAGGAACGAGGGGGCACGGTACCCGTCAAAGGAGATCTCGGAGTAGGCATTGTCCGAGACAACAATGACGTCGTTCTCTGCGGCATAATCAACAACTTCCCGGTAGAATTCAGCGGGGGCTATGGCTCCGGTGGGGTTGTTGGGGTAATTGATATAGAGGATCCTTGCTGCCTTTGCCACATCCTTTGGGATATCGGAAAGTACCGGGAGAAAATTATTTTTCCGGAGGAGCGGCAGGTCATGGATGCGTCCCTCGGCAAAGAGCGTGCCGGTCCGGTATACCGGGTAACCGGGGCTCGGGGAGAGGACATAGTCGCCGGGGTTGACAAATGCCTCGGGAATATGGGCGATGCCATCCTTGGATCCCATAAGGGCAACAACTTCCTTATCGGCATCGAGCGTGACCCCGAACCGCGTCCGGTACCATCCTGCAACTGCGCTCCGGTAGGCAGGCATACCGGCATAGTCGGGATAGTGGTGGTTTTTGGGGTCCTTTGCTGCGGTACAGAGGGCTTCCACGATATGGGGCGGGGTTGCCAGGTCGGGGTCGCCTACCCCGAGGTCGATGATGTCAACACCTTTTTTTCGTTGTTCGGCTTTCATCGCGTCGATCCGTGCAAAAAGATACGGCGGGAGGTTGCTCATGCGGCTGGCGTACATAACAGGTATGTGTTGGCGCTGGCGTCTATAGAATTTAACGCCCGTGCCCGGCATTGATGATATACGCTTATGAACCGGGAAGGGCAACACCTGTCATAACGAGGAGGTTTTCTTTATGTCTCACGAGATCTGTGTAATTTATTCCACCGCTCCCCCGCAGGACGCACCAAAAATTGCACGGGCCCTGGTGGATCTTCACCTGGTCGCCTGTGTCAACGTTGTCCACGTCAACTCCTATTACACGTGGAAAGGGGAGTTCTCTGCTGATAACGAGCACCTGCTGATAATAAAGACCCGGAAGGAGAAAGCCGATGAGGTTATCCGCGCCATCAAAAATCTCCACCCGTACGAGGTACCGGAGATCATTGCGCTTCCGGTGATTGCCGGTCATGGCCCCTACCTTGACTGGGTGCACGAACAGACGCGGGGATCATGATCCACCTGCATCACGGGATCCAGTTCATTGACGGCACGGCCCGGGCAACAGAGGATGCCGTTGTCATCGAGGACCGGTTCGAGCTCCTGCTCAATGACCGGCCCGTAACTGAGATGGTTGCAAGCCGGGACCAGTTGCGGGAACTGGGTGCCGGGTATCTTATCTGCGAAGGGATCGTAAAAAACGTGGATTCGGTGACGGTTGATGGTGACCGCATCTTTGCCTGTTCCCCATCCGTCTGCGATCTGGTGCAGGTGAAACGTGAGATCGGCTCATCGGGTGGCATGAGTTATCTCTCGGATCTGCCCCAGCAGGAGTCGGATATCCGGCTCACTCCGGATGACGTGATCGCGGTTACCCGCGAGATCGAGACCGAACTCTGGAGAAAGACCGGGGGGGTTCACTGCTCGGTCCTGTTCTGTGAGGGCAGGCTGATTCGGAAAAGCAGCGATGTTGGCCGGCACAATACGGTCGACAAGCTCGTGGGGTACGCCGTCCTGAACGGGATCGATCTCTCCCGGTGTGTGATCGGGTGTACCGGCCGGCAACCCGCCGGCATGGTCCGGAAATATGCCCGGGCCGGAATTCCGGTGGTCATCTCCCGGGCAGCATCCACGGACAAGGGGATCGCTACCGCAGAATCGGCGGGCATCACGCTTGTCGGTTTCTCCCGGGGTGACCGTTTCACCGTCTATACCCATCCCGAACGGATCAGCGGATTACTGCCTACGGCACCCTGAAACGGTCTTGAACGCGGAAGATTATTTCATCAGCCCGGCTAAGGAGGAATGTACCAACCCCGTGTGGGATGAGATGAACCATGGAAGGCGAACCAGCAGCGAATCCGGCAACCGCACTCCTCGTGCTCGGGTGCCCGCAGGTACCGGTGCAGACCAGTATTGCCCTGTACCTCATCAACCGGCTTAAAAAAGCGGGGATCACCCCGGTTGTTGCCGGAAACAAGGCCGCCAACACGCTCCTTGTCGTGGCTGACCCGGACCGGCACTATCTCGGGGAGGTCATGGATCTTGACCGGGCTGTTGCCCAGATCGCGGACAGGAAACGCGATTTTGACTCCTGTTTTGTCTTTATCCATAACGATGCCGGGGTCAGTTATGCGGCAACCATGGGTGCCATTTCAAAGGCAAAGCTGTATGGGATTGTCTATGGCGAACATTTCGAGGAGCAGGTGAAGAAGATCGAGTTTTCCTGCACCATCATCGCGGCAAAAGCCGTGCACAACCCGCTGCCGCTGAAAAAAGCGCTTGATGAGGTGAAACCATGGGCTGTGTAGAGTCAATGAATTACGAGATCGTCCTCAAGGGCGCTTCGTTTAAGGAATCCCGCGAGTATATCAGGGCACATTTCAAAGAGTTCCTTGATGTCCAGCCCGGGTTCAAGATTCTGGATATCCCCGTTATTGGTCTGCCCCCGGTAGCTGTCGGGCTTGAGGGGGACTTCATCATCTTCCCGTACACCAAGCCATGCCATGGCACGTTCCTCCTTCGCGTGGAGGATGCAGAGGAAGCAGCCCGGCTGCGGGCACTCAAAAAATAACACTTTTCCCGCAGCATTCCTCGTTGAGGCAAAATTCTTTTTTTACACGTGCCCGGATCATCTGAAATCTCCGGCAGTGGCAGGATATACTATTATTGCCTATGCCGGATGAACTACTGTATTGTAATGAATCCGGGTGTGACCAGCAAAGGAAAGATCCTCTTAATGGACGACGAGCAGATCATCCTTGATGTGACGCTTGAGGTGCTCCGGTTCCTTGGCTATGAGGTGCAGTTTGCCCGGGACGGCGCGGAAGCCATTGCCCTGTATACCAAAGAAAAAGATGCCGGGGAACCGTTCGATGTGGTGATCCTTGACCTCTCGGTTCCGGAAGGGATGGGAGGCCGCGACGCCATCGTGAAGTTAAAAGAGCTGGACCCGGGCGTGAAAGCGATCGTGTCCAGCGGGTTTACCGGCGATCCCTGTGTCACGGATTATGCCTCCTTTGGTTTTTCCGGAATCCTTGCAAAGCCCTACAAGATCAATGATATGAAAGTGCTTCTTGAAGAGCTCATAAAAAAATAAGGTGATTCGGGAAGGTCCACCAAAGTCCGATAAACCTGAATTACAAATTTCATTATCGCTCTTGGGGGCTCCGGCAAGCCTCCGCCCCCGCCGCTCGGGCATCCCCCGGTTGCGATAGTGTTGTATTACCGTACCTTCAAGTGCCCCCGATAAAGGTAATACAGAGGCATCGCTAATAGCGCCCCGTCCCCCTCGGGGGACAACTTGGCGCAAGAGGGGGGATGCATTTTTTGGGTCCTCCTGAACGAAGATAAAAAACCTGCATTGCATCAATATTAACCAGTAGTTGTGGTGGATTTCACCCTATCACCAAAAAAATAAAAAAAACCGGCCGTTCCTTGTGGATCAGCCGTGTTTGCCGTTGATCTTGGCGATCGCCTCGATTGCGGCATGCCGGACATACTCGTCCTTGTCTTTTTTGAGTTCCTCAAGCGGCAGGAGCGCTCTCGTATCCCCGATGTTCCCGAGGGCGTCCGCAGCACCCCAGCGCACGTACCAGTCGGAATGCTTCAGTGACTGGATGAGCGTATCAACCGGAACCCCGCTCCCGATCTTGCCCAGCGCCCAGATGGACGGTACCTGGACAAACGAGTCCGACTCCTTGAGTGCCTTGCCAAGGCACACCGCCGCCCGTTTGTCGCCGATCTTGCCAAGGGCATCGGCAGCGCTCCACCTCACGTACCAGTCCTGGTCGTTCACCGACTGGATCAGCGGTTCCACGGCCCGGGTATCCCGGATCTCCCCGAGTGCCCAGATCGCCCGGACCCTCACCCACCAGAGCGAATCCTTGAGGGCGAGGAGGAGCGGTTCCACAGCGGGCTCTCCGATCAGCGAGAGGGCAAAGGCACATCGCCACTGCACATCGCTGTCATCGCTCCTGAGCGCTGCTACCAGCGGCTGGATGGACGGCTCGCCGATCTCGGCAAGAACCCGGGTGGCATGCCACCGCACATCGTGGTCCTGCTCGGACAATGCCCGTATGAGATGGGGGATGGCAGCCTTCCCGATCCTTCCAAGAGCGAGACCGGCCAGCCAGCGCACGTCCTGGTCGTCCTCCCTGAGCGCCCGGATCAGGGGTTTTACCGCAGGCTCGCCAATATCCCCAAGGGCAAGTGCTGCTCTCCAGCGGATCCCGAGGTTGGTATGCCGGATCGCCTTGATCAGGCCGTCCATATCCATGCCGCTCGTGGTATGGATGGAATACGCCTTCTTGGCAGTCATCAGGCCATTCGTATGCATCATTTCACCTCCCTGTTGTTTGTTCTCTTCTGCCGGAATCACCTGTTCCGGTTTTTTCCCTGAATGCGGTCAGGGAGCCGCAGTATCCGGTGCAAAGAATTCTTTTACTCTGTATATCCTGTTGAAGGATTCGTGATTATTTTAAGGTACTGATCTGAAAATATCCGTCGTTGTATACTCCAAAAGTGCCTGGAAAAACCCCAGGTTACCGTACGGCAGATCTCCCGGGCCGGCCGGTGCCAACCTTTTTCCTTGCCCGCGATAGTAACAGAACAATGAGGTAAGCCAATGAACGATGTTGCAGTGCTTGTGGGGGGAAAGGCGGGAGACGGGATCAACAGTGCCGGCGCAATGGTCGCCCACCTGCTCAACCACATCGGGTATTCCGTGTACGTCTATTTCGATTACCCCTCGCTGATCCGGGGCGGTCATAATTATGCCATCATCAGGGGTTCTGGACAGGCAGAAAGCCCGGGCACCCATAATGAGGGAGTTGACTTTATCCTTGCACTCGACCAGGCAACCGTTGAGCTGCACAAAGACCAGCGGAATGTGGATTCTGCCCTCCTCTTCAAAAAAGGCCTGGTGAAGGCAGAAGGGCAGGAGGTTCCGGTTCAGGAGATCCTGCTCCTCGAAAACGCCCCCGAGATCATGGGCAATTCTGTGATCATCGGGGGATTTGCCAGGGCCGCGGGGATCGAATGGAAGATCGTAGAACAGGTCTTTACTGCTCACCTCCCCAAAGGGGCGGAACAGAACCTGCGGGTTGCGCGGCATGCCTATGACCAGCTCGCAACCGTCCGACCGGTACCCCCGTGCGCCAACCCGCCCCGTCCCCTGCTGACCGGCAACGAAGCCGTGGGTATCGGGCTTGTCCGGGGAGGTCTTGACGCGTACATCTCTTACCCCATGACCCCCTCTTCAAGCCTGCTCCATTTCCTTGCCGGCGAGAGCGAACGGTTTGGCATCACGGTTGTTCACCCGGAGAACGAGATTGCCGTGATCTTGATGGCGCTCGGTTTTGCTGCTGCCGGGAAACGGGCAGCGGTCGGCACGTCCGGCGGGGGTTTCTGCCTGATGACCGAAGGGCTCTCGCTTGCGGGAATGGCAGAACTCCCGGTGGTGATCCTGATGTCCCAGCGCACCGGCCCTTCGACCGGTCTTCCCACGTATTCCGGGCAGGCAGATCTCCGGTTTGTCCTCCATGCCGGGCAGGGCGAGTTTCCCCGGCTCATCGTTGCCCCGGCCAATGCTTCGGAATCAGTTCTCTGGTCTGCCCGGGCAATGGAACTGGCATGGCGATTCCAGGTACCGGCATTCATCCTGACCGACAAGACCCTCTCGGAAGGAACCTACAGCGTGGATCTGCCTTCTCCGGATGCCTCCCGGTCCATTGGCACAGAATCCATTGAACAGACTACGCCGTACCTCCGGTATGCCGATACCCTTTCGGGGATCTCCCCGCCGGCATTTGCCGGAACGCCGGGTGCCATTGTCAAGGTGAACAGTTATGCTCATGACGAATCCGGGATCACAACCGAGGAAGGGTCAGTTACCATCCGGATGACAGAAAAACGGATCCGGAAAGAGGAGGCGCTCAAAAAAGAACTGGAGCGGTTTAGCCAGGTTGAGATCTCCGGCATCCCTGATGCCCCAACCGCCATCCTCTGCTGGGGATCCCCCGGGTGTGCCTGTTCAGAAGCCGGCACCCGGCTCGGGCTTCGCGTGGTTCGTCCTGTTGTCCTCTCCCCGTTTCCAGAAGAGCAGCTCATGGACGCGCTTGATGGTGTTACCCGCCTCATCGTGGTTGAGGAGAACGCAACCGGCCAGCTGGCTGACCTTGTGAAAGGAAACGGGATTGTGGTCCATGACCGTATTCTCCGGTATGACGGGAGGCCGTTCACGCCCGATGATCTTGCCGTGCGGATCCGGGAGGTGCTCAGAAAATGACCGGCAGGGAACTCATCACCGGCGCACAGAACACGTGGTGCCCGGGCTGCGGGAACTTTACCATCCAGCATACCCTTAAGACGATCCTTGCCGGCATGGAGAAGGAGGGCAAATCCCTTGACAATGTCGTGCTGGTATCCGGTATCGGCTGCCACGCAAAGATCGCCGATTACCTCAACATCAACAGTTTCTACTCGCTCCACGGCAGGACGATCCCCGTGGCAACCGGCCTCAAACTGGCCAACCCGGACCTTACGGTCATCTGCTGCTGCGGGGATGGCGACTGTTACGCCGAGGGGCTCGATCACCTCCTCTTTGCCGCAAAACGGAATATCGACATCACGGTCATCGTCCATGACAACCGGGTGTACGGGCTCACCACCGGGCAGTACACCCCGACATCCCCGCTTGGCTACAAGGGCAAATCCACCCCTCTTGGCACGGCAGAGTATCCCGTCAACCCGCTCGAACTGGTGCTGGCGAGCGGCGCAACCTACATCGCCCGGGGGTATTCAAAGAAGATGCCGCAGCTCGAAAGCCTGATCCGGGGCGGTATTTCCCACCGGGGCTTCGCGCTCATCGACGTGCTCCAGATCTGTGCCACCTTCTTCCCGGCTGCCGGTTACTATTCCGAACGGGTCTATGATCTTGGGGATCATGACCGGTCAGATTTTTCAAAAGCCTGCCTGAAGATGCGGGAGTGGGATTATTCCGGCGATGCAAAGATCGTACTTGGCGTCTTTTACGAGCGAAAACTTCCTACCTTTGATGAGAAGATGGCCGTCACTCCCCTTCCTGATGAAGAGCGCGAAGAGCGGATCCGTACCTTCCTTGCAACGCGAACGTGAAGATTCCGGTCCCCGTCCTTTTTTGCCCCATTCCAAAGGAAAACGTACATGTGACGGGCCAGCGCATCTTCTGGTAAAGAATAGGTATCATGGCCGGAAACACCCCCTCTATCCCCGTCGCCCTTGCCCCGCCAACCGCCGTGCAGCAGGCAGTCATACGGCTTCTTGCCATTCCGCTCCTCGTGTACTGTGCATGGCTTGCCGAGATCTTCTTACTGGAAGGCAACCGGGCATTGTTTCTGGAGCCGGCAACCCTGCCGCTGGTGCTCTACACGGTTATCGGCTGTATCCTGACCGGGATGATCATACCGGTCCTCATTCTTCGCAGGTCGTTTCTTTCCGGTGCCGTGAATATGTTCCAGGCAGGCTTCCGGTCCCTGCGGAGGACCGTTCTGGCCTGCACGCTCACCGGGGCTGCATGCTGCCTCATTGCCCTCCTCATGACTCCGGCAGATCCCTCGCGTACGGCCCTTTTTTACCTCTTCCTGTTGTATCTTCCGACGGGAATCGCTGCTGCGATGGTCTGCTGGGTGCTTGCCGGGACCCACCTTCAGGCGCTGGTCCGTTCCGGCGGCGCGATAGCATCGATCCCTACCGGCATCGTCATCACCGCGATCCTCTTCGGTCTCACCATAAGGGTTCACACGCCCGCCACCGGCCTTGCCGACCCCCTGGGAACCGGCATCCTGCTCGGAATCGGTGCCGCCCTCTTCTTCTTTGCTGTCCGCGACGTGTATGCCACATCGATCGTTCTTGCGACCGGCATGGTACTGCTCTTCCCTGCACGGGCCGGGACGGGCATTCCTGAGAGCCTGTTGCCCGGCGTTGTCTTCTGTGCCTTTCTTGCGGTTCTTGCCCTGCTTGCTATCCACGGGTACTTTGTACGGACCTATACCACGGTGATCGTGGTTCCGGATTCACCAATCCCCAATCCGGGACATGAGGATCCGGGTTCCTGAGTATTGACAAAAACAAGGCGCCGTTTTCGTCTCTGTCCGACAATAACTCTTATACGGGGGAACCTGCTAACGATACTAGTATGACCGACACGTTCAGGTCCGGGTTTCTTATCTGCCTTTTTCTTCTCATCGGGGTCTTTATTGCGGGTTGTTCGGATAACTCCTCCACACCTGCCACAACCCCTGTTGTGACTACCCTGCCGTCAGCCCAGTTCGCGGCCGGGGACATCATTGCCAGAACCTCGTCCGGCGGGGAAGCACAGCTCTATGTTATCAGAAAATTCGATCCGGTAAGGGATGAATACGAACGCCAATGGATTCATAAAAATGCTGACGGGTCCTGGGGCCATTACATTGACGACCGCACCGAATGGGCTTCCCGCACGGTTGTCGAGAAGGTCTATCCGGTGACTGTCGCGCATGTTTCAGTGCTCAGCATCCCTGTCGTGACACCGACTATTGCAACACCGGTGCCCACGATCCTGAGCGGAAGTGCGCCATCGGTGACTGCCATCTCCCCGGCATCAGGGGCCACCGATGCCGTTGTTTCTGTCTCCATTGCCGGGACGAATTTTGTCACCGGTGCTGTTCCCAAACTGCTCCAGCCGGGAAGCGCGGCAATCATCGGAACCGGGGTCAGTGTCGCTGCCACAAAGATTGACTGCACCTTCAACCTTCGCAATGCGGAGACCGGCTCCTATAATGTAATTGTCACCAACCCTGATGGCCAGACTGCCTCACGGTCGTCAATATTCATTGTCGGCGACCCCGCACCGATCATCTCCAGTGTCATCCCGAACAAACTTGAGATAAACGGGCACAGCGGCCTTTCGATCAGTGGTGAGAATTTCAATGACGGGGTGAAAGTCAGTCTGGTCCGGGGCACATCCGAGATCCCCTGCACATCCCCGGTATCCTCCTCCGGCGCGAGGATCACCTGTGATCTCGATCTCAACGCGAACCGGAACCCGCAGATCGCGTTTGGCGAATGGGATGTGCAGGTCCTCAATATCGAGGGTACGCAATACGGTACCTGGAATAAGAAGTTTACCATCCTGAACGCCACATCCGATGACGATAGCTGATCCCGCCCCTCCTCTTTTTATGGGGTCAGGATCCCCACACTGTGAGAATTACCCTGCTGCACCAGGGAATGCTGAGCTGAATCGTTTCGTCTCCCTTCTCACCAAAAACTATTAGCATCTCCATCAGGAACCTTAGACCGTAATGCTGGAACCCTTCGGTTCACCGGAAATCTTTGCATACATTGTCCTTCCCATCCTGATCTTTCTTGCACGGATCTGCGATGTCACGCTGGGTACGATACGGGTCATCTTCATCTCCAAGGGGATCCGGTATCTTGCACCCATTATCGGCTTTTTTGAGGTGATCATCTGGCTGCTTGCCATCGGGCAGGTGATGAACAACCTCACCAACATCGCTTCATACCTTGCCTACGGGGCCGGGTTTGCCGCGGGCACGTATATCGGCATGGTCATTGAGGAGAAGATCTCGATCGGGCTTGTCATCGTGCGGATCATCACACCGGATGATCCCGCGCCGCTTCTTTCGTGCCTGCGGTCCCGGGACTATGGCGTAACCAGTGTTGATGGCACGGGAAAGGTTGGCCCGGTGAAGGTTATCTTCACCATTGTCAGGAGACAGGACCTCTCCCGGGTGATCGCGATCATCAAGCAGTTCAACCCGAAAGCCTTCTATTCCGTAGAGGAGGTAAAGTCCGTTGCCGCAGGAGTGATCCCCGGGCAGTATTCCCACGGTGTCTTCTCCTGGCTCGACTCTCTCCGGTTTTCCCGCAAATGATTGGGTAACCGATCCTGGAAATCTCATGACAATCTCTCTTCTTCCTGTTTTGGCATCTGCCGGATAAAACGTCCCGGCAACTGGCTTCAAGCGGGGATTGGTCCGGCATTCGGGCATCTCACTCAAATCTCTATTCGGCAAATCCCGTATACGGCCGTAGTGCATGAGCCCCCGCAGGAGCTTTCCCCGGGGCGGCAACGGTCATCGCAGGAGGAGTAGTGTGCGTCAGCTCCAATCAGCATAATTATTCAGGATCGGGGTCAACAACCGCAATTTGGAATGGAGCCCCATTTTTGATCTGGTGAAACGCACATGAACCGGAAGGTTCGCACCAGAATGATGAAAATCGTTTAAATATTTGACCATATCCGTCCTCGCCCGCATCCTTGCGCTCCTTATGGGGGCGGCAAGGCCCCCAATGTCGCGCAATGGTCGGGCTGCGGAAGTGATAGTGCTCCGCATGGTCTCCATAGGGAACCCTCAAACAGGTGATTTCCCACAAAATTTTCATGAAAAACAGAAATTGAGGCCGCCACGGGGGCTTCCTGTCGGGGGTGGCGGCAGGCATCGCAATAAACCAACAAAAGTTCTGTGAATCCTTATCGATTGTGATTTTCATGGGAAATGGACATGATGCCTGCGGCCACAGGCACACAGGATGAAATTTTTGAGGACATTTTCATATTAAATCATTCCCACAGTGTCATCTTGTGGAATTCTGAGGGTGACCCTCACTCTACCTAAAGAGGAGGGCGGCAGCCTGCGGGGGCAAGCCCCCACAACCCCCGGTTCTATCATTTAGTTACAGGCGCCCATTTACGGCCTGCTCCACAAAGGCGAGGGTCGATGAGACCCCGAGCGCCAGTGGTTCCATCGCAAACCAATACAACCCATCGCAGGTTTTCACCAGAGCTCCATTTTTCCCGTGCTCCCGTGAAGATAGCTATAACCGCAGGCATCCGACAATCTCATATCCCCCTTCTCCAATACGTTAGTATTGGTGAATGTGCGTGTCAAATTCCGTTATTCATAAGATTCTCCTCCTCGTGTTTGCGCTTGGCATATGCCTGCTTGCCGGCTATGTCGGATCGTATTATACCACGCCATCGATTCCGACCTGGTATGCGGGTCTTGAGAAACCCGATCTCACTCCTCCATCGTGGGTGTTTGCCCCGGTCTGGACTGCCCTCTACGTGATGATGGGTCTCTCCCTGTACCTGATGCTCTCCCGGGGCCTCAATAACCGCGATGTCCAGTTCGGGATCGCCCTGTTCCTGTTCCAGCTCCTCCTCAATGTCAGCTGGTCGTTTACGTTCTTCTCCCTGCACTCCCTGTTCCTCGCCCTGATGGTCATCATCGCCCTCTGGGCAATCCTGCTCTGCACGGTCATCCAGGCGTTCCGGGTCACTGCGGGTGCCGGGGCGCTCCTCATCCCGTATATGATCTGGGTGACGTTTGCCCTCTACCTGACCTATGCCATCATGCAGCTCAACCCCGCGTGGGTGGGACTGCCCTGATACTTTTACCCCAAACCCCCCGGGACCAATACCTTCTTTTTCTTGCATGCTGACGATGAGATAACGGTGTCCTGCCATGACCATCAACCGCATCCATATTGAAAATTTCAAGAGTTTCTCTGAGATTGACGTAGACCTGACCCGGTTCAATGTTGTTATCGGCTCCAACGCTGCCGGCAAATCCAATTTTATCAGCATATTCAAGTTTCTCCGGGACATCGCCCGCCACGGGGTAGTGAACGCGATTGCCATGCAGGGCGGGGTTGAGTATATCCGGAATGCCCGGATCCGGAATTTACGGGATCTTACGGTGAAGATCCTCTACGATCCGCAAGGCACGCCCGATCTCCTCAATCCTGATCATGAGAACGGTGTCCGGCTGGGGATACGGTCCTGCGAATCCTCGTATGAGTTTGCCATCCGGTTCGACAAAACCGGCGACGGGTTTTTTATTGTCCGGGACGAGCTGGTCATCGGCTGCGAGCTGATGAACTGCGAATGTCACGGTGACCAGGTCAAAAAGACGAACCTCATCGGGAAAGGTGAACTCCGGATCACGAGTGAAGGCGGTATAGTCCGGTACGCGGCACAGATCCCGGACGGGTGCAGCCTCACCGTTGACGATATCATCCCTGCTTTCTACCGGGGCAAGCGCCTGCCGGAGCGGACGCTGCTCTTAGAGACCGTGTACGGGTACCCGCTCCCACATATCGAGAAACTCTTTGACAAGATTGCCGTGTACGACATCGACCCGAAACTCCCGAAAAAAGGGGTGGTGATCACGGGAAAGCGGGAGCTTGAAGAGGACGGGAGCAATCTTGCGCTCGCCATCAAGACGATCATCGAGAACCCTGAGAAGAAACGGAAGTTCTCCAACCTCCTCCGCGACGTCTTACCCTTTGTCGAGGACTTCTCGGTCCAGAAGTTCATGGACATCTCGCTCATCTTAACCCTGCGCGAGCGCTACACCAAGAGTTATGATCTTCCGGCATCGTCGCTCTCGGACGGGACGATCGTCATCTTTGCCATGATCATTGCCCTGTACTTCGAGGAGAAACCGTTCATCATCATCGAGGAACCGGTCAGCCACATCCACCCGTTCCTGGTCTCCCGCCTCATGGCGATGATGAAGGAGGCGGCGGAGAAGAAGCAGGTGATGGTGACCACCCACAGCACTGAGGTGGTCAAGTACGCCACGCTCGATGACATCCTGCTCATCTCCCGGGACAGCGAGGGATACTCGGTCATCTCCCGGCCCGGCGACAAGGATGAGGTGAAGGCGTTTCTCGAAAACGAGATCGGGATCGAGGAACTCTACGTGCAGAACCTTCTCGGGCTGTAAGACCATGAAGAAGCGCCTGTTCATCATGGTCGAAGGAGAGGACGACATCCGTTTCTTTGGCCGGATCATCAAACCTTTGATCGCCCCCTCGTACCATTCGGTGGAGATCATTCCGTACGCCTGCATCAAGCGCGCAAAGGTGAACAAATTCCTAAAAAGCGTTGCCCTGATGAAGAACGATTACATCTTTGTTGCCGACATCGACAATGAACGCTCTGTCCGCGACAAGAAACAGATCCTCTATTACCGGTTCGACGAAGTAGAATCCCGCAGCATTGTTATTGTGATCCGGGAGATCGAGAGCTGGTACCTGGCCGGGATCTCGTTTGATGCTGCCCAGGCACTCGGCGTTGCGGATCTCTCAAGTACCGATGATCTGACAAAAGAGGATTTCAATGCCTTAATCCCGCTCCGGTTCGATTCGCGCATTGATTTCATGTTTGAGCTCCTCAAATCTTTCTCTCTGGAGACCGCAGTGAAGAAGAATGCCTCGTTCCGGTTCTTTTATAACCGTTACCTTGCCGGAAAGGAGAACGTAACCGGGGGTTTTTAGCGGCCCCCGTACCGTGATCTGCCCGGCATGCCTCATCGAAATGATTATTGAGATATGACGCTACACTAGAGTACCGTTTACTTACCAATTGAGGTGTTTTCATGGGAATGGAATGTTACATCTGTGGCATTTGCGGCCACAAATACAATCCCGAAAAGGGAGAACCGCTGCAGAACATCGCTCCCGGCATCCCGTTTGCCGATCTCCCTCCCGACCGGGCCAGCCCGGTCTGCTTTCCCAAAAAAAGAAGTATTTCAACCCTGAATGAGAGAGGATATCTATGGTTTTTCGTGAAATTGCCCCAAAAATATACTGGGTCGGAGCACTCGACTTCGACCGCCGGCTCTTCGATGAGCTCATCCCCCTTCCTGACGGCACGAGCTATAACTCGTATCTCATACAGGGAAGCGAGAAGACTGCCCTGATCGATACCGTCGACCCGGCAAAGGAGTTCGAACTTGTCGAGAACCTGGTCAAGCTCAAAGTTGACCGCATCGATTACATTGTCATCAATCATGCCGAGCAGGATCACTCCGGCTCGCTCCCCATGATCCTGGAGTTCTTCCCGAACGCAAAAGTGGTGACAAACGAGAAGTGCCGGGACCTTCTCATCGCGCTGCTCCATGTTCCTGCCGATGTCTTCCATATCGTAAAAGACGGGGATACCCTCTCTTTGGGTGACCGGACGCTCCAGTTCCTCTTAACCCCGTGGACGCACTGGCCTGAGACGCAGCTCACGTTCCTGCGCGAGGACCGGATCCTCTTCCCCTGCGACCTCTTCGGGTTCCATCTGGCCTCAAGCGAACTCTTCCTCGTGGAGGACGCAGTCTCGCTCCGTTCGGCAAAGCGGTATTATGCCGAGATCATGATGCCCTTCCGGAACAGTATCAAAGGATACATCGGGAAGGTGCGGGCACTCTCGCCAACGATGATCGCCCCAAGCCATGGCCCAATCCAGAAGAATCCCTCGTTCATGCTCGATGCTTACAGCGACTGGGTGTCCGATACCGTCAAAAACGAGGTGGTTCTCCCGTACGTGTCCATGCACGGCAGCACGCAGAAGATGGTGGATCACTTAACAGCAGCCCTCATTGCCCGGGGGATCGTGGCAAAACCCTTCAACCTCCCCCGGACCGATATCGGCGAACTCGCCCTCGCTCTTGTGGATGCGGCGACCGTGGTCATGGCAACCCCGACCGTGCTCTTTGGCCCGCACCCCCAGGTAGTCTATGCAACCTACCTTGCAAACGCTCTCCGGCCCAAGACCCGGTACGCCTCGGTCATCGGCTCGTACGGCTGGGGCGGGAAGAGTGCCGAGACGATTGTATCAATGCTCGACCATGTGAAGGTGGAAGTGCTCGAACCGGTGCTCGTCAAGGGTATCCCTGACGAAGCCTGCATGCAGGCGCTCGACCGGCTGGCAGACGAAATATTAAAGAAGCATCAGGAAGCAGGCATCGTATAGAAACGGAGGTACTGGCATGACAAAACTGTTTGAAGTGTACAAGTGCGAGGTATGCGGGAATATCACCAAGGTTGTCCACGCCTCGGCAGGCACCCTTGTCTGCTGCGACAAGCCCATGGTCCTGCAGGTCGAAAAGACCGCTGATGCGGGACTGGAGAAGCACGTTCCCGTTGTCGAGAAGTCAAAAAACGGGATTCTCGTGAAGGTGGGATCCATCCCCCATCCCATGGAAGAGAAGCATTACATCGAGTGGGTGGAGGTCCGCCACGGCGACACGCTGTACATCCATGGATTCCGGCCCGGCGAGAAGCCGGAGGCAGAGTTCTGCATTCCCGACACCGATGTGAAGGTCCGGGAGTACTGCAGTGTCCACGGGCTCTGGACAAACAAAGCATAACCCCCTTTCTCTTTTCAAACGCAAATGCTAATAGAGCCGGGGCTACTAACCCCTATGTGATGCAGCGCCTGCGCTATCTCTCCACGATCGTTTCTGACGTTGGGGATCTCTTTGTCTTTGTCGCGCCGGTCACCTGTGTACCGCTCCTTGTTGCCCTCCTGTATGCCGAGTGGGAGATGCTCATCCCGATGGCTGCGGTGCCGGTCATCTTCTTTTTAATCGGTGTCGTTATCCCGTCGCTCCCCCGGCAGGAACGGGGCTTCCGGCTCTCAACGGCCTTCTGCTCGGTGGCGCTCTTCTGGTTTGCCTGTGCGGTTGTCAGCGGTATTCCGTTCATGCTCGCCCTCAACATGAGTTTTACCGACGCTGTCTTTGAAGGGATGGCCGGGTGGACGGGTACGGCGTTTACGATGATGGTCTCTCTTGATACCACGCCTCATGCCCTCCTCTTCTGGCGCTCGTACATGCAGTGGGTGGGCGGTATCGGGATCATCGCGTTTGCCATTGCGCTTGGCAGCAGCACGGGGCTCTCCCGCTCGAAGATCTTCCGGAGCGAGAGCCGGGACGAGCCGTTCCTGCCAAGCGTCATGAACACCGGGCGGAGGCTTGTGAAGATTTACGCGCTCCTCACGTTCATTGCCATCGGCCTGATCCTCTTCACCGGGCTCTCGCTCTGGGAAGCCGTCAATCTCGGGCTTACCACCATCTCTACGGGAGGGTTCACCCTGCACCCGGATGGGATCCTGCATTACAACAACTTTGCCCTGGAACTGCTCCTGATCCCGCTCATGATCGTGGGAGCGCTCCCGTTCAAGCTCTATTACCTGGTCATCGAGAACCGGCGTTTCAGCCTCTTTGGCGACATGCAGGTCAAGCTCTTCCTCATCATCCTTGCCATCGCAACAGCCGTGGTCACGTATGACCTCATCTTCTTCACCAATCTCGGGTTGGGTGCTGCCCTGCACCAGGCCATCTTCATGACGGTATCGGCCATGACCACGACCGGTTACCAGATCACGGGTCTTCATTCGTGGGCGGATGTCACGATCCTCTTCTTTGCCCTGGTAGTCTTTATCGGCGGGGCTGCGGGCAGCACTGCCGGCGGGATCAAGTTAAACCGGGTGGGATTTGCATTCCAGGCCCTGTTCTGGTGGTTCCAGCGGGTGTTCTTGAGCGGCAAGGTGCTCATCCCGTTCCGGATTGAAGGCCGGATCATCCCCAAGGCGATGGCTGAACTTGAGACGGCAAAGAACATGCTCATCATCATCCTCTCGGTGGGGACGGTCGCCATTGCCAGCCTGATTGTCATCCAGTTTAATGCTTCCTCGTATTCTGTCACGGAAACCGCCTTCTCTATCGTCTCCGCGTTCTCCAACTGCGGGATCAATACCGGGTATGTCTCGCCCGCTATGCCGGTCATCTCCAAGTGGGTCTTTATCATCACCATGTGGATCGGCCGGCTCGAAGTGATCCCCGTGGTGATGCTCCTGATCGCGGTGTTCAAGGGGGAGGACTAGGCTTTCCCAGCCGGGGCCGGGGATCTGCCGGGCGGGTGTCGGGTTATAACCTGTCACTTTAGGGAATTTCCGGTGGGTCATAGCCTGTCACACCCTATTTTTGCGGGATTGAATCGTGCGTGGAAGGGGAGGGGTACCCCCCTCCCCCCACCAATTATTTTTCCGGAAGGGGGGACTCCCCCCACTGATCCCGGGGGGAGGGTGGGGGTACCCTCCCCCTCCCGCGGCAGGCACAATCCGCATGCTTCCCAGTATCGGGTTGGGGAGGTGAATCCCCGCTCCCGCCGGAGGTTCCACGCGAATCGCAGCCCGGGCCTGTGCAGGAAGTTCCGCGTTACTCAACGATGAGTCGGGGGGGCAGGGCCCCCCTCCCCCCGCCAATAATTTTTCCGGAGGGGGTGGCTCCCCCCCCATTGCGGGAAGCGGGAGGGGGGGACCCCCCTGCCTGACATGGGGGGGTTTGTGCGGTTTACCGGTGTGAGATTTGGGGCGGCGGTTGCTTGTGGGGAAGGAGAGGGGGGGAGGGGGGGCCGGCTGGCGGGGGCGGTGGGGATGATGGTGGTGGGATGAAATGAGTGGTGTTGCCGTCTTTAAAAAAAGATAATTCTAAGTGATTTTTCCTTCAAAGATTCTGTTTTTCCCGCTTGACCGTTTCAAAGAACGCTTGATCCATTTCACACCGTTCATCTACAGCAGAAAGGAGTTCGTCATGAACAGATCGACGGGAATAATACAATTTTGTTATAACTCCAGCATCTTTCGCAGCCTCAATTGCCGGAACGAAATCGCTGTCACCAGTTACAATGACTGCATATTGTATCTGGCCTGACCAGCTCAAACGGACTAACTCAACCGCAAGAAGGATATCAACACGCTTCTGTTCAAAAGAACCATCTTTATTTTTACGCAGTTTGCCAAACCGCATCTGGAACCGCGGAAGGGCTTCAATTTTGTTGGCAAATTTATCATACTGGCTGATTTTGTATTTTTCTTCTTCAGTCGGGGGTTCGCTTTTGTATGGTTTACAATCGTAAAAATATGTCCTGAGGCGTTCTTTATCGCCACAGACGGTATCACAAAATTTTACGAAGTCAATTTTTGTTCCATCATTAAGGGCCTTTGATAAATATCCATTATCAATAAAAACAGCTATGCGGCCAGTCATTAATTTACAATAAACGACTTAAGAAGAAGAAACTATCGTCCCAAGAAGTGTCAGGACGATAGCGTGTATAACACATATACATTCATTCAAAATCTTATAAAGTTTTTGCAAATTCTCATGGGGACTAATGAAATTTTATATCGTAATCTCATCCCTGCCTCATTCCAATAGGTTCCATCTGGCAGAACCCTTCTTAATACAAGAGAATTAGTTTGCACAGCATAAAAACTCCCGCACTCCCCCCGCGCCACCCTCTACCCCCCAACCCCGTCCGCCCATCGCCCGCCACCCGTCAGCCGGATTGCCAGAATGAGTGCGAAAATACTCGCAATCACCAGCAAGATTTTAAAAGATTATATAAAACATCCATTAATCACAATGCTCCACGAATTCTGCACCCGGCTCGCGGCGGATATCAGGCATCTGGGGTACGTTTCGCACAGAGCAGACGTGCTCCTCCTCTTCCTGGTCCGGTGCCTGACGCTGATCTTTGCAGTCATGGAAGTACTTGAC
>PGYK01000016.1 GCA_002839605.1 Methanomicrobiales archaeon HGW-Methanomicrobiales-3 | reverse complement strand
CATCACCGGTATGCCCCTGTTTCCGGTCTTCATCTCCAAATTTTTCCTCCTGCTCCAGATTGGCACAGTCTCGTTACTCATTCTTGCAGTCGTCCTGGTGCTCCTCTTTGTTGCAACCGTTGCCCTTGGGTATTTTGTCATCACAAGGTTCTCGAAACGGTCAGATCCCACAACGGACGCTGAGCTTGTGCCCTACAAAACACCGGCAAGCATGCAGGTGCCAATCATTGTCCTGCTCACCCTTCTCCTCATCACCGGCATCTTCGTTACCGAAGGCGAAGTCGCGTTCATCACCAGTATCATTACCGAGCTGAGGTTCGTATGATTCCCGTACCAGATACCACAAAAAGTTGGCTTATCGACATCCTGGGTCCGGATATTCCGGTTAACCGGGTCGCACAGGGTACCGGAGGCGAGATCTATCTCCGCATCAGTACCCCGGACTTTCCCCGCGCTGTTGCCCGGATCGCCAGCAGCCAGTTTGCCTTAATCGGGCTCTTTTGCGCAGAAGCGTTCGAAAACACCAAGGGCACCAGCATCCTGTATGTTTTTGAAAAGCAGGAGAATCTTCTTGTTCTCATACCGGAAGGCAGCGGCACATTACCCTCAATTGCCCGTATCTTTCCGTCTGCCTCGTGGTTCGAGCGGGAGTGCCGGGACGGGTTTGGCATTGAGTTTGAGGACGCGTTCGATACCCGCCGGCTCTTTCTCCATGAACCCTACCCGGAAAATTTCTACCCGCTCAAAAAATCCTGTGTCAATGCACCGATCACTCCCCGCAGCAACCTCGGCCCGGCCGATGAGTACCCCTTCCGGAAAGTTAGCGGCGAAGGCGTTTACCAGGTTCCCGTGGGGCCGGTACATGCAGGAGTAATCGAGCCCGGCCATTTCCGGTTCAGCGTGATCGGTGAGACGATCTTCAACCTCGAACTCAGGATGTTCTACAAGCACCGGGGGATCGAGAAACTCATGGAAGGCAGAGAGCCGCATGCGTGCCTGCCGGTTGCCGAGGCGGTGAGTGGTGACGAGTCGGTAGCAAACACAACCGTGTTCTGCATGGCTGCCGAGCAGATTGGAGAAGTTACGGTGCCTCACCGTGCATGGTATATCCGCTCCATCCTTCTCGAAATGGAACGCATTGCCTCCCACCTTGGCGATGAGGGCGGAATGCTTGTTGATGTGGGTTTCCCGCTCGGGGCTAACCAGTTCTCTGTCCTGCGCGAGGATATGATGCGGGAAAATGATCGGATCACGGGATCCCGGTTCCTGCGGGGCATGGTCTGTCCCGGCGGGGTTGCCCGTGACGTACCGGATGCAGAACTTGCAAACCTTGCAGCGTTCCTTGTCCGGCTGAAAAAACGCTTCCAGGTCGGCCTCAAGATCGTTCTTTCCACCACCTCCGTCATCGATCGTTTCGCAACAACCGGTATTGTGAACCGGTCGCTTATCCTCCCGCTCGCCCTTTCGGGCCCGGTTGCCCGGGCAAGTGGCGGCACTGAAGATGTGCGCGTGTCGCACCCGTATGGCATATACGGGCGGTACATCCCCGGGGTAAAGACCCTTCATGACGGCGATGTTCTTGCACGGTTCACGGTAAAAGCAGCTGAGGTCATGGATTCACTGGATCTCATCGAACGGATGATTCAGGAGATCCCGCAGGGCCCGGTTCAGGGTAATTTTTCTGCACGGGACGGGTACAGCCTCGCTCTTGTGGAATCTGCGCGGGGAGAGAACCTCTGCTGGCTCTGGATCCGGAACGGCAGGGTTGAACGCTGCAAAGTCAGGACCGCATCGTTCTGCAACTGGCAGGCAATCGAGCATGCCGTCCAGGAGAATATCCCGCCGGATTTCCCGGTCATCAACAAGAGCATGAACCTCTCCTATGCGGGGACGGATTTGTAGGGGTGAATGATGGTAAACGCACTTTCATGTTTTCTCAAAGAGAAAGTAACCGAAGAAGAACCGGTCCGTGATGAGGACGTGGAACGGATCGGCACCGCTATCCAAAAAGAGATCAATGCGGTCTTTGGCCGCAGTCTTGCCATCCGCGAGCTGGATACCGGGAGCGACAATGCTGCCGAGATCGAGATAAACAATCTCAGCAATCCCTATTATGATATCGAGCGGTTTGGTATCACCTTTGTCGCCTCGCCACGGCACGCTGACGTGCTGCTGGTCACGGGAGCGGTCACTCATAACATGGCAATTGCTGCAAAGAAGACGTATGATGCCATGCCGTCACCAAAATTCGTTATCGCTGTCGGGGATGAAGCCTGTAATGGCGGCATCTTTTCCGGCACCTACGCGGTTTTGGGCGGGGTTGACAAAATCCTTCCCGTGGACCTGAAGATTCCGGGTAATCCCCCGACCCCGAAAGAGATCCTGGCCGGCCTGCTGGCCCTGATGAAAAAAGCGCGCGGGGCAACCTGATCTTCTGCCCGCAACAATTATTCCTCGACTACGAAGTCCTGCTGTTTCTTTTGGGTAACATCCTCGACCGTCTCCATGGCGCCGGTGACCGACCCGGTTGAGTCGCGGATGATGGTTGCCGTGACATGCAGCCATGTCCCGGAAGGACCTAAACCGGGGAAGAAGGTTGTACACTCGTACCCGCTGTCAGAGGAGGGGGCGGGGGTACATTTGCCGTGGAGTACCGTCCTGATCTGTTCGGTATCGTCATCCACTACGAGATCCACCAGGCATGGCTGTTCCCGGTCATAAAACGCCTTCCAGTGCAGGCGTGTCCCGACCATCTCTTCGCTCTTGAATCCGGTGAGGATCTCGAGTGCCCGGTCCCAGAAGACCACCTTGTGGTTTTTATCGATGAAGAACCGGGGTACTGTCGGGATCTGGAATATGGTATGGAGCAGCCGGTCGCGTTCCTGCATCGCGCGTTCTGCCTGCCGCTGCACGGTTGTGTCTTCGAGAATCAGCGTGATGCCGGGCTCACCGTTCTGGAGCCTTGTCGGGATGAACCTGCCGTCAAGGTACCGTTCGTCAGATCCCCGCAGGATCCGGATCTCCTTTTTCCACGAGGAACCGCCATTGAGCAGGGCATACAGCCGGCCTTCCTCAGCAGGGGTGAGGAGGGAAACCGGGGGCGAACTGAGATGGGTTTTTAAGATCTCTATTCGGGACGCTCCGGCAAAAGCGCAGAGTGAATCGCTGGCTTCAATGATCCGCAGGGACTTGTCAATGACGATGATGAGTTCTTTTGTAAAATTAATGATGTTTGTCACCGGCACCCGCTGAGAGAGAGTGTAGAGCTTGGCATTGCCCACGTGCCGCAGCTCAAGCTGCCCCGTAGCGGTAAGGACTTCTAAGTATTTGGCAACCGAGTTCCGGCTCATACCGACCGCCAAAGAGATCTCTTTGATGGAGAGACCCAGAGGTTGATCTTTGAGGACGGCGCGTATCCGTGTCGCTTCATCTGCTGCCGTATCGTTGCCCATCAGATCGTTTACTCCTTCAGGACCCGGAGAAAAACCCGTCCCTGATCCCTGGTTCACCCTGCAGGTTGTGACCTGCTCATCATCCTCTTGCATAAGATTGGATCCTAATGCCTAAATAGGGGATGTGGTATAATATGTATTGTGCATAGTGTTTGTGCACTAGCGCACAGCATACCGGTCAGACGCGGGGGATGCTCCTGTCTATTTCATGGATGATATACACACCTCTGAATCCCATATCACCATACCAGGACACCCCGATACCGTTTCGTCATACTATGGAGTGGAACTTTTAATTTAAAAATCCCGGCATCACGTCCCCTTTCCCTGCCCTCACCGGGAAAAGAGTAATCGGGATTTTTTCCTCCACACCAGGATAATTTACCCGGTGCTTTACTTCAGGCTGGCCAGTTTCTCTGCAAACGGGTGAAATGATCGAACCTGCTCTCGCTGCTCTTCACCGGCAAAGGCGATGGCAACGGCATAACAGAGGAGCAGGGCGTTATCCAGAGCAACAGAATATTCCTCTTCCGTATCAGTGCTTTCCGATGCCGGATGGAAGAGGAGCGCAGACTCTTCCCCCGTGAAATGATGGAGCCGGGATATGGGTGCGGGAGCTGAGCTGCATTGTGCATCATGACCCGCAATGATGGCAAAGGCTGTTGCAAGAGCGTTATCCCCCTCATTTTCCTTCCGTGAGAGGTACGTTTGCGCAAGCCCGGCAGCCATCCCGTACTCGCCGTGCGCGAACCGGATAAAGATCCGGCCTGCGTCCGCTGCAGTATCCGAAGGGATACATGCCATCGTTTCACCGATCCGGGTTACATAATCAAAAAGGGGTCCGTCTTCTCTTTCCTCCCCGGATCTGCCACTGCCGAACCGGCGTTTGAGACGGACGAGCAGGATTGTCAGGCTTGCCGCGTACAGAAGCAACAGCAGGATCCCGGCTGAAGAATCGGAGGGGACGATGAAGAAGATGATGGCATAGATCGGTGTCGAGATGGCAACAATATCTTTCCTTGGACGGAGAAGGGCAAGATACGCAAGGATCAGCGATGCGGCAACGCAGCCGAATGCAGGATACCGGATATCGAGCGGAACATTGTACATTTGTGCAAGGAGTGCAACCGCTGCTCCGCCAAATGAGAGGAGGGGGACCGCAGGTTCCAGCAACCATTCTGCATTTTTTAAGGGATCTGATGGTTTTTCCACGATGAACACTTCCACGCCTCTGTCTCCAGGGGCCATTCCCGATGTATGCGGCTCGATCTTCCGTTTGACTGGACGGAGGGATAGATTATTTTTTGATCTTTCTTATTGAGACACAGTTGATAACGGGATCGCCCGTGACAATATACCGGCGGATAACCTGCCCGAGAACTTCCACCACATCATTGACTTTCACTTCCTCTTCCGGGCTTGTGAACATCTTCACCGAGATCGCTCCTGACCGGTCTGCGACAAGGTACTGGGGGCGGTTCAGAAACTGGAAATATACCCGTTCCACCACACCTTCAATCCGTACCGGTTTACCCACCATGTTTTCATTGACCAGCTTGACCCGGACCGTTTTTGCCTCGGCTTCGTACTGGGGTGCAAGATCCGCGTACTGGCTGCGGCTCATGTAGTTCAGGACAATGGGGATGACCAGCAGCATGAACAGGCAGGGGATCAGCCAGATGAGACTTGACCGGACTCCGGGACTGTAAATGGACGTGACAAGCAAAAGAATCGTGAAGACAATGAACACCGCGATGGCAAGAACAGAGATCTTCACACTGATGTTTCCAATCTTCATTCGTGGATTGTTTGCCGTTTATCTACTTCAGTGCTGCGATTATGTTCCCGTATTTTTCCACTCATTGCGGTGAAAGTTCCAACAGCGGGGTGCAGACCATAGGCGTTCGCAAAGGCATTTTCCTCACCCGGGAAAAACAGTGGGTTAACGGATTTTTTAGAATATCCTAAAAACAAACAGGAAAAAAGAGCCCCGGGTTTTTATCCGGATGAGATGGGTCCGGACCGCAGGGCCGAATGATGAGGCGACAATAATACGGGGGATGGTGATGATCCTACCTCCGCTATTGCGATTACGGATATTCTGCGATTGAGGTCTCCGTTTTTCATAAAAAGATTTGATTGTAGTGAAAACTTATTTCAGTGCTGCAATCTCTTTCCGGAACGCAACCCAGTAGATGACGCCGACGAAGAATAATCCTCCGACAATGTTACCCAGGGTTACCGGTATGATGTTTGCAGTCCACATGGTAATCCAGTTGATGCTGGCATTGATCTTTGTGGGATCGGTAACGAACCCTTGCGTAAAGATCCCTGCGGGGATAAAGTACATGTTGGCGACACAGTGCTCGAATCCGCTGGAAACGAAGGCCATGATCGGGAACCAGATACCAAAGAACTTGCCCACCGCGTCATCTGCACAGATACCGAGCAGGATAGCGAGGTTGACGAGCCAGTTGCAGGCAATACCCTTGAGGAATGCTGAATAGAATCCCATCAGTCCGACATACCCGACTTTTGCTCCGGCTATGGCGATCGCCCGGGAACCAAACGCGGTCACCGTTCCCACACCCGCAGCGTCGAATGAGACGAACGGACCGTATGCACAGATATAGGCAAATACGATAGATCCTATCAGGTTGCCGATATACACAAACACCCACAGGTTTAAGACTTCAAGCCAGGTGATCTTATGGATAAATGCTGCCATCGGGGCAAGCATCGCGTCGCCGGTGAAGAGTTCTGCACCGGTCAGGACGGTGATAATGAGACCAACCGGGAACACGCAGCCGAGAATCAACTGGGAGAAACCGGGACTGGCGGTACCGTACCGCATTGCGGCGTCAGATGCCATGATACCTGTTGAACAAACCGTTGCAAGAGCGGCGCCCATTGCGATGTATGCGCCGGACATGAATCCGCGGAGGATCATGTTCCAGGCCGGTAAACCGACCTTATACTTACCGGCATCTCCTGCTTTTGCAGTAATTGCTACCGGAGGATGAAACACCATTTTTTAACACACCTCTGAATCTATCACCTATACCAGCAACTATCGTTTTTGGTCTCGTATAGGTTAATGGAATTTTCTGGTATGTTGTTATTAATACATTTCGAATTGTTCGCCGGATAGTGCTGTGCATTGGGGAAAAAACCGGCCGCACCTACCGGAAACGAGATAAACAGCGGAGGTGGGACTGGTTGTTTTTCGTTATTTTTTAGTACTTCCAGTTGATTCCGAACCATTTTTCAAACTCTTCAATGCGGGTTCAGAAGCCGGTTCCAGCGAAGATGCGTCCGCCGCGCAGAGATAATTACCCCTGATGTGTTCTGTGTTGGTACCGGGGCCTGTCCAAACCTGCCGTTTATGCCATGGAAGATTATTGGCGAAGAAGAAATTGAACAGGATGGTTTTTTCTGTGTCATTTTCATAATGTTCATCATCTGTGAATGAAGACTGTTGAGAACGAAAAGAATGGATTTTAAAAATGAATATTTCTGCAATCACGGGTGATGTTTTCAAAAACCATGACTGTCAGGGGCATAAGGAGTGCCACGACCGCCTGGTTTCGATACTTGCCCGGCTCCCGGAAAACCTGAAGATCCATGCACCGGTGCCTGCCACATTTGAAGCCCTTCAGCGCGTGCACCTCCCCGGATACCTGGCCTGGCTCGAGAAGCAATGCGTGAAAAATACCCGTTACTGCATGCTCGACGAATATGTTTACAGCGGGGGTTATTGGGAACAGAACCAGATCCAGATGGGATATATCGACCCGAACACATACGTAAATCCCTGTTCCTATGAAGTTGCCACGTATGCTGCCGGCTCAGCGGTCTTTGCGGTTGAACGGGCACTTTCCGGTGAAACCTGTTTTGCGCTTATCCGCCCTCCCGGCCATCATGCAGAAGCTGATCGGGCCATGGGATTCTGCCTCATCAACAATGCAGCAGTTGCCGCTGCCGCGGCACTGACCTCCGTTGATCGGGTGGCGATCATTGACTGGGACGCCCATCACGGAAATGGTACACAGAAGATCTTTTATGATACCGACCGTGTTCTCTACTGTTCCATCCACGAGAAGGAATCGTTCCCTCACACGGGATTAATAAAGGAGACCGGCAGCGGCAGCGGAGAAGGGTTTACGGTAAATGCCCCGATCCGGCAGGATTCCACCATTGCGGATTACCAGTTCGTGTTTGATGAAATTTTCATTCCGGCGCTCCAGCGGTATGACCCTGATCTTGTCATCATATCGGCCGGCCAGGATGTTCTTTCCGATGACCCGATTGCCAGCATGAAACTCGTACCGGATGATATCGGGAAACTGACGCAGCTGGTCCGCGGTGCCGGTGATTATCCACTTGCCCTCATGCTCGAAGGTGGGTATGGTCCCTCCCATCCCGATGCGATCTGCAGCATCTTTGATGCCCTGCAGGGAAAGATCGCCCGGCCGATACCGCTGGGGATGCCCGGAAAGGTAACCATCGAGACAGTCCAGCAGCTCAAAAAGATCCACCGGATCTCCTGAAAAAGGGATCACACTCATTTTCCCGCGCGACAGGAAAAAACCGTTAAACACTTTATGCCGGCAGGACAACGGCTCAGCATGGACCGGAAACTACAGATTCTGCTTGTTGCAGGTATCTTCATCACAATCATTCTCTATGCGGTCAATATCTACCTGGCCGGGATCGCTTTTGTGCTCATCGTTACTCTTGGGATGTCCTTAATGATCATGCAGGACAGCACATTCCTGCCGGATATCGTGGCAGAACTGAGTGAGGATTCAAAAGCAGTTTTGGTAAGAAACTCGGGCAATGCCGTGGCAAAGAACGTTCATGTGGCAGTTGTACCGGTCAATGTGGAATTCGACCTTCCTTCCCTTGCTGTTGAAGAGACCCTTGTCCACCAGACCGGGCAGATGATGGACAAAGTCAAGGTTGTCATCAGCTTCGAGAATGAGAAAGGCACACCATTCTCGCGCACATACCAGTTATCCGCACTCGGAGGTAGTTTCGATCCATTAAAGCCAATGATCCCAATCTTTGGCTACAAGTAGTCTTTTTTGTTTTTATGGCCGCACGAATATTGCACCGGCCCCCGGCTTACGAACCATAGGCTGAACTTCTGCACCTTCGAGGTTGCCCGCGGCCCACCTGTACCGTTCGCTGATTGGTTCCGGCAGCTCCTTTTCCGGGATTGGTAAAAAACCGAACCGCGCATAGAACCCGGTGAGGTGGCTGACCGCATACATGTACAGGTCGTCATTGTGACAGGCTTCCACAAGTGCCCCGACGGCCATGCGGGAGTACCCGTGTCCGCGATGGAGCGGCGGAGTCCAGATCCCGTCAACCTCAAGGCTGCTCCCGTGCCTGCGGCACCGGGCAAGCGAGACAAGGCTGCCTTTCACAAACACGCCAAAGATCCGATCGGTTGCAGGGTTCCCGCAAGTTTCATGGTAGTCCTTCCATGCAGCATCAGCAAGGGCAAACTCAGAAACAGTGAGTTCTCGTACCAAAGGAAGTTCTGATGACGGCCCTTCGATTGGCACCTGCGTCGTTAATTGAGCAGGATCGTGCGTCACGGGCATATCACTGCTCATCAGTCCACCCCCTCAATGCGATATCCCTCTGACGGGACAAGGATCTCGAACCGGGCACCCTGACCGTAGATACCGGTCTCCTGGATGGTCATGCCGGTGATGGACACGATCTCGTAGGCGAGGTAGAGGCCCCGCCCATAGCTGTCCTCACGCTGGATGAAGAGTGACGCTTTCTGCTGGTTGGGAATGCCCGTCCCGTTATCTTCGATGATGATTGCTAATCCATCGGGGCGGATCTGGTAGGTGGCGATGATCCTGGTTGCCCCGGTCTCTTCCTTGAGTGAGTTGTGGAGAATCTGGTAAAATACCGTGGGAAGGTGGGGGTCTGAGAAGACTTCCAGCCGTTCGGTCCATGCGCGGAATGTAATCTGGCCGAAATCGATGCGCCCCGCGGCAGTCCCAAACGCGTCCTGGACGGGCATCCAGGCAGGAGGGGTGGCACCAATATCCCGGTACTCCCGGGAAGTCTCGATCTGCCGCATAATTCCGTTGGCGGCTTCCTTAATCCCGACAATGAACGTGATAACCTCCGGATCGTTGAACTTCATCACGCCGAGCCTGAGGTGGCCGTACAGGACCGCGAGTTTCCGGGACAGGTCATGCCGGAGGATGCCGGAAAGAGTGTTCAGGCGCCGGCTGGTCTTTTCCAGCGCAGCCTGGGTCATCACCTGGCCGGTGATATCCCGTATGGACTCGATTGCACCCGTCACGTTACCGCCGGCATCCACAAGTGCCGTTGCCGAGAACCGGAGGTGTGCACCGCGGCCGGCAGAGATCTGGGGGAGGTATGCCTCCGAGACCAGTTTTTCTGATTCGCGTCGGATAGCCGGGTAATGATCTTCGGGTTTTTCTGATCCGCTCACGATAAGGCCGGCCAGCATCGGGCGCCGCTCGCCATAAAACGCGAGCGCGTATTCGGCATTCCCCCGCCCGAGCATCTCCGCCTTCTTCCTGCCCGTCATCTCCTCGATGGCCCGGTTCCACGCAATGATCTTCCCCTCCCGGTCAATGGCAAACGTGGCGTCAGGAAGGAATTCGATGATGTCATGGAGCTGCTGCTCGGAACGTGCCAGGTTTTTGGCAAGGACGGCAACAACACCCCCGATGATGACCAGCATCGCCATGCGGGAGAGCGTAAAGGCATCAAGGAACGACGAGGACGGGGCATAGAGTAAAATCAGGGTGCCATACAGGGCGGTGATGATGATGGAGAACAAAAGACCACGCCTTGGATACCAGTAGGAGGTAAGGATGATGGGAAAATAGAGCAGGTGGGAGAGCACAATGGTTACACCGGAGATCATCCCGAGCAGGTTTGCGCCCAGGGTAACAAGAGAAAGGGCAAGAATGGCGAGAATGCGGTGGCGGTGGACGGGGTTGTTGATGAGGGCGAGAGCAGGCAATGTCAGCGTCATCGGGAGACCTTTACTCTTCCGTTCGATGTCAGTCTAAAAAAAATGATTCCCTTATCCGGATGTTGTTCTGTAAGGAGCCGTAAGGGATGAAATCAAACCCTGAATCAGGCTTATTTATCGGAGTGTCCCGTTCGGGCAGCGGAGCTCGAACCGTGCACCGGTTCCTTCAGTGCCGGTCTCACGGAGGGTAATTCCGGTGATGGCGAGGATCTCCCGGGAGAGGAAGAGACCAAGACCGGAATCCATACCATACTCATAGGAGAATACCAGTTCCTTCTTTTTTTCCGGAATCCCGACCCCATCATCCTCACACACGATAATTGCGGCATCACCATTAGTCTCAAGAGTGAAACGTATCGATGTGAGTTTCTGCCCGTATTTGATCGCATTGTCGATGAGGTTGGCAAAAACCTTCTCGATCAGGGGATCGGCATAGATCTCCTGATTCTGAGGAAGGGTATTTGCAATGACAATAGTGCCCGGAGTCGTGTGCTTAACGGCTGCATCCACGAGCATGCGAAGATTTTGCCACTGGGGGGCTTTGACCCCCACTTTCTGGTATTCGCCCGTGAACCTGATCGCATTTAATGTACGGGTCGCGATCTCTTCTGCGGTTGCGACATGCTCCCATGCCTTTTTCGGATCCCGGTCACGAAGCTGGAGTGCGGATTCAAGAGTCTCATGCTGGGAGGTGAGCTGGTTGATCACATCGTGCCGTGTGATGCTTGCCATCAGGTTGAGTTTGGTGTTGGCCTCGTCAAGCGCTTTCTGCACGCGCTGGCGTTCGATGTTCTCCTGCGTTAACCGGGTGTTTGACAGTTTGAGGTTCTCAACCGCCTGCTGCAATTGTTCGTTTACGGAGCCGAGCCGGTCCTGTGCTTCGAGGAGTTCGGCATTCTTGCTGACCGCCACTTCATACGTGGAGAGGAGGATATTGAAGATCCGGAGCCGGCTTGAGGTGACCGTATAGGTTTTGCCTCCTGCTGTGACCGGAAGTGGGGGAAGGTCTCCGTCAGGGTCGGGGTGCTGCATTGCGGAAAGAATAGTGGCAAGACGTGTCCGGATGTAACCGGCTTCAAAGGGTTTGATGATGAAGTCATCGGCCCCGGCTTCAAGTCCCCGGATAACGTCCGCAGGATCGAAGAGCTGGGTGACAAGGATGACCGGGATTTTTGCCGTCTTCTCATCGGCCTTGATCCTGCGGCAGAGATCATACCCGTCGAGTTCGGGCATCACAATGTCGGTGAATATGATTGAGGGCCGGTCAATGGCAATCTGTTCGAGTGCCTCGTTGCCGTTCTCAGCCAGCGTAACCCGGTATCCCTCGTTCTCCAGGATATGCCGGAGATATTCTGCCTGGGTCCGGCTGTCCTCGACAACAAGGATCTTCCGAATCGGTTTTTTTTCGGTATCTGCCATGCCGGTTCCTCATGCGCCGGAGTTTTTGCCGATCGCGCGATCCTGGTTGCCACAACAAAAGGTCGGTTTTGTCATTCTGCTGCACATCGTTATCTTCCAAGTACGTGTTGCAGGATAATAAACGTGGGGTACATGAGAGATTTATTTTCCCGGTACCAGTTTCTCCTTCCAGCGACCGGTTACTGCCATCCATGCTGATATATAGGGGTCCTGCAATATGGGATACTGGTCAGAACCTGACCGGAAGTGTGTGATACGCCATGAAAGCAGAAGATGCAAAAAAGATCATTTCAACGGCAATCGACCGCGAAGTGGAAGCCTACACGTTTTACCGCAGCGTTTCAGACCGGGCAAAGGATCCGGCATTAAAGGTACTCTTTGACGAACTTGCAGGCGAGGAGAAGAAACACCGGGAGTTTCTCCAGGCATTCCTCACAAAGGATGTGGCCAGACTTCATTTCAATCCCGGCAAGGATTACAAGGTCGGCGATGCGATCCCGGGTCCTGCCCTGACTGCCGATTTAAAACCACTCGATGGTCTGGTAATTGCAATTAAAAAAGAGCTTGAGGCAATGCAGATGTATACCCAGCTTGCCAGTCTCTCAACCGATACCGAGCAGCAGTTCCTCTTTTCCCAGCTTGCCAACATGGAGAGGTCGCATAAAGCCAGGCTTGAGGATATCTACACGAACATGGCCTTTCCCGAGGTGTGGTAAACGAGCGGATTGGTTCTTTTCCACTCATTTTTTCTCATTTTTCTCCCATTCTCAAAAAGGAGGTCAGGCGCTTCACACTGAATACCGGATACCAGCATTGACACAATTCATTTTCCGTTGGATCATCAGTTCCATTCACCCCGCTGTCGTATTCTGATGATTTTCGGTGGGTTTTTATAGAGGGCAGACAAAAAGGGTGATTGTCTGACAAGTGCACAGCACAAGTGCACAGCACATCTTCCTGGAAAATACCCACCTGAGTTGATCCCACCATGCGACCTCCCCGCATCCCGCCAATGGTTATCGATATCGTCCAGTCCGCGATCTGCTCTCTTGATGGTACTGAATTCACTCACCTTGCAGCATGCCCCGTGTGCGGGGGGCGGGTGCAGGGGTACGATACCCGCACAAAGAAGTATGCCGTGATCAGGGACGGCGACAGGGAGCGGACAATCACGGTCAGGATAAAACGGTTCACCTGCAGGAACTGCAAAAAACTCTGTAATGCGGATGAACCATTTTATCCGGGTACGCGGATTGGCAGCCTTGTGGTTGACCTCTTCTTCTGCCTTTCTGCAACCATGCCCGAGAGCCGTGCAGCCCGGCACATCGATGCGCTGGGAATCCGTGTTGACCGCACGAGCTGGAAGAATTATTCTGGCAGGGCAATACCGGAGATTCCGATAACCGATATCTTTGGCATGCGACTGCCGTCTTCGGTTCTGATGCTTTCCAGCCTTTTTGCCCTTGCTCCAAACGGGGGACGAATCGATGGCGCAGATGTACTAAATGCCTGCAATTTCCCTTCTGCCCTTCCCGCATCGGGATGCAGCATCGCTGCACCAGAGAATGAAGAGATACGAAATTTCGCAGGCTCACCCTCAGAGAACATTCAGTCAGTTACGGCCAGGTGCCCGCAAGAGAGCACCGTATCACCACTCCCTCCACTGGCAACTTCAATGATCCGATTCTGATAGCGCACGTGTGCCTGCTGCCACTTCCCGCACGGCAAAGGCAGGGAGGGCATCCGCATAATGCCCGAGTTCTTCAGTCAGATCGATGCCCCCGAGTTCGCGGGCAAAGAGAGAGGCACCCGTCCCGGCAACGATGATTTTCCGGGTACCGGTCTCGTTTGAGACTTTTTTGACCTGATCGCAGACACGTGCCCGCTGGACTTCCCAGAACTGACGGGCAATATCAGTTGCACCCTCTTCCCCAATCTCTTCGAGATCCGCGCAGACCACGCGGGCAAGCCGGCGCAGGGACGCAGGAATCGACTTCTCCTTGCGATCCGGTGTGTCGCAGGTATAGTCTTCCGGCCCGATATGACCCAGCACGAGATGCGCATCGGCACTTGCGGCGAAATATTCCGTGGAGACCGGCGTTTCGATGCCGTTGAGGTTCACGGACCGGATGAGCGTCGGGATGCTTGTCCGGAGCATGCCGGTATAGAGGAGGTATCCCTTCTGAAGGCGCCGGGTGTCGGTCAGCCCCAGGAGGTCAGTAAAGCGGGCGAGGGGGATGATATCGGCAGTCGTGCTCCCGATATCGAGGAGGACGGCAGCGGGGTGGCGGGAGCGGAGATAGTCCGCAGAAGCCAGCCAGTTTGCTGCCGCGAGTCCGGGAACCGCCCCGTCATGGAAGGATCCGTCTGTCCCATAGAACCGGGCTTTCGGGAACGCTTTTTTTACGGCATTCACGATAAATGAGATTCCCTGCATCTTATCATGGAAACAGTCCGCAAGCTCCCCGCTCATCACTACGGCTGCATTGCAATCGCCCTGTGCATACGGCTCGAGGATCCCGGTTATTGGGGCCTGTTCCCAGAGCGGACAGTAATGGATATGAGCGCCGGTATCATCGACTACCTTGAGGTTTGCTCCCCCGACATCGATCCCGATCATGCCGGCGTGACCTTCCCGTCAGTATCGAACTTTACCCGGCCCTTCAGGTGCACTTCCGCCGGGCCCTGCCCTTTTGACGCAGCAACCAGGATATCGGCGATCTCTTCATCCATGCAGGCTGCGATCCCGACAAGGCTTGTCGTGATCCGGGGATTCACATCCACGACATACGGTTTGTCCCCGGCTACCACATCCACCCCGCAGTATCCCTGGCAACCAAGAACTTCTGCTGCCCTGAGGGCGGTTGTGATGATCTCTTTCTCGTTGTCCGGGTGTACAGGTGTCTCGCCCCCAAGATACCGGAAGATCCCATCCGGCCCGATCTCGATCTGCTGCCGGTTCACGGCAAGGACTGCCGGTGGATTTCCGGTATAATACTGGCAGGCATCCCCAATGACCCGGTTCGGGATAATACTCACCGAGTAGTTCTCACCCTCAATATACTGTTCGGCAAACTCCCCGTTACCGGGTTCGCCATCAGACAGCCGGACACCCAGTGCGCCGCAGCCCCGGACCGGTTTGATCACTTTTTTACCGGAACCGGCCTCCCCGGGAACCGGAATACCGTTCTGGATTAAGATCTTCCGGGTCCTGACCTTATTGGCGCAGACCGCAACCGTCATGAACCCGCAGCCAAGGTTGTGCGTCTGCCCCTCGAGTATCATGGTGTAATTCGAGAGCAGGTGGTCGGGAGCGATGACAAGGCCCATGTCGCATGCGGGTGCGAGCCGTTCAATCTCACTTCCGAAATCTCCCGTTCCCGGGAGAACAACGTCGTATCCGCAGCGTTCGAAACTTTTTGTCAGCACATCAAGCATCGCCCTGCCCTCATTGGCAAGGGATGGATCATGGGCGGTCGTGTACTCCGCGAGCAGCACCTTCATCCATTGAGTGTATGCTGCCATGGAAAATTACCCTATCCGATCAGGTACTTTTTGTGGCGCAGCGCCAATAGATGATGCACATGAAACCCTCGATCCTGCTGACCAATGATGACGGCGTGAGTTCCATCGGGCTCTGGGCCGCGTACGATGCCCTGACACCCATAGCGGACGTGACCGTAGTTGCTCCGGCAAGCCAGCAGAGCGCGGTTGGCCGGTCGATCTCCATCTTTGAGCCCCTCCGGGCAACGCAGGTTGTCATGAACGGCAACAAAGCCTGGGCGGTAGCAGGAAAACCCACTGATGCCGTCATCATCGGTCTCTACTCCCTGAACCTGAAACCGGCGATGATCGTGAGCGGGATCAATATTGGCGAGAACCTCTCCACCGAATCCATCATGACCTCCGGAACGGTCGGCGCAGCACTCGAAGGATCGAACCAGGGGACAAAAGGGATCGCGTTCAGCCTCCAGGTAGAAGACCAGGGCGACAAGTTCGACGATCCCCGTACCCTTGCCCACAGTTTCGATGCTGCTAAAAAGGTTGTCAGGGATGTTGCGGAGCGCGTACTCGCGCAGGGATTCGACAAAGACACCGATGTCATTAATGTCAACATTCCCTCTGCCGTGAAAGGAGGGTATGAGGTAACAAGGCTTGCCCACAAGCTCTTCCACACGGGTGTCGAAAAACGCCTGGATCCCCGCGGCCGGCCATATTTCTGGATCAACGGGCCTCTTGTTGAGGATGCCGAAGAAGGGACCGATGTGCACGCGATACGCAAAGGGAATGTGTCGATAACCCCCATAACGCTGGACTGCACCTCTTACAAGGCCTGCGATGCAATGAAAAAGATGTTCCGCTGATCTCCTTTTTACAGGACTCAGTAGTTCTCAATAACATTTTCAATCGCGATCGACCGGTCGATTCGATCGTGTCCCCTGCCCGACCCCCCTCGGGTTCCTGTGGAGGAAAAACAGGAAAAAATTCGTCGGAATTTCCACAGGAAATCATGATATTTTTGACTGGTGTGAAAAGGGGGGTCGGGCAGGGGACATCATGGATTTTTTTACCGGACTCCTGCATCCATGCAAAGAAAAATCCGGCATCCGGTTCTGGCTTGGGACATCACTTCTGTTGGTAAAGAGGGTAACAATACGGCGTAGTGTCGCGGCTTTTACGGACTGAAAGCAGAGGTGCTGCATTCGTACAATTCTCCTGGAGTTTTTTCACCATCGCGGCCCTCATCAACCAGCCAGCCCCTGTCCGACCCCCCCAAAAAACCGTGAACTACTGGGACCCTCTTTTCCCTGCGCATGCCGATCACCACCTTAATTATACCGGTACAGCGAATTATTCCGGTAATGGACCAGAAGGCACAGGATCTCATCGCGGCGAAGCGTGCGGCCGGCTTCAAAGCCGCAGATATGATACAGGACGGCATGGTGGTCGGGCTCGGTACCGGCTCGACCGTGTATTACCTGATCGAACGGCTTGCCGAACGTGTCCGCGACGGCATGCAGGTTTCGGGTATCCCGACATCGTTCCAGACGGCCATCCGGGCGCGGGAGGCAGGTATTCCCCTCACCACCCTTGATGACCACCCGGTCATCGATGTTGCGGTTGACGGTGCAGATGAAGTTGACCCAAAACTCCGGCTCATCAAGGGGCGGGGAGCAGCACACCTGCGGGAGAAGTGCGTGGCAGGAGCGGCACGGCAGTTCATCGTAGTTGTAGATGAACAGAAAATGGTGAAGAACCTGAATGCGCAGGTACCGGTCGAAGTCCTGCCCTTTGCCATCATGCCGGTCATGGCGCAGCTGCGCGAGCTGGAGTGCGAGCCTGTCATCCGCGAGGCAGTGAAAAAGGACGGGCCGGTAATCACGGACAATGGAAATTTTGTGGTTGACTGTAAATTTTCAGCAATCAAAAATCCCGAAAAACTCGAAGCAGCCATTGCGGCAATCCCGGGGGTTGTCGAAAGCGGGCTCTTCTGCGGGTTTACAAAAAAGACCACCGTGATTGTCGGGGGGATAAAAAAGTGTACGGTGATTGCTTCACCGGATATAGTCACGTAACTTCTGGACAAGGGCGAGCTGGTTGTTCGCCTCTTTCTTCTTCTCTTTCTCGATGCTGTCCATGATCTCGTGGATCGGTTTTGCGAGCTCGTAGATCTTGACCGGCCGGCCCTTGCTCTCCGCCTTGCTCTCGCGGCTGTTGATCCAGTTCTGGTCAATGAGGTACCGCATTGCGATACTGACTTCGGGCTGGCGGAGATCGGTTCCGCGCTCGATGGCACGGGAGGTTGCTTCAGGAGTGTTTGCTAAAAACACCAGTACTTTTGCCACGTTCCGCTTCGTCCCAATCTCGATAAGAAGGTTTGCGAATTCCTCTTCCTTCTCAGTGAAATACATAACGTTCTCGGTTCTCATACATCACATCCACATTATTTTCAATTCGCTATATCCTACAATTATGGCACGTAAGTATATATAGTATCTCGTATTGCCGTGCAATGGGCACACAGCATATATAGCAGTATTTTTTTTATCCGGATCTTTCAGAAAAACACGAAAAAAGTATCTAAAGGAGTCCCAGGCTGCGCAGGTCGGAAAGGATCTTGACAACGGCCTTCCTGGCATCCTCCGGCTCCTTGCCTCCCGTGATGATCAGCTTGCCGGATCCAAAGAGAAGAACCACGACTTTCGGGTTGTCAAGCCGGTACACGAGCCCGGGGAACTGCTCGGGTTCATACTCGATCCGGTCGAGGTTGAACCCAACGGCAATCTTGTTGAGATTGATGGCTGTTGCCAAATCTGCCGATGTAACAATATTCTGGATCTTGTAATCGAGTTTCTTTGGGATATCAATACCCTGTTTGCGCAGGAGACCTCCAAGAATATTGAGCCCCTTACTCAGGCTGTCAATGCTTTTTGCACCGGTAAGGACCACTTTTCCGGATCCAAAAACAAGTGCGGCGATCTTCGGGTCCTGCATGCGAAGAACAACACCCGGGAAGCGCTTCTTGTTGTATTCGGCATCCTTGATCTTGGATGCCAGCACGGGAAGATCCAGATAATCGGTCACTTTAGCGGAGGCAACGATATTTTCAATCTTGAGGGAGTCCTCTGGTCTGACCTTCATATTTATTATCACCTAATGGTTACGATGTTTAAGTGTGTTTTTTGAAGCCTCAGGGTTTTTCTCCCTTCAGGTTTCGTTTTTTAGAGTATATAAGGAGAGGAACGGGACTATATAAAAACTCTTTGTTTATTATCTCTTCAAAATCATATCCAAAAAATCAATGTTCCTTCTTATTTTTTTCAGCGAGATCTAACGCGCGTTCTAACGCCGTGTTGATGCTCTCGCCGGCATAACCAAATTTTTTCAATCTGTCGTATGATTTCACGGAGATCTTAATCATCTTGGTTGGTTCTGCCATTTCCGGGGTATTTGCCGTTTGTACCATAATAGCCTAATTTAACTTAGTAAACTATTTTAACTTTGTTTACCAAAGCAACCATTACCCGCACATTGATGTGGGAAACGGAGTAGCCAAAATGTCAATCGTTTTGATGACGCCCGAAGGAAAGAAAGTGGTGATAAACCGATCCACTGATGAACAGCTATACGACGCCCCCAACAACCCGCCGAACACCGGCACCCGGTACACTGCCGGGGTTGATCTCTATGCACACAAGGCCCGGTCCGGCACCTGGTATTACTACACCTATTCGTGGTCGATGTGGCAGGGCACGGAAGATGAGTATGCCCTTATCACGGAAGATGAAGCCCAGGAGTTTATCCTGTGTAAAGCATCGGATGCCGGGCACGGCCGGTTATCCGACGATGAGCGACAAACCTGCGAGAAACACTTTCCCGGCATCTTTGATGAGGATGCTTAACCCCAACCCCTTTTTTCTCTTTTACCTTGCAAAAATGCCCCTGACACCTATACACGTCCCCAATTATTACGACTGCAAGAGGCGCCTATATATTTTCCTTGGGGCCTTCCGAACGGTTTTTGTTTGGAAAAGAGGGGGATGGTAGGGGATTGCTGTATTATTGGTTGATGATTGGGCCCGATTCAGCACATTCTAATCATCCATTGTTGGAACT
>PGYK01000009.1 GCA_002839605.1 Methanomicrobiales archaeon HGW-Methanomicrobiales-3 | reverse complement strand
GATGGAACCACGGGCGCTCGGGGTCTCATCGACCCTCGCCCCGTGGAGCAGGCCGTAAATGGGCGCCTGAAACTAAATGATAGAACCGGGGGTCAAGGGAGCTTGCCCCCTTGGGGTGCCTCCCCCACTGGAGGAGAGAGGGGGTCACTCTCACAACTCCACAAAATGACACTGTGGGAATGATTTCTGCAGAGCAGAAAAATGGTTATGAAAGCCGCCGTGGGGCGCCCTTTTTGGTCGGCGGCAGCAATCGCAACCGGGGGCATGGGGGCATCAGCCCCCATCATCTTTTCTTCTGGAAATTCCGTTTCTCATGCGATATCCTCACTCCCATCTGGATTCGATCACGATGGAGCCACGGGCGGTCGGGGTTTCATCGACCCTCGCCTTTGTTGAGCAGGCCATTAAAGGACACCAGAAAATGGATGATTGAAACCGGGGGTCAAGGGTGCTTGCTCCCTTGGGAAATCTCGCCTTGGGGAAGAGGGGGGGTCACCTTCACAAATTCCACGAAGCGTTTCTGAAACGGTTTCACCAGAATAAAAAATTCCGGCTCATGCCGGTATTTTGGCAAAATGCGCGGGTACAGCAGAGATTTTATGTAATCATATACCCATGAGTTGTACGGGAAGCCGCAGGCAGAACGATTGCCTGCAAAAATCTCCTTCGGGGCAATGACCATGAATACCACGCAGGTGCTGGCAGAAAATCCCTCGCTCTACATCAACCGGGAACTGAGCTGGATCCGGTTCAACCGCCATGTACTTGACGAAGCCCTTGATACGAGCCACCCGCTCCTCGAACGTGTCAAGTTCCTTGCAATCTTTGCCAATAATTTAGACGAGTTCTTCATGATCCGGGTCTCGGGTCTCCAGCGCCAGTTGTCCAAGGGCGTGCTCAAATCACCTCCGGATGGCATGACTCCCTCCCAGCAGCTCGAAGCCATCCACCGGATGCTCCTGCCCGATCTCGTCACCCAGAACGAATGCTGGCATGAGGAACTTTTGCCCCGGATGGCAGAGGCCGGTATCCATCTCCACGGGTATCCGGATCTCACCCCCCCGCAGAAAGCGGCCATGGACACTTTCTTCTCTGACGAGATTTTTCCGGTCTTAACCCCGCTTGCGTTCGACAGTTCGCACCCGTTCCCGTTCATCTCCAACCTCTCGCTCAATCTCGCCATCATTGTACGCGACCACAACAAAAAGGAATTCTTTGCACGGGTCAAGGTCCCAACCAACCTCTTCTCCCGGCTCGTCCGGCTCCCGGGACCGGACGGAACTGCAGCAAAAGACGACCAGGAAGTCCACCTCATCTTCTTAGAAGATATCATCGCTGCCAATGTCAGCATGCTCTTCCCGGGCCTCGAAGTCATTGCCACGTTCCCGTTCCGGATAACGCGTGACGCCGACCTTGAGATCGAGGTGGATGAAGCATCCGATCTCCTGACCACGGTCGAGGAGATCATGGAGCAGCGGGCCCGGGGAAAACCGGTGCGGATCGAGATCGACTGCTCCATGCATGACGGCATCTGCCACATGCTCGAGAAGAAACTCGGGGTAACGGCGGGCATGATCTACCGGGTGGCCCACCCGGTCGGCATGGCCGATCTCATGCAGCTGATGAGCCTTGACCGGCCCGATCTCAAGGACATGCCGTTCCAGCCCTCGATCCCTGCCGAACTCTCGGAAGGCCGGGACATCTTTGCGGCCATCCGCCACCATGATATCCTTCTTTACCAGCCCTATGACAGTTTCACCCCCGTGGTGAACTTTATCCGCCAGGCTGCCCATGACCCGGACGTGCTCGCCATCAAGATCACCCTCTACCGCGTGGGCCCGAACTCGCCCATTGTGAACGCTCTCATGGAAGCGAGGGAGAACGGGAAAGCGGTTGCTGCACTCATCGAGCTCAAAGCCCGGTTTGATGAGGAGAACAACATCGGCTGGGCCCGGGCACTGGAACGCGAGGGAGTTCACGTGGTGTACGGGGTTGTCGGCTTAAAAGTCCATGCCAAGCTCTGCATGGTCGTCCGGCGGGAGAAGGGCGGGATCCGGCGCTACATGCATCTCGGGACCGGCAATTACAACTCAAGTACCTCCCGCATCTACACGGACTTCGGGCTTTTAACCTGTGACAGGTTGATCGGGGATGATGTCTCCCACCTCTTCAACTTCCTGACCGGGTATGCCCGGATCGAGTCCTACCACAAGCTCCTTGTCGCGCCCATCACCATGCGGCGGAAGATGCTGGAGTTCATCGAACGGGAGGTTCTTCGCCAGAAAGAGCATGGCGACGGGCACCTCATCTTCAAGATGAACGCGCTCGTGGACCCGGAGTGCATCACGGCCCTGTACGAAGCATCCCGGGCCGGGGTAAAGATCGATCTCCAGGTACGGGGGATCTGCTGCCTGCGCCCGCAGGTTCCGGGTTTTTCTGAAAATATCACGGTCACGTCGATTGTCGGCCGCTTTCTCGAACATGCCCGGATCTATTATTTCCGGAATGGCGGCAGCGAGGAGGTGTACCTGGGAAGCGCCGACCTCATGCCCCGGAATCTTGACAAGCGGGTGGAGATCCTCTTCCCCGTAGAGGACCCTGCAACCCGTACCGCGATCATCGGCTCGATCCTGCCCATGCAGCTCAATGACAACGTGAAGATCCGCATCCTGAACGCGGACGGGACCTACTCCCGGTACGATCCCGGGTTGGCAAAAGAGCGTATCAACGCCCAGGACTGGCTGGTTGAACATCGGGGAATCTGGCACGATGCCCCCCAATAATCCCGGGGCCGGTACCACCGGCCTTAACTGGTTCATGGTCCGGCGCCTCCCCCCGCTCCTTGAAGCATTTGCGCAGGAGATCGACGGGGTCCGGGTATCGGATGATATCGAGTATATTCACCGGATGCGGGTTGCCTCGCGGAGGCTCCGGGCAGCCCTGCCGGTCTTCCGGCCCTGCTTTTCCCAAAAATCCTATGGCCGCTGGATGGCTGCGATTGCCGGAATCACCCGCGCTCTCGGGGAAGCCCGGGACGCGGATGTCCAGATCGCATTTCTCCAGAAATACCAGAAAAAGCAGATGGCTGCATGGAAGAAGCGGCACGGCAAGGATGGTTCCGAACCCCCGGTTGCGCCGGCCGTGCGGTACCTTCTCCTGGACCTCCGAAGCCGTCGCGAACGGTACCAGCAGCGGGTTCTCTCGGCGCTCGATTCATTAGAGAAGAGCGGAGTCGTTGCGGATATGCAAAAAACCTTTGCCCTTCTTGCTTCCGGCGACCGCCGTATTCCCCGGCAGGCACTCGCGTACGGGATCCCCACGCTTGCGGCAACCCGGATCGAGTCGCGGCTTTTTACCCTGCTCTCGTACGAGCCCTGGGTGAGCCACCCGGACGCCGTTGCCGAGCACCATGCAACCCGGATTGCGGCAAAAAAACTCCGGTACACGATGGAGATCTATGGTCCCGTATACCGCCGCGGTCTGGCAAAACCGCATGCCCGGGTCAAGATGATCCAGGAGATCTTAGGGGATTTGCACGACTGCGATGTCTGGATCGATACAATCACCCGTACTCTCTTAAAAGAACGCGGACGGTTCCGTTCTGAAAACGAGGAGAAACGCCCGGATACGGCAACGCTTGCAAGCCTCAAAGTTTTCCTGCAGGACCGGGAGAAGGCCCGAATCCTTCTCCACCGCCGTTTCGTGCGGTACTGGGAATCACAGTTCCGAAGCGGCACCTGGGACGAACTCCGGTCAACCCTGCTCAGCGGTCGCCGGCAGCGTTTTGTCCCGGCGGGTACCTGCCCTGTTGCTGAAATCAGGGAAGCGGCAGAACCGGTTGCTGCCATGGCGCCGGAACTTCTCGCCCATGAACGGCACGTGACCCGGCTCGCCCTCATGATCTTCGATGCCACCCGGCCGTTCCACCACCTCCCAGCCCGGGACCGGCTCCTGCTCGAATGCGCCGCACTGCTGCACGATACCGGCTGGAAAGGCGGGAGGAGAAAGCACCATGAACGGAGTGCCCGGATTATCATTGTCGCTGAAACCCTGCCGCTCGACATCGAAGAGCGGGCGGTCATTGCACTTGCTGCCTTCTCCCACCGGGGCAAAAGATCGCCTGCGGATCACCCGCTCTACCGCATCATCTCACAACGGTACCAGGAAAAAGCGCTTGCCCTTTCCGCACTCCTGCGGGTGGCGGACGGTCTGGACTACGAGCACCGGGGTACGGTTCTGGAAGTCCACTGCGTCATCGGACCGGACTCAGTTTCCTGCGATGTGATTGCAGAGGCCGATGCTTCCGTTGAGAAGGACCATGCCCGGAGCAAGGCCGACCTCTTTATCGTGGCGTTTGGGAGAGAACTGGTGATCCGATGACCGCACCACCCGTCGCAAATCCTGACGGCCGGATAGTCAGCTTCATCGATATCGGCACCAACTCGGTGCGCCTCCTGGTTGTCCGGCTCAATCCCAACCACTCCTACACCATCCTCTCCCGGCAGAAGCAGCAGGTGCGGCTTGGCGAAGGGGAATTTGAGGATGAAATTATCCGGCCTGAAGCAGGCGACCGGCTCGTCATGGTCTGTAAAAAGTTTCATGAGCTTGCCCGCAGTTTTGGCACGGAGGAGTTTGTTGCCGTTGCCACCTCTGCCATGCGGGATGCAGTCAACCAGCACGACATTCTCCATCTCCTGCGGCAGGAGGCAATGCTCGATGTCCGGGTCATCTCCGGCCAGGAGGAGGCCCGGCTCATCTATCTTGGCGTGGCAAGCGGTATTCACCTTCCCGGCCGGACCACCTTTTTTATCGATATCGGTGGCGGCAGCACGGAGGTTGCGGTCGGGGACGAGAAAAATTACCGTTACCTCCATAGTTTCCGGCTCGGGGCCATCCGGCTCGCAAGCCTGTATGGTACCGGGTCATGCAATGGCCCGGTATCTGCCGGGCAGTACCGGAAGATCCAGAATCATGTGAGAGAAGCTATCGGCCGATCTGCAAAGAAGATCTCAAAAGAGAAGATCGACTGTGCTGTCGGCAGTTCCGGCACCATCATGAACCTTGCCGAGATTGCTCAAAAAGCCCTGCCCCCGCGGACCGAGGAAAAAGATCTCACCCTGAGTTCAGCGGATCTCCGCCGGGTAATCGATCTCCTCTGTTCCCTCTCCATCGAAGAGCGCCGGAAGATTCCCGGCATCAACCCCGAGCGGGCTGATATTATCATCCCGGGAGCTGCGATACTCGATGTGTTCATGCAGGAGCTCGGGATCGATACCATTGCCGTGACCGGCCGGGGGTTGCAGGACGGCCTTTTAGTCGATTACCTCTCGCGGATGGATGCCTTTCCGCTCCCTGGCGAACTCTCGCCCCGCCAGCGCAGCGTTCTCCAGCTGGGCCGGTCCTGCGGGATCAATGAGGTTCATGCCCGGACCGTGACGGCCCTTGTCCTTGAACTTTTTGACTCGGCGCTCGGTCTCTCGCTCCACCCGTACGGGGCAAAGGAACGCGAACTGTTGGAATACGGAACATTCCTCCACGATATCGGGTCGTTCATCTCGTACAGCAACCACCATTCGCACTCGTATTATATCATCAGGAACTCTGAACTGCTCGGATTTAACGAGACGGAGATCGCCTTCATGGCCATGATCGCCCGGTTCCACCGGAAAAAGGCGCCCCGTAAGAACGACCCCGGTATGGACGAACTCGGCCCGCGGGAGCGCGAGGCGCTGCCGGTTCTTGCCACTTTTGTGCGGTTTGGCGAGACGCTGGACCGGAGCCACACCGCGCTTATCCAACATGTCCGGTTCAGTTCCGCGGACAACGAGAATGTCCATCTCGAGATCATTGCCCGGGGCGACTGCCAGCTGGAGATCTGGGGAATCGAGAGCGAGAAGAAGGCATTCGAGAAGATCTTCGGCAGGAAACTTATCGTTGATCTCATTGATTCGCAGTCCGGGGAATAAAAAGGGGCTTCTCAGAAACGCACCTGAACGTGCGTTTTCCCGGAAAAGTTTGAAAAATAGGTTAGGATCCTTTCTCCCGTTTCGAACCGGCGCGGGGTGTAAAACGTCCGAGGGTGACGCATTTTATCGTTTCCGGGCTATGGGGGCATTCTGCCCCCCCATCTATTAGGAGTGAAAAAAATCAGCTCTTCCCTTGCATGATGCTGATATCGGCCGAAACAAAACTGCCTGACATCTCGATTCGGTAATTTCCGGGATTCCTGACCATGAACTCGCTTTTTGTCATATCCGAATAGTCTTTGCCATAGCCCTTTGCCGCAACTACTGCACCGTTGCCGGCATCGATGACTTGTATCTCAAACCAGGCATTGGGATTCGCGTACGTGATCAGGATGGTCTCTTCAGTCGAGAGACCGATGTTGATGACCTTCTCCCTCGTTATCATGTCCGGTGTCAGGTTGTACTTGATGAAGAGCGGCGGGGTGGTGAGGTCGTGGGCAAACGTCTCTTTCTGGCCATACGAAAAGGACTGGTCAAGGGAATATATCTCGTCATAATACTCCTCGTACCGGGGATCCAGTTTCCGGACCGTAACGGTTGGCGTCACCCACGGGACCGGGGTCTCGGCAGGCAGGGTGGTTTGGGTTTTGACCTGGGTTGCAACCGGTGTTGCTTCCGGAGTTGCAGGCGCAGAGGAGTCCTGCATCTTTTGCAGCGCGGGCAGGCCGACAAACCATACGGCAGCGGCAACAAGAGCGAGCACGACAAGAATCCCGATGATCATCATTGCCGGCACCGGCTTTTTGGGCGGGGGTGCTTGTACCAGCGGCTGCCGGACCGGTACGGGCTCCATCGCCGGAGGTACGGCCGGTTCGGGCACAGGGGCGGGGGGACTGGCCGGTGCAGATGTTTGTTCCACCGGTGCACCGCAGTTCTCGCAGAATTTTGAGCCGGGCGGGAGTTCCTCGCCGCACGAGGTGCAGAATGCCATACACAGTTTCATTGCAAAGGATCGGGTTTATTTCTTTTGGGATGAGGGGGACGATGCTGGAGATAGTGACAAGTAAAAATGGCATGGACCGGTGAGTTATGGTTCATTGATATTTCATTGGAGAGAATAAACGATTGATCCATATCTGGAAATGATGGGTGAACCGCGAAGGAGGGTCGAGGTTATCAGGATAAAAAAAGGGAGCGGTTGCCCATACTGCGTCATCATCGCTTATGGAAGGATGGTTTTACGTTGTGGCTGAGTACGAAGGGTGAACACCCGGGAGCATAAGAGGTTGCTGAATGTCTGTCAACAAAAGATGGTTGTTTTTCGTGCTCGTTAGAGATCCTCCTTCCGGATAATTGTTCCCCCCCCTTCTTGCCATCCCTGCCCCCGATGGGGGCTTATGGCGCATGCGATGCCTCCGGATTACCTGTACGGGACAATCCTACAAGGAATTATTTTCACAAAACAGAAATTGAAGCCGCCGCGGGGCGCCCTGCGGGGCGGCGGCAGAGCATCGTAATGGGGGTATGGGGGCATCAGCCCCCATCATCGCTTCAAAGATTTTCAACAGAGCAGTTTTTCGGATAATTGATAGGAGTTGAGAAAATCTCTACTTCCAAACGATATACTCCGCCTCACCCATTTGGACACCTCGCGGCAGTTTAAAGCAGCTCTACACTCTAATTGCCGTTTTCAACTCTTAAGGGCAGTGCCTTCACTCCCGCCAGTTCCCCAAGAACAAAAAATGGGGAAATCCACCCCAACAAAAAAGGGATTCCTCCCCTTCACTCTTCGCGGAGCATCCGGTCAATGGCACGGGCCGCAGTCTTGGCTGCACCCATGGCGAGAATGACGGTTGCGGCCCCGGTTGCGACATCGCCCCCGGCAAAGACCTTGCGCATCGATGTCCGGCCGTTCTCGTCAACAATAACATTGCCGCGCCGGCCCCGTTTCAGTTCGGGGAGTTCGCCAATCAGGAGCGGATTTGGCCCCTGGCCGATAGCGGCGATAAAGACATCGGCATCGATGGTGAAATGGCTCCCTTCGACTTCCTTGGGTTCCGGCCTGCCGGAGGCATCCAGGTCACACATTGCCATCTTTATGCATTCAACACCGGTCATTGCCTGGTCTCCAAGGATCTTCACCGGGTTTGCGCACATCACAAACTCGATTCCTTCCTCCTTTGCGCGGGAAACTTCCGCAATACGTGCCGGCAGGTCCTCCTCGCGCCGGCGGTAGATGAGGGTTACTTTCCCGCCAAGCCTTCGTGCAACCCGGGCTGCATCCATAGCCACATTGCCGCCGCCGGCAACCACGACGCGGCTCCCGCGTTTGATGGGGGTATCAAAGACCGGGAACCGGTCGGCCCGCATCAGGTTCACCCGGGTTAAGAACTCGTTGGCCGAGTACACGCCCGGCAGGTTCTCGCCCGGCAGTCCCATGAAGTACGGGAGGCCGGCGCCGGTCCCGAGGAAGATTGCATCGTAACTGAGCAGTTCCTGCGTTGTCACGCTGCGCCCGACAAGGTGGTTGAGCCTGAGCTCGACCCCGAGGGAAAGCACCGCATCGATCTCGGCTTTGACGATCTCCTTGGGGAGCCGGAACGAGGGGATGCCGTACACCAGCACCCCGCCAGCCGCGTGGAGCGACTCAAAGAGCGTGACATGGTAGCCCATCCGGGCGAGCTCAGCGGATGCCGTAAGTCCGGCAGGACCGGCACCAACCACGGCTACGCGCCGGCCGGTTGCCGGTTTCTTTTGCGGGGTTACCATGCCCAGCCGCCGCTCTTCGTCAGCAACAAAGCGTTCGAGTTCGCCGATTGCTATCGGTTTTGCCTTTTTGCCAAGGATACACTCTCCCTCGCACTGCACTTCCTGCGGGCAGACCCGGCCGCAGATGGCAGGGAGCATATTCTGCTCCTTGATGATGGCAGCCGCTTTCTTGAAATCCCCGGCTGCCACTTCCCGGAGGAAGGCCGGGATGTCGATGTTCACCGGGCAGCCGCTGACACAGAGCGGCTTCTTGCACTGGAGGCAGCACTCTGCTTCTGCCATTGCTTCAGGAGCAGTCATGCCGCAATCGACTTCACCAAAATCGCGAAGGCGCTCTTCTATGCTGCGGTCATGCATGGTGGCTACCCCCGCACCTGCACTGGTGCTCCTGGAATTTCTCAAGCGAGACCTTCTCCTCGGGTTGGTACATCCGGCTGCGCTGCATCAGCGTGTTAAAATCCACCGTGTGGCCATCGAACTCGGGGCCGTCCACGCAGGCGAACTTCGTCTCGCCATTCACGATCACCCGGCAGGATCCGCACATGCCGGTGCCATCGACCATGACGGGGTTGAGGGAGACGAAGGTCTTAATGCCGGCCGGCCGTGTTACCTCGGAAGTCACTTTCATCATGATGGTCGGGCCGATGATCCAGACCGCGTCCACCTTCTCGCGGGCCATGGTCTGCTTGAGGAGATCTGCGGCAAAGCCGTGGAACCCCTTGCTGCCGTCATCAGTAGAGAGATGGAATTCATCGCAGGCCCCCCGCATCTCGTCTTCGAGGATGATGAGGTCAGAATTCCTTGCGCCGACAATACCGATGACCCGGTTGCCGGCAGTCTTTAAGGCACGGGCGATGATGGGAAGGCTTGCGGTCCCGACGCCGCCACCAACAAGGACGCAGGTCCCGAATTTTTCAATATCGCTTGGTTTTCCTAAGGGGCCGGCAATGTCCTGGATATGGTCGCCTGCGGACAGGGCGGCAAGATGGGTTGTGGTCTTTCCGACCGTCATGAAGATAACCCGGATTGCGTCCCCGTCAACGGCTGATATGGTGAGGGGGATGCGTTCTCCTTTCTCGTCAATCCTGAAGATGACAAACTGTCCTGCCTGCGCATGGTGGGCAACATGCGGTGCATTCACCCACAGCTCATGGACCTTATCGGCAAGCGGACCGGATTTTTCAATTCTGAACAATGGTTTCACTCCAGTATCTGATTCGGAATAAATGAATGGTGATCTGTTTCCAGCGCAGCTATTTGGGTTACAGCTTCTTTATCTTACGCACCCGGACCGCCACGCCTCGGCGTGACCGGGCCATATCGGTTGCAGGAAGCGCAGCTTTTCCGGTTGCCATCGCTTTGGATCCGACCACGAGCACCTCGTCGCCGTCCCGGATCTCCGGGTCTGCCCGGGTCACCCCGGGGATGAGGACATCACCTTCTGGAATAAAATCGTCGATGTGGACGCGGTATCCCTCCGGGATCATGGCCCAGCCGTCAAAGGTGGGGCGGAGGAGACCGGTTGTGGTGTCGATCGAGAAGATCTGTGCCTTGCCCTTACTGTAATAGATCTCCGGGTAATGGCCACGGAGGGTCACACCCCGGGTGTCTACATCCGCCCCGAACTGGTATGAGATCATGCCGTGGAGCCGGTCGTCTTTTACCTTCCGCTCTCCGGCAAGAGCTGCATCGAGGGCATTGAGTTCTGCGGTACCGGTCGGGTGTTCCGTGCAGGAATATTCCAGGGTGATCCCGCAGGCCGCAGCAGCCATCTGCGCGACTTTGAGCGCCCCACCTTCAAGGTGGGCGATGATCCTCCGGTAGGGGTGGCGCCTGAAATAGCGCGTCATGATGTCTGCAATGTAAGCGCATTCCTCGGCATCCCAGTAACCGGTTACCGGGACATCGTAGTGCATGGCCGGGTATACCGTCTCCAGTTCCCGGGGAACAAGTCCCAGTGGGGAGGTCACGATCAGTTCATGGGCCCGGCCCCCGACTGCCAGCTGGAACCTGCGGTGGCTCTGGGATAGCGAGTAGGGCTTTCTTGCCGAACAGGGGAGGAGCACGGCGACATCGGCATTCTTTGGCGGGAGATACCGGGAGAGGAGGCGCTCGGCAAACCGGCGCACCTCGGCCCGCTGCATGGACTCGGCTGAATTCGCTCGCATGATTCCCGCCCGCCCGACCGGGTTTGCCTGCTCCAGGACAAGGTACTGCCGGTCGAGATGGCGCAGGATGGCAACCTGATCAGCCACCATCCGGCACCGGGACTCCACGAGTTCGCGGAGTTGTCCCTGTTCGATGTACCGGGCAACGAGCGCGATCTCCTGCCGGAGGGCATGGCGGTTGTGCTCCTTGAGATCGTTTGCAAGGCAGCCCGGGCAGGTACAGATCCCGCTCTCAAGTGCGTCCTTTGGGAACTCTCCTGTGGGTGTGCAGAAGATCCCCTGCGCCGATCGGAGATCTACGGCCTTGTAATCGAAGAGGTCAAAACCGGAGTAACAGAGGATTGCAACGGTTGCCGGGAGTGCTGCGGCAGGGGCATACCATGCGGTATCAACCGGCGTCTTTTCCTTGAGCTGGATGAGCCATTCCACGAAATTCCGGGGATTGGCAAACGCGGTGTGCCACCCGGCAACCATCACGCAGTCCCCGCTCACCGCGGTATTCTCCCGCTGCGGGTGGATGCTGACCGGCTGCTCTCCGATAGCCGGAGGATAGAGTGCAATAAGGCTCTTTGGGGCAGGGAGCGGGATGTTCGTGTTGAACGCGTGGGCAAGGGAGGGAAAGAGAACTCCGGTATCGGTGGCTGCGGGAAGTTTGATTCCCGGTGTAATGTCCGGCTCAAAAGTGCCGGTGCGAGCAAGGCCGTCCCGTTTCCGGATATTAAACCGTGTCATTCCGCACCTCGATATCTCCCAGGATTTCCCGCACAATACTATTCCACCGTTCCGGGCAGGAGACGGTGAACCGGCTTTCCGGGTGCCGCTCCATGAGGATCCGGATCCCCTCGCAGCCGCACCGCACCATCGTGTCGTCCCATTCCGGGATTTCGCAGGGGCCGATGGGGAAGGTCTCTTTCAGTTCCTTCGGGTACGGCCCGAACGGGGGTTTGAAGAAGAGCGTGGTCTCAAACTCGTCGCGTTCGCCGCCTTCGAATGCGATAAGGACCGTTTTTCCGAGGGAAACCTGCGGGAGGTGCTGCTGGTACCGGACAACTTCGGTGCGCTTGCAGCTCTCGTCCCCGCGGTAGAAGAACCGGCGTTTCGAGACCCGGTCGTGCAGTGCAAGTTCCGGTGCATGGGCGAGCAGCGCCCGGTAGCCCGCGAGGAGCTGGGGGTGCGCCCGGCAGCGCTCGTCAACAAGTTCCCAGAGCGTCCCGTCAAAGATTGCCTGGCGGATCCGTGCAATCTCGGCAAGCGTTACGTGGAGGTTGTGGAGGGCAAGGAGGCGTTCGCGATCCTTTGCATCGCGGAGTTCTTCAGCCGTGTGGCTCCGGCAGACGGCACACGAGCAGGGAAGATCGATGAGTTCGCCGATCCGGTAACTGCCGTGCGTGGTCATGTACCGACCGTCCTTTGCATAGAGTGCATACGCAGCCGAGTCGAAGAGGTCGCAGCCCATGGCGGTTGCAAGCGCAAACATGGAGGGGTGACCGGCGCCGAAGAGATGAATGCAGGCCGAGGGGGAGAGGGTGCGTTTTGCTGCCATGACCACGCTGACCAGGTCGCGGTACCGGTAATTCTCCATGAGGGGGACGACTGCGCCGATCGGGCAGAACGAGAAGCCGAGAGCCGAGACATCATGCCCTGCCCGTTCGCGGAGGTCAGTAAAGATGCCGCCCTGCACCGGTCCTGCCAGCGGGGCGTCAGGCCCGAAGACTGCTTTTGCCTCCCGGAGGCGTTCCATGGTTGTTCCGAGTTCCCGCTCCGTGGTCTCGCGGTCTGAAGCCGGCGACGTGGGGATGTCGAGCGGCACCCAGATGTCGCTTTTGATGTCGCGCTGGAAGGCGAGGGTCTCGGTGTTCGTGATGGAAACCTGCCCGTATACCGAGAGCTGGAACGAGCCGGAGTCGGTCATGATGACGCCATCGAAATCGAGCACCTTGTGAAGTCCCTCAGAAAGGGCCCGGTCCCGGAACTGCTTGCTCTGGGAGAAGATGTAGGCATTGGTGATGATGGCCTCAACCCCCATCTGGCGCATCTCTTTTGGGGACACGAGCTGGAGGTGGGGGTTGATGACCGGCAGGAGCGCGGGGGTTTTGATCGTCTTTTTTCCCACGGTCAGTTTACCGTTCCTGCCCGCAATGTCGCTGTATAAACTCTCAAACGCAATCGCCATGCCGCACCGAACTGTCGCTTTATATGTGCTGCGATCAGGTTAAACGATTGCCCTCATTCCGGTTCAGAGAAGATCTGCCCTTCGAACGTTAAGAGTTCCACGCGGGGATCCCGCCAGCTCCCTTCAGCGAGTCCGGCCTTCCTGCAGGTCTGGTCAAGGAAGGTTTTTGCATCCCAACCGTATTCGGTTGCAACCTGCGGCAGGAGAAGGCCGCTCGTTCCCCGGCCCCGGATGATCAGCCCGTGCTTCCCGACAATAACCTTATTTGGCCGGTCTCCGGGATCCCCTTCAACCGGAACCGGAACGGTGAGAACCGTGACTTCGAGGTGGATCTTTGTAAGTTCATCTTTTCTTACCGGGGGAAAGCGCGGATCTTCAAGAGCCGCAGATATCGCAGCCTGCCGGACTGCATCGCCAAGGGGCATGACCGGGTACGGGAGCCCGATACACCCGCGGAGCTGCCCGCCTTTTGTCAGCGTGACAAAGATGCCGCGTTTCTCCTCCATGAAGGGAAAATGGTGGATGAGGGGTTTTGGTTCCTGTGCAACTGCATCAGCAATCTCACTGCGTGCAATGCGGAGCAGCAGTTCGCCATCATGCAACGTGAGCAGGTTCATGGATCATATCTCCTTATCTGTGACTGTGCTTAGCGCAGGTTCTTTATGATTCTATCGACCCGGATTCGCAGCAATCACCGTGTCAGTAAAATCGTGTTGTTCCTGCCTCCGCCGCTGTGCTTATCTGCCCGGCCGGCCAATATAATGAGTGAGAGGGAGAGAGCGGCCGACGGTGACTTCAAAAGTCGCTGAGGAAAGTCCCCCCACCCACCGGGCACGCAGCCGTACGCAAGTACGGGTGGCGAGAGTCACGGCAATGGCACAGAAACGACACGGCCTGTTTTCAGTGATGATGCGGTTGAGCCGGCATAAGGCAAGAAGCAGGGTTTCCCTGCGAGTAACCCGCTGAGCGTTCACAGACAGGATACGGTGAAACGGCGAATCCCTGCGGGTGCAAGCCAGAACAGGACAATTCGGACGCCCGGTTTCCGTCCGGGTTTGGCGCATAGCCGAATGCCGCTAAAACAAAAGGAGGCTTACTCCTCCCACTCATTCTTTTCATCGGTTCCCTGAATAACCGGACCCGGTCAGGCAATGTCCGCCTTCCCGCAACAAACAGGTTTTTCCCCTTACCCTGACTAACCTACCGTACCTGAAGTGGTATTCATGCCGTTATCTTTCCCTGTTCCACGAACCCTGCAGATCCTCTGTATCGGCATTCTGATTTCTGCCTTGGCTGGCCCGGTTATTGCCTACGAACTCACAACCGATACCGGCACGATCGCAAATGGCGATCCGGTGACGCTCCGCGGTATTGCCACAGGCCATCCCCGCGAAGGCCTGCAGGTCTGGGTAATTGGCAAAAACTACCTGGATATCAGCACGATACCGGTCAACAACGACAACTCGTTCGAGTTTGAACTGAAACCTTCCGAAACCCTGAACCTTGCATCGGGCCAGTACTTTGTCGTTGTCCAGCACCCGATGATGAACGGAGAGTTTGATATCTATTACGATGCCGCGTCCGGCAAGGTCATCAACCGGCAGATGGGTGCGGACGGGAACACCATCTACACGATGTCCGGTGCCGGCAGCCTGCAGGGCCCGGCCAGCGCAAATGCGCTTGTCAGTGCCATCAGCAGCCAGAATGTTGATGACACGTTTACCACGTACACCTTCTTCATCTCCCCGCCATCAGCCCTCATCTATCCCATTGGTGACCATGCGGTTGGTGACCGGTTCACCATCAGCGGTTCCACCAACCTAGCGGCTGGCGACCAGCTTATGGTCGAGATAACATCATCCTCGTTTCAGCCAACCAGAAAGACCGCTGATGGCGGGTTCTCCGGTTCAGCCGGCACCGCGACCGTTGTTCCCGGCCAGGGGGGAAACAACCGCTGGTCGTTCGATGTCGATGCATCGGAGTTTAAGCCTGACGAGTACATCGTCACGGTCAAAGGCATCACCGTTGATGTCACGGGATCAACCGTATTCATGATCCGGGAACAAAGCCCTGCACCCCTTATCACGCAGGAGATAACGCCTTTTGCCACAACCGTCATTGCAACCACAATTCCGGTGCCTTTGACTACCACTCCGGCCAAATCACCAGTCCCTGCAGGATTAGCCATCCTCGGGCTTGCCGTTGCGGTGATGAGAAAAGTCAGGCGATAAAAAAAAGTTACCAGCCGAGGAAGAGAGTCTTTGTCCGGGAGTACTGGTCCACGGCATGGTGGCCATTTTCCCGGCTGGACCCGCTCTCCCCGGTCCCGCCAAAGGGGATCTCCGGGGGAACCGTGAGGTGCCGGTTCACCCAGACGATGCCGGCGTGCACTTCATCAAAGACCTTTTTTGTTGTTGCAAGATCTTTAGTCCAGACCGAAGCCCCAAGACCGAACGGCGTGGCGTTTGCCGCTGCAATTGCCGCGTCAGGATTCGCAACCGTCATCACCGGCAGGACCGGACCGAAGATCTCTTCATTCACGAGACTGCTTGTCGGTGCAACATCCGTTACGAGGGTCGGGTGGTAGAAGAAACCGTTCTCGTACGCCTTTCCCCGCAGGATACAGCCGCCGGTAACAATCTTCCCATCGTCCTGCTCCCGGACGGTCTCCACGACACCTGCGATCCGGTCGCGCTGGGCGGCACTCACCAGAGGACCCATATCGGTCTTCGGGCCAAGACCGTTACCGACATTGAGGGCACTGACCCGTTCTTTGAGCAACCTTGTGAACGCGGGGGCAATCTTCTCGTGAACAATGAGACGCTTCACCGCGGTGCAGGTCTGCCCTGCATTGTAGAACCGGCCCCGCACGGCACCCTCAACCGCTTTTCCGATATCGGCATCGTCCATGACGATCATCGGGTCTGACCCCCCCAGTTCGAGAATGAGCTCTTTGTTTCCGGGTGCCGCAAGTTCGCGTACCCGGGCGCCGGTCAGGCCGTTGCCGGTAAACGAGACCTTCTTTATTTGCGGGTGGGTGACAAGTGCCTCGCCAACTTCTTCGCCGCTTCCGGTAACCACGTTGAGGACCCCGGGGGGAAGGCCGGCCTCATCAAGAACCTGTGCGAGCCGGAGACTGGTCAGTGGTGTCGAAGAGGCGGGTTTCAGAACCATCGTGTTTCCCGCAAGCAGTGCCGGCCCAACCTTCCAGCCCATGATGAGCACGGGCATGTTCCACGGGATGATAGCACCGCAAACCCCCAGCGGTTCGCGTATGACCATGCAGTCCCCCGCTGTCCCGAGCCGGACCGCTTCGCCACCTACCTGTGCCGAGATCCCGGCATAGAACTCAAGGATATTAGCAAAACCCCGGACCTCATCGATTGCCTCGCGGAGGGGTTTTCCCTGCTCCATGGTCAGAAGCTGGCCGAGTGCCTTGTGCTGTTCGCGTACCTTTGCCGCAGCATGGAAGAAAATCATTCCCCGGTCCCGCATGGACCGCTTCTTCCATCCCGTACCGGCTTCTGCTGCCGCTTCAACAGCGCTTGCGAGGTCATCGGCCGTTCCTGCCGGAACCCTGTCGATAACTTCTCCCGTTGCCGGGTTCAAAACGTCAATCCACCGTTCATCCGGTGATACGGTTTCCCTGCCCCCGATTCTCATCTCCATTATCTAATCTCCGCGGGATTTGTTTCCGTACTAGTGGTACACGGTACCGGGTATTGAAACATTCACCCTGTTTCCTGTTATACGGACGATGCCGGCCGGAACAACGGTCAGCCCTGCGAAACCCGGGCCGGAGTGGGGAAAGGGCCCGGGATGCCCGTTTCTCCGTGTTCCTCCTATCCGGGGCGCATCACTCTCCCGCCAAAAGCATATGCGATGTCGTTCCAGGCCTTCTCCATGAGCGAACGATAGTAGGGGACATCAAATGTTTTCGCTCTCCATTCAGGATCAACCTGGTACCGGCGGGCATCACGGACAATGTAGCGGATCTTCATGCCCGGCGCAACCTCCACGCCATCATCGCGGTACGCCTGCACAGCGGCCCCTTCAAGGCAGCGGTGAGTATACCGGGTGCGGCTGATCCTCCGGCTGATCGCAAGTGTGCGGGGGTCTGCGAGCGGGAGTCTCTGCAGGGCCGCAAGGTAGATTTTGCGGACCTTGTCCCGGACCCGGGCAAGTTCACCGGTGTCTTTTGCCGTGCACATCACCTCAAGCATCTCCTGTTGCATGGAACGGATAATGTCCGGCGCATCATGCCGCCGTGCAGCAATTCCCCGCACTTTCATGCTCCCGTCAGAAAGCCGGCCGTAATACCGGTTGTATGCGCCGAACCCGTCATTGAGCGGCAAGAATACGATCCAGTCGAAATGCTCGTTCTCGGCCCGGAGCCCGGTTACGTCCCCGATGCGCTGCTGCAGTACCTCAACGGGCGATCCCTGCACCCAGAGGCAGTCAACGATGCCGTGCAGCACCACAAAGCCCATGGACTCGGCAAGATCTTTTGTCTGGATCAGGATATCACGGGACCGGGCGGTAATGGCTTCGTGGACCTCGATCCTGCCGAATTTGGCGTTCTTGTACCCGGTGTAGCCAAAGCAGGTGACGAGCATCCACTTGAGCAGCGTGTCGATACCGGCATACCGGGGCTCTGTACGCTTCCTCTCCTTGGTCTCGCGGCGAAGGGAGACCACCGGTGCCAGCACCGCGGGAAGGAACCCTTTCGCTGACGGGTTTTCGAGTGTCTCGGGAGAGAGATTGTACCTGACGATGATGGAGGGGTACATGGAGGTGAAATCAAGTTCGTTTACATTTTCGTAGATGCCGGGTTTTGGCTGGAACATCATCCCGCCCCGGTCCGCGGCCCGCAGATCGGCAAGTTTCCGCGCCGTCTCCGCGTCAGCCTTCCGGAACGGCACCACGATCCCCCGCTTCACCGCTTCGTATACCTCGTAGCTGCTGATGAGCGTCCCCGGCGTGAACCGCGCAGCCATGTTCGGGGAGAGCCCCGAGAGCCGGGATGCCATCAGGACCCCGGCAAGCCCCCCTTCGCGGTACACAAACGATTCATCGGTATCGATGAGCACCCGCCCGTCCGGGATGAGCGCTGCTTCCTTGTGCTCCATCCGGCCGTAGCTCCAGTAGGACCGGGAACTCATCTGCCGGTACTTTCCGTTCCGGGAGAACGGCATCGTCAACCCTTTTTCAACCGAAAATGCCCGGAACTTCGGAAGCCAGGTATCTGCATGGGACATGAGGATCACCTCCGGATCGATGGATTCGACCAGCCCGAAGAGATCCGCAACAACGGTATGGCCCGGGCCATGCAGCGTCTCCGTGCAATCGCCGGTTACTTCGACTTCCGTGCAGAGCGGTGTGCGGGCCGGATCGTCCCGGATGCAGATCTCCATCCGGCGCAGGCTGCAGGAAAAATCTGCGCTGAACCGTGATCCGGGGTCATCCCCGCACGGGAAGATGCCCTGCTCTGCCATGAACTGCTGGTCGCGCCGCACATCCACGTTGAAGAGCCGTGCATCGAACCGGGTCTGCTGCTCGATCTGCTCAGCCAGCTGGCGGTTCCCGTGCACGCTGAAGCCGTCGAGTTCTCCAAAGAGCGTAAAAAAGCTGCAGGGCTCTGCTTTAAACTCTGCTTCCAGCACGTCCAGCATCTCGTGGTGGGCGGAGGGATCTGCCAGGTGGAGGTAAAACGGCGGGTCATAGGCATAGTGCTTCCGGGTCACGGTCCCGCTGGCATCGCGGCACCAGAGATCCACACCATCCCGGTACACGGTATCAAGGACCCACATCGTCATCCTCCTCTCCCTGGTTCCTGCGGATCTCAAGAAGGGCCGAGAAGACCATCGCTTCAAGCGGGTTGTCGCACCCGAAGAAGGCCTCGCTGGAATGGTTTTTGGCAAGCCCGGTCAGCCGCACTGCATGCTCCCGGCTGTCCCGGTCAAGTTTCCCTGACACCCGCTCCCACCGTTCTGCAAGGGAGCGGACACCAAGCCGGACGCTCAAAAAACTCCGCCCCATCTTACTGCACCTCAAGCGTGGTCTGTGCCTGCGGCCGGCCATCTGCCCGGTGCCCGGAACGAACGGCTGCCATACGTTGCCGCGGATCCGGTTCGCCGGTGTTCACGATCTCGATGAGCCGGTCTGCCTGCCGGGCCAGAGCGGCAAACGGCCGGTCCATGGAGGGGGCGTACAGGACCACGAGCGCTTCGCGGCCGGCCTCTTTGAGGGCAGAGCCGACCGGTTCGAGAAGCCGTTCCGCGGTCTCGAAGAGGGACGGATCATGTTCGATGAATATGATGGTGTGGGCAGCCTCCCGGATCACAGTGAGGAGCTGGTCAGCGGTGAACGGGCGGCGGACTTCGAAGCTGGATGCTGTCCTGCCGATATGCGAGATGAGCCGGGAATAGTTCCCGCAGACAAAGAGGAAGAGGAACCGTTCAAGCTCGGGATTCTCGTTGAGCGCCGCTGTGATCACGTGTTCCGGGGCAATGACTGCCGAGAATGTCCCCACGCGGAGGGTGATGCCGGGGCGGAGCCTGATCTGCATAGCACCGGATCCCTGCTGTACGCGGGGGGAAAAAAGGCCGGTCTGCGGGGGGTGAAAGTGGCAGCGATTCCGGCACAAACTATATCGCATGGGATATGCCTATCACTCAACCGGGGTACGTGTATGGAAGAGAAACAACCGGCAACCGGGGGCAATAGCAGGACGCCCTCCCCGGAAACTGCTGCAACAGAACACCCGGCGGTCCTTGTGGAAGTGACAGATCTCACTTGGGAACGGGAGGTTGAATCCGAAGCCCGGCCGGTTGCGGTGATGTTCTACTCGCCCACCTGCGCTTTCTGCCACCAGATGGAGCCGTATTTCCGGAATTTTGCCGGCGAATACCGGGACGTGGTCGTGTTTGCGAAGATCAATATCGTTGCCAATCCCTGGACGGCGGAACGCTATGGTGTCCGGAGCACGCCCACGTTTTCGTTCTTCTGCACCAAAAAACCCGTCCGGCAGATGGTGGGGGCAGTCTACCCGGCTCTTTTAAAAAAGACGATCGAGGAGGTCCTCCTTCACGGGAAGGAATGTGCGAAGAACTCGACTGCCATCGATTACGAGATCACCGGGTACGGGTGAGGAAAACCCCGGATTATGCCCCCCCACACAGCGGGCGGGGTCTGTTCCGGCAATCGGATTACTGTTTTTAAAAGGTTCCCGCGATCATTACGCAATTGTGCGGCTGCACCCGCTCCGGATTGCCGCTTCTTGTACCGCTTTTGCTACGGCCCGGGTAACCCCTTTGTCAAGGATGTTGGGGAGGATGCGCTCGCGCCGGGGTTTTTGGACGTAATCGGCGATCGCGTGGGCTGCGGCAACCTTCATCTCATCGGAGATGCGGGTTGCCCGGGCATCGAGCGCCCCACGGAATATGCCCGGGAACGCGAGCACGTTGTTGATCTGGTTGGGGTAGTCGCTCCTGCCGGTGCCAACGATGGCAGCACCGGCATGTTTTGCCAGTTCCGGGAGGATCTCCGGTACCGGGTTTGCCATGGCAAAGACGATGGGGTTTTCTGCCATGGACCGGACCATCGCTTCAGTGATGATCCCCGGGCCCGATACCCCGATAACCACATCAGCGCCGATCATGGCATCGGCAAGCGATCCGGCAAGCGCCGGCCGGTTGGTCTCCTCGGCAAGGATGAACTTGTACTTGTTCCGGTACAGGCCCGGCCTTCCCCGGAAGATGGTCCCTTTTGTGTCACAGACAACGATCTCGTTGACCATGGTGCAGACCGCCGGGTCGTACCCGATGCACTTGAGGAGCCTGCTGATGGCAAAGCCGGCTGCCCCGGCCCCGCAGACAACGATGTTGAGATCGGAGAATTTCCGGCCTGTCACCCGGCAGGCATTGAGAAGTGCCGCAAGGACAACCACCGCGGTACCGTGCTGGTCATCGTGCATGACCGGAATGCCGAGATCCTGCAGGGCATCTTCCACCTCAAAACATTTCGGTGCGGCAATGTCTTCGAGGTTGATGCCGCCAAAGACCGGGGCAATGTTACGGACCTGGTCGGTGAAGTCGGTCTCGTAGTTCTCAAAACAGATGGGAAACGCGTCCACACCGGCAAATTCCTTGAACAGGATCGCTTTTCCTTCCATGACGGGAATTGCGGCATAGCCCCCGATGTTCCCGAGACCAAGGACCGCTGAACCGTCCGAGACGATGGCGATGGTATTGGATTTGAGGGTATAGCGGTAGGCAAGGTCGGGATTTTTTGCTATCTCCCGGCAGACTGCGCTTACCCCGGGGGTGTAAACCCGGGAAAGATCGTTGCGGGTCCGGAGCGCAACTTTCTTCCGGATGCCCAGTTTTCCCTTGTACTTTGCATGGAGCGCGAGAGATTCCGCATAGATGCTGGTGCTGCCCGGTGCAAATACCATGGAGTTTCCTTAGTACGTCTGATTGCCGGCCCGGGCAATGAAGCTGATGGTTGAAATTTCAGGTATCGTTCCCCCTTCCGGATACTCATGAGCACTTATGGATACCAGCAGAGGCGGTTTTGGCAGGATCTGGCAACAGGATTACATATTTATACACAAATGAACAAAATTATACATTAAGGTATAAGTTAGTCACAAAACGACCCTTTCACCTTCCCTACATGATGTTGTGATGTTACCATGAAGTCAAAAGATATTGCCATTGTCGGAATCCTGCTTGCCATCGGCGCAATTCTCAGATTCTTCCTTGCCATGCTCCATACGCCGCTCACGCCGAACATGATCATTGCGTTCTACTGTCTTGCAATCATCCTGATCCGGCCAAAACTTCTCGAAGCGCTGGGTATCGGCCTTGTTGCGGGAGCCTTATCGATGCTCATCTCCAGTTCGATGTTCCCGCCCGGGAATCTTATAAGCGAACCGGTGGGTGCCTTGGTTTGTTTTGTGCTTTATGCAATTGCATTGAAAATCAGCTCAATGAAATCTGGAATAATGCAATATAAACCATTATTATCTGGGATTATCGTATTTGCAATGGTTGTTTTCGTATTTAGTTATTTAACCATTGTAACGCTCCCTCAATATTTCCCGGAGATGGGAGGCTATTCTGAATTGAAAATTACGATTGGGATCCTCATTGGCATAATTTGTGAATTTTTAACATACATTACCGTTCAAAAAGGAACTGCAATCGGACCGGCATTTGTAACATTTTTAAGCACACTGGCAAGTGGCTTTTCATTTGCAGCAATAGCTATGATCTTTGTTGGCGCGAGCGTTTTGTCCGATCCAAAATATGGGGGCGATATTATGGCATTCGTGGCAGTCTTTGTTCCCATCGTTGTCGTAACGGCAGTTTTTAATGCAATCGTCGTCCAGTTCCTCTACAAACCCTCCAGCAGGGTGCTTATCAGAGGACAGGAATGATCGAACTCAAAGATGTCAGTTACACGTATCCCAGCACGGTGCAGCCGGCCCTGCACCGGATCTCCCTCTCTTTAACGAAAGGCCGGTGCATTATGGTTACCGGCCCTTCGGGGGCCGGGAAGACCTCGCTCTGCCTTGCAGCATCCGGGGTCCTGCACCATGATTATGGAGGAAAGAAGGAAGGCTCGGTTATCGTAGATGGGAAAAATGTCGCCGATTACCGGAGCCTCTCGGACCTTGCCCGGAATGTCGGGGTCGTCTTTGATGATCCTGAAGCCCAGATGATCTTCACGACCGTTGAAGAGGAGATCCTCTCTGCACTCGAACACCGGGGGCTTACGCCAGAAGTCATCGAGGACCGGCTTGCCCGGATCATGCGGACAACGTACCTTGAGGAACTTAAGGACCGGTCGCCTCACCATCTCTCGGGAGGGCAGAAACAGCGCGTAGCCCTTGCTGCAACACTTGCGCTGGGCAATGATATCCTCATCCTTGATGAGCCGACATCCGAGCTGGACGAGCATGCAACAAAACGGATAGCAGAAATTTTAAAGAACCTCAAGCAGTCGGGTAAGACCATCCTTTTGATCGAGCACAAGTTCGAAAATTTCCGGGAAATTGTCGATACGCTCATCATCATGGAGAATGGCGCTATTACTGCGCAGGGTATCCCGGATGAGGTTCTTAAAGATATTCATGTCCGGGGCATGGTGCTTCCGGATTTTTCGAACGTGCAAAAACATCCCATGGCTGGAGCCGGAAACGAACCGGTCATCCAGGTCGAAAACCTCACGCACTGTTACGGGGACGTTCAGGCATTATCCGGAATCAACCTTACCATCAGGAAAGGAGAGTTTGTCGCCATAGTTGGCGAGAACGGGTCGGGCAAGACCACGCTCGTCAAGCACTTCAACCGGCTCCTCTCCCCGACAAGCGGCGATGTCATCGTCAACGGCAAGAATACCAAAGACCACAGCATCGCGGCGCTCGCCCACGATGCCGGTCTTGTCTTCCAGAACCCGGACCACATGTTCTTTGCCGATACTGTAAGGGAAGAGGTCGCGTACGGGGTAAAGAACCTGGCCATTGCAGATGCAGATACGGTCATCGACGCTACCCTTGCTGACGCAGGACTCACCGATTCGGCAACCCTGTACCCGCGCTGGCTCTCGCGGGGAGAGCGCCAGCGGCTCGGGATTGCCTGTGTTGTTGCCATGCAGCCAAACGTCATCGTGCTTGACGAACCAACCACAGGTCTTGACGGGTACGAGGCGTTACTTGTCATTAATATTCTTAAAAAACTCCAGGAGAAGGGTCACACCATCGTCATCATCACCCATAACCGTGACATTGCGGAGCATTGTGCGGACCGGATCATTACCATGGAGAGCGGCCATATCATTTCTGACTCCGGGGGTGCGTGACCATGGCAGAGATCCTCCAGTACGTGCACAAGGATGCGTTCCTGCACCGGCTTCACCCGTTCACGAAGATCGCGTTCATCCTTGTCGTAAGCGTTATGTGCCTCATCTCGACAAACCTGGCATTCCTTGTGCTCATGGTCCTTGCGATGATGGTCTTTGCTGCCTACGGGGAACTCCTCACCGAGTCGCTCCAGCAGCTCAAGCTCATCATCATCATGAGCATCATCTTCATCCTCATCACGGTCATAACGATGCCCAATGGTGATATTCTCGGGTACCTGGTCCCGCAGGGCATCCCCTGGATCGGTGGCCTCGTTCCCATCACGACCGGCGGGCTCATGATCGGATTTGTTCTCACGCTCCGGTTTATCGTGCTCATCTTTGCGTTCCAGCTCTTCCTGATCTCAACCCAGCCCCGGGACCTTGTCCATACGCTGGACCGGGCCGGCCTTCCCATCGATTATACGCTGATGTTCATCATCGCACTCCGGTTCATTCCCACGCTCCAGATCGAGGGGCAGCGGATCCATGAGGCACAACTTGCGAGGGGGTTCAATCCCGGTGAAGGGTTCATCGGCAAGATCCGGAGCGTTGCTCCCATTGTTATTCCGCTCGTATCGAACGCGCTGCTCCGCTCGAACGTCATCGGGCTCACCATTGATATGCGGGGATACCGGACCGGAAAAAAGACGCATGTCCGGGAGCGGACGTTTGCCCGCCGCGATTATGCAGTCATGGCGGTGCTGGTGGTTGCGCTCTGTGGTTTTGTCCCGCTCATGCTGGCGCAGGTTATCTGAAGGATTCCCTTTTTTTTAACCCTTTTGCAGGGGAATTTTAACGTGAAAGGCAGGGGATGACGGTCTGCCTGGACTCCATGGCCCATCTCTGGCGGAGGAAACATGGGATGCTGTTTCGTTTCCCGGCAGGGTAAGCGGGAAAATTTCATCTCTGGAGGAATCTGCAATCATCCTGAAGGGAGGCAAAATATTCTTTCATACACCTCGATCACTATCAGCACATCGTAAGTCGCCCCAATGCAGTTCCAGGGTAAAATTTCCGCGGTGGCAGTGGATGAAAGGGGGGTCTGCGATAATGAGCCATTGCGGCAGATTGGGGTAAATCACCCTATCCGGTTCTAAACCTTCCCCCTCCTTCATTTTGTCGAGGTAGCATTACAAAACAGGATCTTCCGCATTCCTGCCATTGATGTAGAATTGTTCCGGCCGGAATTTTTTACGTTTTTTGGATCACGTCCTCCGGGTCTGGAGGGGCGAGGGAAAAATGGGGCATAATCGGGCCTGCAGTGTAATCCAGTGAACCAGAATTCCCAGGAGGGTTTTGGGAGACGGGGTAGAACCTTTGACAATAACGGGTAGGGATCTTACTGTGGGTCGGGCGATGTACTTTCCGATTGTTAACAACCCTTCATGCGCTGGTCGGCCAGCACCTACTTACCTTCAGTAAAAACCGGATCGCCCGTTTCGGCACATTGCAGCTCTTTTCCGGAAAATTTTACCACAAGAAAAATGTATGGGTAAAAGATTATGGAAATACCCGGCAAAGTGCCGGATGTGCCGGGAACCGGTCGGGCACCCATTGCAGTTTACCTGCCATTGAAAAGATTTGAACAGGAAAAGAATTTACGCCCCGGCCGGGACTTGAACCCGGGTCAAAAGATCCGCAATCTTCTAGGATATCCGCTACCCCACCGGGACATGGTGTGATTGCCTGCCTTACTAAAAATGCTCTTATCGCTTAAATAGGTCACGCTATATCAAAAGAGAGGAGAGAATAATTATTGGTGCAACCGCTTGACATAATCCTGAGATCTGCATTCCAGTGCTGATACATTCACTGCCGGATCGTTGATATTGCCAACGGGTTTAACCCAGAATCCGACCGATGGCGTGACATTGTTCCCGCCGATTTCGATCAACAGGTTGCCGGGTTTTGTGATCTGAATTGTCTTATTGGTCATCGACCCGTAATCCTTTCCGAAACCGTCCTGCTGGAATATCTCGCCGGTAACAGGATCCCTCACCGTAATCTCAAGGAATGCATACGGGCTATAATACGAATATTTTACCGTTTTTTCCTTTCCTTTTTCGGTAACAATTTTCGTTCCGGTAACGTTGAATGGTTCCGTAATTGAGTAGTTGATGTACATCGGTGGATTGAGGAGATTGAAATTTTTTGCTGTTCGGTTGCTCTCTAAAGTCCAGGCATAATCTGAGAAAAAGATCAGGCAGACCATATCTTCAGGTATCTGGGTGGGGGGTTCAATAACAGAATACCCCTGGGTCTGCACAGCGGTTGTCTGGAATGGTGTTGCTTGGGCAAGTAATCCCGGGTCTGAACCCCCGGCAGTAACCTGAGCAAACTGATTGGGATCATACAGATCTACCGGCCCGGTCGTGGATGCTTCCGGGGGAGCAACACACCCGGAAACAGCCAGAAGTGCGACAAGACTTACCATGCAGATAATCCGGAATTGGTTAATTTTCATCAACCAGTGTTCGGTTTTCCAGCTAATTAAATATTTCAAAGTGGTTTTACTGGAGTTATATCTTCCATGGCCAGGACAAGTCCAACCGTGCCGGAGGTATTGCCATTTGCCAGGACAAGCCGGGATTTCTGGATTTTTAGTTGACAATGTGTCCCATCGGGGCGGGTAAATGCTGATGAGTATGTAAAAAGATCGCCACCATTCATGAGATCCTCGTCATGCTTAAGAAATGCCAAAGCCTGATCGTTCCCGAGCACATCTTCACTCGTCTTACCAGTGATCTCCCCTGACTTTTTTCCGATAAGGTTGGAAAATGCAGTATTACACCCAAGGTACCTGCCCTGCATATCCCGGTAAAAGAGCGGGTTTGGATAGGTGTTGATCATATGCTGCAGGAAACCCAGCTGGTTATCGAGAGCATCATTTGCCTGTTTCCATTCTGTGAAATCCGTTGTGATGATGTAACAGGTCACACCTTTTGCATGTTTCACTGAGGTAATCCGGTTGAGGATAAACCGCCGGCTCCTGTCCTTTCGTTCAATCCAGAATGTCAGATCGGAAGGAATGGATTTGCATTCCATCGAACGGGATATTACATCCCGCAATCGTTCGCGTTCCTGTGGTGCCGCAAGATCCGCAGGACTCATCAGGGAAAGTTCGTTTTTGTTATAGCCAAAAATCTCCTCTGCCCTTTTATTCATATAGGTAATTTTCTTCTCTTCCCAGATGGTGATGCCATCCTGGATATTCTCTGCCATAAGCCTGAACCGTTCCTCGCTGGCGGCGAGATCTTTTTCAGCCGATTTTTTGAGAGAGATATCCTCTAGAAGAATGGTCATTCCCTTCTTCCCGTCTTCAAAAACCGTTGGAATGATCTTCTTGCGAAAAATCCGTTCTTCATTTCCTGACAAGAGTATCTCTTCATCAGGGATTCCGGATGCAAGCGAGGTCCGGATTTTTTCAAAAAATGCTGAAATCCAGGGTTCGGAAAACGCCAGGAACTGGATATTTTTTCCGATGATCTCAGATCGTTTCTTTTTAAAAAAATTCAGTCCCTGCGGATTTATGTGGACAACACGATTATCCCGGTCAAGAACAAAGATGAGATCTTCTGCATATCCCATTATTGTATCCAGCGGGATGCGGGTTGACAAGGTGTAAACCTTGGCCTTTCCATAGGTTCGCATCTCAACCTGACCGGACATCAGCATGTTGTCAAGATACCTGCCAACCGAGTGATTGTTCTTCTTCATGGCACGGGCAATATCCGTGATGCTCATGCCCTGGTCAGCATTTATCAGGATCTCGTGAATTGTCTGAATCTCATCGCGGAACTGATCCATTATTCTTATAAAAGATCATTCCCATCACATAAAACTTTTATGTAAGTTTGTTACACATAACGTTAACAAATGATTGTAACAAATAACAATTAACGCTAAATACATTGGCACCGATACTATAAGGAAACAAAAGCCATGCCCCGATGCTCAAAATATGCCCGGGAAACTCATGGAACAAAGATATCAAAAAAATCACAGGGACGATATTGATGACGATAAATGGAAAGAAAATTCTGCTGCTGTCTGTGCTTTGCTTATTCCTGATCTGCCCTGCATTCGCGGGAACCAAATACATGGCAGGAAGCCCGGAACTGTCTGCATATATCTCAGGGAGCAACGAGCTGAGCCCGGGTGATGAGACTACGCTTGTTGTTGTCATCCAGAACACGGGCCTCAATGAGTTTAAATTCATCCAATCCGGTATTGTCGACCGGGACGATCAACCGAATACGGCAAAATTCTTAACGGTATCACTCCAGCCGGGCACGGTCCCGCTGACCGTTAAATCCGATCCCCAGATGCTCGGTGATCTCAGTGGTGCCAGCAGTGCCAGTGCATCATTTCTGGTAAAGGTGCGATCCGATGCCCCTGCCGGAACGTACTCGCTCCCGGTTGGCCTCAACTACACCTACCTCTATGCAGCGGAACAATATGGAGTTGATACCATCGCGTATACGTACAAAACAAAAGATATGAGCATCTCCCTTCCGGTCCGGATCAAACCTGATGTTTCCATTGACGTAATCTCATCTACTCCGGAACACCTGAATGTCGGAACCGAAGGATACCTGAACATGAAGATTAAAAATACCGGTTCAGAGACCGGTACAAAAGCTATTGTAAAAATTACCCAGAGTGGCAACAGCCCGATCGTTCCAACGGACAGCAGCGTATATATCGGGGATTTCCCGCCCGGGACTGTTGCTGAATGCCGGTATAAGGTTGCTGTCTCAAAAACTGCAGAAAGCCAGACGTATCCTGTGGATGTTGCGGTCGAATACCAGAATTCGGAAGGCGATTTTGTCACCTCAAAGTCCGATACCATTGGCGTCCCGGTCGGGGGGAAAGTGGCGTTTGCGATAACCTCCGAACCCCCGGTAATGCATCCCGGCAATAAGAAGACGATGACGGTTGTGTACAAAAATACCGGGGATACTCCGGTGTACAGTGCACAGGCCCGCATCAGCGCCGTTGACCCCTTCTCCAGTAATGATGATATTGCATACTTTGGCGATCTCGAACCCGGCCAGTCCGCAACAGCGAATTTTGTTGTGACGGTGGATCGTTCTGCCACCATCAAGGAATATGGCCTGGATTCAGAAATCCGGTATCGCGATGCACTGGACAATACCTATATTTCAGACACCATGAAAGTCCCGGTCAACGTTGTTGCAACCGAAGGAATAACAGCAGTTCTTTCAAATCCCATTTACCTCTCCATCATTGTTGCGGGTCTCATCGGCATTGCATATGCCATCTATCATTACCGGAAAAAATAAACCGTTTTTTATTTATTCCCAAAACCGCTGGCAAGACAGATAATTCCAATGAAAAACTCACCTTTGAACATCTCAATAGGATTCGGTGACAAGCGTGATCAGCAGACTCTTTGAAGGCATTGCAAATACCATTATCAAACGACCCAGGCTTGTTGCCGCCTTAATTATAGCTGTATTCTGTATCGGGTTCTATGGAATAACCCTGCTGAATATGCAGACCGGGTGGGAGACATATGTTGACAAAAACACTCCTGCCGGGGCACTCCAGAACAAATACAACACGGAGTTCCGTTCAGATACCATCATCCTGATTATTGAAGCCGGCGATCCGCTAAGCCCGGAAATCCTTGCCTACATCGATACCCTTGAAACGGATTTGCGGCAGCAGCAGAATATCGAGAGTGTCCAGAGCATCACGGATGTTCTCAAACTCTACAATGGGGGCACCCTTCCTGCATCGCGGGCTGATACAGAACGCATTGTCAATTCACTCCCGAAGAGTACCCGGGACCTGCTGTATCCCTCAAATGTCCTCACTCTCGTGCAGATCAAACTCACCAAAGGTCTGTCCCAGGATGTCCAGGCTTCCCTGCTGGGCAATATCGATACCACGATCCAGGCACTGGACGCACCCCCCGGTGTAAGCATCGAAATATCGGGATCTCCGGCATTTTCCCAGCAGATGGGTGACGGACTATCGAGTAATATGGCGATCCTTATCGGGGGTGCTCTGATCCTGATGATCATCACGATGGGCATCCTGTTCTCCTATGTCCGGCACCGGTTCATGCCTGTCCTCCTGGTCGCGCTCGGGCTTGTCTCCTCGCTTGGCCTGATGGGTATTTTCGGGATCAGCCTGAACATGGCCGTTATCGGGGCATTTCCGGTACTCATTGGTCTTGGAATCGACTATGCAATCCAGTTCCATGCCCGTTTTGACGAAGAAGCAAGGAAAGGCTCACTGGATGACGCGGTCTTTGTGACGGTGACCCGTACCGGCCCGGCGGTCATGTACGCAATGCTTGCTACCACCATGGGTTTTGTCGCGATGCAGGTCTCGACCGTCCCGATGATCCGTTCATTCGGGATTGTTTCGATTATTGGTATCAACACCTGTTTCTGGTTCTCCTGCATCGGGATGCCAACGCTCGCACTCCTCCTGAATTACCAGCCAAAAACCCAGACCGGGCAATGTTATGCGGTGGGAACCGATGCGTGCGACTCGATAATTCCAGGCACGGAAAAACGTCCGAATGCCCGCGGCAGAAAAAAGAGCACGTTCTCTTATGGACAGTTCTTAACCGACACCTCAGTCAGGATTGCAAAAAACCCGATCCCGGTCCTGCTTTTTGCCGGTCTGATTGCTTTGATCGGGTTCCAGATCGATCCGACAATTCCGGTTGAATCGAGCGAGAACGCTTTTGTCCCTTCCGATATGCCGGCAAAAATTAATATCGACAAGGTAACCCGTGTCATCGGTGCAACGGGAACCTCTGACCTCATGATCCAGGGATCCCGTGTCACCGACCGAGACACCCTGCTATGGATGATACATTTCCAGGAATATGAGCAGTCGCGGCATGCAGAGATCACCGGGTCGACCAGCATTGCCACATCCATCCTTGAACACAACAATGGTCTGATGCCGGAGACGCAGGCAGAAATTGATGCTATCCTTGACACGATCCCACAATCTACCAAGGATAGCGTCTTGAGTGATCCCATGTGCGGGCTCATCCGGTTCAGTACCATCAGTATCCCGATGGATCGTGAAAATGGGTTAAAGGAGCAGATCGTCAAGGATATTGAGTTCTTTGAACCCCCGGTCGGGTTCTCGGTTCAACCCGCCGGGGACTTTGAATTATTCACGAGCCTCCTTGGGGCGATGTCGGAATCAAAGGATGTCATGACAATCCTCGGTTTCATCTTTGTCTTTGCATTCTTAATCCTGGTTTACCGCCATCTCCACGCAGTCTCTCCAATCATCCCCATCATCTTTGTTGTAGGCTGGAACGCGGTCATGATGTATATGATCGGTCTCACCTACAACCCGCTCACGGCAACCCTGGGATCGATGACGATCGGGGTTGCAGCTGAATACACCATTCTTGTTATGGAACGCTATGCCGAGGAAGAGGAGCGGTTGCATGATCCCATCCTTGCTATTCAGGAAAGTGTCCAGAAGATCGGTACTGCAATCACGGTATCAGGTCTTGCGACATTCTTTGGTTTCTCCGCGCTCTGCCTTGCGACGTTTCCAATCATCAGCAATTTTGGTATCTCGACCTTAATCGCTGTCGGGTTCTCATTAATGGGGGCAATATTTGTCATGCCCGCGGTCCTTTCCCTTGTCGGCCAGTTATCTGAATGGCTGGACAAACGAAGGGAAACGGTTCCCTGATCATTTTTTCCGGCGTCCTGCAGGTTTTCGGTAAGTATTAATAGCACCCTGCTAAACGTGTTTAATCAACACCAGTGGCGTTAAAACAAATTTTATTTCGTTAAATGATTTCAGGTGATAACATGCACATTATGGAAGGATTCCTGCCTTGGCAATGGTGTCTGGTCTGGTGGATCATTGCTCTGCCCTGCCTGATTTATGGTTTTTACCAGCTGAAAAAAGTCCTGGCTGCTGATCGCGAGGCACTCCCGCTTTTAGGGGTGACCGGAGGATTCATTTTCATCCTCTCGTCTTTGAAACTGCCTTCCGTAACCGGGAGTTGTTCGCATCCGACCGGCACCGGGCTCTCTGCTATCTCATTCGGGCCATGGATTACCAGCGTTATCTGCGCAATTGTATTGCTGTTCCAGAGCCTCTTTCTCGCTCACGGGGGTCTCTCCGTTCTCGGGGCAAATATTGTATCCATGGGGATTGTCGGGCCGCTTGCCGGTTATACCGTGTACCGGCTCCTTCGCGACACATCGGTGAATATGTACCTGACCGTATTCCTCGCAACGGCACTTGCCGATATGTTCACGTACGTTACCACGTCGCTCGAACTCGCGCTTGCATACCCGGCCGAGACCGGGGGGATTATCAGTTCGTTTGTCCTTTTCATGGGAATATTTGCGATAACCCAGATCCCGCTGGCAATCGTTGAGGGAGTTGTTCTCGCCCTTGTCTTCAAGTATATCATTACACTCAAGCCCGATATCCTGATCCGGCTCAGGATTTTTTCTGAAGAAAAGATCAATGCTGCACGGAGTGATCTCTGATGCAGTTCAGGTATACGCTTGAAGTCCTTACCATCATTGCCATCGTGGTATTTTGTGCACTGTTCCTGTACACGAGTTCGACTATGGGTGATGCGGAATTTGCCGGATCAGACACGGTTGGATCCGGGCTCGTTGCTGAACTGAGCGGTACTTCTGAAGACGAAATTTTACCGCTTATCCCTCAATGGGCACCCCCCAGCGGAGAGATCGAATCCTGCCTGTTTGCCCTGCAGGCTGCTGTCGGTGGGATTTTGGTTGGCGGGGTGTTTGGGTACTGGATGGGGCAGAAGAAGAAAGCATAATCGATGGGAAGGATAAAAGGTACCAGTATGTTTGAGGAACTTCTGGAGGATATTGCCCAGAAGAACGCGCTCCGCGAGGTGAATACGTACCTCAAACTCACGGCCGGACTGGGGGCAATCATCCTGTGCCTCCTCTCCTCCAGTTTTATCCCACCACTCTGTATCGCGGTCATCCTGACTGGATCAATACTCTTTCTTGCACGGGTTGATGCCAGAACCTATGCAGAACTCTTCATCCTCCCCCTCTCATTTGCAGTAATGAGTGTTGCGGGCATCATTCTCATTTACGGGGGAGAGGAAATTTTCTGGTACTGGGATCCTGCGCCCGGGTTCACGCTCTCGATAACCCGCGAGAGTATTAACCAGGGCGTGTACGTCTTCTGCCGGGTTATCGGCGGGATGTCGGCTATGTGTTTCATTGCTCTTACCACGCCAATGACGGATATTTTTGTGGTCTTTCGCCAGTGCCGGGTACCTGATGCGGTCATCGACCTGATGATGATCATCTACCGGACAATCTTCATCCTCCTTGATCAGGTAATCCAGATCTATCGCGCCCAGGTAATGCGCCTCGGATATTCCACGTACCGGGAATCCATTTACTCCTTTGCAACGCTCTGTGGTGCCGCGTTCATTGCAAGCTGGGATGCCGGAGACGATCTGGTTCGGGCAATGGATGCCCGGTGTTATGCCGGAAAATTTGCCATTCTTGGTGAGAACCGTCCCATAGAACGGTTCCCCTGTCTTGTTGTCGCAGCATTTCTTTCGCTCTCTACCCTGGTTGTAATAGCAGCCGGAACTATCACCATCATTTAGGAAAACAACCATGAGCAGTATCATCCTTGAAGCCCGGGATATCCGCTATCGCTACCCGCGGGGAATGGAGGCCATCAGCGGCATCAGTTTTCATATCCGGAAAAAGGAGAAAATTGCCCTTGTCGGGCCTAACGGCGCCGGGAAATCCACGCTCCTGACCATGTTCAACGGAATGATCCGGCCGGATTCGGGGATCCTCCTCTTTGACAATGAACCCGTCTGTTATGATGCCGCATCACTCCGCATCCTCCGAAAAAGGGTAGGATTTGTGCTCCAGAATCCTGATCGCCAGATCATTGCACCGACCGTTTTCCAGGATGTGGCGTTCGGGCCAACCAACCTCGGTTATAACGAGGCTGAAGTTCAGGATGCAGTAACTCACGCACTCCGCCATACCGGGCTTGAAGGGTTCGAGCGCCGGCCCCCGCACCAGCTCTCGGGCGGGGAGAAGAAGAGGGTCGCAATTGCCGGGGTTCTTGCCATGGACCCTGATGTGCTGGTTTTTGATGAACCAACCAGCGGCCTCGATCCTTCAGGATCCGAGGATATCATGGAGTTACTCGATGAACTGAACCACGAGGGCAAGACCATCATCATCTCCACCCATGATGTTGAACTTGCATACCCGTGGGCTGATCGCGCGATCCTGATGCTTGGCGGGAAGATCCTGCAGGAAGATATTCCGGAGATTGCTTTTGGCAACACCGAATCTGTCCGCCAGGCACACCTCTCTCTCCCCACCCTGCTCGAATTGCACAGTGAACTCCGGAAGAGAGGGTATTTCCTGGGAGGAAGAAAACCCCGCACGGTCCTTGACATGATGCAGTGCATTGAGACGATCCTGAAAAAGGCACCGCTGCAAAAACCGCTGGGAACAATTACCGTCTGCAATGTTGATCGGGGAACACAAGAACAATTGTCCGGCTGGCTGGCAATAAATCGCGTGGCATCTGTAGGCGCGATGGGCACGCGTGCAAAACAGCGGGCAGAATCCCAACAGATCCGGCTTGATTTCACCTACGGGGTGATCGATAAATGCATTCTTAAGGCCCTTCTTGGGGAGAACTCACTTATCCTGACAACAGAAAGCATGGTCCGCCGCATCGGGGAACGGGTTGATGCGTATTGCAAGGAGAGCGGGATCTGTATACCGGTCCTGCAATTTGAATCCCCTGAAAATCAGGTTCAGGATTCACCCGATGGGGGAGTTCAATGATCACGATACCCCGCATCGTGATAGCCGGAACCCACAGCGGATGCGGGAAGACGACCATTGCCAGCGGCATCATGGCAGCACTCACAGCGCGGGGGATAAAAGTCCAGCCGTTCAAGGTAGGGCCGGACTTCATTGATCCCTCCCACCATACCCGGATCTGCAAAAGGCCTTCACGGAACCTCGATCCTTTCATGATGGGTGAAGACGGCTGCCTTGAGACGTTTGCCCGGGCAACGACTGGTGCCGACATCGCGGTAATCGAAGGCGTGATGGGCATGTATGACGGGATTGACGGGACGGATACGTGCAGCACAGCCCATGTTGCCCGAATTCTCAAATCCCCGGTAATTCTTGTTTGTGATGTCAAAGGTATGTCGCGGAGCGTTCACGCCATTATCCAGGGATTCCGGACATTCGATCCGTCGATCCACGTTGCCGGTGTTATCTTCAACAAGATCGGCAGCCCCCGGCACCGGAAGATGATCGAATCTGCGGGAACGATTCGCTCGTTTGGCTGGATACCCCGAAGCGAGGGTATCGGACTTGCCAGCCGTCATCTCGGGCTTGTGATGGCCAACGAGTCTGATTCTCTTGACGCCTCAGGCAGGATAATTGAGGAGCATGGCGATCCTGAAGGCATCATTGCTGCTGCAAAGTCCGCACCGCCCCTGGCGTTCCCTTCCGGACCGCTGTCGGTGAAACCACCTTTGGTATCTATCGGTGTTGCCCTGGATGATGCATTCTGTTTTTATTACCAGGATAATCTTGACCATCTCCGGGATGCGGGAGCAGAGCTCGTCTTTTTCAGCCCGCTGGTGGATCACCTTCCGGAGGTTGATGCGATCTACCTTGGCGGAGGATACCCCGAACTTCACCTGCCGGCTCTTGAATCATCGCCGTGTACGCGGGAACTGAAGATTGCAGTGGAGAGGGGTCTTCCGGTGCTGGCAGAATGTGGTGGCCTGATGTACCTGGGACGGGAAATCCGCGCTGAAAAGACCTACCGGATGGCCGGCCTGCTGCCCGCCGATACCGAGATGACAAAGAAGATCCAGGGCCTCGGTTACGTGAAGGGATCCATTGTTGCCGATTCGTCAATTCTCCCAAAAGGTACTATCGTTACCGGCCACGAATTTCATTATTCGCGTATCCTTGCAGACACTGATGTCCGGTTTGCCCTGCGGCTGGAACGGGGGCGCGGGATCGATGCCGGCAATGACGGGATCATGGCCGGCACCGCGCTTGGCATGTACACGCATGCATACTTCTCACAATCCCTGGCTACCGATATCGTTCAAGCGGCCGGACAGTGGAATAAATCGTGAATAGTAATTACCGCTGCCAATCAGGACATATAACTTTTTGATGGCAAACCACCCACCTGAATAGTACATGGCAGCTATGCGCAGTGATGAGGTCAAGAAGGGATACCAGCGGGCACCGAACCGGTCGCTCCTCCGCTCCCTTGGAGTTACCGACCGCGAGATGGAACTTCCATTCATCGGTATTGCCAATGCCTATAACAACATTGTTCCCGGCCATATCCACCTCCGGCAGCTCACCGAAAAGGTCAAGGAGGGGGTAGCGGCTGCCGGAGGAGTGCCGTTCGAATTCGGGGTGATTGGCATCTGTGACGGGATTGCGATGGGTCATGAAGGCATGCGGTATTCCCTCCCATCCCGGGAAAATATTGCCGACTCCATCGAGTTGATGGTTCAGGCTCACCGGTTTGACGGGCTGGTCTGTGTCGGCACCTGTGACAAGATCGTTCCGGGTATGCTCATGGCCGCTGCCCGCTGCAATATCCCAACCGTGATCCTGACCGGGGGAGCAATGCTCTCCGGCAACCTGGATGGGAAAGACCTCTCGCTTATCGATATCTTTGAAGGGGTTGGAAAGGTGGCTGCCGGATCAATGAGCGAGAAAGCGCTCTGTGACCTGGAATGCTGCGCCATGCCCGGTTGCGGGAGCTGCCAGGGGCTGTATACGGCAAATACGATGGCGTGTATGACCGAAGCAATGGGAATGTCCCTTTCGCATTGCGCAGCTACCCCCGCTGTTGATGCAGGTAAACTCCGGCTTGCCCGCGAGAGCGGGGAGGCTATCATCCCGCTGGTCAAAAAACAGGTGAAGCCCCGGGATATCATCACGAAAAAGAGCCTGCGGAATGCCATCCGGGTTGATATGGCGCTCGGGGGGTCGACAAATACCGTCCTGCACCTTATGGCAATTGCAACCGAGGCTGAGGTTCCCTTATCGCTCGATGACTTCAGCGAGATTGCAGAAACTGTTCCGCATATCTGCTACATGCAGCCGTCCGGTCCCCACTCGATGCAGACCCTGCACCGGGCCGGCGGTATTCCGGCAGTGTTCAAACAACTGGAAAAACATCTGGATAACTGTCCCACGGTTTCCGGAAAAAAGATCTCTGATATTGCCAAATCCGCAATTATCAGGAACGATGAGGTTATCCGGCCCATCAAAAACGCCATCAATGCAGCCGGAGGACTGCGGATCATCTCCGGTTCGCTTGCCCCTGACGGTGCTGTGGTGAAAAGTGCCGGCGTACCGAAGGAGATGTGGAAGCATGCCGGCCCGGCACGGGTGTTTGATGGAGAAGAAGCCGGCATGAAAGCCATCCTTGGGAGAAAGATCAAGGAAGGCGATGTGGTCATCATCCGGAATGAGGGGCCCCGCGGGGCACCGGGCATGCCGGAGATGCTCTCCCCAACCTCTGCCATCATGGGTCTGGGCTACAAAAAGGTCGTGCTTCTCACAGATGGCCGGTTCTCGGGAGGTACACGGGGCCCCTGCATCGGCCATATTGCCCCGGAAGCGGCCATTGGCGGACCCCTGGCGTTTGTGAAAGACGGGGATATCATCGCCATGGATTTGCACAAAAAGACGCTTGAACTCCAGGTTGCGGCAAAAGATCTTGCAGGGCGGAAGAAGAACTGGAAACCTCCGGTAAAACCCTTAACCGGGGTCCTTGCCCGGTACGCAAAGACCGTTGAGCAGGCAAACCGCGGTGCGGTTCAGCGATAATTCCTTTTTTGTTTTTTACTGGGCATCCCGGATCTTTTTTAGCAAAAAATAGAATCTGGATTTTGATGAAACCCGGATAGCGATTTATTTTGATTGGTTTTTTTCAGGATCGTAATCGCATTCACATTCACATTTGAAAAATCGGGATCCGGTTTTGCACTGAGAATCGCTGATGAAAAAATTTATGAATTGGAGATTTTTCCATTTAAAAAAAAAATTACTTGCGATGTTAATTGCCAAATATGGATTATGCGATTTTTTGCCCGCAATTAGAGCAAAAATTTTTGCCTGGTTGTATGGGAGACCCGCACTGTGAACAAAGTGTTCCTTCATCTGGAGGTGCGGATAATAATTTCACAAATTCTTCGCCATCCTTTCTGGCCTTATCGGAGTTGCCGGAAGTAGTCACCTGAAGATTATCACCACCACTCAACGATAAAGTCACCTGGTTTTTTTGGCAAAATACAAAATAATATATTACAGCCCAGAGTATCCCAAGACAGCATAACACGAGAAAAATTATCCAGTTAACCTCCCTTTCCTCGCTCTGAAAGACAAGAATATCATCTGTTCGTGTCTGCAAATGATATTTTTTGGCAGTGAAAAATGGTATGGCGCGATTAATTATAAAATCTCTATCCATGAATGCAGATAAGGAAGATTTGTTAATTAACCTTCTGATAAAATAGTATGAAAATTTCATTGAGCCCTAATGATTTTTGGGAGCTCATCCTTTCCCATCACCCCAACAATCCCTGTTTTGATGATGATGTCATTATCCTTTTTGGCAGAAGAATCTGTGCCGGATGTTTATTCGCCTACCCAACTGCTCTTGTTGTGCTCCTTGCATTTCGACCAACAGGGCCTGAAGCAATAATTGCCGCCATAGCGCTTGCAATTATTTCGCAGACACGGCAACTGATTGACAACCGCAATCTGAATTTTGGTTTACGATTCGTTGCCGGAATCGCTTTAGGATGTGGGGCGGGGGGTCTGTTGTGGGCAGTTCAAGCTCAAAATATACCCGCTGTACTGTTGATATTCCTTTTTGGGAGTATCTACGCAATAATCAGGTATTACTCAATGAAAGCGCGAATATTGGAGTGCTGGGAAAAAAGCGATGAATTTTAAGTGTATGCCATCCCAGCCATCCCGGCAAAGAATACAATAACTAAGATTAATGCAACAAATGCAACTAGAGCAACACCATAAAGGATGAGAGTGGCTGCCATCTGATACAATAACGCCCCGAATGCCCTTTTCAGGAAATAATCTGATGTCATCCAGCCTTTGTAATTATAGGTATCATTTTCAAACATACAAAAAATTAAGGACCTTGATCAATGAATAATATTTTCTTTTTATCATTCAAGGGTTTTTTTTATTTTCAGGAATTCGTTTACAAAATTGGAGGTAATCTTTAAAAAAAGCAAAAAAGCATTAAAAAACTACACCATGATGGTTCCTCTCCCGATATCGGATGATCCCAAATTACTTCAAAGAAACAATTATTTTCCGTTTGAGTGAAATCGGTTGCAATAAAACCCAAACGGGGGAAATTATAAACGAGTTTTCAGATCCTTCATTTTATTTCAGGAACTTAAAACATCCGGGTCATCACCATTTAGTTGGCAAATCACGATCCTGCCAAACATAGTAATGGGGGCTGCCGCCCCCAAACCCCCACATTACGAGAATTCTCACCCCCCTGATGGGGGTCGGTGCGACGCCTCATCGGGTCGCACCTGGGCAAGGCGGTTTTTTGATTTTTTGTAACCTGATGTAATTATTCCCCTTCCGCACATACTTCAACAAAGAAACGTTCGTAACATCGGCAATTGAGATATTTTTAATGGATAATCGAATTCCGTAAAAATGGAGAAGAGTTTATACAATTCATTATGCAAAAAAAGGGATAAAGGGAAATTACGCTGCAGAATCGTAGATCTGTGTGAAATACCTGGCACAGAAAATCCCAACAGGTGGAATCAGAAGAAGTTCGATAATTAACATCAATAACCATCCTAAAATTGGGATGAACATGAGAATCGTCATAACTATTCCGATTACAATTGAGAATACAATTGCTGCAATAAATAAGACAATTAATGCAATGATGTAGGAAATCCACCCAACTTTTCCAATTGATGCTAGTACCGCTCCGAAATTGAATGCTTCTCCAAAGCTTTCAGTTCGTGCAAAGCGAATCAGCGCAAATGGAATAATTAAGTAGATAAGAATTGTTAACAGGACACAGACAAGCATTCCAACAAGGAACAACAATCCCGCGGCCGCAATCGCACTCGAATCGCCTGTAATTGCAGCACCAACAACAGGCAATACTGCAATAACACCAATGATTATGACTGGGATGAAGTAAACAATTGCAATTATGAACAATTTGATACCATTGATGAAATTTGCAACCCAGTCATTGATCTCAGGAGCTGGCTTCGTTGCCTTGAAGATCTCCAATGCATAACCGTGAGTCATGAATGGAATTATAAGCAAAATCCACTTGACCCACTTTTCCATTAAAGCCTCTTTTGTATATTCAAAAGAGTCACCAAGCATGTTTCCAAAGTCCATCTTCTTTTCACCACGTGGATACAATCAAATCTCAGAAACCATCCATGGCCCCATCAGCCACAAACGATTTAAATTAGCTATGATAACTTCGCAGAATATAAATTTATCTAAAAATTCGGGCTGATTTTGAAAAATAGTGGAAATTATCAGTGCCTGAAGTACCGTACGCCCGTAAAAACCATTGCCATGTGCAGCCGGTTCGCAGCTTCGATAACTTCCTTGTCCCTGATCGATCCGCCCGGCTGTACAAGGGCAGTGGCACCGGCTTCGGCTGCAACCTCAAGCGTGTCCGGGAAGGGGAGGAATGCATCGGATGCAACCGCTGACCCTTTCAGTGGAGCGCAGGCCTTGGAAATTGCAATCTTTGCCGAGTCGACCCGGCTCATCTGGCCGGCACCAATGCCAAGCGTCCGGTTCTGGTCAGCGAAGATGATGGTGTTGCTCTTGGTGTGTTTGCAGACTTTCCATGCCAGCTGCAGGGCTTTCATCTCGTCCGGTGTGGGATCGCGATCCGTGATAACTTCCCAGTGCTCCTGGTATCCCGGCGTCCGCTGGACAAGGATGCCCCCGTCAATGGTGCGGAGTTCATCGGATCCGGTCTTTTCCGGCAGGATAAGCACCCGCATATTGTCTTTCTTCTTCATGACCTCGAGTGCATCCTTTGAAAACGACGGGGCCACAAGGACTTCAACAAAAGTTCCGCAGATCTCTTCGGCCAGTTTTGTGTCCACTTCCCGGTTGAATGATACCACAGAACCATAGGCAGAGACCGGGTCCACCTCGCGGGCAGCGAGATAGGCATCGAAGATGCCGGCACCGGTAGCAACTCCGCAGGGATTGTTGTGCTTCACGATGACCGCGGCGGGTTCATCAAATTCCCGTAACAGCCCGACCCCCGCATTCACGTCAAGGTAATTATTGTAAGACATTTGCTTGCCCTGGAGGGGTTCAGTCCCGGCGATTCCCTGCGTTCCAAAGACTGCCGCCTGCTGGTGCGGGTTCTCGCCATAACGTAATGTCCGGCCCTGGCTGAACTGCACCGTGAACGTAGACGGGAAGGCCGAATCGAGTTGGTACAGGTAATTGCTGATGGCCGCATCGTAACCGGCAGTCCGGGCAAAGGCTTTCTTTGCAAGCATCAGCCGTTCCTCTGCCGTGATACCATCTTTGGCGATTGCCTGCGTAATCATCGGGTAATCCGAAGGATCCACGACAACTGCCACATCCTTGTAATTCTTCGCTGCTGCACGGATCATGGCCGGACCGCCAACATCGATGTACTCGATGAGCTCTTCGAGTGCCATCTTCTGTGCCGACATCTTCTCGAACGGGTAGAGATTGACGACAAGGAGATCGATCCGGTTGATACCATGCTTTGCCATCACGGCATCATCGATCTGCCGCCGGCCAAGTAGCCCCCCGTGGACCTTTGGATGGAGAGTCTTGACACGTCCGTCCATCATCTCAGGAAATCCTGTATAACTGGAGACTTCCGTGAACTTGATGCCGGCCTCCGCCAGTGCCTTTCCGGTCCCGCCGGAACTCATGATACTATAATTCTGTCCTGCAAGATCTTTTGCAAGATCGATGATACCGGTCTTGTCCCATACCGAAAGAAGTGCCCACTTCATGGATACTAGTTGGCAGAACGGGAGGAAAAAGGTATCCAGAATGATCCTGTCTGTCAGGTTTCTCCCATCTCCATTATTGGGGTATTTCCAAATTCATCGTTTGAACCCGTCATCAGTGAAAATTAATCGGAGAATTTTCTCAGTATCTCAAATCGGTCGCTGATTTGAGTCTCTATCTTAAAAACCGACCTGATGCGGCGGAGAACATCCTTGGAAACAACTCAAATTTTATATAGAACTACAATACAACAGATATTGGAACATCGATTTGTGATGTCTTATGAGCGATGCAGAACGTAATCCGGAACAGAAGGAAACCGGGACAAACGGTACTGGAGAGAATCCTCCAACAGAGGCCCCGGTTACTGTCTCTGAACTGGAAAAACAGAAGAAAGCATTTGCCGATCTGAATGATCAGCTCCTGAGACTTGCCGCGGATTTTGACAATTTCAGGCGCCGCACAAGCCAGGAACGGGAATCCGTCATTGCCCTGGCAAATGAACGTTTTGCAGTGGATCTTCTTGAAGTGGTGGATAATCTCGACCGGGCTCTGAAGTCTGATGATGCGCATCTTCGCGAAGGCGTAACGCAGATCCGGCAATTATTCAGCACCCAGTTGCAACGTCACGGGATCACCCCCATTGACTCACTCGACAAACCCTTCAATCCCGGGGAACATGAAGCAATTGCCCATGTCCCTTCAGACAAACCCGAAGGAACAGTCATTGATGAAGTCACGTGCGGGTATAAGATGCATGATAAGATTATCAGGCACGCAAAAGTAGCCGTATCAAAAGGAAATCAGGATTAATCGGAGGAAAATTATGGCAAAAGAGAAGGTTCTGGGAATCGACCTGGGAACAACCAATTCCTGCATGTCGATCATGGAAGCGGGAAAACCCATTGTTATTCCCAATTCTGAAGGTGCGAGGACAACTCCGTCCATTGTTGCATTCACAAAAGAGGGCGAACGCCTTGTGGGCAGCCTGGCAAAACGACAGGCAGTGACCAACCCCCAGCGCACCATCCAGTCGATCAAGCGCGATATGGGGTCGGCAAGGAAAGTTTCGATTGATGGCAAGGATCTCTCCCCGCAGGAAATTTCTGCAATGATCCTGCAGAAACTGAAGATCGATGCCGAGGCCTATCTTGGAGAGAAGATCTCAAAGGCAGTCATCACCGTTCCGGCATATTTCAATGATGCACAGCGGCAGGCAACCAAGGATGCCGGCCAGATTGCCGGTCTTGAAGTTCTGCGTATCATCAATGAACCCACGGCAAGCGCCCTTGCGTACGGGATCGACAAGGAAGCCGATGCCACCGTCCTTGTCTATGACCTTGGCGGCGGCACGTTCGATGTCTCTATCCTGACTCTTGGTGACGGAGTCTTCGAAGTCAAGTCAACCGCCGGCAACAACCACCTTGGCGGAGATGACTTTGACAAGCTTGTGCAGGATTACTTAATCGAGGAGTTCAAAAAGAAGGAAGGGATCGACTTAAGAAACGACCCCTTTGCCATGCAGCGCCTGCGCGATGCAGCGGAGAATGCCAAGATCGAGCTGTCGCAGCGGCAGACCACCAACGTCAACCTTGCCTACATCACCACGGATGCGAGCGGCCCGAAGTTTTTGAACATCGACCTCACCCGCTCCAAGCTCGAACAGCTCATCGGGAATCTTGTCGAGTCTACCATGGGCCCGGTCAAACAGGCATTAAGCGATGCGAAACTTGAGCCAAAGGACATCGATCATGTCCTCCTTGTCGGGGGTTCCACCCGGGTTCCGCTCGTGCAGGAGACCATCAAGAAACTCCTTGGCAAAGAACCAGACAAAGGCATCAACCCGGACGAGTGCGTGGCACTGGGTGCCGGCATCCAGGGAGCCGTCCTGACTGGTGAGACCAAGGACATCGTCCTGTTGGATGTCACACCGCTGACGCTGGGCATCGAGACCCTTGGCGGGATCGCAACGAAGCTTATCGAGCGTAACACAACGGTTCCCACCCGCAAGAGCCAGATCTTCTCAACTGCTGCGGATGGGCAGACCAGTGTCGAGATCCATGTCGTGCAGGGCGAGCGTGCCCTTGCCAAGGATAATTTCACCCTGGGTAAGTTCCAGTTGACCGGTATCCCGCCGGCACCCCGGGGCATCCCGCAGATTGAGGTCACCTTCGACATTGATTCGAACGGTATCATCCATGTCTCGGCAAAGGATCTCGGCACCGGCAACCAGCAGGCTATCTCCATCAAGGGAGACAAGAAACTCTCTGAGGAAGACATCAAGAAGATGATGGATGCCGCAAAGCAGTTCGAAGCGGACGACAAGAAGAAGCGCGAAGAGATCGAGCTCCGCAACCAGGCAGACACGGCAATTTTCACCGCAGAGAAGATGCTCAAGGAAAGCGGCGACAAACTCGAAGCGGAGGATAAGACCAAGGTCGAAACGGGCATTGCCGACGTTCGAAAGGCGCTTGAGGCGGACAATCTCGATGACGTGAAAAAGGCCATGGAGTCCTTAACCGAGGCGGTGTACGCTGTGACGACCAAGATCTACCAGAAGATCCAGGAAGAACAGGCAGCAGCGCAGCAGCAGGCCGGTGGGGCAGGACCGGATCCCACCCAGCCGGATGAGGCAAAGACTGACGACAACGTGGTCAATGCAGACTATAAAGTAAAAGATGAGTAAGAACCATGGGCGCAGGCGACTATTACGAGACGCTCGGCATACCCCGGAATGCCGATGAGGCCGAGGTAAAAAAAGCGTACCGCAACCTCGCCCGCAAATACCATCCCGATGTCTGTAAGGAGCCGGGCGCTGAGGAGAAGTTCAAGCAGATCAACGAAGCCTACAGCGTCCTCTCGGATGAACAGAAGAAACGGCAGTACGACAATATGGGTCACGAGACCTTCACGAACGCCTCAAAGGGTTCGTACTCCGGCACCGGAGGATTTGGAGGCGGCGGATTCTCCGCTGACTTCTCCGGTTTTGGGGATATTTTTGATTTCTTTGGTGGCGGTCAGCGCCGATCCGGGCCCCAGCCGGGAGCCGATCTTCTCATGCGGATCCAGATACGGCTTGAAGATGCCGTTGCCGGGATGAACCGCGATATCGAAGTGATGCACACCGAACCCTGTTCAGCCTGCAGCGGATCCGGCAGCGAGACCAAACGGCTCAACACCTGCCCGCGGTGTGGCGGAACCGGGCAGATGCGGCAGGCATCGCAGTCCCCCTTCGGCCAGTTCATACGGATGACACCCTGCACCCAGTGCGAGGGGAGGGGAAAGATACCCGAGAAGGTCTGTAAAGAATGCCGGGGATCCGGCCATACAAGGGTGAAACGGAAGGTGTCCGTGCATATCCCTGCCGGTATTGACAATGGTATGCGTCTCCGGATGGAAGGCTATGGTGAAGCCGGGGATTACGGGGCCCACAACGGGGATCTCTTCATCGAAGTGTATGTCCTCCCCCATGAACGGTTTACCCGTACCGGTGACACGCTCGAAACAACGATCGAGATCTCACCTGCCCAGGCAGTTCTTGGCACAACCGTCGAGATCGAGACCATCGACAAACGCCACATCGACCTGAAGATCCCGGCAGGGGTCCAGTTCAACACGGCACTGAAAATTGGCGGGGAAGGAGTTAAGCGGCGCGGCAAACCCGGTGACCTTCTCGTGCGGGTGAAGATCGTTACGCCAAAATCGGTAAGCAATGAACAAAAAGAGCTGTACCAGAAGATAGCCGAGCTCGAGGGCAAGAGCAGCAGCGGCGGGTTCTTCTCTAACCTCATGGGCGGCAAGAAGAAGAGTAAAAAATAAGATCCCCCTTTTTTTACCCCCTCACTTTTTTACCGTCCGCCACAAATGAGATCAGGATGAAGCTGCTCTTCGAGTTATCCGGTGAAAACCCGACACTCCCGTTCTCGGAACTTGGATGTATCGGAACGGTTCTCGATACGCGGCTGCAGGTCGCTGTCGTGGATGCTCCGGACCCGCAAAAAGCCCGGCGCCTTGCCATGACGCATGTCGTCCTTGAGTACCTTGGCGAATGCGAGTCGGATCTTTTAGCATTTAAAAAACTCCTAATGGATCTCTCGATTACGACGTCACGTCCATTCGCCGGCAGGGCCAAGAAGATTCATGGGGGCTGCAATGAGCATAATCCCTGTTCTCAAAAAGAGTTCGAGCGGATGATCGGCACCATGATCGAGGGCCCGGTATCGCTTGACAACCCGGAAGTGGAATTCCGGGCAATTATCTCAGAGGACCGGTGCTATTTTGGAAAAGTTCTCTTCTCGTTCAACCGCGGATCATTCGATCACCGTAACCCCGGAAAACGGGATTTCTTCCATCCCGGGGTGATGATGCCGCGGATGGCGCGAACGCTTGTCAATATCGCCCGTGCACGCGAGGGGGAGATCCTGCTCGATCCGTTCAGCGGGACGGGGGGAATTCTTATCGAAGCCGACCTCCTTGGCACGCACCCGGTGGGAAGCGATTTCGATCCCCTGATGATTTTGGGGAGCACGCGGAACCTGAAGTCTGCTTCGCTGATGCTTGCAGACGCAACTCACCTGCCCCTGTCCGACCATTCCATAGATACGGTCGTAACTGATTTTCCCTACGGTCAGTCTGTCTGTATCCGGAAGACCGATTCCATGGACCAGCTCTATGCAGCATCGCTTGAAGAGATCCGCCGGGTGCTGAAACCCGACCGAAGGGCAGTTGTTGTCACCCACCGGGATATCTCATCCATTGCCGCACAATCCATGACCATCCTTGAGCAGCATGACCAGCGGGTGCATAAAAGTCTCACGCGACGGGTGCTCGTGCTGGGACACTAGCGAAAACCGGTTCTGGTGAAACGGGCACAAACCGGAAGGATTCACACCCGGTTGATGAAAAATGGATGAACCTCTGAACATAACCCTCCTCGCCCGCATCCTTGTATTCCGGAGGGGGCGACGGCTGACATCTTATTGATGGTATGGGGGCATCAACCTTCATCATCACTTCAAAGGTTTTCCCATGAAAATTGGCTTCTTCTGGAATAGATGATGGGGGTTGAGACTCCCATACCCCCGGATATGATGAACCCCGCCGCCCCCGACGGGGCGCCCCCGCGGCGGATCAAGACTGTTGAAATAGTTATTTGCCGATTTTCATGGTTTGGGTGTGAACTCGAGTGGTTCATGTGCATTTCAACAGACCCGATAGTTCTCTAAAACATTTTCAATCGCGATCGACCGGTCGATTCGATCGTGTCCCCTGCCCGACCCCCCTCGGGTTCCTGTGGAGGAAAATCAGGAAAAAAATACGTCAGAGTTTCCACAGGAAATTATGGTATTTTTTGCTGGTGTGAAAAGGGGGGTCGGGCAGGGGATGTTATGGATTTCTTTTACCGGACTCCTGTATCCACGCAAGGAAAATTCAGGATCCGGTTCTGGCTTTGGACATCATTTCTATGGGGAAAGGGAGTAGCAATGCGGCAGAGTGTCGCGGCTTTCGCGGGCGTAAGCAGAGGTGCCGCATTCGTACAATTATCCTTTAGTCTTTTTCACCATCGCGGCCCTCATCAACCTGCCGGCCCCTGTCCGACCCCCAAAAAAACGTGAAATACTGAGACCGGGAATTTCCATAGACCCGCAAAAATCCCGGCCAAAGTTGCCTTTATGCCTTTTTCCCGCACCATATGATCGGGATACTATGAAACGATCAAGAATTGCCTTCCGCACATTGGGATTAATTGTTCTTCTCCTTCTTCTCTGCCTGCCCGTTTTTGGGTATTCTGATGAGGCTATCCGCTGGTTTGATGCAGGAAACGCATCCATTCACAACAAGAACTACACGCTCGCTCTTGAGGCATTCAACCATGCAATCGAAGAAGAACCCGGTTACTTTGAAGCATGGGATGCAAAAGCCGATGCCCTCAACCGCGCCGGTGAATTCACCCTGGCGCTCGAAGCGTCATCACAGGCACTAAAAATCAATCCCGGGTATGTTCATGGCTGGATCAACCGCGGACAGATCCTGTACAATCTCGGGTATTACTACGAAGACCAGCTGAAGAATAACGAAAAAGCCGATGTTTATTATCTCGAACAACTCCTCGCGTTTGAAAAAGCCATTGAACTTGACCCGGAAAATGCCGAAGCATGGTTCAACAAAGGGTATGCCCTTGCCGGTATGAAACGATATGATGAAGCGATTACCGCTTTTGATACCGTCCAGTCCCTTGATCCTGCCTATCCAAACCTTGGACTCAGCCAGAAGCAGGCCCGGGTCCTGTGGGACCAGGCAACACCCATCTACGTAAAATATGCACTGCCGCTTGCCGTGATGTTCCTCATTGTCCTGGCTGCCGGTTACATTCTCTGGAAAAAACGATCCGATGCTATCAAAAAGGAAGACCAGGAACCAAAAAACCGGAGAGCCCGTCGTAAAAAAGAGGAATAATTTTTTTTCTTATCTGGCCTTGTCGTAGCAGATCTTCGCTTCGTCGTGTTTTCCAATCTTTTCCAGGATATCCCCGATATCGTTCCAGATCTCTTTTCTGCCCGGCTCAATTTCGAGAGCATGTTTGAATGAACTGAGGGCATCCTGGTAGAGCCCGAGTTCCTGCAATGCCCGGCCTTTGTGGATCCAGGCATCGGTAAACTCAGGCTGGAGATTGATCATGGCATCGAATGCCTCAACCGCTTCCTCGTTCTTCCCAAGCGCGATGAGGGCACTTCCTTTGGTGAAGTAGGCAATGGAGAAGGCAGGATCGATCTGCATTGCACGGTCATAGGATTCGATGGCGTCCTCGTACTGCTGGAGGGACGAGAGCACCATGCCGAGCCGGGTCCATGCAACCGCATTCTCCGGCTCCAGCGCAAGTCCCCGCTCGTACGCGTCCCGGGCCTCCGAATATTTCCCGAGATCGTAGAAAGCATTGCCTTTCCCCAGCCACGCCTCGGCCACTTTATCGTCAAGCTCGATAGCCTTGTCAAACGATTCCACGGCATCACGGTACATGCCCAGTTCAGCAAGACACACTCCCTTATGGGCAAAGACTTCCGACCGGTGATCGATCTCAAGCGCACGATCATAGGATTTGATGGCATCCCGGAACTGGTCCAGCGCCGCATACGCAAGACCCCGGTTTTCATGCAGGACGGAGAGCTTCGGGTTGAGCTCGATTGCACGATCGTACGCGGTGATGGCCGCGTCAAAACTTCCCTGGTCGAAGAGACACCGGCCTTTCCGGAAAAATGCCTGCCAGCAGGAGGGATTGATCTCGATTGCCTGATCAAAAGCCGTTATAGCCGTTGTCGGGTTGGCAAGAGCGATGAAGGCAACGCCTTTCTCGTACAGGGCATTGGATGAACCGGGATTGATGGAGAGAACCTGATCGAATGACGAGATCGCTTCCTTGAACCGGCCGATCATGAGCAGTGCCCGCCCCCGTTCGTAGATAGCATCGCTAAACTCGGGCTGGATGGCAAGAACCGCATTGAATGAGGTGATCGCCTCTTCGTATCGCCGGATTTTTGTCAGGGCTACCCCTTTGAAGTGGAATGCTTCGGCATACCGGTTGTTGAACTCCAGCGCATGATCGAACGCAAGGATTGCATCATCGTATTGCTCCGATTTTAAGAGAGCCACTCCCTTATGGTAAAATGCCTCGGGATATTCCGGCTGGAGGGCAAGGGCAGCATCAATACTCTCAAGTGCCTGCGAATTCTGCCCCATGTGAATCAGGGCCACTGCGCGGTTGAGATATGCTGCAGCGAAGTCTTTTTTGATCTCCAGGGCACGATCATAATCCGCAAGTGCGGCAGGGTAATTGCCAAGGCTTGCCTGGGAGATGCCCCGGAAGAGCCATGCTTCGGCTATCCGATCGTTCAGGACAAGGGAACGCTCGAATGCACTGACCGCCTCGTGATGCATGGAGAGCATAGCAAGTGCACGGCCTTTCTGGTACAGGGCCTCGGCACATTTAGGCCGTTTTGCAAATGCACTGTCAAACTGTTTTATGGCATCATGATACCTGCCAAGTCGCAGAAGGGAGATCCCCAGGTGGTAATTTGCCTGTGCATCCTGCGGATCGATACCGAGTGCTTTAGTAAAGAAACTCACCGCGTCCTGGTCACGTTCAAGGTATGACAGGGCAATACCTTTTCCGGTCCAGACCCTGCCAAAATTCGGCCGTATTTTCAATGCCAGGTCAAACGAGACTATGGCATCTTCATACCTTCCAAGGCGCGTTAAAGCCGTTCCCTTGGCAAAGAGAGCGTCAACAAATTTTGGTTTGATTGCAAGCGCGTTATCGAATGCAACGACAGCCTCCTGGAACATGCCGATCTCCCGGAGGGCCCGTCCCTTATCATAATGGGCTTCCGCAAGATCCGGCCGGATCTCGAGGGCCTTGTTGAATGCTTCAATCGCATCATCGTACGAGGCGAGGGTAAAGAGAGCGCTGCCTTTGAGATACCAGGCATCCGCGTTCGTCGGGTCGATCTCCAGCGTTTTTACATAGGATTCGATGGCATCGTTCTCTTTCCCGAGATCGGCAAGACTCTTTCCCCGTTGGAGCCAGGCATTGATCATGCGCGGGGAGATTGCGAGCACATGATCGAAGGCTTCAATGGCATCCGTGGAACGCCCAAGGGCGCTCTGCGAGAGACCTTTGTGGTAGTAGGCAAGATCGTTCTCCGGGTTGAGGTCAAGGCTCCGGTTCAGGGCAATGATTGCTTCATCGTGCCTTCCGAGGCTTGCAAGCACCAGTCCCTTCTCGTAATAGGCTGCCGGATAATTCTTATCGATACTGATAACTTTGTCAAAAGTCCTGACCGCCTCGCGGAACATCGCCAGCATGGACAATGCCCGGCCTTTGTCAAACTGGACATCGGCATCCGTTGGATCGATCTCGAGGGCCCGGTCAAATATCTTGACCGCAGCTTCAGGCTCGCCAAGCCGTACCAGTGCAGCTCCTTTGAAATGCATTGAAGGCACATGAAGCGGCTGCAGGGCGAGCGCCTCGTTGTAGGCATCAATAGCTTCCCGGGTCCGTTCCAGCATATCCAGTGCCCGGGCTTTTGCAAACCGGGCATCGAAGAAACCGGGCCGGATGCCGACTGCACGGCTAAACGCGTCAACTGCATCGGCATGGCGACCGGTATGGACAAGGGACACTCCCAGTTCGTTCCACGCATCGGCATTTTCCGGGGTAAAGGTGAGCAGGTGATGGAATGTATCGATGGCCTCATTATACCGTTCCAGTGCCACATACGAAGACGCAAGGGCATGCATGGCTTCATGATTGCCCGGATCCAGTTCAAGAGCCCTTAACAGGACCTCGATGCAGCCGGGATACCTGCCAAGCCGGAACAAGGCAATTCCTTTCCGGAACCAGGCTGTGATATGATCCGGTGAACGGGCGATAACCTCATCGAAACTTTCAACAGCGTCCGCGAATTTGTCAAGCATAAAGAATGCCTGTGCCCGCCCCAGTAGTGCACCAGGATGATCGGGTATCGCATAGAGGACCGTATCAAATGCCGGTATTGCCTGTTCATACCGTGCGAGCTGCATTAACGAGCTGCCTTTTTCAAACCAGATATCAGGATTGTCCGGGCTCAGCCTGAGCGCGGCATCGAATTCGGTAACCGCATCGGCATGGCGTCCAAGCGTGACCAGGGAGAGGCCACGCAACCATGACGGTTCCGCCAGACCCGGAAGATGGACTGCGGCATCGTGCAGGACAATCTCGGCATCGTTATGGCGGTTGTTTTGTGCCAGGGCACGCCCTTTTGCGAGGAGGATCTGGCCGTTTGAGGGTTCAATACCAAGCGCAATATCAAAGATACGGACGGCTTCATCATATTTTTCCAGACGGGAGAGAGCATTTCCTTCAGCAAAGATGATCTCGACGTTCTGAGAATCGGTCTGGCGTGCCTTGTCGTAGGATCGTGCTGCCTCGTCGTCCTGGCCGATCTTCTCTGCGGCCATTCCCCGGTGGTACCAGGCTTCGGACCGGTCCGGCACGCGTTGCAGGATACTATCAAACGCAATGATCGCGTCCGCATATCGTTCGAGCTGTTCAAGCGCAATGCCGAGGCTGAAATACGCTTCAGAGAACTCCGGATCGAGAGATATTGCCTCAGTGAACGAGGACAGGGCATCCCCGTAACGACCCTGGCTTGCAAGAGCAAGACCTTTTGCATAATGGCAGTCCCGCTGCCGGTTGTCGCTTGCAAGAGCACGATCGAATTCAGCAATGGCTTCATCAAATCTGCCCAGTTCCGAGAGAATCAGCCCTTTTTCATATAATGCTTCAAACGATCCGGGCTTCAAGCGTATCGCCTGATCGAATGCCGATATCGCTTCGGAGAGATTCCGGGTATGCACAAGACTGATGCCGAGGTAATACCATGCATCGAAGATCTCCGGATCAAGGTCGAGAGCAGCCCCAAGAGATCCTGTTGCATCTTCGAATTGCCGGAGATGGAACAGGGAGAGACCTTTGTGGAACAGCGAGGGAACGTGAGCAGGATCCAGCGCAAGTGCACTCTCAAATGCAGCTTGCGCTTCCGCGTGACGCCCGAGACGTTCCAGGGCGAGCCCCTTCTCGAAAAAGGCATTCATGAAATGCGGGTCGATGGCAATAGTTGCATCAAACGCGGCAATTGCTTCTGTGTCCTTTTCCAGCGTTACCAGGGCAAGCCCCTTATCATACCAGGCATTCGTGAACTTACGGTTGATAGCGATTGCCCGGTCATACGAGATTACTGCTTCTTCGTGCTGCCCGAGTTCGGTAAGAGCGATTGCCCGGTCATACCATCCATTGGCATTGCGGGGTTTGAGTTCAAGGGCCCGGGTGAGCGAATCGAGCGCCGGCTGGAACTGACCCATCGACAGGAGCGAACTGCCCTTGTAGAGCCATGCCCCGGCACAGGCAGCATCGGCTTCGAGCACTTTGTCAAAAGCGGCAATCGCTTCCGGATAGGCCGCAGTCTCCCGGTGGCCCCGCCCCTTGAGATACCAGGCAACAATGTTGTCCGGTTCAAGGGCAATGGCCCGGTCGAATGCTTCAACCGATCCCGCCGGGTTGCCAAGTTCAGAGAGCACCCGCCCCTTGAGGAGCCAGGTGGCTACATCCGTACTACAGAACTTCAGTGAAGCGTCAAGAGCATGCAGGGCATCCTCAAACCGGTGAAGTTTTACCAGTGCCTGGGCTTTCTGGAAGAAGACGCACGGATCTTCCGGAGTCAGTTCGGAAGCCTTGTCAAAAGATCGGATTGCTTCATCATACTGCTTGAGCAAAACGAGCACGAGACCCTTGTGGTAATGCGAAGAGACAAAAGACGGATCCAGCGCAAGTGCCAAATCAAAGGAAGCGAGTGCATCTTTATACCTTTCGAGGCGCTCAAGCGCCATACCCTTCTCGAAAAATGCACTCATGAAATGCGGATCCACTTCCGTTGTAGCGTCAAATGCACTGATCGCGTCCTTGTCCTTTGAGAGTTTTACAAGAGCCAGACCCTTGTCGTACCAGGCATTTGTGAACTTCCGGTTGAGAGCAATGGCCCGGTCGAACGAGAGTACGGCTTCATCATACCGGCCGAGTTCCGTAAGGGCAATGGCCCGGTCATACCAGCCGTTGACATTCTGGGGCTTCAGGTCAAGGGCCCGGGTGAGTGAATCGAGCGCCGGCTTAAACTGGCCCATCGACAGGAGCGAACTACCCTTATAGAGCCATGCCCCGGCACAGGCAGCATCAGCTGTGAGAACTTTGTCAAAAGCGGTAATTGCTTCGGAGTACGCAGTAATCTCCCGGTGGCCCCGTCCCTTGAGATACCAGGCCCCGATATTGTCCGGATCAAGGGCGATAGCCCGGTCGAATGCCTCGATCGATCCCGCCGGGTTGCCAAGATCCAAAAGCACCCGCCCCTTCAGGAGCCAGGCTTCGAGATTATCCGATCGCAGGTTCAGTGACAGGTCAAGGGCCTGCAAGGCATCTTCAGGCCGGTGAAGCTTTGCCAGCGCTTTTCCTTTCTGGAAGAAAACATCCGGGTTCTCCGGTGTCAGCTCGGCCATCTTGTCAAAAGCCCGGATGGCATTTTCGAATTTGCCCAGGCTGGCATAGGCAAGCCCTGTCCGGTATACCGCATCAATGATGGTGGGATCGTGGGTGAGTGCCTGTTTATAGGCCCTGATTGCCTTGTCAAACTTTTCCAGGGTTTGCAGGGCAATTCCCTTGTGATACTGGGCAGAAGCATGCGTGGGCGCATATTCGAGGGCATGATCGAATGACCGGATAGCTTCGCTCTGCCGGCCCAGCCGGATGAGCGCACATCCCTTGAGGTATGCCGGTTCGGGATTCGATCCATCCAGCTCCAGCGTGAGATCGAACGAGGTGACTGCCTCTTCGTCCCGCCCGAGTTCGATTAATGCAAGCCCGCGGGTGAAGGCGGCAACGGAATTCCTGGGATCCAGTTCCAGGGCCCGGTCGAATGCCAGGACCGCTTCGTCATAGCGGCAGAGATGGATGAGGGAGTCTGCCCGTTCAAACGAAGCCGCGGCATCCTCCGGTGCCAGTTCAAGCACCCGGTCAAATGAATCCAGTGCTTCCTGCCACCGGGCAAGTGCATGGAGCGCATGACCGCGAAGATACCAGATCTCCTTACTTTTATGGCCAAGCCCGAAAACACCGTCACACGCGGCAATGGTCTCCTCGTGACGTTCGAGACCGGCGAGAGTCAGTGCCTTTGAAATGGCCGCTTCCACCATGCCGGGCTCAAGTGCAAGGGCACGGTCAAATGATGAGAGCGACTCTTCGAACCGCTCCAGTGCAGCCAGTTCCAGACCCTTGTTGAACCATCCCTTTGCACATGCATCATCAATAACCAGGGCATGCCGGAATGATTCCAGAGCTTCTTCATGGGAATCAAGCCGGGCAAGGCAGAGCCCCCGCAGGAACCAGGCAACCGCATTGGTATCATCCAGAGCAAGAACTTTGTCGAACAATGCGACAGCCTCTTTCCAGTTGCCGATATGGAACAGGGCTTTGCTCCGGAAAAAGAGCGCGAACACGTTTCCCGGCCGGCGTTTTAAGGATTTGCCAAACGATTCAATTGATTCCTTGTACCTGCCCAGAGAGTAGAGCGAGAACCCTTTGCAGCAGAGAACTTCCGGATTTGCCGAATCATTCTCAAGCGCCCGGTCAAGGGAGATGATGGCATCCTCGTACCGTTTCAGCCTGACAAGGGCGACACCTTTGCCGCGGTGCGCCCGTTCGTTCTCCGGATCCTTTGCAAGGGCTTCATCGAATGCCGCAAGTGCCTCTTCATGGCGCCGCAGATGGGCAAGCGCCTCTCCCCTTGTGACATGGACGCGGGGGTTGTTCCGATCATGAGCAAGGGCACGATCAAGGGAAGCAACCGTTTCTGCATGCTGACCCATGCGTGAATACATAAAACCCTGCTCTGCGTGGACGTTGTGAGTGTCCATCCCAAGAGAAATACACTGCGTGAAAGCAGCGAGTGCCTCTTCTGTCCGGTCAAGCTCGGCAAGCGCCAGGCCTTTTTCAAATAGGATGGGAATGGTGTCAGGAGAAAGATTGAGGAATCCCTCAAAAGCTTCGACAGCCTGCGCATACTTTTCAAGAATGACGAGTGCCCGGCCCTTCTCCTGCCATGCTTCAGCATTTGCCGGGTTCAGCCCGATGGCGTCAGAGAAAGCTCCGACAGCATCATCATACTGGTGGGTCAGCATCTGGGCAAACCCTTTGTACACAAACGCCCGTTCACACGTGGGCTGGATGCGGTTTACCTGAGAATAAGCCGCAATTGCTTCCTTATACCGTCCGAGATGATCAAAAGCCCGTGCAAGCCCATAAAGTGCGGTGAGATCGTCTGGATGGCTGCTGATGACCCGTTCAAAGGCATCGACAGCCTCACGGTGCCGCCCCAGGGCCGAGAGAACACGGCCGTTCTCGCGGAAAGCATCCACAAAGTCCGGCATCAGCGTGTTAGCCTTCTCGAGAGCGATAGCAGAATCCGGCAGCCGTTTCAGCCGGAACAGGGCTACCCCTTTGTAATAAAAGGCTTCCCCGAATTCCGGAACCAGGGCGATTGCCCGGTCAAACGCAATGACCGCTTCCTCATCATTCCCAAGGCTGATCTGTGACCGTCCGAGATAGAACCAGGTGTGGGAATTGTTCTCGTCAAGCTCGATTGCCTTGTTGTACGAGAGAACTGCTTCCTGGTATCGCTCAACGGCAAACAGGGAGAAACCGCGGATAAGCCAGGCATTGGCTATCCGGGGATTTGCATCAAGGGTTTTTGTTAAGACTTCAATAGCCTCATCGAACTTACCCAGTTCGGCAAGCGCAAGACCTTTGTGATAGAGTGCCTCCCGGTTCCCCGGATCGACTTCCAGTGCCTGCGAGAATGCAGCCTCCGCGCTCTCCTGCATTCCGAGAGCTGCAAGGCTTAACCCTTTTTGGTACAGGGGATCGGATTTCTTATCATCAATGGCAAACGCGGCATCGAACGCGGTGACCGCCTCATCATAATTCTCAAGCCGGGCCAGCGCAAGCCCCTTGTGATACTGGGCATCGGCATTGTCAGGGTGGATCTCGAGCGTGATGGTAAAGGAGAAGACGGCCTCTTCAAACATCCCGAGTTCAAAAAGCGCAATGCCTTTGTGGAAGAATGCCGGGGAGAAGTTGGGGATAAGTTCAAGAACGCGATCGAACGATTCAACCGCTTCAAGGTGCCGGTTAAGCCGGATCAGGCAGAGGCCGCGGTCGTAATGCGTCTGGGAATTTGTATTATCCAGCTCCAGCGCTTTGTCAAGGGCACTGACTGCTTCATCGAACCGTTCGAGATCTTTTTGCGCGGTTGCCCTGATGAGCCAGGCGTCCGTAAAGTCTGGTTGTAGTTCCAGGGATTTTGTTGCTGCAACTGCGGACTCCTCGTTCCTGCCAAGATCGTGGAGGGCTACGGCTTTCTCGTAGAATGCCCGCGAATGCGCAGGGTCGTATTCAATCGCGTGATCGAACGCCTCGATCGAGTCGCGATATAATCCCTGGGCATAAAGGGCATGCCCCCGCTGGTAATGCGCCGGTGCATAGTTTGGCATGCCTGCAAGGCAGGCGTCGAGTGAGATGACCGCATCCTTATGGTCGCCCTTCAAATCAAGGGAAAGGCCCCGGTAGTAATGCGCCATGGTACGGGCGGGTTCCAGGACCAGCGTACGATCAAATGCGTTAACGGCATCCTCGTACCGGGCCAGTTTTAATAAGGCTTCCCCCCGCTCGAAATGGGCATCGGCACTGTCATGATTGATCTCCAGTGCTTCGTCGAATGATTCCACAGCGCTGGCATGATCGTTCAGGCCGACCCGTGCCCGGGCCATGTAAAGCCAGGCCGGGAAATTCCGGGGGTTTTCTTTAACCGTACGGTCAAATTCAGCAACAGCGTCACGGTACCTCCCCAGGGTGAAGAGCGCGATACCCTTGCGGAGCCGTGCATCAGTGTATTTTGGTTTGAGCTGGAGGGTCTTATCAAAAGCAAAGACCGCATCGCTGTGCCGGCCGAGATCTACAAATGCCTTTCCTTTATGGTAGAATGCAAGGGCATTTTCCGGATCATAGATCAGGGCTTTGTCAAACGATGATAAGGACTCCTCGTGCCGGCCGAGTTTTTCTAAGGCAATACCGCGGTTGAAATGCCCGGCAGCATTGCTTGTGTCTTTTAAAAGATTCTTCTCAAATGCAATGAGGGCTTCTTCGTACCGCCCGGTTTTAAGAAGAGAGAGTCCAAGGTAATAGAACGCCTCGGGGTATGAAGACTCAAGCCGTATTGCCTCGTTGAGGGCAGTTATCGCGTCATTAAAATTATTTATTGCAATAAGGGAGCGGCCCTTGTGGTACCACGCAGGAGCCGATGCCGGAGCAAGGGAGATGGTCTTGTCAAATGAGATGATTGCATCCCGGTGGTCACCAAGGGTTGCAAGTGCCAGTCCCTTGTGATAATGGGCATCGCTGTTGTCAGGATCGATCTCCAGCAGAACCTCGAATACATGAATGGAGCCTTCTACCCGGTTCACTTTCTCAAGCGAGAGCCCTTTGTAATAGAAAGCCACGGTGCTCCGCTGGTTGAGCGAGATGGCATTATCGAACGACTCGATGGCATCCTGGTAGCGGCCGAGATCAAAGAGCGCCCTGCCATTCCTGATCCACCCGTCTTCCTGATCCGGTTCGATGCGCAGGGATTTTTTGTATGCGGCAATGGCATCTTCTGTCCGGCCAAGGCTGTTGAGGATATCTCCCTTCCGCATCCAGATGCCGGGGAGTGCCGGGTTGATATCAAGCGCCCGGGTATAGGCAACGAGCGCGTCCTGAATCCTTCCGATATCAAAGAGCGCATCAGCTTTCTTGATCCAGGCTTCCGAAAGGCTGCCGTTGATCTCAAGAGCTTTTGAATAAGCGGCAATTGAATCCTGAGTTCTCCCGTCCTGATAGAGTGCATTGCCTTTCTGCATCCAGATGTCGATGAGGGTCGGGTTCAGCGACAGGATCCGGTCGTCTGTTTCAATTGTTTCAGGGTACCGTTTAAGCTGGTACAGGGAGCCGGAACGGCATATCAGTGCCTCGATTAACGAGGGGTTGACGGCAAGACTCTGGTCAAGAGCGGCAATCGCTTCTTCGTGGCGGGATAATGCAGCAAGCGCGATTCCCTGGTACATGTGCCCATCAGTAAGGGTGGGATCGAGCTCCATTGCGCTCTTAAAAGCGCTGATTGCCTCCGGATATTGTTTTGACTGGAGATGGGCAAGCCCCAGGTAATAGAACGATGCGGCGTTTGCGGGATCGAGAGCTATGGCACTGGTGAATGCACGGACAGCCTCGCTGTACCGCTCCCTCTGGATGAGCGCGATACCCCGGAAATGTTCTGCCTGTGCATTGGAGGGATCGATCTCAAGGGAACTCTCGAATGCCCGTATGGCGTCGCTGTACCGTTCCCGTCCGGCATAGGCGATACCGAGATAATAATAACCGGATGCATTCTTCGAATCCCCCTCAAGCGCTTTCTCGAATGCCAGGATCGCGTCATCGTACCGGTCTTTCTGGATCAGTGCAACGCCCTTGTGATACAGGACTGATGCATTATCCGGCTCGACTTCGAGAGCCTTGTCAAAGGAAATGACTGCCTCAAGGGGTTTTCCGAGCCGTGCGAGTGCTGCACCTTTCTCGTAATATGCCCGGGCGCATTGGCGGTTGATCTCAATGGCCCGGTCAAAGGCAGTTACCGCTTCCTCGTATTGTTCAAGCGCGGATAAGGAGAGACCTAAGTAACACCATGCGCGGATGTTCCGCAAATCTCCCTCAATGGTTTTACGGAAGATAGAGATTGCCACTTTGTACTGCCCGAGGCGGACGTGGGCTTTACCCTTCCGTACGGCGGTATCAGTGTCACGCGGGTTAAGAGCCAGTTCCCGGTTAAAGGCAGTGATTGCTTCTTCGAACCGACCAAGGTGCCCGAGCGCGATCCCGTGATATCGTGCAATCTCCTTCCTGTGCGGGTCCAGCCTGCCAGCCTCGTCAAACTGCTCGGCAGCCTGTTCATAGTACCCCAGGCTCAGGCAGGCACGACCCTTATTGAAGAGGGCGTCCGGGTTCCCTGGTGCAATAGCAAGGAGACGGTCAAAGACTACCAGCGCATCTTCGTACCGCCCGGTTTTCATGAGGGTTGTACCGGTATAACTGAGAGCAGAAACGTGGGTGGGATCGGTCTCTGAAGCCTCATTGAACGCAAGGATAGCATCATCAAACTGCCCGAGTTCCAGGAGTGCCAGACCCCGCCGGTAAAATGCATCCACTATGCATGGATCGATCTCAATGACGTCATCAAACGCCTTGATTGCCTCATCATACCGCTTGAGATCCAGAAGGGAGATCCCCTTTGCAAGAAGGGTCTGTGGATTATCCGGTTCAAGGGAAAGCGCACGGTCGTAGGCGGCAACGGCATCGGCTATCCTGCCCATACGCATAAGCGCCCCGGCTTTATTGCGGGAGGCAGGAATGCAGTCGGGATCGATATCAATGGCATTGTCAAATGCCCGGACGGCATCCTCGTCACGGCCAAGGGTGGCAAGTGCAACACCTTTGAAATACCACGCCCGTGCATTCTTTGGATCCCGGTCCAGGGCCAGGTTAAGCGTGACAAGCGCTTCATCGTGCCGGTTGAGCTGGACAAGCGCAATGCCTTTTCTTATGCGGGCATCTACACGTTCCGGATCCAGCGTGAGTGTCTGGTCGAACGCGGTGACCGCTTCAGCAGTCCTTCCGATGTGGGAGAGGGCTATGCCCCGGAAAAGCCACACTTCTGTTAAAGACGGATTGAGGTCAAGCGCCTCATCAAACACGAAAATCGCTTCTTCATACCGGGAGAGGTGGAGAAGTGCCGATCCTTTCCCCGACATGGCAGCGGCATACTGGGGAGAAACTTCCAGGACTTTGTCAAATGCCAAAAGAGCCTCTGCATAGTGCTGGAGCAGCATGAGCACATGTCCGCGCTGGTAGAGCGCCAGCGTATGAATGGGATCGATGGTGAGTGTTTTGTCAAATGCCTCGATTGCCTCATTGTGCAGACCAAGCTGCATAAACACGTACCCGCGATGATAATGGGCATTCACATAATTCTTGTTGATAGAAACGGCTTTATCGAACGATTCGAGCGCTTCATCGAACCGCTCCAGTTTCAGGAGTGAAAGCCCCCGGTCATAATGGGGCTGCGCACTGTCCGGCTTTAAACTGATGCTCTTGTCAAACGATGCGATAGCCTCTTCATACCGGCCGAGTTTTGCAAGAAGTGCTCCTTTCTGGTACGAGGTCTGGGCATTTCCCGGGTCATGGGCAAGGGCCCGGTTGTATTCCATGACGGCATCCTCGTTCCTGCCCAGCTTTGCAAGCGCGTATCCCTTATGGTAGAGCGCATCTGCAAATCCCGGGCTGATATGGATGGCGTGATCATAGGCGGCTACGGCCTCGCTGAACCGGCCGAGGCTGGCATACGATATCCCTTCCTGGTATGCAGCGGAAGCACAATCCGGGTCGAGTGCAAGCGTATTTTCAAAGGAATCGACCGCTTCCTTATGCCGGCCAAGACGGGCAAGTGCAATGCCCCGGTAATACCAGGATCCGGTATGATTCTGGTCGAGATCCAGGGTCCGGGCCAGGGCAACAAGTGCATCCTCGTACCGGCTCTGGAAGACGCTCGAAACCCCTTTGCGGTACCAGGCATCGGCATTTTCCGGATCAAGGGAGAGTGCCTGGTCAAAATCGGCATGTGCCTCACGGTAGTTCTTGAGATGGAAGAATGCAAGACCACGCTGGTACAGGATCGCAGCAGAGGGCTGGCCGGCCTCTATCGCTTTTGTGAACGCTTCAATCGCGTCCTCATGCCGTAAGATCTGGGCATACGAAAGCCCCAGGTGCAGGAGGGCATCCGGCATATCGGGGTTGAGTGTGACTGCCTGCTGGAGGGCCAGGATCGCATCGGCGTACCGGCCAAGCTTGTAGAGCGCGATACCCTTGATCGCCCAGATGTCGGCATGGCCGGGCTCGTGGCGGATGAACGTATCTGCTGCTTCGACTGCAGCTTCAGACTTGTCCTGTTTTGCAAGGATGAAACCCTTGTAATACCAGACCCAGATGTCGTCGGGATCAAAAAGGCAGGCCTTGTCGAACGCGACAAGCGCCTCATCGAACCGGTTGATCTCGTACAACGAGATGCCTTTGTTGTAAAAAGCCCGGGCATAATCGGGAACGATCCCGATGGCTTTATCGTAGGCTGCGATTGCTTCCTGGTGCCGGCCCATGTCGGCAAGGGCAATACCCTTGTTGTAATAGACCTTGGCATGGCGCGGGTCAACCATGAGTGCATGGTCGTAGGCACTGATGGCGTCCTGGAACCGGCCAAGTTCATAGAGTGCTATCCCTTTGAGGATCCATGCCTCGGCATTATCGAATTTTATCGCAAGCAGATGTTCGCAGGCATCCAGCGCTTCCTCGTTTTTGCCCATCTGGGCAAGAGTTGCAGCCTTGTTGTACCAGGCATTGGGATCCTGCGGTTCGAGACCGGTCGCCCGATCATACGATTCGATAGCCTCTTCGAACTTTCCCAGGTCATACAGGGCAATACCCTTGAAATAATGCGCTTTTGCGAGATTGGGGAACAGCGCAAGGCCCCGGTCGAACATGACTATGGCTTCCTGGAACTTTCCAAGATCATAGAGTTCAATGCCCTGCCGCATCAGTGCTTCCGCATCACTCTTGTTCATGAATATGGCTACCTCTCGTCTGGACTCATCGATGGTTTTGAAATGCCGGCTGCAATGGATCTCCGAAGCTCCGAAGATCTTTTATCACTATACAGGTTGTATGACGGCGGCATATACCCTTTCCGGTACTTAACTATGATCCGTATTCATTTATGAATCCTGTTTTTATACCGTTTGCCTGATTAAAAAAGGAGAGTTCTGGGATTGTTATCAGTATATTTTAGGAAATCCCGAGCCTGCGGATAACCCGCGCAAGCCTTTCGATACCTTCACGGATCTTCTCCTCTGACGAGTTCGAGAAGTTGATCCGCAGGGTATTATCCCCCCCGCCATCGATAAAGAACGGTTTGCCGGGCAGGACCGCGACCTGCTCTTTGATGGCTTCATCAAATACGTCCATGGAAGAGATACCGTCCGGAAGGGTAACCCAGACAAACATTCCCCCTTCCGGCCGGGTGCACCGGATTGATTCCGGGAATTGTTCGCGGATGAGATCCTGCATAAGCCTGCACCGGTTGCCATAGGTTGACCGGATGGTACGGATATGGGAATCGAGGTCCGTGTGCGAGAAGTATTCGTACGCGATTCGCTGGCAGAGATAATTGGAGTGGAGGTCTGAAGCCTGCTTTGCGATAATTATCTGTTCCATGACATCCATGGGTGCAACAATCCAGCCAAGGCGCATTCCCGGTGCAAGGATCTTGGAGAACGATCCGGTGATGATGGTCTGCCCGGGAAGATACTCGCGGATCGAGGGAAGGGAGATCCCTGAGAAATTCAGTTCCCCGTAGGCATCGTCTTCGACAAAGAATGTCCCGGTTCCCTTAAGAACTGCGGCAACTTCCCGGCGCCTTTCGGCAGAATAAGTTATACCGGACGGGTTCTGGGAGTTTGGGACGCCGTAGAAGAGTTTTGGCCGGTATTTTTCAAGGACATCAGTGAGCATTGAGAGGTCCGGGCCATCCTCGTGGAGAATAACCGGGTGGAATTGGGGTTCATAGAGCGAGAATGCCTGGATTGCCCCAAGATACCCCGGCCGCTCGATGGCGATGTTGTCATCCTTGTCGATAAAGACCTTGCCGATGAGGTCAAGGCACTGCTGGGATCCGTTCGTTATGAGGATCTCTTCAGGAGAGATATCGAGCCCGAGCCGTTTTTTATACCGGTTGGCAATGAACTGCCGGAGAGGGAGGTATCCTTCGGTGGTGGAATATTGTAACGCTGTCTTTCCTTCTGCTGCAAGGACCTGCCCGGCTGCCCGGGTAATCCCCGGTACGTCGATGAGATCGGGGCTCGGAAGTCCCCCGGCAAAGGAGATGATTCGGGGGTCTTCGGTCACCTTGAGGATCTCGCGGATGAAGGACTTCGGGGTCTTTGCCATCCGGGATGCAAACATTGCACTTTGTGCATGCAGCCGCAATTGAGCGGGTGAGGCAGGTTCCTGCGGGTTCATGGATTCACCAGAGTTATTCCAGCACCGTTGTATTTCCAAGAAGAATAATGTACGGGGGAAGAAGGTTACGGTTCACTTTCACGCTGCCCATGGCTCATCCTGATAGTATAATCAGCCAACAATAGGGTATGACCGATACATTTGCGGCACGTGAGTGCCTGGCCCATACGGACCCTGTCCAGCTGAAGAGGATACGTGAAAAGTTCTTCGATACGTTCGGGCTTGCCCTTACCCTTCCGGACGATGCCGTCCGGCAGCGTTTTTCCCTGACAGCAGATGGCGATCTGGTAATGAGACTCCGCTGACATCCCTTACCAGTGGCTTCACCTGCAACGGCAGGTACTCCCCTTGAATCAATCACCGTTTCCCTGAAAACCATGTGGCTGAAACCGTGGTAAAAGTGCTCTGCTTATGGCAATGCAGAGATCGAAATACCATTTTAACAGGAAAATAAATACCGATTGTTTGGGCAATCAATTGGAAAAACCGGATAAAACAATTCAAGCCTATGCCGAGATTTGAACTCGGGACTTCCTCCTTACCAAGGAGGCACACTGCCGGGCTGTGTCACATAGGCATTTGGCAGGAATCATACCGGAACGTAATCTCACGGGAGAAGAACAGCGTGCTGCTCCACCGTGTCCGGTTGCCTAACTACGTTGTTGGTACTCCCTATAAAACATTGCGGAGTTTTACCGGATTTTTCAGTTTTTTTGTACCATTTTTGTGCTTCGCGCAGGAATTCCATAAACCGACCGGAAGCAGGTCAGGGGCTTCCGAACATATCGTACGGGAAGCAGAACGTCGGGATTCCAGACCTGCGATGGTGCAGCCTTTTTATGAACAGCCAGAAAAGAAATTGAAAAAAAATGCGGGAAGATCAGGTCCGCATGTGGACATCGACCTGCTGGAACGGGATCTCTATGCCTTCTTCGGCAAAGCGGGCATTGATGCGGCGGTTGATGGTATCTTTCACTTCAAAACTGGTATTGAATGCTTTGGACCAGACGATGATGACAAATTTGAGATCGGATGCCCCGAATTCGATAAACCATACTTTCGGAGCCGGGTCGGAGAGGAGGTAATCGGTCTTCTCGACCGCATCGTTGATGATCTCGTACAGGATGTTTGTCACCTTGTCGATGTCGGTGCCGTAAGCAACCGAGACAGGCAGGGTCATCTTCAGCTTGGGGTCGGGCATGACATAGTTCACGACATACTCGGAAGTGATCTTGTTGTTCGGTACCGTGACCACCTGGTATTCCAGTGTCCGGATCCGGGTGCTCCGCGGACCAACCGAGATGACATCGCCGATGTATTTGTCAATCATGATCCGGTCGCCAACCTTGAACGGTTTGTCGATGGTGATGAGGGCGCCTGAGAAGAAGTTCGAGACAATGTCCTGCGCAGCCAAAGCGATGGCGAGTCCTGCGATCCCGGCACCGGCCAGCAGGGGTGCAATATCAATCTGGAAGATCGTGAAGATCACAAAGAGAGCGACAAACCAGATAAGATACTTGGTGATATGTTCGAGGAGCTCGATGAGCCGGTCATCCCAGTCACCCTCGGACTTCTCGGCGATTGCCCGCCCGTAGGTGCTGATGATGTCGTGCAGGAACGAGGAGAGGATCCATGCACCAATGAAGATCCAGAAGCTGGTGATGAGGCGCGGGTCTGACAGGATCGGGTACGGCGTCGCAAGCGAGGTGTAAGTCGTGATAGCATAATAGGTGAAAAATGCCACGATGGTGAACTGGACGGGTGTTCCGATTGCTTTCATCACGATATCGTCCCACATCGTGTCGGTCTCTTCTGCTTTCACTTTTAGCCACGCAACGATCCTGCGTGCAACAAGAGCAATGACGATGCCGGCAAGGATAATGCCCGCGGCATAGACTGTATTCATATCCATACCCGTACTCTTATGCCATATCCCGATTAATACTTTCGAGAACGTTATGGCGACAGGCAAAGAGATTGCAGCAAAACTGCATGAGATCGTGGACCGGGACATGACCTTCATGCACATCTGCGGCACGCACGAGGCAGCAATCGCCCGCTCGGGGCTGCGAAGTTTGCTTCCCGAACAGCTGAAGATAGTGATGGGGCCCGGGTGCCCGGTCTGTATCACACCGCAGGGCGAGATTGATGCAGCACTTGACCTGGCATCAAAGGATTGTATTGTCGCCACTTACGGGGATCTCCTCCATGTTCCCGGGTCGGAGGGAACACTGGAGTCCTGCGGTGGCGATGTACGGATCGTGCAGGGCATCCACAAGGCAGTCGAGATTGCAAAGAAGACGGATAAAGAAGTTGTCTTTATCTCGGTCGGGTTCGAGACCACCGCCCCGACGGTTGCCGCGATGCTTCTCACCGAACCCCCGGAAAACTTCTCCATCCTCTCCTGCCACCGCATCGTGCCGCCGGCAATGAAATGGCTGCTTGAGCAGGGTGAGGCAAAACTTGACGGGTTTATGCTCCCGGGCCATGTCTGCGTAGTGATGGGATACGAGGAGTACGAGGAATTCCCCGTCCCGCAGGTTGTTGCCGGGTTCGAGCCTGAAGACATCCTGCTCGGCCTCCTGATGCTCGCAAAGCAGGTGAAGGAGGGCACAACCCGCGTGGATAACGCCTATCCGCGAGCGGTCAGCCGCGAAGGAAATGTCAAGGCAAAGAAGATCATGTACCAGGTCTTTGAGCCATCCGATGTCGAGTGGCGCGGTTTTCCCATCATACCCGGCTCCGGTCTTCGCCTTAAAAAAGAATTTGAGCGGTACGATGCACAGAAGAAGTTCGCTATCGAGTTCAAGCACGTCACCAAGCACTCGGCCTGCAGCTGCGACAAGATCCTGCGGGGGCTTGCCAATCCCTCGGACTGCAAGCTCTTCGGCCGGGTCTGCACACCGCGTAATCCGGTGGGACCGTGCATGGTAAGCCACGAAGGCGCATGCAAGATCTGGCACATGTACCAGATGAAAAAGAAGTAGAAATTACGTATTAAAAAAAGATGAGAGTGCCATTGTGAAATGGGATGCTACTGCTGGACCTCGACCCGGAATGCCGGAGATGCAGGATGAGGATATCACCTATACCTGGAGCCCCGATCCGTTCCCGGTTCTTATCGGCATTATCGTTGTTGCCTCAATGTACCTGTTCCCGTTATTCCCTGTGCCGGGCAGGATCGGCAGCCCGCTCACCCTTGCCGCGATCGCCATGGGGGAATTTGCCCCGCCGTTCCCGCAAAATTTCCTTTACCTCCTGGCACTCATCATGGGCTGGGGGGTGGCGATCGGCCTTTTAATCTACGGTCTGGTGAACAAAAAGCCTGATCTCTCGTTTGAGAACGTGTGACCCGGGCGATCTCTGTCTTTTTCCCGGCCGTCAGCGTGAGGTTTATTAGCCAGCATGGCGTTAGTTATGTGGTACTTTGCATGCAAATGCAGGGTAACAACGTATGCCTCGGTAGGGTAGTGGACATCCTAGAAGCCTCCGGAGCTTTTGACCCGGGTTCAAGTCCCGGCCGGGGCGTTACAGTTTTCTTAATTTTTTTACTTGCGATACTGAGCCTGCCCGCGGGATTTGCTCGGACACTTTGCCCCGGACCTCGCCGGGTAGATCGGTTGAATCCCAACCAGTAACTGCAATCGGTAGCGTAAAAGACTGGCAGGCATTTTGCGCGTACGACACCCCCACGTTACCGGCCCAACCGGAAACCGGATAAAAAACACGTGGGGGAGGGCCCCCCCTCCCCCTCATGCAAAAAATTCCGTAAGGGGGTGCCCCCCCTGCCTGGCATGGGGGGTGGGTGGGGGTCCCCTCCCCCCACCAGTTATGGGAAAAGCGGCCACCTTCTCATTTTTGTTCTGAATGTTCAAGATAATCGAACGGCGGAAAAACTGAAGATCGTTAGATTCCTGATTCGAAAAAACCGGCTCCTTACTCATCCATGAGTCGGGGGAGGGTACCCCCCCTCCCCCCACAATAAAAAAATCCGGAGGGGGATACTCCCCCCACCTCTTTGAAATACTGCGGGGGTACCCCCCCATCCGCTATGCCCGCATACAGGAAATCTCCGGCGGAGCGCAAAAGCCGGGGACCATGCCGAAGGGGGGGGAGGGGGAGGGGGGGGCCTGCTGCATTTCTTTTCACGAGCCCCCCTCACCGGCTCGCACGCATAAGGAATACCCCATTGAATCAATTGCAAGGGGTAACCCCTCCACTTGACCGCGAGGTGAGTCCCTCGTTTTTTTGATGCCTTCATAGTGGAGAGACCCGCACGCTCGCAGTATTTCACGAGCCCCCCGGAATCCGGTTTATCCCGGTAATAAAAAGAAACCTCATATCCCACCCAATTTTGCTTCCTGAATACCACTCAATTTGGTCTCTCATCTCTGACGGGAAAATCCAAAATTCCCCCCAAATATTACCCCGTTTTTTACGAATTATCATCTCCGATTCCGCAAAAACCCAATCGGGGCTTGCCGAAGGATCGGTTCAAACTATCTCCTTCACGACTGGGCCTTCTGTTGGTAACAGGGACTATGGAATGCATTCCCGAAATCCTGGGGTTGACAGGCGGACTAATTTACGCCCGGGCGCCGGAACCCAAAAAAACGGACAGATCCCATTGAGCGGATGCTATAACTATATGGTATCGTAATCTAATCCACAGTAAAAAGGTGAACCGGAAATGGAACTCTCTCCAGAAGGGATTGTCGCGTATGTCACAAACCTGATCGATACGATGCCTGCCGCTATCATGCAGGGGGATGTCTTTGCCCTTACCATCAGCCTCATCGCCTTCTTCATCGCGGTCGTGATCATCAACCAGCTTACCGGACTCCTCATTGGATTTTTGAAAAAAGCCATCCTCTTTCTCATTGTCACCCTCGCGTTCTGGCAGTTCGTGATTATGTTTTACGGAAAGGTTACTACTGAGGGGTTTACCCAGGACACCATCATCTTCGGAGCCATCGGGTTCATCCTTGGTTTCATTGCCATCAGTACCTCCCTCTTTGTCGCGCTCCGATCCTATCACGAGGCGCGTGCAGAGCCTGAACCTGAAGCCCCCGGCACACCGGGGGCTGCACCGGTCATCCCCGATCTTGAACCTTCCCGTACCTCCGCTTTGGAGACCGAACCCCCTGCTCTACAGTCATCGGCCGGGCTGGATACGGTCTCGGCAACAACTTCATCCCCACCCCCTTCCGGGACCGCACCTGCTCCTGAAGGTATGGGTGCAACTTTCACGGCCATGAAAGACAGCATCTCGGTCAGTAACCTGAAAAGCGACAAGAGTCTTGGAGCAGTTCTTGCCTACCTGGTTATCGCCCAGTTTGGCGTATTCTCGTCAAAAACCATGCCGGCACCATCGTTTCAGGTCGGACTCTCATTCTTTGTCATCTTCTTGATCGCCGGCCTTGTTTTTATCCATTTCACGTATAACAACTATATAACCGGCCTCCGCCACCTGGCAATGGCAATCGTTATCGGCACGATTATCGCCCTCGTGCTGGGCCATTTCTGGGGAAATATCCCCATCGACCAGCTCCTGTCACCGGCATTCTTCCAGACCGATGCGCTTGTTGCCCTGGTAACGGGGCTTGCGCTCAGCCTCTTCATGGGCGGAAAAGGATAATAAAAAAGATTTTTTTTAAAGGATAGGTTTCTTCTTCAGCGCAGCCTTGAGCAGGTTCACCCCGGCCTCGAGATCGTTGAGATCGATGACTTCAACCGGAGAATGGATATACCGCGAAGGAATGCTGACCGTGGTGCTCGGGATTCCGCCTTTTGTGAGATGGATCGCAGTTGCATCCGTTGTCCCGCCGCTCCCGACTTCCAGTTGAACGGGGATGTTATTGGCATCGGCAGCATCCTTAAGCCAGCCAACCACCTTGCGGCTCGCAATGAGCCCTCGGCCACTGGAATCAACGACCGTCACAACCGGGCCCTTGCCCATCGCAACGGGTGCATCTTTCATCTCGATTCCCGGGTGATCGCCGGGGATCGTGACATCCGTTGCAATGGCGCAGTCAGGATCGAGCGAGTACGCTGAGGTGCGGGCTCCCTTGAGACCGACTTCCTCCTGCACGGTAAATACCCCGTAGATGGTGAGCGGGGAACGGACCTCCTTCAAGGTCTTGATGAGCATCGCAACACCGGCGCGGTTGTCAAAAGCTTTTCCGGTCACCCGGCTGTTGGCAAGAGCCGTAAACTCACGGTCGACAGTAACGGGGGTTCCGACATCAATCCCGAGATACACAACCTCCTCTCTGTTGACCGCGCCGACATCGATGAAGAGATCATCAACCTTCACTCCTTTCTTGCGCTCGTCATCGTCCATCATATGCGGGGGTTTTCCGCCAATAACCCCGACACACGGGCCGTTTACCCCATGCAGGATAACGCGCTGGTTATACAGGGTGGGACCATACCAGCCCCCGAGAGCAACGAACCGGATATAACCCTTGTCGTCGATATATTTCACCATCAGCCCGATCTCGTCCATGTGGGCTGCGAGCATGACCTTGAAACTATTCCCTTTCTTTGTGGCAATGAGATTCCCCATCGCATCTTCGCGGATTTCATCCACGTGCCCCTTGAGTTCTTTTTTAATTACCGAAACTACACTGCCTTCGCTTCCGGAAACCCCGTGGGCATTGGACAATTTTGCTAACAGTTCTTTGACCATAGTATCACTTCACCAGTTTCTCTATCCGTTCCAGTGCAATGGAAATATTCTCTCGTGAATTGGCATAACTGAACCGGGTATATTTCGGTGCATTAGCCCCGAAGGCAGCACCGGGAACAACGATGACACCAGCGTTTATTATCTTCTTCGTCAGATCAGGTTCCATCGGGACAAAGGTATAGAACGCCCCTTCCGGCTTTGGGAACTCAAAGCCCATGGCATTGAGGCCTTTACACATGAGATCACGCCGCGCCTCGTATTCATCGCGCATGGTTTTAACGGCACTCTGGTCACCCTCGTACGCGGCAACTGCGGCATACTGGGCTATGGATGTGGCGCAAGCCTGGCAGTACTGGTGAACCTTGAGGCACTGTGCAATGACATCCGGGGAAGCCGCAAGGTACCCGAGGCGCCAGCCGGTCATTGCATAGGTCTTGCTCGTGGCATTAATCGTAATGACGTTATCCCCAAAGGTTCCGGCACTGTAGTGTTTCTTACCATAAATGAAGTGCTCGTACACCTCATCGGAGACTACCGTCACATCCGCATCTGCCGCATATTCGACAATTGCCCGTATGGATTCTTTGCTCTCAACCGCGCCGGTCGGGTTTGCGGGCGAGTTGATGACGATGAGTTTTGCCCCGTCCATTTCGTTCTTGGCGGCTTCGACATCGATATGGAGAGACGGCGTCAGGGGGACGCCGACAGGTCTTCCTCCGGCCATGGTTGCAAGTGATGCATACGAGACAAAACCGGGGTCCGGACAGAGGACGCGGTCGCCGGGGTTTACAAATGCCTGCATAACGATATGGAGCGCCTCGCTTGCACCGGCAGTTACGATGAGCTGATCCGGGTGGTATTTCAGCCCGTTCTCGTTTTTGAATTTTTTACTGATGGCAGCCCGGAGTTCCGGAATTCCGTTGTTTGTGGTGTAGCCGGTCTTTCCTTCCTGGATTGCCTTTATTGCCGCATCCTTGATGTGCTGCGGTGTATCAAAATCGGGCTGGCCGAGCCCGAGATTGATGGAGCCCGGCCCGGCAGCCTCGAAAATTTTCCGGATGCCGGAGATCTCGATTCCCGCAAGCCGTTCTGAGAATTTCATGCTCATAGGTCACTTCCTTTCTACTCGATATTCGTATGACGGTTCTTCAATGCACTCTCATCGGTCTGGGTGATCTCCATGAGCCGGGAGATGACGGCATCGGCAAAGATCATGGAAGCCGTCTCAAAGAGTGTACCAAGCGGAGCAAACGATTTGTGATCGCCCATCATCTGCCGGATCTCAAACTCCGCCGCATCATCCTGCACCGCATCGCGCTGATGTTCAATAATGACAATACATTCGGACAGGTTTCCGATAACGGAATCGGCGTTGGAGGTTATCAGGCAGATATGCGCACCGATCTCGTGTGCGGTCTTTGCAATATCTGCAATCGTCCGGGTCTTCCCGGAACCTGAGAAGACCACTAAAAGATCCCCCTTGTTCAGCGCAGGAGTGATGGTCTCCCCGACAACGTATGCCTGCAGGCCAAGATGCATCAGGCGCATGGCAAAAGCCTTTGCAACAAGACCGGACCGCCCGGCTCCGATGACATAAACCCGTTTCGCCTGCAGAAGTTCCGCGAGAAATTTTTTGACATCATCGTCAGAAATGGTATTTGCAATGGACCGGATCCGTGATGCCATCAGCCGCATCATTTCCTGTACCCTGTGACTCTCCATGATTCTCTCTACCATTGATGTATCTGCAAAGTAGATGAGAATTTCGACTGTATTACCGAAAAAAATTAAAAACCCTGGAGATGGACAGGATTTCCGGCACTGGTGAAAAACGAGCGGTTGAAAAAGTTATTCGGATCTTTTACCTGTATAGTGTTCAATGGTGCCGGCAGGGATGATTTTTCCCTCATCAAGGACCGATACGGGTCCATGACCGCCGCATATGAGGCATCGTTTCCCGGTCCCGGCAAGCGCCTGGTCGGTTACACGGGCAAGATCAAGGAGCCCTCCCCGCTCTTTTTTAGCATTTTCACTGCTGACATTAACGGAAGTGACCAGGAATGCGGCAAGGGAACTATAGTCCGCCCGTTCCCGTGACAGGCTTGCGAAATTGATGACGCTGTCTGCGGTAAACAGGAGCCCGTGTTTTTCAGAATACAGAAACACCTGCCCGTGGGTATGGCCCCCCAGCCCGTCAAGGATTTCAAGCTCGACATCCCCGAATTGGTATCGGCCGATTACCGGAAAAATCCCCCGGAGGGATCCGTCCGGGCCAGGGAAACACCGGATATCTTTTGGAATATTGAACCGGGAGAAGAGGTTGATCATCTTTGTGTAAAATGCATCCAGGCTGGAATGATCGCTTTTGGAACCGTATGCCCGGTTGTTGGTTCTGATGATGTCGAGTGTTCCGGCATGCATCGACACCGGGACATCGAAGAAGCCGGCTGCACCACAATGGTCTGCATCCGCGTGAGTTATGAGGATCTGTGTCAGTTTCTGCCCGACAGCCAGCCCGTAATGCGTCAGCATGGAGACCAGGGAATCGTGATAAATCCCGTATGCCGTGTCGATCATCAGCATTTCATCCGGAGTATGGAGAATGAAGACGCTGCCCCCGCAGGGAACCTGGAAGCAGGATAAAGTAACCCTTTTTGTTATGGAAAACTGCTGAACATCGGCATAAAAATTTTCGCCGTTTGTGGCATTCATGGTCCGGCCGGTGGCAAGAACACTTTCGAAAACCTGGTGCGGATCACAACCCCGGTCCATGAGTTCCTGTGCGATATGATTGGTGTCGGCGAGAAACGACAGCAGAAACTCATCTTCAGAATCCCCGATAATATCACGGACTGCCTGCGCGTACCGCACGTAAAAAACCGTGTCATCCAGATGCTTGCCGGTCGTGTCGTACTCCAGGATTTCAAGGCGGTAACGGGATTTCAGCTGGTCAAGAAGTTTTTCAACAACCGTACTCTGCTCAATGTCCAGGCTGACGGTAAGGCGATTGGGATGCCGGCTCTTATCGTCAAAATCAATAAACGTGATGTTTGCACCCGCTGAAGTAATAAATTGTAAAAACTCATACAGCGCCCCGGGCTGGTGCGGCATATCGACAGAGAATTTCAGGAAGTCGGGCGGTTTTATTGATGTCTGGAGATAGCCGATTGCGGCAAGATCCCGCGTTATTGCCGCATACGAGTCTTCTGACGCGGTAACTTCATAAAAGACGGTCCCGGGATCGATACGCCGGTCGAACTGGATTCGGTTGATATTCCCGTCGTATTTTTTTATGATCTCAGCAGCACGGTGAAGAGATCCGGGAGTATCCGGCATATGGGCGACAAAGGAAAAATTTTTCACGAAAACATCACCGGTTTTGGATGTACCAATGCGTTTTTGGAATCGAAATAGGTTATCCCCGTTACCGGGGATAAGCCGGATCAGGGTTTCCTGCGCCGGGATGCAATACCAGCCAGTGCACAGGAGATGAGAATGCCCAACGCAAGGGTGAGCGGGGAAACCGGTGTTGATGCAGACTGTTTCAGCAACATCGTATTGATCTCTTTAGTCTCCGTTGAATCCACCAAAACCTGGACAGAATAGGTCTGGTATCCCGGGGCCTTGATCTCGACCAGATGGGTGCCGTATGATACCGGTACCAGCTCAAGAGGGGTCTGGCCTGCAATCGCTGAATCGAGAAATACCGTTGCACCCAGCGGACTGGACGTCACCATGAGAGATCCCGTGCCATCGGTTGTTGCAATCGGTGCAGATGGTGTCCGGGTCGTCTGGGTTGCAGCTCCCGGTTCAGGAGCCGGCGATCCGGCCATCGCCGGTTCTGAAGGGTCGACAGGACCCGACGGGGATTCAACGGTCAGGTAACAGGTTTGCGTTGTCCGAAGGGAAGGGCTTGACAGCCGGATTTGGTAAACGCCCGGGGCCATATCGATGTGAAATCCCTTATTAAAATATCCTGAGGAACTCACCGATGTATCATACGTATGGACAAGGTTTCCGCTCGCATCCGTAATTTCCAGGTGAGCGCGGGTTGCCTCTTTTTCGATCGACCCGGTAAGCTGGACATAATCCCCGTTTCTGGCAACGCTGGGCGTTGCAATAACATAAAATTCAGGTTTTTTCAACAGGATGGTGGTTGTCGCAGTCTTGTCCGGATACGTTTTATCAAAGACCGTGAGGGTATAGCGTGCGGTCTGGAGTTTTTCAATTCCCCGGATCGTACCGGTGTACCATGCAAATTTCCAGGAACCGGCAGTCTCGCCCGGAATGACATTGCCCGTCCCGACATCGCCGTTGAGATCATAAATCGGAACGCCACCGTTTGGAAGATCGGGGCCGGATATCCGGATAAGCGTGACGTTGCCAAAGGTGTTCTGCCCGTCAAAAATAATCGTGTCGCCGATATAGTATCCCCCGGATCCCCGGTAGGCAATGCTCATGGTGCCGTTCACTGCACCAGCCGGCATGATAAGTATCATGAGGGCGGCAAGGAAAAAGCACAATATAACCTGGTTTTTCTTCCGGTAATTTGTCATGAATGTCCCTTTTATGGTAAGAGATTATCATTGCGAATGAATATCTTTTTGTCATCATTCTGTTTTTGCTGATTGAGACAGGATCTCTACCCTATAACGAAACTATATCTATCTTACGGGGTAACAAAACGTATCAGAGGCAAAGGACAATGACCGACGTTGAATTCGCCAGAAAACATGGTGATCAAGAGCTGCAAATAAAAGTTCCTGCATTGTCAGGATCATTCACCTATGACGATACGGCCTACCACCTCCCGATCTCATTTGCCCTGACCGGCATTGCCGTCCACGACAAGCCCGGGGCACAGGAGGTATATGCAAAGACCGGAAACAACCCGATTGTCGCTTCGGAGTGTCTGCTGGCAGCACAAACAGCATCAGCCGGAAAAGAGCCCGAACCCTTCACCGGTTTCATCAGCGATACCGTTATCCGGAAACTCGGGTACTCGCTTGTTGACGGGAGCATCCTCGGGCTTGCTCTCATCCTGGGAAAACCCGCCAATGCAGACAGTGCTGCAGCGATCTGCCGGGAACTCCAGGAAAAATATATGCTGACATTCCTTGCCGGAGATGTTATTCCAGTTCTTCTGAATTCCGGCGTGAAACTCGGTCTTGATTACCGTCTCATCCCGCTTGGCTCCAAATCCGTGTACGGGATCCATTTTGTGGACATTATTGCCCGTGTTGCCATGATGTTTGGCGGGGTCACACCCGGGGATATGCACCGCCTGCTCCATTATGCGGCGGAACGGGCAAAGGCCATTGTCATCGTCTTCCCCGGCCTCTCCGATGAGGAGATCGCGTTTGTTGACGGGATGCGGGTACTGGGATTTCCGATTCTCACTCCCGGGGGCTATGAGGGTGGAACATGGATTACCGCGGGTGCCGAAGATATTGTCCGGAGAGGAATGGAAGAGAAAGGGATCCGTGTCAACGTCACTGCAATTCCCATCCCGATGGGATGCTCGCCCGCGTTCGAAGGGAAAAGTATCCGCAAGGAGGAGATGTATGTCGAGTTCGGGGGCGGGAGATCCACCGCGTTCGAACTTCTCCGGATGCGGGATGCCAGCGAAATCACGGATGGTGAAGTGACGGTCATCGGGATGGAAGTCGATACCATGGTCCAGGGAAGTGCCAACCCGCTGGGCATCATCATCGATGTTGCCGGAAAGACCATGAAGAAGGATTACGAGCCGGTCCTTGAACGACGTATTCATAATTTCGTGAACTATGGCGAAGGATCATGGCACGTGGCCCAGCGGGATCTCATCTGGGTCCGGCTCTCCAAAGAGGCCGTGGCAAAAGGAGTGAAGATCGAGCATATCGGAAAACTGCTGGCAAGCAAGTTCCGGATGGACTTCCCCCAGCTTCTTGAAGCAGTCTCTGTTACGCTCATCACGGATCCGCAAAAAATCCTGGAAGCAAAAAAGGAAGCAGAACGGGTCTATGAGGAACGCGATGCCCGGATCAAGGGGATGAAGGATAATGAGGTGAACACCTACTACTCCTGCACGCTCTGCCAGACCTTTGCCCCCAACCATGTCTGTGTCATCACCCCCGAACGGATGGGGCTCTGCGGGGCGCTCAGCTGGCTTGATGGCAGGATTGCGTTCGAGATATCACCATCCGGCGCCAACCAGCCGGTGGAGAAAGGTGCAGTGCTCAATCTCCAGAACGGGGAATATGAGGGAGTGAACAGGTTTGTCAAGAAGGCAAGCCACGGTGAGATCGAGCGCATCTCGCTCTACAGCGTGATGGAATATCCCATGACCTGCTGCGGGTGTTTTGAGGCTATTGCCCTCATGCTGCCGGAAGTGAACGGCATCATGGTCGTGAATCGCGAGTTTACCGGAATCACTCCCTCCGGTATGACCTTCTCGACCCTCGCCGGAACAATCGGCGGCGGAGCCCAGACCCCGGGGTTTGCCGGGATTGCAAAGAACTTTGTTCTGTCTGACCGGTTCTTACAGGGCGAGGGCGGGATCGAACGACTCGTCTGGATGCCATCCCAGCTCAAAGAAGAGCTGAAAAGCCGGCTTGAGAAGATACTCTCAGATAAAGGAAAAGCCGGATTCTTTGAAAAGATCGCTGATGAGAATACCGCGACGACGATCGAGGATCTTACGGTATTTCTCGAGCGTGTGGAGCACCCGGCTCTTGCCATGAAACCACTGATGTGAAAACCATGACTCACGATCTCTCCTTTGGATGGACCGGCACAATCGGTGAAGTGACACTCGGGGCAACAAGAGATGACGGGGGGACACGGAGCACATCCTACCGTATTGGTGGTGGAACAACGCTCCCGTTTCTAAAAAATGCTCCCGCATCGCCCACCCCGCTTATCGCGTTTGAGATCTGCGATAATCCTGATTTCTGGTCGCCGATAATCCGGAACTATTGCGGTGACCTGGTAAACAGTACGACTGATTGGGCAAAAGCTGCCACGAGTGATTATCAGGCGGATCTGGTAAAACTCCACCTCACCAGCACGAAAGTACGGAATTTTTCCGATATCGCTTCTGTTCAAAAAACCGTTGAAGCCGTCCTTTCGGCAACCAGCCTGCCGCTTATCATCGAAGGCAGCAATGAACCAAAGATCGACAGTGAGGTGTTCTTAAAATGCGGCGAAGCCGGAGAGGGAGAACGACTCCTTCTCGGCACTGCGGAAGCCGGGCGGTACCGGAGCATTGCTGCTGCTGCGCTTGCCTATAATCATTCCATCATCGCCCAGTCACCCATTGATATCAATCTTGCAAAACAGCTCAACATTCTTCTGCGCGAGATCGGCGTCCAGCGGGATCATATCGTCATTGACCCCTACACCGGTTCGCTCGGGTACGGCTTCGAATACTCCTACTCCGCCATGGAACGGATCCGGTTCTCTGCCCTCAAAGGGGATACGGATCTCGCGATGCCGATGATCTGTTCCGCTGCGGACACGCTCACCATCAAGGAAGTGCGTGAAGCCGATCCCGCATCAATCGATGATGTTGCGGTTGCCTGGGAATTCTATACCGGTGTTGCGGCGGCAGTTGCCGGTGCAGAGATCATCTGTGTCCGCCACCCGAAGACCATCGGGCTCCTGCGCGAAGCATTTGCCGGTATGAAAACGAGCTCCACTGCTGCGGAGGTGCCGTAATATGGCACTCAAGGCACTCGACATTTACAAGCTCCTCCCGAAGAAGAACTGCAAGGAATGCGGGGATCCCACCTGCCTGACGTTTGCCATGAAGCTGGCCGGGGGAAAAGCGGATGTTGACCTCTGCCCGTACCTTGACGATGCGGCAAAAGCACTGCTCGGGGCTTCAACCCGCCCACCTATCCGGCTTATACGGATTGGCTTTGGGGAGCGGCTGGTCAAGGTTGGCGAGGAGAATGTCCTGTATCGTCATGAGAAGACGTTCTATCACCCGCCCGGCATCCTCTTTTCCGTGGATGACACAATGCCTGTTGAGGAGATTGCGGCCGTAACCCGCAGAGTCCGTGACGAGACGCTGACCCGGGTTGGCTCCGATCTCCGGTTCAACGGCATTGCCATTGAAAACCGGAGCGGATCTCCGGAAGTCTTTGGACGGGCAGTTGCCGCCGTGGAGGGCGAACAGGCCCATCTTCCTCCCGTACTCATTGCAAAAGACCCGGCTGCTTTTGCAGCAGGGCTTGTCCATTGCGGTACGTACCGCCCGCTGCTGCATGCAGCAACAGCAGAGAATTTCAACGGGATGTGCGCCCTTGCAAAGAAGCACGGGTGCCCGCTGGTCATCCAGTCGGAAACCATCGAAGGTCTGGTCCGGCTGGCAAAAGAGTGTGCTCAGGAAGGCGTGCAGGACCTGGTACTCGATCCCAAACCTGCGTCCCTGGGCGATTTCCTGATCCGATCGACCGAGATACGGCAGCTGGCCATTACCCGTACGATTCCCGAACTCGGGTACCCGGTCTACCTGGATACCGCATCTACCGGGCAGCCGGATGCTGCAATTGCTCTTGGCATCACCAAATACGCGTCCGTCATCGTGACGCGGCCCTTAACTCCCGGCTCGGCAAAGGCTGCCCTGACTCTCCGCCAGAACATCTATACCGATCCCCAGAAGCCGATCCAGATGACCCCCGGCCTGTACCGTGTCGGTTCCCCGGACAAGAATGCCCCGGTACTGATGACGGTGAACTTCTCGCTCACCTTCTTCACCCTCCAGGGGTATCTTGAATCCAGCCGCATCCCCTGTTTCATGCTGATCGTTGACACGGAAGGGTTATCGGTCCTTACCGCAGTTGCAGCGGGAAAACTGAGCGAGATGCTGGTGCGGGATTCAATTAAGAAATTCGGTGTGGAGAATGAGGTGACCCACCGGAAGATGATCATTCCCGGCTATGCCTCGCCTCTGTCCGGCCGGATTGAAGATGCAACCGGCTGGAAAGTGCTTGTCGGTCCCCGCGATGCCGCGGAGATCGGCGACTACCTCCACGAGGAATGGAAAAAAGAGCAGGGTGCCGGTTCTCCTCCGGAATGAGATCCGGGGTTTTATCCTGATAGTATTCCGGTGTGGGAGATTGTCCCTCACCGGAGAATATTTCACTCATATTTCCCAATGGTAAAAACGAGAAGGGATTCCATCTATGCGAACCGTAACATTTCTTCCCAGTTACCGGAAGATCGAAGTAGTACGCGGGACAACGATCCTTGACGCTGCCCAGCGGGCCGGCCTGAACATGAATGTTGTCTGCGGGGGCCAGGGCAAGTGCGGCAAATGCGTGGTCTATATCCAGTCCGGCAAGACCGAGTTTGATGCACAGAAATACGGCCGCTTCTTTACCGCAGAAGAACTCTCAAAAGGGGCCTGTCTTGCCTGCGAGACGCTCGTGCAGGGCGATCTTCAGGTGATGGTTCCCGAGAGCACCCTCATCCAGGAACAGAAGATCCTCATTGAAGGGGAGGACAACCCGATTGATTTCCGCCCATCGGTAAAAAAATATTTTGTCGAACTTCACCCCCCGACATTGGGCGATCCCTCCCCGGATCTCTCGCGACTTCTCTGGGGCATCCAGAAGAGCGGCGGCCCGGAAGCGGAGAAGATGTATGTCCCTCTCGAAGTGCTCCGGGAGATCCCCTCTATCCTCCGGCACAGCGACTGGAAAGTTACTGCAACGATCGGTCTTGTCCCGGGCGGGTACCGCTGCATTGATCTGCAGGAGAACGACACGTCCGGGCGGGTTTACGGTGCCGCCGTGGATCTTGGCTCGACAACGGTTGTTGTCTATCTCTGGGATCTTGTCTCCGGAAAAGTAGTCGGGGTTGCCTCGAACTACAACAAGCAGATCAGCTGTGGCGAGGACATCCTTGCGCGGGTGAATTATGCGCGAAAGAACGGGCTGACCCGGCTCCAGACACTTGCAACCGAGAGTATCAACTCGGCAATAACATCTGCCTGCAACACGGCGGGCATTGACCGGGATGATATCTATGAAGTGGTGGTGGCCGGAAACACGGTCATGACCCACATGCTCCTTGGAATCGATCCTGCCTACATGATAGCCGAACCCTATGTTCCGGTTGTGCGCCGTGCCCTTTCGGTTGCAGCCAGCCGGATAGGTATTGCCTGCAACCCGAACGGGGGCCTTTTTGCATTCCCCGCAGTCAGCGACTTCATCGGTGGCGACATTATCGCCGACATCCTTGCCTGTGGTATGGCTGAACGCGATGAGATCTCGCTTTTGATCGATATCGGGACCAACTTTGAAGTTGTGCTCGGAAACAAAGAATGGATGTTCTCGTGTGCCGGCGCAGCCGGTCCGGCACTTGAGGGCGGCGAGGTGCTCTTCGGGATGCGGGCAAACCCCGGGGCGATCGAGAAGATAACAATCGACGCCGGGACGCTCAACCCGAAATTTACCACGATAAATAATATTAAACCCCGGGGCATCTGCGGTTCGGGCCTCATCGACCTTCTGGCCGAGCTTCTCGAGACGTGCGTAATCGACCGGACTGGTCGTATCAACACCGAAATCGATAATCCGCGGATCCGGAAGATCAACCATTTCCCGGAATTTGTTATTGCCTGGGCAAAGGAGACCGATATTAACAAAGACATTGTCATCACGGAGAATGATATCAAGAACCTTATCATGAGTAAAGCATCCATCCATGCTGCCTGCGTCACGCTCATGAAGGAGGCAGGGATCTCGCGCCACGAGATCTCGACCATCTATTTTGCCGGTGCGTTTGGCAACTACCTTGACAAGAAGAATGCAACAACCATCGGTCTCATTCCGGAAATTGAGATCAACCAGATCCATAACCTCGGCAACGGGGCCGTTGTGGGAGCAAATATTGCCCTGGTCAACCGGAGGGTTCGAAAGCAGCTTGACGAGATTGCCCATAAGATCGGCTACATCGAACTCAATGCCGAGAACGCTTTCATGGACGAGTATACGTCAAGTTCGTTCCTGCCGCACACGGATCTCACCCTCTTTCCCGAGGTCCAGAAGATGCTTGAGACCTGCCGGCTCAGGAAGGGGTGATCGTAATGGCAAAGATGATCCCCCCGCCCCATTCACTTGCAACCGGAATCGGAGGTCTCCCCCACACGGATCCCGTGCAGGCCTGCGACGATGTTCTGGCAATTTTTCCGGAATTTCCGTACATTCCGACCCTCCCGAACCGGGCACTGCTTGAAGGCATCGTCTTCAATGACTCCGAGCAGCTCCCGGGAAGAGTGATCCGGGAAGACCGACTCCTCTTCGACAGTACCCGGGACCAGACCGCCGCAATGGAAAAAGTGTACATGGATTTTGTTGAAGGTGATTTCTCATCCTATGGCCTTCATGAGGAGTATGCGTCGGCATTCATCGAGATGATGGGCCGGAAGATCCCCTCGGCGCAGGTGCTCAAGTGCCAGGTTACCGGGCCGGTCACTTTTGGTATGCAGGTTGTAGATGCAGACAAGCGCCCCATCTATTACGATACGCAGCTTGCCGATGTCCTCTCCAAGATGATTGCACTCAAGGCCCGGTGGTGCGAGGAGGAGATGCGGAAGAATACGGGTGTTGGCGAGACGCTCGTTGTCCTCAATGAGCCTTACCTTGCTTCTTTGGGATCCTCGGTTGTTCCTCTTGACAAGGAGACGATCCGGTCAGGCTGGGCGGACATCGCATCCATGGTCACCGGGGGTTTGGGAGTTCATTGCTGTTCCAACACGGACTGGGAATTCGTTGTCAGCCTTGACCCTGCGGTCATCTCCCTTGACGCGTATGCAACCGCGACAGAGTTCCTGCTCTATGCTGATACAATCGCCTCCTACATGGAGCGCGGCGGCGTCATCGCGTGGGGAATTGTGCCGGCAGAGCAGAAGATCTTTGCAACAGAGACGGTCGATTCCCTGTACGGGAAATATCTCGCTATCCGGACGCAGCTATGCACCCGGATGCCCGAAAAACTCTTTGATGCCCAGTCGCTCATCACTCCCAGCTGCGGGATCCGGTTTGCCGACCGGGACGGTTCGGTTGCGATCATGGATGCTGCTGCAGAAATTTCCCGACGTATCCGGAAAAAGCACCTGTAAGTGGGCGAGATAGTCGGGAGATGACACCATGCCAAAGAGACCTTTCACCATCGCGCTATCCGGAAAAGGCGGGACCGGTAAGACCACGACCAGCTCCCTGCTCGTCCGTGCCTTTATTGACCTGAACGAAAAACCCGTGCTCGCTGTCGATGCCGATCCGAATGCGAACCTCCACGAAGCGCTGGGAGTTTCGGTTCAGGAGACGCTGGGCAGTATGCGCGAAGAAGCATTCGGGCGCACTATCCCTCCGGGGATGAGCAGGCACGATTATGTCCGGCTCCGTTTCCGGCAGTCTCTTGTGGAATCGGAAGGATTCGATCTCGTTGCCATGGGTCGGCCTGAAGGGAGAGGGTGTTACTGCTTTGCCAATGACCTGCTCTCGGAATGCATGAAGGATCTCGAACGGGATTATCATTTCATTGTCATTGATACCGAAGCGGGGATGGAGCATATCGCCCGGGGTACCATTGGCACACCGGACCTCCTCCTGGTTGTGAGCGATCCCGGTGCCCGGGGACTCCGCACGATTGCAAGGATTCGTGAGATCGCAACCCAGCTCGGGCTTCCGAACGAGAAGATCAGGGTGGTCTTCAACCAGTACAAAGGAGGTACCGCGCCCATTGATTTCGGGAACGAGGAACCCATCGCGATCATTCCTGATGACCCGGCGGTTGAAGAGGCAGACCTGAACGCTCTGCCGGTATCACGTATCCAAAAAGAAAGCCCGGCGCGGGTAGCGGTGAGAGCGCTTGCGGAGAAGATTGTCGCACTGGCTTTAGAGAGAAAGCAGAGGGGATCTGAATAAAATATCCCGATGTATTTATGAAAAATGGCACTGTTGAAATCCTCCTTCCGGATCATTGTTCCCCCCTTGCGCCAGCCCTGCCCCCAAGGGGGCGGGGGCGCATGCGATGCCTCAATATTACGTGTATGGGACACTCCGACAAAAATTGTTTTCACAAAACAGAAATTGAGGCCGCCGCGGGGCGCCCTTCGGGGCGGCGGCAAGCATCCTAAAGGGGGTAAGAGGGCAGTTTGCCCCCATCATTACTTCAAAGGATTTCAACAGAGCACGAAAAATGGCTCTTCGCGGATTTGGGTGAATTCTCCCGGATCCGGATACGCAAACCAAGGGGGGCTTAACACCCCATAACCACTCCTGCGCCGGACCTGGCCGCTTACCAGCAGGGTGCCCTAGCGGCGGCTCAGGTAACACTCCCGGGTCCAGAATTTATCGGATATCTTCCACTCCGATAACAACTTAGAGTAAAAAAGGAAAATCAGATAAAAACAGCCGCTGCAAGGGTTGTTGTCCACAAGCCATTCTTGTCGCCCTCAGCCGACTGGCAGACATTCTTGGTCTTGATGATCTTGCCGCTGGTCTTGTAGATCTGTTCGCGCTCCTGCCAGGCAGCATTGACATCGAACTTTATACCAAGCGTTGTGGCGAGCATGGTTGCGGCAAGATCTTCTGCATATTCGCCAGTCCGTTTCTCGGTCTCACCATACGCATGGTGTTCGGAGAGGTACCCGTAATCTTCTGAATCGCTGGGGAGTGCCAGCCCGATTGCGGATGAGACCAGCCGGTTGGGTTCATTGGTATCATTACGAGCCATGACACAGTAGGTAATTCCCCCTGGCTGGAGACATTTGAGCCCATCCTTACGTGACACATGCTTGCAGTTAGGCGGAAATATACTGGACACATACACAAGATTGCATTTTTCTATGCCGGCTTTTCGAAGCGCCAGCTCAAACGATGCCAACCGGTCTTTATGAACACCAACGCCCTTGGTGAAAAATATCTTGGTCGGAACATACATATGGACTTGTGTTTTTAACCCCGTTTTTAAAACTATTGTGGTAGAACCAGCGAAAATGATGATTATTTTCCTAAAAATGATCCAAATTATTGATTCCAGTGACCAACGCGCACGGATACCATCTGATGAGGCTGGCCCGGGGCGGCCGATCCATAATGTGGCTGATTATGCCGGGCGGACCGCTGCTAAAAACCGGTCAGAGTGTTTTTCGCAGGCAGATCATGTCCCTGCAAAGGAAACCCCCGTCATAGACCGGCTCGGGATAATTCTCAACAAAGAAACCCTTCAGGGTACGGAACCGGACAAACCCGGATTTTTCATAGAAAGGGACCCCGGGTTCGGCAGTGCCGACAAGGATGGAGGCGTACCTGCCCTGGAACGTTTCGGCAAGGTGCCGGATCATTGCCGATGCGATGCCCCGGCGCCGGAACCTCTCTTCCGTTGCGAGGGCTTTGAGCTCGCACTCTTCCGGTGATATGTGCACGACAACCGCAGCGCAGGCCGGTTCATTGCCGCAGTACGCAACGAAAAGGGTCCCCCGATCCAGGTACCGCCCTACCATCGCAGGGTCGGGATCTGCTTCATAGATCAGGGGGAGAAATGCCTGTTTGTCACCATTGATTGTATGGAACGAGAGCGTGCCGGTCATGAGTTCACTCTCCGACGGTCCTCTTTCAGCGACCCGATAACCTGCAGCAGTTCGGCCATGCGGGCAATGGTGAAGTCCGCATCAACGGAGGTCCGGGAATCGGAGTACTGGTCACCATATTTTGCATACACCGTACGAATCCCGAGTTGCCGGGCCGGGTAAAGATCGCGCGGCGGGCTGTCCCCGATAAGGAGTGAAGTCTCCGCTTCTGATTTCATCATATCGAGCGCGGCAAGGAACGGCTCCGGGGCCGGTTTCTTGACCATAACCATATCAAAAGTCACCATACCGTCAAAGAACGGCATCAGACCGGCCCGTTCAAGGCGGCGTGTCGCATCCAAAGAATGTGCGTCGGTTATCACAGCCATAGTGTACCCGTCATTTCGGAGGCTCGTGAGTGTCTCGGGGACACTCTCGTACGGGACGACATGCTCCAGTTTCACCTGTTCGTAAATCCTGCAGGCCGGCCGGAATGCATCCCCCTCCAAAATGGAGCGGGATTTCAGGTAATCGCGGATATTCTCAATCGATTCATAGCCCCGCTGCCCGCTCTTAAAAAAATCGTCAAAGAGCAATGCACCGTCATTGCGCCCGAGATACGCTGCCACGGCATTGCAGGCTGCCAGCTGTGCGGCAGCAAAATCAAAAAGGGTATTGTCCATATCAAAAAGGATGGTGTTGACCGGTTTTGTCATGCCGTATAGTACCTTGTTGCCAACCCCTATTGAGCATTTAGGTTACACCATATTTTTAATACTTCATCGGCGTAAATAGGAATTATACATTACCCAATTCTGAGGGTTAGGGGGGAATTTTTTATCGCAGAACCGGTTATGGGCCCGATCATTGCAATCCTGATAGGTGCGCTGCTTATCGCAATAGGGGTATATTTTGCAGCAACCACCGCAGCATGGATTGGCATTGTTGTCAGCATCGGGGGCGTTGCTACGATCCTTGTGGGACTGGTTATGCTGGTCGACCTTGCAAAAGGCAATAAGGAACCCAACGGGAAAGTGCGATAATCCGGTGCTGTGCACCAAAACTGTGGGTTTTTATTCCGTTCCGGTCTTTCTCCCTTTTTTTCAAATCCCGGTTTTTTCTCCAGATAGTCCGGTAAATTGGCACAATCTGGTAGTTTTTCCGGGAGGGGCACTGGATCAAACCGGTATCAGGTATCATCCTTCCGGCAGCATCTCCACGGGCTGCACTGCTGGACCAGCCAGACTTTCCGGCAATCATCGTCACGGGCCCTGATGATCCGTGCGGCATAATCTGAATCAAGGATCCGGACCTCATGACGGAGTGCCTGGTGGAATCCTGCCTCGGTCCGGGGATAGGTGCCAAGCGTAACCCAGGTTATGGGGTGAGACTGGTGACCGGTACTCATCGTATAACAGATGCATGCCATACGGCAAACTCCGGTTCTCTCATTACTGTGAAAAATAATAAATTTTTCTGCATCACACCAAAAATAACAAGAGATTATCCATAAGGATGGTCCATACCCTGATCCAACAGTCGCGGATACCATGGATACCACCTACCTGATCGAACTCCGGCTCGGGCGGACAAAATGGCGTATCAAGCAGCAGATCGCATCCATTGCTGCCCGATTCCATCTTCATGAACACATCGAGCAGCACCCCCATGTCACCATTTTTGGCCCGCTTATCCTGAATCCGGATACTTCCGAGGAGCAACTGCTCAATATTACCGGTACGATTGCTGCACGATACCATCCAGTATCATTCATGCTCGACGGCTGGGAAAAACGTGAGGGAATGCACGGCAGCGTTATCGCAATTGCGGTCAGGCCTTCAGATAAATTACTTTTGCTCACCCGGGAGATTGCAGAAGCACTCCTTCCCATCTGTTCGAGCCTGAACGCCTGGGATCCATATCCTGATAAGAAATGGTTCCATGTTACGGTTGCGAATTATCTCAATCCGGTAATTGCGGATACCGTATTTCACCATCTTTCAGGAAACACTGCCCCGCATGCCAGCCGGTACACCCGATGGCGTAATGGGCTGCACCGCTGGTTTTTGAAAATGTCCCACAAGAGAACAGACTTTTCTCCGCCGCTCCTTGATGAAACCGGTCTCCGCCTCACCATCATGAAAAACGAAGAGATCCTTGCCGAGTATGATTTTTTTAAAAAGGAGTGGTTATTCCAGGGTCACGACCATTACGGGGAGTCGTGGCAGACCACGCTCCGGGCCCATCGAACGGAATCCGGGTTTGAACACAGTATTCCATTACCGCAGAACGAGAACGATACTTTTGTTATCTCTGACCTGCATCTCGGCCATGCCAATATTATCCGGTACTGCTCGCGCCCGTTTTCCGGTTCTGATGTGGGAGAGATGGACGCTGTCCTCATCCGGAACTGGAATCTTGCGGTGGGTCCCGGTTCACGGGTATTTTTTATTGGTGATTTACGATACGGAAAAGGAGCGCCCCCTGCCAGTCACTACCTCGAACAACTCAAGGGAGATATCACCTTCATTTCCGGAAACCACGATGACGATACCATGGCGGGCGGAAGATCGATGGTGATCGAGCATGATGGGTTCCGGTTCCTTCTCGTTCATGACCCGGCAGATGCACCATCGGGATTTGACGGCTGGATACTTCATGGGCACCACCACAATAACGATCTCCGAAGATACCCGTTCGTAAATCCCGCCAATCGTCACATCAACGTGAGCGCGGAAGTCCTCGGTTATGTACCGGTAAGCCTTCGGGAGATCTGTTCCTGCATCCGCAATCTTGAAAGCAGCGGGAATGATCAGCCCATCTCCCTCCGCTATCCACACCCGTAGGGGAAAATGGGGTTAAAAGGACCGGTTTTACCTCGTTTCCCTCACTTGGGGAAGTATGCGTGGATAATTATCCTCCCGGTTTCTGTTCATTAAACAATTTTCCAGTATAAATATTGCGGTTTTTTTGCTCAATAGAAACGTGCATGAAAATCACAATCGCCAAGTTTTTTAGAGAACTTTTATGAGTTAATTGCGATGCCTGCCGCCACCCCCGCGGGGCTTCCTGTGTGGCGGCCTCAATTCGGTTTTCATGAAAATGTCCCGGGAAATCGCCTGTTTGAGGGTCCCGCATGGAGACCATAAAGGGCAGTATCGCATCCGCAGCCCGACCATTGCACGACGCTCTAGGGCCGTACCGCCCCCATAAGGTATGCAAGGATGCGGGCGAGGACAGATATGTGCAAATATTTATCCGATTTTCATCATTCGGGTGTAAACCCGGGTAGTTCTTGTGCGTTTCACCAGAGCCAAATCTTACGCACAAAAATGCAGTTTTTTTTGAAAAAACTAAGACCGGAAGCCCGATTCCGCATCATGGTTATCCCAAACCATAATTGAAGTGTGATCTCCGTATACAACAATCACCGGTTTTTCTGGTGCGCAGCAATTCGAATACCCTGGATTTTCCCGCCACATTTCAAAAGATTTATCATTCCTCCATGGGAACGAAGTGTGAGAATCCATGGATATCATCAAGATCCCGCGGGCGGACAAGGCTGAATACGACAAGCTGATCGAGCGGGGATATGTCTGCCGTATTGCATTCCAGGGCGAAAAATACCCCTACATTGCGCCATTTCTGTACGTATTCGACGGGTCCTTCCTCTACTTCCTCTCAACCAAGTACGGAAAGAAGATTGAATACTTCAGAAAAAGCCCGTATGCTGCGGTCGAGATCGAGAAATATACCAAAGACCTCTCCTCGTACACGTTTGTTACCCTGCACGGGTACCTTGAGGAGGTGCACGACTCGATCGAGAAGAAACTCGTCCGGGAGAAATTTGTTGATCTTATTGTGGAACGCAACCTCTCCTGCAATATTATGGCAGCACTCGGGCACTCGCCCATGGACGCACCGGTTGCCATCGCCGAGGAAGAACGGTCGCTTGTCTGGAAACTGGCCGGTGTTAAGGATATCGTGTCATTAAAAAATCTCTGATCTCCCCCCTTATTTCCCCTCAAGGTGTGCCACAAGATCTTCAATTTTTGTGACCGGTTCAGAACAGGTTGTCCCGTGGCAGATGTATGCCGTTACTTTTCCCTCCAGCGCAGTCATTGCGCTCGTGAAGGGAACACAATTGTCAAGACCCCCGGCCACTGAATCCGGGGTCCGGAGAATGAGGTTCGTGGCAGGGAGGTAACGGTCCCGGATCTCCCGGATCATCTGCTCTGTGTCCGGTCTCTTGCCATCACCGGCAATGACAATACAGGTTGCCGGACCAAGAAGGTCGTCAAGACCGCACAGGTATGCCGTATAGGCGGACGGGGATCTTTCTGCGATCCGAAAAAAGGCTGCAGCAAGCGAAGACGCCCGATCGGTATAGCCGGCATTCCCGGTAAGGTATCCCAGCGTGACGAGATTTTGCAGCATCACAGAATTTGAAGACGGCAATGCCCCGTCATAGATCTCTTTTGTCCTGACTATGAGGGGATCGCCATTGTCCGGAGTGGAATAATATCCCCCATGGACAGGATCAGAGAAGTGCCGGGTCAGATACTGCTCAAGGTGAATCGCCTCGCTGATCAGGCGGGGATCAAAAGTCGCGCCATACAATTCGAGAAGTGCCGCGATCATGAAGGCGTAGTCATCGGCAAATCCTAAAATTGCAGCCTCGCCATCACAATACCGGTGAAACAATCCCCCGTCCGTAGTCCGCAGGTTTGACCGGACAAACTGCATCGCCTTCTCTGCGGCAGCAAGGCATGCCGGATCACCAGATGCCCGGTATGCGTGTGCCAGAGCGGCTATTGCCAGCCCGTTCCAGTCGGCAAGAATTTTCGTGTCCCGGGCCGGGCGGGGGCGCTGGTTCCGTGCCAGGAGAAGACGGGTGGTAATATTTTTTATCCGGGCATCATCTGCTTCCGGAAGTAAACCCGTTTCCTGAGAATTCACGCGATTCTCACGATCCAGAATCAGGACATTTACCCTCCGGTTGCTTTCAGGCACGACAAAGTTCCCGGAAGCGGTGACGCCGAAATGCCGTGCAGCATGCGCTGCTTCATTCCTGCCAAGAACCTGCGTGAACTCTTCCAGCGTCCAGGAATAATATGCCCCCTCTCCCTCGACAGTATCCGCGTCTTCAGCTGCGATGAAACCGCCATTGTCCGACTGCAGGTCACGCAGGAGATACGTGACAATATCCTTTGCAGTCTCCCGGTACACGGGATTTTTTGTCGCCAGCCATGCATCCGAGAACGCGGTGAGGAGCAAAGCCTGATCATAGAGCATCTTCTCGAAATGGGGCACCCGCCATGAGGCATCGGTTGAATACCGGTGGAAGCCTCCCCCGAGTTGATCATGAATTCCCCCGCAGGAGAGAGCGTCAAGCGTTGTTGTTACCATATTCAGGGCCTGATCAGATCCGTTCCGTTTCCAGAACCGGAGCAGGAATTGGAGCGTTGTCGGTGTCGGGAACTTTGGAGCCCTGCCAAATCCCCCATAAACAGGGTCGAACATGAGGGCTAGATCCTCATATCCCCGCGTAAGGAGGCGTGAATCAACCTTCCCCCCCGGAAGGTTTTCTGCCGTGCTTCGCAGGGCCTCGGTCACCACCCGTGCTGACCGTTCAAGATCCCCGCGCTCTTTAGCCCAGATCCGGGCAATTTGGGGAAGGAGATCCAGCAGGCCGGGCATGCCCGCGCGCCCCGAACGGGGAAAGTACGTGCCGGCAAAGAACGGCTCCTTTGCCGGGGTCGTGATGATGGATAAGGGCCATCCGCCCTGGCCGGTCATCTGCTGGCATGCCATCATGTACACAGCGTCGATATCGGGTCGTTCCTCCCGGTCAACTTTTATGGAGATGTAGTGTTCATTCAGGATCGCTGCGACCGCATCGTCTTCAAATGATTCGCGGGCCATAACATGGCACCAGTGACAGGTAGCATACCCGATTGAGAGAAAGACCGGCTTGTCTTCCTGGACGGCACGGGAAAATGCCTCATCCCCCCATGGAAACCAGTCCACCGGATTCCGGACATGCTTTTTGAGATAGGGGCTCTTTTCATACCGCAGGTGATTGAATGGGCGCTCGCTCCTCCCATCTGAAGGTGACGCCGTACCGGATTTTCCCTGCATACACTCCATCGTATACCGGCCGGCCTGATGAGGTTTTGTGCCGGGCCTTTAAAGGGAAGACCATTATGAGGATGCGGCAACCATGATCCGGTAGATACGGGGGCTCATGGAATCTTTTGGAATAATCACCATCTTCCTGATTGGTGCAACCGTGGTTGCCATCTCCTATGTCCTGGACCATATCTGGGCAGCGACAATCCCCTCGCGGACGCTGTACTATATTCTCCGCGCCCCGGGGGTTATCGTTCATGAATGCTCCCACATGGCCGGCTGCGTCATAACCGGTGCCCGGATCCGGCATGTGGTCTTCTTCTCGCGGGAGGGGGGATCGGTGACCTACACCCGTCCACTCATCCCGTACCTGGGTGATGTCATCATCAGCACTGCGCCGCTCTTTGTCATCCCTCTCGTCCTTTCCGGAGTAACCTTGGTTTTCTCAACCTATCTCGGCTGCACATTTCCGGTCTTTCCCCCGACCATAACATCAATTGACGCACTTCTTGTACTGGGAGAAGAGATCGTTGCATCGTTTCACACCAATCTCGTGATTCAGTTCAATAGCTGGTTCCTTTTGTACATCTACCTGACCATAAGTCTGGTCTTGTCCATTGCCCCGAGCAGGCAGGATATGAAAAATGCTGCTGTTGGCATCTGCCTTCTGTCCCTTGCTGTAATCATGGCAATCCTGAGCGGGATTCCGGTTGCTGCAGAGATCGTAACAGAATTCCTGCACCTGCTCGAGATCGGGTTTACTCTCGGGCTGGTGTATGGCCTGATCGCGCTTTTCATCTCTTCACCTCTTGTACTCATGTACGCGTTAACCCGGACACGACAGTAATACGGGAATGTAGTAAGATCGGTATTAATTGATCCAAAAGGCTACCTTTTTACGGAAATGGCATCAGGGAAAGGTCCGGAGAAGAAGGACGAAAATACAACCGGTTCAAGGGTATCTCCGGTCATGCGCCAGTACCAGGATCTCAAGAATCAGCATCCGGACACGATCCTGTTGTTCCGGATTGGGGACTTTTACGAGACCTTTTACCACGATGCCGAACTCATTGCCCGGGAACTGGATATCGTCCTCACGTCCCGATCCAAGAGCGGGGAGGCAAAGATCCCCCTTGCCGGGGTTCCCTACCACGCTGCTGAAGGATATATTGCAAAACTGGTGGGAAAGGGCTACAAGGTAGCCGTAGTTGAACAGGTGGATGATCCCAAAACGACAAAAGGGATCCTCCGGCGTGAACTTGCCCGGATCATCACGCCGGGCACCGTCATCGATCCCTCCATGCTCTCATCGGCATCAGCAGCCTACCTCATGGCGCTCTGCCCCGATGCCAGGGGAAAGGAATGGGGCTGCGCGCTCCTGGACATCTCGACCGGAGATTTTTTTGTCTCCACGATCCCACACGACGAACCCCTCCAGAACCTCACGTCCGAGATCGCCCGTTACCGGCCGGCAGAATGCATCCTTCCCGCGAGCGTCCCGGCACCGGTTGCAGAAACCATTACCCGCATGGGAGTTCTGGTATCCCGGTTCCGTGACGAGGCGTTCTTTCGCGAGCGTGCCGAGAATATCCTCTGCACGCACTTTGCCGTTGCATCCCTTGCCGGCTATGGCTGCGATGACCCGGCCGCTGTCGGGGCTGCCGGGGCTGCACTCGCGTATGCAAAGGAGACGCAGAACTCCCCGCTTGCACATATCACTGCAATCTCCACCCGTTCATCATCCCAGTCGATGACCCTCGATGCCATCACGCTGCGCAACCTTGAAGTGACCGAGAGTATCCGTACCGGTGCAAAAGGCGCCACGCTCTTTGGCTGCCTCGACCAGACAAAAACGCCGATGGGCAGCCGGCTGCTCCATCACCAGTTGGTCCGGCCGCTCCTTGACATCGGGGCAATCCAGGAACGGCTGGATGCCGTGGAATTTTTTTCTGATGCCACCACGACAAGACTTGCCCTCAGGTCAGCCCTTGGCCGGTTTACCGATATCGAACGGATTGCCGCACGGGTATCCTACGGGAACGCCGGGCCGCGCGATCTCGTTGCACTGGCCGATTCTCTTGCAGCGCTTCCGGATCTCAAAAAAGTCCTGGCAGGAGCCGATACACCGGCTCTCCCGGATCTCATTTCCCTTGCCCTTGGAAATATCCGTGAACTTCCCGACACCATCTCGCTCATCCGCACTGCAATTGTTGATGATCCTCCAGCCATATCCCGGAACGGTGGCGTTATCCGCCGGGGATTCTCGGCCGAACTTGACGAGATCACAACCGAACTCCATTCGGGAAAAGACTGGATCGTGCAGTTACAGGAAAAGGAACGGGAAAAGACCGGGATCAAGTCGCTCAAGATCGGGTATAACCGGATCTTCGGGTATTACATCGATATCACAAAACCCAACCTCCCCCTTGTGCCGGCGCATTATGAACGAAAGCAGACAACCGCAACCGGAGAACGCTACACGCTGCCCGAACTCCAGAAGAAGGAGGCACTCATCACCAATGCCGATGAGAAAGTTCTCTCGCTCGAACGGGCGCTCTATACGGATCTCATCGATACGTTGCGGGAACGCGTCATTGACCTTCAGACCATCGCATCCGGAATCGCGGCACTAGACGTCAGCGCGGCACTCGCCGAAGTGGCAAAGACCAGAAATTACGTCCGGCCCAGGCTGGACAACGGGGATAAACTTACCATCCGCGACGGGCGCCACCCGGTTGTGGAGCAGGGAGTACGTGGGGGGTTTGTACCAAACGATGCCGACCTCTCGGGCAGCGATACCCAGATCCTCATCATCACGGGTGCCAACATGGCAGGGAAATCCACCTACATGCGCGCAACGGCGCTGATCTGCATCATGGCGCAGGCCGGCAGTTTTGTCCCGGCCCGGTATGCCAGCATCGGGATCATCGATCGGATCTTCACCCGTGTTGGGGCATTCGATGACCTTGCGAGCGGACAGAGCACCTTCTTTGTCGAGATGCTGGAACTTGCAAATATTCTCAACAACGTAACGCCCAAATCCCTTGTCATCCTGGATGAGATCGGGAGGGGGACGAGTACCGCTGATGGCTGCTCAATCGCACGGGCAGTCCTTGAGTACCTGCATGGGAAGGGAACCGCCGGGCCAAAGACCCTCTTTGCCACCCACTTCCATGAGTTGATCACTGCTGAAGAAACCTTAAAACGGGTGAAGAACTACCATTTCGCGGTCAGAGAGACAAAAGACGAGGTGGTCTTTTTAAGAAAACTCATTCCGGGTGCAACGGACAAGAGTTACGGTATCCATGTTGCCCGGCTTGCCGGCATCCCGAAGAGGGTTACCGAACGCGCCGAAGCGCTCCTGTCTGAAGGAATGAACCGCGGAACTGGCAGGGGAATCCGGCCGCAGCGCTATACCCAGATCCTGCTTGTCGATGAGCAAAGACAAAACGATCCGGATGATCACCCTGCGCTCCAGGCACTCCGGCAGCTGAACCCAAACGAGATGACCCCCCTCCAGGCATTGAACGCACTTTCCGAGCTCAAAAAATCCCTTGACGGCGGCGACCGGCCATGAGTGAGCAGGAGCCCGCCTCCCGTATCCGCGTCCTCGATCCCGCGACCATCAACCAGATTGCGGCAGGCGAGGTGATCGAGCGGCCGGCCTCGGTTGTGAAGGAACTGGTCGAGAACGCCATTGATGCCGGGGCTGGATCAGTTACCATTGAGCTGACCTCGATTCGGGACTCTATTGCAACCATCCGGGTTACTGATGACGGGTGCGGAATGTCTGATGCGGATGCACGACTCGCTTTTGTGCCGCACGCAACCAGCAAGATCAGCACAATTTCTGATCTCCACCGGATCCACACGCTCGGTTTCCGGGGCGAGGCGCTGGCAACGATTGCAGCGGTATCCCGGGTAACCCTTGTCACTAAATCTGTTGGGAGCGGCCTGGTAGCTGGTACAAGGATCGTTGTTGAAGGTGGCAGGGTACGGGAAACGAGTGGTACCGGTTGCCCTGACGGGACGAGCATCCTTGTCGAGGACCTCTTCTTCAACACCCCGGCCCGGAAGAAGTTCCAGAAGAGCAAAAACACCGAGCTTGCCCATATCCACGATATCTGCGAAGGGATCTGTCTCTCCCACCCGGAGATTGCGTTTCGCCTGGTCCATAACGGGTCTGAACACCTCATCACCGACAGCACAGGCCGGCCGCTGGACGCCATCGCCCGGCTCTATGGCAGCACGGTTGCAGCGGAGCTTGTGCCGGTTGAACTGATCCTGCCATTCATCGAAGTCCGCGGTTTTGTCTCCCGGCCCTCACTTTCCCGGAAAGACCGGGCGCGTATGCTCGTATCCGTCAACCAGCGGTACATCACTTCTGCCGGGATCAATGACGCGATAAAGGCAGGGTATGGCACGCTCCTCCCAAAGGATCGGTTCCCGGTAGCATTCATCTCCTTAATAATCGATACCGGCCTTGTAGATGTGAACGTCCACCCGACAAAAAAACAGATCCGGCTCTCGCAGGAGAAGGAGATTTTCGAGGCAGTTCGTGATGCAGTGCGGGAGGCATTGTTCTCTCATGACCTCATCCCGTCCATTGAAGTTCCCGGGCCTGTGGAACGTCTTGCAACGGATCCCCCGCATGCCGCGCCGTCCGGCTACCCGGTATCCGATAACCGGCAACCGGGCATGGTTGCAGAGAGCACCCATGCCGGAACGATCACAACGGACCAGCGCCTCCGGCAGACAGAACTGCCCCTGACTCCCCGACCAACTGCTGTCATCTCCTCGCTCCTGCCAAGGATGGAGGTCATTGGCGAATTTGGGGGGATCTACATCCTTGCCCGGACACCGGACGGGGAACTCCTCATCATCGACCAGCACGCAGCTCATGAGCGGATCCTCTACGAACAGGTGAGCGGACCGTCAGGAGCAGTACGTCCATCCCAGGAACTTATCAGCCCAGTAGTCCTGCACCGGACACCAAAAGAAGCAGCAATTATCCGTGATCTTCTGCCTGCTCTTGCAAAAGAGGGTTTTGTTCTTGAGGAGTTTGGCGGGGACTCGTTTCTGGTGCGGGCAGTCCCGGTCATTCTTGGACGGGTGGAAGAGTCACCGGTCATCGATGAGATCATCAGCGATCTGGTGAGTGAAGAAGCATCCCAGGCAGTCTCGAACCGCGAACGAATCGTCAGGATCGTTGCCTGCCGGGGTGCAATCAAGGCAGGAACCGTCTGTTCCCGCGAACAGTGCCAGCGCATCGTTGACCAGCTCAGGATGACGCAGAATCCCTTCACCTGCCCACACGGGAGGCCAACCCTGATACGGTTCACGCGGCACGAGCTTGACGCCAGATTTCTGCGGGTATAATCCACGTGGGCATTCTTTTTACCTCCTTTGCCGCCACGTCAATGATTATCACCGCCAAGTACCAATCCGTTGTCACTAAAAATCCTCAAGCAGGACCTACGGCATGAGAGAAACACACCAGGCACCCCTCACGACAACCACACCCCGGTTCAGCCCCGATGACCCTGTCGCAGTTGAAACGTTCCAGGAGATGGTGCTTTTGCACTATTCCCGGCACGGGCGCGACCTTCCCTGGCGGAGAACAACCGATCCGTACCGGATCCTTGTATCGGAGATCATGCTCCAGCAGACGCAGGTCGACCGCGTGATGCAAAAATTTGGAAAATTTACTGAACGCTTTTTGGACTTTCGGGCTCTTGCTGGCGCCCCACTTCCGGAGGTGCTTGCCTGCTGGCAGGGCCTCGGTTACAACCGCAGGGCAATCGCGCTCCGGAGATGCTGCCAGAAGGTTATGGAAGAGTTCGAAGGAGCCCTGCCGGCCGATGTGGATATTCTTGCCACGTTTCCGGGTATTGGGAGGGCCACGGCATCTTCCATCTGCGCCTTTGCCTTTGACCTTCCGGTAATCTTCATTGAAACGAATATCAGGCGGGTCTTCATCCACTTCTTCTTTCCTGATAACTCAACGGTGAGTGACACGGAGATCCTGCCACTTGTCAAAGCAACCCTGTACCATGAAAGTCCCCGGACCTGGTACAATGCCCTCATGGACATGGGGACCGATTTGAAAACAACCATTCAAAACCCGAACCGGCGCAGCCGCCAGTATACAAAACAGGCAGCTTTTGAAGGATCGGACCGGAAGATCCGGGGCCGTATCCTCAGGCTGCTCATATCCAGCGGGCGTATGACAAAAAAGCAGGTGATTGCCACAATCGGTGAAGATTCCGGACGGATGGACCAGATCATCAAAAACCTGGAGGCCGAAGGGTTCCTCACCCGATCGGGTTCATACCTGTCAATCTCAACAAAATGACAGGAAAACCCGGATTCGGGCAGGCATTGTCATGAGCGCATGGTTGATATGCAAAAAATTCCCAGTATCTCGGTAAAGATCCCGGGAGCGCTACCCATGACCGGCCAGAATTCAATTCCGGATGATGTGAAATGGCGGATTGCAGCAGAGTTCTCTGCACAACTTCCAGCCCTGTACGACAGGACATTCCGCACGGTCGTTGGCCGTGAGTATGACCGGTTAGAGCAGGATATCTGGATGGAGGCGGCACGGTTTGCGTATGTGGTTGCAAAAAACCTCTCCCTTCCGATAGGTACCGCGCAGGATTTAGCCCAAACAATGTCAACGGTCATGGTGATCCTCTTTGGCCCGTATTTCAAGAACGAGGCTCTTGAACTGTCCCATGACGGGGCTGTCATCATCGTTAAGCGCTGCCCCATCCTGTCACAGGGCCACGACTCCGGATCCGATGGTGAACGCACATTCCACAAGTGCATGGCATTTATCCTGACTGGCATACCCTTGCTGAACAAGGATTTTTCAGCACGGTTTGTCCGCACCATGTGCACGGGAGACCGCCAGTGCGAAATTAAGATCCAGAAGAACGGGCCAAAGGATAAAGAGAAAAAGTAATGCTTGCTTTGGCGAAGCGGGTATGAACCGGATAGGTTTAACCCTGAAATGAAAATTTTTCTGATTCTCGAATGGGGGTTACCATAGGCCGATGCTCAGGAACTCTTTTTGGCCGGTGACACGAATGGAGCATGTGCCCCCCGACCCCCTCCCCTCCCGACTACCGCCACGGGCAGGCAGTCGTGCGGGCGGGGGAGAAGTGTTGATGATTTTTCATGAATAATCTATTCGCGACTATGGGTATCTCACATCCATTGGGTACTGTAGCCTGACGGCCTTGTATACTGCCGGGAGCTTGCAAGTATGCCCCCCCTGCACGCGTGCGGCATGTCCCTATTGAGCTTGTCCCGGATTACGTGTACATAATTATTGAAATATTTCACGTTTGGGCGATACCGCGACATCACTCAATAACGCTATTGAGCCCCTTTGGGAGCGGGGACGCAAGGGGGAGAGGGATCATAACCAGAAATGGGGATTTCACCAGAGCAGAATTTTTCCCATGAATCACTATCCACGGCCATGCTCCCGGGGGCGAGCCCCGATGAGGCGGCGAGCGCCCGTGGCTCCATCGTAATACATCGGGGATTTTGGTTAGCTTTTCCCATGAAAAACGCGAAATGTAAGTATTACGGGAGCACGCTGCCACCATACATATGGATGTGATAACCGCCGCCTGTCCCGACAGGGCACTCCCGCTGTGAATCACGGCAAAAAATCGTTCAGCCGGTTTTCCGGCGTTCGGGCGTTTCACCACCGCAGTGACGTTGTTATTTCAGGTAATACCCGGCAGCCATACAGATAAGCCCGAGGTAGAACATCAGGGCAAACGGCCATGAAAAGCCAAGGTTGATGGAGTCGAGCCTCTTGAGATCCTGCACGGCTATCATGGCAAATCCGATGACAAACAGTGCGATACTGACCTGGGTTCGTGTTGCTTTATCCATGGAATACTCCTATCGTGAAAAATTATTAGGAGGCTGATGAAAAAAGCTTGCTGCTGCGACGCCAAAAAAAGGGATATCAGAAATTGCCAATGACCAGAGAATAAAGAGCAGCGCCCGGCTTTGGCGGATCTTCGATGCTTCCAACAACGATGTGTTCATCCTTGTACGCAAGATTCTCACAGAGCGCTACCTGGAGCGGAGGGGAGAGGGTTGCGAGCCGCCGGTAGAGTTCATCCACGTCAAATTTTGGATCTGCGAGAAGGAAGACGATCTTCTGCCGCCGGACTTCATCAAGCGTATCCCGCATCCCCTTCTCATGGCCATGGCCATGGGCAACAACCACAGAGACCCGGGACAGGGGGATGTGAAGCCGCGACGTAGCGATTTGGAGGGAAGAGATTCCCGGGATAACCTCTCCCTTCAGATACCCAAGGCCGGCAAGCATGGGATCGCCGGTAGACAGGACAACGGCATCATCCGGAAGCGTGTGGAGTCTCTTGTAATCGTCGATGGATTTTACCGAGCAGTTGGGTGGCAGAAACGGGCGGGCAAGAGCGATTGCCCGTTCCGAGCCATACGCAAAACGTGCCCTTTTGAGTTCTTTTATTGCCTGTTCCGTCAGCAGGCCCGGCCCGCACCCGACACCGATGATCTTCATGGACTCTCACCAATCACTGTGCCTTGCCGGTTTATCAGGACAACGGTCACGTTCGGCCGGACTCGTTTAAACTCAGTGAGGGCCGCAGTGACAATTTCTGGAAACTGCGGGGATACCGAGAGTTCCTCGACAGTTAAAAACCCGGTTCCCGCAAGGATGTCCGGATCGATATGCCGGAGGATGAGTGCCGGAAGCCCGCAGAGCGTCACCTCACCCCGTGCAGCATCAAGCGCCTGCCGGAGTTTCCCGCCAATGAGGATGACCTCGCGATCCGGAAAGAGCAGCCGGGAGATGCGAAGGCCAACCCGCCCGGTGGTGAGCACAGGCCGGTCAGCTGCGGCAATCCGGTCGGTTGTCGATTCCGTCAGGTGATCGTCCCAGGGTTCAACCAGCCCGGTGGTACCGAGCACGGAGATTCCGCCCTCAACTCCCACGTTCGGGTTGAGAGTCTGTTTTGCGATCATTGCACCGCAGGGCGAGGAGATCGTAACAGAAACTCCCGTTTCTCCGATATTGTCCAGCACCTCCTGCACCGCCCGGACAATGGCAGTAAGCGCCGGGGGACTGACTGCCGGAGCTCCTTTCCGGTACCGCGGGGTATCCCGCGAGAACCGGCCGATACCTTCTCCAAAATGGATCGTGATGCTCCCCGGTTGCAATACAGCTTCCGCTACAAATTCAAGACCCGCTGTCACGTCGGACGGGTAGTCCCCGGAATATTTTTTCCCGCGCCCTTTGCCGGCTCTTCCTTTTGCAGGGACAAGAACCGGAATCCCCGAGGGAAGGGTGAGCGTGACCGATTCCGTGTCCGTTCTGAGCGAGAGGACGGCAGCTTTTGCAACTGCCGCAGCCGTGGTCCCGGTGGTAAATCCGCGCCGGAGAACCGCTCCGGACGATGTCAGGACGCCAAGACCGTCGCGGGCCAGCTGCAATTTTTCCGGGTCGCTGCATCGCCTGACCCAGTCATCCGGGTATTCAAAACCGCTGACCGGATCTCTCATTCCCGTGCGCCTTCAACAAAGATGGTGATGCACTCGTTGAGCGCTGCTACCGCCACCGGGGTTCCCCCCCGCGTTCCCTCGTTGGAGATGGAGGGGATGGCAACCCTCCGGAGCAGTTCCTTGGACTCGGCAGCGTTGACGAATCCGACCGGTGTGCCAATTACGACCGCCGGGCGAATCCCTTCGCGTATCATCGTGCAGAGGACAAGGAGGGCGGATGGCGCATTCCCGATAACCACGATGGATCCCGGAAGCCGGTCTTTCAGGGCAAGGAATCCGGCCGAGCTTCGTGTAATGCCCTGCTCCTTTGCGATATCTGCACCATAATCGAGCGCACAGACAACTTCACTCTGGTGCCCTTTCTTCTGGATCCCGATCTGCACCATCCGGATATCGGTGATGACCGGTTCGCCATTTTTCAGGGCTGCGAGGGCTGCCGGCACCGGATCGTGCGAAAACCGCATCAGGCCGGCCATGGCAAAGTCACCGACCGCGATCGAACACCGCTGCCGTATCCGGTCTTCGACCGTGACATTCCCGACAACATCCCGGGCAAGAGTCCGGGACTTCTTTGAGATCGCGTAGCCTTCCGCTGTGTCCGCGCCCACGTCAATATACGTATTTGCGGTGGTATCCCCGTGGCGTGATGATTCCTTTGACATCGTCTCCCATCCTCCATATCCTGCTCTCGCTGCCGCCGATAATGACCGTGGTATGCATATCGATGGCAGGTTCGTGTTCTTCGATCTCCGCCAGCGTGATGATGATGGTTTTTTCATCCTCCCGCAGGGCATTTCTCACAATCGCGATCGGCGTTCCAGAATCCAGGTGCCTGCGGGCATGCTCAACCGCAAGCGAAAAGTTGTGCGGGCGGCCCCGGCTCTTGGGATTGTACAGGACAACCGGGATCCCAACCGAGAAGACCGCGTCAAGGCGCTTCTCGATCACCTCAAGCGGCGTCAACAGGTCAGAGAGGCTGATCACCGCAAAGTCACCGGAGAGCGGTGAGCCGGCCCGGGATGCTGCGGCATTGGCAGCCGTTACGCCGGGTATGATCTCAACGTCAATTTCTGCGCCGTCATGCTCGAGAACCTCAAGGACGATGCTTGCCATGCCATAGACGCCGGCATCGCCTCCTGAGACTATCGCAACGGCGTGTGCACGGGCCAGATCGATTGCCTGTTGTGCCCGGTCAACCTCTTTACCCATGGAACTGCTGATGACCTGTTTTCCTGCAAGCAGGGGGGCAAGCGGTTCGAGATACATGGCATGGCCGAGGACATAATCCGCCCCGGCAATGGCTTTTAAGGCCCGGGCAGTCATGTAATCCCGCTTGCCCGGGCCAAGCCCGACAATGGCAAGACTTCCTTTTCCTTCAGCGTGCGATGGCAACCGTGACTCTCCCGTACACCTTCTTAGTCATGATGAGTTCTTTTCTCTTTGAGGTTGCCAGGGCACAGGGCTCTGCAACCCCGAGCAGACCGATCTTATTTGCCCGCGAGGGGCCGGTTCCTGCCTGTGCGTTTATGGTATCGTCATCAAGGAATATTAAATTCCCCAAAAGTTCGCCGACTGCGTCAACAAGGCCGGTCTCGTGCATTTTTTTCGTAGTCGTTGCGTACACAAAAACCTCCGGTTCAGGAATATCCTGTTCTGCAAGGGCAGCCCTGACTGCCTCCACTACCTCGCCGGAAGTAACTCCTTTCCGGCACCCGATACCGACAGAATAGGTGCCCTTTCTTGCAAGGAATGATACATCCGGGCCCGCAAGGACTATCGCCGGTCCCTGAACCGCGTGAACCGGAACGTCAGTTGCCAGCAGGGCAGCGTTCACTTCACGGGTTGAATTGCGGTTTACCACATCAGTACCGGTCCGTTCCGCTATCGTCTCCACAGAATCCCGGCCCCGCGACTCGGTTGCGGTCGTGATGACCGGCTGTATCCCGAGCCTGATGAGTTCCCGTGCCAGCTCATTGGCGCCATGGTGGCCCCCGAGAAGCGGAACGGCAAACCGGAGGTCCGGGCTCACGACAACGATTGCCGGGTCCTTCCACTTGTCTTCGAGCAGGGGGGCAATCTTCCGCACGACAATGCCCATCGACATGAGGGCGACAACCCGTTTTCGTGCGGCAAATACCGAATCGAAGATATCCGGTGCGTATTCAATGACATCGGCATCCAGGAATGATGCGATGCGTTCCGCTTCTGCGCGGGAATAGGGAAACGTGATGACAACCGTCTCGTTCATGAGTAGAGGTGCGATCGCTGGTAGCCGGAATCCGTCCCAAGGACTGCCCGGCCGACGATGAGGAGCGCGGAGCGGGTGATACCGGAAGCCTGCGCTTTCTGGGCGATATCGGCAACGGTTCCGGAAATGATCTTCTGGTCGGGCCACGAGGCATGGTAGATGACAACTGCCGGGGTTTCGGGGGGACAGGCAAGTTTTGCGGTGATCTCGAAGAAATGTTCGCTGCCAAGATAGAATGCGAGCGTTGCCGGGTACTGCGAGAGTTCCGCAATAAAGTCCTTCTCAAGCGTCTTACCGGCGGGCCGGGTGATGATGAGGGTCTCCGATACTCCCCGGGGGGTGAACTCGGTGGTGAGCGCTGCGGCAGCAGCAAAGACCGAGGAAACTCCCGGCACAATCCGGACGGCGATCCCTGCTTTTTTCAGCTCCGCAATCTGCTCGACAATGGACCCGTACAGTGCCGGGTCACCGGAATGGAGCCGGACAACGAGCTTTCCGGCCCGGGCCCGGTCAACCATGAGAGCAACCATGGCATCGAGCTGCATGCCCCAGCTGTCCACTTTTTCAATAGCCGGACTGAGAGCAACCAGTTCAGGATTGACAAGCGATCCCGCATAGAGCAGCACGTCCGCTTTGTCGAGCAGGGCTTTTCCTTTTACCGTAATCAGTTCCGGGTCGCCGGGACCGGCGCCGACAAACCAGATGAGGGGGTCACTCTTATTTCCGGGCATACATCACACTCATGTAATCGCTCTGTATCGGGAGCTCCCCGTTCCGGTACACTTTCATGTCCGAAAAGTACATCCGTTCCACCAGAACAAAATCCCGGTATCCCTGCGATCTCAGCTCGGCAGCTTTCTGCTGCGGTTTGCGCACCTTGAGAAAGATCCCGGCTCCCTCTTCAGACCCATCTGATACGGTAAACCCGCAGTTCACCGGGATACCGGCGGCAGCGGCAAAGGCCGTGATGGAACTGATGCCAGGCTCGGTCCGGAACTCAATGTCCGGGTGCGATTCGGCAATGACCGCACAGAGCCGGGAGAAGGTTGAGAAGAAGTTCGGATCTCCAAGAATGCCAAAGACGGCAAGACCGGATTCTGCAACCGGGGCGATCTTTTTCGCATTTGCCACCATGCACTCGCGGATCTTCGTCTCGTCATCGGTCATCGGGAAGTCGAGCATGACTGCTTCCCGGTACGGGGCAACCAGGTCACAGGCAATCCTGCCCGGCACAAATACCGCATCTGCCTCTTTCAAGAGCCGGACTGCCCGGAGCGTGAGAAGTTCCGGGTTGCCCGGGCCAAGGCCGAGACCTACGAGCATGCTGCACCCCGCGCAACGATGACAAATACCGGATCGATGGGTTTGAACATGATGCTTCCCGCGATCTCATGCGACCGGGAGACCTGCACCTGCACGACCTCGCAGAAGATCCCGAGATCCTGAAGAACCGTAACCGCACGGTCGAGGGTGCTGAGCATGACCGCGTTGATGACGATCGTCCGCTTCACCTTCTTTGCAAGGATGGGAAGGATCTCTTCAAGCCCGCTGGTTCCGCCAAGGAATGCACAGTCCCAGGTCGCATCGGTGCGTAAAAATTCCCGGGCATCCGTGCAGAAAAATTCGATATTCCGCACCCCGGCCTGCCGTGCGGTTTCGGTTGCAAGCGAGACGGCATCCGGCCGCTTGTCAAGAGAGTAGAGCTTCTTTGCAGCCTTTGCCATAGCGACAGAAACCTTCCCGGTACCGCAACCGATCTCAAGGACGCTGTCGGTGCTGACAAGTCCCAGCTTGAGTAAAGAGACGGCCATGATCTCGTCCTGCGTCGGGCCACCGGCCAGCTTGCGACTGTTCATCTGCACAATTTTGGTTGCGTTATTGTATTAAGGCTTGTTTTCGAAAAGAGGTTGGATCGGGCAACCGGCATGTCTTTTGATACCAAGAATAAGGGGTGCCTGCGGATACTAATACACGGAAAAAAACTGCTCTGGTGAAATCATTCCCAAGGAGTCATTTTGTGGAATTGCGAGGGTGACCCCCCTCTCCCCCCCAAAGGGGGAGGCTCCCCAAGGGTGCAAACCCCCTTGACCCCCGGTTCTATCATTCAGTTACAAGTACCCATTTACCGCCTGCTCCACGGGGCGAGGGTCGATGAGACCCCGAGCCCCCGTGGTCCCATCGCAACCCAATACAATCCATCGCAAAGAATAGATTATGGGGGCTGATGCCCCCATACCCCCGTGGGGATTACTGCCGCCGCCCCGATGGGCGCCCCGCGGCGGCTTCAATTACCGGTTTTCCGGACGGGGTATTTCCTCCCAACGTTCCCTGTGAGGTGTCCTGAATCGGGAAGTGCTAAAAAGATATCCCGCGTGCAGCGTTTTTCATGCTTCGGGTGTGAATGCCCGTTCATGTGCGTTTCTACAGGGAAAAAAAGAACATTGCCCAATGAACATTTTTCCCGGTCCCTACCAGACAACATTCCTGTAAAAATCCCCACAACGATTTTCACCTCTCCACGACAAAACGAATACCAGAGACTATGAAGCACGAGATTATCGGCAACAACCTCCAGATGGCAAAGATCGAGCTTTCGCCGGGCGAGGGGGTCTTTGCAGAGGCCGGCACCATGGTGAACATGAGCGGCCACATCACCATGGAAAGCCAGCTCAAAGGCGGTATCATCTCCGGGCTGAAGCGGGCGGTTGGCGGGGACAGTATCTTTTTAACAAAATTTACCGCACCGGAACGGCAGGGATTTGTCTCATTTGCCGGCAGCATGCCGGGCAAGATCTTCACCGTCCTGGTGACCCCCCGGTCGGAGTTTATCGCGCAGAGGAGTTCCTTTCTTGCCTGCGAAGAGTCGGTAAATCTCGACATTGCGATAACCAACACTATCCGGGCCGGCTTGTTCGGCGGTGAGGGGTTCATTCTCCAGCGGATGACCGGATACGGCACGGCCTTTCTGCACTGCTGCGGGGACATCATCGAACTCGACCTCAAAGCAGGCGAGATGGTCAAAGTCCAGACCGGCCTTGTTGTGGGTTTTGAGGAAAGGGTCAGGTACGACATTGCGCTGGTTGGCGGGATAACCACGGCGCTCTTCGGCGGCGAAGGGCTCTTTGTCACCACCCTCACCGGCCCGGGAAAGGTCGTACTCCAGTCAATGGACATTGCCAAGATTGCCGCATCCATCATCCCGTATCTGCCAAAGCCCGAGATACAACGGGATTGATTCTCCTTTTTTAACCCGGATCCCGGAAACTACGCAACTGAGTACTGGCATCTGAAAATTCCTGTGATGGATTAAAAGACTCCTTTGACTGGGAATTATATCAGGCCGCTGTAATAACAGAAAAATCTCATTCAGATATTTTGAAAAAATTCCCGAACTGGCAACCTTTCTCCCCCGCCCGTACGACTGCCTGCCCGTGGCGGCAGTCGGAGGGGGAGGGGGTTGGGGGGCACTCGTTCCTTTATCGTGCATGGAAACCAGGTTGAGAGATTTTTAGGAAAAACTGTATTTGAAGAAAACTTTTTTATAAAGAAGGGGGTTGAGACCCCCATACCCCCAAATAGCGATACCAGCCGCCGCCCCGTAGGGCGCCCCGCGGCGGCCTCAATTACCCGTCTATCCGATAGTGCCTGAAATTTTGATTCCTGAGTACCGGCAATCTCCTGCCACCACACTTCCACTCTCACAAAAAAGTGTCCTTCAATCAGGAGACCCGGCCGCTACTTTTTCCAGCCGAGTTTTGCGAGAAGGTTTGCTGTTTCGTCCTGCGCCTTCTCTTTTGGTGCCCGCGGCTGGACAACCAGTGTGATGGCGTCTTTGAGAGCTATGCTCTTTGATTTTTCCTTACAGAGGATATAGTCGCCATTAAACCGCCGCAGGGCTTTGGTGAACGCATCGAGGATCTTCTTGCGGTTCCTGAGATCATTCTTGTTGAGTTTCATTAAGTGCTCGAAGATCGAGATGTCGATGAGCGTGCTTGCCATCCAGCTGATCTCGCAGGTGTAACCAAAGATCCAGGCAATGTGGGAGTTCCGGGTGGTCGAGATGAAATCGTCGATATTGTTCCCGATATTGCAGGAACTGATGAGCACCCCTTCGATGTTTGAGTAATTCGCGGCATTTCTTACCGCCTTGAACATGGCAGGCAGTTTTATACCGCTCCGGGATTTCAGGCCGCCAATGCGTTTTCCCGTCCCGTGCGCTGCAATGTACAGGAACAGCCGGTCCTCGCGGGTATTGGTGAGATCGTCCTCAAGGGCGTGGCGGAACCCTTCCTTCTCGTAAAAGTTCGCATAATAGATATTGAAGTCCCCCTCGATACTCTCAAGGCCTTCGAAAAACTGCAGTACGGATGGGCGCTTTGGCTTCTCCTCCGGAGTCCACCAGAGCCCTTCAATGACAAGGAGTGCGGTCGTGGTCATGCCATCATCACGCGGCAGGGATTTGCCAACAACTAGTGAAGAGCCGGACACGTGATAAACTTACCCCCCGGTTCATGCCCGCTGCCGAATCTTTAAATCCCATGCCATACGAGCCTGTACCATCATCCCTGCCACCCGGTTTTCAAAGGCGGGATTTCCTGAGGCCATGCCATGCAAGATCCAGAAACGGAAAAATCCTGCAGCCCGCCATCCGAAGAGGACTCGTCCGATCTCATCACACCCTCAATGCCGGCCGGAATGTCGCTTGAGAGCCTCATCGATCTCACCGGTGAGATAGAGCACCTCAACGAACTGGTCATGCTCCATCTTGACAAAGAAGGCGGATTCACCTCAACGGCCGCATACTTTTCTACCGTGCAGCCCATTCTCGACATGCTCGAAGGTGAGATCCGCGTGCGTTACCGGGCGGGCATGACAAAAGACGAGTTGAAACGCATCATCCAGGAATGGATAGATGAGGAGATTTGCCTCCTCCAGTAAGGATCAGATCAATCCCGAAATCCAGGCAGCCATATTCTGGACACCCTGCGAGATTACCTGGGCCGGGTCAATACCGAGCAGGGGGAAGAGGAAGATGAAATACAGGACCGTCCCAAGGATGCTCCCGAGATTTCCCAGTGCTGCCACGAGCACCACTTTAAAGAGCGGAACTTTTGCCATCTCGGTTAAGGACTCGGTCTCGTAGATCTTCCGGAAATCCGTAAGGGGCGGCTGCCGTACGCGGGCTTCAACATAGGCACCCACCCAGCCGGCCTGGAGCATGGGATTGAGCGAGGTCATCCATGCAACACAGAAACAGGCAAGCGCAGAGTACGGGTGGCCGCCGGCCAACAGGACAAAAAGGCCCGAAAGAACCCCGTGGATGACAACCCAGAAGATGAAGGCCTCGAAGAGCACGCCAAAGCCGACACCCGAGAACCAGATGGCGGCAAGGAGGAACGCAAAGAGGCCCGTGACCGCAAACCCGAAGATCTTTCCCCACGGGAACGACCGGGGCTCGGCCGTGAGCGTGTTGAACGGCGGCAGGGTTTTTGGGTTTGCGAGATACCCGTCAATTCCCTGCCGGTGCCCGGCGCCGACAACAGCAAGGATTTTGCCTTCGGGGCGCTGGGCTTTGAGGAGGACCAGCTGGTGGGCGATGTACGCGTCCCGTTCATCGATGAGTGCATGGGCGCCACTCGGGGAGAATTTCCGGAACTCCTCCATGACCATATCGATCACATCCTGGTCTTTTAAGGACTCGATATCAATCTCCTGCCCGTTATCAACTTCGGCAATGGAGAGCACGAGCGCCCACCCCATCTTTATCTTCCCGAAAAACCCGAGCGAATTCCAGAACCGGAGAAGGGTAATGCGGATGTCGCGGTCAACAAGGGCAATGGGGATCGTGCGTTTCTCGGCCTCCTCAATTGCCACTTTCATCTCGGCGCCGGGCTCGACCCCCACATCGAGGCCGATCTTCCGCTGGAGATAGGCAAGCAGCCACTGGACGAGCAGCGTGTTGAAGTTTTTGACTTCAAGCACATCTTTTACCGAAGGGTCAGCAGCCTGTCGCTTGAGGGCAGCAAACCGGGACGGGTCGAGTTCGATTGCCACGACATCCGGGTGGTACTCCTCGATCGCGTTTCTGACCTCATCGACACTTGCCTGCGAGACATGTGCGGTCCCGATTATTTTTATCTCAGCCATCTGCCACCGTTATGCCACTACTATTGGCGCTGCACCAAGATAAGCGATGAGGTAATAAAAACTCCTTTTTAGGGTTCACCGGATCTGGAAATCCGGATCCGGCGGGGTCAGGCTCCGGCTGTCGTCTTCGAGCCCCTTGAGAAGCCCGAGCGTCAGGATGAGGACGGGGACGATCTCCAGCCTGCCAAGCCACATGAGGATGATGAAGATCCATTTGATGGCTATCGGGCTTGCAGCTCCGATAAATCCGACCGACAGGCCGACATTCGAGAGGGCAGAGACCAGCTCAAAGACCACCTCTTCCATGCGAAACGAGGTGATGTAGAGGTGGAGCGTAAGGATGGTTGCAACAAAGATGGTCAGGACATAGATGACGATGACCAGCATGTTTTTGGAGATGGCAAGTTCCGACACTTCCCGGGACCCCATCCTGCTCCCGGACCGGAACGGCACCAGCACCCGGCTCGACACAAAGAACCGCCGGAACCACCACCGGATTCCATGATAGGCCAGCTGGATGCGGTTCACCTTCACCCCGCCGGCCCCGCTCCCCATTGCCCCGCCGATGAACATCATCATCGCAATGATCGCGAGCGGGATCGTTGTCCAGACATGGGGATTTGAGTTCTGCATACCGCAGGTGCAGAGCCCCGATATGGCAGTGAACGTTCCCTGCCGGACCGCTTCTGCAAGGGGAAGGGTTCCAAAGAGCCAGAGGTCGAGCGAGACAAGGATCGATCCGGCAAGAGCGATGAGTACGAGCGCACGGACGGTCCGGTCTTTGAGCATATCCCGGATCTTGCCGTGATACATGAGGAGGAAGAACTTGAACGGGATCGCCCCGGTGATCATGACCGGGATCAAGAGCGCTTCGAGCAGCGGGTTGTTGTAATACAAAAGCCCGCCGGTATGAAGGGTGAATCCCCCGGTTGCAATGGCTGCCATAACGAGATTGAGGGCGTCCCAGAGCGGGATGTCTGCGAGCATGAGGAGGCCGGTGAAGGCAAAGGTGAGGACCAGGTAGATCATCCACATCCGCCGGCTCGTGGAATCGGTTGCGGACAGCAGCGCGTCCACCCTCCCCTCGGACTTGTACATCCGGAAGAGGGAGACCCGGGTCTTGCCCCGCAGCGAGATACTGAACGCGATGATCCCGATGCCGCCGATCCAGTGCGTGAACGATCGCCAGAACAGGAGCGTATAGGGCGTGGTGTCAAGGGAGGTGATCATGGAAAACCCGGTCCCCGTCCAGCCGGACATTGCCTCAAAGACGCTGTCGGTAAACGACATGTGAAGGCCGAACATGAAGGGCAGTGCGCCGATGATGGCGATTGCCACCCAGGATAAGGTGATTGCTGCAAGCGTCACCGTTGACGAGGGTTCGACATCCTCGTGGGGGATATGGGAGATGATAAACCCAAGGATGAGGAACGTGAGCGGCGCTGTCGCCATGGGAACGAGCAGGTTCCATTCGCCAAAGATGGCGAGTACGAGGAAGGGCAGAAATGAGACAATGCCCAGAAATTCAAAGATGAGCCCCATGTCATGGGCGATCATGGCAAGGTGGCCGGTGCGTTTCATGGGACACTCGTAAGTGATTTTCTCTGTTTTGGGTGTTATGGGTATCGCTTACGGGGCAAAAATTCCCCTGCGGGTGATGCAGGGCACGTTTTTAAATGCCGGGGCCGGAACTTTAGATACACGGTATATCATGAACGTCTTCCGGTCCGACCAGTTCCCCTTCATCCTGATGGTCATCCTTGCCGTCTCCTGCATCGTGGTCTTCTGGTCGATCATGGATATGGTGCTCCTCGGGGCATCGCTTGCCATCGTGCTCATCCCGCTCCACCGCAGGCTTGTGGCCCGGACCCGGCCGGTCGTCTCTGCCGCACTTATCACGCTCATAGCCCTTGCCCTGTGCGGGGTTCTTGCCTATGGAACGTACAGCATCTTCACCTCCAATGCGGGGGCGCTCACGACCATGTTTACTACCATCGGGAACTGGATTGGCAACCCGGCAACTAATCCCCTGGCCTACGGCATCCCGCTCAGCAAGGCGAATCTTACAGGAATGCTCGCCCAGGCCGATGCCATCTTTGTCAATTTCACCGATACCGTCATCGAGTACCTCAATATCATCATCTTCAAGCTCTTCACCTTCTTCTTTACCCTCTTCATTCTGCTCCTTCACGGGGATGAACTCAGGGGCCGGATCATGGAGCATCTCCCGCCATCCATGACCGAGTACGTGACCCGGCTCTCGGATGTGACGGTCGATACACTCTATGCGATCTATGTGGTCCAGATCGCGATCGCGGTCCTCACGTTCTTCATCGCGCTGCCGGTCTTTTACCTGCTCGGGTACGGCAACATCCTCTTTTACTCGTTCTTTGCTGCGTTCTGCGAACTGATCCCGGTACTTGGGTCGTCAGCCACCTTCATCGTCATCGGGGCCTATGCATTTGCGCTGGGGGATATGCGGGGCGTGCTCATCCTCTTCTTTTTGGGTTATTTCGTTGTCGCACTCCTGCCGGAGATCTGGATCCGCCCGGTCCTTGTCGGCAGGCGCGTGAAGATCCACCCGGTCATCATGTTCATCGGCATCATCGGCGGGATCCTGACCATGGGGCTCGCGGGCTTTGTTTTGGGGCCGGTCATCATCGTGCTTTTCATCAATACCTACCGGATGTACATCCGGGACCGGAAGGACGGCACCCTGCCGAAGGTTTTTTTCCGTGACAACTCCTGAACTGCAACAAAAAGAGAAAGGATTATCCCTGTTTCAATATACCGGTATGAACCAATGTTCAAAGGAAAGGTAACCCCGTCCGAGATAGTCAAATCCATGGGGCTGGTGTTTGGCGATATCGGCACAAGCCCGATTTACGCGCTGACCGCCATCTTTCTCCTCATCCCCCCGACTCCCGAGAACGTGATGGGGATCCTCTCGCTCGTCATCTGGACAATGACCATCCTGGTCACGTTCGAGTACACGTACCTTGCCATGCACATCGGGAAGAAGGGTGAAGGGGGCACCATCGTGCTCAAGGAGACCCTCCTGCCGCTGTTGAAGTCCGGCAACCAGGCGGCGTTCGTCTCGCTCTTAACCATCATCGGCATCTCGCTCTTTATCGGTGACGGGGTTATCACCCCGGCCATCAGTATCCTTTCGGCAGTTGAAGGCATTCTCCTGATCCCGGGATTCGAGGCCATGCCCCAGACCACGCTGATGATCCTTGCCGGGGTCATCGCCATCCTCCTCTTCTCTTTCCAGACAAAAGGTACCGAGAAAGTTGCGTTCACATTCGGGCCGATCATGGTCCTCTGGTTTCTCGCGCTTGCTGGTTTCGGCCTGATGGCGCTGGTGAGTGCCCCTTCGGTGCTGCTTGCCATCAGCCCGATGTATGCCATCAACTACCTGATCAGCCATGGGCTTGAAGGGCTTTTGATCCTCTCTGCGGTCATCCTCGTTGCAACCGGCAGCGAGGCACTCTATGCCGATATGGGCCACCTTGGCCGTGAGCCGATCATCAAAGCATGGTATCTGGTCTTCTGTGCCCTCACGCTCAATTACCTCGGGCAGGGGGCGTATGCCATGGCACACCCGGATGCGCATAACATCCTTTTTGAGATGGTCTTCGCCCAGGCACAGATCCTCTATATTCCGTTCCTCATCATGAGCATCGCGGCAACGGTGATAGCCTCGCAGGCCATGATCTCGGGTATCTTCTCTATCGTGTACCAGGCCATCACCACCCGGATCCTGCCGCTCCTGCGCATCGATTACACCTCCCCGCAGCTCCGGTCCCAGATCTATATCGATGTGATGAACTGGCTGCTGCTCTTTGCCGTTCTTGTCGTGATCCTTATCTTCCGGACATCCGAGAACCTGACCCTCGCGTACGGTCTTGCGGTCAGCGGTGATATGGCTATTACCGGTATCTTCCTCGTCATGATCCTTGCCTACCGCGGGGAGATCTTCAAGACGCTGTTTGCCATCGGGATCCTCTGCGTGAACTTCACGTTCCTGTTTGCAACCTTTAACAAGATCCCGCATGGCGGCTATATCTCGCTCCTCATCGCGTTCATCCCGTTCATGATCATCATGATCTTCATCTATGGCCAGCGAAAACTCGCCGCCGCGTTGAGCCCGGTGCCGCTTGACGACTTCCTGCCGGAGTTTGACAAGGTATACGGGTCGGCCAACCGCATCGCGGGCACCGCGCTCTTCTTTGCCCGGGATTTCAGGAAACTTCCCCAGTATATCCCGCGGATCATGTTCACGAACAATATCCTGTATGATGACAACATCATCATCTCCATCATCCGAACCGAGCAGCCATTCGGGGTTACATGGGGGTTCACCCGCGAGATAACCAAAGGGCTCTCCATCTTTGAAATCTATCTCGGCTACATGGAGATCGTGGATATTGGCAAAATCTTGCAAGAGGCCGAGATCGAGGAGAAGACGATCTTCTATGGCATGGAGGATATTGTCACGACTCACGCCCTCTGGCGGATATTTGCAGCAATCAAGCGGCTGTCGCCTTCGGTGGTGCAGTTCTACAAGCTGCCGTCCGACAAGATCCATGGCGTCGTGACCCGCGTGGATATGTGAGGCAGGGTTTTTTTATTCTGCCCTTCCACAGCGTGCAGGTATCAGGGGGATTACCGCCCGCCGATATGCTCTTATCGCAAACGGACAAACTATCCCGGCAGGCAGGAGTCCGGCAGACATTTCATGGATGCGGGCTGCTCCTGGTTACACCCAAAAAATCTATTCAGTCCCCTTTCGCGTGGATATCCGAGTCTGGTCAAAGGAGCGGGATTTAGGGTCCCGTCGCGCAGGCGTTCGCAGGTTCAACTCCTGCTCCACGCATCCGGGCGCCAAGTTCGATGCTTCAGGTTCCTTTTTAAAGCCATTCTTTCTGAACCTTTTCTGTGACATTTCTTGGTGATCAGATACTTCCAGCCGGTGCGTTCCATCCAATGAGGAATGGACTGGCTGAAAAATTCAATCAGGTACGCCTTTGAGAAGTTCACCTTCAACCCCCATCATGCGGGACCCGGGCCACCCATTATCCCATTTTTGGGTAGCACCGGAAAACCCTGGCACCGGCGGAATCACCCGGGAAGTGGCCGGGGGATCCGCGGTGAATTCCCGCATCGTTCCCGGAATCGGGTAGGGGGGTGGGGGTACCTCCCCCCCTCCCATTATTTTCCGGAGGGGACCCACCCCCCACCTTCCAAAAGTCCGGAGGGGGGAGGGAGGGGGCCCTCATGGGTCCGGCCGGACGGGCGGGATTTGTGGAGGGCTTGCGATGCACAGCCGCCCTCGCGAGGCGACTGGGGGCGGAGCGGATGCCGTTCGTTTCAGAGAGTGCCGGGGATTGACTGGCGGCTGGTTCGATCGTGATCCGGTTTTTGTAAAAAAATCGCGGAGCGTTTCTTCCATAGAAATCGCGGATCGATTTTACAATGAAAAACGGTAAGCGATTTTTTTGGAATGGTTTTTAAAACGCGGATGTTGTTGCGATGTTGAAATGAAAACACAAAAGCAGTATTTTTGGGGACGAGCAGATGAAGTGCTGATATATCAGGTCTCATAATGACTTTTTAGGAAATGGTTTCATTTTCACTCCCCACAGCCCGCTCTTCATAAACCCGTACGGCCGAACCATAATCCACGGTCATTCGCATGAAAATTTATCTCGATGTCTGCTGCCTGTGCAGGCCGTTCGACAACCAGAGGGACAGGAGAATCCGGCTGGAAGTGACCGCCGTCCAGGAGATCATTCGTCGTTGCGCGACACAGGAATTCACGCTGGTTACCAGCGAAGCGATAACCGAAGAGCTCGCAAAAATCCCCGATATCAGGAAACGAATGCGGGTGCAGAAGATTGTATCAGTCGCAAAAGGGTCCATATTCATTGACGAGAGAATAATCTCGCGGATACACGAGTTGATTGCTGATGGCGGCGGTGCAATGGACTCGCTTCATATCGCCTGTGCTGAACGGGCCGGCGCAGTATTCCTCACTACTGATGATGGACTGATAACATTTTTTAAGGTGCACCGGAACATACAGGTACGTATAGAAAATCCGGTTACCTGGCTGAAGGAGGAGAATCGATGAGCGCCAAAACATTGCACCAGATCCAGCAGGAAGGTCTCGACATACTGGTGGAGAAACTTGGGCCGGATGATGCAATCCGGTTCCTCCGGATCTTTGAGCCGGGCAGCGGGGACTGGACGAAGGACCGGAAAAAAATCCTGGAGAAAGACCCGGATAAGATCATCGAAAGTATCATGAAACGCCGGAAGAGGACTCCGGCACCATGAACCTTTAAAAAAAGAGCAGCGGGGAACCCCCATGACGTGGAAGACCATCGCCCGGATCCAGAGTGAGGGGTATGAGGCCCTGGTAAAGGCACTGGGACCGGAGGATGCAGCCCGGTTTATCCGGAGTTATGATTCCGGCAGCGGCGATTATACGAAGGAGCGAAAAGAAATCCTCGGGAAGAAATCCGTAAAGCAAATCGGAGAAGAGATTCTAAAATTGCAGAAATCTCTCTGACCTTTTTTGTGTCACGATTATTACCTTGACGGTCAGCTCGTCCCGACTGGTGAAATGGTTCGGCTGCAATAAACAACCGGCGCAGTGCCGGAAAACCCCCCTCCCGAGCGGATCCCTTTGCTATTTGCGGGATCTCACCGCCGCCCGCTGCTGTAACGTTGCTCCATAGTACCTCACCAATTCCCGTCGTAAAACCTTGATCTTTTCCGGACTAATTACCGCGTTTTTGGGAAACATTGCCTCTGCCAAAATGGGGGGTGAGGCAAAACTCGTACAACCGGGCCTTATAAGGGCTCCGATTTCCTTACCCCAAAGGGAGGGGAAAAAAGAGGTTTTACGACGGAGCAGTGTTTGCCCCGCCCTGCTCCTTCGCTGCGACCTTGGCCAGGTACTCGATTGACTTACCGAACACGATCCGTTTTCCATCGCGGTCGATCTCCACGATCGTTGAAGGCGTGACCTGGAAGAACCGCCACGTGCCGTGACGGGACCGGATCCAGAGCTCAATCACATTCGCGGCATCGCGGGCGATGAGCCGGAGGCGGGCGAGATCTTTTTGGTAATACTCCACAAGTTCCGGAGTTCCCGCGAGAATTTTCGGCGCGAACATTATTCCTACGAACGTAATTGGTATTTTCGAGACGATCGCGATATCGAAGATCCGTTCCGGTCCTCCCATCGCCATCTGGATGAGGCCGCGGGCTTTTGCGATCGGGATCGCTTCCGCGAGTGCCTTGTGCGGGCGGGCTCCGCGGCTCATGGGGTCGGCCTCCGGAATATTTTTCTGCCCGGTTTGTGGGCAGGTAATGTTGTCAACGATTGCTGTACTGCATCCGGCGCATGGCGGGATTGCCGGGCCGGCTGATTTTTTTTGCGGATGGGTGTGACTATATTTTCATCTCCGTTGTGTCGGAATGGTTTTTGTTCTGCGGTTCTGTACGGACTGGTCCGCTCCCCCGGGGTGGTGAGTGTTGGGGGGTGCGGTGCATTTGATTGTCTAAGGAGAGATATTTTTGAATAATATGTTGTTGGTGGGATGGGGGGTGAGCCACCTTTGCCTGAGCATGGCGGGGCGTCGCTGTGACCACGAAGGGGTGGGCTCCCTCATGATGTGACAATTTTTTTGAACCATGGGGATTTGCGATGAACGTCCGCCGGGCCGGGGGGGCTTTGCGGCGGGTTTGATTACCGGTAATCTGCTCAGCGAGGCCCCGACAAAGGAGCCCACGCACCAGAGATGTTGATATTCCGCATACCGGACTACATTCATTTTCACACCCTGGTACAACATTATAAAAACCCAAACATCCGGTTTAGAATAAGAAAATTGTAATGCAGGGTGTGGGAAATGAACGAAAAAAAATATCCGGCATACCGGCATCTGACCTTCCGCATCCATGCATTACGCCAGATGTTCCAGCGGAAAATATCCGATTCAGATATTCGTGAACTGCTCGGGCTTGGCGTAATCATAGAAGAATATCCTGATGATGTTCCCTATCCCAGCTTTCTTATCTTTGGAATAGTGAACGGACGGCCGCTTCACGTGGTGATGGCATACAATAATGTAGATCGTGAAGCAATTGTAATCACAGCATACGAACCGGACCTGGATTCTTGGTCGGAAAACTTTACGCGGAGGGTATCATGAAGTGCGTCATCTGCAAACACGGCGAAACAAGAGAGGGAACGACAACGGTTACTTTTGACCGGGACGGGATGACCCTTGTCGTGAAAGATGTCCCCGCCCAGGTATGCACGAACTGTGGCGAGGATTACGTGGACGAGCATGTAGCCCACGAAATTCTCGTCATCGCAGAACGGATGGCAAAAAGCGGGGCGCTGGTCGATGTCCGAAGGTACGTTCCCGGCTCTGCCATGCCGTGTTAGAATCATTTCTTTTTTGGAGTTGTTAAGATCCGCACGGGTTCCCGATTGTCGATGCTGCCGGTCCGGTTATGAAAGTGTAGAATCATTGGATCCCTAATCTTTTTTCGGGAGGGGGTGGGGGGTCGCATGAAAAATGTTCAGGGGGGGTTCCCGCCCTACCCCCCCTCCCCTTTTTTTCAAATCCGATCCAATCCCCCTCCCTGCCCCATGGGGGGGGTCTGCGGCTGACCCCCTCCCCCCTTTGTGCCCGGGGGACCCCCCCTGCTCAATCGCGGGTAGGCTGCGGGTCTTGCGTGTTCACGGCGGGAGGTGGATTTGGTGTGGCTGCGGGTATTCGGTCTAGTGCATTGGATAGTGGTGGGAGGACTGCGGCAGGAGGTGGAGAAAGGATGAAGCGGATAGAAGAGCGAGTGAAATTTTGATCCAGTTGAAGAATGATTCTTTTTTCGATTCGTTACTGAGGATTACAGGGATTAAACGACAAAAAATGGATGAGTTTCAACTCAGGTCGCTCAACACATTCGAAATAGGTGAGAAAATTGAGGATGTCGTGTGCCCCCAGTGAATTCCCGTAAGCTGGATATGCCCGCTTGAATCCAGGTAGTAAACCGGCGCACCACTGTCACCGCCACCAGCTGAATAATCCGCATACCATTGGTTATCAATCATCTTTCCGAAATGACTGTTCCAGGCAGAATCTTTCTTCTGGACAGTACCAGAACTCACACCTGACGTGATGCCAGACATGTACACATTCATGCCTACCGATGGATCGCTCCAGCCATATACCCACGGCTGGCTTGATGAACTTTCGAATACCCGGCCGGCACAGTTACTATAACTGACCCACGCCGAATCTGATGATACTCCTCCCGATGAGATGGTTATCGTTGAGACAGGATACCCCGGGTCCGGCTGGTACACAGCAGTACCGACTCCCCCACTGTGACCTGTTGTCACAAAACCCATCTGTCCATCAACTGATGCAACAAATCCGGTCGTAAAGGCTCCAGCGGGCGTACCGGTCTGGACACCGCCAATTACCGGCCTCCAGACATCGGCTCTTCCAAGATCCAGATCTGGGATGCGTTCGGAATAAAAGACAACCGGTACATCCTCAATCCCCTGGCTCTTCGCTTCGCTGGCAATAACCTCATACATTTCATGGAGAGCATTTTCATCAATGGTGGTTTTTTCGTAAATGCCAACGGTTATCGAACCCAGAGCGTCATATCCATAAGAAATAACCGGACCTTTCGGGTAGGAATACCTGTTGTTGAAAGCGGGTATCATTGCCTTGTAGACATTGTCGAGTCTGGTATAGAGAAAATCCCGTTCTTCAACTGAATAACCGGATAGGATCCCCCGCGATACAATCCTGTGATCTTTGGAAAAGACCGGAACCGGGCCATATGTTTGTATCATGTTTTCCACGTAGGAGGGTGCAAGAGACGCATACATGCTGTCATTCATTACCCTGCCCGGTTCATTACTGAATGGAAGCGGAGGGGTGTTATCCAGGTCGTTTCCGATTGTCATGGGTATGACTTTTCCATCGGGATTGTCTGCTGCCGTTGCGATGCCTGCCATAAAAAACAGGCTGGCAATACTGATTGCAAGAATCAGACGTTTCATTCATTTCACCTTTTTCCCGAAGACTTCTGTCTTCAGGCATTGTTTCAATGGGACAGGATAACAGGATTCAGAAAATCGAAGATTTCAATCTAACAAAACCGAAAACTATTGAGAACACCGGAACCATACCGCGTATTGTGGCGCAGGGAAAACCTGATATCATATTTTTATCAGATTATAAACCGGTTATGGAAGAGACTGCAGATTTCACGCTTGATAGAAATGCTATCGACAGCCTGTCTTCCGATACACGCATACGGATCCTCTCATCGCTTATGGACCGCCGTAAAACCAACGCTGAACTGGCCAGGGAGTTATCGCTTGCTGCCCCGACTATCCGCCACCATCTTGAACACCTGAAAGATGCGGGCCTTATTCAAGCTCATGAGGACGGGCACAAATGGGTATACTTCCAGCTTACACCATTCGGCCGGGCCATCTTCAACCCGGAGAAAAAGGTTCGGCTCTCGATAATTCTCTCGGCTGCTCTTACGTTCTGCACTGCACTGGTCGCGGTTTTCACATATCTCACTATACCGCGGCTGGACATACGGCCCTGGTATCCCGGCTACGATGACCCGTTCCTGCTGATGTTTATCGTTGCAGTGGCGGCCGTTATCGTTCAGGCCGGGATTCTGGTGTGGGTATTGTGGGGGAGCCGGACCGGATTAAGGTAGCCGGGTTGGGAAAAACAAAAGAGTCGATTTTTTTAAACGAGGACCCTCTCCTGCTGACCCCCCCTTCATGAATTTCCAAATCCGGACCGACCCCCCGTCATGAATTTTCCGTAAGGGGGTGACCCCCCTGGCATGGGGGTGGGGGGGTACCCCTGCCCCCCCTCCCGTTATTTTTCCGGAGGGGACCCACCCCCCCTGCCTCATAGGGGGGGAGAGGGGGGGACCTCCCCCCCCTTCACGCGGGACCCGGGCCACCCGTTTTCCCATTTTTGAGTGGCACCGGAAAACCCTGGCACCGGCGGAATCGTAAGGGAAGTGGCCGGGGGATCCGCGGTGAATTCCTGCATCGTTCCCATAATCGGGTAGGGGGGGTGGGGGTACCTCCCCCCCTCCCATTATTTTCCGGAGGGGACCCACCCCCCCATGGTCCAGATGTCCGGAGGGGGGGAGGGGGGGTGCCGGAAGCGGTCCGACAGAGCACGTTGCCGTCGGCCGGGTTGGTACTCGCGGGTGCGGGGCGGGAAGTGAGGGGGGGAAGGGGGAGGGGGCCGCGGGGAGTGGTGGTTTTTTCGGGAACCTTGGGGATGTGTGGAGGGATCGATTTTCCCGGAAAATTCGTGGAGCGTTTTTTTTCCGGAACTATCGCGGGGCGGTTTTAGAGAATTGGGTAACCGTTTATAACACATCCCCATCAGAAAAGGAATTAGATTTTTAATGTTCTCAAATAATTGTAAATCGCATCTTGTAAAAATGGAGATATCAGTGTTCCATCTCTTGAAATTTCATTTAGGATGGATCTTGCTGCTTCACTTGGTTGAACTCCAAATTCTTTCACTAATCTTGAATACTTTTTCCCAACTTTTTGTAAAAGTTCCATATCATCAACAGTTAATCCTTCTTCAATAGATCTTTTCATTGGAATCTGTTTTCTAACTAGTACAAGTATTTCTTCAAGGATATCTCGATCCGAACGAACTTGTTTAGCTTTTTCCGGAGGGGATTTAAGAACATCTTTAATCTTCTCTTCAAATTCTGACCAAGATCGTTCAAAAACCTGATGAAGTGTTTTATCAGCGAGTGATTTTTCTCCGGATTCAGGTAATTGTTGATTTATTGTAATTAAAAGTCTGAAAACATCCTCTCGTGAAAAGATTGTATGTTGGAATTGGCTTAAAGGGGGTTTAACATCGGAGGGGGTCAAATCAAGCAAAAATGTACAGACTTTGGTATCACTCATTTTTGACAATGCCCCAGCTTCAAATAATATCCAATTGCTATCCAGATTTTCCGGAGTTAAGCAGATTATGCCAATTTTTGATTTTTCAAGCTCTGAAGAGATTTCAGGTGTTGAACGAGCCCCTTTAGCGATATTTGTAGAGATCCAAGGATCTAACGCTTGAATTATTTGAGGAAGCCAATCTGAGAATATATCAGCAATTTTTTTACTGCGTTCTCCGGACCAACTGATAAAAACTTTCATAAAATATTCACTAGTGAAGTACTGATGGTAATCGACGATAATACTTTTTAAAGAATTTTATATACAATACCCCGCCGCCCTGAAGGGCGCCCCGCGGCCGGATTCAACTAAAACTATTCTCACATTTTTCTACAATGTTTGAAATCCGCGTACAATCAGGCGGGTGATATCCCGGGAAAAAACCAAATAAAATTAGCAATCCGAGAAGAACCAATTTTGAATATTTCTTAGATTGATTCTGATACAGCTTCTCATCAGCTTTCGAAAATAGTTTTTGAAGCAAGACAGATGGCTGATCTACATGAAATTCCTTTTTCATTGCCTCGGCTGCAAACAGATCTGCCATCAATTCCTCCTTGAACATTGGTATATACATGATTCGATACGAGAGTGGGAAACCGATTAAAAGATAAAAAAACCACAACGGCCAACCGAAATTGAAAGGATAATAGAATAGGGCGATGAAAATTATCACAAACGTGCTCAGGATAGCATGTGAAAATAACGATCCTTTTTGGATATGTCCCTCTTCATGAAGCAACACGAATCTCAGCGTATCGTCATCCAATTCGGTCAAAACGGTGTTATCGAATTTTTCAGTATACAGGATTTTCTTTGAAAGTTTATTTCCCTGCATTCCGATAACGGGGTTCCTACTGAGTTCAAGTTTTCTATGAGAGTCAATCAATTTTCTTTGTTGGAGGTCTTTAAAAAGATTGGACAATCGTGAAGGCTCAGGTTTACTCATTAATAGTTTCAATAATTCTCAAATGATTATGAATTATCCTGTTCCGGATTCGCAGTATTTGGAATTCTCTTTTTTCTATGAACCGGAGTTTTCTTTTTGCTTTAATGAGAAGCTGGAAAAAAATGTAGCGGAGTTACTTTTCCCACTTTAGCATTGGATCAATTAGATGTTTAACCAAATGAGAGCTGATGAACATATAGGATCCACCTGCAAGAAAACCGAAGAATAAACTTCCCATGGCTCGGAGAGGGTTCTCAAATTCAACAAGGTAGGTATAAAAAAAGGCTGAAATAGCAATAGAGAGTGCCAGTACTGTGAATAAAGCTATGAATTTGTCAATATAGGTTATTTCATTCCTACAAACAATCTTAGTCTCACAAAAGACTTCATTTCCGCAAAAATGACATTTTGTAATTTTGGGAGGTAGCCTCGTTCCGCATTTAGGACATATCATGTTTATCCAATTAATGAGTTCCAAGACAATGAATATTCCGACAGAGTTTTTGGGGATCGCTTCTCCCACTCTCATCAGATGTTTGATACCCGCGATTTGTACGAGGATGAGAAAATTACACTCTGATTTTATTGTTAGTATAGAACTATTGGTCTAACTATGGAGTGAGGTGCCGGGGATTTCGTGTATAGAGATGTGTTAATATTAGTTTACCTGAGTCTTAATTGACTGAATATAGGTGTGCAGGGGTCAATAAGTGGTGGACTCTTCCACATGATATCGGAGTTTTTTGTAATCCGTAAGTATATGCGATGCCCTGCCGCCGCCCCGAAGGGCGCCCCGCGGCGGCTTCTATTACCCAATCATTTCTTCTGAAAAAGGACAATCCCACCTTATTTGACGAGATCTTTTTTGAGGTTATATTCCACCTAGATTTACCACGGTAATGAGTTTTTGCAGGTAAGGAATGTACATATATAATCCCATCAGGATCGATATCGCAAACATGACATCGAAATTAATAATCCGGTCTTCTTGAAGAATGTCATAGAGGAATAAGACAAGCAATCCTACAATAAAACCAGAAAAATGAGCAATGCCATTGGACACGACATTTTCGCCAGAGATAAACTGGCCCAGTTGAAAGCCGAATAAAATTATACAACCGATGACAATTGCGAGCAATACGCACATGACTGTATATCCGATATACTCTCTGCCTTTCAATTTCGTGGTATTCCTGAACATCGGCATAACATCATGCAATCCCCAGAAGATAAACGCCATCAATGCATAGGCGCTCAATGTTGCAGCAATCCCGGAGAATCCCTGGGATGTCGTATCTTTGTTCAGAAAATTCCAGAATATAAAAGTAAAAACCGCATTAATGACAGGAACCAGAAGAAAAGCACATCCCATGAGTATCCAGAATCGTTTTTTATCATTCTCGAAAAGAAAAATCACAGCCAGGACAAAAATGTAGAACGTGACGTTTCCGATAAGATGATCGAACGTTGAATGGGTGTAGGCATGAAGAATGATTGTGTGAACCTGGAAAATTTCAGTTGTATTGAAGATCAGATAAACATCTTTGACGTTTTGAGGGAGAAGGAAAACAACGAATAGTAGAAGCGGAATTATTACAAAAAACAGAACCCATTCAAACTTTGACCACGATTTTAGATTATTTGAAATCTGGGAAGATCTCTCTTTTACGCCAGCGATGAGTTCCTGCTTTCCCATATTCGTCTATCTGACATTCAATTGTTTAAATGTACTCATATTTCCTTTATACAATATTTCCATGCATTTGTTAATGCAATCAGTTAACAAAATGTTTTACATTCATAGGTGGGCATAGAAATCATAATCGACAAATTTATTTAATGAAAGGAAAGAATTTCGGATCGAAATGATTGATAAATTATTTTCGTTTCCAGGTGCTTTTTTCATCGGACTATTTGCATTTATTTTATTATTTTTAATAGTTGGGCGAATGATGAGAGAAAATTCTAATCCAGATTATTCGTACTCACACTCGTTTGAATTTTTTTCAAGTTCCCTGGATTTAATGACGATAATAGGAATAATTATTGCTGCCATTTCATTAGCACCAGTGTTTTTAACATTTTTCTTAGGAGATGAATGGTTTCATATCCTATTATTCACCCAAATGGGGATTCTGGCGTTGACCTCAATTATTAGTGCAACTTTCGCCAGTTCAGTATTCATTATTATTCTTGGTTGGGTAATAGTCGCTCGTTGGATTAGACAAATCTTATTGAATGGAGATGTCAGACTAATTGAAAAAATTATTTCCTTTATCATTTTATTCGTTGGTAGCGTGGCAATATTCGGCTTAGGTTGGTTTTTAGCGATTGTTTGGTTCACAAGATATAACGCAGCGATATCAATCTCCGGACTTACAATTTTTACTTTCGTTTTCGCTCTAATCTCATTGATTCTGATTGCGATCCTTATCGAACTTTCAAGTTATTATCCATACGGCATTAGAATCGTGGCTTCGATTCTGATAGTTCTGTTTTTAATCCTCCTTATTGCAGCTTTGATTATTCCAACCATCAATAATAGTGTTACAATCTACAATATTTCATCCGGATATACAGTCTCAAAAACATTCAATTTATCATTCAATATGTCCCGTGTAACAACAAATAGTGAATCGCCAAACATTTTTTTAATAGACACAGACTTTACAGAATTTGATAATAGCCATGATATTAATAAAGATTATTATGATTGTCACTGGTCCACAAATTATGGGAATTTTATTACAATTGATACAATAACGATGCTTACCCAAAAAAGATCTGATGAATTCTTGATTCCAAAATGTGTCCAAAATCCAAAATATAAAATCTATTGGACTTATGATTCGTCAGATTATCTGAAGCAGAAGCCCCCGGTAATAATTAGCTTACAAGTTGAGAATTCAAACAGACGATTGGCTTTTGAAAAATTGGGTGAGCCAGTTGAATACTCAGTTGGTAGTAATTATTCGTATTTCATTTGGAATCAAAAAGATGACCTCATTCTAAATGATACCGTGCGCCCTAATGTTTCTAATTTTTTTGCTCTGTAGAAATCCTATCTAAAAGCGGATTGTATCGAGGACCGAAAGATCTAAGGTACAATGTCTCCTTTTCTTGATTGTGAAGTCAAATAGAAAGGAGACAATTAAGAAATCGGCAA
>PGYK01000008.1 GCA_002839605.1 Methanomicrobiales archaeon HGW-Methanomicrobiales-3 | reverse complement strand
CAGGCGCCCATTTACGGCCTGCTCCACGGGGCGAGGGTCGATGAGACCCCGAGCGCCCGTGGTTCCATCGCAGATCAATCTATGATCTCTGGCAGGTTTCCTACAGAGCACATTTTTCCAAAATGGTCAAATGTCCCACCGAGCCCTGCAAGGGACACCTCCGGGCAGAAAGTGCTCAAAGATATCTCCCGAGCATGCGTTTTTCATCGTTTTGGTTTGAACCCGGGCGTTTCATGCCTGTTTCACCAGCACCAAAATTTTTCAAAATTTTTTTTGCCCCGGGCACGGATCGCTTCCGGATCTACCCGTTGAAATGGTGATACCGGTGGATCTGCTCGATGAACTCCTGCTTCCGGTGTTCGCTTCCACCAACCGGCGGCCTGAGGTACCCGATATCCGGGGTCTGGAGCGCCGGGCAGAACGGGCAGAGGGCAGCGTCCACATCCCCGGTCTTCTCCCGGACCGGGCAGTAGTATATCCCGTCAATGAGCTGCACGGTATCATTGCCGGGAAAAGGAGTGCCAACCGGGTGACCCGGTTCATTGAGTACGAACATGCAGAACGCTGCAAGCAGGTAGTTGAGGAAGCGGATGCGAACGTTTCCCTCACCAGCAGTACACTGGCCGGCAACCATCTCCCAGTAGGACTGCTGGAGCGGGGTGAGAGGTTCGGTCATTGCACCAAACGCCCCCTGCTGCCGCCGGAGCCGGATGGTCTGGTACGTGCCAAGCAGGTGCTCGTTTATCTTCTGTGTGAGCCGCTCGCGGTACTCGGGTGCCAGGTCCTGGATCTTTCTGCCAAAATTCCGGCGCATCTGCTGGATATCGACCGGCGAGTGCCGGAGAACAAGGACGGCTACCTTTGCGCCGAGCTCGCCGCGGGTGGTGGCCCGGGCGAGATCCTGGCATTCTGCGGCTACCTGGCTGCACTGGTCGTGTGTGGTGCCGGAATCTTTCCGGCCAAAGGGGAAGAGGGACATGGCAGGATAACGCTTGTATGATTAACTGGATTTTCCCACTCTGATAAAAATTTCTGTTCCGGGAAAATCCTACCGTAAATAGGGAGGATCGATAACCCTCATTGGTAATTCTTGAGTTGCAATTCTTTTTGGATATCATCACGAGCCAATATGACGGTGAGATGCCCCCATCACGTAACAACCAGAGGAGCAGCGAGCCAAAGAAAGTGGTGCAGGAATATTTTTTATATGCACCACCCCTATACTTTATCATGGTGATTTCCATGAGTGAGTGCTTTATTTGTCAATAACCTGCGCTTTTTAGATACCACGTTACGGGACGGGGAACAGACCCCGGGAGTATCGTTAAACCCGGACCAGAAGTTAGAGATTGCAGCCAGACTTGCGGCCGTAGGTGTCGACGTCATCGAGGCCGGTTCCGCAGCAGCTTCCGAAGGGGAGCGGGATGCAATCCGCCGCATAGCGGATGCCGGGCTTTCTGCCGAGATCTGCACCTATGTCCGTGCCCTGCACCAGGACATCGACTATGCTGCCGATCTCGGAGCGGACTCGGTCCACCTCGTGATTCCGGTCAGCGACCTGCACATTGCAAAGAAGCTGCGCAAGACGCGGGACGAGGTTGCCGCCATGGCATACGATGCCGTGGAGTACGCGAAGAGCCGGGGGCTCATCGTGGAACTCTCGGGCGAGGACGCGAGCCGTGCCGACCAGCAGTTCCTGCAGGAACTCTTTACTGAGGGTGTCCGGCGCGGAGCCGACCGGCTCTGCTTCTGCGACACGGTAGGACTCCTTACTCCGGAGAAGGCTGCTGCGTTCATCCCGCCGCTTGCAAAGATCGCCCCGCTCTCCATCCACTGCCACGACGACCTCGGGTTTGCCCTCGCAAGCACAATGGCGGCCCTGAAAAACGGCGCCTCCTGCGCCCATGTCACCGTGAACGGCCTTGGCGAGCGGGCGGGCAACACCCCGTTTGAGGAAGTGGTGATGGCGCTCGAGATCCTGTACGGCTATCAGACCCGGATCAAAAAAGAGGAGATCTTCTCCTTATCCACGCTCGTCTCGCGCCATTCCGGCGTACCGCTGCCCATCAACAAGGCCGTGGTCGGCGAGATGGCCTTCACGCACGAGAGCGGCATCCATGCCCATGGCGTGATGCGGGAGCCGTCCACCTACGAATCCATCAAACCCGAGATGGTGGGAAGGAAACGCCGGATGGTGCTTGGCAAGCATTCCGGGTCAGCATCGGTGGAAGCCGCGCTCTCGGAGATGAACTACCATGCCGATGAGAAGCAGCTGAGGGAGATCGTCAAACGGATCAAGAAACTGGGCGATGATGGCAAACGGGTCACCGACACCGACCTGATGGCGGTTGCCGAAGCGGTCCTTGCCCTCCAGTGCCACCCGTTTTTAAAACTGCGGCAGTTCACGGCAAACTCCGGCAGCCACATGATCCCGACAGCAAGCGTGACGCTGATGGTCAACGGCCAGGAGATCACCGGGGCAGCAACCGGGGACGGCCCGGTCGATGCTGCCATGCAGGTCCTGCGCAACTCTGTCCGGGACGTTGCCGACATCCAGCTCGAAGAATACCATGTTGACGCGATCCGGGGCGGTACCGATGCCCTTGTTGACGTGACCGTAAGGTTAAGTAAGGACGGGAAGATAATTACTTCACGCGGCGCCAGCACCGACATCATCATGGCAAGTGTCGAGGCGATGATCGCCGGCATGAACAGGCTACTTGAGGGACGAACATGAAGACCGGGGCAAAAATCCTCGTTGAATCACTGCAGCGCGAAGGGACCGAGATCATCTTCGGGTACCCGGGCGGTGTAGTGCTGCCGATCTATGATGAACTCTATGACTCGTCATTGCGGCACATTCTCGTACGGCACGAACAGGCAGCAGCGCATGCCGCAGACGGGTATGCACGGGCGAGCGGTCGTGTAGGGGTATGCCTCGCAACCTCGGGCCCCGGAGCCTGTAACCTTGTCACCGGTATTGCAACCGCGTACATGGACTCGGTTCCAATCGTCGCCCTTACCGGGCAGGTCCCGACAAACCTTCTCGGGAACGACGCGTTCCAGGAATCGGACATCACCGGCATCACGCTGCCGATAACCAAGCACAATTACCTGGTCAAGAACACCGCGGACCTCAGCCGGACCATCCAGGAGGCATTCTACATCGCCGGAACCGGCCGGCCCGGCCCGGTGCTGGTCGATATTCCCAAGGATGTGAGTACCAGCTCCGTAAAAGATGTCCCGGTGCCCGAAAAAGTCGAGCTCCGCGGGTACAACCCCACGTATCACGGCCACAAGCGCCAGATCGAGAAAGCCCTCCAGCTCATTGCCAAAGCGGAGCGGCCGGTCATCTATGCCGGCGGCGGGGTCATCCTCTCGAACGCGTCGGCCGAACTGATCCAGGTTGCCACCATGCTCGGCATCCCGATCACCACCACCCTGATGGGGATAGGCGCGATTCCGGGCGACCACCCGCTGAACCTTGGCATGCTCGGCATGCACGGCACGGAGTATGCCAACTTTGCGATCACGGAATGCGATCTCCTCTTTGCCATCGGCGTCCGTTTCGATGACCGGGTCACCGGCAAGACCGAGACGTTTGCGGCAAACGCAAAGATCATCCATATCGATGTGGACCCGGCCGAGATCGGCAAGAACAAGCGGGTCGATGTCCCGATAGTCGGGGATGTAAAAGCCGTGCTTTCCGACATGCTGACCTGCTTGAAGAAGACTGGGGTCCACGATGCATGGATTAAGAAGATCCAGCACTGGAAGCAGCACCACCCGCTCAAGTGCCCGGATGACGGCGGTCTCCACCCGCAGTTCATTATCCGGCAGATGAGCGAGATGTTAGGCGGCGACGCCGTCATCGTCTCGGAGGTTGGCCAGAACCAGATGTGGACGGCCCAGCACTTCAGCTTCAAACATCCCCGCACGTGGATCACGAGCGGCGGGCTTGGCACGATGGGATATGGGCTGCCGGCGGCGATGGGCGCCCACTTTGCCCGGCCGGATCTCCCGGTCTTCGATGTTGCTGGCGACGGGAGCATCCAGATGAACATCCAGGAGTTCGGGACGATTGCGCACTACAACATCCCGGTCAAGATCGCGATTTTGAACAACCGCTATCTCGGCATGGTCCGGCAGTGGCAGGAGCTCTTCTACGACCGCCGTTACTCGTACACGGAGCTGCCTGCCGTTGAATTTGTGAAGATCGCGAATGCGTACGGCATTGAAGGAATCAAGGTTGAATCGCCCGAAGATGTGAAGCCGGCATTGCAGGCATCGCTTGATTGCAACGGCCCGTTCGTCATCGACTTCCGGGTCGAGCGGGAAGAGAATGTCTTCCCGATGGTGCCGGCCGGTGCTGCTATTAACGAGATGATCGGGGGTCACCCGCGATGAAGCAGCACACGCTCTCCATCCTTGTCGAGAACAAGGCCGGGGTATTGTCCCGCGTTTCGGGGCTCTTCAGCCGCCGCGGGTTCAATATCGAGAGCCTTGCGGTCGGCCCCTGCGAGGAGCCGGGCATGAGCCGGATCACGATCGTTGCGATTGCCGATGATGACAAGGTCGAGCAGATCATGAAGCAGCTCAACAAGCTCATCGATGTCATCAAGGTCTCGGACCTGACCGGCAGCCCCCGGGTGGAACGGGAACTGGCGCTCATCAAGGTGACCGCAGAACTCGGTACCTCCCGCGCCGAGATCATGCAGATCGCCGAGATCTTCCGTGCCGCAATCGTGGACGTGAGCCCGAAATCGATCATCCTTCAGGTAATTGGCGACACGGAGAAGATCAATGCCATGGAGACGCTCCTGCGCCAGTACGGGATCAAGGAGTTTGTCCGGACGGGAACGGTCGGGATCCTTCGCGGGTCAAAAGGGGTCCCGGGCGGGAAGTAACCCGGCCCGGTATACATCTATTTTCACCCATCGCTTTATCGTGTCACCGCCCAAGTAAGGGTTATCCTATGATTAGTACTGCAACCAAGATACGAAGAATCCGTGACAAGTTGAGCAGGATTGGGATACGGGAGAACAATCTCGATGACGATGCCATCCTTGCCGCGTATTCCATCAACCAGATCGGCAACCTCTGCCCGGTCCCCCGGGCCCGCTGATTTTTTTCCTTTATTGTCCCGGAGCATTCAACCGGAAAATATCCGCAGGATGCCGGAGACGTGAACCGATACACCGGATTATCCTGGTACCCTGGCTGCATGTCTCAGGGGTTCAGCTGGCATCGTTCGTAGTCATCTGTATTTTTTGACATTCGCAGGGTCTTTTGGCTATTTAAAAAAAAAGGAAAGTGATTCATCTTTCCAGATCAAACCCGGAATCATGGAATTATGTCTGCAAGTATCTTTTCGGATAACCAGGTTGAACCAGACAATCTGATGCTCGCGAATGCCCTGGGCACTACCAGAACCTGCCTTGATTCGATCGCAGAATTCATCGACAATGAGTTCGGGAATCTCAAAACCGAATGGAAGTTCTACAACAAAAAATCGGGCTGGATCCTGAAGATGTTCACCGGAAAACGAAATGTCCTGTTTGTTATTCCCTGCGACCAGCATTTCCGGGTATCAGTTACGTTCGGGGAGAAGGCCTCTGACCTGATTTTATCGAGCGATCTGCCCGGTTCTGTCAGGACGAGCATAGCAAAAGCAAAAAAGTATGCAGAGGGCCGGACCATCCAGATCGAGGTGAGATCAGAAAAGGATCTGGCTACCCTGCAAAAGGTGATCGAAATGAAACTGATGGATTGAACGTGGCGATGCACGTTGTTCATCCCATTTTTGGAAAAAAAAAACGGTGAGATTCCTGGGAGTGTCTCCCGATTTAAAAAAAATCAACCTCCGGAAAAAAGAGATATTCTCATACCTTTTTTAAGAGAAACGCGAGATTGGGGTGAGCGGGCGAGCGTGCGCCTGCGGAGACGAACGGGCTGGGTCGTCACCCGGGTATCGTTCGGGGACCCGCATGAGATCGCCAACTCCCGGAGCCGGACCGGGATCTGATATTCCCGCGTAAACTTGCCGGTACGCAGGGAGCTATCGAAGGTTATCGGAAAAATGACAAAAAAGAGAGCCGGGGTTCACTCGCGCTTCAGCGTATCCAGTGCAGCACCGATCGGCGTCTTGTCCGTCATCCAGGTCAGTTCGATTGCGTCATCTGCAATGATCTCCCCGTGGCTGTACCCGTTCTCGTTCTCAACCATGGAAAAGGTCTTCCCGTTTTTTGCGATAACTCCGGCAAAGGGCGTTGTCCGTGTCGCATTGCTCAGGGTGATGACCAGGTGCCCGGCAAAGATCCTGCCCTGCTGTTCGGTAACCACCATGGACATCGGTTTCTGGTGATAATCGGTGAACCCGATATCTTCCTGGTAGCCGGTCATGGGACCCGTCCAGGTTCCGACAAGGTCCGGGGTTACCGGTGCGGCTGGTTCTGCCGTGGCAGCCGGTGCTGCCTGCGGTGCTGACGTGCAGCCACAGGCGAGCACTGTGAGGATGATGATAAGGAGAACATATGCGGTCTTCATGCCGAGATATTTGTGAGGGGGGCTGATAAACCGGCCGGGTTGGTTGTGCGGGGGGTGAGGGGGGAAAAATGGAATTAAAAAAAATCAACTAAGACTAGAGAAATTCATGTAACCATATGACGACAAACTTCCATTCACCCGACATGCACTTGTCGGATATTTCGGATTCAGAACACGAATGTAGTAGTTGTACTCATTAACGGGAGATTCTCTCATCCCTTGAGCATATGCAATAAAAAACCGTTGTGCACCCGTGTAACCCGTTGAATCCTTCGATGCGAACGAAACCGGTTCTGCAGTTTTGTATGCTTCGTATGCAGCTTCGAATCCATACACATCAGAGATAATCTCATCTTTTGCTGTTGCTGTGGAAACACTCAACGGATTATTCTCTTCATAGATTGCATACTGTCGGATGAACTTCTCATAATCTGTTTTAAAAACCGTGTAGTCACTTTCCGTAATACAGCGCGGTTTGAGTCCATCGGAATTGTAGTAGATCCCATCATAATCCAGACCATGTCCAATTTCATGGCCTATCAATCGACCAAGTACGGCATATTTTATTGCCGGATCTGCATTGACAGAATATTTCGGGGACTGGAGCGCTAAGGGCGAGATATAAACCGCGTTAGCACGGTAAACATGCCAGGAGTTAGACAAAGAATTTACTGGCCATATTTGCCTGTCGACAAATTCCCCGATCTTTTCAATTCCCATTATTCCGTGATAGAAATGGAAATAATTACTATTGAGGATATTCGTCATATACGACGAGTCATCAACGGTTAACGCGGAATAATCCAGGTACTGTTCAGGACGGGCAATGTTGATGGACATCGATTGGATCTTTTCAATAATTTCACGCCGACCATCTTCTGATAACCCGCTCTTATTCGTAACTTTTGCAATAATTACTTCTCTTATCCGCGATCCAATGTATTTCGCATCCGCTATCGCTTCATCAGAAACGTATTCATCGTTAAATTCTTCCGCAACGATATCTGCGAGGGCAACCTTTTCGGCTTGAATTACTGAATTTTTCCAGGGTTCCCGTTCTATTTGTCCCTTTATTTCAGAGAAATGATTGAAATTTTCTGCAGAATAGTCTCCCCCCGCATAGGCTGAATAATAGGACATCGTCCGGAATGTCATATAGGCTTTGAGATCTTCGACCGATGATTTTGCGAGAACTGATTCGATTACGGGGATTTCTTGATCGTCATAGACAGTAATTGTAGTAATCTCCCGATTCCCAATCTGTTCAGGAAATTTTTCCCAATCAAAAACAGGTTCGGGATATTTCTGCGCCTGTTTTTCTTGTAATTCCGACAGGGTGAATTTCCTCGCCTTGCCTTTTGTCTTTTCTTTGAGTGATTTCGAAATACTATAAACCGCATTGACTTTCTCATTAAGTCCATCTTCCGGATAACCAGCCTCCATCAGGCAGAAACGTATGAAGGATTTATAGTGAGATTCGAATTCACGCGTGTTTTCATTTTTTTCGTAAAAAAATTCGCGAGGCATTCCAGGACCCTGAAGAGCGAGATAACCAGTATAAAAGTAAGGAACTTGTCTGTCCGAATCCGCATAGAACGCAAAAAACGGTTTTATTCCATATTTGGTTAACTCTACCGATACCTCCTGAACATCCTCTTTGGTTTTAATGCGGCAAATGTCGTCGAGAAGGAACTGAATGGGAGACAGATTCTTTGCAGGCCAGTGTTCTGCCTTTAATCCTGAAAGATAGAAAGCATACATTTTCCGTTCGTTTTCTGATAGCGTTCCGGCCGCATTTTTTTCTTCAAGTTTTTCCATGATTCGAATGGTCATATTCGTAAAGATGACTTGGCTCTCCATCGATTCACCATCATTTTCTTCTGGTTTTGAAAACTGGTGCGCATCCAGCCACTTTCCATTTGCAAACCGGTAGAGATCACGCCCCGGCTGAACCGTTGTATCCATTGTCGATGTGTCTATGTTCCGCATTTCCGGAACAAGTTCCACCTGGGAGATCTCATTCTGAATGTATTGATGAGACTCAGTTGGACGAGTTGAATTTGCGGGATAAAGAATTACAAAAACTGCAACAAGACAGAGAATAATGGCAATAATCGCAAGGATTTTTTTTGTCAGTAGCGCTGATAATTCCATATAACCATCGAACAATCGATTGCATTACAGGTTTTTATTAAATGCGTTTTGATTTTTTGCCGCAATTTCCCGGTATGTTGAATAATGCCAGATGGGGTGGGAAAATTATCGTTCGTGACTAATGAAAAACAACCCGAACCAAATCCGAATATTTAATGCAGTGAGGCAATGATTATCCATCGTGGATGTGCCCCTGCAGATCGGAGAGTTACAAAAAGATCAATTCCCTGCTGATTGACCGCGAGAAGAACAATGCCGGTCGGACAAAGTTGGCGTATGGCGTTTGATTCAGTGATTGATCATTATGGGGGGACGGGTGGCGGGGTACGAGGGGTTGTGCCGGTGAGGAGGGGGTATTGAGGGTTAAACGACGTATCCACTCATCCCCTTCCCCGCCATCCGCATAACCCCCGCCGGAATCTCCGCATCCAGCCGCCACACGATACTCATCGGCTTGCTCCCGGTATGCGAAACATACCGGGCCGTCCCCAAACACACGAACGGCTGCGAGACATTCCCGATCTTGTTGAACTCCCGGACAAACAGCAGCACCTTCGAAGTACCGTTAACGTACCTCAAACCGGTCGGCGACGATGCCGATGTCGTGCTCTGGGACTGCCAGTGAAACAGCCGCTCGCTGATGGCGTAATCGTTGTACATCGTGGACGGCGAGAAGTGCTTCTCGGATTTGTTGAGGGTGATGAAGAATACATCCAGGTTCTTGTCCCGGAGATACAGGACACCTTCGCGCTTGCCGTGAACATTGATCTTTTCAGGAGTCCAGTGGCCGAGCCCCGCAAAGATCTTGTCGCGGGAATACGTGCAGTGGAGGGAGAGCCCGGTGGGGAAGCCGGGGCCTGGCGGGGCTTCGAGGATTTCGGTTTTGTTTTCGAGATAGGTGAGGAGACTGGCGATCTCACGGACAATAGATAAGATCGTGACGGGTTTGGCGGGTTCGTAACGGGATATATGTCGGGATTGTCGGGATTATGTCGGGCTAATGTCGGGATTGTCGGGATTCTTTTTTACCAGGACATACTCTGTAGCCCTGCCCTTCTTATCCCGTTTCAGGAAAATTCCCTTCGTACAGAGATCATTCAGATCCCTCAGAGCAGTCCGATCAATTACCCCGGTAAGTTCACGGTAGGCTTTGTTCGTGATTACCCCCTGATCCCTCACATACCGCACGGCCTGAACCTGCCGGTCGGAAAGCCCAATTGCGAGAAGCTGCTCATCCGTGTAGAAATCTTTGGCAAAGGTCACGCTGAACCAATCCGGATGTGCAGAAAATACCGGTTCGGGAATCCCGTGGTCCTGGCAGAGTGTAATCATACGACTCGTTCCCGTGCCCCACTTCTCCAGCAGTTCCCCATAATAAAAAACCTGGGCGAGCAGTGTATTCCGTGGTAGTGAACGATGTCCTTCCCGGCGGAGTTCATCGACCGTCATCCCCTCCGGAAGACCCCCGGGATTCGTGATCACCACGTGGTCATCGTAGACGCGGATCTGGATCTCGGCGCCGGTCTGGAAATAATCCCGGTGGATAAGCGCATTGATCACCGCTTCACGCAAAGCTTTGATCGGGTAATCCCAGATCTCGGTTCGTTGCATCGCTGAGAGCGGTTCAGTTTTTTCCGGCTTTTCACCGAATTCATACCGGACCTGCATGTATTGCTGGAACAATTGCACTGCTGCATCCACTTGTGAAAAGAGATTGCCCTTCAGCAGTTTGTCATCGATGATGGTAATAGCGTCCCTGAACCGGCCCATGTGAATCAGGGCAGAGGTAAACGAAGCCTGGGGATTTTTCCCAAACAGCAGTATCGCTCCACGGGTGATTTTTCCGTCCCGGATTAATTCCAGTTTCTGCAGGAGGATGTCTATCGATTCATCCTCACGGGCAAAGGGGAGCCGGTTTTTTGCAAGTTCGAGAAAGCGCCGGACCGCTTCGGGATCGATCTGATCAAAAGTATAATTGTCAGCAATGCTGTCCCACTGAACACCAAGTTTAGCGATAAAGTAACGCCCCAGCTGCTCTGCCGGAATCTCGCGGGTTGTATTGCCGACCCGCTGGAAATACCTGCCCCGGCAGGTGGCAAGAGTTGTACCGCGCTTCATCCTGATAACAAGCACGGGTTTACCCTGGTGTCGCTCTACAGAAACCTCCGGCTGGACCCGGAGGGTCTCGACAATCTGGTTGATGATGACCTGCTGTGCCCGGTCATCACCGTTCCAGCCGGTGACGGTTCCATTATCCCTCACCCCGACAAGGAGCGTCCCGCCTTTGGTATTGACGAATGAGGCAAGCGCTTCGAGGCCGTGGTCGTTCCACTGCTCCTTGAATTCCACGCTTTCTCCTTCGCCATTCCGGATAAGTTCGGAGAGATTATCCATTATGCAGGTACTCCCGTTTTTTTTTTTAAATCCTGTTTTTAGAATACGAGTTTGTATGTTATTGATTTATGGATAATAGTCCGGAAATGCGGATCGTGCCACGATATCTCAGCAAAATCATGCGGCTCGTTTCTCTGCTTTGGTTACCGCGTCACCTCACATCCCCTTCCCCGCCATCCGCATAACCCCGGCCGGCATCTCCGCATCCAGCCGCCATACAATGCTCATGGGCTTACTCCCATTATGCGAAACATACCGGGCCGTCCCCAGGCACACGAACGGCTGCGAGACATTCCCGATCTTGTTGAACTCCCGGACGAAGAGCAGCTCTTTCAAACTCCGTGTGGATAAGCGCATTGATCACTGCTTCACGCAAAGCTTTTTTCGGATAATCCCGGACCCGGTCCGTTGCATTGCAGAGTGCGGTTTTAGTTTTTTCCGGCTTTATTGTCTAGCGAGCGGGACATGCTGCCGACCTGATCCAATCATTTATTGATACTGAATGAGAATAGAAAAACGGGATGACACCATTAAGGATCTATCTGGACGTTTGCTGCCTGTGCAGGCCGTTTGATGACCAGACGATTCATCGGATCCGGATTGAGACTGAGGCGATTACCGAGATTCTCAAACATTGTATGACTGATTGGGAACTCGTGGGAAGCGAAGCAATTGAATTAGAGATTTTTGAGATATCTGATGAAGAACGCAGGGAACGTGTTGAAAGTGTTCTCCAGTTTACGAAGAGTCGCGTAGTCATTGATGCAGAGGTTGAAGCCATCGCCCGGGGATATCACCGGTTCGGTCTGTCCCCCTTTGATGCCCTTCACCTGGCCTGTGCTGGATCTGCTGGTGCGATTTTCCTGACAACTGATGACTCGCTGATAAAATCTATTAAGAAGAATAAAGACAAGATTACTACCAGAGTACATAATCCCGTGCAGTGGCTGATGGAGGTGACAACGGATGGAAGCGAAGACATTGAATGAGATCAGGATCAAGGGGTTCCAGGTGCTGGTGAAAAACCTCGGGCCCTCCGATGCAATCCGGTTCATCCAGAGTTATACCCACGGGAGCGGGGACTATACAAAAGAGCGCAAACAGTGGCTTACCCAGGATTTCGATACGATTATGGCCGGGATTAAAGAGCGCCGGCAGAAGAAGTCCGAGAAGTGATCTCCTTTTTTTCTCCCCTTTTAGATTTTTTTGCGATTTTTTTCAGGGTCCGGGGGCTCGAAGCATGGTGCCCGAAATGATGTGCCCGTTCTGCAATCCGGCCGCGGATGAGATTGTACGGGTTCATTATTTACCAGGAAATCCTTTACAGCGCTGCCCAACGTATCCCGAATCACTGGCGCACCAATCTAATTTCTGCTGGACAGAATTAAACGATAACAATCGCGTGTAACTCTGGCTGGTCCGACTTACAAGCAGTTCTGTTGCGGATATTCCGGAGAGAAAAATTATGAGGGAAAATCCTGTATCGTCATCCCTCCACCCCAGCAGATGTATCACATCCCCTTCCCCGCCATCCGCATAACCCCGGCCGGGATCTCCGCATCCAGCCGCCACACAATGCTCATCGGCTTGCTACCGGTATGCGAGACATACCGGGCCGTCCCCAGGCACACGAACGGCTGCGAGACATTCCCGACCTTGTTGAACTCCCGGACGAAGAGCAGCACCTTCGAACTCCCGGAGATATAACGCTGACCGGTCGGCGACGATGCCGATGTCGTGCTCTGGGACTGCCAGTGAAAGAGCCGCTCGCTGATGGCGTAATCGTTGTACATGGTGGACGGCGAGAAGTGCTTCTCGGATTTGTTGAGCGTGATGAAGAACACATCCAGATTCTTCTCCCGGAGATACAGGACACCCTCGCGTTTGCCGTGAACATTGATCTTTTCAGGAATCCAGTGGCCGAGGCCGGCGAAGACCTGATCGCGGGAATACGTGCAGTGCAGGGAGAGCCCGGTGGGGAAGCCGAGATCGAGTGGGGCTTCGAGGACTTCGGTTTTGTCTTCGAGATAGGCAAGGAGACTGTCGATCTCACGCACCATCCAGTCCTTCTCAAGGAACGGCTGCATGCTGGTGAGGAGATCGGGATACGCGGTCTCTGCGAGAGGCTGCGAGTGAAATGAATAGTAAAGGATGGCAAGGCAGGAATCGCGCCGGGGATCTGAGGTGCCGGTGAAATCTTTGGTTGCGAGACTCTGGCGGATGAACCGGATCAGTGCAACAGAATTGAGCGGGAGCAAACGCTTCGCCGTCGTTGTTAAACGTCCCTCCTCTTCGGGCGTGGGGGCTTCGCAGAGATTCGCTTCTGCACAGAGACGCCGGAAGCTTGATCTCCCATAGATCTCCCGGGGTTCGAGATCGAGATACTCAAGGAAATTTCTAACATCCAGCGTCTTTCCGGACTCTGCTTCAAACCGGCCAACCTTCTGCACCAGCCCCTTCCACTTCGTCAGCGCCCGCTCAATATGTTCAAGCACCTTCTGCTGGGCCACTTTCTCCAGCGTGATGAAGCAGCCCCGGGGGAGGGAGAATGCATTTTCCCGGATCTGCTGGACAACCGGCACGCGGGCATCGGCAAGCAGCGCCCGGTACTTTGCATCGAAATGGTAATTCGCATGCTGCCGCCCGACAAAGTCGAGCACCGTGAGACACTCCTTTCCCTCATTAAGCCGCAAGCCCCGGCCCAGCTGCTGGAGGAAGACCGTCATGCTCTCGGTGGGACGCAGGAAGAGGATCGTGTTCACTTCGGGAATATCCACACCTTCGTTATACAGGTCAACCACGAAGATGAACCGGATCTCCTTTGCCCGCAATCGTTGCTGGACGGATCTCCGCACGTCATCCGGGCTGTCGGAACTTAAGGAGAGCGAGGGAATCCCGATTTTTGTGAAGATCTCCGCCATGTACTTTGCATGCTCGATGCTGACGCAGAACCCAAGACCAATGATCTCGTCAATATCCGTCACATATTTCCTGATCGAATCGGCTATGAGCCCGGCCCGCTCGTCATTGCCCGTATAGCGTTTCGAGAGCACGCCCTGGTTGTAGCGTCCCCGGGTCCACTCCACATCATCGAGATCAACCGAATCCGCGACACCGAAATAATGGAACGGGGCAAGGAGATTTCTGCCGATGGCTTCCGCAAGCCGGATCTCTGCGGCAATCCGGCCATCGAAATATCCTAATATGTCCAGGTTGTCCATCCGCTCCGGGGTTGCGGTCAGCCCGAGCAGGATCGCTGGCGTGTAATGCGAAAGGAGACGCTGGTACGAAGCCGCAGCCGCGTGATGGAATTCATCCACGATGAGAAAATCGTAAAACCCGGGAGGGGTCCGGTCGGAAAACCCGGAACTGTTGAAGGTCTGGATCGACATGAAGAGATGATCGACCTGGGCGGGAATTTTCCCGGCGATTGCGATATCGCCAAAGTTCTGATCCTTGAGAATTCCCCGGAACGTGTGGAGGCTCTGCTTTAAGATCTCCTCGCGGTGAGCAACAAAGAGGAGCCGGGCCTGAGGATTTTTCTCACGGAAACGCTTGAAATCAAAAGCTGATATAACCGTCTTCCCGGTCCCCGTCGCTGCAACAACTAAATTCTTGTACCGGTTATGGATCGTCCGCTCCGCAACCAACCGTTCAAGGATCTCTTTCTGGAATGGAAAAGGAATGATATCGAAGAAGTACGCCATGCCCTCATCAGCGGATCCTCGCCGTTCCTTCCGCACAGCCTCCTCAAATGTTGCCCGGTCTTTCTCCTGGTATCGCAGGAATTCCGGATCATTCCAATAACTGTCAAACGATGCCTGGATCTTCCGGATCAGCGGCTTCGAATCTTTCTCCGTCAGCTTCACGTTCCACTCAAGGCCGGACGTGATCGCAGGATTTGAGATATTCGATGAACCGACGTACGCGGTGGAGAACCCGGAGTCCCGTTCGAAATAATAGGCTTTGGCATGCAGCCGGGTATGGGCGGTATCGTACGAAATCCGGACTTCCGTGTTGGGAAGCGATGAGAGGAAATCAATGGCCCGGATATCCGTTGCGCCGGTATACGCGGTGGTGATGACCCGCAACCGCCCGCCCTGCTCGCTGAAAGTTTTGAGTTCGTCCATGAGGAGCCGGATCCCACTCCACTTGATGAACGATACGAGAATATCGATCCGGTCCGCTGACAGGATCTCGGCCTTGAGCTCCTGGATCAGGCTCGGTTCAAGAGCCGAACCGGTGAAGAGGCTGCTCTGCGAAAGAGGAGTGACGGGCCGGGATGAACGGGATGGTGATACCGTATCGTTTCCGATTGAGAGAAGAATTTCGCCATCATCCGGAATCGTACATTGGCTGAGGCATTCTTCGTTGGTGATCGTTGCAAGGAGCCGGATGATCTCATTGCAGCACGCGATCTGTTCCGGGATCGTTGAGCCTTGGGAATCTTCCAGAAATTCAAGAGACTTTTTCAGGACCGGGCCAAGGTACTGGGCGAGAAGAACGGAAGAATCAAAGTTTTTCAGTGAATCCTTGCTGATACTCTGCCCGCGAAGTTTCTCTTCAAGATGAGTATTGATCAGTTGTTCATAGAGACCATGAGGGAGCGATTTCATGGGTGGAGCCTTTTAGTGAGATTGTACCCGGAAGAGATTAAGATGCCAGGTTTGCGCCTGCAACCCGGGTGACAAAAACTATGGCATCACTATCTTCCCCTCCGAAAATCCCGACAAAAAGAATATTGAAGAGAAAAATCCAATGAGACTATTGGCATGAAATATACCGATCCCATCAAGCCAGAGAAAGTCCCGAAAGCAAAACCTGTTCAAAAACCAACAGCGGTTAGTGAAACAATTCCGTGCGTGATGGAATCGGTTCCCGGAACGCCCGGTAACCAGAAGATCGAAAAACTCTTATCAGATATCCTTGCCAGGCTCGAACACATCGAAGAAAAAATTGATGAAGCCGTCTATCCCCCGGAATCTGCCATCAGGCCGGCGTATGTGAGAAAAATTAAAGCGATTGATTCAGAACTTGCGAAGAAAACAGGAAAAACCTATCCATCGATGGAAGAATTTATCCGGAACATCAAACAATGACCTATTCGGTTGTGCCGGATCCCAAAGTCGAGGCCAAATTCCGGAAAATGTGGCAGAAGGATTCCACACGATTCGCTCAAATTGAGAAGAAACTCCGGGAACTTGCCGAAAATCCGGAGATTGGGAAGCCGTTGAAAAAACCACTAAAAGGATACTGGCGCCTGCACATAGGGCATTTTATTCTCTTGTACAAAATCGACAAGAAAAACCAGACAATAACTCTCGTGGACTATTCCCATCACGATGAAGCGTATTGATGTTTTTTTAAGACGGGAAAAGAAAAAAGACTCCGGGCCGGAATGGATCGGGCCACCACCCGGATACTTTTCATCCATCCGTACTATCATTTAGGCAAAGGCAGACACGCTCCCCATAACCGCCCGATCCCCGATCGGGCGACCCCCCCAAAATCCCGCCCTCTTTTCCTCCGACCCCTCCTTTACCCCAGGAGCCCCCGACTTTTGCCACGTATTATAGCTCTATTTTCGTTTTACACGGCCTCGCAAACCAGCCGGAATCGCCGGGAAACGAAGGATATGCCCCGGATGCAAAACCCCTGTACGGAATACCCCCACATTTGCATGAAATTGATCCGGGCGGAGGCAAAAGTGGTCAATCGGAGCCCGCTGCGGGCCCGGATCCGACCCTGAGAGAGACCCTTTTTTGGGGATCACGCTCCGACGTCCGACTGGTCGCCAGACCATGAAGAGGAAATGAATGCCGGTGCATTCTTCGAAAGATAGCCACGGTCAGGAATCCTCCTTACGGAAACCCGCCACCATCTCTCCCGCCCGGCACAGTTTCACCCTGCACCCTCACCCTTTATGAGTGCCCACGGCCGGAACTCATTACAAACAATGAATGCCCCCCCACTTCCGGAACCGGCCGTACGATCCCAGGTCCTCTTCTACCAGAGCGAAGACGGGACGAGCCGCATCGAAGTCCGGCTCGATGAGGGGACGGTCTGGCTCACGCAGGCCCTGATTGCGGAGCTGTATCAGACGACAAAACAGAATATCAGCCTTCATATCCGGAATATTCTGGAGGACGGAGAACTCTCGCAGGCTGCAACAGTCAAGGAATACTTGACAGTTCAAACCGAAGGATCCCGCACTGTTAAACGGACCGTCGAATACTATAACCTCGACATGATCCTTGCCATCGGCTACCGGGTCCGCTCGCACCGGGGCACGCAGTTCCGCCGGTGGGCAACCGAACGGCTGCGGGAGTATCTTGTCAAGGGGTTCGTGCTCGATGACGAGCGGCTGAAGGAGGGCCGGAACATCGGGGCGGACTATTTCGATGAGCTGCTTGAACGCATCCGCGACATACGGGCATCGGAGAAACGGTTCTACCAGAAGATCCGGGACATCTACGCGCTTGCCATCGACTACGACCCGCACGCTGAGGCAACCCTTGAATTTTTCCGGGCCGTGCAGAACAAGCTTCACTGGGCGATCACCGGCCGGACTGCTGCGGAGATGATCGCGGAGCGGGCAGACGCATCGCGGCCAAACATGGGACTGACCTCATGGAAAGGTGCGAAGGTAAGGAAAGGCGATGTTACCGTTGCGAAGAATTATCTCAGCGAACCCGAGATCAAAAAACTGAACCGGATCATCACGATGTATCTCGATTATGCCGAGATGCAGGCTGAACGGCAGAAGCCGGTCCACATGCGCGAATGGAGAGAGAAGCTCGATGCGTTCCTGAAATTCAACGAGCAGGAGATCCTGGATGACAAGGGATCTGTTTCGATGGAAGTTGCGCAGGCTCTTGCCCTGGAAGAGTATGAAAAATTCTCGGCCCGGAGGATAGCAGAAGAATCTGAAGCACCGGACCCGGAGTTTGAGCAGGCTGCACGGCAGATTGAGAGAAAAGTGCAGGGTCGGAAAAGAAGCCGGTGACAGTTGCCCGGTCGTGCCCGAAATACCACGCGTTTGTCGATGGGCGGCGGTGAAGAACTGCCGGCAGCGATCCTGGTGTTCATTCCCCGTCGTAGCCCCCGGATCCGGAAAACCCCCAAAAACCCCTTCCGGCCACATGGTTCGCGGCATACCTCCGATTGCCCGCCCCACCCTGACTTTTGCCACGTATTATAGCTCTATTTTCGTTTTACACGGCCTCGTAAACCAGCCGGAATCGCCGGGAAACGAAGGAGGGGACCCGGATTCCAAACGCATGTACGGAATAAACCCTCTTTTGCATGAAAATGATCCGGGCGGAGTGAAAAGAGGGCAATCGGAGCCCGCTGAGAGCCCGGATTCGGGTATCCGGGATACCCTCCCGGCAGGCAGATCAGGAACAGGGGGCCCCGCTCGCTTCAACGAGAGAACCCCGGCACACCGTTTCAATTTTCCATCGTGTGCCCGCGGATCATGGATCCGCCCCTATTCCGTAACCCCGATCCTGTACCGGACTTTCTCGCCAAGCGGCTGTTCCACCTTGTTCACCTGCCGGAGTGCAGAATCAACTTTCTTTGCCCAGAAGAGCCGGAGTTTCTCCGGGGCCGGGTGCTCGTACGTGAGAAACCCGCAGCAGTTTTTTGCCCCGCAATGGCATTCCATCTCCTTAAAGGAGAAGGCCCGGTAATCATAGGTCACCTCTTCGCCTTTTTTGATGTCCCGGACAACGATATCGAAACCGAGCCGGGAGTCCAGGACATTGGCATTGCAGGAATGGTTGAAATATTTTGAATCGTCGGACGGCGCGAGATACGTGCCGTCAACCCTTTGATACACGTGCTCTTTTGCCAAATCAGACATTGTCTCATATTCTTCTGCCGGAATGATCCGGTACCCGGCCGACTCAAAACAGATGATCGTCCCCATTGGTACCAGTTGCCGGGCGTACAACCCCTTCCCCTTGTCTGTCGTCTCCTTTACCTCGAATAAATCCGCCAGCATGCCCTTCTTACTCCAGACTTTGAGTTTTACGTTGTATCCGTATGGTAGATATTTTGATCTCTCCGGAAAAATAAATCGTGGCCCGGTTTTTTTCGCCCGGCCTGATAAACCAGATGATAGCCGTATTGGTTTTTCCGGATCGGCGGAAATCGTAAACCATTATTCGCCCGGATAAACATCACACGAGTATACCCATGAAGATGAAAAGTGCCAGAGGTTTCGGGACCTGAAGACGGAGATGATCTTCTTGTCTTTGACCAACCATTTCAGGTTCTTTAAAGCCCCCCATGAAGTGCCTTAACCTCCGCATAATAGAAAGACCCTCACTGCCAGGATTATCCATAACCGTTACGACAAATCCTTTTATCCACCGGCACCTACGTATTGGTCAGGGAAAAAGATCATGATGAACATCGAAGCCGATGTAAAAGAGATCCGTGCACAGGTCGAGGAGATCTCAAGGAAACTCGACATCATCCTGCAGGAACGTGAGACAATCGGGATCATGACCCTGTCTGAGCGGGCACTCTACAAATTTCTCGATGAGGAACCTGACCTCTACAGCGTTCACGACATCAGGGCAGCGTATAAATGAAAGGCGCAGTCGTTCTTGTCCCATTTCCCTATACGGACTTCAGTGCAACAAAATTGCGGCCTGCAGTAGTCCTGCTGGACCATGATCCCGATATCGTTGTTGCATTCATCTCATCAAAAATACCAGACTCCCCCGCCCCGGCCGGTATTGTTCTGACCCGTTCAATGCCGGAATTTTTAAAAACCGGTCTTAAAACAGATTCTGTCATCAGGCTCGACAAGATCACAACGATAATCAAAACAATGGTTGCCGGTACAATTGGCGAGCTCCCGCAGGAGATCCGTTCTGAGGTAAACCGGAAGATGGCTGAACTCTACCGGATATGAGAAAAAAGGGATCCATTCCATTGTGCAAGGGTCGCATGCACACATTTCCATCCCGCTCCTCCATATTGCTGATATACAAGGAATACCAATAGTTCCCTTAAGAGCATGCAGGACTATTCCGCGATACTGGATCAGCTGCGCAGCATGAGGCACGAGCTGAGGGAGCAGTATCACGTAAAACGGATCGGGGTTTTTGGTTCATATTCAAGAAATGACCAGACAAAAGAGAGCGACCTCGATCTTGTTGTTGAATTTGACCAATCCATCGGTATGATGGCGTTCGTACACTTACAGAACCTGATTGCTGACCGTCTCAACCTGAAGATCGATCTCGTTACTCCGGATGGCCTCCACCCCCTCATTCGTGACAAGGTCATGCACGAGGTCGTGTATGTCTGAGAAACGATCATCTGCCCTTTTGCTGTATGATATTTTCCAGTCAAAAAGAAAAGATTGAGACATTCTGCCAGGATATTTCGTTAGAAGAACTTCTGGCTAAACGAACGGACAAAGGACGCAATTCTTAGGAATATTCAGGTGATTGGTGAAGCCTCAAAGAATCTTCCCGATTCCATGGTATTCCGGCATCCGGAAGTGGACTGGAGTGGTCTTGCCGGTGTCCGTAACATCGTTACCCACCGGTATTTCCGGGTAGACTGGCACCTGCTCTGGATCAGTATACGGGATGAACTGCCGGGTCCTGAAAAGGCAGATCCGGGTCCAGATGAACGAAGAAACCGGGGAATAAAAGAACCGTTTCCCTCTCATTCTCATTTTTCTGATGGGAAAAACCCGATTCGGGCCCAGATCAGCCCAAACCGGAGATCCGAAAAGTTACACTCCCCCTCATTATTGGCATAACTCCCAAAGAATCGAAGAATTTTGCCCCCAATGTTCCAAACCCCCGGGTAAAAAAATCCTTAACTCTTGCCGGTCTACAGTCTCATCAACAGACTCACTCCAACAAAACCGGACCAAAAAATCAGGAGACCCCATGTTTGAGATTGAGGAGATACTTACTTCGGAAAAGGATCCGGCTGATGTTTCGGATGGCAGCGAGGATATGTCATGGGTCATCGAGCCGGGCATTGCCGCGGTCAAGAAGACCGACCGGGCCGTCTTCCTGTTCCGGGAGATGACCCTCCCGCCACAGGTCCGGGCATTCTTCTCCGTTGAGAACCTCACGCCCGGGGAGAAGAGGAAGATCGTCTTCTGGCATGCCAGCCGCCGGTTCGATGCGTTCATCGAGAAGACCATCCACGATCCCCCCCTGACCCGGATGATGTGGCGAGCGGATTTTGCCGCGGTCCTGAACAACGAATTTCCGCAGTGGGTTGAATTTTTCAAAAAGATCCGGGGGGAATCCGAAGAGACCCCCTGCCTCCAGTTCAGTGCCCGGCCGGAGCCCGGCCACTTTGATGTGGAACTGGAAGGAGTCCTCACCCGCGAAGCCGCAGCGGAAGGAGCGCTGCCCTTTGCTGCCGGCGAGGTCACTGACAACGAGACACTCAGCGCAGCCTTCCGGTGCAGCCCGCAGGGAACAATACGCCGCTCGCTCTCGACCAACAGCCTCGTCCTCATCTCGGACCACACCCGGTCCGCCTGCGAAGACAAATGGATCGGGAGATCGTTCCACTACACCGGCATGGGGCTTTCCGGCGAACAGAGCCTCTCGCTCCAGCAGAACCGGGCCCTTGCCGATTCAAAAGAGAACGGCACCGTCCTCCACCTGTTCGAAGTTTTCCATGAGGGGGAATATACCTACGTTGGCGAAGTGGAACTCACCGACAGCCCCTACCGGTCCCGGCAGCCGGACCGTGACCAGAACCCCCGGGATGTGTACATCTTCCCCCTCCAGCTCATCGGGGGAAAGCACCCCCGGCACCCGACATCGGCCACGCCCGTTACCGTGCCCGAACCCGCGCCCGCAATACGTCCACTACGCCGGCTCTCCATGGACGAACTCGAGTTCCAGGCCCGGTACTCTCTCAAGGATGACAAAAAACATACGGTTGTCTCGGAAGTATACGAAACCGACGAACACGTGGCAGAGTATGCAAGGCGCAGGGCCGGGGGCGTCTGCCAGCTCTGCAGGGGACCGGCCCCGTTCGCTACCACTGACGGGGATCCCTTCCTGGAAGTTTACCACATCGTTCCGCTCGCGGATGGCGGTACGGATACGATTGAGAACACCGTTGCCCTCTGCCCGAACTGCTGTAAAAAGATGCAGGTGCTGAATTTGGCAGCAGATGTGGAGACCTTAAAAAAGAGCCTCCAGCCCGAAGACTGATCCGGCCGGAATTCTGCATGGGTGATGCGACAGGATCTGCACTGGGCTCTTCCCGCACAATCGTACGCGGGGGAGGTATATGGTTCCTCAAACCCGTGCCCACTGTAACCGTCAGGAAAAAATCGGGTCTCTTACCCACCGAAAAATCCGGCGGATTTCTTGTTTCAGGGTAAAAAACGGGTATCACAGCACAAGCCCGCCATCATCCGGCTCTGGCTATTCCGAAAATCTTAAAAAAATGGAGGGGAAACTCACTTGAGCTTCTTCTCAAGTTTCTTGAGTTTCTTCTGGGCTTCTTTGCTCCCCGCAGCCGCCTGCTTTGAGAGTTCTTCTGCCTTGACCTTCTTTGCCTGATTCAGTTTCACCAGTTGTTTCTTACTCGTTGGCATATCATAACCTCGCTGCTCTATTGACTGGTTCATTTTGGTGTTTTTCCCTCTTAACCATATCCATTTCGGGATCGGGATTGCACCAGACTATTCTGAGCTGGATGGCAAACCCGTGACCCGGAAAAAACAGATTCGGCAACTCACTTTTACGGTAATCCGCAAGGATTTTTTCGCGTAAACAGGAGAACGGGGAATTTTATCCCGACCGCAACCGACACCGCATCTTATCATGTCAGCGATCACCAGTACTATTCTGTATACTGGATAACACACGGGTAACCGTGATACATCCGGGTTCATGGGAGACCGTTATGAAGATAGTGGACGATTCTTTACCTGATGATGCACAAGAACGGATCGCGACACTTGAAACAAAGTGCCGCGAGATGGAAACGCAGATCAGGACGCTGCTTGCCGATTTGCTTGACCTCAAGTCTGTCAGCATGAAGATGACCCGGGATGCCGCGCACTACCAGAGCCAAGTTCCGGCACAGGATAGCAATCCGGAAGAGATGTCCTCACCAGCAGAGACAGAACCCGCACCGGCCGGAACCCCCGGGGGGAACACCACCGTAATCCGGCCAAAAAGCGCATCCCGGCCGGAGGTTCCGGTTGCAGAACCTGCACCTGCAATGGTCCGGATCATGCAATCCGATGGAACGTTCAAGATGGAAGTCCGCCGTGGCGACTCCTCACTCCGGGACTCAACCGGGGGATGGAAAGACAACCAGAAGAGCACATTGCTGAAGAGAAAGACTACCCGGTAAAATTTTTTTGGCCCGTCCCGGGAGGGCGATTATTTTTATTTTAATGGAGCGAAATTCCAAAAAACCCGCGGCGGGGAATTTTTTGCTCTGCTGAAAAACTTTTGAAGGGATGATGGGATCAAACTGCCCTTATATCCCGATTGCATGACGAGGGTACACTGTTATTTTCTCCCCGAATGTGATGAACGGCCGCCGCCCCGGAGGACGCCCCGCGGCGGCTTCAATTACCGGTTTCCCAAAAAACCCGGAACAAATCCGGAGGGGGATGGAGTGTCACCGGACCCGGGAGTTCCACTGGAATTAAGCCGGAAGCAAAAAAGAACGCTGGAACGGTAGGTGTGCCAGAAAAAATAATAGTGAAAAATCCATTTACCGGGATGCGCCGTTACGGTTTCATGATGGTGAGCGTGTACCCGAAAGGTTCGGTTGATGCATAATCGTCATCAGACTGCATCCACCGCCCGTCAATCACGTACGCGTAAAACGCTTCCTTCTCCACGCTGAAGGTTTTCGAATCGTCCGTCGCCTTCTCCATCACCATATACGGCTCGATGAGTCCCCATTGAATCTTATCGGAATGGGACACATACTTCGGGATCATGATGTCGCCGGTGAGCTGGTCTGCCTGGTAGGTGGTGACCGCGTACCCGAGCACGGGTTGCTCTGCCTTGATGATGATGGTGTAGCTCGTCCCCATCTTCTGGAGCGGTTCGCCCATTGCACGGAAATCATAGGTCTTGTAGGTTGACGGGGAGACTTTACCGGATTCTGAGAAGATCACGGTGCCCGACTTTTTGGTAATCTCAGGAGACGGCGTCACGGGTGCTTGCGTCCCGGTAGTTGCCGGCAGGGGGGTTTCCGGTGATTCGGTAACCGTGGTTACCGGTGCAGGAGCCGGAGACGCGGGGGGCGCCTGCGTTGTCGTGCAACCGGCGAAAAAAAGCAGTACACAGAGGAAAATTCCCATGCAGAGCATGACTGGTTTTGGATGCATGGCATAATTTTTGATCTTCCCGATAATAGATATTGCTATTTTAATGCAACCGTCGCGATACTTTTGCGGGTTCAGGCGGGCGGCAGCAAAAAAATCGGACGTGGCCGGACCGCTCCTTGTTGAGAAGCAGCGGGTTCACCAGCAGGCGGGAGTTTGCGAATGAAAAAAGGATTATTTCTTTGCTTTCCGGATAATGGTGAGATCGCCAAGCGTGGGAGTGATCCTGCTCTCGGTCTTCTTCTCGGTATCTGAATCGATGGTATCGACAAGCCGGATATCGAGCGCTTTTTCCAGTTTCCTGCGCACCGCATCCTCCGGGATCAGTCCTGCGCTCTCGATCTTCTTGATGAGATGCTCCTTTTCCATGAGCTGCATGGCAAGATCCTTCTGGGAGAGCCCCTTCTCCTCGCGGGCATGCCGGATGCGGGCGGCATAATCATCCACAATCTCGCCATCCATGTAATCGAAGAGGTCACGCTTCCGGTATGCCGAAGGGGTGGCCGCCACCACACCGGGCCTGCCCTGTTTCTGGGTTGAAGGCCGTGACGCCGCCATACCGGTACGCCGCACCTGCTGTACTTCCGTGCCGAACTTTTCGCATTTGCTGCAGACCTGCAGCTCGGCACCCTCGACCCTCACCAGTTTCGGGGCGCCGCGAATTACTTCTCCACACATTTCGCACTGCATAAACTCAACTTAGAAATTATCCCGGGAGGTATTAATCCTCGTGCCCGGAACACCACGCTTTTCCCGGCCACCGCCGGTTGCCTTTTCACAAACACTTTAAAGGTTGTCCTGATATATATCAGCTGAGGCACGCCATGGGCGATATCATCCACCAGTCTCCGGATCCGCAGACGCCGGAAGAACTGTACAGGCTCTACCGGAACCTGTCCGAGCAGCTCCGCGAACAGCTGGGCCAGATCGAGAGCGACAAGCACGACCTGGAAGTCCAGATGATGGAACGGGTAGGGAACCTTGAGTCGCGGAACCTTGAACTCCGCGAGCAGCTGCGACAGGTGGAGGCCGACAAGCGGTATATCGAGACCCAGAAGATCCGGTACGAGCGCGAGGTCCGGAAGCTCAAGAGCGAGAGCGAGCAGCTACGGACCCCGCCGCTGATCATCGGGACGGTGACCGACGTTGTGGATGCGTCGCGGGTCATTGTCCGGAGCAGCGCAGGCCCCCGGTTCCTGGTGCGGAGTTCGCCCTCCATCAATGCAGATGACCTGAAACCCGGCGCCCGGTGCAGCCTGAACCAGCAGTCGCTTGCAATCGTGGAACTGCTGCCCAGCTCCTTTGACTCGCAGGTGTATGGCATGGAGCTGGTCGACTCCCCGCACGAGACTTACGCGGATATCGGAGGGCTGGAGCACCAGATCAACGAGATCAAGGAGGCCGTCGAGCTCCCCTTGAAGCGCCCCGAACTCTTTGCGAATATCGGTATTGACCCGCCCAAGGGGGTGCTCCTCCACGGGCCGCCGGGCACGGGTAAGACCCTCCTTGCAAAGGCTGTGGCGCACGAGACCAACGCCCATTTCATGCGGGTCGTGGGATCGGAACTGGTCCAGAAATATATCGGGGAAGGCGCACGACTCGTCCGCGAGCTCTTCGATCTTGCCAAGAAGAAGGCCCCGACCATCATCTTCATCGATGAGATCGATGCCGTTGGCGCAAGCCGCACGGAGGCAAATACGTCCGGAGACCGCGAGGTCCAGCGGACGCTCATGCAGCTTTTGGCAGGCATGGACGGATTTGAGAACCGGGGCGATGTGAAGATCATTGGTGCAACCAACCGGATCGACATCCTGGATAAGGCCCTGCTCCGGCCCGGCCGGTTCGACCGGATCATCGAGATCCCACTGCCCGGCGAGAGCGGCCGGCTCTCCATCTTAAAAGTCCACTGCCGGTCCCTGAACATAGACGACAATGTCGATCTCGTATCCGTTGCCCGAATGACGGACGGCAAGAACGGCGCTGATCTCCGTGCAATCTGCATGGAGGCCGGGATGTTTGCAATACGGAAGGAACGCTCCGCGATCCGGCAGGAAGATTTCGAATCAGCGATTGCAAAGGTCGGCCTTGACTTCAACCGTGGAATGGTTGACTTCCAGGGCACGATGTTTGCTTAAACCTCAACCCACCTTTTCTTTGAACTTCCCGGTTCAACGGGCATCCTTCCCGGTACCATCCATCAACCCCGGCTATTTTGCGATTATATATCCAGAACGGGCCAATTTTGTATCAATCACATGCAGGAATACTGACATGACAAACATTGGCGACGTAATCCGACAGATCGAGACCGTGAAGTGTGACCAGCAGTATCCGCCAACACCTGAACAGCAGGAGACACTTAACAAAATCCTGAACAATGTCTATTCCGGCACCGTGGAATTCAAAGGGAGCAGGTAAGAATGTTCACCATTGATGTAGTAGACGACATTTCAGCAATAATCCGGATCATCGAACGGGTCCCGATCCTTCTTCTGGCAGGCGGATTTTTCCTCATCGGGATGCTGCTGCGGGACTGAATCAACAGGGTTGTGGCAGTCGACAGCCACAAAATGCCCTGCGGTCCCGGGAATGTATACTGCCACCCGTCATGAAAGAACGCCATCCTTGCAACCGGATTATCCGGAAATCTCTTTGTATTTTTTTTTGCTCGGGTGAAGTCCTCATTCTGGAAAATTGTCACCACCCTTCTCGCCAGTCCTGTCCCGAAGGGGGGGCGGGGGCGCATCCGATGCCTCCGCATTACCACTACGGGACACACTGATAAAAATTGTTTTCGCAAAGCAGAAATTGAGGCCGCCGCGGGGCGCCCAAACGGGAGCGGCGGCAAGCATCTTAATGGGGGTATGGGGGCATCAGCCCCCATAATCACTTCAATGGTTTTTTTCATGAAATTTCCCGGAAACTACCGGTTTGAGAGTCCCGCATGGAAACTATAATGGGCGGCTATCGCACCCGCAGCCCGACCTTTGCGCGGGCGTTGGGGGCTCGTGGCGCCCCCATAAGGAGCGCAAGGATGCGGGCGAGGACGTCTGTTTTCCTTGCAGGGCATTTTCCATCGTTTGGGTGTGAACCGTGTGGGTCCATGCTCGTTTCAACAGAGCAGATTTTTCATTCCGCTTACGTGAAAAAATCCTCCGGGTTCGTTATAACCGGACCTGGTATTTTACAAGGGATCCCATTGGTGTCCATCCGGTACACGAGATATTTCCGGATCCGGACGTTCTTTGACGGGTGCGAATATCATGGGCCGGCACGGTCGTTTGGATCATCTGCGCTCTCCATGAGTTCGCCTTCCTCCACCTCGTCCTGCGTGCACCAGATCTCAATGGTCTTGTCCACGCCGGCATATTCCTGCTGGTATTCGTCCAGCGTGGAACCGGGCGACATGGGAACCGAGCTGAGTACTTTTCCGTCTTTGAACCCGTACAGTTTCCGAAACTTCCAGCCCGGCCCGAGGACTGCTGTCCGTTCAAAGTACACGTCCTGCGCCAGCTGGTGCGTGAAATAGATTCCCGGCTCCAGTTCAAAGAGCGGCTCCCGGACATACCGCCGGATGTACCAGCGGAGCTCGGCAACGAGCGATAGGGCGCTGCTCAACGTCGAACAGGTAACAAGGACCCCGCAGGAACGTTTCTTCGGGTGGTAGAACCGCAAAACCAGCCGGCTGGTCTCGGACGAGAAGAGGGTATGGTGGAGATCGGTTCCATCCCGCTGGATCAAAAGTATGTTCATCCGGATCTCCGAAAAAACAGGACGGCCGTACCGGTGCAGGAGAACTGCATCAGGTATACATGCGGTTCTCGGCCACCGCTTCGTTCTTGACCTTGCGCACCGCTGCAGCAAAGTCCGCCATCTCAACGCGTTCTCCCTCGCGGCGCACCGCCATCATACCGGCTTCGCGGCAGATTGATTCGAGTTCCGCACCGGTGGAATTCTCGGCTTTGGCGGCAATGGACTCGAAGTCTACATCGGCAAGGTGCATCTTCCTTGAATGGATCTTCAGGATCTGGAGCCGGGCGTCCTTGTCCGGAAGGGGGATCTCGATGAGCCGGTCGAACCGGCCGGGACGGAGGAGCGCCGGGTCAAGCATATCGGCCCGGTTGGTGGCGGCCATGATCCGCACGTTGCCGCGGTTGTCAAATCCGTCCATCTCGGCAAGGAGCTGCATGAGCGTCCGCTGCACTTCGGCGCTTCCCGAGGTGCCGTCATTGGTCCGCATGCTGCCGACAGCATCGATCTCGTCGATGAAGATGATCGCCTTGTCATGCTCCCGCGCAAGCTGGAACAGTTCCCGGACAAGCCCTGCACCTTCGCCGATAAACTTGTGGACCAGTTCGCTTCCCGACATCCGGATGAACTTGGCCCTGGCTTCATGGGCTACGGCTTTTGCAATCAGGGTCTTGCCGGTACCCGGGGCACCAAAGAGCAGGACCCCCTTGGGTGGCTCCACACCGACATTTGCGTAGATCTGCGGGTTGGTCAACGGGTACTCGACCGCTTCCCGGACTTCCCGGATCACATCCGTGAGCCCGCCGATGTCCGCATAGGTCTCCTGCGGCTTGTCGACCAGTTCCATGACGCGGACCCGGGAGTCGTAGATGTTGCCGATGACTTTTACGATCGAGAGGGCGTTGTTCACGGCAACTTTCGCACCCGGCTTTAAGAGCGGGCGGAGGTCCTCGGGCGCATGGGTGAGGTACTCCTGATTGTTGCCCTGCTGGCGGAGATAGATCTCGCCGTTCTCGAGGATATCAACAACAACGGCGACAAAGAGCGGCATGCGCTTGAGCTGGTTGTTCTCGCGCTTGAGCTGGCCGTTCTCTTTGGTGAGATCGTCAACCTTCACCTTCAGGTCGAGCATGGTGGCTTCGAGCTCGTTGAGTTGGATCTGGTATTTGAGCTCTGATGAAGATGCTGAGTTATTGACGGCAGTCTCTTCCATATCAATCTTATATCTTCACTTTCAACCATTTATGTGGTGTGATTTTGCTATACAAAGGAAGAGGCATTGCACGCGGGACCGGGAGCGGACCACTCCTCATCAGCCCCGCGCCGATATCGTTTCTCTCGGGCGTGGACCCGGAGTCCGGCATCATTGTTGAGAAAGGGCACCCGCTGAATGGGAGATCTATTGCGGGAACGGTACTGGTATTTCCGTACGGGAAGGGATCCACGGTCGGTTCCTATGTTCTCTACGCGTTAAGCCAGAACGGGCATGCACCGGCTGCCATCATCAACGCGGAAGCAGAGGCGATCATTGCAACCGGCGCAATCATCGGGAATATTCCCATGGTGGACAGGATAGAATTTCCGCCAGGCACCCTCAAAGACGGCATCCGGGTCACGGTCAACGGGGATTCGGGCGAGGTTGCATGCGAGACGTCCTGAACCGCATCTTTTATTTATCGATCACAATACTCAAATAACCCGGGCTCGCAGTTCTCCTGTATGAAATTCAGATCGTACGGTCTTCTGGTAGTTCTTGTTTGCACCGCAGTCCTCCTTGCCGGCTGTACTGGCAGTTCCTCTGCCCCGGCACCCGCTGGTACGGCAACGGCAGTACCTGCCGGGAACCCGGCAGCGACAGCAGCGCCTGCAACGGATAATCTCGTTCCCTCGCCAACGGACGCACTGCCGGACCAGAACAAAGTCTCCGTTATCGTGAAAGAGAAGGATTATGCGGCAAAGATCCCGATCGAATTTGACGGGGGAATGGGGCAGATCCATGTCAAGAAGATCGATGTGACGGTGTACCTTGCCAACGGGGGTATGAAGACCGGCACAATCCCGCCAAACAAGGGTGCATCCATTGAGATCGAAGGCACGAAGCAGACCGATCGCGTAGTTGTCTACATCACGTTCGACAACGGGGATTATAAGAAGACCAATGATGTTCTGAGCCCGTACCGGAGCCGCGGATAGGCAACAGGATTTTCTTCTCTCTTTTTACGATTCAATCGCCGCGATACTAAATCGCTTTTGAGCTATGCTTCGCTTGTCAGTCATCACCGCGGGACACTCTCGCGGCAGCCCCAATTTCTGTTTTCCATGCCTTAGAAACGCACATGTGCGGGTTTTCACACCCCAAGCATGAAAAATATACCCGAACGCCATTCTTTTTAGAGAGATTGTTAACCCGATCCAGTTTTTTTCAGGGGAAAACATTCCCCAGTGTCCTTTTGTGGAATTGCGAGGGGGACCCCCTCTCTCCCAAGAGAGGGGGAGGCAGCCTGCGGAGGCAAGCCCCCTTGACCCCCGGTTCTATCATTCTGTTTCTGGCGCCCATTTACGGCCCGCTCCACGGGGCGAGGGTCGATGAGACCCCGAGCGCCCGTGGCTCCATCGCAAATCAGTCTATGATTTCTGGCAGCTTTTCAATAGAGCAGTTTTTCATGAAAATATCCCAGGAATCGTCAGTCTGAGTGCTGCATGCACGCCATATTGGGCACTATCGCTTCCGCAGCCCGACCATTGCGCGACGATGGGGGCCTTGCCGTCCCCATAAGGTGTGCAGGGATGCGGAAGAGGAAGTCTGTTTTACCTGCCAGGCATTTTCATGCTTCGGGTGCGAACTCCCGTTCATACTCAGTTCACCAGAACAGAAAAACGACGAATTTTTTTCGAAATGCATGCCCTATCCGAATCGCTCCATACCATACGCTCCGGAGCGCTTTTTTCCTCTCCCGGCAAAGAACTCTGATAATCATGCAGGTGAACTGGCGGCACATCCATGCAGCGCGGAACTCGTACGCGGTACTTGCTGCTGCCTGCGAAAAGGAAGGATTTGCCCTCAACCGGGTGGACGGACCAGACGACGACATCACCTGTTACAGCCTCAACTCGCTCAATGCTGCACAGTACCAGGATGAGATTGCGTCTGCCGGCTGCCTGACCATTGTCGGGGGACCGCACGCAACCGCCCTTCCAACAGAGGTAGCGGCATATGCCGACTACGTCATCGTGGGCGAAGGCGAGTTCACCCTGCCCCGGCTTCTTGCGGATATTCAGAAGGGAGGCGGGGGAAAGATCCCGGGTGTCATGAAAGGCGGTTGGTACCAGCCGGCCGATACCGGTGTGCGGCTGGATGCATACCCGGCATTTTCCGAGATCAAAGGGTATGTCGAGATCTCGCGCGGGTGCCCGTTCTCCTGCGGGTACTGCCAGACGCCCCGGATCTTCGGTCACTGCATGCGGCACCGGTCGGTGGATGAGATTGTCCGGTATACCAGCCGGCACAAGGAAGCCCGGTTCGTCTCGCCCAACGCGTTCGCGTACGGTTCTGACGGGATCCATCCCCGGTGGGACAAGGTCGAAGCGCTCCTTAAGGCATGCAAAAACCAGATCTTCTTCGGCACGTTCCCAAGCGAGGTCCGGCCGGAGAGTATCTGCAAAGAATCCTTAGCGCTCGTGCACCGGTATTGCGCCAACACAAAACTCCACTTCGGGGCGCAGTCCGGGAGCGACGCGGTGCTCAAAAAACTCGGGCGGGGTCATTCCGTAGCCGATGTCCTTGCTGCCCTTGACCTCTTCTCGGACTTTTCTTTCGAACCCGTTGTCGACTTCATTGTCGGGCTGCCGTTCGAGACCGATGATGACCAGCGCCAGAGCCTGGATCTCATCCGGGCCGTTGCCCGGACCGGCACCATCCATGTCCACCGGTTCATTCCCCTGCCCGGAACTCCGCTCGCAAATCTTCCCGCGCGTTCCCTGCTTCCGGAGACCGAAAAACTCTGCGGCAGTCTTGCTCTGACGGGGAAGGTGACCGGGTCATGGAACGACCCTGAGATAAGGTTTTTTAGACGCCCTTCAAATGATATACCATGACGGATGTGCTATTGATAGCAGATCTCCATGGTCAATTCGGTAAAATTGATTCATTTCTGGAGCTGAATCCAGAAGCGGTATTTATTGCAGGTGATATTACGAATATGGGTCCAGTTGACGCGGTCGATGACGTGCTTTCACGCATCGATGTGCCGTGTTTTGCAGTGCCCGGCAACTGCGATCCCCGTGAGATCCTCGATGTGCTCGAACACTCTGATACCGTGAACATGCACGGTCATCACATGAACCTTGGCAAAATGACCATCGTTGGTGTTGGCGGGTCCAATCCGACCCCGTTCAACACCCCGTTCGAGCTTACCGACAAGCAGATAGATGACGTGATGAACAGCGCGATGAAAAAGATGGAGAAGAGTATGCACAACATTCTCCTCTGCCATGCTCCCCCGTTCGAGACCCTCGACAAGGCAAACGGCGAGCACGTGGGCAGCCACAGTATCCGGAACCACATGAAGGCTTTCGATATTGTCTGCTGCGCCCACCTCCACGACCAGCGGGGCGTAATTGACGTTGACGGTGTCAAGGTCATCAACCCCGGCCCGGCAATGGATGGCTACTGTGCGATGCTCCACTTCGGCACCGAAGCCCGGGACATCAAGGTTGAACTGCTCACTATCTAGGCAGGCAGTGCAAAAACGGGGGAGGCCCGGTATGTGGCCTGCCCCGCTAATCTTTTCTTATGTTTTTGTTGAATGTGAGCGAAAGCGGAATTCTCAGGCTCATCTGTAAAGAGCAGGTGCCCCCCAGACCCCCCTTCCCTTTCGAACTGCCGCCACAGGCAGGCAGTTCTACGGGCGGGGGGATCATTGTTTTTATACGGTAATTAAAGCCACCGCGGGGCGCCCAAACGGGAGCGGCAGCTGGTATCGTTTTTGGGGTATAGGGGCATCAGCCCCCATCATTGTCTTCTTAAAACAGCGAAAAATTCGAATAATACACGGGGAACAAATGCCCTCAGGCCCCCCCTGCCTCAGAACTGCTGCCACAAGCAGGTAGTTTTTCCGTCAAGGGATTTCGTTTCCTGCAATCAGTCCCGGCAGATATTTCCGTAAATTCATGAATCCTTAAAAAAATGGTTCCGGTTACGTGAACAGGGATCCGGATGGCATGGGTTGAAATCAGTGTCCTGCTTTCTTTGCCAGCAGTAGTTCCAGGTAGGACTCAAGCAGCGGTTCGCCCACAACGCCGATCTCCCGGGCAATTTTCTCGATGACAGCGGTCGGGTTGTCATTCTCGTTTTCGGTGATGACTTCAATCTCGGCAAATGTGCCGAGCCCGTCCACCGAATCGAGGCAGATGGATGCTGCCTCCAGTTTGTAGTTCTCCCGCCACTTGTTCACTTCAAGGGTTTTTAAAAACCCAAGACGGTCGAGCATGGTCTCAAACGTTTTTCCGCATTCAACGGCAAAGTTGAGCTCTTCGCGGGCTTTGAGGCCGAACTTTTTGATCTTGGGTCCTTTGTACGTGACCACCGCATGATCGTCCGTATACCGGACCCGGACAGCTTCGTCCGTTACCCCGAAGTCGCGGTGCGGGGCATTATAGTAGATGTCGTGCTCATGCACCCTTCCAAAAAACTGTGCATTCTTCTCTTTGAGCCGGTCGCGGACCGGATCGAGCGAGGGGATCTTCACCTTGAGTTCAACTTCGAGCATGGATGTGCCACACTTTTATCTGTCTTGATTACGACTTAATATAGTCAGGTGAAACATGGCAATCAAAGAAGGAGATTTTATTAAACTGAGCTATACCGGAAAGGTCGGCGACAATGTTTTCGATACCACATACGAGGACGAAGCAAAGACTGCCGGTATCCACAGCCCGAACGCGGTCTACGGCCCCATAACCATCTGTGTCGGCCAGAAACACGTCATTCTCGGCCTTGACGAGGAACTTGTCGGCAAGAAGGTAGGAGACGAGGCAACGGTCACGGTCACGCCGGAGAAGGCATTTGGCGAGCGCGACCCCAAGCGTATCCAGTCCTTCCCCAAGAACCAGTTCAAGGAGAAACCGGTCCGTGGCATGGCAGTCAAGCTGGGCGAGCAGGGCGAGGGAACCGTTGTCGATGTCATCGGCAACAAGGTGATCGTGGACTTCAATGCCCCGCTTGCCGGTGCCACCCTCACCTATACCTATAAGATCGAAGAGAAGGCAACCGAGCCTCTCGAACAGCTCAAGGGTCTCGTGCGGCTCTATGCCGGCCGCGAGATGGAAATTGCAATGGATGGCGACAAGGCGACCATCACCCTCCCGCCGGGAATCATCTATGACCGCCGCTGGCTTCTCTGGCGCGGCCGGATCATCCATGAAGGGTTTGAATATATCAAGGGCATCTCCGAGATCGTTCTTGTCGAGACGTTCAAAAAGCCCGAGAAGAAAGAAGAATAATTTTAAAATACCATCCCTTTTTTCATCTTTTTCGCCTTTACCGGAAAGGTGTTCTTATACCATTAACAGCAAAACAAAGTGTATGGAAAAGATTTCTTGGAGAGCTCTGGCTTTTGCCGGGCTGGTGCTTTTTGCGGCGCTTGTTGCCGGATGTTCGGATGAAGCGGCGGCACCTCCGGCCGATGCAGCACCCGCAGTTACCACGGCAGCAGGTCCGCTCTATGGTGCCGGGGATCTGGTGAAGAACCCGCAATCAACGGCCGGGACGGCCGTGCTCATCATCAGGTACGATGCCGGATCTGACAAGTACGAGCGGGCCTATGTCTACCCCAACAGTGACGGCAGCCTCGGGTATCGTCTTGATTCCAAAACGGATCTCATCGAGCGGTCGATGATCGAGCGAACCTATACAGAAAAGATCCGCACCGTTGCCGTGGCGTCAATTCCCGTAGGATCCACAACAACGGTAACGACAACCGTCATCACCACGACAACCACAAAAGGTTCAACGGTCACTACTGCGACTACCACAAAAGGCTATGCACCCAAGATCTCGGGTGTTGAGCCAGACAAGGGTAAGACCGGGGAAACCGTTTCAATAACCGAGCTGACCGGACTGAATTTCCTCTCCGGCGCAAACGTTACCCTCAAAAAGGGAAGTTCGCAGATCCATGCAACGGATGTTGTGGTCACCCCGACGCTCATCACATGCAAATTTACGATCCCGGCGGATGCTTCGCTTGAAATGTGGGACCTGATCGTGAAGAATTCGGACGGGCAATATGACACATTCCAGAATGCGTTTCGTGTCCAGCAGGGAACTGCAACAACAACCACAACGACTACGACATCATCCGCAGCGACAAGTCTGGTGACTATCACTTCAATACTGGATTCGGTTCTTACAACAGGTAATGGAGAAGCATACAAGGAGGTTTCTATACTTGGGACAAACCTTACAGCCGCAAAAGGAATGAAATTATCTGGTCCCATGACAATAACCGCAAATATAATCTCTGCCGAGACGTATAAGGCCAAAGGATATTTCAATATTCCCGCAGCAAGTGCCGGAGTTTATACCGTATCTGTTATGGATTCATCCGGGACAGTCCTTGCAACGAGTTCTGGGACACTAACCATCCAGTAACCAGAATGCGTGCCACCACCTACACTTTTTTTTATGCAAACTCATTTCGACTATTATCCGGTCGCCTCTTGAGAAAGGTGCATGAACAGCGGTTCAATCCCGAAGCATGAAAAACACTGGGCAACAGGATATCGGGATCGGCTCATTACACGCACCCTCTTTTTTAGGGCAATGGTGTATGTGTAACCATAGAAATGAGAATATAACCGAAGTGAAGCCGCCGCGGGGCGCCCTTCGGGGCGGCGACCGTTCATCACATCTGGGGGTATAGTGGCAGCGTACTCCAATGATAATGTCAACTCACGTTTTTCATGGGAAAACCTACCAGATATCATAGATTGATCTGCGATGGAGCCACGGGCGCTCGGGGTCTGTCGACCCTCGCCCCGTGGAGCATGGCCGTGAATTGGAATTCATGTGAAAAAACCTGCTCTGGAGAAACGGGTATGAACAACCATTCAATCCCGAAGCATGAAAAACACTGGGGAGCGAAAGACTTCTTTGAACAATCCCCGATTCAGGCCACCTCGCGGGTTACGGCAGGACAATCTCCGGTTCGGGAAACCAGGAATCGGAGCCGTCGGGAGGTGTCCCTTATCGCGTAAGCGTATACCTCAGCAGCGCCGCAATCCCGCCAAGCGCTGTGAGCCGTTCGCCCGGCTCGAACTGGCTTGAGAGGACGACGACCGTTGCCCGCATGGACTCCGCGGTCTCGATGATGCGTAATATCTCCGGGTCGTGCAGGAGCGAATCAACGATAAGCACCTGCTCGACAGCACCAAACTCAATCGCCTGCGCAACTTCAGCCCTGCCATAGGTGACCGCCCCGTCCTTTGAGATCCGCATAAGAACCTCATCCATCATCTGCACCTCGCGGGAGAGCTGGAGATCGTCGAAGAGCTTATCGAGAGCGCCCTTGCCGATAACTTCCTGCACGGCACCCCGGCCGATCCGCCGTGTCTCGACAACCACCGCCCGGCCGGCACCTGCTGACGATTTCCCTTTCGCGTACCGGACAAAATCGTCCTTGATGAACCCGGGACCGGCAATGATGAGCGGACCGGAAATATCGGCAATATACCCGTTGACCTGGTCGAAGAACCCGGTCCGCGATTCGGACTCAGCCCCTTTGCCGCTGCCGGCCGTCACCGTGATGACACTCTCGGGACCGAACTGCCGGAGCCGGAAGAGCTCGGCTTCGCCTTCTTCAATAGTCAGGATATGGATAACGCCATACACCGATGCTTTCACGGCCCGGGCAATCCGCTCGCGGTCAAGGGGACGCCATGCCTTTATGACAGAAATTTCATAGCCGGTCTCGACATTGAGCGTGTGGTGGGCCCCGATATCGATCCCGTGCTCGATGATCCCAAAGATACGAAGCCGGACCCCGTGCTCCGAGAACTCCACCCGGTCTACCCGGATACCGAGCCGGACCGGGCGCTTCTCCACCTTCTCGGGCCGGATCTTGTCGGCTGTTGTATCCACGCTCCGGAACGTGGTGGCAAAAACCAGGTCACCTTCCGCGATCAGGTGCTGCAGGTGCCAGAGATCGTCGATACTCTCCGGCAGGAGTCTGACTTCGCCAAAGTTCCCTTTGAGTTCCCCGTACTCGGCTTTCATGGCTGTTCTTTGATATCGGACCCGCCGGGCGGAACAAACGCGGCAACGGCTTCGGTGTTGAGGATATTCTTCAGCGCTTTCGCCTCATCCTCTCCGGTCTTCTCCTTTAAGATACGCAGCACTTTCTTTGCCGCATCGTTGGGCTCGAACTGGCCGGGCCGGAGTTCCACGTATGCTTTGGTCTTTTCCCGGATAGCAGACGGAGGACCGCCAATGACCGCAGCGTTTGGTTCGAGCATGAGCCCGATACCAACCGCGAGCGGGATATTCCGGTAGTACGTCCGCTCCCCCCGGACGATGAAGGACCCCCGGGCAACGAACTCCCCGGATTCGGGGGTCTTGCTCACCTGGTTCGGGAGGGCAGAATAGACGTCGGCCGAGGCATGACCGCTCCGCCATGCACCGGAGTAGGATGCGGCAAACCGGGCTACCTCGTCCATCCGCTCCGTTGTGCCCTTCACAATGACCACGCTCGCGCCATGGACATCGGCATGGACAAAGAGGTCCCCGCCGGCAAGATATTTCTTGACCAGTTCCTCGTTCTGCGAGGCATCCCGGCCCCCGAGCACCACGATCCCGTCGCTGGTGGTAAACCAGCGGAACCGGTGGTACCAGAGTTTCTTCATGGGCACGAAATCGCGGCGCTTCTGGGGCTTTTTAACCACGGTCCTTGCCATGGCTGCAAGGGCACCCTCCTTCTTCTTTTTGAACTTCTTGATGATATCGTAATACCGGCCGGCGTTCTGTTCGATCCCTTCGTGGACAAAGATCTTCACTTTTTTGCCGATATCGACTTCCACTGCCGCTTCATCCGGGAAGAACCGGATAATCTTTTTGGCATCAGCGGACTCTGCTCCCCGCAGGTGTTTCTCGATCTCCTGCCACGAGAGCTGTTTGCTTGCAGAATCGAGCGTTGAGATCAGGTTTGCGATGAACTGGTAGTTCTCGTAGATGGCAGCAACGATCTCGTCGGTCTTTTTCACCGTTTCATCGAATTTTTTGATCGCTGCTTCCTGGTGCTTACGGATCCGGTCTTCCTTGGGGATGAACGGCCGGGCCGTTGCTTTCTTCTCTTTTTTCGTCAGCGGGTAGAAAACTTCCAGTGCTTCGGAAAAACTGGGATAGGTCCAGACATTTTCGGCATTTTCCACATTGACAGGCTCGCAGTGCTTACCGGTGATGACCGGAGAGCGGCTGTGTAACACCGTATCGAAGAGCCCGCCGATTGCGGCATAAAGTCGTGCGGGATCGGCAGAAGATGCGGGGATGCTCTTATCGAGCCCGGCCTGCGTACAGATATATTCCGCGTACGCTCCCCCGAGCATGCAGCCGATGGCAAGCGCCCGGACAAGGTCGCGGTCATCGGCTTTCAAAAACGCAGCAAGCGATTCTTCGGATGCGGTCGGGTCCGTGGCACCGAGAGTGTATGCTGCACCCGGCACAACCTCCCGATCCTTGAACCGGTGATGCCGGAGTGGCTTGACGATTATTCCATCCTCGCCCGTGAGAATGACATTGCCCTCGTCAAAGAGTTCGATATTGAGCCGGTAGGTTGTCGAACCTTTGCCAATCTCGAAGATGAGGATCCGCTCAAGCCCGTGCTGCCGGATGCTGAGCACCTTTCCGCCCGAAAGGTATTTCCTGAGCAGCATGGCATACTGGGGCGGGTTCTTGGGAGGATCCGGCAGTGCAGTGACAAGATGGGCACGCCTCCCTGCCTCGATGAGGAACAGGTATTTTGCCTTGTTCTCGCCGTTCATGCGGATCGCGAGCGTCCGGGTGTCGAACTGGTAGACCTTGTCGATCCAGAGCGGCAGCTTCTCTGCCAGCTCGGACACCATCGCCTTCACGTCGATCCCGCTCATTCCCTGTTCGGATGCCATCGCGTTTGTACCAAATTACATATGGCTTGCGCACTAAAAAATAAGACTACTGGTGTAACGGGATGAGCGAAGGAGAGAACACAGAAAAACAGCCGGTCCAGCCCAAGAAGCAGAAAACCCGGGAAGACAAGCAGGCCGAGCATATCAACCGCATCAAGCGGACGCTGGTTGCCAGCTTCATGGGTATCTTAACCGGGGGAGTATCCTATTATGCCGGCGGAATCCCGTCCGCGGATGGCATGCAGACCGATGGTCTGTTAGGGTTCATGCTGATGCTTGCCGGAATCGTCCTGCAAAAGCACATCTTCATGCTCTCGGGGATGGACACGACAAAACTCGGTGGCAAGGACTGGTTCTACCAGGGGTTCATGACCTTTGCCTTCTGGTTCATGACCTGGACCATCCTTCTCACTGCCATCCCCAAATAACCATTTTTTAAGGGATAATTATGAGAATAGCCATTGTCCATAAGGATCGCTGCCACGCAAAGAAGTGCGGTACCGAGTGCATCATCTACTGCCCCCGGGTCCGGACCGGGGATGAAACCGTGGTCATCGGGCCGGAGGGAAAGGCAGTCATATCCGAGGAACTCTGTGTCGGGTGCGGCATCTGTATCAAGAAATGCCCGTTCGATGCCATTGATATCATCAGCCTGCCGGAAGAGCTGGAGCACCCCACCCACCGGTACGGGAAGAACGGGTTTGCCCTGTACGGCCTGCCCGCCCCAATGGACGGTAAAGTTACCGGCATCCTCGGCGCCAATGGTATCGGGAAGAGTACGGCTATCAAGATCCTCTCGGGCCAGCTCCGCCCCAATCTCGGAAACTTTGACGAAGAAGTTGCATGGGAGGAGATTTTCAAGCAATATGCCGGCACCGAGCTCTTCGACTATCTCCAGACGGTCTCGAAGAAGAGCTTGAAGATAGCGTCAAAACCGCAGTACATTGATTTCATTCCCAAAGTCTTCCAGGGCACCGTCCGGGCGCTGCTGAAGACCACGGATGAGCGGAATAAGTTAGCAGAGATCCTGCCGGTCCTCAAACTCGATGCCATCCTCGACCACGACATCGGCACGCTGAGCGGCGGAGAACTCCAGCGGGTGGCAATCGCGGCATGCCTTGCCCGCGAAGCCGACCTGTACTTCTTTGATGAGATCACCCCGTTCCTTGACATCTACCAGCGGATTGCTGCTGCCAAACTTATCCGGGAGCTTGCAACCGAACGCCCGGTTATGATCGTTGAGCACGACCTTGCCATTCTCGATATGCTTGCCGATACCGTGCATGTCGGGTACGGCAAACCATCGGTCTTTGGCATCATCACCCGGCCCAAGGGCGTCCGGGTCGGGATCAACCAGTACCTTGAAGGGTTCTTGAACGAGGAGAACGTCCGTTTCCGGGACACACAGGTGGTCTTTGAGAAGCGGGCGCATGACAAGGGATCTGACCGGAATGACTTATTCGTTATCCCCCCGATGACCAAACAGTTTGAGTCCTTCGGCCTCACGGTCTCGGGCGGCACCATCCGTGCAGGAGAAGTCCTCGGGATTGTGGGTGCGAACGGGATCGGCAAGAGCACGTTTGCCAAACTTCTCGCCGGGGCCGAGACTCCGACCACGGGCACCATGGAGACCTCGCTCAAAATCTCCTACAAACCCCAGTACATCAAGGCCGATACTTCCGACAGTGTCGAGATGTACCTGCGCCGGTGCACCACGAAGTTTGATTCATCGATGTTCCAGCACGAGATCATCGAGGCGCTCGCGCTCCAGCCGATCCTCCAGTCTTCGGTCGATACCTTGAGCGGCGGAGAACTCCAGCGGGTGGCAATTGCCGGTTGTCTTGCACGGGATGCAGATCTGTACATTCTCGATGAACCGAGCGCCCATCTCGATGTCGAGCAGCGGGTCAAGGTGACCCGGATGATCAAGCACCATGCCGAAGGAAAGGAGGCCGGGATCATGGTCATCGACCACGACATCTACTTAATCGACATGATCAGCGAACGGATCCTGGTCTTTGAAGGCGAACCCGGCATGAGCGGTACGGCAACCGGTCCCTTCCCGATGCGGGACGGCATGAACCGGTTCTTACGCGAACTCGATGTCACGTTCCGGCGCGACCAGACCGGCCGACCCCGGATCAACAAACCGGAGTCCTACCTTGACCGGGAACAGAAAGGGCTGGGCGAATTTTACTATTATTCGCAGGATGAGGCATAACCTCCGCCCTGCTACCTTTTAATATTTTAACATGCCATTCTCCCTATATGCGGGAGGAGAAGCTTTCGGACGCGATAGTGTACGACAAGCTGCACCTGTTGCAGAGGGATTTTTCCGGCTATATCGAACGCAATACCGTAAAAGTCGATGCAAACCTTCCGGTCTTTTACGGGTATGTCATCTCTGCCCTTGAGAACTCTTTTCCCAACCTCTCCGATGAAGCCCATGACGAGTTCGTGGACAGCATCACCTTCAAGGTGCTCGACACCAGTAAAAATATCGATGACTTTGATTTTGTCAAACGGGTGATGACCAATGCCATCCGTTTCAAGAAACGGAAGAATGCGGAAGTGGGTATCAACATTGTTGTCGGGTTAAAGCTCCTCAAAGTCGGGGACTATGTCCATGCCCTTGAGTACTTGAAAAAATATGCCACTCTTGATGCCAAACTGGGCACCGCGGTTGCTTTCTGCTATTATACCCTCTCCCTCCGGGAGTTCAAGAAAGACGATGAATCGATCCGGAACCACCGTCCGGGCGAGATGGAACTTCTTGCCCGGGAACTGATGATCAACCTAGCCCGGATAAAACCGGGCGTTGGCCAGATCCGGCAGCTGGAAATCGATGATCCGGCATTTCTTGACAAGATCTTCTGGCAGATGATCCTGATCGGGCTTGAATGGTTCCCGAGCGAGAAGTGGTTTTTGGAGATCGGGTTGAAAAACGCTGCCCTGACCAACGATTCGGTGATGCGGAAACGCCTCCTCGATATCGGCTCGGAGCATTTCTACACGGACATCACCTTCCTGCGGGAGATGTATTACTACAAGCTGGAAAACCGTGATGCCGGCGGGGCGGCAGGGATTGTCAACCAGCTCATCAAGCAGTACCCCAATGAACTTGAACCAGTCTATCTCGGGCTCAAGCTCTCCCTCCTGACAACAAAGAAGATGACCTACCACAGTTTCCGGAAACTGGCGCTCTCAAAAGGGATGCCGGCACAGATAATCGAGCTTTTCGATTTCTCGTTCGAGCTCCTCAACCGCGAGCCTAAGGAAGCGTTCAACCGGCTGGCTGATTTCGAGCGGGAATTTTCAGACCTGCAGTATTTTGCAACCGTGCTCCGGTACATAGCAGCCGATTTTTCCTCAAGTGAGGACGTGCGGGTGAGGCGGGCAAAAAAAGCATTGCTGGATGCGATCGAACAGTTCTGCTTCGTGGAACTTAAGAAACGGTGAGTCTTCTTTTTGGGCTTTGCTTTTTAGAGAGGAAGACTGCACCCGTACATTCGGTATGAATTAATCGGGTTCTCAGCGGAATGATGAAAAACCAACGAGAAATGAACAGGCGTGTTCCCCGGCATAGGGTCTCTCGCGGGATACTGTGGGGCGATCTCCGGTTCGGGAAACCGGTAATTGAAGCCGCCGCGGGGCGCCAATTTTCTTCAGCGGCAGGCATCTGATTGGCGGTATGGGGGCAGTTTGCGCCCATAATCATTTCAAGTGTTTTTCCATGAAAATCATCATCGGCATCCATTTCCAGAGATTTTGCATGTTTATTACGATGCCCTGCCGCCGCCCCGAAGGGCGCCCCGCGGCGGCCTCAATTCGGTTTTTTTCAGGAAAATATCCCGGGAAATCACCTGTTCAAAAATCCCGCAAGAAGATCATAAGGGACACCATCGCTTCCGCAGCCCGACCATTGCGCGATGTTGGGGGCCTTGCCGCCCCCATAAGGAGCGCAAGGATACGGGCGAGGACGTCTGTTTTACTTTCCGGTTATTTTCATCGTTCGGGTGTGAACCTCATTGGTTCATGTGTATTTCAACAAAGTTAAAAGACGAGGCGATTTTTATGCCCCGGATATGAACCCCCCATTCATCCCCATATCGCCAGAGCAGTCTTTCGTCCCTTAAACCACAATGCCCAGTTTTGCAAGAATCGCCTGGATTGCGTGGATGATGGGATCGAGAACCGGGGCAAGCCCCCCGGTACGGGATCCTGCATCCTCATCCGTTATCACGGCAGGCGTTTCTACCGGAGGGGGAGTCGGGGTGAACACCGGTAAATCGGGGGTTATCTCCGGCACGGTGGTCTCTACCAGGATTGGACTTTGCCCGTCCGGTTCTTCATGGTAATACCCGACATGGCCGGCAGTTGAGAACCAGACCCGGTTTTGGGAATCAACAGTTACGGTTCGTACCACTTCGGACGTCCCGATCCCTTCAAACCGGCTGAGACGGCGGTATACCTGATCGTTTTTCCAGATGAAGATCGCATCATCGGTTGCAATATAGATGGTGCCATAGCGATCGACCGAGAGATCGTTGATTTCGATGTCTGCGAAGGTCAGGTCACGGGCAGTCAGGACGGGAACAAAACCCGCATCCGGTGAGTAATGCACCACCGTTGTGTCGTTAAAGAAATAGACGCCGCCCATCGGGTCCCGCTTTACATGGGTCATCTGGCCATAGGTTCCCCGTTTTGGTGCGATCTGTTCAAACACCACCGGATCATCAGGGGATTTGACAATCCAGAGCCCGTTATCTGCCGTGGCAAGGAGCAGGGAGTCACTGTGGGTGTCCATCACCATCTCCCGGACTTCATAAAATTCCGGGCCATTTTTGGTCATGGGCTGGAACCAGGTCCAGGCCCCGTTACGAAAACGGTGGAGGCCGGCATTTCCGGTTGCAACCCACATATCATCGTGCCATCGCTGGAGATCCTGGATCCGCGGGTCCTTGAAGAGCTGCTGATCCCGGAGGGTCTGGTAAAAGATCCCATTGTAAATCTGGATTCCCCCGGAATATCCGATCCAGAGATCTCCTTCATAATCAAACTCTATGGACGTGATATACTCGTCCATGAGCCCCTCAGATATGTTGTCGCGGTTGATATGCCGGGTTGACCAGGTGCCATTATACTCCGAAAGCCCAAAGGAGGTTCCAAAGAGCACACCCTTCCCGTCAAGAGTATTGATCTGGTCAAGTACCTGGTCGGAATGGATCATGTTGGAGGAGGGGATGAAGAGCGTGATGGTGAAAGGGACGGGGGTGGTTTTCCCGACCGGGTCGGTGGGGGACAAGGCCGTTCCATCCGGTTGAGCGACAGCTGCCGGTGACAGGATGAGAAGGATGAGAATGAGAAGAGAGAACGGGTTAGAGTTCACCGGTGGTCCCGTCCGCCCGCCGAATGGTAATTTTCCCGCCGTTTGCCGGGAAGAACGTGACGGACCGGCCGACCTTGCCGCCGACATCCTCCTTTTTTAAGGGGATCCCCTGCTCTTTAAGAATCGCCCTGACCCGTTCTGCGTTCCGCTCACCGATATTGAGATTGGTGCCGAAGTACTCGAACATGCATGCGCCGCCGGCCATCTTGGCGATGAGCGATTTGGTCTTTGCGCCCTTGATGCCGAGTTCTTTTAGCAGCAGGGGTATAGCGGTATCTGCATATTTTCCCGGACGATCCTGTCTTCCGGCACTGTCCGGGAGCATGATATGAACCATGGCACCGATTTTTGAACTCTCGTCATAGAGCGTGAGCCCGATGCAGGACCCAAGACCGATGGTCATCATCGGAAATGAACCTACCCGGTACTCGCCAATACCTATCATCGCCGTTTGTTCGTCAGGTTTGAGTGCGTCGGCCATAGGTTTCACAAACAGGGAGTCAGATACCTTTCATCATATTTTCCATCAGTTCCACGATGCGTGCCAGTGTTGTATTCTCCGGCATCATAATGATGTCGCTGTCGATCTTATGCTCCTCGCAGACCAGCTCGGTAGAGAAGAGAAGCACCTCATCGATCTCCTCACCCATCTGGGCAACCAGGGATGACATCGCAGCATGGGCCATGTCAATGGTGAGGGCCGGCGGAGACGGGAGCATGATGAATCCCAGCAGTTCCGCCGTGGCGTCAAGGAATGCCGAGACCATGATGTTGCCCACTTCAAGGAGTGCACTCTCGTCCATCTCGTTCATGGGCCGGTTCATATCGGTGAGACCGAGCATGGTGTTGGTGAGGCGGATAGCTGATTCGCGGGATATGTAAAACACGATATATCCCCCGTGTGCGATCTCTCCCTGGAGTTCAAATGCTACCATGGCAGCAGCCTCTTCGCCCATATACGATCCGAGTTCCGAGATATCGATGGCCTTGATGGCCGGAACACTCATCTCGACTGCACTCCCGAGCATCTGGGAGAGCGTGGTTGCCGCATGTGCCGCCCCGATGTTCCCGAGTTCCTGGATCGCGTCTGCCTGAACAGTTGATAGTTTCATAATCTGTCTCCTAAACAATGGTGTTTACGTCGAGAACCGGTACGACTTCCCCGTCTCCTAAAATGGTGATCCCGCTTACGCCCCGGGTGTTGCCGATGAGCTTGCTCAATGGTTTGACCACGACTTCCTGCTTGCCTTCGACAAGGTCCACCGGGATACAGCATTTGCGTTTCTCGTACTGGACCACGATTAAGATCTCGCAGACCTCCGATTCGCCCACCATATCGTTGAGCCACATGAGCTGGATCACTTCATCCCTTAAGAGAACGGCTTCACCCTCACCGATGAAATGGGTGGTGTCGCGTTTGAAATTTGCAACTTCCACAATACTGCTGATGGGAATGCCCAGGCGCCGTCCATTGATCCGGACGATCATGACATCGACAATTGCCATCGTGGGGGGAAGAAGGAGCTCGAAACGGCTGCCTTTCCCCGGCGTGGTCTCGACCCTTATCGTGCCTTTGAGCGACTCAATGGAACGCTTGACAACATCGAGACCAACTCCACGGCCACTGATATCAGAGATCTTGTCAGCCGTGGAGAAGCCCGGCTGGAAGAGGAGATCGACTGCCTGCTCGGTCGTGTACGTGTCAGCTACTTCTTTTGTTACCAGTCCCCGCTCAACCGCTTTTGCCTTGACCTTCTCAACATTGACACCGGCACCGTCATCGACAAGCTCGATGATGACATTGTCCCGGTCACGGTGTGCCGAGAGTTTGACAAACCCTTTCCGGGGCTTTCCGGCTTTTTCCCTTTCATCGGGCGACTCGATCCCGTGGTTGACGGCGTTCCTGATGAGGTGCAGGAGCGGATCGTTGAGGCCGTCCATCACGCTCCGGTCTAGCTCGGTTTCCCCACCTTCGATGACAAATTCAACCTCCTTTTTGTCATAGATGGCAACATCGCGGACAACCCGTGGCAGGCGGTTGAAGATCTGGTTTAAGGGGATCATGCGGATGTTCATCATCAGGTTCTGGAGCTCGGAGACCGACCGCTCAACCATTCCGATAGCTTCCCCGAGCTCCTTGATCTTGTGCTGTTCGGAGATCTGCTTGAGACGCCCGCGGTTGATGACCAGGTCTTCGACCAGGTTCATGATGTGGTCCAGCTGGGTAATATCAACCCGGAGGTTCTTGATCTCGCGGCTCTTGTCAGCAGCAGCCGCGGGTTTTTTGTCGTTATCCACGGGTTTCTTTACGGCAGGGGCTTCCTGTTTCACCACTGCTTTTACGTCAACAGCTGCAATCTCTGTTCCGGACGCAGCGGTTTTGAGTGCTTCTTCACCGGCATCGCTTGCAATTTTGAGCTTGAGAACGCCATCGAAATTCCCCTCATCGATGGCTTCCTTTGACGGGTTGATGGTGAGGATGGTGCCAAGGGATTCAAGATTCCCGATTGCAAGCATTGCCCGGACATCTTTCATCATGCATTCGCTTGCAACCGTGACCGTGATCTCAAATTCGGGAACATTGCCTTCAAGCGGGAGGGGTTCACTTACAGGAGATGCTGGGGATTCCAGGGCAGGAGCGGCAGGTGCTGCACCTTTCTTCTCCGGTTTTCCTCCCCGCTGCCCGATCCATTCTTTAAGAGAATTGACCTGATCATCCGGGTTTAAAGAAGAGGTGTCTCCCCCGCCCTCAACATCGTCAATCATCTGTTCAAGAAGATCGGAGCAGGCAAGCAGGAGGTCACCCAGATCCTGGGTGATCTCCGCAGTTCCGCTCCGGACGAGCTGGAATACATCCTCCATCGCATGGCACAGCCGCTCCATCTCGGCATAGCCCATGGATGCCGAAGCCCCTTTCAGGGTATGGCATGAGCGGAAGATCTCATCAATGGCATTCTGGTCGGAACCTTTTTCCAAAATCAGGAGGTTCTTGACCAGGTTCTCGTGGTTCTCCCGTGACTCCGCGACAAATAGTCCCCGATACGCCTCAAATTCAGACATTGCCTGCCTCCATCTGGAGCACTACTCTTTCGATCTCTTCTGCAAGTTTGTTCAAGGGAAGGATCTTGTCCTGTGCATTTTTGGAAATGACCGATCGTGCCATGCCATAGACAAGGCAGTCCTTCTCTTCACAAACCAGGTTGATGCCCCCTGCCTGCTTAATGGCAAGAGCTCCTTCTCCGGCATCGTTTCCCATACCGCTCAGGGTTACCGAGACAATGTTTTTGCCAAACACCTGGGCGGCGGATTCATACGTTTTGTCAACAGCCGGCCGTACCCCGTGGATTGGGGGAGCATTGGAATGGACAATACGGCCGTTTTTGGTATTTTTTTCATCCAGAACCCCGCTTACGATCGTGTGGATGCCGGCTTTTGAGAGGAGAATCTTCCCGGTTTCAACCAGATCCCCGTTCTCGGTCTCTTTCACCTGCATGGTTGCAATGCGGTTGAACCGTTCTGCAAGGGGGGCGGTGAAGCCGGGGGGCATGTGCTGGGTCACCACAATGCCGGCCGGCAGATCTCCGGGGATTGCTGCAAGCAGGGTGTCGAGCATCGGCGGGCCACCGGCAGAGGAACCGATGAGCACAACCCGCTTTGCAGCCTGGAGTTTTTCCGTCCGGTGAATGACGGGTTTTCTGACCGGAAGTGTGACAAGGTGCCGGATTTTGGATACCAGTTCGGCACCGATCTCCCTGACGTGGGGGATATCCTTTGGCTTGAGCATGAAATCATCAGCACCGAGACGGATAGCCTGGGTGGTCATCTCGGCATCTTTAGAGGTGAGCGAGCTGAGCATCATGACCCGGGGGCGTTTTTTTACCTTCCGAAGCTCCTCAAGTACCTGGATTCCGGTCATCCGGGGCATCTCGATATCGAGCGTAATGATATCGGGTTCAAGAGCTGCAATCTTTTCAAGCGCTTCGATCCCGTTTGATGCCGTTCCCACTACCTCGATGGTCGGATCTTTTGAAACGATATCCCGGATGACCGTCCGCATAAAAACGGAATCATCCACAATGAGGAGTTTTACCATAATGGTCAGGATGCCAGAACGTTCTTGACTTCTTCGAGCACTTTTGGAGCCTGGAAGGGTTTGACAATGTACCCTTTGGCACCGGACTTGATGGCCAGTTTTACCATCTGTTCCTGGCCGACAGCCGTGCACATAACAACCCGGGCTGCCGGATCCAGGGCTTTTATGCCTTTGAGTGCTTCGATGCCGTTCATCTTGGGCATCACAACGTCCATGGTGACGAGATCCGGCTTCAGTTCCTTGTACTTGGCTATCGCCTCTTCCCCGTCTCCTGCCTCACCGGCGATGGTGTGTCCCCCTGAGAACAGGATATTCTTCAGAAGGGTTCGCATAAAGAGGGTATCATCCACGATCAGAATCTTTCCCATTGACGATCAAGTACCTGATTGGGAGATCATTACATAAAACTGTTATGGGAAAATCGAGGAAAGAAATCAGTTTGTTTGGGATTTTGTGGCATCAGAGATATAGCGAACCCCTTTTGTGGTCAGCTGGACTTCCCGCCTTATGATGGTGACTTCGGCAAGACCGAGTTTGAGGATCTTGTCATAGATGACCTCAAGCTGTTTATGCGGGATGTTGAGCATGTTCTCGATGGCATGGGAGTCCATGCCGGAATAGATGAGCATGGCAACCTGCTGGTCGACACCGTCAAGCTCGGTTCCTTTCATATCCATGCTTTTGGTGGTCTCTTTTAAGAAATTGTAGAGAACCTGCAGGGTGGAGAGCGGGCATAAGACAAGACTGGATGCCACTTCGTTGTTCTCGAGATGGTCAATCTTGACAACATCGGTGGGTTTTCCCTGCACTTCCCGCTTGGTGAGCTCGATTGCGGCGACATCATTTGTCGGCACACAGATCTGTTTTGTGGCGCTGACAAACCAGATGCCGGTGTGAACGACGACAACGCTTCCCTTCTCCCACTGGGCATCCTTGACCATCACACCGCCTTTGATGGCAGGGGACATGAAGTATGCCATCAGCCGGTAGGCGTTGCAGGAGGCAAGGATCATCTTCTTTAAGATCGAGAGGACTTTGTCGACCGAGAGGATCTTGTAGGTTGCCTCGGCATCGGTTTTGGCAGTGATGATGAGGACATTCTTACGTTCGGCAACATCCAGCACGGTCTTGAAAAGGATCTCCTTGTTGACCGGTGCCGGGATGACCAGCCGGTCTTCGCCAACGCCCAGCTTGACGACAACCCATTGTTTGTTGTGCTCGATCTTGACCGGAACTTCTTTCATGGGATCCTCAAACGATCTTCTTTCCCTGGTTGATTTCCTGTTCCCATAATATTGACAATCGGGTTATTTTATTTCATTGGTAGCGGGATCGGTTCTGTCTTTTGGTTTCTGGACAACACTCATCCGCTGGTACATGTCGGTGAGCTCTTTTTCGATCTGCTCTGCCGGGGCCTTGAAATCCTTGAGTTCCCGCAGGAGACTTAAGTCCTTCTCTTTTGCAACATGTTTGACATCGGATGCAATGGAGCTGAGCAGATCTTCATCGGTTCCCCCGCTCGAACTCGCAAAGGCTGCCATATCGGACTGCATCCCGATCTGGTCATCTCCCATGTTTGCATCCCCGGGTGCGTCAGATGGGATCCAGGTGGTCTTGACTGCACCGGAGGGTTCCCCCTCCTCCACAGGTGCAGGGGCAGTCGCAGGTTGTGGACTTTCCGGGGCAGGTTCCTCACCCGTGCTTTCGGAATCCTCGAAATCGAGATCTGCATCAAGGTCGACATCATCGAGACTGATGTTGTCAAGATCGCCAAAATCCGTATCGCTGTCGCCAGCGGTTTCAAGCCCGCTGAACCCGTCAGGTTCCTCATCCCCCGCATTCGCTTTTAGGATGTCGGCAGCAGCCGCGTCCATCTCAAGATCCGGCATCGAGAGTTCGGGCTCGGGAAGGGACATATCATCGGATAGTCCGGCTCCGGTGGGCACCTCTTCTTCACCCGGCATGCCGGGCATAGCAAGATCCCCCTCATCCAGCCCGTCCAGGAGGCCGGAATCAAACTCATCCCCGGAAAGAGAGAGGAATGGATCGGCATCCGCAGAGGATCCGGATCCTGCACCACCCGGAGCGGGGAGCGGAGTATCCCCGGCCGGGGATTTTGCAGGAACCGCACTCTTCTCAACTTTCTCGCTGATTGTTGAATCCAGCATCTTATTGATGTCGGCAACCTTCCGTTCACGCCGGGTCCGTTCCGTAATGATCGTACCAAGTGATTGTATCGAGGCTACAAGGGACCCGATCTGGGAAGCAAACGGCATTTTCCCGGCCGGGGCAGCGGGCTTTGCCGGGGCGGCTGCCGGTTTAGCTGGAGCCTTTGCTGTGGGAGGCTCCGGCGTTTTTCCTCCTTTCTTCTCGAACAGTTTGATCTCGTCGAGTTTTTTGAGGATCCCGATCTTTTTGAGCCGGTTCTCCTTAAAGTTCTCAAACGCAGCCCGGACTTCGGCTATGGTCACGAGCCCGAGCAGGAACGGGAGGACAACTGCCAGGAGAACGAGGAGGAGGAGGAGCTGGATTAACGTAACATCGATGAATAAGAGGAGGAGCCCCACGGTAAGGATGGTGCAGAACATCAAAAACCTGCGTACCCGGATATCCATAACCATAACCTCACACAATTTTTTAAGCAGTTGTCCCCATGTTCTGGAGCCCTTCAGGACTGAAGAACAGCCCGACACCGATTGGGGTGACGAGAAGCATCATGCCGGTCAATATACAGAATATCGCTGTATAGAAATAAAACATATACCGATCTCCTCCGCCCACAACCCGGGCTGCGATGATGTTGGATACCGTGATAATGGTAAGGCAGATCACAACAAAAGTCCCCATCTCCTGTTCAGGAAAATTGCTGAACATAGTAAGACCCCCCAGTGCACCGCCCGCAGACATTCCCCCGCCAGCAATGCTTCCCGAGGCAGAGGCTGATTGTTGCTGGAACTGCTCCATCATGGTGCCAACTGATCCCGTAAGAACAACCATGATGCGGTACAGGGCGATGAGGATCCCGGCCATCGCACAGTGCATGGGAACGAGCAGGATGATGAAACTCCGTGCATGCATGTCTTTCTTCTCCCGCAGGAGTGTCTGTTCAAGAATTGATGACCCCACAACGGTCCCGATAGGTTCCGGGGGTCCGCCAAGCGTGATGGTGTCGAGATAGATGTTGAGGTACTTGTTGATGAGGTTGCTGCCCGAATCTGCAATGAATTTGTCCCAGATCTGTCGGGAATCCAGCCCGAGGTTCATCTGGGAGTAGACGGCATTGATAAGCGGCTCGAGAGCCGTGAGGGATTTCCGATCAATGGTTGCCAGGGCATAGACTGCTGTTGTTCCCTGACCCCCCATGATAGCGCCAAAACTCCTGATAAACGTAGAAAAGTCCGTATCTCTCACGGTAATGTTTGCATCATCGATAAACCCGATAAGACCCAGGGGGGCCATGAGGATGCCGATCAAAAGATAAATCAGGCCGGCGCTTACCCCCAATAACCCCATAATGACCACGGCTCCAATGGTCAGGGGGACGATGAGCCGTTCCATGGAATGAATGGTCTGTTGTTCTTTGGAGGCTCGCCCGGTAAGGCCATGGGACTTGGCATCATAGGGGACAGACTGGTACATGAGAACATTGCCGCCAACACAGATAACGAGCACGATCCCATACGCCATATTCAGGGTACTCTCCATTCCTGTGGGGGAATAGATCGCAATGGAAATCATGAGGGTGACTGCGATGACCGTGGCTGACAGGAGCATTGCAACGTAAGCATCGCCCCACTGTTTTGTCAGCTCGATTCCCTGCTCAACCTGGCTCCGGTATACGCTCCGGATGGTCGAGAGTTCATTTTTCAAAAAATCGTCATCGGGAACGCCCGATTCAATCGCATTTGCATACCGGGCAAGCATGCTTTTTAAGATCGCGTTGTTGACGCGATCGGCAACGATGCTCAGGGATTCAGAATAACTAAATCCCCATTTCTGGACGTACGTGTCCACTTTGGTGAGATATTTGGAGGATATATACTCTTTCCGGTTTGCGGTATAGGAAAAGATCTCGGGCCGGGAAGCATCTGCAATGGCAAGGGATGCCATGTAGGTATTGGTGAAGAGGAGATCCGGACCCATTTTTTTATCTTCGGAAATCTGCGCGATCTTCTCTTTGATACCTTCGATAGTTGACGCGAAAGGAACCTCTCTCGCCGCGGGCTTCTTTGCCGCACCATCCGTGATTTCAGCCATATCAGGAGCCAATGGTGAGAAGCCCCTGTTTCTTGATCTTGGTCATCATGTGGAACAGGTCCCAGAATTTCGTATATCCCGCCTTGTGCAACCGCTCGAGAATCTTGGCCCGTTTTTCCACTTCAAGATAAATCTCCGATTTTTTACTGTCGGGCATCCCGAGCATGGTTGCAATCTTGTTCTCGAGGAGGAAGGAACTGCCCTTACCGGTCCAGACGAATGTGTCGGACACCGGTTCCCATGTGAACATCTGCACAAAGGTGAACCCCTGGGTTTCCGGGTTGAACCCGACCAGCTCGTTGGCGCTGATCATCCGCCGTACCAGTTGCCCGTCGGGGCGCTTGACCGCGCTCTGGATGACGACGAGGTTGAGATTATCGACATAGGTCCGGGGAATGTTGATAGGGTCCCCGCAAAGACGCTGGATCAGTTTCTCAACCGATGCCGCGTGGAACGTGCTCATCACGGGGTGACCGGTCTGCATGGCACCAAAGGCGACAGATCCCTCGACCCCCCGGATCTCACCGACAAGGATCTGGTTCGGGCGCTGACGCAGGGCAGCTTTGAGGAGATCGAACATGGATACTTCCCCCGCAGCACCGCCACCCTCGCCCTTACCCTTGGCAAGCGCAACTTCCCGGATCCAGTTGCGGTGCGGAACATTGAGTTCGGGGGTGTCTTCAATGGTCACGATCTTGTTCTCTGGGGGAATGAATGTGGTGATTGCGTTGAGGAGCGTGGTCTTGCCGCTTGCGGTTTCGCCGGAGACGAAGAGCGACATCCCGTACTCCACGCAGATCCAGAGATATGCCGCAGCCATATAATCGATCCCATTACTCTCGACAATGTTGAGAATGGATAACGGAACCTCGTTTACTTTACGGATGGTGAAGTTACTGCCGTGCCGGGAGATTGCCGTGCCGTACACGATATTGATACGGGAACCGTCGAGCAGGGTTGCATCAACAACCGGGTTCCGGTAGGTGATCGGGCGCTTGATCCGTTCTGCCATGTTGACCACAAACTCATCGAGTTCGCTGGACACCTTGAATTCGATAACGGATTTGAGGCCCTTGAAGATCTTGTGCTCGATAAAGATCGGCCCGATCCCGTCGCAGGAGATATCTTCGATATACGGGTCGGAGAGGAACGGTTTTAAGACGCCCATATCAATCTTGTCGCGGATGAGAAGATACTCGATGGCCCGGTATTCCTCATCAGTCAGGATGACCTTGCCATCGGGCGTCATGGGAATCTGGTGCTTGCTCTTGACCTTCTTCATCTTGTCTTTTGCGGAAAAATCCGTGTTCAGGAACGTGGTGATCTTTGATTTGAGGTCCTGCTGTCCGCCCGAGGTTCCGGTCAGCGTGGAGATGTCCATACCTTTTGGCCGGATAACAGCAACGGAGGCGAGCATCTTCTTGATGACCTCCGCCCGTTCCTTGTCGCTTATCGGATCCTCTTCAAGGCCATCGATGATATCGATCAGCTTGGTCTCGATGACCGGGAGCATCTGGTTGACGCTGTGGAGGAATGAGGGCTCGATCGGGATGTAATAATTCCGGACATCATCCGGGTCCGGGAGGATATGGACAAAGGTGGTCTCGTTGACCGGGTAGATGATGTTCGGGCTCTTCATTGTCCGGAGGTCTTTTTTCAGCTCGGAGAGGAAGAGCGGGATGCCGTAGGTGTTGACCGGAAAAACATGGAGGTATTCGAGAAGGTGGGGGCTTGCCTTGACGTACTCCTTGGCATTTGCCGGGAGCATCTTGAAAAGGGCGCTTGACTCGATATCTGAATAAAAATCAATGGTGGTGTCAAGTACTTCGGGCTTGAAGGGGAGGTTGACCGCCATTGAGGGCGAACTCATATCAGACCCTCGCAAAGCTCATGGGGATGACTTTCATACCATATCCCGGGTGGACTTCGAAACTGACAAGGTTTCCAGTCGTCTTCCGCGCTCCCCGGACCTTGTTCACCTCCATGACCATGACATATTTATCCCCGACAAGGGCTTTTTTCATGTTCAGGTGTGCGTCAGAGATGGATCGTATCCGGACAAGGGTGTCTTCCTCAAACGCGTACGTGTGGAGGGTTACAAGAATGGTTTTCCCGTGATCGACAAGGGATTTGCAGTTGGTGAAGAATGTCAGGATAGAATCCGTCTCAGCATACTCCGTAAAAAGCGTCAATGAATCAACGACAATTACCTGGGACTTGCTTTTCTGGATATGTGCAATGAGCTGGGAGAGAAGACCTGCCATCTCCTCTTTCTTCCACTCAAACCCGACAACGTGCAGCGGAAAGACCTTGATATAGCCCCAGGCAAAATATTCGGAGATGTCAAGGCTCATCGACTCCATCTGCTTGATGAAACTCTTGCTGGTGCTCTCGGTGGTAAAAAGGTCAACGGATAAACCCTGCTTCATCGCGCCCCACATGATCTGCTGGGTGAGCACGCTTTTACCGGTATCGTTCTCCCCTTCGATCAGGGTCAGGGATTCGAGGGGAAGGCCATCGGCTATCTTCTTGTCAAGCTCGCTATTGCCAGTCGAGATGATCTGCCGGTCCTCGCCACCCATCAGATCAGAAATGTTTGCCATTTGAATCTCCTTTTCTCTCGTATCAAATTAGGTATGCCGAGGCAGATACGCCATTAGCCGTGGTTACCTGGAACCATATCGGCGGATTTCCCGAGAATGTTACCATACACCACATGGACTCACCCGGGTCTAAAGAGTTTGGGTGGAGGTAGTCGTTCTCAATGCGGGTTACGGACCAGTACCCGGGACCGGGCATCCCCTCTTTCTGGTAGGTATAGGCCGTATAACCCAATTCGGCACCATCACTCGTCAGGATATCCATGTGCGCAAAGTTGGAAATAATCTCACTTCCGGTATTCTTCACGCTGAAGTTAAACGCAAAATCATCGGGCGGAATTTCGCTCGTGATAGTAAGGCTGGTGCGCAGCCGCTGTTCGTGCTGCAGGGTGAGATCGTTTTGAGCGGCAACTACAACTTCAGCTGTCGTTAACGTACTGCCGACAAGGATATAGGCAACCACGACCAGGAGAAGGACGCCGATGGCAGCCCCGATGATTTCAGCAACAGCCATCGGATATCAGCTCGCAGTAAATTCTATCGATCTCCACACACCGTTCGGGAGAACGAACTGGAAGTAGACGACATTTCCCGAAGAGACTGGTTTCGTGGCCACAACCGATACTTTGAGGGTTTCGCCGGAGTCCCAGTAGTTGTTGGCGTTGATGTCGCTCAGTTCTGCAGTCCAGCCGGCATCATACATGAGATGGTCGAAATCTCCGACAGCCCCGAAGAATACATCCGACCTGACAACCTCCGAGGCAGGAATCCGGGTACTCCCGACATTCTTCAGCCAGATCTGTCCGTTTGTCCCGCTTGCATAGGTTGCGATGATCTTGAAATCCGTGCGGAGCCGTTGGTCGGATTCGTGCGAAGCGGAAGAGAACGTTCCGGCCATGGTGTAAACTATCGGAAACACTGCGTTGACAAGGACACCCGCAGCTATGATGGCAGTTATCAGAAACATCGCGGTGGTGAATGTCTCAGCAGACATTGATCATATCCGGTCGGGCAGGTTCATCCACTCTTCATCTTTCTCATTTTTCCGGGCTGAAGACTTTCTCTCGCTCCGCGAAAGGCTTGAGAGATCGACACTCTCTTCAGATATTTTTTCTGATGATCCGGGCTCTGACTGGCGCTGCTCCATCATGACCTCGATCATATCCCGGTCAAGCGATGTATCATTGGGAGCAAGAATCCGGTTGAGGGCATAGAGCTCGGCAACGAATTCGTCCGGGCCGACTTCGTGTTCCTCACCAAGGTTTGCCGGCATCAGCCGAGAGATCTCCCGGATCTCGTCAGTCGATTCCTTGGTGATGTACCCCATCGCCCGGTAAGAATCGAGCATGATCTCCAGCCGGTCATGTCCGAACTTTCGCACGGACTGGTTGGTCCATTTGAAGAGTTTGTACACCTTCTGGAGCCGGAGTTTCTCGCTTGTGGGAGTCTGGGGCGGTGCAGCAGGTACAGGTGTACTCTTTTGGGGAACAACCATCTGGGATTTTAAAAGGGTGAGCATCTCCTCATCCATTGCCCGCCGCTCTTCCTGCTGAGGGGAGGGGGGTTCAGGTTTCTTCTCTGCAACATCTTTTTTCCCTTCCGTCTCCATCTTTGCCCTGGTCGCATCCATCTGCGATTCGCGGGCATCAAGAGCAGCCTCGCGGGCTTCGAGTGCGGATTTTTTCGCGTCGCCGATGTCCCCTTCAATATCATATGCAGGACCGGCAGGTGCTGGTACGCCGGCAGTGGCACCGGTTGCAGCGAGAGTAAACGGGTTTTCCAGTTCATTCATCCGCTCCCGTATATCCATGAGGAGCCGTTTGATGGATGTCTTGATGAGGTCGACCTCGCGCTCCAGATTCTGGAGCTTCACTTCCGGATCATCTTCTGATGCGGCGGTGATGATGTGATCGACCTGCGACTGGTTAACCGCCATAGAGTATCAGATGGTTATATTACATTTTTGATTAATAAACGTTCGTATCGGGAATGGGGCTGGGAAATGAATTATTTAGAGTTTTTGCTGACGCTTTTGTATATTCCCCCTTCGCAAAACAATTTGCAAGTGGGATAAAAATGCCCGGAACTACGTATTTCCAGATCGTTTAAAAAAAAAGAGAGGATTAGTAGATTCCCTGTACTTTGTTTAATCCGCCTGGAAGAGTCCGTGTGATAGGAAGAACTGCTCCAACGGAGGGCTGCATATTGAAAGTGATTTTCGTGTTCACAGTAGCGGAATCGGGAGTCTGAATTGCAATAACCCAGATCTCATTCAGTTCAAGCAGGTTGTTTGGCGATGCGGGATTCCTGTCATTGATCTTCTGAGCAACACACCATTGTGTATCCGCTGCTGCTGCAACATCTTCATCGAGGCCTAATGTTAATGCAGCGCAACCAAGACCAGGTGTCGCATTCACATTAGGATTTCTTCCACCATTGTTATCTGTGTACGAGACAACCATCTGGTCGAGATCCATCGCAGTTCCACCCGCAGTCAGTGCAACACTGATATTGGCATACGAGAGTTGATCACCTTCATTTGAGATACCCATTACGTTCCCGACAACTTCAAGGCTTGAGCTTGCCTGGGCAACGCCCGTGTGGACGGTTGCCTGTGCGGTCTGGGTCGTGAAGAACCCGGCGCCTAATACGACATACGAGAACACGGCCGCAACAACCACGAAGGCAATAAGGACAATCGCAGCTTCAAGGCCAGTGAATGCATCTTCTGAGTAAATGTTCTTCATCATTTTCACCCTCCTTAATAGACCTCATACCAGATGTCGTCGTTCAATGCCGCTGGAAGGTTTCTTGAGATAGGAAGAGATGACCCTACCGGGGGCTTGACTTCAATATTAATCTTATCGTTGACGGTCATGTCAGCTTCCAAGAATCCCATGGCAGCAAGATCAAGATCGATAAGGACCATCTCACGAGGCTCAAGGAGGTTTCCAGGAGAAGTTGTTTTTAACCAAACAACAATAACCTGCGGGTCAGTTCCCTGAATGGTCACTACCTTTTTGGAAGTACTGACCGTGTAACCAATCTTGCTAACATCAACCGAAGCACCACCAGCAGCAAGCTGTAAGTAGAATGATGCATTGGACACAGTGTTACCGGCCCCGGCCTGTACCATTACAGGTCCCGATAGTTCAACAGCGGAAGTTGCCTGGCCGACTGCGGTGTGTACCGACTCCTGCGCCTTCTGGGTTGTAAAGAACCCGGCGCCTAATACGACATACGAGAACACGGCCGCTACGACAACGAATGCGATGAGCACAATCGCCGCCTCAAGACCGGTGAACCCGTCTTCATCATGGTGTAATGATTTCATGTTCTCACCTCTTTTCAGAGTGGACACTGGAATATTCCAGAGCCCATGTGTGTTAAAAAGCGCTTATTGTATTTATAATGTTGCGTAATCCCAGATCCTGGTTTTTCCCATTTGATAATTTTGCGACAAAATTCAGAAGCAATATTGCCATTACTCCAGGAAAATCGCTTAATATCTTCTTCCGCGCAGACACCTCAACCGGAGCTCATCTGTGGTAAAACACCATTGATTATATGTAGATTTCACATGTATTTATGTAACGAAACAAAAAAAGCAGGATACCGGAATGGAGAAGCAGGACATTTTATACGGGGCACTGGCTCTTGTGATCATCCTTATCGTAGCGCTGGTCATCAAGCCCATGGCAACCGGTGAGGCTATCGATATCGGTCTCCCGACACCTGCACCGGTTGAAACCCCCGTTCCTGAGGTCACACAGCCTGAATATACACCGGTAGTCATGGCAACTCCGGCAATCACCCCCCCCACAACCATCCCGACTCCGACACCCCGGCCAACCTGGGACCCGGGCATGAGTACCATTGAGTTTGTTGACCCCGCGCAGTATGGCGTGTCGTTCAACCAGTCTTTACCGGGCGGTACACGGTTTGACCACACACCTCTCGATACCCGCTTGACAACACTGGGATCGATTACCGGCCGGTACAGCGGTACATCCCAGACCATCTACATGCCCTACCCGTACTGGGAACTCTGGTATACGGTCGAGCCTTCGGGTTCACTAGCGGGAAAAGATCAGACAATGAGTACCAGTACCGTGACCGGGCCAAAACTCAGTGGCATGAAAGGAAGCGGGAGTTCCCAGACGGTGATGCAGGGATCCTACTCGGTCACCATCCCCCAGTTCACCGTCCAGGTGATGGACGGGAATGACCCCAACAGGATTGTCAGAACGATCACACCCCCGGGAGGGATCGACAAGGATCTCTGGGCCGGCAAAACTGTCGAGCCTGTGGGGTATGATACAAGCATCACCATCCCTGATCCCCGCCCCTGGAAAGAGCGTTTTTTTGAAGGCGAGAGGAATTACTTCTTCATCATCAATGCGCAGACCCTGGATTCTTACACGATCGATTTTAAGGTCCCGACCCGGTACCTTGAAAACAGCACATCCGAATCATCCCAATGATGGTCTGCCCGTAGCCCTGCGAACAGGAAAAACACTATTAAAAAAGAGATTATTTCAATCAAATTTCTTCTTGCCCATCGACTCGATGTACATGTACTCTTTCCCGACTTCGATGGAACCTTTCTTGTCATCGGGGATAAGGATCTCGAAATTCGAGAAGTCTTTCATATCCATGAGCTGGGCCATGTCGCCGGCAATGGAGAGTACCTGGCCACTCTTGCGCTCGACCACCGGGACATAGGTCTTTGCTGAAACCGGGGAGACGATGGACCGCTTGACCCCGTCAAAGATCCCAATAGCGTCGATACGGGCTTTTGCCGCACCATGTTTGCCGGGCTTTGATGTGGCAATGGCAACAACTCTGCACGGTTCTTCCTCGATAACAATATAGCGGCCTTCCTTGATCTTTCCGATTTCAGTCTGTTCCTTCATCTGGATCTCACCTTAAAATTCACAATAGCGTAAATGTGATAGTAATTTATCTTTATTGCAATACATAAATACAGCGTAAGAATAAGGATTTTGCCGGTATGGATTTTTTTGTTGCGTGCGAACAGGTGGCAGGCAGGGTTCACGAGGCAATCCAGCCGTATGTCGGGGAAGCAGCGGGAGGAGAGGTCGTCAAAATGGGCGCCGATCGGACTCCGACAAAAAAGATCGACCAGGTTGCCGAAGATGTGGTTGTTGAGTTCCTCCATGAGAACGCGCTGTGCAGTCTTTTGATCAGCGAAGAGGCGGGCAAGATCCGGTTTGATGAGGGGAGGGGGACGATCTTTCTCGATCCGGTGGATGGCACATTCAATGCGGTTGCCGGCATCCCGTTTTATGCCCTGTCGATCGCTTATGCCGAAAACGGGGTCGTGACAAAAGGTTTTGTCCGGAACCTTGCAACCGGAGAGACCTTCACCGCGGAGAAGGGGAAGTCCGCATTTCTGAACGGAAAAAAACTCCGGGTCTCTGATGTGGCTTCGCTCGATACCTGCGCCATCAGCGTATACGGGCGCAAGTTCGATCCCACGTGCGTCATGCATCTTGGCCAGAAGATCCGGCGCTGGAGGCTTCTTGGAGCCTCTGCACTGGAGCTCTGCTATGTTGGTGCCGGCCGGATCGATGCGTTCATTGATCTGCGGGGCACACTCCGGGTCACGGATGCGGCAGCCGGGATGCTAATCTGCACCGAAGCCGGGGGGATTGTGACCGACCTTGAAGGGGAAGCAATAGATTTTCCCGAAGATGTAACGGTCGGCAGGAGCTTAATTGCCACAAACGGCATACTGCACCACAAAGTGATCGAGTACCTGAGGTGAGATACGTGAAAGTGCTCATTGTATCCCGGATCGATAATGCCGAAGCACTCGGGTTTGCCCGGAAGATTGCTGATATTTTCCGGTCAGCGGGGTGCGATACCGTTTATGATGAGGATACCGCACAAGTAATCGGTGAAGCGGGGATCCCCCTTGTAACCGCAGTTGCCGATATGGTTGCGGTTGTAGGAGGTGACGGGACAATCCTCAGAACCATCCAGCAGATGCAGAACCCCGCACCGGTTCTTGGCATAAACTGGGGTGAAGTGGGGTTCCTTGCCGATCTTGAGCAGGGTGACGCCCTGGATTTCATCCGGCAGCTTCCCGGCGGATTTACTGTTGAGGAACGCATGCGGATCTCCCTCTGCATGGATAACGCTGTGCTGGGAGCCGCCTTAAACGAAGCACTTATTGTGACCACGCGGCCGGCAAAGATGCTCCGCTTCACAATAATCGTGGATGGCGTAATGGCCGAACAGTTCCGGGCAGACGGTCTATTGATCAGTACGCCCACGGGATCCACCGCATATGCCATGAGCGCCGGAGGTCCTATCGTGGATCCACGGATCCAGGGGTTCCTGCTCGTCCCCCTTGCACCCTACATGCTCTCGTCCCGGCCCCACCTCATCAGCAGCAACCGGAAGCTTGAGATCCGTATTGACAGTTCAAAACCGGCCCACCTTGTCATCGACGGCCAGCAGACCCTTGATTTGGGAACAACCAGCACCATCGAAATTGTCCGTCACGAAAAGCCGGCATTATTTGTGGATGTAAAACGGAATTTCTTTGAAAAAGTTGACCGGAAACTCCGGAGACTGTAACCCGGCTCTTTTTTGGCTCATCGTTGAGGGGGATTTGCCCAAATCCCAATTATGTGGGCTATAAAAGGCGGGATGGCAGGAAAATCCTGTCGTGATGGTTTTTACCATTCCTGATGACACATCCCCGCAACAGCTCATGCAACACCTTTGGCCAATGAATCCCGTAAAACAATGACTTTTTTTTACCCACGTGAAAGTGCAAAAGTGTTTTGCTTTTTTGAAGAGATCAGATCAAAATCCCTGCCATACTACCGCCGCGAAAATAAAGACTTATCTTGAAGGCAGGTCAACTACACATTTAAGGTGGTTTCTTGCAGGTATCCATGAAACTCGAGATGAAGGACTCCCCGGGCCAGCTGGTTGCTGCCCTCAAGCCGATATCAGATGTCGGGGGAAATATCATTGCTGTCATTCACCAGCGCGAGCCCGAACTGGACCAGGACACGTTAAATGTGCAGATCGTGCTTGAACTCCCGGAGGGCAGACTCGATAAGCTGATTGCCCTTCTCAAGGAGCAGGGAGTCCATATTCAGCGCATCGGGAAAAAACGGCTTCTGTTCAAGCGCACGGTCATCCTTATCGGTCACCTGATGCACACGGACTTGTCCGATACGGTTGACCGGATCGATTCAACGGGATTTGCCGAAGTGAGTGATCTATCCATGAGTATGCCTGCAGTGAACGAACGATCCTCTTCAAGAATCACCATCAAAGCGGTGAGTAAGAAAGACATGGCCGCAGCCATGACCATCCTCCGCACGGTTGCCCGGCAGAAATCCCTTCTCCTTCTCGAACCGCTGGAGGATGTTGCATGAAGATCGCACTCATCGGCCTTGGTTCGGTTGGCCGGGGCGTTGCGGAGATGGTGGCAAAAAAAGACCTCGGGATCACCATCACCGCGGTTGCTGATTCAACGAGCGTGTGCATGGACGCAGATGGTATTGATATACATACTCTCCTTGCCCGCAAGAAAAAGTCCGGCCGCTGCGGTGACGAAGGGGTATCAGTTACTGAACTCCTCAAAAAAGCTGATTACGATGCGCTGGTTGAAGTATCCCCGACCAATGCCCTGACCGGGGAGCCTTCCATTGGGTATATCAAAACGGCACTGAACCGGAAGAAGCATGTCGTCACATCCAACAAAGGCCCGATATGCCTTGCCGGTAAGGAACTGCGTGCCCTTGCACAGAAGAAAGGAGTTGCCCTCCGGTATGAGGCAACAGTTGCCGGTGCAATCCCGGTGATGCACCTGCTGGAGCACGGCCTTGCAGGTAACGAGATCCTGGCAATCTACGGCATACTCAACGGCACCTGCAATTATATCCTGACGCGGATGGCAGACGAAGGACTCACCTACGATCAGGCCCTGCTCGAAGCCCGCGAACTGGGGTACGCGGAGGCCGACCCTACCTATGATGTGCAGGGTATCGATGCGGCAATCAAACTGGTTATCCTCGCAAACACCATCTGGGGGAACGGAGCCACCCTTGATGATGTCGAGCGGACGGGAATCGATCTCCTGACTGCGGATGCCCTGCGCCTGGCTGAAGAGGACGGGTGCACCATCCGCCTGATTGCCGAAGCCATTCCGCGGAAGCATATACTCCGGGTTTCGCCGCGGATCATCCCGAAGAACCACCCGCTGGTGGTAGAAGGGACCCTGAATGCACTCACGCTCGAAACCGACATGGCAAAGGAGATCACGCTGATCGGGCGGGGAGCCGGGTCGGTCGAGACCGCGAGCGCCATCATCGGGGACCTGCTGTATATCAGGAACCATTATGACAAGCGTGCTTGAGCACCGCCGGGATTACCTGCGCCTGATGCGGCAGTTCACGCTCGACAACGGGTACTTTACGGTCACCGACATCCAGAAATCGGCCGCAATCCCGAGGAGCACCGCTCAGGACTGGGTGAACCGGCTCCTCCGCGAAGGCTGCGTGCTCGTCCGGGAAGAAAAACGGGGCAGGAGTGCGGCACGCTATGCGGCTATCAGCGCAATGCCTTCGAGCACCTGCAAGCGGATCTTCACAACCGTTGATGGCGATCTCGTGAAGATCTACCATGACTGCATGAGCGGGGCTTGCGCTGCCTTCTGCGGGCACCACCACGCCCTTGCGGGAGGGGCACTCTCTACCGTGCGACGAGACGGTACACTGCTTGAAGAGACCGCCCGTATCGGCATGCAGGAGATCACAGTAGGCCTTTCACCACTCCCGGCTGTGGGCGTAACCGGGATCTCGCGTGACGGGGATGCCATCGTCCAGCACATCCATTCCATTGGCGGGCCGGCGTATTCGCTGTCTGACATGATGGCACGGGCGGACGGAGTGCTCCGGGTCGAACCACGGCACGACGGGTATCTGGTCAAGGGAAAGGTCTGGACACGGGCGCTGACCCAGGTGACGATAGGGATTGATGATACCGATACAAAAGACGGCGGGGCAACATTTGCCCTTGCGCTTGCGCTCCTTAACCACCTTGCAAGCATCAAGGGGATCCTCCCCATCAGCCACCACATCGCCATGCTCAACCCGGCAGTGTTCAATAAGACGGCCGGGAACTCTGCAAGTTTCATCGAAGTCGCGGTGATGCCGGACACGTTTGATACCCTTGTTGACCGGACCAGGAAATTTGTGGCAGATGAAGCACTCTCCAAAGAGTGGGGTATTGCAGTCCGTTCGGGATTCATCATTCCAGCCGGGTTGCGGGAGTACGGGAAGATGGTGCGCGAACAGGTGATCGCCCGGACTGTTGCCGAAGCAACCGCGGAGCGGTTCAGGGTCTCACTCTCTGGCGGCAATGGCGTTATCGGGGCTTTGGGCGCAGTCGCGCTTGCGGGGCTGCCGAACGAAATCCTGCTGGATCCGGCGCAGAACGGGTTTTGATTTTTTACCGGGTTTCTGCACTTCGATATTTAACAGGGAAAACCAGTGGGGTTATGGGTGATTTTTCTGGGACAGTCCTGTCGCATCAACAGGACACTTCGCAGGCAACACTTCGTTTATTACCCTCAACAGGTCAGGAGTAACAACCCGGTCGATCCAAAACATCCGGTAACGAAAACCGCCATAGGGATTTTTTATCTCCTCATACCCGGAACGCAACGCCGGTGAACTCGGCAACGGTCCGGTCTCCTTCGTATACCAGAACCCGATAGGTATCGCAGGAACCATTGTCGGCAACCCGCCGGGCTTCTGCAACCAGCAGCCCTTTTGCCGGAGCGATATACTGGATGCTCACCGAGACTGCAACGCGGTGTGTGCCGCAGCAGTTGGCAGCGATCCCGAATGCCTGGTCGGCAAGCGAGAAGATGGCCCCGCCATGGGCAACCCCGCCCGGGTTCATCTTGCCGGCGCAGTCCATGGTCACTTTAGCGTATCCCTCGCTGGCTTTGAGGATGACCATGCCGAGAAGCTGCGCATACTCGCTTGCATTGAACCGCTGCACCTGTTCAGCAATTGCAGCGTCATCCATTGCTGGGAAGGGATTGTTCATAAAAAACAGGGAATATTCTCACTTGTAGTCTTTCCGGGAGTACGAGTATTTCCCGCTCTCTCCGCCATCAGAGACAATCGCGATCCATTCGTATATGGACTGAACGGCACCGAACTTCTCGTACCGGCGCATGGAGAAACCCACCTTGAGACGGTTGTCAAAGAGGATGCTGCCCTTATCCTTCATCCGCATAGCAATCTCGAGATCGTCGCCCGCGTCGATGCAGCGGTACATGCCGGCCCGGATGAACGCGTCCTTCCGGAATGCCGTGTTGCACCCCAGCGTGTAGTAGAACGTCTTACTGTAATACCCGATACGGGAGAACATGTTGGCAAGGAAGAGCGAGAACCGGTTGCCGATCCCTTCCTCTATGGGATAGACCGGGCCGTAGACCTGCACGACAGACGGATCATGGAAATCTTCCGCAATCAGCCTGAGCCAGTTCGGCGGCAGGATGCAGTCGGCATCGGTGGTAGCGATGATATCCCCCTTTGCTGCCATCACACCATCGTTCCGCGCACCGCCGACTTTTCTGCTTGTCTGGGTGAAGACCGAATCGGCATATTTTTTTGCAATCTCGCAGGTAGCGTCCTTTGATCCGCCGTCAACTACGATGATCTCGTACTCGCTCCGGGGCAGGGACTGGTGCGATAAAGATACAAGGCACTGGGCAATGTTCTCCTCTTCATTAAAGGTCGGGATGATGACCGATATCATGCGGGGGTCTCCTTTGCATAAATGTTGGCCCGGCACCCAGATAAGCGTGATGTAAAAAAGGATCAGGACGGATAGTTCCGGGCAACAAAATCAAAAACGCTCCGGATCACGCCATCCATGTTCAGGTACTCGAACTCTGCAAACCGCCCGACAAGCGGGATTCCGGCAGAAGAACAGAATGTGCGGATGGTTGCAATATTTTTCTGGTAGGCAAGGTCGTAGACCACGTACGCAAACGGCTGGCGCTGCACGGAAGTGTACACGATGCGCTCCCGGGTGCAGATGCCCATCTGCTCAAGCATTTCGGTCACTTCTGAAATGAGTTCCGCATCAGTCATGGACGAGATCTCATCGCCGGGCTGGTGGGTGATCTCAGCAAGCACCGAACTGCACCCGGCCGGTGCAGCGTTTTTACTGAAATGGGACGGGAACGAGATCCGGTTGGTCTTTCCGAGTGCTTTGTCCGGAATATACATCCAGGAGAGGGGCGGGAGAGTTCCGGAAACCCCGACATTCACGCAGATGAGGGCATTGCAGACCAGCGCCCGGCTGGCTTCTGTCACATTTGGGGAGACACCCTCAAGGCAGGGGAGGAGGTGCTGGACCGGCATCGTGCAGATGACCTGGTCTGACTCTATCGACTCCCTGCCATTCCCGACACGCCAGCGCTTGCCATCCTTTGTGACTGACGTGACCCGGAACCCGGTGCGGATGAACGGTTCGATCGGTAGGGCAATGGCTTTGATGAGTGCCTCGATCCCGCCATCCAGCGGGTAGGAGAAGACGGACTGGTGGGTGTAACCCTCGGTCTCGATCCCGATGGCGGATTTTAGGATATCCTCAACCGGTGGCCGGGGGATCCTGCCATCCACCCAGTGGTGCGACATCTGCGCGGTATCGTATTTCCAGATCTTCTCGTTATAGGGAACCATGTAGCATTCGGCGATACCGGCACCGAACGTGTAATAGATCCAGTCCCGGAAATTCTCTGGTTTTTTCATTTCACCTTTCTCGACAGCGATAAGGTTTCTCACAAACCCGTTAAGGCAGGCGAACCGGTCTTCCTGGGGGAGATCGTACAGGCCGTTCTCGAACGGGTACTTGACAAACGTATTTTTGTAAAAGATCCGGGTGTTGCGGTTGTTGCGCTGCTCGTTTCCCTCAATCATCCGGCGCATGAACGCGAGGACTTCTTCGTCCCGCGAGAAGATGATATGGGAACCACCGCAATCGAACGTGAACCCTTCATCCGTGCGGGAACGGCAGAGGCCGCCGTACTCAGGTTCCGCTTCAAGAATGGTGACCTCGTTGCCCCGTTCATGGAGGAGCCGGGCAAGGGTGAGGCCGGCCAGACCTCCACCCAGAATGGTAATCTTCACGCCCAACCGGTTGGCGTGCAAAATTTATATTGGTGCGGGTTGGTTCAGACCGGGACCGGCATGGGAGTGAGCGGGGAACGACATTCCCCTTCTTTGCAGAGCAGGCCGGCGGGGCAGTCGTTATTGCAGGTGCCGCAGTGATCGGGATCATTCCGGAGATCAAAACAGCCGTCCGGGCAACTGGTCTGGCCGGCAGAGCAGGTCTTCATGCAGTTTCCGTTCAGGCAGAACTGGCCGGTGGGGCAGGCATTGCCGCAGTGCCCGCAGTTATTGCTGTCAGTCCGTATGTCAACACAGGTATTATCGCACTTGACCCGGTCTGATGGGCAGACAACCGGTTTTGTTGTCTGGACCGGTATCGGTTTTGTTGTGGGAGTCGCAGTTGTCGTGACCGGTTCTTCGGTTGTGGGGATGGGTGTTGGTTCTTCGGTAATGACTTCTGCCCAGGAGCCGGTCGTGGGTTCCGGGACAGGTGATAGGGCGGCCGGATCACCCCTAAAAGAGAGGATGCCGGATCCCGTCAGCAGGGGGTAGATGAGAAAGACGATTGCGAGGATTACGATAGCAAGACCCGCAACCGCAATAAGTCCCGTTGCCGGGCTGATGGCAGGGGTACGGGCGGCCGGTGCCGGGGATTCTGTTACGGGCAGATCGGGCGTTAAGGATGCACCGCAGTTGGTACAGAACTTCTTATCCGGGTCAACGGCACTGCCGCACTTTGGACAAAACTGCAACGGAAGATCACCTTATGGGAGTCTTTTGGTACCTTTTACGGCACAGCGAAAAAAGGTTTTGATAACTATCCTGCAAAAAATTTAGTCTTTGGAGATATACCAGCCCGTGAGCGTCTCGTTGAGGATCTTCTCGTCAGTCTTTTTCGAGAGCAGGCTCACAACAACCATGGCAATGATGGAGATGATGAACGCGTATGCCGAGAAGTGCAGCGGGATCTTTGCAAAGTCAATTCCAAGCGCCACGACTTTGAAGTAGTTCAAAAAGCCGAAAAGAAGCGCAGCAACAAGGCCAAGGGCCATGCTGGCAAGCGCCCCTTCGCGGGTTGCACCACGCCAGTAGAGTCCGGCAAGCAGCGGCACGGCAAAGGTGGCAAGCATGGTGCCGATTCCCATCCAGATGAGGATGGCAAGCATCTCCGGCGGGTTGATGGCAAGGAGCATGGAGATGAGTGCGGCAAGGACAACCACTATCTTGGAAACATTGAGGACCTGGGAATCAGGGGCATCGGGCCGGAGGATCTTCTTGTAGATATCCCACGAGAACATCGAGCCGATGGTGAGCATCAGCCGGTCCGTGGTTGACATGACCGCTGCGAGCACGATAACGGCAAAGACTGCCCAGACCGCTTCGATGGGAACAGCGGCCTCGATGCTTTTCAGGATAACGTAATCGCCGGCATTGGAGACCTGGGGGAGCACGATGGTGCCTTCCTTGACGAGGACTGCTCCGGCAAACCCGGTGAATTTTAAGAGGAACATGACAACGCCATAGACAACGAAGGCGATGAGCGGGGCCCACTTGAAGAATTTCACATCACGGATGGTCAGGATATTATTGATGACGTGGGGGGCGCAGGCAAGCCCGACCATGAGGAGGACCGCAAAGGAGACCACGTACGGCAGCGCAAAGGCGCCGGCCGGGTTCCAGGGCATCACAAGGTTCGGGTTGACGGCCGCCATCGCCTCATTGACCTGCGTGAAGCCGCCTGCCTTCCAGATGATGAGCGGGGCCATGATGCAGACCCCGACAAGCAGGATTGCCGACTGGACAACCGAGGTCCATGCCACGGCATACATACCGCCAACCGCGGTGTAGACCGTTACGACCAGTGTTGCGATGACGAGCGCGAGCCAGAGCGGAATATTGAAGATGGCGATGAGGACAATCGCGATCGCGGTGTACTGCCCGACGAGGTAGATCAAAGAGACGATGATGCCGGCAACCGCCGAGAGGGTGCGGAGTGCGACCGGGCTCTGGTACCGGTGGGCCATGTAGTCCTGGACCGTCATGTAGCCCGAGGTCCGTGCAATCGTGTGGAGCTTGACCCCGAAGAAGATGATACAGAACCCGATGGAGAGCGGGACAAAGATCTGCTCCCAGATGGTGGGCCACCCGAGCTTGAACCCAAGACCCGAGACCCCGAGAAGCGACATGCCCGAGGCAACGGCCCCGACCATGAGGAGAACAAAGACCCAGAAGTCAAGCGATCGCCCGGCAACAATGTAATCTTCCGTGTTCTTGATCTTCTTCGATGCCCATGCCCCGATGCCGATCATGGCAAGGAAGTAGATTGCGACAATGATGACGGTGCCAATATCTGCCATGTTAGTCGTGCCCCCGGAATGTTAGTCCCCAGTACAGCAGGGCAATAATGACAATGACAACGACGCTGCCAACAGCAGCGATGGTAACATCTGGTAATCCGAACATAGTACCTTGTTAGCGTGTAGCATGCTACTATTTAACACACTCGGAATGTGTTGCTACCGGGGAGTGATTCGGGTAAAATGATCCGGTATCTTGCAACGGCAAAAGCGAAATGGTTATCACCGCAGATACCAGAATTTTCTGTTCAGGTACTGCCGGGGTAAGGATATCGTGGATCTTCTTCATCTGTTTATTCTCGCAATCCTTCCCATCGTTGTCATCTTTATTGGTCTCGTCCTTCTCCATCAATCCGGGACACTGATGGCAGTCATCGGCTGGCTTCTTACCATTGTCGTGGCAGTTATCTTCTTCCAGACATCACCCGATGTCGCCATTGCCGCTTCGTGGGCAGGCATCCTCTCATCGTTTGGCATATCGTTAATGGTGCTCTTTACCATCCTGCAGGTGACGATGATGGACCTGACAGGTGCAATTACCCGCATCACGGCCTATATCAGATCCATTGCTGCCGAACGCTACGAGCAGATCATGATCCTGAACGTCGGGTTCGGGTCGTTCTTGGTCTCTATTGGTGCAACCCCGGTAACGATGCTGCCGCCCATCATGATGGCGCTCGGGTTCTCACCAATTGCGGCAGTCGCCCTCCCCTGCCTCGGGTACGATCCGCTCACCTCATTCTCACTCCTTGCCGTGCCGATTACCATCCCGGCATCGGCGTTCGGGTTTGATGCCAGAGAGCTGGGTTCTTCGGTTGCCCTCTTCCTGCCGGTCATCTCGACCGGTCTTGCGCTGGGCATGCTCTGGGTAGCTGACGGGTTTGACGGGATACGGAAAGGGTTTGGCACGGCAATCGTTGCCGGCCTCACGCTCGGGTTCTCTGCGATCCTGTTCGTGCATCTCCTGCCGGCATCGGCGATCGGGCTTGTCGGGGTCTTTTCAGGTCTCGTCACCATCGCCGCACTCTTCCTGATGCGTACTCTCCGCTGCCGGCGTGCCCCGGAAATTACCATTGCGCCGCAGCAACAGGTCCCCCCGGGCAGCATGCCGCTCTGGAAAGCGGCATTCCCCTGGATTCTGCTTGTCCTGTTTGCCGTCATCATCAGTATCCCGATCATCCAGGCCGGCCTGTACAGTATCCTTGGCCCGGCCCAGGTGGTGACCGTTGCAGCAGGGAAAATTGTTGACTTAAAACTCCTCAACCAGGCATACTTCTGGGTGCTGGTCAGCACACTCATCTCCGCCCCGCTGCTGATCCGGAGCCGGAACGAGGCTTATGGGATCCTCTCCCTCTGGATGAAGCGGGCATGGAGCCCAACCCTTGCCGCCATGGTCTTCTTTGCAATCGCATTCGTCATGGACTGGTCGGGCCAGTCGGTGATAAACGGGGCGCTTGTTGCAACACCAGGAACAGACGCGCTCAACATGAACGCGGTGATCGGCCTCTCCCTCGCCCTCTTCTTCGGGATTGCCTTTCCGCTCGTCAGCCCGACGCTGGGCATACTCGGTTCCTTCATCTCCGGCTCGGAGACGTCATCGAACGTGATGTTCTACGGGATCCTGCAAAAATCCACCGAGGTTCTGCACCTTGATTTCATGCCGGTCTATGCGGCCCACGCGGTTGGCGGGGGGATTGCCTCCGGTGTTGCCATTGCCAAGATCCTTAATGCCGCAGCAGTCATCGATAAACTGGGAATCGAGGGCGAAGTTATCAGGAAAGTGGCCCCGGTTGCACTTATCCTCACCCTTCTCACCGGCATCATGCTCTGCGTGATGCTTATCCTTTAGGAAATTACTTCTGGAGGACCCGGTACAAGCTCACCCGGTTCATCCCTGATTATTCAAAAAACAGTTACCGGGTATTGCGGTACCGCAACTCCGGCGCCATCCGGTTCTGCTCGAAGAAATTCCCGATAAGATCGCATTCCAGTTCTTTGAGATTGTGAGGGAAGACAGACTCCCCGACAATCTGAAACGAGAACTCCAGCCCCCGGCCTTCCCGGTCCTTTTTACACTCATCCAGGAGGCGCTTCCTGAGATCGGAAGACTGGCCGATATCCAGGATCTCCTGAGAAACTGCATCAGTTATGAGATACAGGCCGGCACCATGAGCAACCTCGTGAACGTTTTCGGGAGTGAGGGCGGTTTTCGTGCTCCACTCAAGACCCATCCAGTCGCTGCTTCCGCAGGTGCCTTCAACAGGAAGCGGCGGGATGCTTAAAAAACCTGCCGGGTTATCCTTCTGCCCATCTTCCAGTTTTGCACCGCGACGCCCTTCCCTGCGGGTGGATGACCTCCGGTACCGGGGGTGGAACCGCCCGAAGTTACAGACCGGGGATTCGCCATGATCCTGCCGGTACCGGTAGAGCATGAAGGCTGCCATCCCCTTGCGACCGGCCGGTGACGCGTCAAGCGGGGCTGCAGAGAATTCAAACATCACCGGCTTTGGCGGGTCCGGTTCATCATCAGATCCAGGGATTGGATCTTTTGACGTTTCACGGGATCTCTCAATCGCCCATTCCACCCAGTATGCCCACAGGCACGGTGCTGCCTCGTGCGGGTCACTCCAGGGCATCAGGTCCGCGCGCCGCAGCGCCTGCCGGAACTCGGCGAGTTTCTTGTGCAGGGACTGGCCGGTCTCTCCGATATACATCAGAAAGTCCTCACCTGCCGGCCGTATGCGGTAGACGCCGGGTTCTTTTGGGATGTAGAAGAATTCCCGCGGGGCATCGAACGGTACCCACGGGGACCAGTCAAGGTCGAGCCAGACTTCTGAGATGTATTCGGGAACGGGATTGGTATCCGGCACGGGGAGCCGGGTCGGTTCGGAATCAGGAGACATTGATTGGTAAGGAATTGGGCGGGGAGGGGCATAAGGGTGCGGGTAGAGGATCCAGACGAATATCTTTATCGAGCCTTCCTGCCAATCAATCCTTATGGATGAACCAATCGAGAAACAACCGCAGAAGCTGCGGGTGAAGAAGGACCGGGCGATCTGTGACCGGTGCCAGGATCCCAATATCGTAGAGAAGCCTGACGGCTCCTACCGCTGCAAGCGGTGCGGGTACGACAGCAGCAAATAATCCCGCAGGTAACATCCTGTGGGCAGATGTACTTTTTTTGGGAATTGGTCTGAAGAGATGTCGGAGACCAAAAAGAAGCCCTGATAGTGGCTGGGCTTATGGATAATTTCATCAGGGCGAAAATTTACCCATCCGGAAAAGTGAGCGGAGAATCCCCCGCCCTACGCGCTGACGACAAGGTTGTCGAACCGGATACTGATATCCGCACTGGTTATCGGGGACGGCAGCGTGCACGAGACCATCGAGTCCCGTGCAACATGGCCACCGGAAAGGAGCGTCCCGAGGTACACCGTGTTCCAGCAGACCATGCGTCCTTCATACCAGAGGTTGGCCGAGACCGTTACCTCGCGGGCATCGCCCGAGCCAACATTGAAAGCCTCCGTATGAATAATGAGCAGGACCGGATTGACCGTTGTATCAGTTCCTGGCGGGTACGTCCAGTACCCGTCCACATGAATCTGCGGGGTCCCGGGCGGGGGAGTCACGCTTTTTGCAGGAGCAAACGTGACCGGGAGGGTTGCAGGGATGGGAACGAGCAGGGCCGGAAGCGTGGCGGTGCTTCCGGTCGTGACCGTAACCGGTGCAGTCCAGCGTTCATAACCAGTGAGCCGTACCTCCACGATATGGTTGCCGGCTGCTACTGAGGGGATGGTGACCGGCGTGGTGCCACGATACTCGGAATCAAGATAGACCTCCGCTCCGGAAGGAGATGACGTAACCTGGACCGAGCCGGTCTCCGGTGCCGGCGGGGTTGTTGCAGTGCACCCCGCAAGGGAAGAGGCAACGATGAGGATGATGAGGATTTCCGCAGGGCCGGGATGATACGTCATAACTGGTCACGCTGAGGTCGTGCTCTGGGTGTAAATCCTTTGTGCCGCACACCGTGAGGTGGAACCCGATTGTTCAGATTCAGAATGTCAGCCGGAGCTCTCTCTAAAACGTCTTCAGCTCATGGACAATCTTCCTGACACAGTCCTCGAAATGATTGTCGGTGCAGTTGATGGTGATATCCGCGTACTGCGCGTAGAGCGGGACCCGCTCATCGAACAGGTCACGGAGAGACTGGCCAGAGTGAAGCACGATTCCCCGCGTGGTGATGTTGTTGAGCCGGCGCTCAATCTCATCAAACGATACCTGCAGGTACACGACAACGCCATGCGCTTTTTGGTGTTCCATGGCTTTGCGGCTGTAAACCACGCTGCCGCCCGTAGCGATGACTGCCCGGTGCCGGTGGAGGGCAAGAACCGTATCCTCCTCGATTTTGAGGAAAGCCTCGACCCCGTCATGGTCAATGATCTCCTGCAGGAGCCGGCCGGTGGCCTCCTGGATACGGATGTCCGTGTCGATGAACTTCCTGCCCAGGGTCTTTGCCAGCAGGACGCCGACCGTGCTCTTCCCGGAACCCGGCATACCGATGAGGACAATGTTTCGCATAAATCGATCGTTCGTTGGTATCTTAAAAGGATAAATGCTGTTCTTTTTCCGGGATGGATGCTGTGCCCGGCCGGAAAAAAGGACCCTCACCTGCCGCTTTTACCCACTCAAAGGCTGCGTACCCACCCGCGCGATCACCATCCCTGCTATCCCTCCGGAAACGAATGTGCCAGTACCCTAAAACACCGTGTTGGTGATGAGGTATGCATCACGAATGGGAATGATGAAAACCCGGAGGGAATTAAGAAATACACAAAGGATCCGGGATGGAGAGATTTCCGGTTGTAAAAAAAGGCATACCCGGGTTCTGCCCGGGTCTTTTACACCATGGATCTTACCGGCTCATTTCCAGGATATCATCCGGGACACCCAGGTAGGGAACACATTTTACCCATCCTTCGTTGCGGCGCTTCGCATACTCGAGCATGAACTTTTCCTTCAGTTCCGGGTCTTTTGAGAGGCGTTCGTACAGGGTTTTTGCAAATGCCGGTAAGATGATGATCCCCTCTTTCTTCTCAACACCTGCAAGGATCGTCCGCGCCGCCTCATCGGCCGGAATTGCCTCTTTTGGGACCTCGGCTTTGCCAAAGATTGCAGTTGCGACATTGGCCGGGCAGACACTCGTAAACGCGATGCCATAATCTGCATATTCGTAGCGCAACGCCTCGGTCATACCCGTGACGGCAAACTTGGTTGCACAGTACACGGTCTGGGAAGGCAGGGGGAGGATCCCGGCAAGGGAAGAGGTGTTCACGATATGCCCGCTCTTCTGCGCAAGCATGACCGGCAGGGAAAAATGGATCCCGTAGATGACCCCCCAGAGGTTGAGGTCAACGGCCTTCTTCCACATGTCGAGCGTCAGGTACGCGCTCGGGTGCGTCATGCCGATGCCGGCATTGTTGAAGAGGTAGTCGAGACGACCGGACTCCCGCACGCAGGTCTCGATCATCCCCCGTACCTCATCGGCAACGGTTACATCCACGGCCGCAAACCGTGCGTTCGCATACCTGCCAAAGGACACTTTCGCCTTCTCAACGCTCTCCTGACGGCTGCCGATTACCCAGACCGTTGCGCCGCGTTTTAACAATTCTTCTGCTACCGCGTAGCCGATTCCGGAGGTGCCCCCGGTCACGACTGCAATCTTTCCTGCAAAAACATCTGTCATAGATTTCACCTTTTTAGTACATGTACAACTCATTCCACGGGCATACACCCGGTTGCCCGCCTACGGTCTCCGTATGGTTACCGCAGATTCTTCTGCGCTGCCTTGAACTTCCGGTACTCCGGAGACTCGAAGATTGCGCGGGTATCCGCCTCGGCCTGTTTGTGTGCCATGTCCCGGAACACCGGATCCTTGCACTTCTCCAGCACCTCGCGCATAAATTCCGGGAAGACAACCATGCGTTCCTTTTGTGCCACGCCGTCAAGGATGATCCGGGCGGCCACCTCAACCGGAACGGCACCCTCGGGTATCCGCCCCTTGAATATCGGCGTTGCAACATCACCCGGGCAGACCGCTGTGAAGACGATGTTTAGTGGGAGATACTCGTAATACAGGCAGTCCGTCAGACCGATCACCGCGTTCTTTGTCGTAACATACAGGGACTGGTACGGGGTACCAAAGAGCGCGGCAACCGAGGAGGTGTTAATGATGTGGCCGGACTTCTGCGCCCGCATCACCGGGAGCGCCGCGTTGATCCCGTAGATGACACCCCAAAGATTGATGTCGATCATCTCCTTCCAGTCATCAAGGGTGCTTTCCTCGTACGGGTTCTTCTGGCTGATGCCGGCATTGTTGAAGAGGTAGTCGAGCCGGCCATCCTTTTGGACGCAGTCCTGTACCATCTTCTCAACCGCGGCATTGTTACGAACGTCCACGGCCGCAAACCTCGCGTTCGTATACGCGGCAAAGGACACTTTCGCCTTCTCAACACTCTCCTGCCGGCTGCCGATAACCCAGACGGTCGCGCCGCGTTTTAACAACTCTTCTGCTACCGCGTAGCCGATTCCGGAGGTGCCCCCGGTCACGACTGCAATCTTTCCTGTAAAAACATCTGTCATCTCTTCACCTCACGGGAGAGACCGTGCAAGGTCCATTCTCATCGTGCTCGATCCCTTCCGCAGCGATCCCGGAAGGTATTCGCGTACAGGGAGGGCGGCAAGCGCAGCGATGATGTCATACTGCGTCGGGTGCTGCTGCCGTGTGGGCACGGCCCATGTAACGGTTCCCGTGCAGACCGATGCAGACGTGTACGCATTGTCCACCGGGTAGTACGTTGCCTCTGATAGGGCGGGCCCCGGATACGGTCCGACTTTGGGGATGTAGCGCCAGCCGAACTGGACCATCCTGCCGTTATTTTTGTTTATTGCCGCGAGTTCTTCTGCCGCGTACTCCCGCACAATCGCAAGCTCCATTGCAAAAAACGTCCGACCCTCGTGGCTGGCATTCACCGATAGGCCATCAACCATTCTGCGGTATTCGGGGATGTCGGCAAAGATCTTGGGCATGCCCGCCTCCTCGCGCCCGCCAAGGATGGGCTCTGCCTTGTCCTCCCAGAGAACAAGATGATAGACGCCGTCGACTGGCTCCTTCCCTGCCACGTACTGTACCGGCACCGAGACGGTGATGAGCGAGTACTGCGATCCACCCATCCACTGTACGCCGCTGCACTTCTCGTACATGATCATGACAACCGGCTTTGGGATCGAGAACTCCTCCGGCACATACTGCCGGAGTATCTGTTCATCGGTAAGGTACCGGATCTCAATGGTCGTGCAGTCATCGTAGGGGCATACCCCTCCGTCGGAAGGAGGCCATTGCCGGAAATGGGCAGGCATGCGATGCGTCAACCCGTCATCTTTGTCGCTGATGCGCATTCTTCTTGTCTCCAAAAACCTGTTTGGGACTTCGTTTGATTACCGCCCTATATCTTGATTTACATTTGACTTTTCTTAAGAGGATCTGCCTTTTAATAACACGTAATCGGAGAGGAAACTCCCCGACTCCCTCACACGGGTACACGAATACGGCACTATCGCAACCGATGATTGCCCGGGCAGTGGAAACAGAGGCTTTTTCAGAATCAGCGGGAACCGCAATGCGATTTGTTTTTGGGTTACCGGACGTTTGGTGAATAGTGCACAATCACCAAAAATCAATCCAAAACCGAGAAATAGAATCGGTGAAAGATTTCACAAGCATAATCCGGACACAGGACGACAGCCGGCCGCCATCATCCTGCACCGGAAACCGGAGACTGCACTTCCATGACAAACGACACCGCACCGGCCCCGTCCGGGGAATTTAATTTCACGCTCGAGTCCGTGATCCTGCTCGTCCTTGGTATCTTCATGGGCCTCTTCGGGCTGCTCCTCTTCTCAATCACGGCCGGAGCACTCCCGTATGCCCCGGACAGCACGTATGGCCTCTTCCTCGTCATCGTTGCGCTGCAGGTCATCACGATGGGAAAGACCCCGCTTGGCGATGTCCGGCGGACGTGGCTTGTCATTATCATCGGGATCGCGGCAGGTATTGTCGGGATGCTTTCGTGCTTCATCCCCGGCTTCCTCTCCGGCATTGTCCGGGTACTTGTCGGGGGTATCCTCACTCTTGGCGGGGCAGTCCTCCTCTTCCAGCTCTTCCTGCACAAGGACAAGGCGGCCCTCTGGCTTGGCGTCCCGGGTGTCCTCCGGCAGCTGACCGCGGCCTGTGCACTCGTGTATCTCATGGCGTTCCTGCTCGGCCTTGTCACGCTTGTCCCCGCGTTTGCAAACGATACGCTCACGGCAGTCTTCCTCATCATCGATGCAGCAGCTCTCTTCTGCCTTGCGTGGTGCATCGAGGCGGTCACCAGGCAGTACCCGGAAAAACCCGGGATCGCCAAGGAAGGACACTCATCTGAACGGAATGTGCTCTTCCGAAACGCACCCCTCCCGCTCACAACAGCCCTCCTCATCTTCCTTGGCGTACTCCTCGCGCTGCTCGCCATCCTGCTTGTTCCGGTGAACTTCGGCATGATCCCGTTCTCCCCTGACGGCCAGCTCGGGCTTCTGCTCGTTGTCATGGCCATCCAGATCCTTGCCATGGGCGAGACCCCGCTCGGGACGTTCAGGCGCTCGTGGTTCCTTGTCACGATTGGACTCGTCTTCGTGGCAATGGGCGTGTACTCCTGCATCGTCCCGGGGACCCTCACCGACCTGCTCCGGATCATGCTCGGGCTCTTAAACCTGATCGGCAGCCTCGTCCTGCTTGCCGGCCGGGTCGTGCCTATGGTGCTGGCCATGAGAACGGCGCCACAAGAGCCGGTCGTGCTGCCGGCGCCGGTCCGGAACCTGCTCATCACCCAGACAGCGCTCAACATCATCGGGATCCTCTTTGGTCTCTCGATGCTGCTTCCGGGCCTCATCCCCGGTCTGGTTACCGCAACGATCCTCTTCTTCAACGGCCTGCTCCTCTTCCTCCTCGCATACATCCTCGGCTCGCTGCCGATACCGGAATGAGGGAGGCAGGTCTTTTTTTTGGCTCTGGAAAGATTGCCGGTGGTTTTTCAGATGCTTTGGGGGACTTTCGTAACCACTTCGCCCCGCACAATCGTGGCCTTCCCCGGCTTTTGCGATAAAGACGGCGTATCGGTAACCGGCTTCGTCCAATCATCGCACACCCGGCCACCCCCTGCGGGAGATAACGTGGCGGGAAGAGATAGGAATCATCCAAAATACCAGGTTTTCTCATGAAAATCATGCAAAAAAATCAATTATGGGGGCTGATGCCCCCATACCCCCGACAGCGATTCCTGCCGCCGCCCCCGCGGGGGCGCTCCCGCGGCGGCTTTAATGTGACTTTTTTCGATACGGTTCTGGAGTGAACATCATTATACTCATCCAAAGGAGTGAGAGAAGAAGAATCCCTCTTCCCCGGAGGGGGTGACATGTGCGGACGCCCCCACTTGATCACTACCCCGTTTTGGTTTTTTCACAAGAGAGCCCGAAACACAGCCATGCTCCTCGGGGCGAGGGTCGATGAGACCCCGAGCGCCCGTGGCCCCATCGCATTGCAGGGGAAAATTTTCGTCCGCTTTTCTTCTGTGCCAAGCATCCAAATATTTTCCCTCTCACCGGAAAACTTGTTCATGCACGGTCCTCCGGAACCTTTCTTGCTTTTGTTCCTTCGCGTGACATCTGCAATAGTCCCCCACACCCGATCGAAGAATTTAGGAATGAACACTGCATACTACAAAGATATACCGGACCTTCCCGAAATCAAGGCAGGACATTCCTATGGCAGACACCACACAAAATACCCCGACACCCGAGAACGACGAAGAGTTCAGGAAACGTTATGGCGAACAGGTTGGCAGCGGGATGTCCGCGGTCGTCTACGCCCGCGATGGTAAGGTAGCAAAAGTGTACCGGCCCGGCCAACCCCCCCGGCAGGTCTTCCAGGAGGCGTTCACGCTGGTCGCTGTCGAGGAGCAGGGCATCCCGGTTCCGAAAGTGTACGGTGTCGAGACGTTCCTTGGCCGGACCACGCTCATCATGGACCAGGTTAAAGGCGAGTCGCTCGCAGATGTGATGTTCCGGTCCCCCGAAAAGACCAGCGAGTGTCTCGACAAGGTAGTGGAACTACAGGTGGCGATGCACAAGGTCTCCACCACCAGCTTCCGGCCAATCAAGCTCGTCCTTGCGGGAAATATCATGGCAGCCCCCGGTCTTGACGATGCCGAACGAAAAAAACTCATATCCATGCTCGAACAACTTCCTGACGGCTATGCCATCCTCCACGGGGACTTCCACGGCGGCAACATCCTTTATGACGGGACGGGCTACAAGATTATTGACTGGGCCGAGGTGGCCGTTGGGGACCCGGCTGCGGATGTTGCAAGGAGCTACATGGACTATCTCATGATGGACCGGAAAGACTTAAGCGAGATGCACCTTGCCAAATACTGCGGTGCAACGGGAATGTCACGGGAAAAGATCCTCGCGTGGCTGCCGGTTATGGCCGGGTCGCTGTACGGGTTCCTCTCACCAGAAGTACAAAAGATCCTCCGCCCCCTTTTTTAAAGCAGCGTGGATGGATGGGGTCTGTTGAAATCCTTTTTTGAAACGCTCAGTGGAATTTGTGAAGGTGACCCCCTCTCTACCTAAAGAGGAGGGAGGCAGCCCAAGGGGGCGATCCCCCTTGACCCCCCCTCGTTCATGCTCCACGGGGCGAGGGTCGACGAGACCCCGAGCGCCCGTGGCTCCATCGCAATCGAATCCAGAAGGGTGGTCAGGATTTCTACAGAGCCGATGGATGTATCTTTTTTTACTATTCGCGGGCCAAAAGCCCCGCCCGGCCGCGGTTTTTCCGGGCGCCCACAGCACGAACTTTTTACTCATCCCTGCAAAAATCCCGGACGCGATTCTGTACGAGTGTTTCATCGCTGGTGCTCCACGGCAGCTTTTTAACCATAACCGGGCATCAGGGCGGACAAAATGGGAGTAAAATTTCACGGCAGGCCATCCATCACATGATTAATAACGCTTCCTGAATAGAAAGAGTAAGGAAACCTGACAGCATTTTTTCCGCCGGGCAGAGCGGTGACGCACTCAAAACCGTGCATCACCCCCACTGCCTGCCCTGTCAGCAATCACGAACAACCTGCGAGGGATTACTGTCCGATGAAAAATCCTTTTGAATGGCTGGCAAGCGAGATTACCACCCGGCCCCTGGTGGTTGCCGGAGTTTTTGCTCTCTTCTTCCTTGTCATGATCTTCGGTCTTTCGCTGGTTGCAATGCAGACAGGTAACGATACCTATCTTGACAAGGACTCTTCACGCGGGGCAATGCTTGCCCATTACACTGACACCTACGGCTCCAATGCCATGATGCTCATCTTTGAGACCGATGACATTACGGCTCCGGCGAACCTGCAGTATATCGAAAGGCTCCAGAACGATATCAAAAACGAGCCATCCGTTGAACGCGTCTCGGGCGTGGTCGATATGATCCGGGACGGCAACGGAGGGACACTTCCCGCTTCGGCAGCCGAGGTGAATGCGATTCTGGACCGGTCGCCTCCGGAAGTTGTTGCCCGGTACATGCCCTCCAAGATGATGACCATCAGCGTGATCACCCTCAAGCCGGGGCTCACGGATGACCGGCAAAAGGAGGTTCTCACCTCGGTCAGATCCATGGTTGCGCTCTCTGGTCCGCCACCGGGAATGAACGTCATCATCTCCGGAGAAGCTGCGTTCTCCCAGGAGATGGAAGAGGCGATGGGCTCTTCGATGGGTATCCTGATCCTGGCTGCCATGCTCCTGATGGTCCTTGCGGTCTTTACTCTTTTCTCCCATGTGCGGTACCAGATCCTGCCGGTCGTAGTCGTGGCTTCAGGACTTATCATGACCTTCGGGTTCATGGGGCTGAGTGGAATTCCCATCAGCATGGTGGTGATCGGGGCATTTCCGGTCCTCATCGGGATCGGAATCGACTATGCCATCCAGATCCATTCCCGCCTGGACGAGGAGGTGCAAAAGACCTCCCTCAAAGAAGCGGTCATCACCACGGTAACCAAAACCGGACCGGCCGTACTGGTCGCCATGCTGGCCACTTCGATGGGGTTCATCAGCATGGTGCTCGGGCCCATCCCGATGGTGGGCGATTTTGGGATCACCTGCACGATAGGGGTGATGTCCTGCTACCTTGCCGCCCTCATCATCATCCCGGTCTTTGCAATCCTCTTCAGGTACCGTGCCAGGACAATGGAAGCGGATGGAACCAGCGCTAGCGGAACAGAGCATACCGCCAAAGCGACAGACCATTCCACAACCCCGTTCATCCAGAAGTATGATGCAGCCCTTGGAAAGATCGCGTACATGATCGCAAAACACCCGGTTCCCATCATCCTGCTGGTCTTCCTGGTGGCAGTGGTAGGATTCCAGCTCGACAACGAGGTTCCCATCAGCGCTGACGAGAAGACCTTTGTCCCTCCTGAAATGCCCGCACTCCTGGATATGAACAAGGTGACCCGGACCATGGGTGCAACAAGCACGATTCCTGTCGTGATATCGGGACAGAACGTCATGGACCCGGTGACCCTTGAATGGATCCAAAAATTCGGGGAGTATGAGGTAGACCGGAACGATCGCATCACGGGAGTGACGAGTATTGCCACACTCATTGCCGCTTATAATGGGGGAACACTGCCAGAGACTCCCCGCGGGATCCAGGAGACGATTGACCGTATTCCGGCCGAGACGCGGGACCGGTACCTGAACGGGAAGATGGAGACGGTGCTTGAGTTCTCGACAGTCGACCTTGAGATGTCGCAGGCCCGGTCTCTTATAGCGACCGTCGAAAAGGACCTGGAGTGGTACTACCAGCCGGCCGGTGATTCTGCTCAAATCACCGGGACGCTTGAGATGTTCTCGGTCTTAATGGAGGATATCGACAATTCCAAGACGCTGATGACGGTTCTCGGGTTTGTTTTCATTGCCGTCTTCCTGCTCATCGTGTACCGGAGGATCCACGCGATCTCGCCGCTCATCCCCATCGTTGCCATTGTCGGGTGGAACGGCGCCATTATGTATCTGCTGGGCCTTGAGTACACGCCCCTTACTGCCGTGCTCGGGTCTATGACCATCGGTGTAGCATCCGAGTACACGGTCCTCATCATGGAGCGGGTTGATGAAGAACTCGAACGGGGTCTTGACCTCTTATCAGCGATCCAGATGAGTGTCCAGAAGATCGGCACCGCGATCACGGTCTCGGGCCTGACCACGGTCTTCGGGTTTGCTGCGCTCATGTTGTCAGAGTTCAATATCATCTCGAACTTCGGGATCACCACGGTCATAACGGTCGGGTTCTCGCTGTGCGGGGCAATCCTGATCATGCCGGCAGTAATCTCGCTGATGTACCAGTATGCCGGAAACCCGGTGCCTTCACGGAAGGCGGAATAATCCGTCAGAATATCACTGATACAAAAATCCGGCTCTGTCAAAATCCTTTTTGAAACGCCCAGTGGAATTTGTGAAGGTGACCCCCTCACTCCCCCAGAGAGAGAGACAGCATGCGGGGGCGATACCCCTTGACCCCCATTTTGCAATTTTCACTCATAAATCCCCAGCCTCGTTCATGCTCCACGGGGCGAGGGTCGACGAGACCCCGAGCGCCCGTGGCTTCATCGCAATCGAATTCAGAAGGGTGGTTAACATTTCTCATGAAAAACGGATTATCAGAAAATTGATTATGGGGGTTGAAACCCCCATACCCCCGATTACGATTCCTGCCGCCACCCCCGCGGGGCGCGCCTGTGGCGGCCTCAATTCGGTTTCATATCATACCCGGTAATCCGCCCCGCCGTGCCTCGCAAGAGACTTTGAGGCGGGGTAATCTTCCCCCAAAAAATGAGTTACAGTTTTCATAGTTCGGGTGTGAACTCGCGTTCATGTGCGTTTCACCAGAGCAAAAATCCGTATTAAAATTTTTCCCGGGCAGAGGAAAATCAGCTTTACCCACCCGTCCGGCACAAAAGAGAGATCAGGATCTTTTTCGCTTTTTCTTTGCGGGCGCCACCGGTTCGGTGAATGAGAACCCGTATGCGGCAAAATCCTTCATATCCATTCTATGAGAATTTTCTGCCGGGGAGAGTGCCGGTAAGATGAACCGGAAGAATTCGTGCGTGAACTGCTCGTTGCTGAATCCCTCTGCCGCGATCACGAGTTTCCATTTGTTTTCCATGGACAGGATCCCCATGAATGATATCATGAGGTACATCGAGGCAAGAAACGGATCAATATCGTTTCGGATAGTCTTATCTTCAATTCCTTCCCGTATGGCATCCTGCAGCAGACTGCGACAGGTGCCATACCCCTTTCCGATCCCCGCAGTATAGGGATTCTCTTCTGAAAATCGTTCAGACCCGTAAAAATGAATCAGCCGGAGATATTCCGGGTATTCCTGCGAGAACCGGTAATAAGCCTGGCCCATCAGGGCAACCCTGACAATGCCGGGAGCCTCTCGTTTGCTGCATTTACGAAACTTTTCCTCAAGGATCCGGACACCGCGGAGAACGATGGTTGCGAACAATGCCTCCTTGTTCTCAAAGTAGAGGTAGAGGGTGGCCTTGTTCAGTTCAACCGTGCGGGCGATCTCATCCATGGAAACATCTTCATATCTTCCTGAAAAGAAGAGACGCTCGGCGGCATCGATGATTTCAGTCTTCCGCTGTTCTTTTTCCCGTAATCTCCGGTCAGTTATTGCCATGGTTTCCTCTCAAGGTCCTGATGCGAAGTTGTAACGTCCGGTCTGCGGTAGTGCAGGAGGAGATTTTTCGTTTCTGATCTTCCATGTGCAATCGTGGCATCAGAGGTACCATTCCGGCTCCTTTCGTTCTTTGTTAAGGGTAAAAACCCGCAGCGATGCATCCTTAACCAGCCCGGGTTTTATTGACTTTGCATGTTCCGGGCAGTTGCGGATGCAGGCGCAGCACGTGATGCAGGCCTCCGTGTCGATCTTCCGGCTGTCGGCAGGATCGATTGCGCCGACCGGGCAGCCCTCTGCACAGATCCCGCACCGGGTACAGGAATCGCCAACCGCGATGAAATCAACATTCCAGAAGGGTGTACCCCGTTTGTACGGGTGACAGGTCTCCTGCCGGTACGGGTGGCACCCGGGAAGTGCGAGAACGGGGATCGTGTCGGGCGATGGGATGCTGGGGAGTTTTGCACAGACATCCCGCCCGAATGCTTCTGCGAGTTTTTGGTCGCGGGTATCCGGGCGGCCCTCTGCGGTTACCGCACCCGGTGTTGAAAAGGAGTGCTCACCGATACAGGCAGCGCCGGCAACCGGCCTGCACCCGCATCCGGTCAGGAGATCACTCAGCTCAAGAAGAGCATCCTCATACGCCCGGTTCCCGTACACGACCACGCATACCGCAGGCGTATTGTGCGCCTCGATCGTGCGCAGCCATTCCGCTGCAAGCGCCGGGATCCGCCCGAGATACACCGGCACACCAACGATGAGCAGGTCCTGCTCCGATAATGCCAGATGTTGTGTCCGGGCACCTGGCCGGGTGATATCCAGCATTTCCTTGTCGCACCCGCATCCGCGGGCAATGGCGGCGACCATGGTTTTTGTTGTTTTCGTTGGCGAGAAAAATACCGGTCTTACTGATCTGATATCCATGTCCTTCACTCATCCGGGATTCTGCCCGGGGTTTGTCATAGTGTATTGTAACTCTCGGTTATATTATAACTATTGGTTATTTAGTAAATATTGGTTAGTGTATCCGGGCAGAGGGGTTCACGCGGAACGGTAACCCGCAAAAAGGCTGGCCCGTAAAATGTGACCTGCTCCACTTCGTGATCGCTTCATGGCCGAATAAAAAACAAGGACGCGCGATCATCCGGACATGGAAGATTAGTGTTTCGTGGCATGCCATCTCCTTTGCCGGAACCTGGCCGGACCAGGGACGATGCGGACAACGGATCAGGCCCCCGGGTGTCCGCCACATTCCCCTACGCTGAAGCCGGCGCTGGTGCCGGTTCCGGCGTTGCAAGGGAGATGAGGACACCCGCAAGGCAGATGACTGCGCCGAGAAGGAACGCGGCCTGGATTCCCGGGAGGATCTGGCCGGAGGACGCGGCCAGCGCCGGTCCTGCCGCAGGACCGGCAACCGCCTGCACCGCGATCGTGCCAGAGACCGCGACACCGAACAGGGCGCCGGCCGTGCGGATGGTCATCATCACGGCAGAGGCAACACCCCCGCTCTCCGCCCCGCCGGAACCAAGGATGAGCCGCATGTTGGGCGGGACAAAAAGCCCGATGCCGACCCCGAGCAGGACGAGGACTGTGACCAGGAAGAAAATATCGGACGATGCATCGAGGCGTGAACAGAGGTACATGGCCGCAGCGGAGAGCGCAGCTGAACCGGCCATGAGCCCCCGGGACCCGTACCGGTCGGACCAGCGGCCGGCAACCGGACCGCAGACGATGAGAGCAACGGCCGGGATCCCGAGGAAGAGGCCCACGATGTCCGTGGGGGTGAGACGGACCAGCTCGAAATAGAACGGCAGAAGAAAGATGGCACCGGCAAACGCGAGGAGGATGAGCATGCCGGCAATGTTGCCGCGAAGGTAGGCAGGCGACGAAAAGAGGCGCAGGTCGACAAGCGGGTTCCTGCATCGGCGCTCATGGACCCAGAAGAGAACGAACGCGGGGAGCGATACCAGCAGGCACCCGGCAACAACCGGGGATGTCCAGCCAAGATACAGCCCCTGGCTGACCGGGTAGAGGAGCGTTGTTAAGGCAAGGAGGATGAGTGCCGCACCGGCCGTATCGAACTGCCCCGCCTGATGCGGGACCGGATCGCCACCCGCGATTCGGAAGGAGAGGATCGCTGCCGCAATCCCGACCGGGACGTTGATGATGAAGATCCATGGCCAGCCGGCATACTCAGTCAGGAACCCCCCGAGGATCGGCCCGGCCGCGATCGCGAACGAGACAACCGTCATCATGATGCCCAGCGCCCGGCCGCGCCGCTCCGCAGGAAGGCTGGCAGCGAGGAGGGCCGGGGCAATGGCAAGGATGGCTGCTCCCCCGATTCCCTGTACCACGCGGGAGGCGATGAGGACCCCGATGGATCCCGAGAGAGCGCAGAAGAAGGATCCTGCTGTAAACAGGATGAGCCCCCCGGTGAATACCCGGCAGAGCCCCAGCATGTCCCCGAGCCTCCCGAACGCGAGCATCAGGCCGGTGACCACGAGAAGGTAGGCCATCACGACCCAGGAGACCACGCCCAGGTCCACGTGGAAGGCATCGGCAATGGTCGGGAGCGAGATGTTGACGATCGATGAATCGAGATCTGCCATGAAGACGGCAAGGCAGATAACCGCAAGGACCATCGTTTCGCTCTGCCGGGGCGGGAGGACGGGCATGATCCGGTGTTGGGAGCGGGATATGATATTCCTTGCCAAATTTTTTTGGTTATGGAAAACTTCGTTTTAAAAATGCCTTCGCCAAACCGGGATTACCGGAAAGTCAGATCATCCCGGAAGCCGCAACTGGCTTTTTGAAATTCGCCTTCGGGGGACAGGGACTGCCAGGGTGCATCGCCGGCGGCCGTTGTTGGCAGCAACGGTTCCTGCCTGATGGTTGTGGAGGTGGTGATGCGTTACGCGTCCGTGCGGGAGATTATGTCATCCAACAGGCCGAAGCGCCGGAGGCATGCAACATATTCCGCCACCAGGTAATAATTCTCCAGGTCTTCCGCGTCCAGCCCGCGGAACGCGAAGAGATCGTCCCATAAGAGGCTGCTCCCCTCGACAATGAAGTAGCCGGTGGTGAGATCCACGCCAACGATAACAGGCATTCCCCGGAAAATTTCGTCCTGGGTTTCATAGATCTGCTCTCCTGCCCCTGCATTCTCTATGATGAACCCGACAGCATCAGGCATTTTCCCCGCGGGCAGTTTCATGGCATTGCATTCGTTGAGGAGCACATTGTCCCCGATAACCTCCGCGATGGATTCGGCGGGAATCTCCCGCACAGGATATTTCCCGGCCAGGTACGCGACGATTTCAGCGCCGGTTTTCCGGCCGGGGCGCAGCCGGGGACGAAACGTGGCGGCAGTCTCCTTCCATTCCTTCACCATTTCCGGGGTTACTTTCCGGGCGAGCATGTACCATTATTGGTGTACCGGCAGGGTTAAACAGGTTATTATGCGGAGGACCGGGTCAATGAGCAGATACCCGGCATAACCGGATTGGAAAGATAATTCGGAAGGAGCCTGGAAAAACCCCCGCACAGAACAACAAAATATAGTTACGGGCCGGCCCGCACAAACATGCCGTTGCGCCAGGTTTTCTCGTACCGCGAGAACCATGCGGAAGGGGCATTTGCACCGGAACCGGTGCTGAACGTCACGATGCCCTCTCCGCTCGTTTCGATGAGCGTGTCGCCGTCATACGGCACAAGGGCAAAGGGCGTTGTGCTGTGCCCCGGATACACCAGGAGTTTTCCTGATTCTTCAACCACCCGGACCGTACCATAATAGTCCTGCGTGTACGTGCCACAGTAATACGCAAGGTCCCGGGCGGGCTTCGGGTTGGCCGGCTTTTCAACCGGTTGTGGCGCCATGGCATCGAACGCTGCCTGGAGGTGCTTCTCTGCATCGCCATACCAGTCCTTTTCGATCCTGCCGGTAGAGTACAATTCGTTCCAGCCGTTGCTGACGCTGCCGGTAACGAGGTTCCCTTCCGGGAACCGGTTGGTCATGACCACAAGTGCCATCTTCTCCTCCGGCCAGACCGTTATCAGCGTTGCAATGCCATGGGAGAAGAGGCCGTCCTTCTCGACACGGGTGCGTCCGTTTTCCAGGTAGGTGTTCCAGCCAAGCCCGGAACCGGTCATCCCGGTGCCGGAATATGACCGGATATACGATGGCGTATGGGTTTCACGCAGGGCACTGGCATTGACAATCTGCCGGCCGTCGAGTGATCCCCCGTTTGCCTGCATGCGGGCATACCGGACCATGTCATTGAGCGTGGAGCTCACCCCGCCGGCGGGGCTGTTGACGTCATCGTTGTTGAGCGGCCCGGCAAACGTTGTCCCGGCCTGCATCGGGAACACATCAACGCGGTCTGCCGAGCTTGCAAAATCAGCAAAACGTGCGCTCGTGTTGTGCATGCCGGCCGGGATGAAGATCCGTTCTGTTACCAGGTCCTCGAACGGTTTTTTGGCCTTCTTTGCTGCAGTAATTCCCGCAATGGTGATCCCGATGTTGGAGTACGCGTATGAGGAGCGGAAGGCGCCGGGCAGGCCGAGATACCGGAGCCGGTCCAGGATCTCCTGCCGCGAGTACCCGAAATCGTACTGGAGCTCGTCGGTGCCGTACTCCGGCAGGCCGGACCGGTGCGCCATGAGGTCGCGGAACGTGACATGCTGCGTGACGTACGGGTCGGAGAGCCTGAAGTCCGGGTCCACCGAGACGATGGTGTCGTCCCACGAGAGTTCGCCGTTGCCCACCATCGACGCGATCAGGGTCCCGGTCACGGCCTTGGAGATGGACGCGAGCTGGAACTTTGTGTCCGGGGTGACCGGTTCTTTTGTTGTAACATTCCGCACACCGAATGTGCGGAGGTAGATGACCTTGTCGTCTTTGACAATGGCTACCGCCATTCCCGGAACGCCGCTCTCCTCAAACAACATCTCTGTGTAGGCATCGAACTGCGGGACGAGGGTTGTTGCATCCGCTGCTGCGGGAGTTCCTGCAGAGGCAGGGGTACCTGGGGTTGCCGCTGCCGGTTGTGGCACGGAAGTCTGCTGGGTGCACCCGGACGCAAGAACGACTGCACACACCAGGACGATGATAAGGAGGGTAGACTGAAACGACATACTGGAAACAGCCGGATTTTATTTTTTCCGGGCGATAAACCTGATGATTTGGATCCAGGATATTCCGGTCTTCTGCAAGGCGCCTGAATGACTGCCTGCCATATTCGTTCCCAAAACCGCTTCCATAATCGTTAGTAAAAAAACCGGGAATGGGGGGAAAACCAAAACGCAACCGTTAATGGTCCGGCGCCCGGATATCCGGATATGCAGAAAAAACGGATGTACGTCTGTTCGCTTGAGGCGGCAATGGATGTGATCGGCGGAAAATGGAAACCACACATTCTCTGGAAGATCAAGGACGCCCCGCTCCGTTTTATGGCAATCCAGGAAAAACTGCCGGCCATCTCCCAGAAGATGCTCACCCGGCAGCTCCGGGCCCTTGAGGCCGATCGCTTAATCTCCCGCACGGAATACCCCACGATGCCACCCCGTGTCGAGTATGCCCTGACAGAGCGCGGGCAGACCGTCGTCCCGATCCTCGCGTCCCTGAAAGACTGGGCTGATGAGGAATTACAGGACCAGATCAACGAAAGTCACTGACCTTGCCTGGACCGGTTCTTTTGCCGGTCAGGCGTACGGTTTTTTCCTTTGTTTCCCGGATTCGTTAAATGATTCGTGATGCGTACGAGTGGAATTTCTGAGTGTGACCCCCCCCTCTTTCCCCCAAAGGGGGAGGCAGCCTGCGGGGGAAAGCCCCCTTGACCCTCTCAGTTGACCCAGGTTTTCAAACGCAATTCCCGGTAGCGGCTTGCTCCACAAAGGCATGCCCTGACGAGGCGGAGAGAGCCCGTGGCTCCATCGTAGATTAATCGATGATTTCTGGCAGGTTTTCTCAATGAAAAACGGATTTCCAGAAGAATAGATTATGGGGGCTGATGCCCCCATACCCCCGTGGGGATTACTGCCGCCGCCCCGAAGGGCGCCCCGCGGCGGCTTTCATTACCGGTTTCACGAACCAGAGACTGCCCGCGGTACTCCGCGAGGGGGCCAGAATCGGGGATGCTTAAAAGAAATCCCCCGTTTAGTGTTTTTCATCGTTCGGGTGCGAACCCGATCGGTTCATGTGCGTTTCTCCAGAACATAAATTTTCATGGACTCTCCTAATGTCGTGCTCCACAAAGGCGAGCCCCGATAAGACCCCGGGCGCCCGTGGCTCCATCCCCCTCTTCCTGACATTTTTGTCCCTGTTCCCTTTTTATCCCCGCGGGATCTTTTTTAAACCAGGAGAACGGTGAAACGATGTTGTACAGGAAATTCCCGCAATGCCCGCACGATCTCTCGATCCTCGGTTTCGGGTGCATGCGGCTGCCGCCCGCAGAGGGCGAGCAGGCCGGGGGAAAGATCGATGAACCCAGAGCAATTGAGATGATCCGGACCGCAATCGATGCCGGGGTCAATTACATCGATACCGCGTACCCGTACCACAACGGGGAGAGCGAGGTTGTTGTCGGCAAAGCGCTTGGCGATGGGTACCGCGACCGGGTCTTCCTCGCCACCAAGCTCCCGAGCTGGCTCGTTGCCAGCCGGGAGGACATGGACCGGTACCTTAATGAGCAGCTTGAAAAACTCGGAACGGACCACATCGATTTCTACCTCCTCCACGGGCTCGGTGCCGAGACGTGGGAGAACCTGAAAAAGCTGGGCGTGCTGGAGTTCCTCGACAGCGCCCGCGCTGATGGACGGATCAGGTACGCGGCGTTCTCCTTCCACGACCAGTTTTCCGTCTTCAAAGAGATCGTGGATGCGTACCCGTGGACCTTTGCCCAGATCCAGTACAACTACATGGACGAAGAGAACCAGGCCGGCACGCAGGGGCTGAAGTACGCGGCGGAGCGGGGGCTTGGTATTGTTGTCATGGAACCGCTCCGGGGCGGTCTCCTCTCAGGAGACGTTCCCGCAATCCACCAGCATCTCATCGATGCCCCGGTCCGGCGAACACCCTCGGAATGGGGGCTCCGCTGGGTCTGGAACCATCCCGAAGTTACGGTCGTGCTCTCCGGGATGTCGGCAATGGAGCAGGTTGAGGAGAACCTTACGATTGCTGAGCAGGGCGTGGCGAATTCTCTTCCGCCCGCTGAGCTTGCCGTTGTTGAGAAGATGCGGGACGCGTTTGCCTCCCGCGTGAAGATCCCCTGCACCGGCTGCCGTTACTGCATGCCGTGCCCGAACGCGGTGGACATCCCTTCGTGCTTCATGTACTACAACCAGGCATACACCTTCGAGGCAAAGGAGAAAGCGGCGGGGGTGTACACCTGGGCCCTCAGCGGTGCGTTCACTGACGGGATTCCGGGGTATGCCTCCTGCTGCCTTGAGTGCGGGGAGTGCGAAGAGAAGTGCCCGCAGCATCTTCCCATCCGTGAACACATGAGGGACGTGAGTGAATATTTCGGACGATAATTTTTGAGGAAACACCATGCCGGTTATTACAATTGATCTCTGGAAAGTAAGCACTGAAACGAAAGCCGAACTGATCGACAAACTGACCAAAACCGCGTCGGAGATCACAAAACTCCCGCCGCAGGCATTCTTTGTGTATGTCCGCGAGTACCCGCTGGACGCCATCGGCACGGGCGGCATCCCGCTCGCGCAGCAGAACCTGCCGCCGCATGCGCCAAAGGAATAATTTTTCCTTTGCCATGACCTGACGACCAGGGGGAAACCTGCCCCTATCCGCCCAAATTCCTGTCGCGAATGGTTTATAATAAACAGGCATAATGAGAATAATGCGATGGACTCCGCTGTCAACAGGAATCATTTATGGTACCCTGTTCAGTGTTATTGCCGGCATGGGGTACATTTTCCTGCTCCATGAACCGGACCCGTTGTTTTACCCGTTCGCTGCCATGGTTTTCTTCGGGGGCCCGCTTATTGCCGGAACGACCAGTGCCCACCTCTCTTTCGCAAACAAATACCGGGCCTTTCTCATTTCCGCTTGTGCTGTATTCGTTGCAGCGCTCGTTTTGTTCTTCATCGCCTATGCAATCCTGCCTCATTTCGATCGTACGAGCGTACATCTGCCGGAGACCTGTAATGGTTTCTCCGGCACCATGCATCCAAATCCCGCGCTTGCCTACGATCTTTTAGGCATTGGGACAGGTGTAATGGTTGCTGGCAGTGAACAGACCGCTGTGATCGCAATGATCGATTACTCCAAAGCACCATACCCAAGCACCGTCCATATCGTGAACAGAAGTGACAACCAGTCTCTCCGGCACATGGATTTTGCGGACAATACCATCATTGCGACAATCGACGGTGGCATTGTGTACCTCTACAATGACAAACTGGGGTACTTCCTCAATGCCCGGACCGGAGAACGGGAACAAAGATTCCTGCTCATCGACAACTATGGCGGGTTGAGCGCCAGCGAAAACCCGGTTCTTCCCGGCTCCCCTGAGGGGCGCAGGTTCCTTGAGACCTCGGCCGTGATCTCATCGTGGAGTACTGACGGGACGGTCCGCTCCCGTCCCCGGCTCACGATGAACGCTGTCGCGTACAACTGTTTTGTCAACGGGACAACCGGGGAGATTGTGGAGATCTGATCTTATTCTTTTTTCGGCTGGTTCGATCGTGATCTGGTTTTTGTAAAATAACCGCGGGGTGTGTTTTTTTGGGAGAAATCGCTGATCGATTTTGCAATGAAAAACGGTAAGCGGTTTTTTGGGAGGGTTTTTGATCGCCCTTATTTTTTTCAAAACCACATCAACCCCCCATGAATTTTTCCGGAAGGGGGCGACCCCCCCCACGGTCCAGATGTCCGGAGGGGGGAGGGGGGTGCCGGAAGCGGTCCGACAGAGCACGTTGCCGTCGGCCGGATTGGTGCTCACGGGAGGGGGGCGATTGGGTGAAGTGGGTAGGGGGAAGGGGCGTTGCCCCAGGAGGGAGAGTGGGGGATGTACCAACGCGGACCGGGCATACCTTCATCCGTAAGTGGGGGATATGCATAAGACATGACAAGCGAATTCAAATCCCGAGTGATGACGGTCATGACCGTTCTCCTTCTTCTCACTGCAGGAATCGCGGGGTGCACATCGTCAGGCCCTGCAACCCAGGTCCCGGCTGCATCACCTGCCCCGGCCCAGAAACTCTCAACGGTCGCACCCGCGGAGATGGCGTTACAGCCATCCGATCTCCCGGCGGGTTTTGTCCTGCTGGAGAAAGGTGACAGGAATATATCTGAGATGCGTTCCTGGTCGCTCGAACACGGCTGGAAAGGCGGGTATTTTGCTGCCTACCAGAAACAGGACGGGACTGCATCGTCCGGTATTATTATCGACCAGGCACTCTCGGTCTATCCTGCGGAAAATATCACCCTCATTGTCCCGGATACCCTGCAACTAGTAAAAAACTGGGCTGACGAAGACCGGGCCAACAGGTCCGTTGAAGATGATCCGTCCCTGCCATCCATCGGGGATTTCAGCAGGGGCATGAAACTTTCCGATAAAAATGATGAACCACCCGAGTACGTAATCGTCTTCTCAAAACAGGATGTGTACATGGAATTGTACACGAACGGGACCGCTGCCGATTATGCAACGCTCAAAAACCTGGCAGGCGTTGCAGAGGCAAAAATCAGGTAATTTTTTCATCTCTGGTGAAATGCTCAGTTGCATGGGGGTGGGGTTGTCCGCACTTATTCTATGGCAATGGCGTTGCCAAAGTTGTGGGCGAAGGACCGGCCTGAATTGTCAGGATCCAAAGAATAGACGAGCTACGAATGCAAAAACAACTGAACGTTTTGCCAGGCGCTCATATCACAGAACACTTTTTGGAGAATAATCATGAGTAGATTTGGTTCTGACCCGCTGAGTTTTTTCACTACCGTGTACCAGAATAGTGCTCCCTGGGATATTGGAGCACCACAGCCTGCGATGGCTGTACTTATTGAAAAATTTCCGCCAAAAAATCCGGTTTTGGATCTCGGTTGCGGCTCTGGCGATCTTGCGATTTATTTAGCAACGTTGGGGTATCAGGTTCTTGGGATTGATTTTGTTGAATCCGCTATTAAGAACGCCCAGGATAAGGTTGCTGCCCTTCCCCATGGGACTGCTCTACCGTTACGTTTTCACGTCGCTGACGCACTCAGGCCCTCCTTACTCCGGGAAAAGTTTGGAGCTGTTTTTGATTCGGGCTTCTATCATTTATTCAATCCCGGCCAGTGCGAGCAATTGATTGATGAAGTTGCATCAATCCTGAAACCGCATGGCTGTTATTATCTCCATGAGTTTGCCATTGAATTTCCCATACCAAATGTACCAAGGAACATTTCACCGGAAGAATTACAAAAACAGTTTACGGTTGAAAGAGGATGGCGCATTAAAGAAATCCAGACGGTGGAATTCCGAAGCCAGGTCGCCCCTCCCGTACCAGCAACCTGTGCCTGTATCGAGCGACTCCCAAGGTAAAAATTGCGCCGGACAATCCGCGGTGTGGGAATTTTGAGGCCGGGGCATGGGGGGGTCACCCGCTAATCCCCCCTCCCGTTATTTTCAAATCCGGACCAACCCCCCACCCATACCATGGGGGGTCCGCGGCTGACCCCCTCCCCCCTTCGCGTCCCGGGGACCCACCCCCCTTATTCGCGGGAAGGCTGCGGGTTTGTGCGTTCACGGCGGGAGGTGCACGCGGGATGCCGGGCGGGTGGCTCGCGGAAGATGAAAGGTGAAAAATGAATAGAATGTCTGCAGTTACCGGTGATTATTCCAGGAAAAAAATCAGATGACCTGCTTCTTTTTCATTTCCCGGATCTCGCGGGATATTTCGTGAACATCCTCCTTAAGCCAGGCCTTCCGCTCTTTTGTATAGTCTCCTTCTCCTTCATCGAACATCCGGAGAAAGCGAATCGTGTCCACAGGCCCGAGTACTTTTAAAAGCGCATCCATTCCTTCCGCATGAACTTCATTGAGTGTTTTCGCTTTCAAGAATCTTTCACCTCCAGGTACCATTCGACCGGATTGCAGACGCGTACACTGATATTGATGCCTGTTGTCTTGATAGTTTTTATAACTGCATCATCAGTTGTGAGGAAAAGTGCCCCGGCCTGTTCAGCGCTTGCAATGTGAAGTGCGTCCATTGCGTCGATACCGGCGTCCGCAAACTCTGCTGCCCTTCCTTCTAACCGATCATCTATTACAACCGTTTCTTTTGCCAGGGCGAGGATTTTCCTGATATTTATCAGCCTTCTTTGGTCGCGTATCTGGAGAATCTCATATGAGATAACATCGCTGGAAACCAGATCCCAGCCGGACCGGCACCGGTCCAGTATCGCGACGATTGCTTCCATCTCCAGATGTGTACGCGGGTGTCTTCTCGCATCGAACGGCCGGCACAGGCAGCAGACATCCATGTAGATTTTCATCTGGAGTTCCCCGGTTTTTCTGGATCTTTCAACAAGTTGAGACACCGGGAGGTGATAAATCCGGAACCACGCGGGGCGAAGGTGAGTCGTTGCCGGGGTGCTGCGGTGCAGGTGACACCGTGCGGGACTCGCGGGATCTCACGGATGATCCCTGGCATGCAGGGGACCCCCCCATGATTTTTTAAAAATTGGTCAGACCCCCCTGGCATGGGGGTGGGGGGTCCCGGCGCAATGCCGGAAAACCCCCTCTCGGGCAGATCCCTTTGCTCTTCCCGGGATCTCACCGCCGCCCGCCGCTGTAACGTTGCTCCATACTGCCTCACCAATTCCCGTCGTAAAACCACGATCTTTTCCGGACAAATTACCGCGTTTTTGGGTAACATTGCCTCTGCCAGAATGGGGGGTGAGGCAAAACTCATGAAACCGGGCTTAATACGGGCTCCGATTTTCTCCCCCGGGAGGGAGGGGGGAAAAGGGGTTTTACGACGGTGCAGTGGTTGCCCCGCCCTGCTCCCGGAGAGCGACCCCGGCCAGGTACGCGATCGTCTGCCCCGACTCCAGCCGCTTCCCCTCGCGATCGATCTCCACGAGCGTTGACGGCGTGACCTGGAAAAATCTCCACGTGCCGTGCCGGGACCGGATCCAGAGCTCGATTGTCACCGCAGCGTCGCGGGCGATGAGCCGGAGCCGTGCGAGATCTTTCCGGTAATACTCCGCGAGCTCCGGAATCGCCGCGAGAATTTTTGGCGCGAACATTATTCCTACGAACGTAACCGGTATCTTCGAGACGATCGCGATGTCGAAGATCCGCTCCGGCCCGCCCAGCGCCATCTGGATGAGGCCGCGTGCTTTTGCGATGGGGATCGCCTCATCGAGCGCCTTGTGCGGGCGGGCTCCGCGGCTCATGGGCCGGGCCCCCGGGATATTTTTCTGCCCGGTTTGTAGGCGGGTAATGTTGTCAACGATTGCTGTACTGCATCCGGCGCATGGCGGAATTGCCGGGCCGGCTGGTTTTTTTTGCGGATGGTTGTGACTATACTTTCATCTCCGTTGTGTCGGAATGGTTTTTGTTCTGCGGTCGGTACGGACTGGTCCGCTCCCCCTTTCATTGTGATACTGAGGGGTGCGGTGCATTTGATTGTCTAAGGAAAGATATTTTTGGATAATATGTTGTTGGTGGGATGGTGTTGCGCAGGGGGAGATGCTATTGAATTCCCTGACGTATGGGACCAGCTCAACAACCCGGATTTTAATCCCGTCGAATTCGATGGGATTAGAACAGACGGGCCTGAGAAATTTTTATTCTGATTGCACGCTAGTGGATCGAAAAGACCAACGCCCGGGGGATTGTGGAGCGGGGCTCGCACGGGATGTGAGAAAAACTATATTCTTTCACAGGAACAATGAAGATGTAATGAATGAGATCCAGTACGTGTACGATGCTGGAGGCAACAAAAAGAGTGTCATCGTTCCTATAGAACTCTGGGAGAAGACGCTCCAGCTCCGGAACTCCCGACATGAGCCCTGCAACCCGCAGGATTACTACGGGGTATACCGGGATCTCATCAAAGATCCAAAAGGAGTGGCCGAATCCCTCCGGAAAGAGTGGGACCGGGTATGACAACCTACCTGGTGGACACGAATATCCTGATCTATTACCTTGCCGGCGCTTTTGATCCCTCGGAAAAATTATCAGTTGATTCAATTTTACAGGAATCGTTCAATATCTCAATCATTACGAGGATCGAACTTCTTGGCTGGAAAGGGCACACTCCGGACGGGATGGACCAGGCACGCAGGCTTCTAGACTGTGCACGGTGCATTCCCCTCACCGATACGCTCGCGGAAAACGTTATCGAGCTGAGGACAAACATAAACATTACTCTCCCCGATGCTGTTATCGCGGCCTCGGCATTATCCCTGGACGCGACGCTTGTTACCCGGAATGAGAAGGATTTTGCCCATGTACCCGGGCTCAGGATAGTAAATCCGTTTCGATCACGGACTTAAGAATAGAGGATCATATCATGATTCCGGATCGTTGCAGCTTCTGCAGGGGAAAACTCCGTGAAGGGAAAACGGAATTTATGGCACATGTTGCCGGAGAGGTCATCATTATCAAGGATGTACCGGCGTATATCTGCGAGCAGTGCGGGGAAGCGTATTAGACTACAGGGACTTCCCGGAAAATTGATGAGGTTATGCGGGACGCTCATGAGAAAAAACTGTGCATGCGGCCGCTTCCTGCCGGAGAAGTTTCGCTGAAGGGGTAAATTTTTCCGATATACGGGGGATTCCCGCCCTACCCCCCCTCCACTTTTTTTTTCAAAACCGTACCAACCCCCCGGCCACTGCCGGGGCGGAGGAAGAAATTATTGCATACCACTTTCACCCGCTGCCATCCTTTCCTTCATACCCGTATTCTGCAACGAGTACTCATGGACGACAAGAAGTACTCAAATCCGATCAGCCTGTGGTGCTATGCAAAAGAACCGGGAAAAAAGCAGACAGCAGCGGCGCCGGTCCCCTGCAGGAAAGAAGCCTGCGAACGGTACCGGGAACAATACCCGTATTGTATCCATATGGAACAACGGGACCGGCGCGGGTTCAGGATTCCGTATTGAACGGTGAGGAGATTCCTGACCCGTCCGGCCGGGAGCGTTGGTGCGGGGGGGTACCCCTACCCCCCCTCCCGTTATTTTTCCGGAGGGGGCCCACCCCCCCTGCCTCATAGGGGGGGAGAGGGGGGGACCTCCCCCCCTTCTTGCGGGACCCGGGCCACCCATTATCCCATTTTTGAGTAGCACCAAAAAACCCTGGCACCGGCGGAATCGCCCGGGAAGTGGCCGGGGGATCCGCGGTGAATTCCCGCATCGTTATCATAATCGGGTAGGGGGGGTGGGGGTACCTCCCCCCCACCCATTATTTTCCGGAGGGGACCCACCCCCCCACGGTCCAGATGTCCGGAGGGGGGGAGGGGGGGTGCCGGAAGCGGTCTGACAGAGTACGTTGCCGTCGGGCGGGTTGGTGCTCGCGGGTGCGGGGCGGTGCGTGAGGGGGGGCAGGGGGAGGGAGGGGGCCCTCATGGGTCCGGCCGGACGGCCGGGATGTGTGGTGGGCTGGGAGCAGGAAGGAAATTGCGATGCACGGCCACCAGTTCGAAGAACCCGGGGTTTCTTCTCACATCAGACCTCGCTGATGTGACAAACGATTCCCAGTAGTGCGCCCCGCTGCGGATCGATTGTCACCAATGAACGTGTCAAAATGGGCCTGCTGCTTCCTGGTGAATTAAAAAAAAATGGTGCCAACACATTATGCTGCTGCACAGTGTTTTCTTTCAGATTTTTTCGTGGTTTCGAATTTTTTGGAGATTTGAACTTTTCTTGCTTTTGAAACAGGGCATGGAAGGGGTCCATCTGTTTCCCGTAATCCCTCAAGGTGAAATTCAATTGCCTCTTTCATATTTTTGATTGTCTCTTCTTCGGTCTTGCCGGTACTGATACATCCGGGAAGATCCGGGCAGTATGCAGAGAAATTTCTTTTCCCCGCTTCGATGATTATGGTAAACGATACCATTTACGTTCCCTCTGTTTTCAAACCAGCCTGTTTCAATATACTCTGTAACGTTGCAGGATTCACGTCATCATCCATGTGACCAGGGACAGTTACCAAGCCGGATTTGACAGGATGCCGGTACTGTCGGTGACTTCCTTTCTCGCGATGCAAAAACCACCCGTCAGATTCGATCAGTTTGATCAACTTACGAATCTTGATGGTGCGCATCGTATCTACGAATCGTACTATGTCACTCTACCCATAAAACCTTGTCCTGTGCGCTCTCTCGGGATGGCAAAAACGGATAGGGAATTTGCGGGGCGGAGGGTACGAGGGGGCAGGGGGGTCGCCGCGATGGTGGAGGGGTGGGCTCCCTCTTGAAGTGACAATTTTTTGGGACCTTGGGGATATGCGATGGACGACCGCCAGGCCGGAGGGGGCCTTTGCGGCGAGTTTGTTTTTTGGAAAATACCGGAACGAAACCCTGGAGGAACATCACAACGATACATGAAAATTACCACAGTCGATTACAATCCGCGATATACAACACTCCGGTGCCGGATATATATTACAGTCACTTGATGACATTCATGCAGGACCTGGTAGATTACGCGATAATCTCCAACGCGGATCCGGTACAGGTTTTCTGTGCCGGTAATTTTATGGGCATGGTGGGGAACGGGATCACTAGCCAGGTTTTCAATATGCTCAAAAATGTGCGGAATAATTTCGCAGGGGGATTTTCCGGAGGTCCTTATCAGCGCTCTTTTTAACCGCAACGGAATACGGATCCATCCACCCGGCTCACAGTACGCGTTTCTTCAGCTCGGCAAGGCTAATCGTGCCTTCATCCCGCCGCTCGGCAACCATGGCAAGATCATGGAGATCTTCCTTGAGGTGCTCGTATTCCGCAAGCGGGAGGAGGACGGCAACCTTGTTGCCTTTCTCATCGATTACGTACTGTCCGGCAGCAGTCATGGGAATTCCTGATACTATGTTGTATTCACCTGATGATATAATCGCTTTTTGTGTGCAATATGCTATTAAGCAGCCTTAAAAGAAATTGCGCAGGGAGTCACCCGGTAAACCCCCCATCGAAAATTTTCAAATCCGCTGCAACCCCCCCTCTCCCCCATGGGGGGTCAGCGCCGGACCCCCACCCCCCTTCGCGTCCCGGGGGCCCCTGTACTCATCTGCGGGAAGGCTGCGGGTCTTGCAGTTCACGGCGGGAGATGAATGGAAAATTCCGGGGCCGGGGGTGCGGGGGGACAGCCTCCCATTTTCCCAAATTCGGACCGACCCCCCATCATGAATTTTCCGGAAGGGGGTGACCCCCCGGGCGTTGGTGCGAGGGGGTACCCCTGCCCCCCCTCCCATTATTTTCCGGAGGGGACCCACCCCCCCATGGTCCAAACGTCCGGAGGAGGGGAGGGGGGGTGCCGGAAGCGGTCCGAAAGATCACGTTGCCGTCGGCCGGGTTGGTGCTCGCGGGTGCGGGGCGGCGCGTGAGGGGGGGAGGGGGGAGGGGGGGCATCTCCTTATTATCGGAGGGGCAGGTTCCCGGGGGAGTGGTTTCTTCGGAAGCCGCAGGGTAGTAAAGGTGCCGGATACGAAGGAAGGAAATGTGGCACTACCCAAAAATAGCTGATGCGATTTTCTGGAAACAGGAACCGGGACATACTCGTTTATCCTGTTGGATACCGGGTGTGAGAAAATGAGGAGGAGATGTTGATGTTATACAAACGTATCCAGGACGACCTGCTGGATGTTTCCGCTAAAGATCCCGGTGATAACGATGTGGTCTTTTCCGGCCGTGACATTGGTATCAGTGCCGGGAGGTCTGTTGGCCAGCCGGTACACGGTCCCGACTTCCGGGTTCGTGTGGATTTCATGATGTCCTTTCGGCCACGTGATGTTCAGCCCGGTCAGGCTCCGCTGATCGGGGCCGCCGTGATAGACAACGACAATGTTGTCCGGGTCCACCTGGCTCACGGTGAGGGCCACCGTATGCGATGTGGGGAGGCTTGGGATCATGCCGAACATGTACGCGGCAACATGTGTATCATATCGATTAGGAAAATTTTAAGAAAACAGATTATAAGATGTCATCACGATAGCAAAAATCATCAGGATAGCCAGAATTAACGCAGAGACCAGAACGATTATCAATTTCGTATCGGATTGATCCGTGCCATTTATTTCCGGCTTCGGGAATTTTCCCCGGCTTTTTTTCCGTGACATGATCTGTTACAGAAGTTTAGGTGATCATCTGACATAATCACATAGTACCTCTTCCCCAATTCCAACCGATTAGGTCCATCTTTAAGGGATGCTTACGACCGCTATTTGCATCAAATGTGTCTACGCGAATGTGTGCATCAATCAGGAATAGATTCGTGGTCATTGATATACATCCATCTGATGAAAAAATTTCAAGGGTGATGCACTTTTTTGGGAGGGCAGGTACCTGCTGACTATTATCTTGTTTCTGCTCAGGAATAACTCGGTGTCGATTCGATGGAAAATCGTTTCAAGGGTTCAACGAGCACCAGGAACGATTGGTGAGGATTTGTTCCTGTTCGATCTCTTTTGCCTCTTCATTCAGGGATGGATGCGTTCAAAAACGTAACATGGTTCCTTTTATGGAGGTTCTTTGAAGTATTGGTTTATCAGTCGTCGTTGTTTTTGATTATGACTACTCTGGATTCATGGAGGAAAATTTAGAGAAGTTCGGGGGCTATCCGATTACTACAGGCCCCCGTATCAATTTATTGTCAGGATTTCTCACTGAAGACCAATTAGACAAACGTATCCAGGACAACCTGTTGCACATTATTCGTAAAATATCCCACGATAATAATCCGATCTCTGCCGCTTGTTATGTTAGCAACACCAGCCGGGGGATTGATTGCACTGAATGTATCCCCGATTTTGGGCCCGTTCACAGTCTGGGGTGTACCGGAAGGCCAGGTTATGTTCAGGGTAACAAGACTGTCCGCATCAGGTCCACCATGGTAGACCAGGGTTACTGTATCAGCATCCACCTGGCCAACGGAAAGAGCAATATTGCGTGAAGTAGGAATAGTGGTGGCCATGCCAAGGGCATATACGGCAACAATAGCTGCCAGAACCACAGTTAGAGCAACGATCAGGGTTATGGCAATTGTCTCAGATACAGCAGATTCGTTTTGGGATCCAATCATTTTATCACATCCAAAAAAAATTTCTGAATCACACTGTATATTCTGTAGTTGCCCCGGGTCATTAATAAGTGTTCCCCCCACCCAGAGCAGGAATATTTTCGTATTTACGCAAGAAAGGAAATTTCGGGAAGTATATTGAAAAAAAGGAGAGGAGACGGTGATTTTCATGTTTCAGGTATGAATAATCATCAGGAGTTTTCCGCCTCGGCATTGACTGAATCATCTGGGAGAGTATTCTCACCAACCTCTTCATCTTCCTGATCGTCAGCGATTTCATTCATCGCTGACCGGTACTGGAAATATGCAACACCAAGGATGACCGGGATACCGAGGGGGATGGCGATTCCTGCCGGGCCATGGAATGTGATGCCATACTGGATGATGATTGCAATGGTAAAAAGGAGTGCTCCCCCAAGGTTAAGGAAAACACCGTAATTTATAAAACGGTTTTCTTCTTTGAAATATGCAAATAGTATCACAAGTGTTGCAATGCATATGAGTATCACTCCAAAACACCAGATTATCGATGCATAGGCACTTTTTCCGGATAACGTGCCGTTGAGAACAAAGGCCATCTCCCGGTTGAGAAAGATCAAACTATTGCCAAGTGTGGTTTCATGATACCGGAAAAACAGTGTCTGTATGCCGCTGCCAAGCCAGTCTCCAATAATGTAGAGATTGATCGGAATGAGGAAGATCAGGGACTGGAGAATCAGGTATATTTTGTTTTTTAACATTGCGTAATGGTTAGTTTTTGACCATATAAATCATAATTCTCGCGTTTTCAATTTTTAAAACAAGGAGGTTGCTGGACGTAAAGAAATGAACCAGTCAAGGATACCGGTATAAATTATGTAGTACCGAAAACAACCAAGAGAAAATTCCCGGAACGCAAAAAAAAGGTTTAGATGTTTGTATCTAATAAAACCTGAGTGGTTCCATCATTGAAATCACCCGTAACAACAACCTGGGTTCTTCCAGTGTATCCATTTGCTGTAGTGGTTTCCAATGTAATTGTTGATCCAACGGTAGGATTGCTGTTTCCGCAGATTGGAGCTGCATCAATTACAGTACCTGAACTTGTACAAGTTCCTGCAACCGCAGCGCCATTCGTAGCGGTTGCATTAAGAGCCACTAATGCTGACTGGTCCTGCCCACCCTGATTCATGACAGTTATATGCGTTGAATCGATCTTCTGCGCAGTAACGGCAACGACCTTGGTCTTGCTGATGTTTCCTGCCATACCGAACACGAACGCGGCGATGACTGCCGCGAGAATCACCGTGATTGCGACCATGAGGATCACACCAATGACCGGTGATACTGCTTCTTCATTCTTCTTGGTAAATGCCATAGTTTCTAACACCTTTATGAATGCCCACGTTGGACATGACAATGTATGAAGACATTGTTTCTCGTCTTTGTATATAAGAATATCCATGTGGTTTTCCCGAGCATTGCGCACGGGATCCTGAAAGCAGGGTGAATATTGGGGTTTTTTCACCATTTTCCGTGGCCGGGAGAAATGGTTGTCCCGGAGGACCGGCGGGGATTTCGCGCAGGATTTCTGCGCGGGGGATTGGGGCCGGTGTCCGGGATGGTGCATGGGCCGGTGCCCAGGTCCCGGGCCGGGGTTGGTGCAGTGGGGGGCAGGAACGATGAGAGTGGTGCTCTGCGTTGAATTTCTTGTGTATCGTAAAATTAAAATCTGGTACACAACGCGCTCTTGTGTATCACCGGGGTTGCACAAAGAGTCGGGCCCATAGTAGAATGGTGACGAAGTTGGGCGGGAATTCCGGTTATGATTAGTAAAGAATCCGGGATTTCTCTCTCCGGGTTTTTTGGGAAAAATCAGTTATCCGTTAAAAAAAATGTTTCATACATCAGGAACGGAGCGGTTGCCCCCCTTCCCCCTCCCCTCCCGACTGCCGCCACAGGCAGGCAGTCATACGGGCGGGGGAGGACGGTGAAGGGTACGGGTGGGATTTTTTGCCGGATGGGGATTTTGTTTGATGGGGATTTTTCCTGGTTGGGATTTTTCCCGCTGCTGAGGCTGCCTGCCAGGACGCTCCCGCGGCGGGTCAAACGGTTGCAAGGATCAGTTACCGGTTTTCCTGGTTTGGGTGTGAACCGGATCGCGTTGTGCAGATTTTTCCAGGAGCGGGAAACACCTGTGCTACCGGATCCCGGTGGAGAAATTTTTTTTGCGATCATGATCGCGGTTGAAAACCGGATCCGGATCAACCGGACGGTGTTTTTCATTTTTCACCAGGGCTTTGATTGAAAAGGATTTCCTGACAGAACAGAGAATAGTCAGACCACTGGAATACATATATTCCGGGACATGAGTACATATCACAGGGGATTCAGATGGAAAATGAAGTTCTCAAAGAGCTGCGGTTAATCCGGCAGGATCTCAAATACATACGGGCTCACATGGTCGACCAGGACATGATACTCTCTTCGGAAGAGAAGACGCTTCTTGAAAAAAGCCGTCAGGATCTTCGTGCAGGGAAAACGCGGTCGCTCGATGATGTGATGAGGGCCCGGAATGGTGCCTGATATCAGTATCGGCCCAAAAGCAGACCGTTTTTTGCTGGGAGTTGATCAGCAGAGTTATGATCGATTAACCCGGAAAATCGGGGAATTGGCTCACAAACCCCATCCACGCAATGCAAAAAAAATTGTTGGCGAGGAAGGGGTATTCAGGATTCGTGTCGGGGAGTTCCGAATCCTTTACTCACTTGAAAATAATAACCAGACAATCCTGATAGTAACCATTGACAAACGATCCCGGGTATACAAAAGATAATTCCTGATTTCACGTCACCCTCACTGTTTCCGGATCTTCCGAAACGAAAAAAATTCACCGTTGAACACCCTCCCGCCAACGGAAGATATCCATCGGCCCTCCGCACATTTTCACTTGGTCCCGCTGTGGCCAGGCATTCCCCCACCCCGTCCCAGTCCCCGCCCCATAACCCCCTCTCCGACGGGGAATCTTCCGTTTGGGAGATCACATCCTGCCGCCCGGGACACCTTTCCACCCCCCATATCGCCTTCCGGGGGGCAAAACTCACAAATTTCTCCAAAACGCGATCCTCCGGTTTTTGACCCCCCATGATCTGGGTAAAAATTTCGCTCATGGCGGGCTTCTGGCAGCGGTAAATTTTTGAAACGGAGTGCAGGTGGCCCGGTTTTTGCGCTTTTTACCGGGCCGCCAGTTTGCAGGTTGAAATCCTCATTAAAATGCTCCGTTTTCCTAAAATCACGTTTATCAGAGAATTTTCCATGGGCGTGGACACCGTTTCCCATGCCGAATTTTTTGCCCGGCACCTGCCCGGAACCCCTCCGTCGGAGAATCGATCCCTGGGGAGGGACGTTCCGGGCAGGGGGCAATGCCAGGGGAGTGTCGGGGGTGAGGGCGGTTCAGGGGCAGGGGTTGGTCAGGGATGGGGACCGGTCGGGGACGGGGGTTGGTCCGGGATGGCGGTTGGTCCGGGATGGAGCTTATCGATCAGTCATTTCCCGGCCCCGGATAATTAACGAGCCGGATTCCGGAAGATCCAATAAAAATGTTTTCCGGATCGCGCTTAAAAATAATTCAACCGCGATCATGATCGCAAACCGGGAAAACAATTCCGGATCAATTGGACGTTGATTGTTTTTTTTCCCGTGCACGACAATTAAAAAAATTTAGCAGGATCAGAGTGAGTATAGTTGCAGTTATATTCCGGCACAGCATCGCACGGGGATCCAGTCATCGATGAAAAAATTACCCGGACAGGATCCGTTCAATGGAAAGATTAAATGGAATCCGGGATCTATCATTCATCCAGAGAAATCGTATGCCGGCTCATCAGGATCCATTAGCAGGTAATCTGAAAATCCAAAAAATGGTCAATGACGCTGTACAACAGATACACCAGGTCCCGGGATTTGAACACGTCCGGTTTATCATTTTTTATGGTTCTTCTGAAAAGCGGCAGATGACCCCTGAATCAGATATTGATCTCTGCATGTATTATGACGGGGACCGCACCGATGCGGGAAAATTCCGGCATGCGGTTCTTTCCCGGCTTCCGGGAATCCGGTACGATGTGAAAATCTTTCAGCAACTTCCCCTCTACATCCGAATCGAAGTACTGAAAGGAACCCCGGTTTTCGTACGCGACCTCCCGTTTTTGTATGAGATCGCTTACCGGACGCTCCGTGAATTCGATGATTTCAAACACCGGCTCTATGATTATACCGGACAGGCTGCGATTTCATGAAACAAAAAAAACTGCGGGAAGATGCCATCCATATCAAAATGCGTGAGATTGCCGAGGGCGTCTCACTTGTCCGGGAACACCTGCCAAAAACAGCTCAGGAGTTTGGGAATCTCGGCCTTGTCAGGGATGGCATCTACAAGCGGATTGAATTTGCCGTTGAAGACGTATTTGATATCTGTGCGATCATCAACTCCGACCTTGTGCTGGGCATGCCCATTGAAGATGACGATATCCTCGAACACCTGGTAAATAACGACATCATCAGTAAAGCACTGTACCGGAAGATCCAGGGCATGAAAGGGTTCCGGAACATCGTTGTCCACCGGTACGGCACCATTGACGATGCTCTTGCATTCCGGCTGCTGACAGAGAATATCGGGGACTTTACAGAATTCCTTGATGAAGTGGAAGGCATCCTGAAAAAGCACCGGTGATTGGAAGTTGGGACCTTTTTGCACCGCCTCGTTCCATCCACTGCTTTTTAATTTGCCCGGCATCAGCACAGTTCTTTCCCCATCATGAAAAACAATCGGATATGCTGACAAAGGCATCATCCCCGGCAGAGGCAATGATGATAAATATCACAAATGCCGATCGCATAAACGGAGAACAACACGTGAGTGCATCCACAAAAACCGGAACCGTGGACCCGCAGGTATTAACAGAGATAATCCGCCGCATTGTTTCCTGTGCCGATCCGGAAAAGATCATTCTTTTTGGCTCCGGGGCACAGGGAGCAATGGGCCCTGACAGTGACCTCGACCTCCTGGTGATAAAGAACGGAACGTTTGATGCAGGACAGTTAACCGGGGAGATCTACCGAAATCTCATCGGCATCGGGCAGGCAGTTGATATTATCGTCGTCTCTGCATCCGATGTAGCACAGTATGGCAATTCACCGTATCTCATCATCTACCCGGCATTACAGCACGGGAAGGAAGTGTACCATGCCGGACCGGTATCCACCTAAAAGATCCACAGGAATGGCAAAAACAGGGCACGATCAAATCTCCAAGCTCGCAAAAAACACTGATACAGCCGGAATCTATTACGAAGATCTCTGCTATTATGCACAACAGGCAGCAGAAAAAGCAATAAAGGCGGTCTTTATGTATCACCGCATCTCGTTTCCCCTGGTCCACGACCTTGCAGCACTCATAACCATCCTGATAAAAAATGATATCATTGTTCCCGATAGGATTAAGGTGTCGGCACGGCTGACTCGCTTTGCCGTTGCAACCCGGTATCCCCATATCCTCACTCCGGTTAATGAGAACGAGTATCAGGAAGCAGTCAGACTTGCCGGAGACGTGCTGCACTGGAGCGAGAGTATTATCCTCAAGCCAGAGTAGTGAGAGGATGAAAAAAGATCTGGAGAAACGCACATGAACGGGAGTTCACACCCGGGAGCATGAAAAATCCTAAAAAAATAACGTCCTCGCCCGCATCCTTGCGCTCCTTATGGGGGCGGCAAGTCCCCAAAACCCCCGGTTTCAATCATCCTTTTTCCAGGTGCCCGTTAACGGCCTGCTCCACGGGGCGAGGGTCGACGAGACCCCGAGCGTCCGTGGCTCCATCTTAATCAAATCCGGAAGGGCGGATAGAATTTCTCCAGAGCAGAAAACGGTTCCCCGCTCTTTCCAGTATATCTGATAGACGATCAATTCATTATCCCGTCGCGGAGGATGAGCCGCCAGAGGGGACGCCCTGTGCCGGGGTGGCGGAGTCCATCGTCATGGGTGTTTTTTTAGGAGAGACTGCCCCCATCAACGTGTTACCCGGGATTCGGTATAACCCGAACAGATCAGCAAAGAGCCAAAAATACCTACTCGAACAGCCACCCGAGATCTTCAAGCTCCTCGATATGCGAGATCTGGCTCGTGATATCAGCAGACTTTGGGATCTCGATCTTGGCCACGATCTTGTTGGAGCCGCCAAAGGTGTCGAGCGTTGCACCGAGCGCAACAAGATCATGGAGGATCTCGTCCTGCATCCGCTTCCGGTCGCCCTCGCCCAGTTCCGCGATCAGCTGGAACTCGGGGTGCTTGAGAATCGCCGTCTTGTTGATGGTCACCCCGCTCTGGCTCTCCATCGCGGCATCGAACGCTTCCCGGCGCATCCGCTGGTTCTCCATGTGCGAGTAGATGCGATAACCGGACCTGATGGAAGTTGCTATCTCATCGATCTTTGCAACAATCTGGTCCACCATCGACTCCAGGTTGTCCTGCGCATGCGTGATGGCAAAAAGGTGGAAATCGTCAGTATAGATCCACTGGATCTCGGTGGTATTGGCTTTCTTGTAGATCCGCTCGGTGATATACCAGGCCCCGCGCCGGAGCCGGAACCCGAGGATCGCGAGGTCAGGCGTTTTATGGGCCTGCACCGGGTATACATGGAGGTCATCGATTAAGGACCCGGCAGTATCGCGGTATTCCCGGATATAGAGCTCGAAGTACCGGGTCTTGGGGTGGGGGGGTTTTAGGACAACGCTGTCAAAGACCTTCCACTTGTATTCCATGACCTGCTGGATCTCGATCTCGTCGCCCACATCCACCAGGTAGGAATGATCGATATAGTTCTTGCCCGATCTCTGATACTCGTGATAGATCACTTCGGTCATGATGCTACCTCCCGGGCAGCCAGGGATCCATGCGTGCCTTCCCCGTCAGGAAATCGATCGTATTCTGGTGGTCCGACAATTTGAGCCTGTCAATAAGTTTACCCCGCCAGTTATATGAGTGCTTTGGTTGGTTCTCTCACCGCAACGGTGGTTCAGAAAAATGGCCGGTATACCGGTGCAAGGGAACGAGTATCTGGCACCGCAGGTAAATCGATCCTGAAGGTCCGGGGTTACGATTCACCGGTTGCCGGGGAACGCTACTGGTATCTCCGGCAAATCGATCCTCAAGAGCCCGGGGTGGGACCCACCGGCCGCAGGACAACGTGTATCTGGTACCCGGGCATATCCGGTAGTAGAAAAAACCGGGTCCCTCATGACCGACGACCGCACAATCTGGGATGGTGCATACCAGCGCCGCAGGCAGATCTACGGCGGAGTTGCACCCGGCATTCCAGAAATGCAGCCGGGCGCACGGGTCCTGGAACTCGGGTGCGGCAACGGGAAGAACACGCTCCCGCTCCTCGTACAGGGATATGAAGTGGTGGCGCTTGACTTTTCCCGGGTTGCAGTCAGCGCAGCCCGGGCCGGCCTTCCGGCAACCGGCAAAGGCCATGCCGTGCTTGCGGATGCCCGTCACCTCCCGTTCCGCTCAGGATCATTTGATGCCGTGACAGCCCGGCATATCATCGGTCACATGCCCCGCGCCGGCCGCGAAGCAATAGCAGAAGAGATCGTAAGGGTACTCAGGGCGGGAGGGACCCTTCACTTTGCCGCCTTCTCCCGCGAGGATTTCCGCTTCGGGCAGGGCACGTGCGTGGAAGAGGATACCTTCCTTCGCGGAGACGGTATCAGCACGCATTATTTCTCCGATAATGAAGTGACGGAACTCTTCAGACCCCTCACCTGCCAGTCCGTTACGGGCCATACATGGGATCTGCGGGTTCGGGGCAGGACCTACGGGCGGGCCGAGATCCACGCCATCTTCTGCCGCCCGGCACCATAACCGGCAACCCGTTCCTTTTTATTCCGTGACCACCCATCTTCCGGAAACGAGGTAAGCCTGTATGAAGTGTATTCCAGTTCTGGTAAGCGTATGCACACTCCTGCTCTTCATCTCCGCAGCAGCCGCTGTCGGCGGCGACGAGGGATGGATCGAGGTGCGTTGTAATGTTGATGGAGCAAGCGTCATGTTCAATGGCGAATACAAGGGAGTGACTGCCGGCGGCATGCTCACTGTTCCGGTGTACACAACCGGCAGCCCGTACACCAGTGTCACGGTCGAGAAAGCCGGGTATACCACCTATACGGGATCGCTCACGATGCCGGCAGCAGGTGAGACGACAACGACCTACGCCACCTTAAACCCGATCCCGACCCAGCCCACTCCGACCCAGGTACAGTACGGGTGGATCTCGGTTGACTCCCAGCCGACCGGGGCCCAGATCTACTTTAACGGCAACTACCGGGGACTTGCCCCGCTGACCATCAACAGCGTCTGGCCCGGGAGCTACACGATCCGGGCCGAGATGAGCGGGTACCACAGTTACACAACCACGACCACGGTCTCGTCCGGCATGCAGTCGAATGTCTTCTGCCCCCTCTCACCAATGGACACCCCCGGTTCGCTCTACGTCACCTCCACCCCGTCAAATGCCAACATCTACCTTGACACTGTGTACAAGGGCCACACCCCCATGACGATCTCGAACATTGCGTCCGGCACGCACATCCTTGAGGTTGACACGGCCGGCTACTATGACTGGAAATCCACCGTGGATGTTCCCGCCGGGGGAACCCGGACCATCTCGGCTACGCTCAACCCGATGCCCTCAAGCACCGTTGGCTGGATCTATGTCTCATCAAGTCCCGGCGGGGCATCCGTGACCCTTGACGGCAACGCAGTCGGCCAGACCCCCAACACCGGCTCGCTCAAACTCAACAATGTCGCGGCCGGCGAACACACGGTCGGTCTCTCGCTTGCCGGGTACTCCCCGTACTCCGCACGGACCAGCGTCTCACCCAATACCGTCTCGGAAGTGAGCGCCATCCTCCAGCCCGGCGCACCGGTGTCAGGCACCGGGGCACTTGATGTCACCTCCACTCCCGCAGGCGCAAACGTTCTCATTGACAACCAGTTCATGGGCATCACGCCTCTCAACCTCTATGCTGTCGCAACCGGCACCCACACGGTGACCATCCAGATGGCCGGGTATACCGACTACATGACAACAACGCCCGTGAATGCCGGGGTAACGAGCACGGTCTCCGCCGCCCTGGTACCGGCAACCGCACCCACCCAGAAGTCCCCGCTTCCTCTCGTGCCGGTATTTGCTGCGCTCGGGTTTGCGATCTTCATGGCCAGCCGGAAATTCCGGTAACCGGTTCTTTTTTTTTGGGTATTCAAAAAAGAGGGGCACGCATTCAGGGGGTCCCAGATGTTAAAAAAAGTGCACCGCTCTTGACGAGGCGCCGCCCCGGGGGCAATTGCAATTACCGGAACAATCTCAATCCGATCCTTTTTCTCCGGCAATCTGTCATCCTCCCCCGCCCGCACGACTGCCTGCCCGTGGCGGCAGTCGGGAGGGGAGGGGGGGCACACCCGCTCCCTTCTGTTTGACAAAAACGGAGCAAGAAGAACGTTTGGCAATCACCAGAACAATTCCCGGTTATCCTGTTCTGGATGCAATTGCACGTTCCTGCCCGTTTCACCAGACCCGTTTTTCGAGAATGGTGCAGGGAATATTTTTCTCATCACGCCTCAAAAGACTTCATACTTATGGCGATTATGAAGATCCGCGGGGGCGACCTCGACCTCGTGGAATACGAGTTTTTGACATTTCCCCCGGGAAAGAACCTCAAGACGCTCGGCCTTGAGAAGAAGAAGTTCGTGCTCAAACAAAAGAAGGGCAAAATTTCTGTGCGGGCCCCGGCCCGGATCCACCTCACCGTTCTCGACATGAACCGGTTTGCCCCGGACCACCCGGGCGGCGGCGGGATCGGGTTTGCCATCCAGTGCTACTGTTCGGCAGAAGTGAGCTGCACAAAAAAGGAGATCTCCATCGACTATGACCGGGCCGCCATCATCGAGAACTTTGTTGCCGTCTTCAAAAAAGCGGTCGGCTATTCCGGCGGGTTTGCCATCCGGGTAACCGATCACGAGTACAAACACGTAGGCCTTGGATCAACCAGCACGGTCATGATCGCGGTTGCAACCGCCATGAACGAGGCGGTGGGCTCGCCGCTCTCAAACACCCAGCTCCGGCACCTCATCGGCCACAACTACTGCGAGGAGACGGCTGAAGGAGACATCGCGTTCGGGTTCGAGACGGGCGTTGGCCCGGCCGTCAGCACCTTTGGCGGCATGGCCATCATGGGAGACGAACTCGCGCTTGCCTACCACCACCCGTTCGCGGAAGGCAGGAATGTGTACATCGTCATCCCGCCAACCGACATCTCGTCTGCCGGCACGCAGGAGTTCGATCTTTTGATGAACAAGGCACGGACCCTCGATTACCGGGACCGCGAGCTCAAGGCATACCTGTTTTTGATGGACCTCATCCCTGCGCTTGAACGCGATGATGTGAAAAAGGCCGGCGAAATCGTCTGGGAGATCGAGTTCCGCGGCTCCAAACGGGCCGAGGTGGAGCACCACAGTTACGGGATCTACCATTACATGAACCTGCTCCGGGAGGCAAAACTCGAGTTCGTGGGCATGAGTTCAGTGGGACCGTCCATTGCGGTTGTCACGGAAAAGGACAAAAAATCCATTGAGAATATCTTAAAACCGCTGGGCCTGAAGATCGCCATTGCAACAAAGGTTGACAACCAGGGAATCCAGATCGTCCATTCCCGGTAATTTTTTTATTCTCTTATTCAGTGCCATTATTTTTTGTGAGGCAGCCGTCGCCTTGCCAAACTTTCATTGATTACAAGGGAGGGGCAAGAGATCCCCATACCCCCGGGCAAGGTAAAACCCGCCGCCCCCGTGGGGCATACACACCGGAAAAGTAACCAGAAAAAACGGCCCGCGGGTAAATATTCTCGTCTCACGCCGCAGGTTTTTTGCGCCGGTCCCACCACGCTTTGACGAGGGTGAAGAGGATATACACAAGTGTCCCCGAAGTCAGGAGGATGACCGCGATGATGAGGAGGCCCATGTTCTCCTGCACAACATCGAGCGTGCCAAAGAAATACCCGGCAAGGACGATACTGACCGTCCAGCAGACTGCCCCGGCAATGTTATAGAGGAGGAAGCGGGAATAGTGCATGGTGCCGACGCCGGCAAGGAAGGGCGCAAAGGTCCGGACGAGCGGGACAAAGCGGGCAACAAAGATGGTGGCGCCCCCGTATTTCTCGTAGAACTCATAGGTCCGGTCGATGTACTCCTTTTTTACGAGCGTGGGGAAGCGTTCGTAAAAGACATGGATGCCCAGGTAATTGCCGATCCAGTAATTGACGGTGTCCCCGATAACCGCACCAAGGATGATGACGATGATGAGCAGATATGGGTCAAGGATCCCGCCCGCTGCTGCTGCCCCGCCAACAAACAGAAGGGAGTCGCCCGGCAGGAAGGGCATGATCACAAAGCCGGTCTCGAAAAAGATGATGAAGAAGAGGATGAGATAGGTCCAGGCGCCGTATTCGTGAACAACGGAAGCAAGGTTCTGGTCAATATGGAGCAGGATCGGGATCAGCGATTCAAGCATAGGTACCGGAATAGTTATGCCCGGGCTCTATTAAAGGGAGTGGCAGGTACAAGGCCGGCATTCACGTCACAATGGCCGGCCCGGCCTGAAAGATTATGGGGAATGAAACCGGAATAATAGTATTCAGATTCGTGTCCCGCACGCGGGAAGGACGGAAATTTTCACGATGATTGGCTTCGCTTCACGCACACGCACCCTTCTTGTCCTCATGGCAGGGATTGCCGTTCTCCTTTTTTGCCCGGCCTCTGCCTTTACGGCAAACTCGCTCGATATCACGGTCGATGAAACCGGGGATGCTATCGCGGTCTTCCGGTTTACGCTTGAGGGATTTCTGGAGAATGCCATACCCCAGTCGATCCTGGAAGAGGAACTCTTAAAGGGGCTCGGCACCAGCTCCGAGCCCCCGGAACTTATCACCATGGACCGGTCGAGCGCCACGATCCGGTTAAAACAGTTCGCGTCCCTCTTCGACGTTCCGACCGGCACGGAATACCGGACCGTCTCGATGGACTTCAAGAAAGCAGAAATTGCGCTCCAGCAGTCCGCGGTCAACAGCGTCGTGTCAGCGGACTTCTCGCCAGCGGTCATCACCGTCACGTTTCCGGATGCCTACAATCGCCGGTTCACGGATGCCGACACACTCCCTTCCCTCACCCACATCATCATCGACCAGGCAAAAGCAGCATCCGCTGTGCAGGTTCCCATAACGAATGGGGCGATAAAGGTGGTGTCCACTCCCGAAGGCGCCCGGGTGGATATTGACGGGAACTTTGTTGGTACAGCCCCGGCAACGTTTACCGATATTCCGGCCGGTACCCATACGCTCAGGTTCAGTAAGGAGAATTATGAAGGCGTGGAAAAGGCAGTGACCGTAAAAGAGGGTCAGACCATCCAGATCTCGGTCTTTTTGGCTATTATCCAGCCAACGCCAACGCAGGCACCTGGTTTTGCCGGGGGAGTGGCCCTGGCCGGCATTGCCCTCCTGCTCGTTGTGATGGCAGTACGCAGGCGGACGTAATCCTGCCGGGCCTGCTCATTTTTTTACCAATAATTTTTCTTGACCGTAGAATTTCCACGTCACACCCGTATGCAATCGTGTGGTTCAATTCAAAGAAGCTGAAAGGAAGACGTTTTCCTCTCAATGAAAAAGCACAGGAACCGGGATCCATCACGAACGAGGGAACCCGGTACAAAAATGTGCTCTGTTGAAACGGGCAGGAAAGGGAGTTCGCCCTAAAACCAAGGAAAATGCCACACTGCAGATTTCTTTTAAGCACCCCCTATTCTGGCCCCCTCACGGAGTACGGCGGGGCAATCTCCGGTTCGGAAGACTTGTAATTGAGGCCGCCACGGGGGCGCCCCGCGGGGGTGGCGGCAGGCATCTTAAACAGGGTATGGGAGCAGTTTGCCCCCACCATAACAAAAATGATTTCACCAGAGCAATATTTTCGGGAAATGTTCCAAAAAGGAGATTTTGTGTGCCCGGGGTTACCGGTATCGTTGAGCGATTCCCCATGAACAGGAAAAAATTACCGGCTGCTCGGCCGGTCAAAGAAGATGTTCTTCCCGGTTGCCGAGAGCGGGATTGCGTACACAACCGAGCAGTCCTTTGAAACAAGGCCAAGGTTTCGGGCTGCAACCCCGCCCGAGTACATGATCCGGTTGTCGGCATTGTGAGCCTGGGCAGTTTTGACCGCAGAACCGACCGCGATGCCGAGATCCGCCATCCGGATCACGCAGTTCGGACCTTCAAACGGGGTGATGGCAGCGCGGCTCTTCTTTCGGGCCTTGATAAAATCCGCACAGGTGGCAAACCCGCAGCCGCCGCAGTTGATGCCGGCTACCATGTCCCCCTTTGAACCGATGATGACGCAGGCATCGGCTGCGGCAATATTCTTTGCATCCCGGAGAAAGAAGCCGATCCCAAGATCCTTTCCCATTTTCTCAAGCCGGGCCGAGAGTTTTTTGCAATCCTTTTTGGTAAGCACGCGGATCTCAAGCGAGTCCTCGCCTTTTCCCTTGGGGGCGGTCCGGGCGGCAAGGGCCATGAGTTCTGCAACCGTGGTGACAGCATTCTGTTCCGGGGTCATACGGGAGTATTATGCGGATCGGAAGGATAAAGGTTGTTGGTAGGGAGCCATGAGTAAGAATGGCCGTGGGATCAATTGAGGCTCATCGTCAATTTCCGGGAAATTCTGCTCTGGAGGAACGCACATGAACGGATGTTCACACCCGAACCATGAAAATTATGCCTGAAAATAACGTCCTCGCCCGAATCCTTGCACTCCTTATGGGGGCGGCAAGGCCCCCAATGTCGCGCAATGGTCGGGCTGCGGAAGCGATTGTGCCCAATATGGCGTGCATGCAGGGTAATCGGACAGAGTAACCCGGCGGGGTATTTCATGGGAAACGCACATGAACTGGAGTTCACACAGGAAGGATGAAAAACGCTGCACGCGGGATATCTTTGAGCACTTCCCGATTCTGGGAACCACATAGGGAATGTTTGGGGGAAATATCCGGTCCGGAAGACCGGTAATTGAAGCCGCCGCGGGGCGCCCTCCGGGGCGGCGGCCGTTCATCACATTCGGGGGTATTGTGGCAGCGTACCCCAATGGCACTCTCATTTCGCGTTTTTCAGGAGAAATTTAACAGGAATCATAGGTTGATTTTCGATGGGCCACGACCGGGGAAGTTCATTGCGGGAGGTTTTTCTGGATCAGGCCAAACCAACGCAAGTATCTGAGTAACCTGCGCAAACAGCCAACGGTCATCCTCACCATCCCCGCCCGTCAGGGAAAAAATTCCTTCTTTCCGGGAATATACAGCGCGGCCGTGTACTCCTCGATGAAATCCGCGTCCACGAGCAGGTCGATGTAGACCATCATTTTTGCCACCTGCACGAGTTCGTTGCGCTTTTCTGTGGAGAGGAGCGCTGCGCAGGCTCCGGCAACGGAACCGTTTCCGATGGCATGGAACTCTACATGCGGAAACGCCGGGATGATGCCGAACGTGACAAGTTTCCTGCGGTCCGCGTACTCCCCGAATCCCCCGGCAAGATAAACATGGCGGATATCGTGAATGGTGAGCCGGTACTTCTTTAAGAGCACCCCGACCGCCCCGCAGGCTGCGGCTTTTGAGTCCATCAGGTAGAGAAGGTCCTGCTTTGTGATGATGATGTCCCGGCCGGTTGCGGTTCTCTCTTTTGTGACCATCACGTATTCAGGGCCGTCGGAACCCAAACGTACGCCCGACTTTCCTTCAACAAACCTTCCGGAGAAATCGAGGATCCCGGCTTTTGCCATCGCTGCTGCCGCGTCGATGATGCCAGACCCGCAGATGCCCCGCGGGGGATCGTTTTCGATCGTGGTGTACGAGACCTCACCGGTGGCCGGATCGATCGTGACATGATCGATGGCGCCCCGCATGGCACGCATCCCGCAGGTGATCCCCGCGCCTTCAAAGGCCGGGCCGGAAGCGCAGGAGACCGAGGCCAGCCAGTCGCGGCAGCCGATGATGACCTCGCCGTTGGTGCCGAGGTCAACAAGGAGCGACAATTCACCGGACCGGTGGAGGCCGCTGGCCACCACGTCCCCCACCGCATCGCCGCCGATGAACCGGCTCACGTTCGGCAGGCACCAGACCGAAGCTTGCGGGTTGATGTTCAGGCCGGCGGCCTCTGCCCGGACGATGACCGGTTCGCGGGAGACCTCCACGTTCACCAGCTCAAGAACCGAAGGGTCGCGGCCGAGGAAGAGCGAGTGCATCACGGTGTTGCCGGCAATACAGGCATCGTGAATGGAGGTGACAGGGATCCCGCTGGATTTGGTGAGCTGTGCGATGACGTCGTTGATGCTCTCAACAACCGCTTTCCGGAGACGCTCTCTTCCCCCGGGTTTTTTTGCACCCGCGATACGGGTGAGCAGTTCTTCGCCATGGGTGATCTGCCGGTTCATGCACGAGGCTTCAGCACAGGCAGTCCCGCGGACAAGGTCGATGAGGATCCCGACAACGGTCGTTGTGCCGATATCGATGGCAATGCCGTAGTTGTCCGCGGTCGTGTCGCCCTCTTCGATGGCGATGATCTCCGCATATCCCGGCGTTGTTGAGACAGTCACGGTGAGCATCCCGTCAGCCGCCAGCAGCCGGTCGTGCTGCCCGCGGGTCATGTGGGGACGGGTGCCGGTGTAGCCCTCCAGTTTCACCGACCGCTGGCCCACCGCGCCGGCCGGTGCACGGGACGGCGGGAGAAGGTATTTTTTTACCGGTGGCGAGAACGTGAGTGCCGGGATCGCATGCTGGTGCAGGATGCGGGGGGAATCGATCCGGCTCTCGACGGGGATGGTGAACTCACAGTCGCCAAGGACATGGGTCTGGCAGGCCCGGCAGTAATGGAAGGAGATCTCGCCCTCGGAAAGCCCTTTGATACTGTCGGGAGTGCCGATATCGCACGGGCCCCGGACATAGATGACTTTGCACTTGTTGCACTCGCCTTTGCCGCCGCAGATGCTCTCGAACTGGATCCCGGCCCGGCGAACGGCTTCGAGCACGGTGGCTCCCCGTTCGATTGTGACGATCGTGCTCATGGGGTGAAATACCACCGATACCGGGTCTTTTTCCATTGCCATCTCCGCACTTTCGTGCCCTGCGCAACCTGTCGGGCCGGATCGTTTTGTCGGCCGAACGCCAGCCGTGATTTTAACCGTGGTCTTATGCCATGTGCCAGCGTTCCCGGAGGAACTGGGGGATCCCTGAAGAATCCTTGGGGCCGACCAGGATCTTCCAGCCGCTTGCCTCTTCGGTTTCGCCGCTCAGCCGGGCAGAGAGCCCCGGGATGATGAGCGTGGTATGGTCGACAAGGTTTTCGACCGCGTACTCTTTTAAGGCACCGGCAATCGATTCGGCAGTGAAATACCGGCCGGCCACGGCACTCTCGACACTGAGGCCCCCGGTATCGACAACGATGAGGTAACAGTCAAGGTTTGCCGCCTTGATGTCGGACTCGACCGTGAAATACGTGAGGGCATAGTTGGTGGTGATGAGTACCGGGGATTTTTTGTCCGGCCTGCCGAAGGATTTGACCCCGGCCTCGACCGAGACCGGTTTCCGGGGATCCGTGTACAGGTTGAACCGCCAGATGAGCTGCGGCAGGAGCACCCAGCCGTCCATGCTGTGCATGATGAGGAGATCCGCGTACCGGGACATCAGCATGGAGGCAACGGTAGCCTCTTTCCATTTGAGCACATCCTCGGAGATCTCCCCGCCGGTCCAGGCCGTCATGGGCACACCAAGGAGCGGGAATGCGAAGAGTTCATCGAACTGCCGGCAGGCGAGCGAGCGGATTTTCGTAAAGTTTGAGAGGGTTTCTGCAAGCCCGTCATCGGCACAGGTGCCGGGATCGAGGACCAGATCAGAAACGCCATATTCGAGGAGGGTCCGGACAAGTGAGCGGAGCAGGGCAAGATCGCCCGGTGCAAAGACGGCTAGGGGGGCGTTGTGGGCAAGAGCGAGGTCTGCCATTGCCTTCCAGCTCTCCTCCATTGCCGCGTAGATGAGCGGTCGCCGGTCCGGTGCCGCCAAAAGGCCCGCTTCCATCACCGCCGGGTCGAGAGCGCAGAGGATGAGCGGGAGCGGGGTTGCACCGGCCACGGTTTTTACGGTGTCGGCAAAGGTTGACGGATCTTTTGAAACCGACCGGATGGCAACCGCGTTCAGTTCGAGTTTCCGGCCAATGTAATTGTACGAGAACGCTCCAATCGCGGCTACCCGTTCCCGGAGCTCGTTTTTGGACATCATGTCGTGGACATCGATGGCGATGGGAGTCGGGTTGTGGTAGGTGAACTCATGGCGCCAGAGCACGTACTTTCCGCCAGCCGTGATGGCCGTATCGCCCGTGCCGATGACGACCGCCCGGACGGGGGGTGCCATCAGGAGCGAGAGTGCTTCATGGGCCTTTTTGTATTCCGGCGTGTGCAGCGGAGGACAGTCCCTCATCACCAGCTCGCCGTTGACAAGCCGGGTGGCAAAGGCCATGCAGTTGGCCTCCCCGCACTCCCCGCAGTTGGTTTTGGGGAGGAGCTTGTACACGTCAATGGGGCTGATCTTCTGGATACTCTTCTTCCGGGTCGTTTCCGGAGACGCGGCATTGCTCATAACCGCACCCCCACCCAGTCAGCCACCGGCTCATGGAGTGCAGCCTTTGGATTCTCCAGACGGCTGATCACATCCCTGATGGTGAGCACCGCGGCGGGGTGCATCATGAGGAAGAGGTCAATACCCGCGAGCAGGAGGGTGATCGCGTTGATGGTCTCCCAGATCGGGCCCCGCAGTTCACGGGAGCCGTACACCGGGGGCATCTTCATCCATGCCTCCCGGGCAGCCCACGCATTGGTGGCAGCGGAGATGACCGGGTGGGCAAGTTCGGTATCGCCCATGAGGGCCGCATACCGGGCCCGCTCGTGGATGGTGAAGGAGTACTCAAGGCCGTACCCGAGCGCAACGGTGGTTAAGTCCATCACGATCTGGTCGGGCGGGAGGTACTCGTAGAGCCGGCGGTTGAGTTCCTTGGCATTGTTCAGCTCAAGGCCGGTGAACGCGAGGACGACGTGGCCGTTCTTCTTTGCAGACATTGCCACGCTCTCGAGAGTCTTCTGCTCCGCCATGTCGAGGGTCACGGAGTTGAGAAGCAGGCGTTCTCCGGCCGCCATCTCGGAGATCGCAGTAAAGACCGCCGCATCCTTCTTCGGATCCCCGCAGCCGCCGACAATGATCGGGACATCGACTGCCTGCAGGATCTCTTCAACGGTCCTTACTGCATCGGCCGGTGTGGCATCCTTCAGGAGGGGATCCGTGCTCATCAGGTGGATGGTGATAACATCAGCGCCGAACTTCTCCACGTTCATCTTTGCCCATTCGGCCGGCTGCCCCATCACCTCAGCAACATTCTCCTTAAGCACCTTGGGCAGGGAGACGGGCATGTCAAAGACATCGAGTGAAATGACCGGCCGGTGGGGGGGAAGGCGGACCCGGTCAGCATAGGCCGGCGTGGCTGCTCCCCCGATGGTGACCGTGGATCCCCGGCTTCCCCCGCCGGATTTTGTGGCGCCGAGCGTCACTTCCCGGATCTTACCCGGATATTCAGTCATGACGGGAGTGTAAGGCTCGCGGATGAGCGTTGTCGGCCGGGGCCGGGCCGGGGCCGGTGCAGGGGCGGGTGAACTGAATCCTCCTGACGGGATGAAGAGGTCGAGGTCGCCAATCTCCATCGAGAAGTTCTCCAGTTCGAGCTGGTTGACGCCTTTTAACAGTTCAAGGATCTGCGGGGCAAGGTTGAGGATCCCCTCATTGCCAGGCCCGTTCTGCTTATCTTTTTGCGTCAATTGTGCTCACCTCCCGGTTTCGTGTGCGGCCGGATCGGCTGGATGATCACTTTCTCGGCGGTTATCTTCGCATTTTTCAGGATGATCCGGAACCCGGGCGTGGTGATGGGAATATCGCCGGCCGAAAAGACCTGCACCTGCGGGGCGGCATCCTCTGCTGCCGCAGCATCGGCAGCCCACCGTTCCGTAACCGGGTGGTGCTTTTCTGCAAGGAAATTTTTCAGCTCGTCGATATTGTGCACATCGGATTCGGTTGCAATGGCCGGAACTACATCGGCGGGGATGAACTCCGCCAGCCGCTCTTTTGATTCTTTTGGCATCCAGACAACCCGGCGGTACCCGCCATCGGCATCAAGAAACTTCTTCGATCGCATGTACTCAAGCGAGATCCCGTGGAAACCATCGATCTGCCGGCCTCCCGCAGTGGAGTCGGCCATGGTCGAGAAGGCAAGGCCGTTGACCGTCAGATCACGATAACTCCGAAGCACGATCCCGAATCCGTCCACCTCCGGAATGTAGAAGGCGATCCCCTCAAAGCAGCCGCAGGAGGTGTGCGGGTACCCGAAAGCCGTGTACAGCCAGACGCGGTTTACTTCGCCCATGGACCGCTGTTTTGCGCTCTCGTTCACCCCGGCATATTCGCCTTTCTCCGCATCGAGGCATTCACCTTTGGGAATGGCATAGATCGGGCCCTTGGGATCGATCCCTGCTGCGGCGCGCCCGTCGAACCAGCTGATTGCCCCGCAGTTGGCATAGCGCTGGGGCGTGATGACGCAGACATGGGTGGGGGCAAACGACTGGCAGAGCGCACAACCGTAAAATTCTGATACATCGTCGTCCGAGAGGCCGCGTGCCCGGGCATCCCGGGCTTCGTACGTCTTCAACGCCTCGGCATAGAGCGGTTGTATCTCCCGCGGGTCCGTGATGAACGTGATCTGGATCTTTTCTATGATCGGCAGCTCGTTCTTGAAGAGATCGAGCATAACAAGGCCGATGTACCGGAGCGAATTGAGCCCTTTTTTATAGGATTTTTTCGAGAGCCGGATCCAGATATCGTACCGCTGGTTGAGGTGCATGAACCCCTCGATGTAGTTGCTGTACTCGTGGATGCGCCGTTCCACTACCCCTTCCAGATCGGGCTCCACCTTCTCTCCCGCGATCTCGACAAGGATCCCGATTGGTGTTGCTTTGCCTTCCGGCATTTCGGAAATGTCCGGCCCGGTGATCTCGATGGTGCCATCGATGATCTCATCCATCTTCCGGACCCGGACGATCTCGAACTTCTCCAAAACCGAAGGTCCCCCCAGCTCCACCTGCATGTCCTGCTTCCTGACACGCTCGCCCTCGTGAACGAGACCGACTTCTACAGGAATTGATTCGAACATAAAACAATCAGTCCCCCAGGTTCTCGACAATGGCCCGGAGGCTTGCCGCCCATTCTTTGATCGTGCTGTTCGGGAACGACCAGCTGGCATTGGGCTGGTACACGCAATCAAGCGTCATGGTCTTGACGCCGGGTGCGAAATGCTTGAGTCCCGAGAGGATGGTCCACTCCATGGAGTACGGGAGCCCGACAAAGATGGCAAGATCGTACGAATCCTTGCCGTCAAGACCCTTCCAGCTGGGATCGGTCAGCCGGTTGGCGATATCGACCGCCGGCAGGATGGCCGCGGGTGCAAAATTGCGGGCAAGGAACTCCTTGCTGGTGCTTGCCGTCACGATGACCGGGATCTTCCCTTTCTTTGCAAGTTCGATCAGGCAGTCGATGAGTTTGCAGCCTTCGACCTCGTACTCAAGGATCCCGTGGCCCACGATCATGATCGGGCGCCGTGCCCGGAGGATCAGCGCATCGGCGATGTCGGGTTTGACAATCAGCGAGGCTTTCTTCGGCCCGGGGATCTCGCCGGTCTGCCAGGAATCGCTCAACTGTGGCATTACCGTTCATCCCTCCGGGTGTGGACCATGCGGGACAACAGCGTCGGGTCGGGGATGGGCGACTCCTTCCAGTCATGAGCGTGCAGGTGCTCCAAAATCTCGGTCTTCATGGTGAGCGGGATATCGGCCACGACCCGGACCAGCTGGTGCACGTCCGGGGGAATTCCCCCGATGTGCCGCTTATGGAGATCGATATAGTTGGCAAGCTTGTTTGCCCGGCCTTTGCTCGTATCGTTCGGCCGCATGGTCAGTTTTGCGATCATCACCATCGCCTCTTCCTTGGTCTCGGCAGCAAAGAAGAGGTGTTCGGGAACCGGCCCGCCATACACCTTCTCACCGCTCCTTGCATCGTACACCATCCAGTCCTCGTCCTTGTCGGCCCGGCCAAGCAACATCCGCCGGTATTTCGTGCCATGAGGTCCGACAACAACCGGGATACCGAGGCGCCAGAAGCCGGCAGCGATGGAGGCTGCCTTCTGGGACATCGCCCCCCACGCCACGCCAACGGCACCGACCCGGTTGTACACGTAATCGGCGATCTCCTCGTAGTTGCCCCGGAGCGGTCGTTTGGCAAAGATGCTTGCGATCTTGATGGCCGCTCCCGAGATATGGGCATTGGAGACGCAGGAGCCGACATTCACGATCCCGCCGGCCTCGAATGCGCCGGAGTATTTCTCGTACGCGGTCTTACCGTCCTCATCCTTGTACATGCCGGCCGACATGGCGGCGCATCCCGAGGTGCAGACAATGTAGCGCCGGTTTGCAAACTCCATGCACATCTCGGCTACCTCCCGCGAGCCTTTCGGGAAATTTGCACAGCCAACAAAGGCGACAACGCCCGGGATTTCCCCAAGCACGAGGGGGCCGCCCACTTTCCTTATCTCGACATCCTGGATGGGACCCCGTCCGGTACGGAGACAGAAGGTCTCCTCCCGGGTCTGCTTCTCGGCAGCACCGACAATCAGGCTGTGGACCGGGATCTTCTGGGTGCAGGCCGATTCGCACCGGCCGCAACCGATGCAGTCATCGTAGAGTTCGTTCAAGGGCGCAAGGTTCCCGCCGGCTGCGGGTTTGATTGCCTGCGGGACGGGCAGGTCGTTGGGGCACGCCCGCCGGCAGAGCATGCACTGGGTGCATTTCTTGGCAAACGCGATGATCTGTTCTTTTGCGGGAAGATTCCCCTGCTTTTTGCGTTTCGGGGCAATCCCCAGCGCAACCCTCACGGCAATCTCACCCACCTTGTGGGAGTCAAGGATAAGGGCACCGGGGACAATGCCCGAGACAAAGTCTGAAACGATCTCATCGATGGGGTCGTTTGTCCGGTCGGGCAGGCCGAGGCAGTTCTTGTCATTGGTTGCAATCAGCGGGGCCTTGATCTTCGCAGCTTCCAGTATCGTGTCGGTACGGACGCACTGTTCGTCAATGACAACCACGTCCGGCACCCCGCTCCGGATATACCGGAGCTGCCACGAGATGGGACCGACGATCTTTGCCCGGTCCGAGTACCGGGTCACGTCAAGCGCGGTGCAGCAGATGCCGGTGACCTCGACCTCGGAGAGGATGCCGTTTGTCCGGAGATAGTCGATGATGCTCGTTGCCGGGGGCACGTTGTGCCCGATGACAAGGATGACCGGTTTTGTTGTGTCAACAGTGCCAAGGCCGAGATCGGCCATAGAGGAGACGGGGTCGGCCTTGGGAAACCCGAGCGCCGAGATCTGGGCGATATCGGCTACCTCCATGCCAACGTGATCGACCATGCCGGCATGGAAGACCTTGGACTCAAAGTCAAGGTTGCTGCCCTCCTGGCCGGTATGGGTTACCGCAAGGAGCTGGGTTATCTGGTTCTCGCAGTAATCGAGGACCGGTTCGAGATCGCCAAGCGTCTCGGGTTTCACCCCGCAGACAAGCCGGGAGATCGGGGCTTCAACCTCAACGCTGGTGCCGCCGACATTGATGAGGCAGTCGCGGCCGAACTCTTCGATGACATGGGTGAGGAGGTGACGGGCGTGGCTGGTGTGGGTGGCGGCTCCGATACAGGCAGCGATGAGCACCATCCGGGACTGCTGGGCGGGCATCGTTATCCCGCAGGCACCGCGTTTTGTTCCCGTGAGATCGCACTTGCCGTACGTGCAGAGGCAGCAGAGATCGCAGAACGGGAGGTAGAAGGGCTTGTACCGGTTCAGGAGAAGGTGATCCCAGGATCGGAGGGTGGAGAGCGAAGGAAACGGGGTCGGGCCCATTCTTTCGTCCCATCGCTCTTCATGGATTGCACCAATGGAGATGCTGAGATCGCGGATCTGTGCCACGTCAGAATTGATCTCTTTTGCCCTGAAACTGACCCCTTTCCTGCTCACGTCTTTGCCCCCGACAGCTATACGTTAGTAATTGAAAGATACCAAATATAAGTGTATTGAAGAGACTTCGACACCAGCCGGTTGAAAAAACCGGAGGGATTTTTTCTTTTAATCCGGAAGGAGAAGGGTATCGAGCATTGCAGCAACGGACTGGTATGCCGGTGAAGTGGACGGGATATCGAGGAGGGATTCACCCGAGAGGACGCGGCCGGCAACAAGCGGGTCCTGTGCGATCTTACCCAGGTACGGGAGGCCCGTCTCTTCAGAAGCCCGGGCATCCAGTTCCCGTGGGAATGCATAGCCGCCGATCACGTAAAACTGGTCAAACGTGATCCCGACTTCCTGGATCACCCGGTGTGCCCGTTTGACATGGGCGAATGATTTGCTCGACGGGCCCATCACGTCAAAGATGGTGTCAACGCTGCTTGCAATCTTCCGGTTGAGGTGCTCGAGACCTCCGGGCGAATCGATAAGGATGTAACGATACTGCCGGGTAATGGCGGCGAGGGCATTTTTGAGGGCCGCGTCTGGCAGGCAGTAACAGCCCTCGACCCACTTGGTGCCCACCGAGAGGAGATCGAAGTTGTCCCCTTCGCAGAGGCCCTGCTCCCAGATCCGGTTCTCGATCCGGTGCGAGGGGGGAACGCCAACGGTTGTGCCGCCCCGCTCGATGAAGGTCTCCGAGAGGAGTTCGGCAATGGTTTTCTGGCCGGATGATTCGGGGTCGATTCCCACCATCTCCGCAAGGTTCTGGTCGGGATCTGCATCAACCAGAAGGATCGGGGTTGCGTTCTTCGCTATCAGGTATTTTGCCATCAGGGCAACGAAACTCGTCTTGCCGGTTCCTCCCCGGCCCATGGTCACGAACGTCTTCATTGCGGGCTTCTCCTCAATGATTTTTTCTCGTTTGTTCCTGCAAGATCTTGTGCTAACAGGGCGATCGATGCAGGTGCGCCGGCACCCGTGTTTCTGACCGCTTCACCGGAAATACCGGCTTCGGCAACGTTGCGGTCAAAGGGGATGAGCGCAGCGAGCGGTACCTGGTTCTCCAGGGCACAGCTCTTCAGGATCTCCTCTTCGCGGGGCGTTGCAACACGGTTCCCGACAAGCCGGATATCGTGGATTTCTGATTCGCGGGCAAGCCGGATGATGGCCGACGCGGTCTCGCGGGACTTCCTGTTCGCGTCTGATATCACCAGCAGGATCTCCACGTGCTCCGCGGTGCCCCGCCCGAGATGCTCGATGCCGGCTTCCATGTCGAGGATGACCACCTCGTCCCGCTCGACCACGAGATGGCGCATGAGGGCTTTTATCACGGAATGGGCCGGGCAGGTACAGCCGGATCCCATCGCCTTGACGGTACCCATGACCAGAAGATTCGGGCCTGCCGGGGTTTTCTCTGCATACTTTGCGATGATATCGTCAACGGTGAAGGTGAGCCGGAAGACCCCGGAATACTCTGTTGCGGTCTTGAGCCGGATGAGTTCTTCGTTCTCTGCTACGGGAACGATACGGGAGGCTTCTTCGCGGGGGAGTCCCAGTGAGAGGGCAAGATTCGGGCTCGAATCAGCGTCGATAGCAAGAACGGCATGGCCACACGCTGCGTAGTGTTCTGCCAGGCTTGCGGCAATAAAGGTCTTGCCCACGCCACCTTTCCCACAGACTGCGATCTTCATTGCGGCATACCCTGTACAGCAGATGCGCTCTCCTGTTATTTTATTTCATTGCGTGAAAATTTTTGGCGGCATGAGGATTTGCTCCACGAAAACCGGGGGTCCTTGCAGAGTTTTTTGTTCAAAAAAATGCCATTCGTATAACCTGCAGGTTCAACGAAGTCTTATAGTTGGAAAAACGAACGCTGAGCAGCACACGATATCGGGAGTGCGGTGCCGGGTCCCATGGGACTGTTCAGACGCAAAAAGAAAGAAGTAACATTCTGCCCCAACTGCGGGACACCCGTACCGGCGGGTCTCGCATTCTGCGATTCGTGCGGGATACGGGTAACCGCCCCGCCAAGCTGCGCAAAATGCCACCTTCCGCTGGCTCCCGACACCAACTTCTGCGAGTCCTGCGGTACACCGGTTGGCACCGCTCCCGAATCGCCCGGACCGGAAGAAAAAGAACCGGCCGGCTCCAAAAAAGAGAAATCAGGAAAAAGCCGCAGGGGAAAGAAGAAGGCCCCAAAAAAGGACGAGTTTGTCCACCCGGCCATGCTGGCACCGGAAAACGAGGAGGCCGAACCCCCGGCCAATCCTCCGATATTGGAAGAGGAATGTGCGGATGATACCGGGATAACAACGGCCCCCCCATGTGGTGATTCGATGGAGCCAGGCATCCCGACGTCCCCCTCACTCCGCCATATCCCAAAAAGAACACTTGTTCTGGTAATAGTCGCCATCATCTGCCTCGTTCTCGGGGCCGTAGTCCTGACCGGACTTGTGAATGGCCCGGCCCCCGCGTTCACTCGGATCTTTACTGCACCAGCAGACACTCCCGCAGCCACTCCGTTGCCTGTTACGTCATCCCCAACCCCCGCTATTGCTGAAGATGACGGGGTGGTTACCACATCGGTTTTCGTTACCCGTCCCACGCAGGTGCCCCCGGAGAGTTACCGCATCTGGCTGCAGGCCGAACGCGATCCCATCACCAGCATGGTCACGGTCTTGTTCAACGGGGGCAAGGGGCAGCGGGCCGTCCGCGAAGTGTCGGTTCGCCTCACCCGTTCCGACGGGCAGGTGCTGGTGCAGGCATTCAGGCCGCTCGTTGTCGGGGAGGGTGCGGAACTCCAGGGAACGAAATATGCGGATCGTCTCGAAGTGAATGTCACGTACTACACGGGCGAGACATACACCGTCATCGACCGGATCTTCCCCTACAAACAGCGGAACTGATTAAGTATTTTTTTGGCCATCCCCGTTTGTAAAAAAGGTGCTCTTGAGAAACTGGCATGAATCGATCAGGTTCACACCAGAACGATGAAAAACACTCCCTTTTTCCTGGGGGATCCCCCGGCTCGGAGACCCGGTACGGCACGGGGGGGTGGATTACCAGGTATGATATGAACCCGAATTGAGGCCGCCGCGGGGTGCCCTTCGGGGCGGCGGCAAGAATCGTAACCGGGGGCATGGGGGCATCAGCCCCCATAATCCATTCTTATGGAAATTGTGTTTTTCATGGGGAAACCTTACCACTCTTTTAAATTCGATTGCGATAGAGCCACGGGCGCTCGGGGTCTCGTCGACCCTCGCCCCGTGGAGCAGGAACGAGGCTGGGGATTTTATAAATGAAAATTGGGGGTCAAGGGGATCGCCCCCGCAGGCTGCCTCCCCCTCTGGGATAGAGTGGGGGTCACCTTCACAAATTCCAATGAGCGTTTCTAAAAAAGATTTCAACCGGGCAAAAAAAATTACTTCTTCTTCTTGAAACTGATGACCTTTAAGAAATCCGCACCATGACAGTGCTGCTTTGCCTCGTGGGCCGATGCTTCGGAATCTGCAGTGCAGTAGGAGCCGGTTTTAAACTTCCGGGTACAAGCCGGGTCAGCTGATTCCTTGCCAATACTCTCCTGCGTCCCGACCAGGTGTTTGCAGATATAGAAAAATTCGGTCATGAGTGCCCTCTTGTTTTGTCATAAGGTGCCGGAGATTATAAAATGTGAGGGGCTCCGATTGCGCGATGCGCACGGGAATGCCGGGCCATCTTCCCGTTTGGGGGATGAACCGGCCACGGGAATGATTTAGGCAGAACCGGCACGGCACACGCAGGAATTTTTCCTTTTCGGGCACTTTTTGGAGTCTGGCAGGACACCGCACCAGAACGATAAATTATGATGGGTAACCAGCATACACTATACCGGAACTGGCATACAGGGAAGATTTTTCATGCTCGACATACGGTTCGTCCGGGCCCACCCGGAGATAATCAAGGCTGATTTACAGAAACGCAATGATCCGGAGAAGGTCGCCTGGGTTGACGACCTGCTCATCAAAGACGCCCGCTCCCGGGAGCTCAAGGTGAACACCGACCAGCTCCGCCAGCGGCGTAACACCATCGCCCGCGACATCAATGTGGCAAAGAAAGCCGGCCAGGATGCTGCCCCGCTCCTTGCAGAAGCTGCCGCGCTGCCCGGCAGGATCAAGGCCAATGATATGGAGCAGGAAGAGATCCAGAATACGATAAAAAACTACTTAATGCGTATCCCCAATATCCTGCACGAGAGCGTACCGGTCGGGAAAGATGATTCTGAAAATGTCCAGATAAAGAAAGCCGGGACGATCCGCTCATTTGACTTCGAGGTCAAAAACCACGGGCAGCTGGCTGCGGAGAAGGGCTGGGCGGATTTCGAGCGGGCAACCAAGATCTCCGGCGCCGGCTTCTATTTCCTCAAAGGCAGCCTTGCCCTCCTGGACATGGCGCTCCAGCGCTATTCTATCGATCTTTTGGGAAAGAAAGGTTACACTCCTGTCATTCCCCCGTACATGATCAACCGGTCTTCCTATGAAGGGGTAACAGACCTTGGCGATTTCGAGAAGGTGATGTATAAGATCGACGGGGACGATGCCTATCTCATTGCAACGAGCGAACACCCGATCGGTGCGATGTATAAGGACGAGATCTTCGAAGAGAAAGACCTGCCCGTAAAACTTGCCGGTATCTCGCCCTGTTTCCGGCGGGAGATCGGGGCGCATGGCCTTGACACCAAAGGTCTCTTCCGGGTCCACCAGTTCACCAAGGTTGAACAGTTCATCTTCTGCATGCCCGAAGACTCGTGGCGCTTCCACGAGGAGCTGCTGGCAAATGCCGAAGAGATCTTTAATGGACTCAGGCTTCCCTACCGCGTGGTCAACATCTGTACCGGTGACATCGGCACGGTTGCCGCGAAGAAATACGATATCGAGGTCTGGATGCCGCGCGAGAACGCGTACAGGGAAGTGGTCTCCTGCAGCAACTGCACGGCATACCAGGCAGTCCGGCTCAACATCAAGGTCCGCGACAAGAGCGACTTTGAGTCAAAACAGCATATCCACACCCTTAACTCAACGGCGGTTGCCACCTCCCGGGTAATCCGGGCAATCCTGGAAAACTGCCAGCAGGAGGATGGTTCGGTAATTGTCCCGGACGTGCTCAGGCCGTACCTGGACAACCGCGAAGTCCTCTAAAAACAGAGGGTTTCCGGCATTTATTACAAACACTTATTTTATTAAGATGACCCAGATATTATCAGGAATGGTTGCATGGCATATCCCGATCTCTACAAAGACGAATCCAGGTTACTGGAAACGAAGAATGTCAAGGTCAAATCCGTAACATTCGATGCGGTACTTACGACAAGGCGGCTCATCCTTATCGACAGCAAAAAGCAGATGGTTCCCCCCCAGGAGATCCTTCTCGCCACGGTAAAACACGTGGAAGGCGGCGAGAATGCAATACGGGACCCCACGATCACCCTCTCGATCATCACCACGACCGGGACCACCCGGCAGATGATCATGACCTTCTCCAACAAGATCGGGGGAGAGCGGAAACGGGAATGTGACGAATGGGTACGGGGACTGCGGCACCAGATCTCCCAGACCATCGAACACCCGATCCTTCCGGATATTGCACATCCGGATGTGGATGTATCCCCTCCCGTAACAGAGCCTGCGGCACCCGCGTCGCAACCCCCGCGAATCGAGATTGTCAACACCCCTCTCCAGAAGAAACGCATTGAGATCTCCCGGCCGATGAAAAAGATCATCGAATCGGAACCGGCTATGCCCATGCCCGTCGAGACAACCACGCTTCCGGTCGGTTCCTTCTGCAACCGGTGCGGGAGTCGCGTACCCCCGGAATCCGGGTTCTGCAACCGGTGCGGCACTCCTGTAGTAAAGGACGGGGACCTGGATGCAGCTCCTGCCACTCCTGCACCCCGGGCTCCCCCGCAACCGGCCCCGGCAGTCCCGCAGGTGTCGATTCCGGTTCCCCCGTCCACCATCCAGCCGGCCCAGAAGAGAGAACGTCCGATTGACGAGACCATCCATTCCATTGAACCGCTAATCGAAGATTCCGTTCCGCGCAAGATGGATGATGCGGTGATCAAGATACCAAAAGCACCCGAACCGGCAATCGATGAAACGACCGCTCCTGAAAAGGAGCCGGAAGTCCAGTGGCCGGTCATCACGCCCGCATCGGCGGTTCCCGAAACCCCGAAAACGGAAGTGGAAGTACCTAAAGATTTGCCGGAAACCCCCTTGCGCCCGGTTCCGGAACCCTCATCCGGCAGGGGCAAAGGGATTATTATCGCAGCCATTGCAGTGGTGGTCATTCTTATCATTGCTGCAATCTTCATCTTTGCAAATCCCCTGCAGATGGGAAACGGCACCACCCCGGCACCGGTTCCCACGGTAAGTCCGGTCGCAACCATGCTTCCGGTCACTACCGCCGTTCCCGCAACCCCTGTCGCAACGCCCGAGGTTACCGTTCAGCCCACAACCATACCGGCACCGCTTGTTCCCGCAACGGGAGTATGGATACGGATCAATTATGCCAACGAGTTCAGCGGGACGGTTGGAACCCCCGGCGCAGAACGGGAAGTCAGCGATACCGGCGAGAAACTCTACCAGATCTCAACCAGCACCGGAACAGCAGTTGCCAATATCCGGAAAGTCGATGGTTCCGCTGACCTGTTGACGGTTGAACTGTACAAGGATGGCGAACTGGTCACGAAAAAGGCCACCAGTGCCCCCAAGGGGCTGGTGGAGATCCAGATGAGCCTGAAACCAGCAGAAACCCCGACTCCCGCCCCAACAACCCTGGTGACCACGGTTGCACCGGAAGAGACGACTGCCCCTGAAAGCAATCTTACGGCAAACCAGACCGCCAGCGTGTAGGATTTTTTTCTTATTTTTCTTTTTTTTTGGTGGACGCACATGAACGGGCGTTCACACTTAAAGCATGAAAAACCCGTCAGGATCTTTTTTTCGGTTATGAACCGCCGCGGTGGCACTCCTTCGCGAGCGGTGGTGCAAAATTCAGGATGAGTGGGGGTGTCTGGCCCCGTCATCATCAGTATTGAGGGCCGGCTGACCACGCAGGGATCAGGTACCATTATTTTCCTGCGGGTTCCACTACCGGAAAAAACCACAACAAGAACCAGCCCCCGAACAGAAAGAGATGCTGCTATGGGGATTCGAACCCCAGTCGTCGGCGTGAAAGGCCGACATGATTGGCCGGACTACACTATAGCAGCACGTTGCTCTAGTTAGTTTCACCCACCGTCATAAATAGGTTATGGCAGATCTGCGGTCCGGGCCCGGTTTTTTGATGCATTCCGGTAATCACTGCAAAAACGAAAGATATGGAGAGATTTTTCCCATCACCCGTTAAAAATAAGAGAAACCCGGAATATTCACGGCCCGACATTTCAAAAATCCTATATAGTATCGAAGATGAATCTGGGAGTACGAGGAAGGGGCATCCCGCACCCCACATAAAAAACCGGATATCCGGGGAATTTTCGGGCAGTGATATTCACATAATTTTTATTCAAGGAAACAATACACGTCCAGTACAACATATCTATGCCGGAATCGTGAGATCATGAGTGGCCTTTCTGAAGATACGCAGCCCATATCCGTCTTATGCGTGGATGATGACGAATGGGTTCTCGATCTTCTCAAGACATTCTTTGGCCGGGAAGAGGATCTGTCGGTCTTTGCCAGTACCTCCGGTTCCGATGCTCTCACTCTCATCGGCCAGTACCAGTTTGATGCGATCATCGCGGACTATTCCATGCCGGACATAAACGGCATCGCGCTGCTCCGGGAGATCCGTGCCCAGAACGATCCCGCACTCTTCATCATGTTCACGGGCAGGCACCTCGCGCAGGTTGCCATTGAGACGCTCAACAACGGCGGCAACTACTATGTCCAGAAAGGTGTCGAGATCCAGCACGAACTCCCCCGGGTACTGGAGTTCATAAGGACTTCAGTTGCCCGGAGACGCAGGGAGCGTAAACCTGACGCTGCCGATTCCTGGTACCGTTCTGTTGTTGAGTACCAGCAGGATCTTCTCTGCAGTTTCCTGCCCGGGGGAAAGACAACCCTTTTCAATGAACAATATTCCCGGTTCTCGGGCGGAAACGGGATTGCCGCGGAAAACTTTTTAGCAACCATTCCAGAGGATGAACGCGGCGAAGTGGAAAAACTTCTCGCCACCCTTACGGTGAAAAATCCCGGTACCTACATCGAACACCATGTCCTGGACCATAAAAAGAAGCTCCGGTTGTTCCAGTGGAGTTACCGGGCAATTTTTGGTGAGGGGGGAGAGGTAACCGAATATCTTGCGCAGGGAAGGGATCTTTCCTATGTTGTCCGGCTCAGCAACATCCTTCCTCAAAAATCTTCCGGCACATCAGGTACATCTGAGGAGACTGGCACTCCGGAAACCACAGCAAAACCCTCTGCCACACCGGACCTTTCCGACCTTGCAGGCTCAATCGAGAACCTCCAGTACCCGATATTTGCCATCAGCAAGGCCGGCATTGTCATAGCCTGGAACAAGGCGATCGAACAACTTACCGGCATTGAACGAAAAACAATCCTCGGGAAAGGCGATTATGCCTATGCTCTCGCCATTTATGGCGAACCGCGCCCGATGCTGATCGATTCGATCGTCAACCCGAAAGGGATTCTGGATCAACGAAAACTCCCGGCCGTTGTTCAGGACGGGGATTCCTATACCGGAGAGGTAGAGGAGGTCACTATCCGTAGTCATCCCCTGAAGATCTGGGGGAAAGGCACCTCCATCCGGGATAGCAAAGGCACCATCATCGCCGCAGTCCAGTCTCTCATTGTCAGCGGGGAGCCCATGGATGTCGCACCTGCTGACGGTGAACAGTCTGCCGAGCACTATATCGGCGGGGTATCCAGCATAATCTTAAAGGTTGCCGGTGAAGGCCTCGGCGGCACAATCGCCGGCGCAATCGGATCTGCAACCGGGGGGTACGGGGTGTATGCTACCGACCAGCGGTTGTTCGTTATCCACAACCCGCATCTCGATGCTTCGCGGGGCGAAGGAGTCCAGTTCGGTGAGTTCATCGTAAACGAACTCTTCGGGACCAACGTGGATATGCGCCCGCGTGCCATAGCCGATCTCGAGCGCGACAAGGTGTACGAGGTATGGCGGAAGGACATCGCCAGCATCGAGATGAAGACTCCCCGGTTGTTCTCGGGATTCTTAATTATACGGACGCGATCCGGCAGCTCGTTTCGGATTTACGTTGACCATAAGAATGCGTTCGACCATCTTGAGCAGCTGCTCAGACTCTTCTATGCGGAGATGCTGCAATCCGCGAGCGAAGAGATCGACGATGCCGATACCGAATGGCTTGATGAGATTCGCACGTTTGAGCTCGTAGGAAAACTCAGACTTGAGGATCCACTCAAAGATTTTTCCCCGGCCGTTACCACAAACCTGCCATCGTTACCGGATCTCCCGCGGATGACAGAGGCCCCGGTAAGCGTTGTTGCGGCCGGGCGGTGGGACAGCCTGAACCAGTCGGTAAAGAATGTCCCGTACCCGATCTTTGCCATTGACTTAAAAGGAATCGTTATTGCATGGAATGATGCAATTGCCCGGCTGACCGGTATCGAGGCAAAGGATATGATCGGCAAGGGTGATTACGCCTACGCCATCCCGTTCTATGGTGAGCGCCGGCATATGCTCATCGATTACCTTGTTATGCCTCCCGATGCCTCGATTCCCGGTGAATTGCCGACCATCACCCGGGAGGGGGATACCTTCTTTGGCAGTCTTGAAAGCGTTACAATCCAGGACAAGCCCATGCTCATCTGGGGCAAATGCACCGGCATCTATGATGCCAAGGGGGTTATCATCGCCTCCATCCAATCGATCCTGGTCAGCGAACAGCCAAGCGTGAACTCGATCATCGGGATCTATGAAGAAGAGCAGTATATCGGCGGCATATCCAGCATCACGGTCAAGCTTCCTGAACCGGGGATGGCTGGTGCAATTGCCGGCGCAATCGGCTCCACCACCGGGGGCTACGGGGTGTATGCTACCGACCAGCGGCTCTTCATCATCCACAACAAGAACCTCGATGCAACCAATCCCAACGGCGTGCAGTTCGGGGCGTTCATCCTCGATGAACTCTTCGGCACCACGGTCGATACCAGCCCGCGCTCCATCGAAGATCTTGCAAAAGAGAAAGTCTGTGAACTCTGGCGCAAGGATATCATCACTATCGAGATGAAAAAACCCCTGCTCTTTGCAGGACACGTCACCTTCAGGACCCGGTCCGGTGAATCGGTCAGGATTTACATCGACCACAAAAAGGCGTTCTTACACCTTGACCAGCTCTTAAAGATGTTCTACCCGGAGATCCTGCGGATCGAATAGAAAAAGGAACTGTTTACGGGCAGTGGATTTTTCGTTGTGCCTGAGTAAAAACAGAGTTATTATTTATTGATGGGATAGCCTTCCTTTGCGGTCAGGGGTTTGAAGGCAGCGGCCAGCTGCCGGAATACCGGCCCGGGTTTGCCTGTGCCGATTGTCCGCCCGTCTACCCAGACGATGGGTGCAACTTCAGCTGCGGTTCCGGAGCAGATCAGTTCATCGGCCGTGTACAGGTCAAAGTACCCGAGGTTCTGTTCGCGTACCGTGATGCCAAGCGACTTTGCGATCTCGATTACGACAAGCCGCGTGACGCCCCGGAGGTTGTTGAGCGTGGGAGGAGTGATGATCTCGCCGTTCTTGACGATATACAGGTTGTCACCCGATCCTTCGGAGAGGTACCCGTTGGTGTCAAAGAAGATGGCCTCGTCCCCGCCCTTGTAGTTCGCCTCGATCTTGGCAAGGATATTGTTGAGGTAGTTGAGGCTTTTTACATTCGGCGGCAGGCATTCGGCAGGATTGCGCCGGATAGAGACCGTGACACCCTTAAGGCCTTTCTCGTACAGGTCACCGTACATCGCGCCCCAGGTCACGGCGATGATGATGACAGAGGGTTTGGGGCACTTGCGCGGATCGAGACCAAGATCCCCGACGCCACGGGTAATAATCGGGCGGATGTAGGCATCCGTTAAGTTGTTCCTGCGGAGCACTTCGCAGATCGCCTCGGTCATCTCCTCTTTTGTTATGGGCGGTCTGATATCGATGGTCTGGGCAGAATCATAAAGCCGGTCGATATGCTCCTTTAAGCGGAAAACCCTGCCATTATATGCCCGGATTCCTTCAAAACATCCATCGCCATACAGGAACCCGTGATCGAAAACCGACACTTTAGCCTGGTCCTCCGGCAGGTACTTCCCATCATAATAAATTATCATAATCTTTGTTGGGGTGCCCGGGGTTTTGTAGTTTTTTCTTTTATTCCATTGGATAGAACAGGAACAGGATACGAATCAAAAGGGATAGTTCCCCTTTACTTTCGTGAAGTACAGGAGCCTGACCATTCATTGCAGGGCAGATGCCCATACTAAAAAAAAATCAGGAGCGTCTGGTCCGGCACAGGTCCACGAAATGCCGGAACATGCCGGCACTCGCAACCGGGTGCAGGTGGGAATAACTCCCGAGTGTATTGTTGATCAATGCCCCATCGAGCGAGTCCCGGATCCCGATCCCGCGGGTGAGTCGGTATGCAAACTGTGTATCGCGGTCGAGAGTAACCGACGAATAATGGAATTCGTGGCCGCGGAAGGGACCGGGCCCGAGGGGCGACCCTGCCCCGGCGGTTCCCTCAACGTAACTTACTACGCGACGGGCCGGCATCGAGGTCGAACCAGAGAAAATTCCGCACATTTCAGCGGCCATCTCGCTCTCGCGCCCCTGCCAGCCGGCTTTCAGCGTCATCCGGTCGGTCAGGTACATCAGGCCCCCGCATTCCGCGTAAATCGGAGTGCCGTTTCCGGAGACTTCCCGCACTGCCTCGCGCATCCGGTCGTTCTTCTCCAGTTCGGCAAGGAAGAGTTCCGGGTAGCCCCCGCCGATGATGTATCCGTCCGCATCCGGCAGCCGGTCATGGACCGGGCTGAACGGCACGTACTCTGCGCCGGATGCATGCAGGATATCGAAGAGATCGGCATAATAGAAGTTGAACGCTTCATCGAGTGCAATACCGATCCGTACATCCCGGTCTTTGGGGAATTCGAACGGGTTTTTCCGGTGTGCGGAAGGGGCGATATTGCTCATGAGTGCCACAAAAGCGTCAAGATCAACATATTTGCCGATCATCTCCGTGATGATACTGATGCGGGCATCAAAGTCGCCCCGGCCGGATCCTTCCCGGTACGGGACAAGACCCAGGTGGCGCATGGCAAGCTGCATCTCCTCCATCCGGGGAATGGCCCCTATGACCGGAACCCCGCAGTAATGCTCGATGGCTTCCTGGGCTTTTGCTTTGTGGGAGCCACCCTTGATATTGTTGAGGATCACCCCTGCAATCCGGATGGATGGGTCAAAGGACTGGAACCCTTTGACAATGGCAGCCGCGCTCCGCGTGATGCTCTGCGCGGAGACCACAAGGATGACCGGAAGATCCAGCGCCTTTGCTACCGCTGCTGTGCTGCCCGAGTCGGTAAGCGCCTCGGCACCCTCGTAGAGTCCCCGCACCCCTTCAACGATTGCGATATCCGCATCCCTGCACCCATACGCGTAGATGTCGCGGATCTGGTCTGTTGAAAGGGTGAAACTGTCAAGGTTCCTGCACGGCCGGCCGGAGACCGCTGCAAGATAGGAAGGGTCGATATAGTCCATCCCCACCTTGAAGGTCTGGACCCTGGAATTCTTCGATAGCAGTGCTGCGAGCGCCAGCGTGATGCTGGTCTTGCCACTTCCTGAACGGTCCCCGGTGATCAGGATCTGTTTCATGGAATGCTCCGGAGCACGGCCCCGAACTCGCTCTCCACGATATGCCGCACGCCAAGAGTCTTGGGGTGGAGATCGACTTCAACGATGACATGCTGGTGACCGATCTCGCGAAGCGGTTCAACCTGCCGCGGGCCGTTCGTGATGGAGAAGCACTCGATCCCGTTCGTGAACTCCGGTGGGATTGCATGGGGTACCCCCGCGATGAGGGCAAATTCCGGTGCGATCCGCAAAAGTTCTGCCCCAAGAGTGTCTCCGTTCGCCCCGTACTCGTCCAGCGCCCCGACAATCTGCGGGCTGATGCCCCGCGCCTTCAGTTCATTAAGAATGATCTCTGCATCATTGCGGGTCTTGGGCAGCCCGCGCTGGTCGAGGTTTGCCAGGTACGTGATGTCGGCGCCAGGACACCGGTCATGGAGCGCGATCAGTTCGTCGATGAACATGTACGCGGTCTCTTTCTTTGCGTTCAGGATGGCAACGCCCTTCTTCCCGCTTTTTGCCAGTTCAACGAGTCGCTGTGCCGCCACGTGCTTGAGATCCCCGCGTGAGGGTTCGATGTAAGCTTTGTATGCCGCCCCCCGTGTCCGTTCAACCTCGTTTGCCTTCTCCATCATGAATCGCTGGCGGGTCATCTCCTCTTCTGAGATCCACCCGGCTCCTTGTGCGGATTCCAGGGTCAGCAGGACACCGGCAATATTCTCTGGGTAACCGGCATGGATATCCACGGCAATGGTGGGGGTCGTGATCCCCGCACCATCAATTGCGGACTGGAGATCCTCACCGATGATCATCGCAACACAGGTTCCGATCACCGCCATCCGCTCCGGGTGGAAATGATCTTCAGCATACCGGAGCACCGCTTCAAGCGGGGACTGTCCGCCGAAAATGAACTCGTTGTCTGCAAGCGAGGTGGTCAGGACGCGCATGCCGTCCTCTTCAAGAAGCCGGGCATGTTTGAACGAGCAGCCGGACGGGCCGTGGAGGATTGCCACATCAACTTTCAGGTCACGTGCGGTATAGAGTGCGGCGACAATCGAACTGGGTCGGGGGTGCATGGATTTCATATTCGTTATCTCCAGGTTTTTACCGAGAGGACAATCGATCCTTTGTCGGTTTTTTTCAGGGCAGTTTCCTTTCCCTCTTCGAGGGTAGTACAGACGGCATCGATCCGGCCATCAACTGACCGGTAAGCATCGGTACCGTACTCCGGAAGTTTTCCTACCCAGATCACGTGCCGGGGAACGATCTTTTCGATGGCAAAGGCGATCTGATCAGGGGTGAACCCTTCGCAGACAGCCCCATCACCTTCTGCCTGCCCGATCACGAGGGTTATGTCAGTGATCCCCGCGCAGTGGCGGGCATACCGGGAAGCGCACAGGGTAGTTGCCACGTTGGTGCCGCTGTTTGCATTGTCAACAACGATGAGATCTTTCTCGTGGCTGACCGACATCCGGCCCGGTAGTGCGGTAAAGTGGTTGAGCGGTGTCGGGTTCACATGGAGGAGCATCGCAGCAGCAGCGGCAAGCATCAGCGGCATGCGGTACGGGGGGAGGAGGAAGAGGGGATTTTTAAGAATGAACTTCATCCCGTCCACCCCAACCGTGCATTCCATCCCGTTGCAGCGGGCCACATCCTCGATATGGACAACCTGCTCGTAGTTGCAGAAAATCCGGTCTGCAACAAGGATTCGCTTTGCATGTGCTGCCGAGGCAATCTTGGCCCTGACCGCACATTTCCTCCCGCCGGCAAACCGGTAGTCCTCCGAAGAGGTGATAATTGCAAGATCACCGGCACCGGTAACCCCGAGGGATTCCTCCGCAACGAGCCAGCCCGGCATCGCATTGGCGTACCTTGCCGCGGGGAGGATGGATGCCGGCGTGATACTCTTCTTCCAGAGCAGGGTTTTTGCCGGGTACGAGTAGGTTCCGGTTGAAGTATGCAGGACACCCTTTCCGAACAAGAGGTGGGCAAGGGCATGGGCGGTGGTGGTCTTACCCCGCGCGCCGGTAATCTCAATAAACGGCCGGGGGAGGTTTTCTGCAAGCACTTGCCGTACCGCTTCGTGGTGAGTAATGACCGGTACACGCCATTGTGACCGGAGCGGGTGGTCCGGGTCAAGGTGCACGGGCGAGATTACCAGATCATAGGTCTTTGTCTTTGCAGCGGAAACGAGATCCGGGGTTGTGCCATGGTAGACATCAACGATATCAACAGAATGACCGGCATTCTGGTACGCTTTACCGATCTCCATTCCGCCATGGATTGTATCCAGCACCAGGATCTGCATAAAAAAAAGATCAGATGAGGCCAAGAGCGGCAGTCGCATTCTTGACCATCAGGTCGGCAAGCAGGGGATCGCTTCCGATGGGATCTGCATACACCAGGGGAATGCTCCTGCCGTTCAGGGTAAACGTACCTTTCTTTGTTCCCTCGGGAATACCGATCTCACCGGGGATATCCTTCTCGATATGGACGCCCTTTGCAAGGAAGAGCGGAACAACGACAAGAACATCGATAGGTTCCTTCCGGAACGCTTCGAGCGAGTCCTTGATCGAGGGTGTATTCAGGTTCATAAACCCGCATTTCACAATATAATCAGAATTCTTCTCTTTGATGATAGAGGCGGTCTTCTCAACGAGTTCCTGATTGTAGGGCAGTTTGCTTCCATGACCTACGAGTAGCATTCCCTTCTTACTCATATAACAAATAGTATTACCGGTATGGTTAAAATTTCTTACCAAACGATCTTTTCAATACAGAGATCCGGAGTCACTAAACAACCGAGGTTACCCGTGAGACAACGATTCCCCGAACGCGTCTGAACGAGGTTCGACCAAGGGCGGGCGGGTACCACAACGCGCAATGTAAAAGATCCGGACCGGGCTGGATATGCCTGCCTGCATTTCGGGAGATGTCCGTACATGACCTGCGTGCGCTCCTGTTCCACAGCCATTTCATCATTTCTCCCATCCCCAATGTGAGATGCAAAGGCATTTGTTCCATCACCTGCAACAGATATGAACTTATGATGGATGCATTCGGGCGCTTCGGGCTGCTCATCAATGATCGCGTAGTTAAAACACCAGTAGCCCTCGCATCCATGGCGGGCATTGTCGATGCCGCGTACGTGCTCGAACGAAAGGAGCATGTGGGAATTGCATTCATGGGAGGATATTCCATCGATGAGCCGGCACTGGAAGCTGCCCGGCAGATGGCAGCAGGGGGTGACCGCAGGGAGTTTTTGTGTGACGACCCGGAGCAGGAACTGCAAAAACAGATCACTCTCCTGAAAAACACCCACGTCATCCCCGCCATCAACCTCCGGGGCAGCACCCCGGCCGCATTTGCCCGGCTTGCACAGGAACTGGGCGAAGGCGTGGTGTACGAGATTGATGCCCACTGCCGCCAGCCTGCCATGGTTGCTGCCGGGTGCGGCGAACACTACTTGCACAACACAAAAGAACTCGGTGCGGTCATCCGCGCCTTAAAAAGTGAGAATGTCACAGTCTCGGTTAAGATCCGTGCCGGAGTTGTGCCGGATGACCGCCGGCTTGCCGAAGAATGCTGGAAAGCGGGCGCTGATATCCTGCACATTGATCTGATGGATTTCGGTTCAGCAAAGCTCAGGCAGATCCGGAACAGCTGCCCCCTCCTGATTATTGCCAACAATTCCATCAACTCATTTGACCGGATGCGGGAGATGCTCTCGCACGGGGCAGATCTTGTCTCGCTTGCCCGCCATGCTGATGAGCGGACCCTCGCCGGTCTTGATGCCGCCATAACCCGCTATGCCGATGAGGAGGGATGGTACAATTCACCCAAGCAGCTCTGTCGGGGCGGGGACATCAGGGCCCTTACCTTCTGCTGCATGCCGGTGAAAGAATGCCCGCTCATCCCGACCCTGAACCGGATCGGCATGCCCCGCGAGGACTACATCCGTATGAAGCTGGGAGCCGTTGAGGGCACCCCGCTCGAACAGGGAAAACAGACCTGTTTTGGCAGCCTTGCGTGGTGCTGCAAGACGTCCTCGCCCTGCATGTTCCGGGACATGACTTTGAAGGGGGGAAACATCTCCCAAAAAGAGTATATGCGGCTCAAGCGTGATCTATCAGATACGATAATGAGCCGGGTGTTCCATGACCTGCCACCAGATGACACGTGTTGAACGGGCGCAACTTGCAATGATGCTGGAGGTCTGCGCGTACCCAAAGCCGGGTAACGTGGATCGCTGTCACGACTATCCGGATACCCGGCTTGAGCATTTTCTTGCATCCACCATCATGGCCCGTCCGGCACTGGAAGAGGCGTCCCGCGGTTCGGGAAGGATCGGGGAGATCATCGGCCATGCCGTGCGCGACACCAACTGCCACGAGGGGGGAAACACTCATTTCGGGGCGTTTATCCTGCTCATCCCGCTCGTGTACGGTGACGGGATTGACGGCGCACTGGAGGCGATTGCAAAGACCGACACGTCCGATGCGATAGCATTTTACAAGGCTTTTGCCATGACCGCCGTGAGAATGAACGAGACTGATGAACTCGATGTCAATGACCCCCACACGCTTACGCTGATCCGCGAGCGCGACATGACCCTGCTCGATATCATGCAGCACTCCGCAGCACACGACATGATTGCCCGGGAATGGGTGACCGGCTTTCCCCAGACCCGCCGCGGTGCGGACCTCCTCAAAGAGCTCGGTCTGGGACGGAATTCCATTACGGATACCTTCCTCACCCTCCTTGCAGCGGAACCGGACACCTTTATTATCAAAAAACACGGCAATGCAATCGCACGGGAAACCATGGAGAGAGCGCGGGATGTCCTTGACGGAAACCTGTCGGCCACGAGTTTCGATGCTGATCTCATCCAGCGCGGCATCAACCCGGGTTCGGTTGCGGATATCACGATCGCTGCCATTTATCTTGCACTCGGGGAGGGCTGGTCATGGGACTCCTGAGATCCGGTATCAATGAGGTTATTGCAACCACCGCCTGCAACGCAGCACCCATCGGGATCCATCTGCGGGATGGCTGCGCCACCATGATCCTCTTCTCAGGCAGCCATACTGCTGAAAATGTTGAGCGTGACGGGTGGGTTGTTGCCAACTTCATCCACGATCCGGTTCTGTACGTGAAGACCGCATTTGAAGATCTGCCAAAAACGATGTTTGTTGACGAGCCGGTCGATGGCGTGACCATGACCCGGCTCCGCGCTGCGGAGGCGTGGGTTGCATTCTCTGCGGACATTGAAAAAAAGACCAGCGGGGCGATGATGGTCCGGCTCACCCCAAAAAAAGAGGTGATTGAAGAGGTCAGGGTACATCCGGTCAACCGGGGATTTGGCAGCATCATTGATGCAACGGTGCATGCGACACGATTAACAATCCAGAAGGACCCCCGGCTCCGGGAAACGATCGAGTACCATGCAGGGATCATCCGCAAGTGCGGCGGCATGCGCGAGCTCGAAGCGCTTGAACTGCTCATGAAATACTGTTAAGGGGCTAAAAGAGGCGACAGTTTTTTGTGGAAAAAATGGGAAGGCCTCTCGTTCGTGAAAAGCAGGGTGTTCTATAAGAGATCCTGATACACCGGCGGGAACCGGCAAAAACAAAAAAAATAACACACCCGTAATCATCGGAACCTTTTCTTCGTTTTGCATACGGGGTCCATACTTTAATAAATGAGGATCGCCTCTCATCAATAAGAGCAGGGTTTAACCTGCATCCAACTACGCTGGTGCTCCTGTGACAATGCGGCCATTCTCCCGGAACAAACAACTGTTGTATGATGTCATCATCACCTCAAGCCTCCTTGCTGCAATTGTCATCACCTATTTCAGCTTAACGAGCGGCATCTACGATGTCTTCCCGTATTTTTACCTCATTCCCATCATCCTTATTGCATTCGCCCGGCCCCGGCTCAGCATTTACGGTACAGTGGTTGTGGGCTGGATTTACCTTGCGCTGGTCTTTTATATCGGCCTTCCCGATGCCCGGCTCTACGCGGTCGCAACGGTCTGGTTTTACATCTTTGTTTCCCTGGGGGTCCTCATCTCCACCTACTCACAGGTATACCGGAAGGAGGGGGAGAAGAGCTGCGGAGCATATTACAATTCCCAGGCGGGCGTGTTCAGCTATGATCGCGAGACGTTGAAAATACGGGATGCGAACCGGAAATTTGCCACCATGATCTCCTTTGATTGTGATGAATTGATGAGATCTCCTCCCTGCCGGATATCATTCCCGACCGCGAGGAGCGGGAGGGGTTCCTTGCAAAGGTCCGTGACCTGCGGCGGGTTGGCGATATCGAAGTACGGTTCCGGGGATTCGATGGGAGCACGCGCTGGGCACTGGTCTCGGCAGCAGAAACCGGCGAGCCGGGCGTTATCTGTACCGTTGTCGATATCACGGACAACAAACTATCGCAGGAGGCCTTAACGCAGGCGAACAAGAAACTCAACCTTCTCAATAACGTGACGCGGCACGATATCCTCAACCAGCTCACCGTCCTTATCGGGTATCTTGAACTCTCACGGCAGGATATTTCGGATCCCGGGATGCTCACGTATATTGATAAGGAAAAGAAAGCAGCCGATATGATCCGGAGCCAGATCCTCTTCACCCGCGATTACCAGAACATCGGCGTCTATTCTCCCCAGTGGCACAATATCGCCGAGACGGTTTCGCTTGCCACAGCAAGTATCGATCCCAGCCAGATCATCATCCGTGCCAATCTTCCCCAGACAGAGGTGTATGCAGATCCGCTTCTCGAAAAGGTCTTTTTTAATCTCATCGACAATTCTATCCGGCATGGCGAGCACGTGACCGAGTTTGTGGTGCGCTGCGATTATGAAGGTGATGACCTGCAGATCATTATTGAAGATAACGGCGTGGGTGTGCCGGAAACGGAAAAAGAGAAGATTTTCCGGAGGGAATATTTTAAAAATACCGGTTTTGGCCTCTTCCTCTCCCGGGAGATACTCGCCATCACCAACATGACGATCCACGAGAACGGAACTCCGGGCAAAGGCGCACGTTTCGTCATCCAGGTACCCCGCGCCGGCTACCGGAATCCCCTAGGGGATCCTGCATCTGAACCGGCAAAAAAGTGAAAGGAACGAATTTTTTTTTAATGTGACAGGGGGTCAGCAGACCCGGGGAACCGGATCGCCCATGGGCGTTTCGATGAACCGTTCGCCGCCAACGGAAGTTTCCATGATGACATGGGCTCCCTCGACAACCCGGCCGATAACCGCTGCATCCTTCCCGTAGGGGTGTTGACGGAGTGCTGCAAGGATTGCATCCGCATCGGCGGCAGGCACACCCATCACGACTTTTCCTTCGTTTGCAACTTCAAGCGGGTCGAGCCCGAGCATTCCCGCTGCGCTCTTCACGCTCTTACGGATAGGGATATGCTCTTCGGTTACCCGTACCCCAACTCCGCTCTTGTTTGCCATCTCGTTGATGGCGCTCGCAAATCCGCCCCGGGTGGGATCCTTCATGGCATGAATCGTACCGGCATCAAGCACGTTCTCCATCATCTTCCAGAGGGGGGCAACATCGGATTTTATCTGCTCGCCAAGGTCGAACCCTTCGCGGTGCGCCATGATGGCAAGCCCGTGATCTCCCAGCGTGCCGGAAACGATGATCACGTCACCGGGAACCAACCCGTTGTCACGCACAATCTTTTTGGCAACCCCGACACCTGCCGTATTGATAACGATCCCGTCCAGTGCCCCATGCTCAAGAACCTTGGTGTCACCGGTTACCAGGTGAGCGCCGGCCTCGCCGAGCGCATCGTCCATCGAGGAAACGATCCGGGCAAGATCATCTACATCGAACCCTTCCTCGATGATCATGCCGCAGGAGAGCGCAATCGGCCGGCCGCCCATCATGGTTAAGTCATTGACGGTCCCGCAGACCGAGATCCTGCCGATGTCCCCGCCCGGAAAGAAGATCGGGCGGACAACATGCGAGTCCGTGGTAAAGACAAGGTTCTCGCCCCCAAAGGGGATCACCGCACCATCATCCAGGGCTTCCAGCCCGATCCCGCCGGCATTGTTGTTCTTGAATTTTGTTAAGGTCTGGAGCAGTTCCCCCATCACTTCGCCACCGGCGCCATGCATCAGATTGACTTTCATCTTAATCCTCTACCTCAATTTCCACGTTCGTAACAACAATCTCCCGGCCCCTGACCAGTGTCGGGAGTGCGCCGCAATCCGGGCAGACATAAACTTCGGTGCCGGAGTAACCACAGGTGCAGGTGGTTTGTGGATCTGCTTCAACGCAGTCGAGAACCGCTTTTTTAAAGAGTGGGTCATCGCTCCTGATAGTGTCAAACAAAAAGGCCACCTGCTCAGGATTGACCATGGCCATCTTCCCGACTTCAACACTGATCTTCTTCACCTGCGTTGCGTGGTGCTCGAGCGCTGCAGTGCGTGCGGTTGCGTACAGGTCATAGGCAATGGAATACTCGTGCATCAGTTCTCCATCGCAGCATAGACCTGTTTGAAGATTTCCCGGGTCTCCAGTCCCTCTTCGCGGGACAGTCGCTGGATGGCAAAACCGACATGGACAAGAACAAATTCCCCGACCTGGACATCGACGAGATCGAGCCGGACCTCCTGCTGTAATTCGCCAAAATCCACAAGACCGATATTTCCATCCCTGATTTCAAGGACTTCTGCGGGAACTGCAACGCACATAGTATGATCCTCTCGAATACCTTCCCTGTACTCTGGGAGGTTCAACCACATAAAAACAGTGATTCGGGTACAAAAGTGACCGGCAGGTGATCTCTTTTCGCGGGGAGAATGTTGTTAATCCTCGCTCCTTTTATCACCATGGACTTTTTGGCGGAGTGACAAAATTCGGAAAACGGGATCTCTTTTAAAAAAAACATGAATCACTTATTTTTGAAGAATTACGCCGGGGAAGAGATTTGAACTCTTGAGGTGCAGGGCACCAGTAGCTTTCAAGGCTACCGCCTTCCCGGACTAGACTACCCCGGCAGTGCTCCATATGTTGGCTCTTGGACGTAAAAAAGGCTTCTTAACCATAATTTCATCACGGCCGTGAAATTTTCGGGCGGAATTGCAATCCCCTCGGGACGGTGTCCCCCATAAATCCCCATTATTATGGATCTTTTCTCATGACAAGGGCAACAATACCCACTGCAACCAGCCCGGCCAGGGGGAGAAGCGGGGTTGTGGGAGTACCGGCAGATTGTGGGGTCATTTCTGGGGGCGATGGTTGTACTGCAGGGGAAATTTCCGTAACCGGGGTCTGATCGGGTTTGGCGATGTTGGTGATCGTAATAGTCTTCTCGCCAATATACCCCCGGGCATCCGTGAAACTCACTTCATAGTTCCCAGGCTCGTCAATTGGGACCTCAACAGAAAAATCGCCCTCGTTATTGGTGTTCACGTAATAGGGGCCAAAGACCACCACGCTGCCCGGCCCGACAACCTCGATCTGGAAACCGGAAGAATCACTGCCGTCAATGGTGCCGGCAATCGCCAGTTTTCCGGAAAACGGCTGGGTGAGCGGGGAAGACATGTGTATTGAGTCAGACCGGTCAACCAGCTGGATCACCCGGGAGGTCACCGCGTCGCTGCCCATCCCGCTCGTCGGGACTTCCACCTTATAGGTGCCGGTCTCAAGGCCCGTGGTATCAAAAACCGCACGGAAGGTCTTGTCCGGCTGGATGTACACAATGAGCCGTTTAATCTCCGAAGTGGTGGTGAGCTGGTGGTAGAGTACCACATCGACAGGGGTGCCGATGCCAAACGTGGTAGTACCGGTCACGACCAGCGGTTTTCCTACCGTTAAGGTATCCGGGGCCTCGATATTGACATAATAGCCACATACCAGGTGTGGCAAAAAGAGGAGTCCTATCAGGAACAGGACGATCTTTTTCATCTATATCAGATCAACTAATAGGATGTTAATGATTTCTGACAGGATGGAAAAACCGCTGGCGTCGTGGCGGGGGAAGGAGCGGTACGGGAATGAGGTGCTGGAATGTTTGACCATCATCGTCAGGAGCGGCGGGTGCTCCTATGGAGCTTGCCGGATGTGCAGTTACCGGCACGAACGCTTTCACACAACATCCTGTGAAGATCTCCTCCTGCACCTGAAAGCCCAGCTTGCCTGGATTATGAACCAGTACGATCCGGCAGAGTACCGGATGGTAAAAATATTCACATCGGGGAGTTTTTTTGATCCGGTTGAGGTCCCCATGGCATTCCATGCCGATGTTGCCACCGCGTTCCACGGAAAACTGCTCATTGTCGAGACCCGTCCGGAGTATATCGATGAAGAGACCCTCCGTTCCTTCATTCGGTTGCTGGATGACGGCAGCTGGAAGACCCCGCTGTATTGTGCCATCGGTCTTGAGACCAGCAACGATGCCATCCGGGAAAAATGTATCAACAAGGGATTTACCTTTGCCGACTTTGAGGATGCAGCAGGGCGGGCCCATGCTGCGGGTGCCGGGGTAAAAGCGTATTTCCTCTTCAAGCCGCTCTTTCTTTCGGAAGCAGAAGCGGTAAATGACATGAGAACAACCATCGCCGATACCGTACCGTTGGCAGAACTGTTCTCCATGAACCCCTGCACGGTTCAGCGGAATACCGAACTCGAATTCTACTGGAAACGGGGAGCATACCGGCCACCGTATCTCTGGAGTGTCCTGACACTGCTTTATGAATCTCCGGTCCATATGACCTGCGACCCGCTCGGGGGAGGTCAGGCACGCGGGCCGCATAACTGCGGGAAATGTGACTACGAGCTCGTCAGGGGGATCCGGGATTATTCCCTTTCAGCAGATCGGGAACTTATCGGTGCCCTCCTGGAAACCCGGTGTTCGTGCAAAGAGGAATGGGAATATATTCTTTGCCATGAGCAGCCCTGGTGCATGCCGCTCACCCGGTAAAATTTTATTTTTTCTGGTGGCTGCCCTGGATCTCGAGCTGGCGGGCAAGCAGGGGCAGGAAGGTGCCTGCATCGGAGACGATCCCGATTGCCTGCGTTGTGCCGCGATCCATGAGTTTGGTTAAGTGGGCCGGGTTGATGTCAACACAGACGGTCTTGACATTCGAGGGCAGGCAGTTCCCGACCGCCACCGAATGAAGAAGGGTTGCAATCATCAGTACCATACTGCACCCCCCGATATGTTTTCGCATGGCATCCTGCGCAACCATCACATCCTGGATCACATCCGGCAGCGGGCCATCATCACGGATAGAACCCGCAAGAACAAAGGGGACATTCCTCTTCACGCACTCGTACATGATGCCGCCGGTGATGATACCGGTTTCAACCGCATTTTTTATGGATCCGGCCCGCATGATTTCGCTGATGGCATAAATGTGGTGCTTGTGCCCGCCCATCACCGGGTTTCCGGTTGAGATGTCCATTCCCAGTGAAGTCCCAAAGAGATTGTATTCAATATCGTGGGTTGCAAGTGCATTGCCGGCAAAGAGGACATCGACATACCCCTTGTGAATCATGCCGGCTAGTGCCTTGTCAGCCCCGGTGTGGATGATTGCCGGCCCGCCGACAACCGCAATTTTGCCGCCTTTTTTCCGGATCTCGAGGATCTCTTTTGCAATGTTTGCAATCAGGGTCTCGCTGGGGCGTTCGGAAGAAACCGTCCCGTGCATGAACTCGAACGTGCTCTGTTCCCGCGGGCGGGCCGGATAGATGACACTCACGCCCTGCTCCCCGACAACGATCAGATCTCCCTTTTGGATCTTCCCGAGGGCACGTGCCGTAGCAGTCTTCTCTTTGGGATCAACAACAATGAGAAAATCCATCTCGATTGCCCCGACATCGATCCATTCTCCGCCGTATTTTACCTGGGTCGGGTGGTTGGAAGTTGTATAGAACCCCTTTGGAGCATGACGGTCTGCATCAGCCGCAACAAGGATAATATCCTTCACTTCAACCGGTCGTGCGCCAAGGCGGTGGAGTTCGGATAAGATGGCATGCAGCTTGACACTGGTGGAGGCATTGATCCGGAGGCGGGCGTAACTCGGGTCAGTCTTCTTTTTACCGATATCAAAGACCAGGATCTCAAAGTTGCCGCCCATATCCATGACCCGGTCGAAGAGCTGGGTCATGATCCCTGAGTCGATGATATGACCTTTAAGCTCTATCTCCTGCGACTCTCCCATAATAGCAAGATCTTGGGTGTGCACCTTAATATGCATTCCTCAAAAGCAAGGCAGGATTGCCCGTATTTTCTTGGGATTGGCATAAATTGAGACGTAATGGATGTAGGAAGAAGGCAGGCTTCTGATGAGTGAAAACCTTAAGCGGATTCCAGAAACGAGATCGTCCGGGCAAGATCTTCGCGGGTGTTGACATTCAGGGCAAGGCGTGGTTCATCGAGCAGCAGCCGGAATTCATCCTGTTCCTGATCAATAAATTTCCCCTGGAGGATGTTGAGGCCGACAGGACAGGCAGACGTTTCTTCCACCACTTCACGGTAGGGCATACCTCCCCGGCAGGATCTGACCAGACGGGCCGGGACCCAGGTGGATAACGCATCCTTCCTGCAGTCCCGGTACGTTTCAATGACGGATTTGATAATTGCCGGTGTGATGCAGGGGATATCGGAAACGCTGATGATGACCGGGCCGGTCTCCTCAAGAGCTGTAACAGCTCCCGCCATATCTTCAATAAATCCGTCACAGCGGGCGTTTACCACCGGAATTGACTGCGCCCTGCACCAGTTCATGGTCATTGGTGTTCGTGGGGATGCCACCACCACGGGTTCGCAGCCGGCCGAGCGAAAAGCATCAATAATATACCCAATCATCGGACGGCCGCAGACTGAAATTAAGGGTTTTTCTCCCATTGCCAGGCGGCTTCCTGCGCCGCCAGCCATGATCAGCGCACGCACGATGCCAGCGCCTCCAGCAGTTGGGAGTTCTCATCGTGGGTCCTCACTGCAATGCGGATGCTTGTCGGAAGGCCAAAGGAGGTGCAGTCCCGGACAAGAATATTGTGCCCTGCCAGGGCTTCACACAGGGGAGTAGCAGTTCGCCCGCAGTCGACCAGCAGGTAATTGACCGCTGATGGCATGCAGGTAAGACCAAGGCTGCTGATTGCAGAGACGAGCCGGTCCCGTTCCCGGAAAATTGCATCCCGGGATTTTTCCAGTTCATCGAGATGCAGCAGAGCTTCCATGGCAAACGCTTCAGCAAGTGCGTTCACGCTCCACGGGCACCGGAAAGTTTCAATCTTCTCAACAAGATCAGGATCTCCAAATCCAAACCCGATCCGGAGACCGGGCACCGAGAACGTTTTGGTTAATGAGTGGAGGACAAAGAGTGCAGGATCCTGTATGCCGGCAAGGCTCTCGCGGGGGTCAGAGAGGCCGATGAAAGCCTCATCGCAGAAGAGCAGGCCACCATTCCGTTTGATGTGGTCGAGCTGGTCAAGGAGTTCCGTGCGGGGCCGGAGAATCCCGGTCGGGTTGTTGGGGTTGCAGACAAAACAGACGCCCGCGGCATCCGGATTAAGAGTTCGCTCCGCCCCGGCCAGCCGGGCTGAAAGTTCATATTCGCCGAACGTGGGAGGCTCAATAAAAAATTTTGCGTTTTTTGCAGCACGCCCGAGCGTAACAGAACAGAATGCCCGTATGATCTCGATCGATCCATTACCAACGCAGATCTCGGCCGGATCGCGGGAGAAGACCTGTGCAATCCGGTCTTTGAGTTCGCTGTAGGTATCGTCCGGATAACAGGAAAGATCTATTGTATCGACGTTCCAGTCAATTGCCGGAGGGAAGGGATTGACACTCGCGCTGAAATCCAGCACGTTTTTGTGGGTTTTTTCCCGCTGGCGCTTTCCGGTACCTCCATGTATAACCCTTTTGGGAAAGTCAACAACCACCAAAATCCGCCCCGTTTCCTGAATACTTTATTTTACAGTCATAAATGCATTGTGTGATGAGGGCTGGATGCAAAGAAGAAAGTTTATATGTATCTATGCTGTATTTTGTTTCATCTGGTTAAGTCAGACACAAGGGTTCTCTTTGTCTGACATATGCATGACATAAGCCAGACATATGTCAGAATTGAGAGATACGATGATGCAACGAATCACGCTACGGTTGCCCGAACAGCAGATCAACCTCCTCCAGCAGCTGGTTGATTCTGGGGAGTACCCCAACATCTCCGAGGCTGTAAGGGCGGCGGTACGGGATCTTGTAGAAAAACGCGCCAGCCGTGTCCTGAAGGAAAGCGACCAGGTTTCATTCAAGGTTTGAGAGGGTAGAGAAATGCAGAGCATAATCAACGACGCTTTAAAAAACGCCGAGCTTGAAAAAGAAGTAAGCAAGGCAAGCAGTGCTACAGCAATGGAAGATGACTTTGTCGGACAGCCGAGAATTGTCATCATCGGTTGCGGAGGCGCTGGGAACAACACCGTGAACCGTATCCACCACATGGGCGTATCCGGTGCAGAAACGATTGCGATCAACACCGACAAGCAGCACCTGGACATGATCCAGGCCGACAAGCGCATCCTAATCGGGAAATCCTTAACCAAGGGCCTTGGTGCCGGCGGTTACCCGGATGTCGGGAAACGAGCAGCCGAGATGGCCCGCCCGACCCTTGAAGCAATTCTTGAATCAGCAGACCTTGTCTTCATCACGGCAGGTATGGGAGGAGGTACCGGTACCGGCTCCGCTCCCGTTGTAGCCCAGATCGCAAAAGAGCAGGGCGCCATTGTCGTCGGCATGGTCAGTTACCCGTTCCAGGTTGAGAAAGCACGCCTGATCCGCGCAGAGGAAGGTCTTGAAGCCTTCGCCGCAGCCGCAGACTCAGTCATTGTTCTCGACAACAACCGGTTAAAGAACTTTGTCCCGAACCTTCCGCTCGGTCAGGCATTCTCGGTCATGGACCAGCTCATTGGTGAGACCGTCAAGGGCATCTCCGAGACCATCACGGAACCGTCGCTCATCAACATCGATTACGCAGATGTCCGGGCCATCATGTCCAAGGGCGGCGTCGCAGTCATGCTCGTTGGCGAGAGCAAGCAGCAGAACAAGGCCGAGAGCGTAGTCCGCGAATGTCTCTCCAACCCGATGCTTGACATCGACTACCGCGGCGCAACCGGCAGCCTGATCCACATCACGGGCGGCACCGACCTTACCCTGCAGGATGCAGAAGAAGTTGCAACCTCGCTCACGTACGAGCTCGACCCCCACGCTGACGTCATCTGGGGCGCCCGCGTTCGTGCCGATATGGAAGGCAAGATCCGCGTCCTTGCAATCATGACCGGTGTCAAGAGCGCACAGATCCTCGGCACCCGCACGTCATACAAGACCATGGTACAGGACATTGACAACAAGCGCTCCAACCCAAAGGCAGTCGAGATGCCTGCACCACGGCGGAGCGGCAGGGACCAGCCAAGTGGCGGCGGCGTCCTTGAATGGGTCGGTTAAAACAAGCAACCACGCACAATCATCAATCTTAAAAATTATCCAAAACCAGCACAAAGTCAATCCGGGAACCGTTGGCATCATCCAATGCCCAACCATCCTTTTTGTTCCGTTTTTAAAATTCCCGCTCCCGTTAACTTCGTTTTGCCCTCGTCGTTCCGGCGAAACACTTAATAATTCCCGGCTCCTTTAAAATATAGTACATTCGACCAATCCTTTGCTTGAGTGGATGGGGGCAATAATCCGGTCCACGGTTGTGCCCCGGTATCGGGAGATGAACATCATGAACAGAGTGTTGACCAAAGACTTCGCTTCGGAGTCTTATAGTAACCCAGCGTCTTGTGCCTTTTCTGGTGTTTTTCATCCTGCATCCCGCATGCAGCATGATCTGGTGAGTTGTGAAAAAGCCCTTTGGCCGGGCTTTTGTATTTCACACAATACCTCATCGCCATGCTGCCTTGCATCTTTTGCGAACGGAGAATCTGATGGGGAGTGGTAACGCATGTTGAACGATTTAATGGAAAAGAGAAAGAAAACCCTTGCAGAGTCTGAAGAACACAAAAACCGGCGCAACGATCTCAACGCCAACGCGAGCAAATTCGCCCGCGAACGCAATACCTTAAACAACCAGACCCGCGAGTTTGTCGAAGAAGCGCAGAAGAACAAGGACCTCCGGGACAAGTACAACCAGGAAGTCCTTGACATCAAGGCACAGCGCAACGAGTTCAATGACAAGGCCAATGTCCTCTTCGAAGATATCGAAGCGTTCAAGAAAGAGCACGGCACCCAGAAGAACCGCGGGGTCAAGGAACTCCAGAAGCAGATCGAGTTCATGGAGTACCGCCAGCAGACCGAGGTCTTCACCACCGATAAGGAACGCGAACTTATCGACAAGATCAAGCAGATGAAGAGCCAGGTCCGCGAGCAGGAGGCCGAGCTCGAGCAGAACAAGGAGATGCACACCAAGATCACGGAGGCACGGGAATTTCGCAAGCAGGCCTCCGATCTCCATGCAAAGGTAACCGAGGTTGCCGAGCTCGCCCAGAAACACCACGACCTCATGGTCGAGTCCTACCGCAAGGCTGACAAGTCACGGGAAGCTGCCGATGCTGCCCATAAGAGTTTTGTCGAGGCCCAGGAAGCCGCTGATGCTGAACACAAGTTCTTCATCACCTGCCAGAAGGAACTCCGCGACTACGACAAGGTCATCTCCGGGCTCCGCAAGAAGACCAAGAAAGTCAAGGTCACCAAAGAGCAAAAGGCTGTCCGGAAAGAAGCCGAGAGCCTGTTCAAGAACTTCCGTGCCGGGGAAAAACTCACCACGGACGATATCCTGCTCCTCCAGCGCTCAAAACTCATCTAAAAACCATTTTTCTTTTTTTATTCCGTCAGCAACGATTTAATAGATATCCTGCGATTTTATTGTACTGATGATGCAGGGGCGGACACTGGTCTTAAGCGTCGACCGGGATGATGATATCGGATGGAAGGGCAAGATCGAGAGCCCGTGCATTGGCCGGGCCGCATGTCTCCGGGCTGCAACCACGCTTGCACTTGCGGACCCCGAGGACTCCGATATCAATGCAATCTTCTCCGCGATCAAGATCTACGATGAACTGATCGCAAAAGGTGAAGAGGCCGCAATCGCGGTCGTTGCCGGAAACCACCTGCACATGATTGAAGGAGACCGGAAGATCGCTGCATCGCTTGAACAGGTTGTCAAAGAGACGCAGGTGACCAGTTGCATCCTTGTTACGGACGGTGCAGAAGACGAATATGTCATCCCTATCATCCAGTCAAAGATCCCGGTTTCCAGCATCAAACGCGTCATTGTCAACCAGATGCCGAACCTTGAGGGCACCTACTATATCTTAAAGAAACTTTTGGACGACCCCAAGATCTCCCGGATGATCTTCATTCCCATCGGGCTTGCCATGCTCCTGTACGCGGTCGCGTGGCTGGCCGGATGGCCCGGGGCCGCCACGATCGTCGTCGTTGGCGTCATCGGGAGCTACATGCTCTACAAAGGTTTCGGGTTTGATGAACTCTTCCACGGCATCATCGATGCCCTCCGGATATCGTTGTCCCGCGGGCGGTTCTCGTTCATCACGTATACGATCACCATCCTGCTTGTGGTCATTGGCTTTACATCGGGTTTTTTTACCGTCCTCCAGTACTATGCCTCGGACGGGAGCCTCGGCCTTGTCCTGTACCTGATGACGTTTATCTTTGGCGCGATCGAGTGGCTGGTCATTGCGGGACTGGTCATGTCGGTTGGCATCATCATTGACGTCTTTTCCAATGAGCGGGGAAACCTGGGCAAGGTGATCGTCTTCCCCTTCTTTGTCACGGCAATCGGGTTCATCCTCTATGGAGCGAGCGTGTACCTCATCTCCTGGAGCGGGGTACCGGAGTTTCCGGTAAGCGTGGATCTTGCCTATGCCACGATCTTCCAGTCTACTGTTGCCGGCATCATCACGGCAATTGTGGGCGTCATCATCCAGTTCTTCATAAACCGTAAGATGGCCGAGCAGCAAAAGCAGGAGATCATCGAAATCATCTGAACCCGGGCACGATACCATTGTTCTCACGAGCCGCCATGGGACCCCTTGGGATCGTGTCCCTTTATAACGCAGATGGCTGATAAACCAATTCTCTTCCTCACAATCCCGCAGATCGTATCCTGCCCGTGACAACCTGTCGTAATTTTCCCAGGCGGCCACCAGCAGAATAATTACTGCCCGGAAGACCTGCACATGAACGAATCCGGTTCACTCCGGAACCCTGAAGATTGACACCGGGTTTTTATCGTTTTAAACCGCCCCACGGCATCCTATTTACCCCCCCGGCCATTACTCCATGATAGAGAAGGATCGCCGTCCCGGTCTTTGTGAACGAGTTTTTATTCAAAAGAAGAGATGACTGGACGGATGCACTCTGGATCACGTGGAGACGAATGACGAAAAAGGGCACGCCTTTTAAAAAAAAACGAGTACCGGATTCTGGGAGATGAAAAAAACCGGAAAAACCGATATCCCCTCCCTTATTGGGAAATTTCGTCAGCGATCACACCATCCGGGGGTGGTGCCGGCCGTCCGTCAGCAAAATATCCCATGCCCCCCGGGAAACGGCTCGTCTGGGTGAAGTTCCGCGTTGCCTGCGGGGATTGTACCGAAAGGCTGGGGATCACGATATTGAACTCATGAGCCGGGTACCAGAACACCCCGTTCCCATAGGAGTGTGCTGCCTCTTCAACAACAAAATCTGCGCTCGTAAGATCGATCCTCTTCATCTGCGCATTGTTATAGTTAAGGATCTTCAACAGTTTGTTTTTGAGATCCTGCTTTCCGAATAAAAAGAAGATGAACCGGGTGCCTTCATCAACCGAGTAGTCGACATGGATCGCTGCTGTGCCATTATCCAGCTGGATCTGGACGTCCTCGATGGTGATATAGCCGTACCGGTCCTCGTTTGCTGCAAAGGCCGGAGCTACAACGCAGGAAGCCATGACGAGGAGCAGGACGGCAGCACAGGCTCTCATTGCACAGTACATGCGCCAACACACCTTAAAATGTTTTTGGAAATTCAGGGAGTTTTCCGACGGTAGTTGAATGATAATCCCAAAAAAAGTTACCGGTTCTGTGCAAGCACGATCTCTATCGATGACACGTTGGTCTTGCCGGCATCCGTGTCGATCACTTCTGTTGAGATCACGATCTCTTTTTTTGTTACCCCTTCAAGGAACCGGTTCAGGGCGATCTCGGCAGTATCTACTGCCCGGGAGATCGCTTTGCCCCGGGCCTTGATTGCTACTTCTTCTGCACCATTGTTGAACTGCGTCACAACGGCAAGGACATAGTTCATGACCGGTTTGTTGCCTACGAATACCGTGTTCTCTTTTGGCTGCTGCATGATGGATCCCTCCAGGGTCAGAGATACTTCTTCTTGACTATGAGTTCTGCGTTCATTACGCTGGCACCGGCTGCACCGCGGATGGTGTTATGACCCATGGCAACGAACCGGATCCCTTCGCGGAGCCGCCCAACCGAAACGGTCATCCCGTTCCCGCGCATCCGGTCAAGGCGGGGCTGCGGGCGATCGGGTTCCTCGTCAAAGAAATGGACTGACTCCTTAGGCTGGGTCGGAAGACCCTTTATGGGGGGCTTATAGTCCCGGAAGGCTTTTTTGAGTTTTTCGACGGGTTCCTTGATGTCGACCCAGACTGCCATGGTGTGCCCGTCAATCACCGGCACGCGGTGGCAGCTGGCGCTGACCCTGAAGGGAGCGTTCTGCACCTTCTTCCCCTTGAGGGTTCCCATGATCTTGAGCGCTTCGGTCTCCATCTTCTCTTCTTCCTTCCCGATATACGGGACCACGTTGTCAAAGATGGACATGGCGGGGATTCCCTCGAATCCTGCGCCGGAGATCGCCTGCATGGTCGCGACCCGTACATCCGTGAATTTGAACTGGCGCAAGGGGGCAAGGCCGCAGACCATCATGATAGTCGAGCAGTTCGGGTTTGTCACAATGAACCCGTCACGACCGGCATCCTTCTGGACATCGATGAGACCAAGATGTTCCGGGTTCACTTCCGGTACCACCAGCGGGATATCCGGCTGCATCCGGTAGGAACTGGCATTGCTGCAGACCGCTATCCCGGCATCGGCAAATTCACGTTCAACATCCGTGGCGATCTCTGCCGGCAGGGCAGAGAAGACCAGATCGACATCCTTCATTCCCTTGGGGGAGGTAGGGACGACTTTTATCTTTCCGATCTTTTCCGGGAATGGCGACTCAAGACGCCATTTGACGACTTTTTCATACGGCTTTCCCGCACTGCGTTCAGAAGCGGCGAGGGTCGATAGATTGAACCAGGGATGATTTGCTAACTGTTCAACGAATCGCTGACCAACCGCACCCGTTGCTCCGAGCACTCCTACATTGATCATGGTGATAGTCCTGTAACGTCTGGTTGTGTGATCTCCCGTTTTCGTTTGTACTTGCGGGTTATAAAATCCCATTTCACCTGCGATGATAAAAACATTGGTTTTTAAAAATTATAAAAAAAATGCCATGGGTTGCACCAGAAAACGGAAGAAACAGGGGGCATTCCTGCCGGAATACTAAAATAAACGGGGAAATAGTAAAAAAACGGGGTAGCCGGAGAATCCGGCCTTATTCCATGTGAATTGCTTCAGCCGGGCAGACATCCACGCAGGTCTGGCAGTCAACGCACATGTCCTTGTCTACCTTTGCCTTGTCGTTCTCCATCGAGATGGCAGATGCCGGGCATTCACTCACACAGGTTTCGCATCCGGTACACTTTTCAACGTCAACGATTGCTACCAATCCGTTCACTCCACCTGATATGTTTGCGACACAAAGGAAAAAAGGATCGCTTTTCTGCAACAAAAAACAGGATGAATTTTTTATTTTTTCAGGCCGAGCACATCGTTCATGTCATAGATGCCAGGTTTCTTTCCTACAACCCAGCGGGCGGCCTGAATCGCGCCGCTGGCAAAGACCGAGCGATCATATGCCCGGTGGGAGAGTTCGATGGTCTCGAAGTTCTTCGAGTACATAACCTTGTGGTCGCCAACGATGTCGCCGCCCCGGATGACATGGACCCCGATCTCGTTCTCCCGCTTCTTCATGCCTTCGCGCCCGTACAGCTTCTCGCGGGTACCGGCCTCTTCCTCGATAATCTGGAGGATGGTCTTGGCCGTGCCGCTCGGGGCATCCAACTTGTTGCGGTGGTGCGCCTCGATGACCTCGATATCATACTCTTTCAAAAGCCGTGCTGATTCCCGCACCAGCTGCTGGAAGATCGCCACACCGATCGAAAAGTTGGTCGTGATGACTGCCGGAACATGCGTAAGGATTGCCTTCTCGATCTCCGCACGCTGTTCCGGGGAGATCCCTGTTGTGCCGACAATCAGTGCACAGTTGTTTCTTGCAGCCACCTGGACATTTCCCACAACCGCACTGGCGACGGTAAAATCAATGACAACATCTGCCCCGGTCCTCTTTATCAGGGCATCGGCATCTTTGGCTTCAACGATCTCGGCACCAAAAAAGGTGCTGGGCTTGAGGTTGATGCCGCCCACCAGTTCCATGTCCGGCGCCTCGTGCACCATCCGGCCAAGGGTCTGCCCCATCCGGCCGGAGGCCCCGCATATGACTACCTTGATCATACGCGGATCACCGGGTCCGTCGTGCTACGGTTTTTTTGGGTGCTGCTTTCTTTGCTGCCTGCGCCTTTTTGGGGGCCGCCTTTTTTGCTGCGGTCACGGGCTTCTTTGCAGCAGGGGCTTTCTTTTTGGCACCGTCCGGGATTGTTGCAAGCACTTTTTTGAGCATCTCCGTCTTCTTCGCATCCAGCTCATCGAGCGGGAGCCTGACCGGGCCTCCGGCCATTCCCATGAGTTCGACAGCCTTCTTGACAGGGATCGGGTTCGTGTCGATGAACATTGACCGGAAGAGGGGCGAGAGGGCGAAGTTGAGCACCAGGGCTTTCTGGTAGTCACCCAGCAGGAGCGCATCGTACATCTCGACCATCCGCTTCGGGTCGATGTTTGCCGCAACCGAGATGACTCCCGCGCCGCCAAGGGCCATGATGGGAAGGGTGATGTTGTCATCGCCCGAGATGACGATGAAATCGTCATCCTGGGTCTCTTCGATAATCCGGGAGATCTGGCCGATGTTGCCGCTCGCTTCCTTGACTCCCCAGATATTCGGGTGCTGTGCAAGTTCCGCGATAAGATCCGGCTCAAGGTTCTGGCCGGTACGGCTCGGGACATTGTACACAATGACCGGGATATCGAGATCTGCCAGTTTGTGGTAGTGCTTGATGAGGCCCGCACGGTTGGGCTTGTTGTAGTACGGGCTGATCGCAAGAACGCCGTCCGCACCGATGTCCTTGGCGGCCTTCGTGAGCCGGATTGCTTCTGCCGTGTTGTTGGATCCGGTACCGGCCAGTACCGGGATCTTCCCGTTGACCTTATCGACGGTTACCTTGATTATCTTCTCGTGTTCCTCGAACGTGAGCGTGGCTGATTCGCCAGTCGAACCGCAGGGCACAATCCCGTGAATGCCACAGGAAAGAAGAAACCCGATGTTTTTCTCAAGGCCGGGAAGGTCCAGGCTCATTGAGGGATTTCTTTTAAAAGGGGTTATGATTGCCGGAAGGACACCTTCAAACATGAAATAGGTTATGCGTGTCTTTTGGTATTTACTTTTCTCGTTATGTAACCGGCGACCCGGTTCCGGACACGCTTGCTTCCGATGACCGCAGATGCAGAGAGCTGCTGTTTGTTCTCATCAAAGTTGTTCGAGAAGTTCTCGCGCTGCTTGGCTAACAGTTCGGTACCGAGTGATTTGATATAGGACGGTTTGATTCCCATTGATGGTTCCTCTAAAGTTCACTATTTTAAATGCGGCCCGAGCAGATAATAATATTGTTTGCAACGTCGGCTGGATCCTCGCCAAGAAGGATGAGCCGGGACGGTTCCCCGCCCGGGATTTTCTGGTAAATTACGTCGGGTACATCCTCTTTGCAGCAGAACGCGATGCCCCAGTCCATGGTACTGATCCCCTGCCGGGCCGGGCTTTGCGAAAAGGAAGCGCATTCCAAAAAGAGGGAGTCTTCCAGGACCGCAAGGGCGCGGTCAGAGTACTGGAGCATGGCAGCGCTCCGCATCACCGGGTTGAACTTTGTTACCGTCAGGATAGCCCGCACCACCGGCTCATCATGGCCAAACGAGACCTGACCGTCAAACGCCGGTGTCCCCGGTTCCTCATGATTACCGATACGGGCCAGAGCAACCCCGGTACTGTCCCGGGCCCCGCGCAGGGCATATCCGATGGTAATTCCCCCGGGCGGAACGAGTCGCGGGCATACCGGTTGCTTTAGCAGCGGTTCGATGGCTGCTTCAAGCGTGGAGATGAGACTCGCGCGTTCGGATGCCGGGTTCATGATGATCCAGTACTGGGACGGTCAGGGCATTAAGGCACCGGGTTCATTTGAGCGAAAGATCCGTTCGGATCTCCATCATTCCCCGGAGCGCATACGCGTAGAAGACCGGCACATCCATCAGGGATGCAATCAGTGCGATACGGCTGCGATCGCAGCCTGCGGCAAACGACTTCTCCTTTGCCTTTTTCGTGATCGTCTTTACTGATACCCCGGACAGGTTTCCCCCCTTGACAAGGGCGCAGGCAATGATGAGCCCGGATGCACTGTCGGCAGCCTGCAGGGCGATATCGACCGGGCGTTCGTATGGCGCGGTGCGGAGAAAATGATTGTGAGCAGCGACAATGTCTGCACTGTCTTTGTCAATTCCGTGTGCGCTCAAAATTGCGGCTCCGGCAATTCCGTGCCGCTGCATCTCTCCAGAGATCTCCTCAAAATCAATGTCGTGGAGGATCCCGATCCGTTCCCAGGATTCCGCGTCGCCCCCGAGATCGCCGGCAACGGCTTTCATGATTGCGCCGGTTGCCAGGCAGTGTTTTACCAGGCTGTCTTCATGCACATGCTCGCGTAAAAGTCTGATTGCTGCATTCCGGTCCATAGTGATACGAGGTTGCCGGCCCTCATGAAAATTTCCTACTGTTAAAAAAAAACGCGGATAAGCCTATATCTTCAAAACGCAAAAACTGGGGTAATGGACGCGCGACTTCTTGATGTGGTCATCGGTCTGGCCGCATTTATTTTCCTCTGCATACTGCTGGTCACACTCCCGATGGTACTGATGCCGGCTTACGCTTACCTTGGCGCAATCATCCTCTTCATCCTCTTCCTCTCAGGAGCAGGATATCTCGTCAACGACAAGATCACGTAGGCAAAAAACGGTTGCATTACCTGTTTTTTATTCCGGGTACTCCGACTTTCTCGGGTTTTGCCGGTGACGGCTCGTTCTTTTCAGATTTATTCGGCCGCTTTGCCAGCTCCCGTTTTTTATACCGGTAATAACTGAGCGGATGGTTGGTGTTCTCGCAGATGGCATCACGGTTGACGCAGAGCCCGGTTGTCCTCATCGCAGCACAGGCAGGTGCCGTGTATTCGGTTCCCGATCCGCCCCGCCCGGTGATATGTTCGACCTGGTACATCGTCTTCTCCGGATCGAAATCCGGTGACCGGGCATAGAGCTGCGCTATTGCAGGGACATCCATGCCGACCGTGTGGACAAACGTGGTCAGGGCGAACCGGCCCGCGTGGGTGAGATTGGTGCCGGCCGTAAGTGCTGTGATGAGGGCCTGCATGCAGGGCGGGAACGCGCTCTCCTCGATTGCACCGAACTGCTGGAGCATCTGCTGCTGGTACTCACATTTTATCGATTCCGTAACCGGTGCGAGCTGTGCACAGAGAGATTTTGGGACATGGTAGGGCAGGTCGCGCCGGAGGATAACCCGGATCCGCTCGCGCAGGAGTTCGAGCAGTTCTTCTTTTTTGATCCCGACCTGCCCGTTCTGCACGCGGCGGTTCACCAGTTTGAACCGGTCTTCGTGCAGGACCGAAACGATCTCGACATAATCAGCAAGCGGCATCCGGTCTTTTGCGAGATCAATCCGGAATTCTGCTGCAAGGTAGTTGGCTATCCGGCTGTTCTGGTCGTCATCGAGGACTGCATGAGGATTCCAGCCCTGCTCCGATTCCGAGCCGGTCTCCGCGTTGAGAAAATAATAGGCGCGTTCAGCCTCGTACCGGGCGAGACGATCATAGAGCTGCTTGTCCTGCACGCAGGAGACAATAATCCGGGCAAGCACGTAACTTGCGATCTCCTCATCGTCACGGGTCTGGAAATGCGCAGCTATCGTTTTTTTTGAAGCCAGCGCCTGGTTGATCCGCTTCACGGCAAGTTCGACCAAAAACGCGCCTTTCTCCTCTTTTAAGAGCTGGTCGAGAGGAGGGAATGACTTCTTGATATGGTCCTGGGCTTTTTTTAAAAACGGGAAATGGGAAAGTTCCTTTGCTGATGGAGAATAGTCCATCAGTCAGCCTCGATCCGGGGAGCGAGGAGATATTCGACGTGCCCGTTCCCGCCGGCGATGTCGAACGAGAACCGGACCGGGTGGTCGATGCCAAGGAAAATTTCAACTTCAGCTGCCTTGCTCATGACTTTTCCCATGTCCTTGAGATAGTCAAGGGAAAAGAGCGAGCGGGCTTCTGCGGGGGTGAGCGATACCAGCTCGTCTTTTGAGAAGTCGCGCCGGATATGGTCGGTGTCGCCTTCCGCAACAAGGTAAAAGGTCTGGTCCTTGGGGTTGATCCCAAGAGCGATCTTGTCGGAGATGACCGCTGCCGCCTTCAGCGCGTTGTTGAGGTCCTCACCCTTGATCACGATCTTGCCCGGCAGGTTGATGGTTGGCGGGTTCGGATCTTTTCTGATCGTATTGGTGTCAAGGAGGGTGATCGAGTAGTTGTAACCGTGCACCGAAACGGACATCTTCTGGGCATTGTCGGCCATCTCAAGGCTGATGAGATCGCCCTTGCCCGCCATGCCGAAGATGTTCTTCATCTTGGAGATGTCGATCCCGAGCTGGCTCTTTGAAGCCTTGTAGGAATCGAACGCTTCCTTCTTTAACGAGAGTCCGATCATCGCCACGTTTGCCGTGTCAACCGCCCGCGTGGAGATCCCGTCATCATCGGTATGGAGCCGGCACTCGGGGATGAGAGCCGAGATCGCATCGATCGCTTCCTTGAAAATATCTGCATCAATCGTTGCTTTTAACATCGCTTACCCCTTAATACAATCTCTTATACAGTATATCGTCCTACGTTAATTATAGCGTTTTGGGTTTACAACCCATAATTTTGGAGAAAACAATACGATGGGTTCACAATGGGGATATGACAAGGCCTACATGCGGGCAAAACACGAGGGTTACCGCTCCCGTGCTGCGTACAAACTTATGGAGATCCAGAAGAAATTCGACATTATCCGGCGCAACGATAATATTGTTGACCTCGGCGCTGCACCGGGAAGCTGGCTGCAGGTGCTCCGGACACTCACGGACGCCCGGGTTGTGGGAATCGATCTCAACCCCATTGCCCATCTTGACGGGGTGGAGACCCTTGAAGGCGATCTCAACGATAAGGAGATCCTGGAGCAGGTCAGAAGCATGCTTGGCATCGTCAACGTTGTTGTCTGCGATGCAGCCCCCAAACTCTCCGGTCACAAGAGCTATGACCAGGCCCGGATCATCGAGCTGAACGAACAGGCCCTGGCGTTTGCCTGCAATGTCTTAAAGCATGGCGGAAATTTCGTGGTCAAATCCTTCCAGGGCACGGATTTCCCTGAACTTTACGCTGACACAAAACAGCATTTCCACGCGGTCAAGACCTTAAGTACCAAGTCAAGCCGCAAAGGGAGCACCGAGCTCTACATCATTGCAAAGAACTTCGTGGACTGATACTGCACCATGCTTCTCAAGGATCCCTTCAACCGTCCGATCAGTAATATCCGGATCAGCCTCACCCCGAAATGCAACCTGAACTGCATTTACTGCCACCGCGAGGGTGAGCTGAACCCGAAGGCTGAGTTATCTCAGGAAGAGATCGCGGAGATCCTGCGGGTAGCCGCAAAATTTGAGATCCGTAGCGTCAAGTTCACGGGAGGCGAACCGCTCCTGCGGCCGGATATCGTAGACATCGTCCGGTCGGTCCCGCCATCAATGGAATCCTCGATGACGACAAACGGGATTCTCTTACAAAAGTATGCCCATGACCTGAAGGCAGCGGGCATGAAGCGGGTGAATGTAAGCCTCGATTCTATCAACCGCGAGACCTACAAAAAGATCACCGGTTCTGACAAACTTGATGATGTTCTTGCCGGTATGGAGGCTGCCCTTGACGCCGGTCTCACACCCATCAAGATCAACATGGTGGTGCTCGAAGGGATCAATGACCACGAGATCGATGACTTCCTCTCATACATTCGAGGCAACCGCAACCTCGTCCTCCAGCTCATCGAGCTCATGGATTTCAATGCCTGCGATCATCACAGTAAACTGGACGGGCTTGAGGATTCGCTTGCCGCCCGGTCAAAGCAGATCATCACGCGCCGGATGCATCACCGTAAGAAATATTGTCTTGATGGAGCCGAGGTCGAGGTGGTCCGGCCCCGGCACAACTCAGAGTTCTGCGCTTTCTGCAACCGGCTTCGCGTGACTTCGGACGGGAAACTCAAACCCTGCCTGCTGCGCACTGACAACCATGTTGACATACGCGGGAAGAGCGGGGGGGAGCTTGAGGAATTGTTCCAGAAAGCTGTAGCGCTCCGGGAACCGTTTTATAAGTGACCATCTGCCTTTGCGTCTTCTGAACAAAAACCCGCCAGCACGAACCGGAACGTAAATCCCGGTTCAGTGTTGCAACCATCGGCATTTTTGGATCATTCATACGTGGCGAGGAGCGGGCAGACAGCGATGTGGATGTCATCGTCGCATCCCGCAGGAGAAAAGAGACGTTTGACAATTACATGGACTGCACGTTCTACCTCAAAGACCACTTCTGGCACAGGAATGCCGTCATCAGGATTTTAAAAGTGACAGGTAAGGCCGTGAAGAACCTCCCGGAGGATCCCGGAATCGGCATCCGGACACCGCCTGGAAGAAGATTGCCGTGTTCCGCGATGTCATCATCTTCGGGTATTTCGGTATCAAAGATACTATCCTCATGGACAATGCCAGGAATATACTGCCCGGCCTGAAAACGGAGATCCGGCATATCATAGGGAACGAAAAAACACGGAAATAACAGAGTTGGGATCCCGTACTGAAACTTTCTGCCAGTTCCGTGCCCTGACAGCACCCGGTGTTTTTCAATGGGGTATAAGCCTCCCTTTTCCTCCTCAAAATCTTTAGTACACCGCCCGACCCCCCACATCCCGCCACCCGCACCTGACGGACATTTCACCTCGTAATACCTCTCGCAATTCTAAAAAAAACCAATGGGCTATGTGGGGGGTCGGGCGGTGTACTTTGTTCTCATCAGCTCCGGACCGGTCATGCCCCCGCACGAAAAATCCCTCCAGGATCCCGTTCCATTCCGAGGTAAAATCAGAATATTCTTTCCCTTGCCGGGACCTGGGGCCTGCGGGCCGGGTAAAACAATAGTACACCGCCCGATGGTGGCAAACTCCTGTACGATGAATACAGGTTCGAGTTTTTTAAAGGGAGGGGATCCTCACGGAGCTCCCGGTGATGGAAAAGTCGATCTGCGCCCACCATTCCAAAGAAACGAAGGACCACACAACGTGGGGACCAGACGAGGGGCTCAAAAAAATTTCCCGGCCCGTTTTCCCCTGCCTTCCACCCGCTTCCCGTCCTTGTGCATGAGGAGAACGTATTTACAATCCCGCATCGAACCTACCGGCTATGACAGAAGAAAACGAGTATCTCGGTGTGCTCGATTACCTGTACGAGAAGACGCTGATCCTGCAGGACACCAGCGGATTTAACAAAGTGCTCTACTTCTATTTCATCGATACCCTCGCCCATATCGACTACACAGCGGGTATCTATGCATACAACGTCGCATCGCCGAAAAATATCATGGCCGGGGAATATCTCCGCTGGAGAATCGACGAGGAGAAGAAAGGTGACCGGGCAAAATTCCCCGGCTTTGTCAACTGGCTCCGGGAGAACCGGCCGGAGAAATTCTCCGCTCTTCCCTCGCTCTGGCAGATGATCTACGATACCGAAGACGAGGCCAGTTACCGGAGTTTCCGGATCCAGCTTGACCCGGACAGTAAGGTTCCGCTGAAGCCGGGATTCTTCGTTGCCGTCATCGACGAGTTCTTTGAGCCGGAGTTCTTAAAAAGCATCTACGATGACGCCTCGCTTGGAACCCTGTTCAGGACGTACTGCGCCCAGACATAATTGAATACCGGACCTCCATCATGCACGTCAGCCGGATCTGTTCAGACCTCGTGAAGATCAACACCGAGAACCCGCCCAGTAAAACAACCGATTGCATTGAGTACATCCGGTCGTTCCTAGAAAGTATCGGTGTGAAGTCCCGCGTAATCGGATCTCCCGACGGCCAGGACAATCTTGTCACCACCGGGCCGGCAAAAGATCTCATGCTCTGCGGACATGTCGATGTGGTCCCGGCACTGGGGTCCGGCTGGACGAATGTACCCTTCTCGGGCATCATTGACGACCAGTACGTGTACGGCCGCGGTTCAACGGACATGAAAGGCGGATGTGCTGCCATCCTCTCTGCCTGCGAGAGGTTTTTAGAGAAGACATCTGATCTTCCCGCAAACCTGGTCTTTGTCTGTGACGAGGAGACCGGAGGCGAGAACGGGATCCGCCGGCTCCTTGCCGATAATGCCCTGTCACCCTGCGACTGCATCATTGCCGAACCGACCCCCTCCCGGCACCCGTCCATTGGTCAGAAAGGGCTCATGCGGATCAGCATGGATTTTTCCGGCAGGCCCGGCCACGGATCCCTGTACCCGGCTGTCGGGACCAGCGCTATTATGGAAGCCATGCAGTTTTTGGATTATATCCGTGGGCTGTATGATGTGGAGCACATGGTTGACCCTCATCTCGAAGAGATCATCCGCAAGTCCTCCGGCGTCCTGTCTCGTGAATTTTCCCTTGACGGTGCTGAATCAATCCTGAAACGGCTCACCTTCAATCCCGGCACCATCCGCGGCGGCGAGAAATCCAATGTCGTGGCACAGCATTGCAGTCTTGAAGTCGAGTTCCGGGTCCCGTGGGGCGTGAATATTCCCGCATTACTGGCCGCAATTACTGCCCATGCAACCAGCGCAACGATCCAAAAAGAGGAGACGCACAATCCATCGTTCACCAGCCCGGACTGCACGATTGTTCGCCGTACCTGTGCCGCAATTACGGAGGTGTACGGGGGCAGCGTCTTTCCGATCGTCCAGTGGGCGGCAAGCGATGCCCGGCACCTGCGCTCGGCAGGTTTTTCCGTGCTCGAGTACGGTCCCGGAGAACTCCCCCTGCTCCATGCCGTTGATGAATGCGTCCGGATCGACTCGCTTGAGAATGCGGTGCAGGTGTACGAAAACGTAATGAAGAACTATTCTTAAAAAAAAGAGCCCGGTTATTTCCGGATCAGGCATGCCGCCGCACAGCCGGCAGCGACGAGTGCTGCAAGGATGGTGAGGGGAGATAACGGGGAATAGGTTGTCTTTTTAGGCACCGTGCTGGTCCCGACAGGCATTTTGGTCTCTCCCGCTGCCGGTGTCTCAATGGCAGGTGTTACAGGAACCGGTTCCTGGACGGGAGTTGCCGTGGTATAAAATGTCCCGATCCGGCTGATGGTCGGCTCAGGGGTAATTGTCCCGACAATATGGATGGTCTGCTGCTTGCCGGTCGTCTCCTCGCGGTTCTTTTTTGCCTCGGCATAATTCGGATCGATACCCAGGGCTTTCTTGAAACATTCAAGTGCGTCCTGCGGCCGGTCGAGTGCTATGAGCGCAAGACCCTTGCTGTTCCAGACCGTTGCGTTCGTGACAGTAATGACGGTTGCATGATCAAAAGATTTGAGTGCCTGATCGTACTTTTCAAGGCTCATGTACGCTTTTCCCAGGTAGTTCCAGGACATGAAATTCAGAGGATCCATCTTTGTGCATTGATCATACGATACCACCGCTGCGCTATACTCTTCCATCTGGAGGTACGCATATCCCTGGTTGCACCATGCATCAGCCCGGTTCTGCTGGACCACAAAGAGCTGGTCATATGCCACGACCGCATCGTTATAGTTCCCCATCCCAAAGTGGGCAAGCGCCCGGGCATTCAGCGCAACGCTATCCGTTGAACGGAGTGCTACTGCAGCTTCTGCTACAGGGAGGGCCTGGGCATATTCTCCCTTCGCATTCAGGGATGCCGCCTTACCGGCAAGGGCCTGTGCGTAGTTCGGGTTCTGTGCAAGGGCATTGTTGTAATACGTGATCGCAAGATCGTGATTGCCGACCGTTGCCGCGTTCTGCCCCCGCGTGTACCATTCAAGGGCATCTTCTGCCATCACCGCAGGAACCAGCAGAAGCAAAACCACGAGGATCAGGACGAAAAAGGTAGATCTCATATTCTCATCGTGAAATTTCCCTTAATCGCAGATGAATCTATTGTTCGCAATCGGCCACCCCATGACCTTATGTACCCGGAGATTCGGGCGTGCAGGAGCAGAACCCGATCGTGGCAGCAACGCTTGCCGCAGCCACGGCAAGACTGGCGAACGCAACAAAGAACCCCATGCTTTCGGCAATAAACCCGGCAAGAACCGGAAGGAGGGCCATACCGAGATAGCTGGTTGTTGAGAAGAGCCCCATAAGGACGCCCTGGTGGCGGGGGACCTGTGCAAGGAATGCCATCTGCGCGATCATGATCACGCCGGCCAGCGCTCCGATAAGCAGGAAACCCGCCGCGGTATAATAGGTGATGATGGCAGCTACCCCTAAAAGAATGGCAGCCAGGCGAATGGTCGGTTGTGGGGAAAGAGAAGTCCGGGAAAAGATGAGCACCGCGGCTATCGTTGCGATGCTCATGCCTGCGATCCAGAAACCAAGGATATCGGACGGGGCGCCCGAATATTTCGGGTAAAGGGAAGTGACAACCCCGGTGATACCAATGAGTATGATCGTTGAGTACCAGAGCCAGCCAAATTGTATGATGAACCGGCTGACCGTTCCGACCGGATACGCGGTGACCGGCAGTTCAGGTTCATGAACAAAAAACGCCGCCAGGGCCGGAACTGCCGAAAGGAGCGAGAACAGGAGGATGCCTGAAGCCGGCAGGGACCGGAGGGCAGCAAGCCATCCGGTCATGAGGAGACCGGCCACAAGACCGGCATTCATGGATGCCATCAGCCACCCGCTCATCTGCACGTGATCGGGTTCGCTGTTCACGTATGACATGGTTGCAGCAACAAAGAGGCCGGCTCCGATCCCTTCGATGAACCGGGCAGACAGGACCAGGAGCGGATCCCGGGTCACCACAAGGAAGAGGCCGCTTGTCACCGTGATGGCAAGACCTGTACGGATGAGCAGGATCCTGCCAAGCCGATCTGACAGGATACCGGCCGGAAGCGTGGTGACAAACGCGCCAAGAAAATACGCGGCATAGATCATGCCGTGCAATGATGAAGCTGAGCCATAGGACGAAAGGACGGGGACGATGGCATTCGAGAGTGCCATCACACAGAAGATGCCAGAAAAGAGGGTGAGTTTTGTCCTCAGGGTCATAGCCGGGGATCAGACCATGCGATAGGTCTCAAGGTTCATGGGAGAGTGCGTCTCGATGTGGTACCGTTTGTAGATGGAACTGGCGAGATCGATGGTACTGTTCTCATCGCCATGGATGCAGAAGATCTTCTCGGGCCTTGGCTGGATCTGCCCGATGAAATTCATCAGCTGCCGGCGGTCGGAGTGGCCGGAGAACCCGTCAACGGTTACGATCTCAAGGTTGATGGTGATGGTGCCTTTCCTTCCCATCGGTACCTCGCGCCAGCCCTTCTGGATCCGGCGCCCGTACGTGCCATCGGCCTGGTACCCGACAAAGATGAGGGCATTCTTCTCGTCATCGGCAAGGTTCTGGAGGTACTCCATGACCGGGCCGCCATTGAGCATACCGCTGGTGGTGATGATGACACAGGGGTCGCCGCTGATCACTTTCTCGCGGAGCTCGGAGGAGTCCACCTGCTGGAAACATTCTGAAAGGAACGGGTTCATCCCCTCGCGGAAGATGAGGTTCCGGAGCTCGTTGTTGAGATACTCGGGGTAGGTGGTATGGATGGCGGTTGCCTCGCGGATCATGCCGTCAAGGTAGATCTTGACTTTTGGGATCTTCTCAAGACGCATGCCTTCTTCGAGGGCAAGCATCACTTCCTGCGATCTGCCCACGGCAAAGGCCGGGATGATAACCTTGCCGCCGCGCTGGATGACCGTATTGACGGTCTCGTAGAGCCGGCCCTCCGCTTCAAGCCGTGGCTGCTGGAAGTCATTGCTGCCGCCGTACGTGCTTTCCATGAAGATGGCCTCAAGCCGGGGGAACTGGTTGACGGCCGGGTTGAAGAGCCGGCTCTTGGCATAGTTGAAGTCGCCGGTGAACGCGATGTTGTACATCCCGTCACCCACGTGGAAGTGGGCGATGGCCGAGCCAAGGATATGCCCGGCATTGTGGAACGTGAGTTTCATATCCGGCGCAATGTCGGTCACACTGCCATAGTTGAGGGTGATGGAGTGCCGGATATAGGTCTTGACTTCGTTTGAGGAGTAGGGAATCTTCCGGTCTTCCTTGTGGATAACGTCGAGGTAGTCCAGCTGGAGCATGGCCGAGAGGTCCCGGGTGGGTGGTGTTGCATAGACCGGGCCTTCGTACCCGTACTTGTAGAGCAGCGGGATGAGGGCACAGTGGTCAAGGTGGGCGTGGGTGAGGACAACGGCATCAAGCTGGGAGAGGGGGTGGATCTCGGGGACATAGAGGTAGGGGGTGCCGCCCGCATTGTCCGGTTTCTCCCCGCAGTCGATGAGGACCTTGCTGTTGGGTGTTGAGAGCAGGAAAGCCGCCCTGCCGACTTCCCGGCAGCACCCGAGCGTGGTGACCCGGACCCACTGGTCTTTTTTTGGGGCGTCTTTTGTTGCCTCATCCTTTCCCGGGAGATCGCGGTGGATCCTGCGGCCGATCGTTCTGAGGAACTGCTTGCGTTCCTCGTTGACGGATCGGAGGTACTGCCGGACCTGCTTGACCGTTGAACTCTCGATGGGCGGTGTCCGGACAACTTTCGGGGTCCAGCCGATGTGTCGGGTGATGTCCCGCAGGGTGGTGCCGTTCTTGCCAATGACAACACCGGGTTTTTCTGCTTCAATGAGTACCTCCCCGGTATCTGCGTCAAAGAAGATGTCGGTAATGCCGGCAGTTTCGGGAACCACTTCTTTGATATCATTGTACGCTTTCTCGGGATCTTCAAGGATCGTTGGCCGGACCACGATACGTTTGCGCAGGTCCCGGGCAAGGATCCTGATAAGATCGGCTTCGTCAGCGAACCGTTTCGGGTCGTCAGTATAGATGACCAGTTCCGGCCCTTCAAATTCCACCTGCGTTACGGTGATGCCCTTTGGCACCTTATCGTTGATCTTCTCCTTGAGCTCCCTGAGCCGTTCTTCAATTTGCATAAAAAAGTCGTCCTAAAAAAGTTATGCAGAAATTCTGGCAAGGTGAGCGTTCACGGCATCCTCGCCAAGTTCCTGGTACTTGTCTTTTGTTATAACCACAACGTGGATCCCTTCGCCGGAACCGGCATCGCGTTTCATCGCAGACTTGAGGCCGCGGATGGCAAGTTCAATGGCCTCGTCTTCGGTCATGTTGGGCTTGAACCGGTCTTCAAGTACCCCATAGGCCATCGGGGATCCGGAACCGGTTGCCACAATCTCGGCCTCCTTTGTCGCCCCGCCCATTGCATCGACAGAATAGATGCTCGGGCCGTTCTCGTCAATGCCCCCGACAAGGAGCTGGACATAGTACGGGAAGTAGCGGTTCTGGTTTAAGTAATTCGAGAGCAGGGTGGCCGTTGCCCCGACCGTGATGGAACGGGACCTGCGGATCTGGTAAAGGTTGCACTCTACGGTCAGGATGCGGGCAAGCTGCTGGGCATCGCCAACACCGCCGGCCGTAGTCATGCCGATACGATCGGCCACCTGGTAAACTTTCTTTGCTTTCTTGCTTGCGATCATGTAGCCCATGGTCGCCCGTTTCTCGGTTGCAAGGATAACGCCGCCGGCAAAATTGATGCCGATGGTGGTTGTCCCCTTCATGGACTCCTGTACCTGTTCAGGCATGGTAACACCCCAAAAATAAAATGTACGCTAAAAATTCTTTAAAAGCGCTTATCGTACTCAATGATATCAGGAAATAAAAAGGTTGTTATTCTGACTCTTCGCTGCACAGGGCTTTGATGAGGTCACGATCATAGAGCATGCCGACCAGTTTCTTGTCGCCATTGATGACCGGGAGCTGGTCGACGCGGGAGCGTTTCATCTTGAGAGCACATTCGCTCACTTCGGCATTCTGCGGGACGGCCACGACATTTTTCACCATGGCGAGTTTTACCGGACGGTTAGGCAGCTGGACTTTCGAGATGCCGAAACTGATGGTGTGGTTGTCGCGGATGCTCTCCCAGGTCCATTCATCGTCATCGGTGCCGTTCGAGAAGTCCGAGACACCGACCGAATCCTCGATGCTCGAGCTCCTGATAAGGTCCCGCTCGGAGATGATGCCCATGAGCGTGTTGTCGGCATCAAGGATCGGGATCGCATCCACACCGGAGATCTCCATGACCCTGCCGACAACCGGAAGGGGAGTCTCTTCCCAGAGAGCAAACGACTTGCTGACATATTTGTCCTTGATCTCTTCGCGGCACTTGACTGTGGCAAGAGCGTGGATGACATCGGCAACCGAGAGGAGACCGAGAAGCTTGTTGTTCTCAACGACCGGAAGACGGCGGATGCGACGGGTGACCAGCAGGCGGGCAGCTTCGAGCAGGTCCGTATCGGGATCGATGGTGATGGGCTTTGCCGTCATTAAAAGCCCGAGCTGGGTTTCCTCGGGTTTTCGCAGGAGGTCCTTTCTCGTAATGATCCCGACGATCTTTTTGTTCTTGAGGACGGGCACTCCGGAGATTCCCGTGCGCTTGAGGATCTTTAAGACATCGTCCCGGTTGCCCGGGATCTCGACGTGGACCACGTCGGATGTCATGTAGTCCCTGACGATCATGTCGGTTATAATCTCACCACCATGGTCGAGACTTTGCTGTGGGTGACAACAAAGGTGCTGACGCTTCCAATAAGAAGACGATCGGTCTGGCTCTTCCCGTGGGAACCCACAACGATGAGATCTGCCTTGTTCTGCTCTGCAAGTGCAATGACCTCACTGCCTGCATGGCCGAATTTCAGGTGTGTTGTTACGGATATACCCGCAGCGTTTGCCTGCTCTTTTACTTTAGCAAGCGCCGCTTCGCCCTCATTTTTGAGAACGGCATACATGATCTCGACGGTGTTGTCGGCCGGCAGGGACGAGAAGAGGCCGGTCTCAACAACATACGTGGCATGAAGGCTGGCATTCCCTGCCTTTGCGATATCGAGAGCCCGATCAAAAGCCCGCCGGCTTGCTTCTGATCCGTCAATGGCAACCAGTATGTTAGTAAACACGATAATCACCCAAAATAAACATGCCTTTTTTATTGGAGTTACAAATTAAAAACATTATTGCAAATCAGCCCGGATTGGGCCCGTTTTATTAAAGATGTGACCGGATCGCGGCTGAAGCGCATGGCAGATCCGGAAGGATCGATCACGAAAAGGTTTGCCTGTGCACCTTTCCGGATGAAGAAGGGGGTGCCGGCCAGAACCGAACCGGCCACACCGGCATGGAGAAGGCTTTTTGGGTGCTGTTTGTACACAGTCGAGGCAAACGACAGTTCTGCAAGCATGTCCGGGGGCACGAACATGACGTTGTCCGTGCCAAAGTAAACCGTGCAGCCCAGGTCGCCCATCAGCGAGAGCGGCGGGCGGCGGGATGACGCAGTGACACCGAGCGTCCAGTTCGAACGGGGACAGACGGCAATGGGGATCTCGTGATCAGCGCAGAACCGGAGCTGTTTTTTGGTTGCATGGGTGGCATGGATGAGAAGGTCGGGTTCATACGCAAGCGCGGCATCCACGTCGTCTGCATCCCGTTCACCGGCATGGAACGCAATCTTTTTTCCGGCCTTTTTTGCAGCGGCAACCTGTTGTTCAACATCATTCACATCGCGGGTGCTGCTGATGCCAAGGCCGTCTCCGAACCGTTCCCCGCCTTCGCGACCGAAGATGAGGGGGTGGAACGGGAGGCCGGATGCGGCGTCCTGGAGGGCGGTGACACCGTTTTGTCCCCCTTCCCGGAAATCCGCACAGCCGAAGGTGCCGCCCGCGATCATCCCTTCCATGCTCGCCCGCATGCCCGCGATGAGGCGGGATCGCGGGGTGGCTGCCAGCAGCCGGTGTTTCAGGCCGTCCGGGGGAGTTACGAGCCGGGCGAGATCGCCCGTTGCACCGCAATCCATGGCAACCGTATCGCCAAGATGCGTGTGGGCATTAAAAAGTGCCGGTACGATCCAGCGCTGCGGAGCTTTCCGGTTCTCCTCTATGGCAGTGATGATGCCGCCCTCAATCCGGATATCGGCCGGCACGATGTCGAGCTCTTCACCACAAAAGACCTGCCCGGACAGGGACTGACAAGGGTTTTTCATAGGGGGTAACTCTCCTTTATATATCGAGAAATCAAATATTTATGCATGGCAAAGAAGCAAGGTGGAAGATTACTCTCCTCAGCGGGTCTCGTCAACTATTATGAGAGCGAGGACCGGCGGGGCATCCATATCAGCCCTGTTACGGTCATGGTCGTATCTGCGGCAATCGGCATCGTCATTTACGCACTGGACCTCATGTTTTAAGACGTCCATTCTTTTTTCAGCACGCGCTTTGTAATATCCTCATCACCACGGAAGTAGAGGCTGTCATGGCCCGTCCAGGTGCCGCAGTTCCGGAAGATGACCGCCGGCACACCGTTATTGCTCTCGCCCATCACAAAGTTCGCAAACCCGGCGATCTCATCAGCCACCGCCTCTTCAGTGATCTTGAGTTCGTGCCCGAAGAGATCCGTGTCGCCCCGGAAATCCCGGATTGCACAAAAACCGCTCCAGCCTATCGCATTACCGGTCTGGCCGCGCCGGAACGAGCGGCCGCAGGTATCGGTGATGATGACCCTGATGTCCCTGCCGCTGGCTGTTTTCATTGCAGCCCGCAACTCATCTGCGGACTTCATGGGATCGGGAGGGAGGAATATTACCATGCCGTCATCGATGTTTGACTGGTCAACGCCGGCCCGGACGCCGATATGCCCAAATGCCATCTCGGAGAGGATGAACGGGTGCTCCATGATAATATCGGTGGATGCATCCAGAACCGACTGGACGAAACGCGGATCCTCGCCATTGAGTTTCCCGAGCCGCACCGCCCGGTCTGATGGCGTGATATCGGAGAGTTTCCGGACATACCCTTTGGACTTGGACCATATTGTCGAGGCCACGCAGAGAATGTCACCATCACAAACCTGCACCTTCTCGCAGACCAGGGATGCAATATCGTCTCCCTCGCGGATGAGCGGAAGGTCACGCACCCCGATGACCAGTATATCTTCCATACCATCTCTATGCGATGACTGCACGATATAGGGATTTCGGAATGTGTTCCGTGACTTAAGCCACACTATGATCGCTGGTGCAATCACTGGCAGGGCGAATCTCTGCCACATCCTCCATCAGACCTGCGATATTTTTATATGATGACAGCACGCACCACGTGATACTTATGTACTACATCATCCGGTGCCTGGGAGGATGCAGCACATTCACGTACGTGGACCGGTTCCAGAAATGGAAACTCTGCCCGTTCTGCGGACATGCCTACGAGGTGGCACGGATGCCGGTTTATCTTGAAGTCGAAGACCATCGCGAGGCTGAGCATATCGTCCGGCAGATGGAGCGGTACCTCCAGACAAATAAAAAGAAAGATTTCTCAAAAGAAGAAAAAGAAGAACTCCGCCGCCATTATATCGCAGCACTGCGGGGAAAGCGACAGGGCGCCGCATCGTAAAACCCATATTTTTTAGGATCGTATCCTGCAACATCCTGTTAAAAAAAATACAAAGGGCGCGGATAAAATCCTTACAATTCTGACTTTTTAACCCATTGCAGGGATGTCGCGGGCATGCCGGTTCAATAGGCCAGGTCAGGAATTGTCATTTCCCGCACGTGCCTTCATTGACCGGAACACATTCAGGACAATGGATCCGACAATGAGCATCGAGATGCCGATGATGGCGTAGATGATCAGACTGAAATTTTCCTGCACGATGGGGAGGCTCCCGAAGAAGTACCCGGCAAGCGTGAATGCGCAGATCCAGAGCACTGCACCCGCAACATTATAGGAAAGGAACAGGCTGTACTGCATCTTCCCGACCCCGGCAAGGAACGGGGCAAATGTCCTGATAAACGGCACGAACCGCGCTATTACAATCGTAAGGCCACCATACCGGGTGAAATATTCCTCGGTTGTTTCGAGATGCTCACGCCGGACAAGCGAGTAATTCTTCTCCAGTACTTTCATGCCGGCCGTATGACCGATCCAGTAGTTGACCGAATCCCCCAAAACTGCTGCTGCAATGAGACTTACAAGCAAAATTTCGACCTGTAAAAAGCCTGCTCCGGCAAGGGCACCGGCAACAAAAAGGAGCGAGTCGCCCGGCAGGTAGGGCATGACCACAAGGCCGGTCTCGCAGAAGATGATCCCGAACAGGATTAGGTAGGTCCAGAAACCATATGTTTCGATAATTCCCGGGAGGTAGTGATCGAAATGGAGAACAAAATCAAAAATCGCAAACAGCAGATCCATTTCCGGTTATTTTTGGATTTTAAAAGGATAAACTATCCGGTAGGGGGATAAAAGAAAAAGGAGGAATAACCGCTATCGCCGGATCTCATGGTTCAGGGGATTTTTTTTGTGACGAGTGATACCGGAATGCGGTCCTCAGCAGCAACCCGACAACGAGGATTGGTGCAGTGAGCAGGATAATTCGTGCCCATTCAATAAACGAAAGGGGAACCGTTCCGAAGACTGCACCCCCGTACTGGACAATGGCTACCTGGGTAAGCACAACGAGTCCCATGATAACAAAAAATGTCGGGTTACCGGAAAAGAACGGGGGCATCCGGCCATCCAGCGCCCGGCAGTTGATCCCGTTCCAGACCGCGGCGATGATGAAGGCCGAGAAGAAGACGGTTGTAATCGCTGCAGGTGTTGTTCCCCCGATAAAACCGGTTGCGATCTGGAGGAGTCCCCCGATGATGAAGACCGTGCCGGTCACGAGAATGGAGAGCCACATGAATGGCGTGATGATCGGTGCGTCCTGTGCTATGGGTTTCCGGTTCATGAGACCAGCGTGCGGGGCTTCGGAGCAGAGCGCAAATGCGGCGAGCGTGTCCATGATGATATTGATCCAGAGGATCTGGATGATGGTGAAGGGTTCGGGATACCCAAGAATGGTCGAGAGGAAGATGATGAGGACTGCACTGAAGTTGATGGTCAGCTGGAAGAGGATGAACCGCTGGATGTTCTCAAAGAGCGAGCGTCCCCACCAGACCGCGCTCGTGATCGAGGCAAAGGAGTCATCCAGCAGGATGATGTCGCTTGCCTCCCGCGCAACTTCGGTTCCCGCAATCCCCATGGCCATGCCGACATTGGCATGTTTGAGGGCCGGGGCATCATTGGTCCCGTCACCGGTTACTGCAACCACGGACCCGTTCTTCTGGAGTGCCTCGACAAGAAGGAGCTTGTCCATGGGTTCTGCCCGGGCCATTACATCGAGATTGCCGGCAGCTTCTGCCTGTTCGTCAACGGAAAGAGTGCGGAACGCTGCGCCGGTCATGACCGTTCCGCCCTGAAGGATCCCCGATTCCCGTGCAATAGCCCGCGCGGTCTCGGGGTTGTCCCCGGTCACCATCCGCACCCGGATGCCCGCGTGCTGGCAGGTGGCTACCGACTCAGGGATGTTGTCCCGGAGATGATCGCGAATCCCGACAAAACCGTCCCAGGTAAGGTTAGTCTCGTGCTCGTCATCACCGGAAATTTCCTTGTGGGCAAAGGCAAGCGTCCGCATTGCCCGCGACGCAAGCTCAGAAACACCGGAAAGGTCCGGCTGACTCGTGCAGAGTGAGGCAAGGATCTCGGGCGCACCTTTTACGAGAAGGTAGTTCTTACCCCCAAGGCTGACCGCCGTCGACATCCGCTTACGCGTGCCGTCAAAAAGGTACTGCCGGCTGATGGTTGTTTCAGCCCGGATCTTCCGGTAGTCCTGGTCATGGGTGCGGAGCCAGCGGAGCAGTGCACCTTCAGTCGAATTCCCGATTACAATGATCCGGCCCTCGCGTTCTTCCAGGTGTGCGGTGCCATTGACCGCAGCATTAAGGGCGATCCATTCGGCAGGAGTAGCCGGGACACCAGCGGCTTCTTTGGGATCCCCGAACGGCGAAGCCACCACTTCCATCTGGTTCTTTGTAAGGGTCCCGGTCTTGTCCGTGCAGATGGTGGTTGCCGACCCGATCGTTTCGCAGGCAATCAGCCGGCGGACAAGGCAGTTTGCCCGCGTCATCTTGCGCATGGCAAGCGAGAGGGAGAGGGCAACGCTCATCGGGAGGCCTTCGGGAACGGCAGCAACGATGATGACAACGGCGAGCATCACGTAATGGAGAACACTGTTGACGGTTTCGAGATTGAACCCGGTCACCTCACCGATCAAGAAGCCCCGGATAAGGAACGTGCCGAGAATGAGCACCGCCATCGCATACCCGAACCTGCTGATGACATGGGCGAGGGCTTCGAGTTTCTGCTCGAGCGGAGTCGGGGTCGCATGGTCGATGCCAAGCGAGGCGGCGATCACGCCCATCTGGGCTGCATCCCCGACAGCCGCAGCATACATCTGACCCTTTCCGGCCGTGATGAACGTTCCTTTGAGGACCCGTTCCGCCACATCTTTACTGACCGGTTCGGTCTCGCCGGTAAATGCAGACTCGTCTGCATGGATGGAATCGGAAGTGGCAATCCAGCCATCGGCAGGGACCGCATCCCCGGCCTCAAGAAGGATGAGGTCGCCGACAACAATGTCGCGGGAGGGTACGGCCATGGCCCTGCCATCGCGGATCACCTTGACGGCCATGTCGTCCCGGTGGGCATTGAGCACATCGAACTCCTTACTGCTCCGGTATTCGTTGAAGAACGCGATGCCGGTTGCAAGCAGGACGGCGACGATGATCCCGAGAGTATCGAGGAGCCCATGACCCTGCGCCAGGGCCACAACGGTTGAGACAGCAACGGCAAGGAGCAGGATCCTGATGACCGGGTCATCGAACTTTGCCAGGTACTGCTTCCAGAGCGGATCCCGCACCGGGGGAGTCATCGCGTTTGCGCCATGGCGTGAGCGCATCTCCTCAACGCGTGAGGAGTCGAGCCCGGACGGGCCGGTAAGGGTTGTTATCTCGTCAAATGGAATCATGGGTATATCCTTCAATGTAGGGGGAACCGGGAACCAGCGGATTGGATTCTTACCGGATATGGCATGGCAGGCAATAGATATTGTGCCCCAATGTTGCTAAAAAAAACGCCCGGAACAAAAAATCAGATACGCCCGGTCTTCTGCAGCCATATGCCGGTTCCCGCATATGCGAGCGCAAAGACGAACAGGATGGTTCCGGCCTGGTAAATTCCGCGCCAGTCTCCCGAGCACCAGGCATCATACGCAAGGGAGGAGATCCAGATGATCCCGCCAAGAAGGAGCAGGGCGGTCAGTGCGAGCCCGATCAGGCCGGCAGTCCCGACAGCAACCAGTTCATCCATGACGTGTCATCCCCCCACCGGGTATAGCAGGAATCATGCAGCCATCTCCGTATCCCCGCACTTCATTCAAGATAATCCGCCAGCACATCATCGTAAAGTCTCGTCACATTCGCTTCTGTTCCGGTCATTGCAGGGAATCCGCCATACGATCCCGCCGCAGCGATATCCTGCAACAGATCCAGACGGTACTGGCTTTGTGAATAAAACCAGCCCTTTTTCTCGTAATACCACGAGAGGTATTCCTGTTCGGTCTGGCCCGGGGTGGGAATAAAGAGGCCATGGGGTTTTTGCAGTTCTGCAAGTTCCATCATGGAGGTGTAACCCGATCGGCAGACAATGAATTTTGCCCGGTTCATCAGCATCTCTTTCTCCTCAGTAGAGGCAAAACTCCGAACGGTGCACCGGTCTGACAATGCAGGCGGGTTTTTCCGGCCCGGGCTCCCGAGCAGGGCCGCAGATGAGCCGTCCAGTTCTGCAATTTTTGGAAGAAGGATCCGCTCAAGCTGCGTCCTCTGGGGCTCCGGGCCGGAGATCAGGAAGAGGTAATCGAGATCTTCTGGAACATTCTGTTTCCTGGCGCTTGTGAGGATGCCGGCATAGTAGGTACGGGAGCGGGTAGCCTCCGTTTCTGCCCGTGAGAGTTTTCCTGCCAGGGCCTCAGGGCCCGGAGGATTGTCCGGCACGATGACGCGCTGATACTTGCTGTGCAGGTAGCCGTTAAGCCAGACCGCGGAAAGTTCAAACGGCCACGCTATGAGTGGGAGGTGGTAATGGAGCTGGTGGGTGATGAAGAGGGACGGGATTGTATCCGAGTACAACCCGAGCCGGTTATCGCTGATGATAAGATCGAAGCCGGTGCGGGAAAGGATCGAGGCAAGATTCCTGCGCTCATCGGCAACTGCCCTGAGCATGAGCGGGAGAAACGCGACAAACCGTGGCAGGAAGAAGCGGGTGTTGCTGTACGGGATCGGATAATCGGGGAGATCGATGGACGTGCAGTCGGGAAACTGCTGCATGAGCGCGGCACGGGCATTGCCGGTTGCGGCAATGGTGACCTCGTGACCTTCAGAAAGGAGTTTTTGGATGAGGGGGATATCCCGGGTTGCATGACCCAGACCCCAGTTCAGCGGCGAAATCAGTACGCGTGCCATCCATTACTCCGGTATTGTATTGATCTCGCCGGCAGGGTTTTTGAATGATTCGCCACACCTCCTCCATCCGGGCGAACGCATAAATTCTCTTCCGGTGATTGTTATTGAATGGGTGGAATACCAGAAGTGGTGGTTGAGCGCCACCCGTTACAACGTCTAATCCGGTTTGAAGCGTACGGGATCCTTTTCATTCTTGCAGGACTGTTCGGTGCCCTTCTCGCATCCGGTTCTCCGAACCTGACACTTGCGATCCTTTTGGTCTTTGTTGCCGCATCCTCGGCGTTCGGTTTTGTCATCAACGACATCTCGGATATTGCCCTCGATGCCCGGGCGCACAAGCCCCGCAACCCCCTTGCCGATGGTTCCCTGAGCTGCCGTACCGCGAAGATCGTCAGCGCAATCCTGCTTGTGATCGCGGCAGCCTGCATGGCACTTTTGCCAACAAACCTCCTTATCCTCGAACTGGTCGTGCTCTTTATCTTCATCACGTACTCGTTCTGGATCGAGGTCAAGAACATTGCCGGCCTTGACCTTGTCTACCATGCCCTGTTCCCCGCGCTCTATGGGTGGATGGGGTACGTCCTGTTTCAGCCGCTTGATCTCACGGGTATCGTGTACGTTGTCCTCCTTGGGATATTTGGTGCAGTGGGAGAACTGGGGAACGAGATCCGGGATCTTGAAAAAGACCGTCATGTCCGGAAGAATACGGTCGTGGTTATCGGGGAACGCATGGCGTTTTTCTTAACCATTGCGCTTCTTGTTGCCGCACTGGCTACCATTGCAATCTTCTCCCTGTCAGAGCCCGGTTATCTCTGGCTTCTGGTCTTCGTCCCGTTCGGTGCGCTTCTGGTTCATCCGGTCATCAGGGCGATGAATGATCTGGAGTATCGCAACCGGTTTGTTGATACGATCAACACCCGTGCCATCTGCCTTGCTGCGGTAATGCTCATCGTGTTCGCCTACCTGCGTCTGGGCACCTGATTCTTTTTTTCGGGCAGATCATCCGCTGCCATTTTTTTGTCCGATCAGGGTGATCGTATCGTTGTCTGTGTCATTGAACCGGATCCTGAACCCTGCGCCGGAAAACAGTTGTTCGAGCTGGTCCGGGGCAACCGGTAATTTGGAATAGGTTCCGCGTATCCGTTCCCACGATCCGGACTTGCGCGTGTAGAGGATATCCGTGACCCGTACCTGTTCGATTCCGTATTCGATCCGGCAGAGAAAGATCCGGTCTTTGTCCCGCTGAACCGGAATGACTTCGATGGAACCAGCAGGTTTTTTTGAATAATTGCGGCAGGACAGGATGAGGGTGCCCCCTTCGGTAAGTTCTCGCGCGCATCTTTCGATCAGGTTGCTGACAGAATAAAAATCCGGCAGGTGTGTCACCGTATCGCCCATACAGATGATAAGTTCCGGTGGTTCCGTTTCTTCTGCAACGAGGGATTGGATATCGGCATGAACGGGACGGACAGGCAGGTTGCCGGTATGATTTTTGAGGATTTCCAGCATCGGGGCACTGAAATCGACAGCTGTGACCCGGAACCCGGCCTCTGCAAGGGCAACCGAATGAAACCCGCTCCCGGCTCCCAGGTCAATGGCAATTCCGGTCCCGGTTGGTCTGATGGCATGATCGGAGAAGAATTGCCGGGATTTTTCGCAATTGGTATCCCATCCTCCGATGATCCAGACGTAATTGCGGGCAAGCAGGGTGTCGTAATGATCCTGTACCTCGCGTGTATCTGCCATTCCGGATCGCTCGCACGTTCCGGTACGCACGCGCGAGGAAAAATAGTTGGTTATCCCAAACCCGTATCCAAAAATTGGAGAACAGGTATAGGTATTTGACCGTTCGGCAACCAAGAATGATCACTATGGGGCGCGAGCCTGAATTCCGTTACAAACAATGCCTGATCATCCGGACCGATGTCAAGATGAGCTGCGGCAAACGATGTGCCCAGGCGGGTCATGCCGCGATCGGTGCGTACAACGGGGCCGACAAAGCGATCCAGAAAGCCTGGACCACTGAGGGACAGAAGAAGGTTGTACTGAAAGCAACTGACGAACGGGCACTGTTTGAACTCAAGGTGCTTGCCGAACGCGCGGGGATCTCAACGTCGCTCATCCAGGACGCAGGGATGACCGAGATCCCGCCCGGCACGATCACCGCGCTCGGCCTTGGCCCGGCAAAGAGCGAAGACCTTGACCGGATCTGCGGAAACCTCACCCTCCTATGAAAAAGAGTACGTTCCCGCTCGAGATCGATCTCGGGATGCGGTATTATGCAAGCGATGCTGAGGGTATCGGCGGAAGGCTCCGGTCCGTTCCTGAGGATTTCCGGGTGGACGAGATCCCGCTTGAGGGAAAAGGCGGGACTGCCGGGCCATTTCTGATCTGCCGGCTCACCAAAACCAACTGGGAACTCCAGCACGCGGTAAAAGAGATTGCCAAACGGCTCGGTATCAGCCACCGCAGGATCGGATGGGCGGGAACCAAGGACCGGAACGCGATAACCCGCCAGTGGATCTCGCTCTATAACGTTACTGCTGAACAGGTGGCAGCAATATCCTTAAAGGATATCTCCTTAGAAGTCCTCGGGCAGTCCAACGAGGCGCTGGCACTGGGAAGCCTGCTGGGGAACCGGTTCGAACTGGTGATCAGAGATGCAGATACTGCCGGCATAGAGACCCGGGTCGCGGAGATCAGCAGCACAATCGGGGCGGGCATCCCGAACTATTTCGGGCTCCAGCGGTTCGGCGCCATCCGTCCCGTCACCCACCGGGTCGGTGAATGGATCCTGCGGGGCGACTTTGAACAGGCGGTCATGACCTATGTTGCCATGGAATTTCCCGGTGAGCCCGATCCCATCAGGGAGATCCGCCAGGCATTCCGGGAAACCCGGGATCCGGGCGCCTGCCTGCATACCCTCCCGGTGCAGATGAGTTATGAGCGGGCCATGCTCCACCACCTTTACACAAATCCCGGCGATTATGCCGGTGCCCTGCAGGAACTTCCTCCCAAACTCCTCTCGATGTTCGTCTCCGCGTACCAGTCGTATCTCTTCAACTGTTCGTTGAGTCAACGGTTCGATGACGGGCATACCCTTACGGATCCGCTTCCCGGGGACAAACTTATCTTTGCCAATGGCAGGACCGATACAGCGACCCCTGCAAACCTCGCCGCGGCAGCGTTGCATATCCGGAGGGGACGGTGCAGCATCGCCCTCTTCATGCCCGGTAAAAGCCAGCCCGGCAGTTCATCGCCAGTGGATCCGGTCACGGCGGCGCTGCTTGCGGATGCCCGGATCACGCCGGATGATTTTGGCCGGGCTGCTGCATTCGTGCACACACGATTCGACGGGGCTTACCGCCCGATCGCCCTGAAAACAGAGATTGATTCCGTAATTGATGGCACCAGCCTTGGCCTGAAGTTCGTTTTACCCCCGTCCCACTACGCGACAACCGTGTGCCGGGAGTTCATGAAAACAGATCCGATAAAAATGATTTAGCGGCGGGACGAGGCCATCCTTTTTGCCCCGTCGATGGCATCGTTCAGATTGCCGAGTTCGTCCACGATGTTCATCGTCACGGCATCCGCGCCCCGGATGACCCGGCCATCTTCAATATCTGCCCGGAGGATCGAGCGTTCTGAAATAACATCGGCAATAAAATTCTCAAAACTGTCATCGACAATCTTTTCTGCATATGCCTGCTCATCGGTACTGATGGGCCGCGAGGTGGATCCCATATCCTTCTTACTGCCGGACTTGACCACGCTGACATTATATCCTTCCCTCTCCATCCAGCGGCTGACATCAGAGAACTGCCAGATCACGCCGACACCGGCAGTGAACGTATCGGGGTTTGCGTAGATCCGGTCCGCGTGGGCGCTCACGTAATAAGCCGCTGACGTGCCCATGTCCCCCATTGAGACAAAGACCGGTTTTTTACTTTTGGCATACTCAAGATCGCCAATGATCTCCTGGGCGGCAGCAGGGGTGCCTCCCGGGCTGTTCACCCGCAGGACGATCGCTTCGACCATGGGATCATCTGCCGCCTGCCGCAGGTTCCTGCCCACCACTTCGCTCCCGATCACTTCCTCATCTTCATAATTTCCGGTGATCATCGTCCCCTCCATGCGGACAATGCTCACGCTCCGGATATCGTCCTGTGCAAGGTAATAGGCTCCAATGCAGAGACCGGAGATGACGATAAGACCAATGATGATGAGGATAAACCATTTCAGCCCCGCAGGAATCCTTCCGGCAGCAGCCGGTTCTGTTACTGCGGGAGCGGGATCCGGAAGAGCAGACACCGGTTCTGCAACGGGTGCATCTGTCACAGGTTCCGGTTCTTTTTTTGATTCTTCCAGGGTATCTGAAGGATACTGAAAATTATCCATCACGTCAGACCTCGGAATACAGGACATCGAATTCAGAGACAAGGTTGCTCCCGCACAGGTAGAATTTCTTTAAGGATAACCGGATCATCTCGTCCTCGGTGTTGATATGCATACCCCCGACAAGAGACGGGGTATCAGAACCTCCGACAATGAACGGGAGATGGATGAGGCGGATCTCGTCAACCAGCTGGTCGTGCAGCATGTGGAAGTTAAGGGTTGGGCCACCTTCAATCATGAGTTTGTTCACCCCGAATTGTTCTTTGAGAATCTGCATGAGCAGCGGGAGTTCGACATGGGTCTTTCCGGCAACAATAACCGATGCTCCTTTTGCCTTTATCGCTTCGATCTTCTCTTTGGGGGCCGCTTCACAGACCGCGATTGCCGTGGGCGCATCCGTTCCAAGTACATTGGCATCGAGCGGGATATCCGCCATGCTGCATGGGATGACCCGAAGCGGGCTCTTCCCCTGAACATACCGGACCGTGAGGAACGAGTTGTCAATCCGGATCGTGTTGGCACCGACCATGATTGCATCGTATTCTGCCCGCGTTGTATGCAGGAGAAGTTCGGTCTCGTGGGCCATGTATTTCATCAGGATCTTTGAGGAGGCACCTTTCCGGAGGGTGAGTTTTCCGTCGGCTGTGATCTCGGACATCATCAGCACATGCGGACGGTTGGTTCTTTGTGTCATTGCCACTCTTATCACCGGTTACATTGGACGGACGGTATAAATAACGTGATGATGGCAGCAGGTATCATTACGGAAAAGAAATCTGGCCTGCACCTCACCATGAGCAACTATTAATGTTGAGTATTCCTATGAAATGAGTTATGAATATTTCGGTATTGCCATGAATATGTAATACAAAAATGGGAACGTGTATGGTATCTATCAGGCTTTCTTGTTTTTCTCTGCGATATCCAGCGCACGTCCTAGAGCCGTGTTGATGCTCTCGCCGGCATAACCAAATTTTTTCAATCTGTCGTACGATTTCACGGAGATCTTAATCATCTTGGTTGGTTCTGCCATTTCCGGGGTATTTGCCGTTTGTACCATAATAGCCTAATTTAACTTCGTAAACTATTTTAACTTTGTTTACCAAAGCAACCATTACCCGCACCTTGATGCGGGAAACGGAGTAGCCAAAATGTCAATCGTTTTGATGACGCCCGAAGGAAAGAAAGTGGTGATAAACCGATCCACCGACGAACAGCTTTACGATTCTCCCAACAACCCGCCGAACACCGGCACCCGGTACACGAGCGGAACGGATCTCTATGCTCACAAGGCCCGGTCCGGCACCCGGTATTATTACACTTATGCCTGGTCGATGTGGCAGGGCACGGAAGATGAGTATGCCCTTATCACGGAAGATGAAGCCCGGGAGTTTATCCTGCGTAAAGCATCGGATGCCGGACACGGCAGGTTATCCGATGATGAGCGGGAAACCTGCGAGAAACACTTTCCCGGCATCTTTGATGAGGATGCTTAACCCCAAAACCCCTTTTTCTCTTTTACCATGCAAAAAAGGCCCTTGACGCCCACACGCGCCCCCAATTATACGACTGCAAGAGGCGCCCATATATTTTCCTTGGGGCCTTCCGAACAGTTTTTGTTTGGAAAAGAGGGGGATGGTAGGGGATTGCTGTATTATTGGTTGATGATTGGGCCCGATTCAGCACATTCTAATCATCCATTGTTGGAACT
>PGYK01000007.1 GCA_002839605.1 Methanomicrobiales archaeon HGW-Methanomicrobiales-3 | reverse complement strand
CGTCGGTACTGAAGTGAAAGGTCACCTCTCCGGCCAGACCCTCGTCGCACTCCACAAGAGCGGCGTCAAGGAAGGCAGGGTTGTCGGCGCTGAAGGTGCTATTCCTTTCATTGAAAACCTCAATGATGCAGCGATCAAGCGGTTCCAGGAACAGGTCGAGATCGTCAACATCATGGAGAGCGAAGACCTCGGCGCTATCAAGGCAAAAATCAACGAGCTCAAGGCTAAAGACCCGGGCGCGTTTGCCGCAGATGCTATCGTCGTCGAAGTCAAGGAAGCAGCCGGTGGCGCAGAAGTCGCCGCTGCAGGTGCAAACCCCCAGTTCCTCGAAATCGAAAAGAGACTCGACAAGATCGAGAAGAATATCGAGTTCGTGGATGCAGAGATTGCACAGCGTGTTGGACGAAAGATTGGTCGGGATATCGGTATCCTCTACGGCCTCATGGCAGGCGTAATCGTATTTATGATACTGTTGTTCCTGTACGCGAAACTGATGACAATGGTATAACGGAGGTGTAAACGAATATGTTCAGATTTGAAAAAGAACAGAGCGTCTGGGACTTCAACGGCACCATGATTGGTGGCCAGCCCGGCGAGTACCCGACCGTACTGGGTGCTTCTATCTTCTACAACAAGCACGAGTGCGTGCTTGATGACAAGACAGGAAAGATCGACAAGGCAAAGGCAGAGGCTCTCTGGAACCGCTGTCAGGTCCTCTCAGACATGACCGGTGTTCCGCATTTCATCCAGATCATTGCGGAATACGGCGAAGCATTCGAGAGCTACTTCAGCTGGTTCGACTCAATCGACAACAAGACTGCATTCCTGATGGACTCATCAGTTCCCGCAGCACTTGCCCACGCATGCAAGTACGTGACCGATGTCGGTCTTGCAAAGCGTGCAATCTACAACTCGATCAACGGGTCGATCCTGCCCGAGAGCATTGAAGCCTTAAAGAACAGCGACGTTGATGCAGCCATTGTCCTTGCATTCAACCCTGCAGACCCCTCGGTTGCAGGAAGGGAGAAAGTGCTCGTCGAAGGTGGCGTTGCAGGTCAGGCAAAGGGTATGCTCGAGATCGCAGAGTACTGCGGTATCAAGCGCCCGATCCTCGACACGGCAGCAACCCCCCTCGGTCTTGGCAGCGGCGGCGCATACCGTGAGATCCTTGCATGCAAGGCAATCCACGGGTACCCCACCGGTGGTGCATACCACAACATGACCGTCTCCTGGACCTGGCTCAAGCGCTGGAAGGGAACCTCAAAGACCCCCTCCGTGCTTGCAGCAGGGTACGAAGGCAAGGATGAGCTCCTGAAACAGATGTCCCACCACTACCTCGGCGGTATTGAGGGTATCAAGCAGGCAGCATGGTCCGCACCCGATATCGGCTGTAACATGATTGCCTCCACCCTCGGTGCAGACCTTATCATGTACGGACCCATCGAGAACGTAGAAGCAATGATCACTGCACAGGCCTACACGGACATCACCGTCCTTGAGGCAACCCGCCAGCTCGGGATCGAGTGCAAGGCACCAAGCCACCCAATCTTCAAACTTATCTAAATCTTTTTTTTTATTCCTAAAAACCATCCAGAGAGCGGATGATTGTACTTGGGATTTTCGCATAGTCCTGCCGGGAATTTCACTCTCTGGAAAGGCTCGGTTCCTGAACCGCGATCAGGATTTAAAAAAAAAAGAATCGTTCTTACTTCTGCACGTGGTTGTCCCGGGCGGCTCCCGCTCCCCGGGGGAAGTTAACAATACGCATGCTCTCGTCTGCCTCTTTCGAACGTCCGAGATTGCGGAGGGCAATCGCCTTGTTATACCAGACAAAGGAGTTGACGGAGTTGAAATCGATGGCTTTGTCGAAGAAGACGAGCGCCTCCTCGTTTCTCCCCAGTTCCCGGAGCGCGATGGCTTTTGCCGTCATCGCCCGGATATTCATGGGGCTCCATTCAAGGATCTGGTCGAACAGGACGATAGCTTCCTCGTGCCGGCCCAGCTCATTTAAGCAGTACCCCTTGTTGGCAAGAGCAAAGGTATATTCCGGGTCGATAGCAAGCGCTGCGTCAAAACAGAGGATTGCCTCCTCGTACCTGCGGATCTTTCGCAGGGTATAGCCCTTCTCAAACCAGCAGGTTATGAGCTTGTTATTGATGGTCAGTGCCGTATCATAGCAGGCAATGGCATCCTCGTGCCGCCCGAGATAATAGTAGCATTTTCCCTTGTTCTCCAGGGCTTCGGTATTGTTCTGGTTGATCTTCAGCACCTGATCATACAGGGAGATCGCATCATCATAACGCCCCACCTTCATCTGGTGATGGGCCTTTTCCAGCAATGCAGGTACGTCCATGCCACTCATACTATCATACTCATACGGGATGATAATACCTTTTCGGAAAAAAAGGGATGATGTCCGGTTAGTGGCGGAGCAAGAGAACTCCGGCCCCGAAAATGAGCGCAAGCAGAACAATGGTTGGCGGAATTGGTGCCTTTGTCGTGGGTACGGTTGTTGGAAGTGTCGTAGGTTGTGGAGTCTGGGTCAGTGTGGGCGGCTCGGTTGTCGGCTCGGGCGTGGGAGAGGCAAGGACAATGGTCCGGATCGGAGTCGGGGTCCTCTTCTCCGGGTAGAGCATGTACGAATCCCCTGAATTCACGGAAACGCGGGATGTTGAGGACTTCTCTAAATAGACTTCAAGAACCTTGTACGTGCTTGTCCCGCCCAGCGTCGATTTGTCGGCCTCTTCATTCGAGACATAGACAAAATACGTGCCGGGATCGATCTGGTTCTGGATGCGGGACGTGTCCCACTTCATCGACCATGTCTGGTCACTGTTGAGATCGACGATGGTGAGATGCCCCTGATCAGCCCGCTGGCTGGTGTCGGTCAGCATCACCCCGTTATCCGGCAGTCCGGGACCGGTCAGGAACAGGTACACGCGGTCGCCGACATACGAGATCCCGTGAAGGTTTATTGTCTCACCGAGTTCGGCCTCGATGTAGGCATCGGCAGCCAGAGCAGGAGTGAAGAGAAGACAGAACAGGCCACAGGCAATGAGAAGGAACCTGCATACCGGGGATAATGGGAGATGGGAAGAACCATGCATTTTCATCACTTCATACAGAATAAACTGCCGAGAGGTTTATAGATTCGGGATCGATCCCGCGCAAGCCCTGCACGCTGAACGGGAGCCGGCGGTTGTGAAAATCCGGCCAAAAACGTACGAAAAAAAGAGGGAATCAGACTTGCAGGGGTTCAAAGCCCTGCTTGAAGACTTTCCCGAACCGGACGCGGATCCTGGGGTCAAGGGCACAGACCGGGCAGACATAATCATCGGGAAGATCCTCGAACTTTGTCCCGGGCTTGATCCCGCGATGGGGTTCGCCTCGCTTCTCGTCGTACACATAGTTACAGAGAGAACAGAGATACCGGGTCGGGTGCCACAGGTCAAACCCCCACTTGCCGATCCTTCCTTTCCCCCGCTGCCCGCAGACCGGGCAGACATAGGTATCGGGTAGATCGTCAAATGCCGTTCCTGCCGGTATGCCGTTGTGCGGTTCGCCGCGGAGGGGCGAGTAGATATACCCGCAGAGCCGGCAGCGGTAGCGCTCGGCAGATGCGGCTTTTCCTTTCTTTGCCGGAGGTTTCGTTGCTTTTTTTGCCGGAGGTTTTGCCGGTTTCTTTACCGGTTTTGTTCCGGAAGTAGTTTTTTTGGCTGCCGGTTTCCCGATTGCGGCTGGCGGTTTTTTCGTCACTTTTGCGTTCTTTTTTGCAGGGGGTGCACGCTTCGTTGTTGGAGCCGTTTTTTTCGCACCGCTTTTCTTTACAGTCCGTAATGGTGGTACCATTAAATTGCCTCCTTTCCGGCACGATTCCGGTCATACAGGAGCGGACTTTTGCCGGCTTTACGGGACATTGGACAGTTCTGGAACAAATATATTGTGGACAATGCACCTTTGGGGGTCGGTTTTTGTGCCCGGTAACAAACAGCCATGGATTGGAGATACGGGAAAATACGCGATCCATTCTGCGATCGAAATCAGATCGCGGTTGATCCGGATTGGTTTTTAATCACGATTATGATCACGATTGCACTTTCAAAATCGCGATCCGATTGCAAGATGAAAATCGCTGATCGATTCTGAGATCATAATCGCTTATCGATTTCCACAAAAAAATCGTGATCCGATTTCATGCTCCGCCAGTGATCGTGATTAAAAAACCGGTTTTCAATCGCTTATCGATTTTTGCGGAAAAATCGCGATCCGATTGTGAAATGAAAACCGGTTCCTGATTTTTCGGGAACAATTTTCTATCGCGAGCCGGTTGCAAATGATGGGTTTAAAACCCGCGTTAATGAGTGTTCATATCCGGACAATGAAGAGCGACAAAAAATATCCCGACCGCCATGATCCGCTTCGGGGGTGCCCCATTCTGGGGCGGCGGCTCCCACGTACTCCAGGAAGTATGGGGTGGGCACGAAAACCCTCATTGGGCATCCTTAACCGGTTTTCGCAAATAACCAAAATACCTTGAGCGTTCCTGAACGTTTATCCTCCACCAGTACATATCCATGATCAGACTATGGAGGAGCTGCTTCCCGGCATCATCTATTCCTTTGCCGCACTTTTCATCATTCTCGATCCGCTGCTGTCAGTCCCGATCTTCTCGGTGATGACCCGGGGCCAGACCTCTGGCGAGATCCACAAACAGGCACTCATTGCCGTTGCCGTTGCAGGTGGCCTGATGTACCTGGTTCTTATCTTCAATACCGCAATATTTGCAATTCTCGGGTTGGATTTGCCCTCAGTCCAGATCGCCGGTGGCATCATCCTCCTCCTGCTCGGGATCCAGATGGCGCTCGGGATTGAATTCGGGCGCAGCAAAGAACAGGTCACAACCGCTGCCGGGGTGGTCATCGGCACTCCGCTCCTCTGCGGGCCCGGCACCATCACCACCGTGATGATCCTCTCCAAAGATTATGGTATTCTCATCCCGTTCATTGCCATCACCCTTGTGCTGATCACCACATGGCTTATCCTGTACTTTTCCGATACCATCCAGCGGGTTCTTGGGGATGTTGTAACGGACATCATGGGGAAGGTGCTCGGGATGCTTGTCGCCGCTATCGCCGTAAAGATTCTTGCTTCAGGTATCATCGCGTATATCGCGGTAATCTGAAAATGAGCAGATGCGTTCACTGCCCCCAAAAACAGGGTAGATTAAGAATCCAGTTTTAGCGAGAAAACTTCCACCATATGATCGGGATGGTAGCGCATCTTGGCCTCACGAAGACCGGCAACACCGAGGTCACTCTCCCGGTTGATATACGTAAAAGCCGGGGCGAGAAGGGCTGCTGTCTCGGTATTGATCGCCTTGTAGATCCCTTCGCAGTCAGGAAGCCCCTTCTCGAAATGGACAAGCGCCGTATCAGCATTTAAGGGTTCAAAAAGGGAGATTGCACCGATAGCCGAATCGATCCGTATCACCAGCCCCTGAACGGGCAGCTCGTCAAGATGGTCCACGGCAAAAAAGACTGCATCTTTTTCGTGGGCAAGCACCAGATCACCCTCACATCCTTTCCATTCACACCACTGGATGAGGAAACGCTTGACCTCTTCCCGGTTGGCAGAGGTCATCGGCTCGATGGTGCTTGCACAGTTCTTCCGGAACTTGTTCACCTGATGGCGAATCGTAAGATAATTTCTGCCCGGAAGACTGGCAAGATCGGCTGCGCGGTAAACATACTCGAAGTGGTTCCGGTCAGGGATGAGGTTGATCCCCGGGCAGACCTCCCGCATCCATGCCGCAGTCTCCCTGTCAATCAGGACAAGGGGTTCATTGTCGCTGACCTCGGATGCGAGGCGGACAAGAGAGCGGAGGAGCGCCGGGTTGCGGGGCCCGATCGGGGCGCGGAAACGGGTTATCCCGTCAATGGTGCTTGCCAGGATGACATTTTTTTCCACGTACGCGTACTGGTAATGGGCAAAGTGGTTCCAGCAGACCATGTTGGTGAAGGTGTTGTCGCTGTGTACCTGCGGGTACTGCGCGTACTGTTTTTCGAAAAATGCCCGGTCCGCAAGGGTCACGGGCCGGAAATCTTCCTGCTTCAGCATGGAGAATCCTCCTGGTAGAGGAGGGGCACATGCCCCTTCATGGGAGCAAAACCGAGCGGCCGGTAAAACTCTTCTGTTGCCGGCTCCGCAACAAGACCGATCCAGTTGATACCTTCGTTCCTGCAGTGAGTGACAAGCGCCTGTACAAGCTGCTTACCGACACCGGACCCACGGCAGGATGGGAGGACAACGAGATCCTGGATATACGCATCCGAGACCCCGTCTGAAATCGCCCGTCCCATGCCAACCGCCCGGCCGCTTGTTTCATGGACGGCAACCGCAAAGAGGAAACTTCCCCGGATAAGCGCCGGAATCTCCGATTCCCGGTACTCCTCCTTCCACCAGCCCCCGGCACGGTAAAGCTCGGCTATCTCATGTTCATTCCACGATCTGACCAGCCGCACGGTAATTGTTGTTCCCATGACAGGTTCCTTACTGCATAAGGAGTACACGCGGCGATCCTAATAATCCTGCGGGAGGGGCAAAGACCTTAACAACGTTCCCCCACGGACTACATGAGAGAGAAGAGAGATAGTTATGATTCGTTCTTCTTCAGCTGGCTGATCGCGGTATCCACAATTGCGCCAAGGCCTTCGATATTCCAGCGTTCGGAATCGAGGACAAGGTGGTAGATGCTGAGATCGTTGATGTCGATATCGTAATAAGAACGGTACCGCCCGGCCTCACACGCTTCGCGTTCCAGCGTCAGCGCTTCGGCCGTTTTTTCATCCGTGACCTCATCGCGGGTGGCGATGCGTTTGATCCGGCAGCCGATCGGGGCATAGAGCCAGATCTTTAAGTCGGCCTGCGGGACCATCCAGCCTGACAGCCTGCCCTCAACGATGATGTTGTTCTGCGTTTGTGCAATCTCTTTTTGCCGCGCATCGATCATCTTGTCATACGAGGGATCTTCCTCGGCAAGACGGCCGAACGCGGCCAGTTCCATGTTGTGTTCCCTGGCAAGCTGGCGAAAGACCTCGCCTGCCGAGATCATGTCAAACCCGTGGCGCTCCGCAAGGTACCGTGAGAGTGAGGTCGTCCCGCTGCCGGGCAGACCGCTCACGGTGATCCGCATCAGAGCCCCCCGATGTTCAAGGCTTTCCTTATGATCTGGGAGAGCGTAATCGAGCAGATCATGTACCAGAGGATCCATGCCGGGAGAATCCATATCGCCGGGTCATGGAGGGCAAGCGTGCCAAAATAAGGAAACGTGATGGTACTCGTGACCTGTTCGAGCCGGAACAGGAGCCAGAAGAAGATGGGCACCGTGATGATGAGGATATATGCCATGGGTTTGAACTGCTGCTGGGAGAGTTCAAGCTGCTCGCGCATGACCTTGTCTTTCCGGGCATCCAGTTTTTTGATCCGTTTCTCATCCTGTGAGAGCTGGGCTTCGCGGTACTCGGCCTGGAACTCCTTCATCCGGTCCTGCACTTCGGTCATCTTCTCATAATCGATCGTGTATTTCTGGATGATTGAGGAGTAGAGACCGGTAAAGGCAGAAAGGATGATGATAAGGACATAGAAGGGGATGCCAAAGCCATCAACGACGGGTGCAAACGCGGTGTCGATACCCTCCCCGACACCGTGCCGCAGCCATTCAATGCTGTACGAGATCATCATGAGCATCATGAAGCCCATGGCTATCCACATGCCGTACTTGTCCCAGATTTTGCCAAGCTCCATGAATTCACCGGAGGACGTCTGCCAGATCCGCGCTTGAGCGTTCGAGCAGGAAGTCCGCGTTTGTTATCATTTTGATGGTGCAACCGGTCATCATCGCGTACGCCGCGGCGATGGAACGGTTGAACTGCTGGTGCTCTGCTATGGAGCGCGAGCCTTCCTTGTCCCGGGCCCGCGTCTCATCGGTGAGCCTGCGCATGAGGATCTGGTCATCATCGGTCTCGACGAGGACGATAATATCCGGCATGATCTCGCGGAGCACCCATTCAGGGAGCCCCGCTAAGTAGCCTTTTGGCGTCTTAACTGACGCATGGGTATCGATCAGGATATTGCCCGAAAGTTTTGCGATGGCCTGCCCGGCGCTCTGCTGCAGTTTTTTCTGCACGGCGCGGTCAAGCGTGCGCATCTGGTCCCGGTCCTGTACAATATTTTCAGCCTTTGCAACCTCGAACATGAACGTTCCGAAATTGATGGACTGGTACTCGATACCCTGTTCTTTGAGCTTCTTCAATGCCTCGTTGATGACCGTCGTCTTTCCGACGCCCGGTACTCCGGTGATGATGACCTTTTTTCCTGCCATCCGCATTCCTTCCCTACCAATTACTCTTTACCAAAGAACGTCCGCATGAACGGGTACATTTCCATGATCTGCTGGCTTGCGATCTCCTCGTAGAGCCGGTAGGTGATACTGACCGTTAAGAGAAGACCGGTTCCGCTCACGGCACCGACAACCCCAAAGAGGTTGGCAATAACGCTGAGGATACCAATGAAGACGCCACCGATGATGGTGACACGGGGAATGTACCGGTCGAGATACTTCTCGAGAACCTGCGGGTTCCGGCGGTAGCCAGGGATGGACATGCCTGACATCTGGATCTGACGGGCAACATCCTTGCTGTCAAGCCCGGCAGTCTTGATCCAGAAGAGCGCGAAGACCGCACCACCGACCACCATGATTGTCATATTGATGCCCAGACGTAAAAGCACCTCGCCTGGTCCATGACCAAGATCACTCAGCCACCACATCCAGTCGGATGGGCCGTTTATTGGTGCAAGGTAATACATGAGGCCGTTTAAGGGAGTGGATCCTTCGAATGTCCCGAGGATAGTGACCCCGATATTGGAGAGGAACATTCCCAGCATCTGGATATTTGCAAGGAGCACCATGACGAGGATCATGGGAAGAACGCTGGCATAGATCAGTTTGACCGGGAAGCGTGCCCGTGCCCCGCGCACCTGTGCATGCGCGAGCGGGATCTCGATCCTCGTGGATTCCACGTACACGATGATCAGGAAGATTGCAATGGTTGTGACAAAGGCGAGAAGATCCGTTCCGAAATACTGGAGGAAATTTCCGCCATCAATGGCAATGGCAGCGAGTCGCGGGAAGAAACCGACCGGATACTGGTCGGTGACGGGTACCCAGTTGATGAACCCGTTGACGAGCGCCTGCGAGATACCGGCGATGATGAAGAGACCAACACCGGATCCGATACCCCACTTGGTGACGACTTCATCCATCATGACAACCAGCAGGCCGCCGATACAGATCTGCAGGAAGATGACAAAGGAGACCGCAAACAGGTTACCGCCAAAGAACTGGGTGGCGATGACCGGATCGGGTTGCAGGAATCCGCCGACAAGGTTGGGTGCAGCCTCGATGATGATCATGACAATGATGAGGATCTTCTGGAGCCCCATGTACATGACCTGTCCGCGCGTCTCGCTGGTGTCGATGTGGAGGATATCTGCACCCTTTAAGAGCTGGAGAACGATGGATGCAGTGACGATCGGCCCGATACCGAGATGAACGATCGAACCGCTTGCCCCGGCAAGAAGTGCACGCCAGGCCTCAAAGAGGTCCTGGGATGCCGCGGTGATGCCGAACAGCGGGATATTCGTCAGAACAAAATACAGAATTAATATGCCCAGAGTCCAGAGGAGTTTGTTTTTAAAATGAACATGTCCCTCAGGGCTCTTGACTGCGGGCATTGCCGCGAGCAGGGGTTCCATTCGATCCAGCAGGTTTCCCATTGTTTCACCAAAAATAACCTAAAGGGGGGATTTACGCTCTATACAACGAGCGCTTTGCCACCCATTTTCTCGATCTTTGCTTTCGCATTCTCAGAGAAGCTTGAGGCGGAGATGTTTATCTTTTTTGTGACTTTGCCGCTGCCAAGGACCTTCTCGATCCCCATATCGGCGACATTGATCACAACCGCATCTCCTTCCTGTTTGGCAATTCCCTGCGCGATAAGCGACGGAATAATCTGGTCCAGTGCACCGACATCGATTGCTGCAACATCGGAGGTTGTCTGGTTGTAGAATCCGTCCTTGCCGAAGACCGGGCCGCCCATTTCCTTATACCACTTGACAAAGTGGTGGGCGTTGATGCCGGCCCGGCCCCTGCCACCGCGGTTACCTGCACCACGCCGGTTCTTGTGGGTGCCGCCACCGCATGTCCGCGATCCGCGGTATTTTGAACGCTTATTCGTTGGCATCCTCTTCACCTCATCTTGTAGAGGAGAGTGTTAATCTCCTGGCCATAATACCCGAGCGCTCCTCCCTGGGGGAAGGTCCGCTTGGTGGTCTTGTATCCCTTGCGCGGGGGGTGAAGGCGGAGTACGGGCTTGAGGCCCGGTACGTCGCGCAGCTTCGTCTCGCCGCTCGCAAGTGCCTGTGCAAACTCTGCAATGCTGCCGTAGGTTGAGTTGGACTTGATGTAATCATCGGTCAGCGGGGCGTCCCCGATGACCCTGCCCCGGGTCTGGAGGAGGGTCTCGACCGTTGGTGCGTCCACTTCGCCGAAGGCTACGTAGTCCTTGACCTTGCGGATCATGCCGAGGTTCTCCGGGGTGTCAGGCACGAGCACGCAGTGGTTGATGTGGTGGAGGCGCAGCATTTTGAGCGTGTCCTTGATGTCACGGCGGGTCTTGACAACGCCGCGAACCTGTACTACTGCGTACATTTACTCTGACCTCCCGGTCCGGATCATGTTGGTCTGGTGGAGTGCGTTGAAGGTTGCTTTGGCGAAGTTGATGGTGGTGCGGGTCTGACCGCGGGCAAATGTCCACGCGTCCCTGATACCGGCAAGTTCGAGCACTTTCTTACTGATGTCACCAGTGACCAGCCCGGTTCCCTGCGGGGCGGGCTTGAGGGTGACCTTGACGCTGCCAGCCGTGCCGGTGACTTCCATGGGGATGGAGTGCGCAAGATCGCATCCGCATTCCCAGCTGCCACAGCCACGCCGTACCTTGATGAGATTCATCTTTGCCTTGACGATCGCCTTCTTGATTGCATCGCCGACCTGGACATCCTTGCCCTGGCCAAAGCCGATGTACCCGTTCCGGTTGCCGACAATAACGACGGCCCGGAACTGGACACGGCGGCCTGAGTCGGTCATCCTCTGCATCATGGCGATGTCGAGGACTTCATCTTCGAGTTCCGGGAGGAACGCATCGACGATTTCAGGCTCTTTGATTGGCCTGCCGCTCTCGAGGATCTGGTCGATGCTCTTGATCTCGCCTGCGACAACAAGTTTGCCAAGACCGGTGACCGGGCGCCATTCCTGTTTTTCGTATGCCATTTTAGACCAGCTCCTTCTTGATGGCAGCTGCCACCTGTTCGACAACACCAACGATATCGCCGGCTTCTTTGTTGTAGGCCGCGATGTGTGCGCCCCTGACCCGCTCATCGGAGGGGAGGATCTCCTCGCCGTGGGGGATCTCGAGGCCGGCTTCGACAGCGCCTTTCAGCGCTGCAAAGACCCGGGCTCCCGGGGTTGCACGGTTCAGGCCGATATCCAGGATTGCGCGGTCATACCGGGCTTTCTTTGCCTTGGCGGCAAAGAGCATGCCCGTGAGGTATGCTGCGGGGGTGTTGGATGTCGATCCCTTGTACCCGTATTTCTCGAGCTCGGCAGAGTTTGCTGCAACGAGCGTCTTGTCGCCTTCCATCTCTGCGGTGACGAGCTGGATGATGATGTGACGGTTGGTCTTCCTGACCACCATCCGCGGTGATTCGGCCACTACGAGCCGGGTCCGCTGGTAATAATCGGTTTTGCCTTCCCTCCGCCTGCGGAAGGGGACAAAATACCGGGGTCCTGTCGCCATGTTACTTCATCCTCCCCTGGAGGATCTCCATCTGCGCCTTCATGTGAGCAACGCTCCTGAACTGGCCGCCAGCCGCTTTACGGTAGACGATACGGTACAGGTGCCGGTCAATGGTGCCGGCATCGCGGAGTTCAACGAGCACTTTTCTGATTGCACGAATCTTCTGGACCCATGCGGTCTTACTCGGGTTGCGGGCTCCTGCCGCTCCCTTCCTCTTCCCGGCACCCTTGCGGTGGCCGTACGAGCGCTGGGCAATGCGTGCCCGTGCCCTGCCGCGGCTGACACCTTTCTTCTGGCGTGCCTTGATGGCACCGTCGGTGACAAGTCCCCGTAAATCCTCGCGCGAGATTGCGTTCTCGATATCGGAAATACGGTCGGGGTCAAACCAGACGCGGTTGACGCCGCACTTGAGGATCGCTGCAGCGATACGTTTCTGGCTCGCGACATCACTCATTCTTCTTCACCCCTGATTTGGTAGTCTTCTTTGCCGGGGCCTTCTTCTCATCAGATTCAGCCTTGGGCTTTGCTGCAGTTTTCTTGACCGGGGCTTTCTTCTCCACAGGTTTTTCTGCAGATTCTGTCTTGGGCTTTGCTGCGGCCTTCTTGGCCGGGGCCTTCTTCTCTTCAGTCTTTGCAGCCGGTTTTTCCTTTGCTGCTTCCTTCTTTGCAGGGGCGGCGGACTTCTTCTGGGATGCTGCAGGCTTCGTTTTATTCTTCTGCGAGCTCTCGGGCTTTGCCGCTTCCTTCTTGGCCGGGGCTTTCTTTGCCGGAGCCTTCACGGCGCGGGCGTTGAGCACCTTGAGACCCTTGCCAAGAGCCGCTTCCTGGAGTGCGACACGTTTTTTGTCGCCAACGGTTGCGGAGATCCTGACTGCATGGGTCTTGGGGTCCAGTCCCTCGAGCTCCTTGATGGTCGAGACGAGCGCCTCGAAGAAACCGCTCGGGTGCATTCCACGTACTGCAACGGGGCTGCCGTAACCGGGCTGGGGAAGTGCTCCCTTTGCCTTCTTGTGCTCCCTCTGTTTGTTGTGCTGTCCGCGGGGTTTTCTCCACGAGTCGGAGAGCTGGCGTTTTTTGCCGAATCCGTCGCGCTTGAAGCTTGCGCCCTTATCGGTGCGCACACGGATCAGTCGCTTGACTTCTGTTGCCATTATCTTCAGCCCCTCTGGACCATATAGATGCCATCCTGGAAGACGCGCGGGTCGCGGTCGCGGATGTGGGTCGCATGTTCGATGTTGGCTGCCGAGGTACCGACCTTTTCGCGGTCGATACCGGTCAGCACGACCTCGTCATTTGCCACCTTTGCCGTGACATCTGCTTCGATACGTGCATACCGCGCTTTCTTCTCGCCAAGGAAGTTGGCAATCTCGAGCCGGTTCCCCTGGAGTTTGAGCTGGATGGGGAAGTGGCTGTACACCACTTTCATACGGTACTCGAACCCTTCGGTGACACCGCGGATCATGTTCTTGGTGTGCGCTTCGAGCGTGCCGACCATCGCGGTGATCTCCTTTCTTTTGGATTCGGTTTCGATGGTGACCACGTTTCCTTCACAGGTAACAATGACCTGCGGGAAGCGGACGTTGCGGGATAACTGCCCTTTGGGTCCGTTCACACGAAGCTGCGCGCCGTCGAGCTGGGCTTTAACGCCCTCGGGAATTGTGATTTTTCTCACTGCTGACATTCAAACGCACCTTCTTTAGTAAACGTACCCGATCAGTTCGCCGCCAACGCCTTCTTCTCGTGCCTTGACGTGGGAGATAACTCCCCGTGAGGTCGAAAGCATCAGGAGCCCGAAGTTCTTGCCGGGCAGGTACTGCTTTTCCCAGTATTCCATTTCATCGAGCTGTACTGAAAACCGCGGGGTGATAGCACCGCAGCGGTTGATCCGGCCCGTGAGGTTGACCTTGAGCTGGCCGCCCCTTCCGTCATCGATAAACTCGAAGCTGCCGATGTAACCGGCTTCCTGCATGATGCCAAGCATCGCGCCGAGGAGTTTGCTTGCGGGTTCGATGACGCACACGGACTTACCGGTGTCGCCTGCATTTTTCAGGGCGCACATCCCGTCTGCTAATGTATTGAGTCGTGTCATTGTGCTCTTCCCCTTAGCTCATCTTCTTGAAACCCATCCTCTGGGCCCATTCGCGGAAGCACTGCCTGCAGAACATGATATGGTATCTGCGTACGAGCCCCTGTTTGCGCCCGCACATTTTGCACTCGTTCGCACCGCGACCGTAGATCTTCTTCCTTTCTCCTGCCATTAGCGCACCTCGACCTGGTACTTCTCCTTGAGGAATGCAATTGCATCCGTCTTGTTCACGCGCTGTTTTGCCGGGAGCTTCTTCTGTCCCATCTTCCTGCGAGTGATCCGGATACCTTTACGCTCAAGGACGACGTTGACGTCCATGCCGTAGATACCAATCTGCGGGTCGTAGGACATTCCGGGGAAGTCCGTGTGCTCTTCGATACCGAACGCGAAGTTTCCGCTCTTGTCAAACTGGCTCTCGAAGATTGTCTTCTGGACGATCGTAAGTGCAGTTGCGATGAAATCGCGGGCGGGTTTGCCACGGAGGGTGACCTTGCAGCCGATGGGCATACCTTTCCTGACGGAAAATGCCGGCTGGGTCTTCTTGGCAATGCTCCGGATCGGCGTCTGCTTCGTGATCGTCTTCATGATGTTCTCGGCTTTCACGAGTTTCTCGCCGGCCTCGCCAACACCCATGTGGACGACAACCTTGTCGATATAGAGATCGCGCATCGAGGTCACTCTTCATGCCCCCATTTTGCGATTGCGGGTGTTGTCGTGCCGACCATGTAGACGTATGGCGATACGGTATCGAACTTTGTGCCGGTGGTTTCGTCCTCAAGAAGGATCTTGTTGGGGACGCTGCCGGGCACCTTGATGATCTCAAGGATGCGGGCGACCTTACCGGAGTGTTTACCACCGGTGATCATGGCCATGTTGCCTACCGCGAACGGGAAGTGACCAACAATCTTGAACCGGGTTTCAGGTTCAAGAGAGATAACGATCGAGTCGCCACTCTTGTAGGTGTTATCGGCGATGATATTGGCACCGAACCGCAGGTTCAGCTGGACCTTGCCACCGGTAATGGTGGTTTTGTTCTTGATCTTGCATAACCGGGTCTTTGCAGATTCTGCATCGATCTCGACCGAAACATGACGGCCGTCATTGCCGCGAAGGATCCGGTAGTATTTGCCAATCTTGGGCAGGGCAATGATATCGAAGATGCCGACACCCATCTTGGGATCCCGGCAGGGCCGGCCGTTGACAATGACATCTTTCTGGCGGAGAATCTGTTTGATCTCCTTCATGTTCCGTGCAAAGGTCATGTGGTCACGGAGCCAGACGGCAATCGGCATCGCGTTTGCATTGTGCGGGCCGGGTGCCGTCTTTGAGATGAATTTCCGGGTCTTCTTGGAGATGTGCCACGAGTCCGGGGCATTGAGTCGCTTTAAGTGATTTGACATTATTTACGCCTCCCCCAGTTTTTCCACGCGGCGCTTGTCCGCAAGGTTCAGCTTGGTGATCTGCACGTTGGACGCGTCAACGGCGCGGGGTACTTCGGTCCCGTCAGCCTTGGTATTTGATACACCGTGGACAACAAGCTTTGATTTCCGGGTGTCGACGGCATCGACGAGGCCTTCGTCTCCGGCGAAGTCGCCGCGGGTCACTTTGACAGTGTCCCCTTTGACAACGCGAAGGGTCTTTTTCTTGTATTGCTCTTTTAACGCCTCAGAGAGCGGGGCGTTGAGAAACTTGGTGCTGACGTGGGAAGGTGCGGTATAGCGGGCCTTTCTCTGTTTTCTTGGCTGTGAACTTTCAATTCTGACCATACGCACACCTCAGACAATGATCGTTGCCATCGACCCGAGCTTGGGGAAGCGTTCTGCAACTTCACGCGCAACCGGTCCCTTGATCTCGGTGCCTTTGGGCTCGTTCTTCTCATCCACGACAACAACTGCGTTGTCATCGAAGGACACCCGCATGCCGCTTGGCCTGCGCATCTCCTTCTTTGCCCGGATGACGACCGCGCGCACGAGCTTGCGGCGCATATCCGGGGTGCCTTTCTTGACGGTGACGGTTGCAAGGTCGCCAAGACCCATCTTGGGCTGACGCCTGCGAACACCGTGGTATCCGAAAACGGATACGATCTGCACTACTCGCGCACCGGTATTGTCTGCACAGGTAAGTTTGGTACCGGTTTCGAGTCCTCTTGGCGTCTTGGACTGCTTTGCCTTCATGGCGTCTGCACCTCCACTACGACAAAAGTCGTGCTCTTCGAAAGCGGCCGGCACTCAGCTATCCGGACCATGTCGCCAACCTTTGCCCCGATACAGGGGGGGTTGTGGGCATGGATCTTCGAGCTTCGCTTTTCGTACCGCTTGTATTTACGGACATAGTGCAGGTAATTCCGTGCAACTACGACCGTTCCCATCATGCGATCGCTCACGACTTTACCGGTGATCACCTGGCCGCGCACCGGTAAAGTGCCGTGAAACGGACAATTAACGTCCTTGCATTCCACGCTTGGAGCCTGAACGTTCAATCCAATGTTTTGTGCCATTATGTTATCCTCTTCTTCTCATGCAGGTTGATCCTTCTTTCAGGAGCCAGAACCATAACGGAGCCATCTATCTCAACAAGTTCGCCGCCCGGAAGGAGAACGCGAAAGGTGCTGTGCATCTTCTGGATGCGCTTGACCCCCCGCTGTGTCTCGATCACGAACAGGTTCTTTGTTTCATCGATGATGCGCCCACGGATTCCCCGGTGGTTCGGGTTTGCAGCTCCGGATACCAGAATGTCGAGGCCGATGAGTTCATGGCTCAGGACATTCTGGGGAGAGATCATGCAGTTCTCCTGCGGTTCTGCTCGGTCATCATGCGGGCAATGGTGCGACGGAGTTCACGGATGTGACCTGAGTTCTCGGTTGCGCCACCTGCACTGACTTTGCCGTAGTGCTGGACAAGCTCCATCCGGAGTTTTCCCATATTTTCCTGCAGTTCTACATCGGAGAGCTGCCGGACATCCTTGGCCCTGAATATTGCCATTACTGCTCATCCCCTAAGTTTTCATCGGGAAGCGCGGGTTCTTCAGAGTCCATGTCGCTGACGGGAGCAACCGGGGCCTTTGACGGGCGCTTGGTTTCCTGTTCGATGATGGAGAAGTGGTCAGGCAGTTTCGCGCCGCCGGGCACAAGCTTGACCTGAACGCCGATGACACCGAGTTTCTTGATCGCGACAGCATAGCCTTTCTCGACGATCGTGTTGCTCGGTTCACCGCAGTGCTTGATGTAGCCTTCCGTGAACTTCTGGGTCCTTGCCCGGGCACCGGTTAATTTACCGGCGATAACGACTTCGCACCCAAGGGCACCGGATTCCATGACCCGGCGCATGATGCTGGATCCTGCTTTGCGGAAGTACCAGCCGCGCTCAAGAGCGTTTGCAAGCCGTTCTGCCATGATCTGGGCATTAAAGCTGGGGTTGTTGACCTGCTGGACTTCGATCTGCGGTGATTCGACACCGAAGTTCTGGGCAAGGTCCTGGGTGAGCTGGTGAACCAGCTTGCCACCTTTTCCGATGACAATCCCGGGCTTCTCGGCATAGATTGTGACCTGGGTCCCAAGGGGGGTACGGGCGATATCCATGCCACCATACCCTGCGCGCTTGAGTTCCTTGGTCAGGTATTTCTCGACGCGGGCCTTGCGGGCACCCTCTTCGATGAATTTTCTCTCGACTGCCATATTATGCCACCTCGCGAACGATGATCTCGATGTTCACGGATTCGCGGACTTTGGGGGTTGCCCTTCCCATTGCACGGGGGAAGAATGCCTTCTGGGCACGTCCGCGGTTTACCGAGGAGTGGATGATCTCGAGGTTTTCTGCGTCGAGACCAATGTATTCGGCATTCTTCTTGACCGATTCAAGGAGCCGGATGTATTCTTTGGATGCCTTGACGGGGTACCGTCCTGCATCCCAGTTGCCGGGAAGACCGCGCTTGTGCGCAACATTCCGGTTGAAGCGGCGGAAGGGGACTGCCTTCTTGAGCTTGACAACCTCGTGGAGGTACGCGATTGCATCGTTCACGCGCTGGTGGCGGATGAACGTGGCAATCTCGATCGAATGTTTGGGCGACATATTCAGCTCGTTGGCCTTTGCCTTTGCAATGTTCTCGCCCTTGATTTTGTTGGAATATTCTACTCGTGCCATGTCCATCACTTCAGCGGAACGTACTTGCTGCCTCTGGTTGCACCGATACCGGCACTTCCGTGAGAAACCCTCTTTCTGGTCAGGGCAAATTCGCCCAGGTACCGGAAGACCGACTCGGGCTGGAATTCTACTTTAACAAATTCCTTGCCGTTGTAGATCTCGATGGTCTTGCCGATCATTTCCGGCATGACGATCATCTCGCGGAGGTGAGTCCGGATCTTCTCGTCGCCCTCGCGAATCTTCGCAAGGAGCGTCTCTTCACCGCGGGAGAACCCGCGGGTGATCTTGCGGCGGGGACGGGCGGGCATGAGGGGGAGGAGTTCTGAGATCCCCATCGCTTTGAGCTCGTCCATCTTGAAGCCGCGATAGGTGAACTCCTCACGCCGTCTTGGCATTCTCTTCTGTGTCTTTTTAGGTGCTGCCATTACCCATCACTTCCTGCTCTTACCTGTCCTGCGTGCAGCCACATGTCCGACAGTCCTGCCCGGTGATGTACCGCGGGCAACGGTCTTTGGCCGCCCGGTGTGCTGGTGACCGCCGCCACCGAACGGGTGGTCGATGACGTTCATTGCGACACCACGGACGCGCGGCCAGTTGGCTGCAGTGTTCTGCATCTTGTGGTATTTGTTCCCTGCTTTCACGAACGGTTTCTCGACGCGGCCGCCACCGGCAACAATGCCGATGGTTGCACGGCAGCGTGCATTGAACCACTTGGTCTTGCCACTGGGCATCCTGATGCCAACGCGGTCGCCGATCTTGTCAACAACAACTGCCTGGACACCGGATGCGCGGACAAACTTGCCGCCATCGTTCGGGCGTGCCTCGATGTTGCAGATATAAGTACCGGTCGGGATGTTTGCGAGCGTGAGCGTGTTGCCGTTCTTGATCTCGCCGGCCGCGCTCCAGAGCACGGACTCCCCGATGCCGAGCCCTTCGGTGACCAGCATGTAGACCTTTTTGCCGTCATCGAGTTTCACGAGCGCAATGGGTGCGTTGCGTGCCGGGTCGTGTTCAATGTCGATTACCGTGCCGGTGATCTTCTGCGTGTCGTCACCGATGTGCTTCAGCTCGGCCTTGTACCGGTGGGATGGTGCACGGTACGTCGGGCCTCCTTTGCCTCTGCTTTGTGTAGTTATGCGATGTCCCATGTTCCCCACCTACATAATGCCAAGCCGGCTGAGGATCTCTTCAGCGGCTTTGTCGTTCTCAAAGCTCACGATTGCCTTCTTCTGGCCGTGCGTGTTCATGAGCGTGCGGACGCTTTTGACCTTCTGGCCGAATGATTTCTCGATCTCGCGCTTGACGTCGTCCTTGGTTGCCTCGCGGGTGACGAGGAACTGGAGCTTGCTCTGGTTCTCTAAAAGGACCATTGCCTTTTCTGTGACAAACGGGTATTTCAGAGTCATTTACCTTGCCTCCAGGCGTACGAGTGCACTCTCGGTCCAGACGGTCAGGCGACCTGCCAGCATACCCGGTGCGAGGTGTTCGACATTCAGCTGGTCAACCGTGACCACATCGACACCGGAGAGGTTGCGGGCTGCGAGCAGCGGCTTCTCTGCGGTGACAATTAAAAGGCTCTTTCTCTGCTTGAACCGGCGGCCACGCATCTTGCCCCTGCCGGCGCGGACTTTCTTGCTGTCCTTTGAGCGCACGATATCGTTGTAGACACCTGCTGTCGTGAGCGCGGAGATGACGTCCTTTGTCAGGCCGAGCGTCTCGAACTTGTCTTCAAGGACAACCGGCACTGCACCCTCGTAGAGGTGGCCGCGTCCTTTAACGAGCTCTTCGTTGACGCTTGCGGCAACTGCCGAGCGGAACGCCTTCTGCTTCTCCTTCTGGTTGATCTCCTTGATTAAGACCTTCTCAACTTTCGGCGGGTGTGCTTCGCGACCACCCTTGGCCTGCGGAACCTTGGCGGCACGGGAGCCGTTCTTGAGACGCGGAACATGTGATGAACCGCGACCGCTTCCCCAGCCAACTGCTGACGAGCAGATGCCCGCAAACGGGTAAGTCCCGTGCGGCTGACGCCGTGTGCTCTGGAGTGCCATGACTGCTTTCTTGATCAGATCAGGGCGGTACGCTTCGGAGAAGATCTCCGGAAGATCGATACTCTTGGTAACTCCGCCATCCAGTGTTTTAACCTGTGCTTTCATCTCTGATCATCCCTGCTTGCTCTGGACGCTCACAAACTGGATTGCCGGCGTCCGGACGATATGTTCTCCAAGGCGCATTGCCGGGCGGATACGGATAAGCCGCTTGACTGGTCCGGGGATCGAGCCTTTGACCAGCACGTACGGGTTCCTGATAACCCCATAGTGAAGGAATCCGCCTGCCGGCATGATCTCGCCTGCATTCTCGGAAAATTTCAAAATCCGCTTGTTGAATTCGGTACGCTGCTGGTACCCCATCTGACCGATCTGGGGAACCTGCCACCGTACATGGTGGGGGTTCCAGGGTCCGAGGGTTCCAATATGACGTTTCTTACCACCGACAGAGTGCTTGCGCTTGCGCACGGCAATGCCCCAGCGCTTGACTGCGCCCTGGGTGCCCTTCCCCGTAGTGATTGCGGTGATGTCCGCATAGGACCCGGTCTGGACAACGTTATTGAGGGTTACTTCCTTTCCAAGAAGCCCAAGGGCGAAGTCCAGCTGTTTTGCGATGTCTGCCCCGCCAACCTTGATCTCCATGAGGTCGGGAACTTTCTTGGGAACACCGGTCATCATTGCCGGCTGGGTGTAGCTGACCGCATAGATCTCGGCTACGATGCCTGCTGCTGCGGCGTCGGCGATCTTCTTCCGGGCTGCTTCCCCGTCATAGTTCTTGGGGAGCGTGATCCGGCGGCCGAGAATGGCATCGAGCTGGTCTGCCCAGACTTCGGCGAGTGCGTGTTTGCCGTAGGTATCTTTTGAGTAAACGCGGATGGCTGCCACTTTCATCGAAGGGACTTCGATGACGGTGACGGGTACCATGATCTCCTTGCCTTCGGTGGGACTGCTCTTGTGATCGTCCACCATGACAATGTGCGTCATACCCACTTTATATCCGGCAAAACCCTGCAGGATCGGTGCGCCATCGTAGACTGGCCACGATTGGTACTTCGGGATTGGGCTCTTTGCACGCTTTCTCGGGCTGAATGCAAGGGAGCCGCGGCGTGGTCTGTTGATTTTTGGCATGTGTTTATCAATCCTTTTTGCGTGTAGGTTATTCTCAAGTGCGACACGAATTTTTGTTTACATCCGAGATGTGTGATACTTTCGTGATGAAGCCAACACGCGACACGGGCGCACCGGCAAGCCCCTAAACCCTGCGGGAGATCCCCCGTGTGAGGGATATGTTCCCGCGGGAACGGGTCCTGCCAGATCGCCCGGTTACGGAGATGCGCAAAGAGATGAACTCTCAACGCCTGAACCGGTGTGCACCGGTTTTTCCTGTCTCGCGAAAGAAGATCCTGATAATGACGCATCCCCCGGTTTTTTGGGGGAACGGGCTCGTTGCACGAACGTCGACCCATGCGCGGTAATCAGACCCACTCTGTCAGCCTGTTGTGACGAATCACAACTCCTTCTCGGGACCCATCCGGATGGATGGGATCACCAATCGAGGGCTACCCACGGCACAACCGTCATCCCTGTGTCTGGAGGCACGGTTCCGCCGTAAGCAGGATCCATAACAGGGGGTTTTTCCCTGTCAGTGCAAAGGATCCGCTAAGGATAACCTCATATCGGCTTCCTTAATTATTGCATAAAAGGGGATATAAACGTATGCCAGATTGGCGGGGCACCTGAACGGCATATCCATGAAAAACCGGTTACCCGAAATATATCTCTCCCTGATCCGTGATATAGACCACGATATCCTCACAGACCTGGCGCGCTTTGCAGCATTGTGCCCTGGACTCGCGTAACCGGTTGATGAGGGAGATCGTATCGTATTTCACCTTGACATTGATCTTCTCTGCTTCGCGGAAAATAATGGACGGAACCTCGAAAAGATCCGTTCCGGTCGGGACGGTACAGAGCTGGGTGGCATCCAGCGTGTACAGGAATTCCAGGGTCTCTTTGGCCCGCCGGATATTCTCCATTGCACTCTTTTCAATCGTACATACATTGGCTTTTGACGTGGAGATGATATCAGCAATCTGCTGCTGGGTCAGCCCCTGTTTGCGATATCTTAAGACCTCCATCTGGCGGTCAGTGAGCAGCCCGTCTTTCATGGTACCAGATTTTCTATCCGTGCTTAAACACTTTTCGTTAACTTTTCGCAACCGGGTTGAAAACGATAGGATCAATAATCGTGTTCACGTATAGTCAAAAAAGGAGGAAGCCTCCCTTTTTTACGACGTGAAAACATTTCACAATGTTTATAAGAATCCCGGGTCATAATACCATGTTAAAAAAATATCGAGGTGAATTAGATGGTTGTTAAAGTAGGCGTTGCTAAACTCGGCAACATTGCAAGCGGTGTTATGGCAGAGCTGCTCCTCGACGAGAGAGCAGACCGTGAAGACATGCAGACATTCATGGCGACCAGCGGCACGAAACTCGAGCCCGCAGATGTTGACCGTGTAGTATCGAATCTTAAGGCATACCAGCCGGACTTCTGTATCGTTGTCTCCCCTAACGGAGTCCTCCCCGGCCCGACCGGTGCCCGCGAACAGCTCGCTGCAGCAGGTATCCCCACTATCATCATTACCGATGATGTAACCACAAAGAAGGAATGGGAAGGCGTCAAGGCCGACACCAAGTTCGGCTATATCATCATGAAGGCAGACTCCATGATCGGTGCACGCCGCGAGTTCCTTGACCCCGTCGAGATGTCCGACTACAACGGCAACCTCGTCAAAGTCCTTGCACTCACCGGTGCATTCCGCAAGATGCAGGTGGCACTCGACAAGGTCATCGACCAGGTGAAGGCAGGAAAGAAGGGTGCAGAGCTTGAGCTCCCGAAGATCATCATGACCACCGACAGGGCTGTTGACGGCGAGTTCACCAACCCCTTCGCACTTGCAAAGGCACGCGCTGCCCACGAGATCGCCATGGCAGTTGCAGGCCAGAATGTCAAGGGCTGCTTCATGACCAAGGAATGGGAGAAGTACATCCCGATCGTTACAAGCGCTCACGAAATGATGAGAGTCGCAGCAGCACTCTGTGACGAGGCACGCGAGCTTGAGAAGGCAGGAGACTGCATCCTGCGCCAGGCCCACAAGAAGGATGGCTCACTCGTTAAGAAGACCAAACTCGTTGCAAAATTCGAGTAAATTTTTTTTATTCTTTTTCTTTTCTGTAATATCGTCCCAGATCTTCCGGCAGGGTCAGGATAACCGGTTCGAGATGCATCCGCTCCATGAACGCCGAATCGCTCATTGACGAAGGGTTGGGGTTGATGCGGGAGATCAGCGAGCAGAACGCACAAAAGCCGTGATCCTCGCCAGCCGCATCAAAGAACAGCGACAGGTTGAACGCATGCGTTCCGAGCCGCCTGTAGAGGGAGAGCACTTCTAAAATCCCCCGGGCCAGGAGATCGATGTAGCAGTCAAACTCATCGATTGATGCAATGGGGAGAATTCCGCGCACTTCGCGCTCACCGACTGGAACGGCATGCGCAGACCAGAGGATCTCATCGCCGAACAGATACCGGTCGGACACACGTTCCTCCTGGCGTACTGCATCCCAGTAGTTCTTCTTAGTGTTCAATCGGTATGTCTGGCTGGCGGTAAGATACTGTTCAACGATCCGCGAAGGACGTGACCCGGCCATTCCCTGCATATGCGGATGAAGGAGACTTGCCCCGGCAGAGGGTAAAAAGTTCCAGTTGATACTGGGATACCCCCGGGCATTTTTGAGGGCTTCTGTCTGCCCGTGGAGGGCATCAACGATCTGCTGGCGGCTGAAGGTCTCGACAAAATGGTCTTTTGTGATAACTGTTACAATGTGGTCTTCCCCGAACGGGTAGAGGTTTGGAAAGGTGACGCTCTCCCCGACTAGGATCCGGCTGCCGTCAGAAAATGTGGGTGTGATCTCAAAAATGGCATCACGGCAGAACGGGCACCCGTCCGGCGTTACGGGGATATGCAGGGTCTGGTCAATATGGCGAAGGAGCCGGTCCGGGCTGATCCGGCACCGGAGACCGGTCAGGTCTTCCTCACGGTACTGCAGGATACCCCGGGGCGTCGTAACTTCGGTGACCGAAAACATTGCACTTCACATTACTAGTATCCTTTCGGGCAAAATAGTCGTTTGCCTGTAGCAGGGGTATCCCGCCCGCGATCGCACGGGGAGGGGGGGGAAATTTAAAAAAAAAACTGACGGGGATTGTCCGTTTCCGGTTCATCCCGCAGGTATTGGGTCCGCACTTATACGACGTACTTGCCGAGGAGGCGGATCGAGTTGGTCATGTCAGGACCAAGCGGTGAGCCGAAGATGATCTGGGTCACACCGGCCTTGGTTAAGTCTTCGCACTTCTGCTTGACCATGTCAGGGGTTCCTGCAATGGTGAATGCATCGATCTCCTTGTCGCCAACGAGTTCGCCGACACTCTTGAAGTCGAACTTTCCGAGTGCTGCCTTGATCTTGGCAACATTGGCAAGGTCGAGTCCGTGACGGGTGAGCAGGGGTTCAGGTGAGCCGGCTGCGATAAACGCTGCAACGATCTTTGCTGCATTGCGGGCCTTCTTCTCGCTCTGGTCGATGGACATTGCGGTGTATGCACCGATGTCAAAGTTCTTCTTGCCAACTTTTTCGGTGGCTGCCTTGATGATCGGGATTGCCGCGGCAAAGTCCTTGGGGTTGGATGCGTTGATGAGTGCACCGTCACCGACTCTTCCGGCGAGGTCAAGGACCTTGGGGCCCTGTGCACCGATGTACATCGGGATGCCCTTCTTTCCGGGGAGGGTGACACCGGTCAGCTTTGCACCGTCGTAGTCGAAGAACTGCATTCCTGACTTCTTGACTTCCTCACCGGCACAGAGCTTGCGGATCTGCACAACTGCTTCCTCGAGGCGGCCGACCGGCTTCTCCGGGTTGATGGCCAGCTTCGGGAGGGTTGAGAGGTCGCCCGGTCCAATACCGAGAACGGCACGGCCATCAGAGATCTCGTTCAGCGTGCAGGCAAAGGATGCCATTGCAGCCGGAGTATCGGTGAAGGCGTTCATGATACCCGGGCCCATCTTGAGGCTCGTCGTTGCCTGCGCGATGGCGGCAAGGGTGGGGTAGCAGTGACGGTTGTTGTAGTGGTTGGTGATCCATGCAAAATCAATGTCCTTGGACTCAGCAAGTTTACAGAAGTTAACAACTTGCTTTACGTTGACATTTCCTGGTACGAATTCAATTCCATATGTCAAGGTCTTGTTCACCTCATTGTGTATTACCGTACACGCGTTTAAATAAATTATGATTTTACGCTGGCAGCCGGAAGAGAACTCATCCAAAATGAACTGATTTTGGGCTTTTCTTTCGGGATAATTGAGATTATACTGTTTAAGGCAAAGAGAACGCAGGGGACTTGGTTCATTCAGGATGCTGTTTGAGGGTTGTTGGTTTTTTCCCTCTTTTAAAAAATCATTTCCCGGGTAACCCCCCCACCCCCATGGGAGGGGGGTCCCTGCGATTTGAAAAAATAATGGTGGGGGGGTCAGTCACGAACCCTCCAACTCAAAATTGAGTTATGCGTATTTTTTCGTATTCGAAAAACATGAGGTTGATGAAGAACTCCCGTCATACAACAAAAAAACGGCCTGCTACCTGTATTTGAGTGAGGGGGTTCACCGGGCACAAAGGGGGGAGGGAGTCTGCCGGGAACCCCCCCATATATGGGCGGGGGGTCACATCGATGTAAAAAAAATTAATGGGGGGTGCCAGTACTAAATCTCATAGGAAGTGCCCTGTTCCGGAGGAGGGGACGGGCATCAGCGGAAATGATTCCTGAAGAGTTGTTTTTCTCCTGAGCCGGGGTGCAGTAACACAAAAAACTATTTTTCTTCGCAAACGATTATCCTATAAGATATTGAACTCCGACTGTGTACATTTACTCACACAGATTCAGGATACCTCCGAAATTGTTTCTGGTTAATAGGATTAAGATATGCGAATCATAGCAATCGGACTGGGCGGGGCAGGATGCCGGATCGTTGATAGTCTCTACTCAACGGACCGCAAAAGCAGCAAAGTGGCGTGCATCCAGGGACTGGCAGTTGATGTCGATGAGAGTACATTGCAACAGCTCACGGCCCTTCCGGAAAGTTTTCGGTTATTTTTTCCGGCCATAGACCCGGAGATATCCGACCATGACTCCGGGGCTGAAGGTACAGTAACGATCGATATCGCAGACATCATATCCCACGTCCATAACCTTGAATCCGGGGAAACGGACGCGGTATTCATCTGCCTCGGACTCGGGGGGGGAATGACCGATATCGCACCCCACGTCATCACCGGCCTGCGCTCTTCTATCGTGGAGCCGATATTCGGGCTGGTCACGCTACCCTGCCTTGCCGAAGGGGAGAAGCGGTCGGCAAAAGCTGCCGATGATATCGATATCCTTTCGCCCCTTCTCGACGGGATGATCCTGTTCGATAACGAGACATGGTACAAAAAGACCCGGGCGCTGAAGAGAACGATGGCAAAAAAGGAGAAAAGCCTGGCACACCGGCTTGGTCTTGCAAAGGACGAGCCGGAACTGTCACCGGAGCGTGCCACCTACCAGCTCCTCAACGAGGGCATTGTCCGGAGGATCAGCCTGATCCTCCGGGCCGGGGAGTTCAAGGCCGACGGGGGTATCGACCTTGCCGAGGTCGTCCTGGATTCCGGCGAGGTGCTCAATACCATGAAAGGGATGGGGTTCATCACCATCGGGTATGCGGTCGATTCTCTGCCCAGCAACCCGCTCGCATTCCTCTCCCAGTTCCGGCCGCAGGGGGTATTTGATGAGGAGAACAAGAAAAAAGCCTCCCGTATCGTAGACCTTGCAAAACAGGCCATCTATCACGAGATCTCCACCCCCTGCGATATGACCAGCGCCCACAAAGCGCTCGTTCTAATTGCCGGCCCCTCGCAGGAACTCTCCATGAAGGGATTCATGACGGTCAGGAAATGGATCGACCGGTCCATTGCCGGCCTTGAAACCCGTTCGGGCGATTACCCGGTCGTGAACACCAAGAATGTTGCGATCATCATCATGCTTTCGGGCCTTGAAAATATTCCAAGGCTTGGCGAGCTCCGGGAGATCCGCTCCCAGCATTCGTCATGGTCAAAGCGACCGGCAGGTGCACATGATGAGGAGTCTGCCGGACAGAAAGTTGCCATTTCGCCGGGATCAGGTTACGGGACCGTACGCGACGAGATGATCGTTCTCCCGAAAGCGATGAGAAAAGAGGACGAGGTGCTCTCAGCGAACGCGGATGCAATTCCATCCAGGGCAACGGAGCTTGGGGTTGCAGAACCCGTTCGGGCTGAAATGCCGGTCCAGAGGAAATTCCCCTCCATTACCGAGGTCCCTGCCGACCCTGTTCCCCACACGGGTTCGCTGCCTGACAAAGAAGTGTCGTCCAAGAGTTCACGGCACCGGGTTATCGTCAGCAAAGAGAAGGAATTCCCGTCCCACGCTCCGGTTCAACCATCAAGACCCCGGGTTCATCCGGACGCGGTAAAGCCGGTTACTTTGAAACCGGCGCATACGGCCGGTACAGATGCAGGTATGACTGCATCCCGGGCAAGCCTCGCGTCAGCAGGGAGCAGGGATGCCACCCGCCAGATCATTGAACGGGAGCTGCAGAAACAGCGCCTCAAGGCAATGGCCGGCCGGGGAATGCCGGCAGACGAGGGGGTTGGTGAAGAGCCGCAACCGACGGAACCGGCTCCCCGGGAGCCGGTACGAAGAAGACATGAGGTTCATGCGAAACCTGCCCCTCAACCGGATGATTCCACACAGGAACCCGCTCGGGAGACACCTGATGAAACAGCAGAACCGGAACAGAAGACCGTGATCATCACGAAGCGGAAACTGATCTCCCGTAAAGCGGAACCACCGGTTGAAAAAGCCCACAGCAGGGTACCGGCCCCAGAAGAAGAGGAATACGTGCCGCAACCAGTTCCTGAAGAGTATTCCGGGGATGTTGAGGAGGAGAGCGATCTGACCCTTGTCATCAGGGATACATCAGTGCGAGCAAAAGACCGGGTGTTTGAAGGTCGCGAAGTGCAGAAACCAAAGATTGCACCGGCAAAGGATACCCCGCTCATCCACACAAACCTGAAACCCAAAACCCATGCCGGATCAGGCCGGAAGATCCAGGTGGTTCCTGAAGAGGATGATGGGGAGCCGGTTCCGGATAATAAAGGAAAAAAGGCTGATAAGAAGGGCAAACAGCCGGATGATATTTCCTGGATCTGATTTAGTTTTCACTCAAGCACTTTTGCAAACGGGATGTTGCCGGCACCGATCTCGGTTTTGACCTCAATCCCATGCTCAACACAGTTCCCGATATAATTGAGCCCGCTGAATGCCACGATGGAGAGACGGTACGGGTTTGGCGGCAGGTTGAAGATCTGGCTGCCCATGGAGACCGGGTAGACAAAACCGCAGGCATTCATGAGCCGGATTGTTTCTTCAACCTGTTGTTGGGCTGATTCTGGTACTTCCCTGACATTGGCAAGCGCAATGCCGTTCCTTGTGCGGGTGTAATTCGAGATCGAGGTCAGCCCGGAAGAGATGAACAACTCAAGCGGGTCGATTGTGGTTCCCCGGTACCCGATGAGGTCCCGGAACTGCAGCGGGTTTCCGTTTCGGATCTCCAGCCGTCCGCCATAAGCCATCTTCACCGGGATCCCGTTTCGCTGGAATACGCCATCCATGGTAATGCTGCATACCGTGATGAATCCGGTATAGCCGGACGGGATCCGGGGGTCACGATCGATTATCTTATAGGAGTTGAAAAAGCCACATCCCATCCGTACCACGTCATCGAAAACCGTCTTTGCCTTCTCAAAATCCTCTTCGGGAACGAAGGAGAGGTTGTAGGCAACGTCACCGGTGCTGGTGACGGGATCGAACGTGCTCCGGTAGGCGAGGCGCTCGAGTTTTGAGATGACAAAACCGATCCGGTCGTCGACAAGGGCATTGTCCGTCTCGGCCATGCCGGCTGGGGTAAGGATGCGGCCCTGGTTGCCAATCTTCTCAGTGAACCCCATGGTGTCAAGGTAACTGAGGTAGTACTGTACCGCGCGATCGCTCAAGACAAAACCGCGTTCGGCCATCAGTTCGGAGAGACGTTTTGCGCCCATGGGATCCCGGTGTTCCCGGAGAATCCGCAGGAGTTCGATGTATTTGCGTTCCGTCCGAATCATCGTCACTTCGCCTCCACGGCACCGTGGCTGTCCTGGTACCGTCCGGCATACCCGCATTTTCCTTCTGATACTTCGTGGAGGATCATCTGTACGATCCGGTCATCTTTCCTGATACGTATCTCTTCGTTCCCCATGTTCGTCAGGCAGAGGGTCAGCTGCCCCCGGAAGCCGGGGTCAACGTATCCCGCGCCCAGCAGTACCCCGCGACGGCCAAACGAGGACCGGCATATGAGCGTCCCTGCAAGATCCGTGGGGAGTTCCACCCATTCCGTGGTCGGGACAAGGGTGCAGGTTCCCCGCGGCAGCACGGTATCGGAAGCCGCCCGGAGATCATACGATGCCGGTTGCTGGCATTCCTGATGATACGGGGTGATGACGAGTCTGCCGGTTCCCGCCTTGAGATCGAGACGGCGGGCAAACTCTGGTGCGGATAAGATCATTAGTGTAGTTTGTCGGTAGAGAATACTTAATATCTTTTGATATTAAAGAAGTTGAGAAGGATCCATGGGGTAGAGGATATCCTCTTGGGCTTCGAACCCAAGGACGCGGGTTCGATTCCCGCTGGGTCCGCTGCGTTTTTTTTTTAAAAAAAAGGGTTAAATCTCATCCCTTCGCAGGACATGCCGGTGCTTCCTGCTGCCGATCCTCTGGATTACAACAAAAATAAGGATGATGATAATTATCCCGGCGCCGATTATCGTGACAAGACCCAGATCAAGGCTCTTGTCAAGGATGACGTTTACCGATGCCGTTGCATTACCCTGAACGACCTCTTGTGTCACGGTTGCCGGAGTATATCCTTCTTTTGACACCGTGATATTCAGGGGCGTGTTGAATTGTACCCGGGTCACCAGCTGACCCCGGGCATCGGTGGTCCCCTTTTTATCTCCATTAACCAGAACAGTTGCATCCGGGAGATTCTTCTGGTCCCGGTCCTGCACGAAAACCGAGAGCGCTGCATCCTCAAATGAGAGGTCAAACGTGTGATCTTCGGGCTGACCCGACACCACAATGGTCCGGCTGACCGGAACAAAGCCGCTCTTCCTGACTTCAACCAGGTACACACCGGAAACGAGCGATGGGAAGTTGCTCCGGCCATATTCATTAGTGGTGCCGGTCAGCGACCCGTTGAAATAGACATCCGCGCCATTGAGCGGGGCTTTCCTCTCGTCAAACACATAGACGAATGCACCGATTGCGGCTTTAGAGATCTCAACCGTATAGATCGCATCGGCATCGGTGATTGCCTTCGTTTCAGATACCACGCCGTAGCCAGGTGAGGAGATCTCAAACACGTAGGTTTTTCCCCGGCTGACGGGCGTACTCAAAATGCCCCGCGAATCAGTAGAACCGGCGGAAGTTCCGTCAATTTTTATTTCAGCGCCCGAAACCGGCAGCTGGGTATCCTTGTCTTTGACTACCACCGAGAAACGCTGGCTCGAGAGCAGCTGGTAGGTGACGTCCTTATTTTCCGTGCCGATATTCACCATCGCTGACTGGGGCTGGTAACTGGCTGCCGCAATGTCAATCGTGTAATAGTAATTCGCTTTTACGGAGAATGTTGCGGTTCCGGCAGCATCGGTGAATTTTCCTTCCGTGATATTCACCGCAGAGATGTTCACCTTTGCAAGGGAGACCGGCTCCAGCGTGTCAGAGTCAACCAGGTTCACGTTCAGGGTTAAGGTTTTCCGGGTCAGGTTTGCATAAAGACTTGTGACATTTTTTGCCACGGTTTGTTCCCAGTTGTCGTACCCGGACATGGCGACGCGGATGAGCTGGTCGTCAGTACCAGCATGCGTGAGGGTTGCCTGGCCATTATTATTGGTGATGGCAAAATTTGCCCCGTTCACAAAGATGGTTGCCTGGGGAATGGTGGTGTTGTCAGTACTATCCCGAACGGTAATGAGCAGGTCGGTCCCCTGCACGGTGCTGCAAAGCAGGAACAGGCAGAGCAGCATAAAAAGGAGGTGATGGCGAGGTGCATTCATGATAAATATTCGCCACCTGCTTATATATCAGCACATCGGTCTACATCTCGGTAATCGGGGGGACCCGGTCGAGGAGCATCCCCTCAACGATGATGGGCATCAGCCGGCGTCCTTCTTCAAGGGCATTCTGGAGCCGCCAGTTCCGGTCCGCGAAGATCGTGAAGAGGGGATCGCCGGCCTTGACCAGGTTACCTTTCTTGACATGGAGGAGAATTCCTGCCCCGCGATCGTGCGGTGCACCGGCGGTCCGGGCAAGCGTGATGAGCGAGCGGTTGTTCATCTCAATGACATACCCAGATGACGGGGAGTTTATGACAAACTGGTGTTCGCCGGGAACGATATCCGAGGATTTGACGGTGGGATCCCCTCCCTGGATCTCGATGATCTCGCGTAACTTTTCCAGTGCCTTGCCCTTGATGAGGAGATCGTGGGCAGCCGCTGTACCGCCGCCACGGGGAGCTTTTCCTGCCATTTCAAGGGCGATGCCGGCAATCGAGAGGCTCTTCTGGATGAACGAGTTGGGCTCCGTCGCACCTTCAAGCACCCGCATGGCCTCGATGACTTCCAGGTTCGGGCCGATACTGCGCCCGACCGGAATATCCCCGTAGGTCAGGGCACATTCGACTTTCATGCCCAGGCGTTCGCCAAGCTCAATGAACTCCCGGGCCATCTTTCTGCCATCCTGCATGGTTGCCACTTTGGTGTGAAAGCCGACGGGAATATCGATCACCACAAGGTTTGCACCAACTGCGAATTTTTTTGCCATGACACTGGCGAGCATCTGGCCCCGTGCATCGATCTTGAACGGGTATTCCTGCACAATGATCTTGTCATCCGCCGGTGCGATATTGGTGGCACCGCCCCAGACAATACAGCCGCCGATCTTCTCGGTCATACGCTGGACTTCGCTTGCGGAGAATTCCACGAATGAGAGGACCTCCATAAGGTCGGCAGTGCCCCCGGCCCCGGTGATCGCGCGGGAGCTGGTCTTTGGGATTTTAAGGCCGCTGGCTGCGATGATCGGGACGATAAGAAAGGTGATCTTGTTGCCCGGAACGCCACCAATCGAATGCTTATCAACAATGGGGCGGGACGGGAACTTGATCTGCTCCCCCGTCTCCACCATGGCGCGGGTGAGGTGCTCTACTTCATCCATGTCAAAGGGACTCATGTAGGACGCGGTGATGTATGCGGTGAGTTCAGCCGCGGAGATGTCGTCACTGACCACATCCTTGACGATGGTTAAGGTCTCTTCCTTGGTGAGTTTGCCCCCGTCCATCTTCTTCTTAATAAAATCCAGCGATGCCGGGCGTCCGGCCAGACGGATTTCAATATCATCCTCGTCATCAATCCGGAGGCGCTCGTTGGTGATACGGTACACTCCCAGGATCCCCTGCGGGAGGATCGTTGATGTTGTCTCGACTGCCGCAGCAACAGAGACGCCGTTTTTCGTATTGATCACCTGCACACGATCGCCGTTCAGAACACCGATGTTGCGGGCATCGAGCCGGTTTAACAATACGCCACGGGTTGCGATATCAAGAATTTTTGCAGTCAGTTTCACAGGTCAACACCTTCGCGGACAGAATGACGCATCCCGGCGGATGCATATCCTATGCTACGTTGACCCCTCCGGACTATAAAAATGTGGCATACCGGAGCCCACGGGACATGGGAAGATACAAAAAAAAGCCTCCGCTCGATAGGAGGGCATTCAAATAACGTTGAACTCAATTTTCGAATTGGTGCGTAAAAAAAAGATGTTTAGATGTTAGTTCAGTGCCTGCGCACGACAATGAATGCAACTGCACCGAGGCCGATAAGGGCGATCAGTGCACCGTAGCCGGGCGACTGGGTTGGAGTCGAGACCGGTGCGGCAGTTGTAACAACGGGTGCTGCTGTGGTGACAGCGGGTGCAACAGTTGTAACAGCGGTTACTACGGGTGTCGGTGCGGATCCTTCAAGGACGTTGAACAGTGCGGTACCGGTTGCAGTCTGGATAACTGCGGCTGCGGTAACGATATACTCGTCCGGTTTGAATGTTGAGGAATCAACATCGAACGAGATAAGGTTCATGCCGCTGTCACCCTTGGTGACCTTAACGGTGCCGGTTGCTCCGCTGAACTCGCCGCTCTGGCTCTTCTGAGTCGGCTTGAATGATGATGAGTAGACCTCGACGAGGATTTCGTCATCTACAGCGAGGTTGGTCTGGGCAGTGATGGTGAACTTGTCGCCAACACGCTTGTCGCCAATCGGGTCGATGCGGATAACGGGCTCCTCAATGAGGAACTGGAGCTTGGTGTAGGTATCGTCGACGTTGGGGTCGTTGATGCCCTGAACAAGTGCCTCTGCTGCGTCAGATCCCTGCAGGCTTCCTGCTCCGAAGAGCGTGAAGATCCGCTGGTCTGTTGCACCGCTGGTCAGCTGGTAGTTGCAGACGTTGATGTTGTTAGAGCACATGGCAACGTCGAAGATATCGTTCTGCATCGGGTGCTGGACGACGACGAAGTACTGGCCTGCGTACATGGTCTCGGTGGTGGTACCCTTAACTTCATAGCTGAATGAACCGTCAGCGTTCACCGATTCGGTGCCAACGCCGTTGGCATTCTGCGGGTAGTTCTTTCCGAGGATCCAGATCATGACTGCGGACGGATCGCCTTCTGCAGTACCGGTGATGAAGATCTTGTCACCCTTTGCAACAGTAGACTGTGAGGCGGTTGCTGATACGAACGGCTTCTTGATGATGATTGAAACCGTGCCATAGGCAGCGTTCTGCAGCTTCGACTTGGAGTTGGGCTGGCTCACTGCATAGATCGTGTAGGTTCCTGCGTCGAGTGCGACGTTTGAGGTTCCCCACTTCCATGACCAGGTGTTGTCACCCTGGACATCAACGACCTTGAAGGTGCCTGGAACCTGGTTTTCTACTGCCGCATCACGCGGGTTCAGACTCGAGATCTGTGCGCCTTCGGCCGGCAGGTTGGGGCCGACGATGAACAGGTAGGTCTTGTACGTCTCGGTGTTGGTACCGGAGAACTTGATCTCTTCGCCAAGGTAGTAGCTCTGGTCGCCGGCTGCCACGATAGTGACTGCGCCCTTCTCGACCTTGATGTCTACTTCATCGCTCTTGACAGTGCCGGTCTGGTAGGCAGAGCCTGCAACATCGCTGTAGGGATATGCAAAGCCGGTTGTTGCGTTCAGCTGGTCGAGCGGGAACCTCTGCTCAACGCGGATGGTGTAGCGCTGTGCCTTGGTCCAGTTGCTGGTCAGGAACTCGACCGTCCGGGTACCGGAGGAGGAGGTGTTGATGAGCACGTAGTAGCGTGTCCTGTTCCAGTTCGATACTGCAGGTAATGTTGCTGCGCTATCGACACAGACATCGTTGTAGATGATCTTGCCTGCGCCATTCTCGTATGCATAGTCACCAATCGGGTGGTTCAGCAGTTTGCCCGTGCTGACCGTCCCTGCGAGGTTGGAGTCCATGAAGACGCCTTCCTGGTTCAGGTTGGCCATCGGGGGCTGGTTGTCGTATGCACCAGTCATGGTGCCGGTTCCCTTTACCCAGACGTAGTAGGTGGTCTTGGGCTTACCGGTAACGGTAACGGAGAACGGCTTGCTGCGGACAACGGAGTCCTTGTTTGCCTCAACCTTGACGGTGTCGGACACAAGGGTGACAGTGTAGGACTGTGAGACGGTCTTACCGGTGTAGTCTGCACCTGCGTTCTTGTAGTTGTCCTTCATCTTGTTGAGTGCAGATTCTGCAACAACTGTGTAGGTACCAACAGGGTATGCATACTGGTTGTTGAAGTCGACTGCGTCAGTCTCCCAGAACTGACCAGTGGCTGCGCCCCAGGTCCATGGCTGGATGTTGACGAAGTTCTTGAGGAGCGAGAACGTCTCGGTGCCCGCAGAGTTGGTGCGGAGTGCCGTTAACGTTGTTCCGGACTCGTCCTTCACCTTGATGTTGATGAATCCGTCCGCGGATGCGATCGGAGACCAGGTGCATGCAGGAGATGATGCTCCATTCCATGCGACATTGGAGTTAACCAGACCGGCTGCATCAGTGGTGAAGTTTCTTGCAGTGTACGGAAGGGTTTCAGACGTCGCCGTAAGAGCGGAGTTGTTCCAGTACATTACACGGTAGGTACCACACCTGCCAACAGTGCTGTTGACATTATGGTAGGTCATGGTGTAGAAGTCGGTGTAGTTGACAACCATCCAGACATTCGATGCGGTCTGGCCGTCATAAACCTCATAGACAAAGGTTCCGTTAGTGCCGGGGAATCCGACCTGACCGGTACCGTTACCATCCCAAGTGGACGAAGTGCCATCAGGCATTATTGCTGATCCAGGTGCGCCAAGTAGAGCGTAATCAAAGGACCGGTTATATACCGTGTTGTTCCTGTTCACGTAGGTTGCAGCGTACATGTTGGTCTCGATCTTGAATGCGAGGTCAGAACCCTGCGGGACTGACTTGCCGGTCACATCGAGGTTGTTGGCGAGATCCCAGACCTTGATATCAAGGGTCGGATCCTGAACGTTGAAAACTGCGGTCGGGAGTCCGGTAGTTACCGCGAGCCGTGCTGCATTGGTACCGCTTCCGTTGTCAATCAGGTACCAGTTGCCGGTGTAGCCGACAAAGTCTGCTGGTGCAACAACGAATGTCTTGTACCGTCCGTCAAGGTTGATTATCCTTGTCGGGGCAGTTGTGGTGATCTGAGCTGCAGATGCCCACCAGCCGATCCTGAGATCTGCAGGGACATTATAAATCTGAGCTGAATCCGAGGCAATGCCCGTAAATGCTCCATTCATTGCCTGAGTGAGGTTAAGTCCCTCTTCTCCAATAAAGACGGTTGAGCCGAGCTGGATCTGAGTCCCGTTCTCTGCGATCTTGGCAGATACCGGCGCAATGGCCATAAGGACAAAGAGAGCGAGGGCAACCATCACAATGGTTAATCGCTTAGTCATGTGTTTCAATTCCTCCAAAGTTTACATCATACATTTCAAGCCGCAAAATCGCGTTCGACAAATGCCGAATAACGATTCTACGAGCCCCATACTCCGATTAGACGGAATATGGAACAGTATTTGTTAAAGTGCCAATATATCCTTTGTGGTCACTTTTTGAGGGGATTTTTCCTAAAAAAAAAACTCTGATTTTGAATCGGGGCGCAATTTACTGGTTTTTGGTTGGACAAACACCCCATTTTCAGATCCACATGGTACACAGTGATCCAGACCAACGGATACTAATATCGCGCATCTATCACTATACTATGTATTCTACTATCTGTACTCTAATGTATTTTTCTATGCATTGAGATTTCTGCAATGATGATTAGTTACAGCAAATCCCAGGCACGTTACCCGATCATATATTATCACAAGACAAGACCGTTCACGATTTTCTTTCTTACTTAGTATTCTGCATTTTGGGGTTTTTCTTTCACACAATCACTGCAGACACAATTCAACAAATATACAATCTTCCGGTTCAAACAGTAGGAGCATGAGAGTGATCCGGGCACCAAGCATCGGCAGGGCACACGAACAGGTAATCCAGATGATCCTTGAGAAGGGATGGGTGCTCAACACGGAAGACGACGAGGCGACCATCGAGTTCGAGGAGATCGCCATGCAGGTGGATTCTCCGCTTGCCGAACCGATGGTGAGCCAGCACTCCCGGTTCCAGCAGAAGTTTGTCGAGCAGTACGCAAAGGATCTCCTCAACGGATCCCACGCTTCCTTTGAGTACGACTACCATGGCAGGCTCTTTGACTGGGGCGAGAAGTTATCTGCCGGAGGGCAGCCGGTGCATGTTGACCAGATTGCCTATATCGTGGAGAAGATACGCTCTTCGCCCAACACCCGGAGGGCAATCGCCATCACGTGGAATCCGGTGATTGACGAGAAACTCGACGACTGTCCCTGCCTACAGCTCGTCCAGTGCGTCCTGCGTGACGGAAAACTGCACATGAAAGTCATCTTCCGCTCAAACGACATGCTCACCGCTGCCGGGGCGAACATGTATGCACTCGTGCAGCTCCAGAAATCCATTGCCGATCAACTGGGTGTTTCCTGCGGCACCTACACCCATATCTCGCTCGTGCCCCACATCTATTATATCCGGGATATCCACGATATCGAACCCTTCTGCGAGAAAGGAAAACTGATCCAGCCGGTCAGGGAAGTGTGTCGGGCGTGCCAGCGGTGCGAACGGGGAAAAACGGCCTGACCTGCCCGGCCTGTCCGTCACATTAATTAAGCAACAACAGCAAAAAGTAAGAGGCACAGCAGCCCGGTAGTGTAGCGGTCAATCATGGGGGACTCTGGATCCCCCGACAGCAGTTCGAATCTGCTCCGGGCTATTCTTTTTCTGCCAGATCTCTCATATCACAGTGCGCACCAACGATTTTTCCTGCTTCACGCAACAAGTGCAGGCAGGATGCAGCAGAACAACACGGAACCAAAAGTCCCGGATCCCCCGATACTCATTGCGGAGATACCAAGATCGCGGATCTTCCCCAGCTGCGCGAGATTTCCCCCGATAAGGACACCGAAGATCCCGCTCGCCATCGCAATCACCGATGCCGCGAGGCCAACACTGCCCCCAAACACAAAGCCAAGGAGCAGGGCCGTAAGTGCGGGAATAATAAGCGGCACCTGAATACCTGCTTCGGGGATCGCGCGGGTGGAGGCATACGTAATGAGTGAAACTACAAGAATTCCGAGTATGACGGGGGCTATGAGCGGAGTTGTAACGAGCGGATATGCCACAGACAGGACATACAGGGCAATACAAAGGGGGATGACCGCCCCGCCAAGATTTATTGATATGACCGTGTCCCAGACATCCTCCCGCGGCCACGCGGCGAAAGGATCACTCATCGACATCTCTCCGTGCGTCATCCGGACCATATCCCGCTTTATCGTATAGACCGGGATGTTCACCGTGCTCCCCAACAGGATAAGGAGGACAACGGCGAGAGCGGAGAGCCACGAGAACCCGAGACGGGTGAATGCAGCCCCGATAAGCCCAAGGAACACGAGCGGGATGAGCACGATGATCAGCACAATGAAAATGAGGATCGCAATGACCGGAAGCGCCCCCACTGTCTGGTACCGGATACCGTTTGTCATGCGTTCATCCCCCTAGGGTTTCCGGCAGACGATTGCCGCGTGATCGTGGTGGTACGGCTCAAGCCAGACACTTTCCTGTACCGTTAATCCGGCCGCGGAAAGCAGATCGAGCGTGTCCCGGAACACTTCCGCAGGCTCTTTCCTCACATCCACGCTCCTGGTCTTGAGCATCAGGATAAGATGACCACCCTTTTTCAAAAACACACTGTTCCTTATGGCGATTGCAGCCTGATCCGGCTGTGCCACATCCTGGTACAGCAGGTCAACTGCTTCAACCAGCGGAGCATACTGCTCGGGACGTGTCGCGTCAGCCATGATCGGCACGATATTCTCTCTCCTTCGGGCAACCTCCAGCAGATCCTGCATGGGCCGGGGGGCAAACTCAACGGCATACACCGATTCCGTATAATCCGCAACATGGGAGACCGTCGTGCCATTTGCTGCACCGAGATACAGGACCCGCATATCCTTCACCAGCTCAATCCCGGTTCCGGCATGATACAGTGCAGAAAGTTTGCTCCGGAACGGATCCCAGACCCGGGCACCACCCAGCATCCGTTCGTTGTATACACCCCCCTCGCCCGGAGAGACCAGTACTTCGCCGATCCATCTCATGGTTTTTCCTCCATTCCGGCTGCATCGATCTTCGCCTGCGCCCGCTCGAGGAAACCGAGGTCCGCAACGCCGCGGTACTGGTCGAGCCGGGCAGCGATTGCCAGCTTGCCGGCCAGTACCCGGGAGACTCGCCCCCTGATGGTTCTTGGGGCATTATGGACCCGGCGATGCTGGAAGATAATCCCATGTTTTGGGGAAGGGGTGTGCGTCCGTATATGGGCGAACAGGGCTGTTTTTGCTCCCAGCACCTGGATCGCACTTGCCGGAAGGCGGGATAATTGCGAAAGACCGCCAGCCTGAGCCATGAGCCGGGCGGCAACAAGGCCGCCGATGAGGGCGCTGGTGTTGGGCAGGACCCGGTTTGCCCGTGATGAGACTTCTTTGGCAAGATCGGTACGGGCGATGGAGAGGGATTCAATCTGCCCGGCAACGTTCCCGAGCGCTCCACGACTCTTCTCCCGGATCTTCCGTACCATCAGGTGGGACGGGGTGCGACGATACTTGCGGGAGAACGTTGGCTGCCGTATCTGGTACCATTCCATGACCCGTTCTGATAGGAGGTTGATGACCGTGTCCATTTCATCAAGGGTCCTGACCATGTGGAGCAGTTCGGTATCCTTTCCTGCATACTGTTCCCGGACATCCCGTTCTGCAGCAAAAAAACAGACCTCGCGCAGCTTTTTGAGATACTCCGCGCGATCATGGCAGAAACCGCAGGAAACCGCAAGCTCCCAGTTCAGCGGCACAAACGAATCCATGCTGGTGCGAATGGTACGTATCCGTCCCGCAATATCCCGTGCATCACCGGAAAACGGGGTGCACGATCCCGCTTCCACATCCCCGAACCAGTATCCCGGCATACAGGACAACTTAGGGGTGTATACCCGTATAAAACCATAGATCGCCGGCTTGTTTTCGTGCCATGTCAGACGAGAATTCCAAAAGAGTAGAGCATGACCGGGACCATGATGGATCCCATGCAATAAACCGCCGGCAGGTTTATGATATGCGGCACCAGTCCGGTCGCGGTAGCGAGGATGAGAATGACAAGACCGAAGGGCCCGGTGAGGATAATGCAGAGGATGACAACAAACGCTATCACGCCCCGGTTCAGAAGCATACTATCGATACCGTTGAGGAGAGGGGCATATCGCCCAAGGAAAATCGTGATGAGGTACGCCGCACACGCGGCAAGCACGCCAACAACCATCAGCGCACTCATAGACTGCGGGGGGAGCTCGGCAAGGGCTGCCATGACACCATTCCGCATCCGGGATAAGGCAAAGAGGGCAGCAAGACCAATGAACGCATTTGCCGTATTTGCGGCATTCGTTGCAAGGATGTAGCCCCGCCGGTCTTTCTCATACCCGATAACCGATGCAAGCACCGCGTTGGCAGATGCTGTCGAAAGACCGGGCAGCCAGCCAACGGCAATACCCGCTGCAGTCCCGATCACGGAGCATTTCACCACTTTGCGGTCTTCAAGCGTGATGCCCTCAAACCGCTGCGTCGGGATCTTTCCCCTGGCCGCAATAAGGAGGATGGAGATGCCAAACAGACCTGACAGGAGGGGCATGAGGATTGCACTTTCCCCTCCCACCGTGTGCCAGCTCAAGTACGAGTAATGGAGTGCAAACGTCCCAAGCAGCCCGGACACGCAAAAAACTCCCAGAGCCCACCCAGGTGCGTCGCTGGTCACAACCATGTATCCTACGACCGCGATGAGCAGGATACCAATCCACCAGTCAAAGTACGGCTGGAGTTGTGGAAGCAGGAGAAAACATACGACAGAAAGCGGGACCGCAAGGATGATAGCCCCTGCGCTGCCAAGAGCAGCTATCCGCACCGCCTCCTCACCCTTTCCTTCAAGGCAGAGCGCATGAGCGGGCAGGACTGCGAGGCTTGTATCGGCATCGGGGATTCCAAGAAATGTGCTCGGGACAGCATCGACGAATGTGTGCGTGATGAGCGCGGCAAACATCGCGCCCGCCAGGGCAAGGGGGCCGAGAAGGGTGAGAAGCAGAGCCTGGAGCCCGAGGAGGATACCGGCAAGGGTGTTGGCGTGCACCCCGGGAATGAGACCGCTGATCGTGCCAAGCACGACACCGATACACACGCCAGCCAGGATCTCCAGCATATAATTAAATATGAAAGTGGGAATATAAACTCGTCGGAATGCATATCCTCATATCGTGGCGGGGCAATTTATCCCTGAAATGAAGATCGCAGTCACCCGCCTTGCCGGCAAGGAGAAGAGCGATGCAACACGCTGTGAGAAGCTCGGGCATTCCTGCTACAGCGTCCACCCGCTCCGCTCGGAACTTTACCAGGAAGTGATCAGCGATTTTGCAAAAGCTGCTGGTGCGGGAGAGTTTGACTGCCTGTTCTTCACGAGCGCACTCCCGGCGAAGATCATTGCACCCATCCTTACCAACCCACCCCGCGTGATCGCAATTGGTCCGCAGACCGCAAAGGAACTGGAACTGTCTGGGATATCTTCTGAGATCCTGCCTGGTTTCTATTCCCGCGATTTTGTGCCCTATCTCGGGGACTGGATCCGAGGGAAACGCATCGGCATTCCCCGGGCCGATGTTACCAACGATAAACTCATCTCAGCCATAACAGATGCTGGGGGGATCGCACGCGAGTTCAGGTGCTATGGCCTCGAACCGACCAGCGAACCCCTCTCTCTTGAAAAAGCCGGGGCGATCCTCTTCACGAGCGCCATGTCCTATACAAAAGCAGTCTGGACCCCGCGTCCTGATCTGCTCGTGATGGCAATCGGAGAGATCACGGCCGATGCCATGCGCCACGGAGGGCACCCCCCCTCGGTGGTGGGTGACGGATCGCTCGAAGGATCGCTGGCAGCGCTGAACCAGTACCTCAACCAGAAAGGGAGTGCGTGAGATGGCGGAAAATGAAACCGGGAAGGAGCTGGTCCACCTCTGGAGCCGGCCGGGAATAATCGTAGTCGACAAGCCCAAAGGGCCCTCAAGCCACCAGGTAGCGGCATGGGTGGGAAAGATGCTCGGTTGCCAGGTGGGACACTCCGGCACCCTCGACCCGCAGGTCTCCGGCGTGCTCCTCATCATGCTCGGAAACGCTGTCCGCCTTGCCCCCCTCCTCCTCCAGCACGACAAGGAGTACATCTGTCTCATGCGCCTCCACAAGGATGTCCCAAAGGAGAGCATTCTGAAGATGGCCGAAGAGTTCACCGGCAGGCTCTACCAGCGCCCGCCCCGGAAGAGCGCGGTCAAGCGTGCCCTGCGCATCCGCGAGGTCCAGGAACTGGAGATCCTCGACACCGATGGCAGGCTGGTCCTCTTCCGGGTCAGGTGCGATGCCGGCACCTACATCCGCTCGCTCTGCCATCACATGGGGTTTGCCCTTGGCGTCGGGGGCCACATGCAGGAACTCCGAAGGTCCCGGTCCGGTACCTTTGATGAGAAGACCATGTACACCCTCCATGACGTGCAGGACGCCGCGGTTGCGGCACGGGACGGGGACCCGGCCCGGCTCGCTTCCATGATCCTCTCGGTCGATGCCGCAGTGCCGGAACTGTCGGCGGTCATCATCCGCAACACCGCGATTGATGCCGTATGTCACGGTGCAGCACTGGCCGGAGTGGGGATCATCAGCTGCGCGGAGTTTGCCAAAGGCCAGACCGTTGCAGTCCTTTCGCAGAAGAACGAGTTTGTCTGTCTTGGAAAGACCCTCCTGCCATCATCGGCATTCAAACCCGGGGATACCGGGCTCGTTATCGCCCCGACAACGGTCTTCATGGCACCCGGCACCTATGCAAAGGGATGGACGAAATCCGACAAGGTGATCGTTCCAAAACCAAAGCAGAAGCCCAAAGATACCAGGGTGCCTTCGAAGAAGCCTGACGGGGGCGGAAAATACCGGCCGGGGCCGCGACCGTCGTGGAACCGGGGGCCCGGCCAGAAAAGTGGAGCCCCGAAAAAGAGATACCATTAAAAAAATACTCTGCGTATAGATAGGATACACTTTTTGCTGAGGTAGTCTAGGATACACTTTTTGCTGAGGTAGTCTAGCGGTAGGGCGCAGGCCTGGAAAGCCTGTGGTGCGAAAGTGCCTCGGGGGTTCAATTCCCCCCCTCAGCGTCTCTCTCGTTTTTTCGATTTTTTACTTCATTTCTCATGTTCCCTGCTTCAAAGGGGGGGTGTACCCCCTCCCCCCCGCTCATAAAAGCAAAGAGGGGGCCTACCCCCCCACCTGCATGGGGGGGAGGTGGGGGGGAGCCCCCCCTCTCGAATTTTAGGATCACGGGTTCATACTCATGCATGAGTATCCGAACTTCCGGGCTACATCCATCAGTAGTTCCACACGAACCCGCCCCAGATCCTGTGCGAAAAAACCTGTATTACCCACTATTGGGTTGGGGGAAGGTACCCCCACCCCCCCACCAACTTTTTTTAATGAGGGGGGCTACCCCCCCAGTGCTCTGGATTTCAGCAGGGGCCCCCACCCCCCTTTCCGCTTATTTTACCAATCCAACTCCCACAGCCAGATCGCTGTGACGTTTTGTCACTCACGTCAGGGATTCCAGAGGAAACATAGGGAGTGTGCGTGTGGAACAGGAAATGGTTTTGCAAAAACAGGGTGGGGGGGTAGGGGGGGACCCCCCATTCGAAAGGGGTCTCTTTTTTTTAGTCTAGTGCGAATGGAAAATAGTCAGAGTTTATACCCAAATAGTTCGATTGTACATAGTTTGTTAAAATTATGAGACCGAAAAAATTGACGCCTGATGCTCATCATAATATTCATTTTTTTAATGAAGACTGCATCACCGGTGCACGAAAACACATCGCGGATAATTCAGTAGACCTCATAATCACAGATCCTCCATATGGAATAAACGGGAATAATTTACACCTCCATTACAACCGTAATGAGTCTCTTGTCGTTGATGGATATGTTGAGGTGCCCCAATCAAAATATGAGCAGTTTAGCTTTGACTGGATCAAAGAGGCAGAACGGATATTGAAACCGGGGGGCGCAATTTACATTATTTCCGGGTATACCAATCTCTACTTCATCCTTCATGCACTCCGACAGACCAAGCTAAAAGAAGTCAACCATATTATATGGAAATTCAGTTTTGGTGTTTTTACAAGGAAGAAATTCGTTTCATCTCATTATCACATCCTGTATTATGAAAAACCCGGGGGATCACGAACATTCAACGTTGAATCCAGATTTGGATTAAAAGAAGAATCAGATAAAGGAAGATCAAAAAATTACTGTGACCGAGAGGATGTCTGGGGAATCCCCCGTCAATATAAGCCGCGAAAAATAAAAAATAAAAATGAGTTGCCTGATGATTTACTGAAAAAAATCCTGCAATACAGCAGCAACGAAGGGGATCTTGTTTGCGATTTCTTCCTTGGGGGGTTCTCCACCGCCAGAGTTGCTATCGGCTTAAATCGGAATATTGTCGGCTTTGAAATATCTCCTTCGATCTTTAAACAAAAAATTGGTGAGATTGAAATGATTATGCCAGGAGAGTTATTGTCAAGTTTGAATGTTCCAACTATTAACAATCCAAAAAATCAAGGTAAGTCATGGTCACGAGAAGAGTGCGTAAAACTCATCGAGCGTTATGATGAGTTGAAATCTGAAGGGAAGCTAAAAAAAGATATTATGAAAACCCTTCAAGAAGAGTTTAAACGTGGATATTGGTCAATTGATAAAGCGCTAAAAAAAGGGAAAAATGAAATATTATAAACTTGATTCGTTTTTCACCGTTAATTGGATTCTAAATCCTTCAAAGATCTAAATGATAATATTAGTGTCTTTGCGACGCGTTCGAGTTCTAGTTCAGTTTGTTCCTTTGTCACGATATTTTCCTCTTTATCAACATCTTTTGAAGAGTCAACTGTTTGATTGTATTCCGCTTTTTCGGATTCGTATTGAAGGTACAAATGATAGGCTAAATAAGCGAGATATTTATTCTCAATGTTGCTGATGTTTGACGCCGAGTAATTCAAGTTTTTACGTCGTTCAATTTCTTCCAATAGGTATTGAGAATCTAGATTTACATAAATAAAGAGAATATCCTTTTTATCAGAATCTGATTTTAATTCGTGAGTTCCAACATTAAATTTATCCCAGCCCAAGACTGCCCAATCACTCTGATGAATACCTTTAATCGAAAAGTTTGGCTTTGAAGATTCAATTATGCCGCCATGTCCAGTTTTTTCAATTTCTTTTTCGAAGACAAATTCACATGTTTTTTTATCAGATAGTCTCGTTCCATCAGAAAGAGTTAAGGAAACCGACAGTTCAAAAGTATCTCCTTCTTTTGCAGTCGAATCCGGATTAATTGTTATCTGAATTCGACCGCTTGCAGGTCCTAATCTCCGAATCAGCCGAACTGATTCATGATTATTAAACGATGCAGAAAAATATGCAGGATTGGTGGTTCGTACTAAAATATCATCAGGACCATCAAATCCGATTGGAATGGCGTTATTTTTGCCAATTTTAATTTTTATCGGGGAATTTTTCAATATAGAGAGGGTAGTTGGTGGATCTTTGGGAATGTATTTTAATGGCGGAATTATGAGATACTTTCGTTTATCAACAAAATCATAGAGTAGACTATCAATTGCAAAAATAAATTTTATTTCTTTCACATCATATTCAGTTGCATCAGATTTGCAAAACACTTTGACAGGAAGTTTGCCGTCGGAAAACTTTTCATATTGGATAGAAACTTCGATTCCCGGATCGTCAGGTAAGATGCATTTTACAACTCCACGATTTTTTGGCCTCGTGAATAATGAATTTGGGCCATTTAATTCAATATTAAATGTCTTTGTCTCGTTTTTTATGAACTCTAATGGATCACCAATACTTTTTATCTTAAAAATCGTAGGTGGATCCTGGGGCGAGAATTCATTCGTTGTTCCAGTACCTGCAATATTTTGTTTTTGCTGAAGACCGCCAATTCCTATATTTTGACCAACTTCAATTAACTGCGTAAGAAGTTTATTGACAGCTTTGATGCTATCATCATCTTCAGATCTCAAATCACTAAGTTTGGTCTCCCATTCTTTGAGTCGTTCATCTTCGGTGAAACATTCGATTAACTTTTTTTCAAGTAATTCTATTTCAGTACCCTCTTTAACAAGGCTCATTCTTGTTGATGTGAAAATTTTCCCCTTTACTTCCCGGGGTAATTGATCGAGCACCACTTGTACTAAAAGGCAATCACTTACTCGAGGCAAACGACACTTTTTTGCTATCAATCGTTTTTCAAAACTTCCGTGTCTCTGCCCATTTAACGTTGCAATTATCGTATTCTGAGAATTTTCTCGTTCTAAGTGATTTTTAAGTGGCCGGTCCTCAGGTGATGCAAATTTATGAAGAAGCCAATATCTAACGATTAGTTTGCCCCCATTTGGCCATTCTTCTTCAGCTTGATTTTTATAAACAACATAATCCGCTGTTTCAAGAGTGGAACGATCTCCAAACATATTCCGTTCGAAAGACGGTTTTGTCTTCGAATCGGTTTTTCTTCGATCTATCAAGCGAAACGGTAGTACCGGATCAAATAAATAATTCCTAAAGAGTCGATATCCTAGGCCGCGAGAGAGATTCTCCCATTCTTTTGCGTCGTATTTTATATGAGCGATGCGCGTTCCTTTTTCGAATTCATTATCAATTAGCGGAATTTTTGGAATCGAGCCATTAGCTAAACATAGATACAGATATACTGGGGGCTGAACAATTTCAACAGTTCTTTTGCCTTTAAAATCATATACTGAAAATCCTTCTTCCCGTCTAACAATCGTCCATCCAATTTCGTCTTCTTTTCCATGCAGAGTTTTTGGATTCCGTCTCGAAATTATTACAGAATACTTACAATATCGGTATGATGATGAACCCCCATGTCCATAAGTCCCATGAAGATGGGGGGAACTAAATTTGTTACTTCTCCCGAGACTCATCAGTGTTTGATCAAAATCATCTGGAGATTGACCAATACCATGATCTGAAATTACAACGGTGGGATTCCGTGGGTTTTCTGATGATAATAGTTCAACAGTGACAATTTCATCGGCCATTTTGGATCTTGCCGAGTCCTTCATTCCTGCACCATAAATGGCGGTATCACCACCGGGAATGTTGAACCACTCTTTCGCGGCTTCTCGTGGGGATGTAGGTAGTTTATTGTGATCTAGTGGTTTACCGTTATTTTTCTGATATTCTTTATCCTGAATGACCGCATCAAATCCATTTGTTATCCGCTCAATTATTGGAGCAATCGTCACAGAAGTCGTATGAATATTCGCAGCATTACTAACGCTATCATTCAATAAACGCCATACAAACTTATGGTTCACGGGATATTCAGCTACATCTGCGACATCAATTGAATGAATGAAATCATCAACATCTTGCTCAGTTTGTAGAGAGATTACCTGTGAAAGTTCGATATTTGTATGCAACATATATTCACCAACTTAATTGATCTGATTTATTGCGGGAGTCTTAGCTGAATAATCAAACATAGCGCTCAATCCAGTGAAAATTCAGTTTTCGGCTTGTTAAACAGAGATTTTGTTCGTTTCATCTCTTTTTCAATAGCAGCAAAAATTTTCAAAGCATCACTTTCAGTGTAACTGTAATGGCTCGTATTAGCACAATTTCCAAGTAAACGAAGATCTTCCAAAATGCGAGTAGTCCGCGCAGAAGCAATTCGTTTAAATTTTGCATTTTTTGTTTCGCTTTCGACTTTTGGTTTTACCATGTGACTACCTATTAAAAATTAATAGGCATTAGGTAATCATAAAACTTTCTCTAATAAGTCATATTTTGCATTAGAGAGATTTTGGATTAAGAAATAACCGATTTTTAAGAACAAAATTTAAAAATAACACATTTTTGAGGGAATTAAAGATAATCAAAAGAGAAAGAAAAATGCATTTTATTAAAGAATCATAAGTATCATCAACACTGCCCGCCGAATGCCCGCCCAGCCTCAAACGCCCTGGCATTGATCTCCACCGTCTTCTTCGGGACAAGGCGCTTCACCGCCTCAAGGAGGGATTCGGGTTTGAGCGGCATGGCACCGGCAGCTGCTCCCAGCATCACCACATTCTGGGAGAGCGGGCTTCCTGCTTCGGTTGCCATCGTATCGGCATCCAGCAGGCAGAGATGATACTTCCCGAGTGCCGCGATGATAGCCTCTTCCGATGGCAGTGCAACTTTCTGCGTAAAGACCGACGTGGGGAGGACCATGCGACGGTTAACCACCATCTTCCCACCCTGCTTCAGGTAGTGCGAGTACCGGAGCGCTTCGAGAAGGTCGAACGATATGAGGAGGTCTGCCTGGCCCGGCGGAATGAGCGGGCCGTGCTCGCCCCCAACCCGGATATGGCTCTCGACTGACCCGCCGCGCTGGGCCATCCCGTGGGTTTCTGCTCCCCGGACATGCCGGTTCTCGATCAGGCAGGCTTCGCCAAGGATGTTTGAGGCGAGGATCGTCCCCTGCCCCCCGATCCCCACGATCAGGATATCGAAACTTTCGCTCATTTCTTCCCCTCCCGCACGATTGCCCCGAAAGGACAGAGATCGGCACAGACCGCACAGCCATTGCAGAGTTCGTTGATCCGGGCCTTCTCATCCACGAACTCGATCGCCGGACAACCGAACCGCACACAGGTGCCGCAGCCGGTGCAGGCCTCAGTATCCACCCGGTATTTCCCGCGCCGGACCCCGCTGCGCCGGGCCATGATCACGCACATCTGTTTGGCAATGATCACCTTCACACCACTCCGCTTCTTTGCTTCCTGCAGGAGGTTGACCATTCCCGTCACATCATACGGGTCGATCGTCTCCACAAACGATGCCCCGCATGCGCGGCAGATCGCATCCAGAGAGACGGGCGGACTTTCAACACCGCAGGCGTTTGCACCGGTGTTCGGGTTCGGCTGGTGGCCGGTCATCGCGGTGATGCGGTTGTCAAGGATGACCACGGTCATGTTCGCACCATTATACACCGCGTTCAGGAGCCCCTGGATACCGGTGTGGAGGAACGTGGAGTCCCCGATGGTGCAGATCACATCGCGCGGTTCGCCGGAATGGGCGATACCGCTTGCAACAGTTATCGACGCGCCCATGCAGATGGTCGTGTCAACTGCCCCAAGCTGGAGCCCGAGGGTGTAACACCCGATGTCGCTTGGGTAGACAGCATCCTTGTACACCTTCTTTATGGCGTAGAAGGCACTGCGGTGCAGGCATCCGGCGCAGAGAATCGGGGGGCGGGCGGGGACATCCGGCACGGGCGGGTTGGCAGAGAGCGGGGTTTTGACGGGGAACCCCGCCTTCTCCATGATCGCAGCAACAGCGGAAGGCGAGAGTTCTCCCTCGTACGGGGCATAGCCGTTCTTCTTCCCGAAAACCGGAACATTTCCGGCAACCTGCCGGACAATCTCTTCCACTTCAGGAGCAAGCTCCTCGATGACGAGCACTTTATCGTGCTTCTGCACAAATTCCGCCAGCCAGTCCTCATCGATAGGATAAGCAGCGATCTTCATGAACGAAATCCCCGCAGGCAGTAGCTCCTCGACATACGAAGCGCCAATCCCGCTTGCAATGATTGCAGTCTTCCCGCGGATCTCGTACCGGTTGAACCCGAGTTCCACGAGACGTTTCTTCAGTGCAGGCTGTTTCTCGTTGAGTTTCCGGTGCAGGATGCGGGTATGGGCAGGGATGACCACGTACTGCCGCGGATCTTTATGGAAATCCCCCCTGCGGGAGCTTTTGACGATTTCGCCCAGTTCGACATCGCCCTTGGAATGGCAGATGCGGGTTGTGGGCCGGAAGAGAACAGGGAGCCCGAACTCCTCGGAGAGGGCGAACGCCTTAGGGATCATGTCATGCGCTTCCTGCACGCTGGCGGGGTCAAAACAGGGCACCCGCGCGAAGTGGGCATAACACCGGGTATCCTGTTCATTCTGGGAACTGTGGGCGAACGGATCGTCGGCACTCATGATGACCAGGCCCCCGGTCACCCCCGTATAGGCGCTCGTCATCAGTGGATCGGCAGCAACATTGAGCCCCACATGTTTCATGGTACAGAGTGCGCGGACCCCACACCATGCGGCAGCAAGCGCGTTCTCGAGCGCCACCTTCTCGTTCACCGACCATTCGAGGTAATACGAGCGGTCAGGCTGCGTCCGCAGCGTATCGATCACTTCGGACGAGGGTGTTCCCGGATACCCGCATACGAAATCAACGCCCGCCTCAAGACAGGCGTGGGCGATCGCTTCATTTCCCAAAAGATACCGTCTTTCCATGATCCCAATTCCTTACCATATACCGTGTTTTTTCTCTCACATATCCCTATCTGATTGAACCGGAAGCGGGGGCGGGGATTCACAACCTATAAAAACTCTGATGGAGTAGTTATTAGGGTAAAATTCAGGCAAACTTTTGGGCCCGTAGCATAGCCCGGTGGTGCGCCCGGCTGATAACCGGGAGGTCATGTGTTCGAATCACATCGGGCCCATCAAACGTTTTTCGTTTTCGTTTTTTAAAGAGCCATAGCCCGGTCAGAATCCTGACTGTTACCATACCCGACTAATCAAAAAAGGATAAAAAAAAGGACGTCCGGGACTAATTCTTCCGGGCAAAAACGTACCCGATCACTTTTTCAAGTGCAGATATGAGTTCTTCTTCTCCCTCGAGGTAGTCATGCAATGCCTGGTAGAGCATGAACATTGTATCGTACCCGTACAGGTCGATTGCCTGCCGGGCGGTAACCGGGTTGAGATAGGAATCGGTAAGGAATCCATCGAAACTGTACATCAGTTCAAAAAACTCCCCTTCTTCAGAGAGGACGCAGAACTGGTCAATGACCTGCATGGAGGGATTGTCAGGGCGACAGGGTGCAGGATCGGTCTTCCCGAGAATGATCATCTTCTGGGGATAATACTGGGGGTGGTACAGCTCGCCCTTGGTGTCCTGCTTGCCCTTCATGAGAAGGTTCAGACCGATCGTTTTTACCACAGGTTTTGCAGAGTCGGCCATCCTCTCAAGGAGTTTTGCATCATTCGACTGCACTTTTTCCGACAGGGTTTTTCCCTTTTCCTGGAGGTCGGCAAGTTGATCTATCTTCTCTTTTATCTTCTCAAAACCTTTCTCGATCTCGTCCATAACATTCACCTTATCCGGCGTAATCAGATAGAAAGTGTTGCTGCCCGGGCCTATTAAACCGCTCCTTTTTGGTTCCGGATACCAGGTTTCAGGTCTGGGATGGTTCGCGTTTCCCGATGAAGAAATATTTCCGGTCTTTTTCCAGACGGGCACGACCTTCAAAGCCAACGGGAAGGTCTTCGTTGATGACGATCCCGACATAGGCAGGAGATCGCCCCATAACCGATCCCGGGCGGATGATCTCGGTAACGACGAAGGGGACGGTTGTTCCGATAAGCGGACGATTTATATCTGCATAGATCCGTTCCGCGTGAGTGTTCATCAGGCGTGAGCGATCTTTTTTCACAAAGTCCGGGAAATCTTTCTCCTGTGCAAGCGGCGTGAGCGGGCGCTTTGAATAGCGGGTGACATTCACCTTGTTCGGCCGGATACGATCGAGGAGCGCCAGCGAATCGTTGAATTCATCCTCAGTCTCATGAGGAAAACCCACGATCATGTCAGTCATCAGGGTGACATCCGGCATCTTCCTCCGGAAAGTTCGTACGATTTCTTCATACTCGGCAACGGAATATTCCCGCCCCATGCGGGCGAGAACCGCGTCCGATCCGGACTGTACCGGCAGGTGGACAAACCGGAAGATCCGGTTAATAGAGTATGCATCCACGAGATCATCGAGAATCACCCTCACCGTTGCCGGGTTCATCATCCCGACCCGGAGCATGGACGGCGGAGGAATGTCAGAAATCCGCCGCAGGAGCTCAGGGAATGATTCCCCGCAATCCCTCCCCCACGCACTGACATCCTGTGCCGTGAGCTGGATCTCCACACTCCCTGCACGGGAAAATGCTCTGACCTGATCGTGGATTTCTGCTGCCGTAAAACTCCTCAGCCGGCCCCGGGCAAGCCGGGTAATACAATAAGTACATTTCCCCATGCACCCCTGCGCCACCTGGACGATTCCCGTATCATCACCTCCAACCGTGTTCACCCGTTTGTAGGATTGCTGGATTACATCAGGGTCGATAAATACGGGATCACAGACACTTCGGATAGCGTTTGCCTGAACTGCGGGCATACAACCCGTTACAAAAAGGGGCCGGTTTCTGAGTTGTGCGAGGCGGCGCAGCATCCTCCGCTCGGTTGGGGCGACCACCGTGCAGGTGTTGACCACTACGACATCCGCTTCATGCTCAGATACAACAATGGTGGATCCACGACTTTTAAGGATCTCTTCGAGTTTTGCCGTGTCCCCGAAATTGTACCGGCACCCATAGGTCTCGATATAGACCCGCCGCCCGGACAACGGATCGAACACGGCGCCGGGATCCTGAAGTGGCATGTTTTGCATTGCTGTTGCTGCTGTATTCATTGGACGTATTCAATAATTGCCTTACTGGCATATCCACCATCAGCACAACCATTAACCGATTGTACCCATAATCTGTTAGTCATGATGAAGATCGGGCTGCTGGGCTGTGGTAATATCGGCCATATCATTGCAGTCCATGCCAGCGGTTTTGCAATCTCGGCTGTCTACGATAAGGTGCCTGAACGGGCAGAGGAGATCGCAGCACTTGCAGGTGCACAATCGTATGAGGATTTTGCATCATTCTTAAACGCGGATGTGGACATCATCGTTGAAGCCGCCTCGGTCAACGCTGCCCGGACGTTCACGCTCGATGTCCTCAGGGCAGGAAAAGATATGGTGATTATGAGTGTTGGTGCCCTTACCGACAAGGACTTCCGCCACCAGGTCCGATCAGCAGCCATTGAACATAAGAGGAAGGTCTACATCCCAAGCGGAGCCATCTTTGGTCTCGACAACTTAAAGATCGGCCGAATCTCGCGTATCAGCCGACTGCTCCTCCGGACAACGAAGAGCCCGGCGTCTCTTGGTATCACCGCAGATGCCCGGAAGATGATATTCTCCGGAAAAGCCAACGAGTGCATCAAAGCATTTCCAAAGAATGTGAATGTCTCGGTCGCGATGAGCCTTGCTGCGGGGCAGGATACTGATGTGGAACTCTGGGTTGATCCGGCGGTTGACCGGAATGTACACGAGCTCTTCTTTGAGGGCGATTTTGGTGAGACCTATATCAAGGTGACCAACTTCACCAGCCCCGATAACCCGGCAACAAGTTACCTTGCAGCGCTCTCAATCCTCTGCCTGCTGGAGAAATTAAGCGACCCCATCATTGTTGGTACCTGATCCCGGGATATGCCCATGGTCACCCTTGAATATCTGCTCCGGTTCATTGAGGAAGACGCCCCTGCAGGGGATCTCACTTCTGACGTTATTATCCCGGATGTTGACACCCGTGCCGTAATCCGTGCGGAGGAAGCAGGAGTTGTGGCCGGGCTCACAGAGGCGACAACACTTTTCTCCCATTTTCTGGTCAGGGTCACTCCGGCAAAAAAGGACGGGGATACGGTCAGGCCGGGCGAGATTCTCTTAACCCTTGAGGGAAGTGCTAAGAGGATACTCCTTGTCGAGCGCACTGCTCTCAACATCATCGGGCGGATGAGCGGGATAGCCACCCGGACCCGGGCTCTTGGCGATCTGGTTCGCGCAAAAAAACCTGCCTGCCGGATTGCCGCTACCCGGAAGACCTGCCCCGGATTCGGGGCTCTTGACAAGAAGGCAGTCATTATCGGGGGCGGCGATCCCCACCGTACTAATCTCAGCGAGGGATTCTTAATCAAGGATAACCATCTCGCGCTTGTCCCGATTCCGGAGGCAATCCGCAGGGCTAAGGCGTATTCGATCTACAAGAAAGTCGAAGTCGAGGTCGAATCCGCGGATGACGCAGTTCTGGCGGCGGAATCAGGTACCGATATTATCATGCTTGACAACATGACGGCGGGACAGGTTGCTGATACGCTCCTGCGTTTAACAAAGGCGGGGTTGCGCGATCGCGTGACGGTCGAGGTTTCCGGGGGCATTGATGAAAAAACCCTTGCCGGGTATGCAGCATCCGGGGCAGACGTCATCAGTATGGGATCGCTGACCCATACAGTAAGGAATTTTTCTGTTACCCTTGAGATGTTCCCGTAACAAAAAAACGGACTCCATTTTTACACGTGAGAAATGTGTGTAAGCAAGGGCTCGCAGGCGAACTGTAAAAAGCACAATAACAATTATTTTCCCGTTTTGTTCTGCGGTAATGACACTCATTCTGGGGAGGCGGCAGTGCGTATTCTGGATATGTTTGAGGATCAACCGCGATCCGGTTTTCAATGCAGAACCGAATCGCGGTTCTGAAAAATAACCATCCATGAACGTTTCTCCAGGAGCCATTATTTTGAAATTCTCTTCATCCAGTTCATTTTTTTCGCAAAACCAGAGGGATGGACGTGGGATTACCGGAAAAGTTAATGGTTCAGTATCACGAATGGGTGGCTGTAGGATTAGAATGGGGGATGCAGAACTGTCAGATCCTAAAGGAGTGCCATCCCGTGAGTCGGAACCGGAAGACCCCGGCATTTTGGAGGAGCGGAGGAAAGAACAGGTAAAAGGGTACATCGCGCTTCTTAAAGACCCCAACCTCACTTTCCGCTGGAAAGCCGCCGAGGCTCTGGGAACCGCAGGGGACAGCACGGCTATTGAACCGCTGCTCGAAGCCCTCAATGACCCCTTTGTTGATGTACAGTGGCTGGCGGCAAAATCCCTTGGCAGGATCGGCGACAGCCGGTGCGTGGAACCCCTCATCAACGCGATGAAATCCCCGGACAAATGGTTGCGCGTCGGTGCGGCCTGGGGTCTTGGGAAACTGAAAGATCCCCGTGCTACCCTTCCGCTTATTGAACTCTTAACCGACAAAAAAAAGACTGTCCGGAAGAATGCTGCCTGGGCACTGGGAAATATTGCCGATGAACGGGCGGTTCCCGGATTGACTAAATCCCTCCAGGACCCGGATGAGGATGTGCGGAATACAGCACAGAAATCGCTTGCAGCCATAGAACGGGCACAGGAGAGGCGAACGGGATCTCCTGAAATTCCACCGGCTCAAATGACGAAGACCCGCAGGAAGCCATAATCTGCCCATCAACGGCAATTTCATCAGGCAGCCGGACAAGAGTGTGCTTAGCCGATCCTGATATCTTCGGCGGAACTTACCACAATCTCCTTTTCCCCGCGATAGGTCTCAACAATCCCATACAGGGTAACCTGCTGGCCTTTCTGGAATGCATATCCCTGCGCTGCCTGTGACGGGATGAAAACCGAGATATTCCGGATGCGCAGGGTTACATGTCCGCCGTTTTTCGTAAGCGTTGCCTGTTCAATGGTGCCAGTGAAAAATACCAGCTCGCCATCATTTGACGAATTCGTAAAGGGTTGGGAAAACGGCTGTTTTCCCAGAACGGTCAGCATACCATGGGCTGCAATGACTACCGCAGCAACGCCAAGAAGGAGCAGAATCGCCATCCGTTCCTGCCTCCCGAGCATAATCTACGGTATAATAATTCAACTATAAAATACCGACAGGTTCATATGTTAACAGTGTTAACATATTACTATGTATCCTACAACGTTACCACCATCGTCAAAGACGGTGCTGGCAATCCTGGATGCGGGTGGGGCTATGACCCACAAGGACCTTGTTGAAAAGACCCACCTTGCACCGCGAACGGTGCGGTATGCTTTAAAGAAACTCAAAGAACGCCAGTTGATCATCGAGAAGTTTAACTTCCGTGATGCACGGCAGATCATCTACCAGCAGAAAACACCAGAAACCTGCAAACCCCAGACCGCATTCGTATGACCAGGCACACCTGTACCCTCATGCACTGCGACACCATGGTGCGAAGCCTGTTGCCCTCAATGAGGGCAGAGATGGTATCACGCCTTGTCCAGAAGCACGAGCTCAGCCAGAGTGACGCCGCAAAGCGGCTTGGGGTTTCCCGTGCAGCAGTATCGCAATACCTGAGCAGGAAACGGGGTGCAGGTGAAGTGGAGGTCTCCACAGAACTCGACGCGATCATCGATCGCTGGGCACTTGCTGTCGTAACCGGCGTGAGTGATGTTAATCTCTGCGATGTGTGCCAGTGTGCACGAAAGAAACCCTGAAATTCTGATCCTCTTTTACCATTCCATTGTCGTTGTCGGAGGCCGGATCCCCCATTTACCGGTTCAGCGGACATGACGACGGTAGTACAGCACCAGTAATAGGGCGATAACGACACACACGATCGAAATTTTTAGCCAGTCAAATCCATACCCGGGGCTCTTTATCGCAGGTGCCCAGTCATCATCGAAAACATCCTTAAAGTACCGGGCAACGCCCGGATGGTCGATGATAATTCCTGCTTCCCGGTTGAAATTCGGCGAGTTACTGTTCCAGTTGATGCTGCTGACCAGGACTTTCTGGTCATCCACAATTACCCCCTTATTGTGAATTTTATCCAGCCCGGTTGTCGTGAGATCCGCGCACCGCGCCTCAAGCGGGATCTGTTCGACCATGCCGACATGGTTAATCAGGGCAACCATCTCGTCGTTGTCCACGGGATCCTCCGTGTTGTACCAGTAAGAATCCAGAAGAACCCGGACGTGAACCCCCCGACGCGATGCATTGATGGCCGCCGCAAGATACGGGTTGAATGTGAGTGGTGTTTCGTTCGTGATGTACGCCTGCTCGATCTCGATGCTGCTCCTGGCTGATCCGATAAGATCCAGGATCTCACGGCTGGTATCCGGGGCAATAACCGGCCGGACAGATGCTCCGGCAAACTGCATGGGCATGAATTTTCCCGGGCGTTCATGAGTGGGGGGAGATTCAGGATTCCCCAATGTCCCGGCATAGGGTTTAACCGATGCATCATGGAGATCGAACAGGAACACGTCAATGAAATAGCGCGCAAGATCCGGATCCTCAAGATACACTCCCCATCCCCGGTTCCCGCTCATCCCTTCCGGGGGAAAACCACTGTACTTGAAATTCTCGCTGGTGAGAAGAATCGCCCGGCGGTCGATGATCAGATATTTTGCGTGATCATACCGGTACGGTGCATGTTGTCCAGTCACAGGAGCCATTGCATAGACCGGAATTCCGCTCTGGTTCAACTGCCAGAGTACCGCCTTCTCTTCGGAACTGATTCCCCCGACCGGGCCACCCTCCACAAGAACGATAACATCAACATTCCGGCCTTTTGCTGCAATGAGCGATTCTGCTATCTCCGGGCTTGAAAACTCATAGATGTTGAGAAGGATTTCATCAGTTGCTGCATTCACCGCTGCCATCATGACCCCACCTGACGAGTCCGGTGAGACAAATGCCGTACCTCGCACATCAGAAAATGAGGCGGGTTCAAACCGGGATTGTCCCAACAGGAGGGGCCGGGGATCCCACACATTATCCTCAAGATAATGCACCTGCCCCTCACGCGCCCTGACATCGCCGGGCCACGATATGTTCTGGACCAGGACCCCATCTTCGTAGAGCATAAGCATATCCCCGCTATTTGCAAGGCGCAGGGGTTTGCCAGGAATTACATCAGGCACTTCCATGGAATAATCAATCCATTCAAAATCCGGAAAAATGCCATGGCTTTCACGATACGCGGGTCCGCTGCGCGCAACCGTCAGCGTTCCGCAGAGAGTTGCGCCGGGCGGGAACCGGAACCCGCCCCTGCCATCCGAGATGATAAAACCGTCCAGCACACCGTTACCGGAAAGGACAATATACTCATCCGCGTCATCATGAAGGTACGGATCCGGGCAGAATTCGGTGATGAGGACTGCTGTCCCGGTACCGACACATACCATGAGGAACAGGACAATCCCGAACAACCGGCGCATACCAGTACGGTACGTCTGGATCGATATATAATATAACGATTTATTCTTAGATGCTCATGCCCAGCAAACCGGAATACTTCCCGAACGCGACGCCCATCGTAGTGAAACTGGGAGGAAGCCTGTATCATCATGTCGCTGACCTTGCACAGGTTTTTTGTCAATCCGAACGCCCACTCCTGATCGTCCCGGGCGGCGGGCGGTTTGCGGATGAGATCCGGGCCCTCTCATTGCCTGATGATGATGCACACTGGAGTGCAATCCGGATGATGGACCGGTTTGGGAACTATATCTCCACGTTCGGGGTACCAATAACAGACCAGATCTCCATTTCCGGGAAAACTGAAGTCCTGCTCCCGTACCGCTGTATCCGCCACTTCGATCCGCTGCCTCACTCGTGGGATGTCACGTCAGATACCATTGCGGCATGGGTGGCAGGACGGCTCAGCCTTGATCTCCTGGTCCTCAAATCCGTTGACGGGATACTGGTGAACAACTCCCTTGCAGGAATAATATCCGGGCGCGTTGAAACAGAGGTGGTCGATCCCTGCTTCATTCCCTATGTCCTCAAACACACCATCAGAACCACGATCATCAACGGGACGAGAACGGATCGCGTTGCAGCTTTTTTACATGGGGAGCCGGTTTCCGGCACCCAAATCGGTACAACCTTTTAAAGGTTCCAAGAGAAATATTATAGGAATCCGTGGAGGAGCATCAATGTCAGATACGAAGTGTACATCCTGCAGCGCTCCGCTTGCAGAAGAGGGCGCAACCAAGTTCGGTTGCCCCGCGTGCGGTAAGGAGATCAGCCGGTGCTACCGGTGCCGGGAACAGAGCATTCCCTACGTCTGCCCGAAATGTGGATTTGGGGGACCGTGAAGCATGGGCAGTGTAGCCGTTATCATGCGGGTCATGCCCGAATCACCCGAAGTAGACCTTGAACAGCTCAAGGCAACGCTCAAGGAGAAACTTCCGGGCATCCAGGATGTCACGGAAGAGCCGATCGGCTTCGGGCTCAAGTCAATCAAATTCATTGCAGTTGTGAACGATGCCGGTGGCGAAACCGATATGCTCGAAAAGACCCTTGGCGCAATTCCGGGTGTCGAACGGGCAGAAATTCTTGAAGTAACATTAACCTGATTTTCAGGATATCCTGAAACATTTTTTTTCTTATTCTTCAAGGCTTTTTAAAACAATCCGGGTGATTTCCCTGATTTTTTCCGCCGATTCGCGGAATGCGATGACTTCAGTTTCATCAATGCGGATCGCGATCGGAAAGACACCATTGCGGTTGATACGCGCCGGAACACCAATACAGACATCGCCAATCCCATGCACTTCCGTTTTGATAAACGCGGATACGGTCAGGATACGGTTTTCATCGGAGAGAACGGTTCGGACGAGCGTTGATATCGCTTCCCCGGGCCCGTACACGGTTGACCCCTTGTCCTGGATGATAGACTGGCCGCCTTTCCGTACAGACTCAGTAATCTCCTGTACCGGAAGATTTGAGAATGCCGGCAGGTTTGAGATCTTGATGCCTCCGATCGAGGTTGCAGACCAGAGCGGGACCATACTTTCCCCGTGTTCACCAATAATACGCGTATGAACTTCACTCACGTGAACCTTGAAATGCGATGCGATCTGCGATTTCAGGCGCATGGAATCAAGATGCGTGCCAAGACCGAATACCTGGGTTGGGCTGAGTCCTGAATATTTCAGGGCAACACATGTCATGACATCGACCGGGTTGGTGACAACAAGGATCTTGCAGGATGGTGCAATTTCAGCAATCTTCCGCGAGAGCGGGGCAACAATACGTGCATTCTCCAGTGCAAGATCCATCCGGTCCTGCCCCGGGGCGCGCGGTGTACCCACGGTCATCACGAAAACTTCGGATCCAACGGTATCCCGCAGGTTGGTACTCCAGGTAACCTTGATATCCGTGCCCCGTGCAGCAAATGAGTCGCAGAGATCCTGAGTAATCCCTTTAAGAAGACCTTCGCGCCCTTTCCTGCCAAAAAGAAGGATCTCATCAACATGAGGGATGGCGGAAATTGCGTGGGCTGCAAACATCCCGACATTGCCCGTTGCGCCAAGAATGGTCACTTTTGCCATAGTAATCGTAAGAATGGGGACGTGTTATCGGTCGACTGTACGTTTCTGCGTTTGCTTAAACATTCATCCTCCGCCCCGTTACCCCATGGGCGCCGAATGGCCCCGTTACCCCATGGGCGCCGAATGTCTACGGTAAGTCTGCTCCCTTCCGGGCCTGAACCGGTCCCCGCAGCAACAGGTCGCCATTCCCTCCGGAATTTTGATACCTGGCCATCGACCTCATGGGACGAGGTTTCAACGTCAGAACGCGCAAGCTCCCGCAGGCCGAATGCAGCCTCGGTCAAACTTCGCCCCCCGCGTACCGACGGTTTCGGGTTACAAGTGACGCCGAGCCACCCGGGCTAGTCCCCATATACCTATGTTCACAGCTGAATAAAGGCTTTTTACCGGAACCCGTGCAGGGCTTCATTGCATCCATCCGTAACGGAGGTCAAGGAACAAACACATCGCCACCAACAGTCGTAATCCACTCCTGCTGGATTGCCTGAAGTGCCGCGGGATCCTTTTTGTTAAAAATATCAAGGACCGTCATCGGTCCTGAATTGGGGGGAATGACCGTGGGCAGGGCATGGAAATCGCCCTGGTATACTTCGATAATCTGATCACCTTCCGTTTCTGCGATCTTAATCTGCTCCCGGCTGACCGGATGCTTCTGCATGTCATCGATCTGCTCGAATATCCTGACCCTTTGTATCTTCAGGTACTCGCGGTTCACTTCAAGATTGAACGCGGACCAGAATGCCGAGGCATACCATGCATCGTTCAGGATTACGTGTGGAACGCCAAGACACGCGGCGGCCAGGCCAAGCGTCCCGACACCACTGAAGGCATCGACAAAGTGAGAAACGGGGGGATCCCCAACATGGCGGATAACCGAGAGGAGCTTCGGGTACCCTGCACGCGGAAACTCGATATGGATCAGGGACTGCTGCTTGTAAATGACCAGCGGGCCGGTGGGGAGCGGGAAAATATCTGCCCTGACATCACACCCGGCAAGGAGTTCGTACACGCGGGGAACCGTGTTCAGGTCCGGGTTTGCGATCCCCGGGATAAAATCGCCAGTCCTGACTACTCCCCGCACCTCCGGCACCTCCCCAACCAGCCTCTCTGCAGTCTTTTTCGTGACGCGGGACGAGAGGAGGACCAGCGAGTTAATTGGCAGGAATGGCGGGCGATCCATGGCCACACCAGGGTGAATGAGAGGAGAGCCGGCAGCAATAAGCGGATCAGTTAGGGAAAGATCGCCTTCCTCTACCATAATGACATAGATATGGGCAAAGACTTCATCGATGAACCGCTTCCCGCAGGAGCAGGGCGCGGCATAATCAAGCTGCGTATGCGGCCTGCGTTTGTCAAGCGAACGAACACTGCATTCCGGGCACGGCTGGAAAACGGTTGAGAGCGTGGCAAGCAGATCTTTTGCCGACTTGACGCAGTCCATTCCGCATACCGGACACTTCATGAGTCCCGATATGCAGTTCCCGTTATAGAAACGTTTTCAAATAATTTCTAAAAAAAAAAGACCTGACAGTGGGCCCGAAGGGATTCGAACCCATGACCGCCCGGTTATGAGCCGGGCGCTCTAACCGGACTGAGCTACGGGCCCCCAAAGCGCCCCCCACAGGGCTCGAACCTGTGACATTCGGATTAACAGTCCGACACTCTACCAACTGAGTTAGGGAGGCATGCGCCTGTTGCGCCCTAAAATATTCTTTTTGGGTACGTTTAAAGGTAACTATGGTGGTGTTGCTGCGGGCGTGTGCCGGACCTGTCGATCGGCTCAACGAACATTCAGTTCCGCTTCATCGATTCCAGCAGGTGAACGATGGCATCAATGCTCTCGTTGAGATCCTCGAAGAGGTCCAGCGTCCGGGGTGTAGCAACCGCCCCCTCCGGGGATGCACGAATGTACCCTTCCTGCTCAAGAACATGTAGCGAGTACCGGATCCGGTGTGAGGGAAGATCCAGCAGTTCGGAGAGTTTCATGATCCCAATCGGCTGGTGTTCTGCAACTGCGCGCGCAACATCCAGGTGGCGGCTCAGCAGTTCAATCTCATCCTTCATCTTGTCCAGCATGACATGCTCCTGATTACTAATCTCAATCGCGAGAGTTACTCATCATCCTTTTTATCCGGCTGCTCATCAAGCCATGCCTTGGTGGTGTAATATTTTTTCTGGAAGGAATATCCAAGAACCGCCGCGGCAATGAGCAGGACCGCAACAGCCGGGTACCTGAACGATGCCGGTGCAAGGAAGAGGGCAAGGATCGCAAGAGCCACAAGCAGAATGATCGCATTCAACTGGAGCGCCAGACTGTAAAATTTCCACCGGAACTGTTCTTTTGCTTTGGCATCCATCACAGGTATGTCAACTGCGGAATAAAAGTACTTGACGTTTCACAGTACACTACTAGAGTAATGGATCCTTTATCTGATGCGCTCATCACTGCTGGCGCTGACACGTTTGTTATGTTTGCATCTTCACGGGATGCGGACATGCGATACATCACCCGGTTTGTCACCAGTGACCCGTTTGTCTGTTTCAAGAACGGGAAAGAGAACGAAACTATCATCGTATCCCAGATGGAGGCGGTGCGCGCAGCCCGGGAATCGCCCGCCACGGTGATGACGAGAGCGCAGGCAGGTCTTCCCGAAATTTTGAAAACTGAGACGGATCCGCTCAAGGCAACCGCACGGATGATTGCAGGTCAGGCCGGAAAAACGATACTGGTGCCCCCCCATTTCCCGGTGGCGCTCGCACAGGCGTTGGAGGAACATTGCACGGTTGTCGTGGATAGCGGCACGGTACTTGCAATGAGGGCAAAGAAGACCGGATCCGAGATCAGGACCATGAAACGGGTACAGGAGATCACCCAGACTGCCATGGGGCATGCGATCACCCTTATCAGGAATGCGAAGGTTAAGAAGGGAATCCTCTACCACGATAATAAACCCCTGACATCAGAGCAGGTGAGGTATGCGATGCACTGCGTACTGCTTGAACATGGCTGCAGCGCGGTGGACACCATCGTCTCCTGCGGGAAGGATACCGCAATCCCCCACATGACCGGCTCCGGTCCGCTCCATGCAGACGAACCAATCATCATCGACCTCTTTCCGGTCGAAGACGAGAGCGGGCATTACGCGGATATGACCCGTACCGTAGTAAAAGGAGAACCTTCTGACGAGATACGGGAGATGTACGAAACCCTGCGGGACGCAAAACGGCTGGCGATATCCCGCACCCGGGCCGGGGTGTCCGGGGCAGATCTGTACCAGGGAGTTGTTGATTATTTCCGCGATCATGGCTACCACAGCGATACCCGCGGGTTTGTCCACAATCTCGGCCATGGCGTCGGTCTCCAGGTTCACGAGATGCCAACAGTAGGTCCCGCGGGAAAAGCACTTGAAACGGGCAATGTCATTACGATCGAACCCGGGCTCTATTACCCGGAGATTGGCGGAGTGAGGCTTGAGGATATCGGAGCAGTCACGAAATCAGGGTTTACGAACTTCACAAAATTTTCCGAGGATCTTGTTCTATGAATGATGAAATATTTGACAAATACCGCGAGGCTGGCCGGATTGCAGCCGCGATCCTCAATGATGGGGCTCGTGAGATCCGGGAAGGCGTATCCTACCTTGAACTGGTCGAATCCATCGAATCCCGCGTCCGGGATGAGGGCGCGGAACTGGCATTCCCGCTTAACATCTCTCTGAACGAAGATGCGGCACACGACACTGCCTCACCCGGAGACGAGCGGGTTTTTAAACGGGGGGATGTGGTAAAACTGGATCTCGGGGCCCAGGTTGACGGGTATATTGCAGATACAGCTACCACCATCGATCTTGGCAATAATTCATTGTTACTCGAGGCATCAGAATCGGCACTGGCATCTGCAATCCGCAAGGTGAAGCCTGGAGTCACAGCAGGGGATCTCGGTGCAGCAATCCAGAATGAGATCGAGAGCAGGGGCTACCGCCCGATTGCAAACCTCACCGGGCACGGGCTTGACCAGTACGAGCTTCACTGTGCTCCCACGATCCCAAATGTCGGCAACACGGGCGGTACCATCCTTGAAGAGGGCATGGTCTTTGCCATCGAACCCTTTGCAACCACCGGCAGCGGGCATGTCGGGGAGAAGGCACGGCGGGAGATCTATTCCCAGATCTCCAGTAAACCGGTCCGGATTCCATCTGCCCGATCCATTGTAGGGACGATTAAAGATCGCCGTGGCCTGCCATTTGCCCGGCACTGGCTTACCGACCGGAAACTGGACCTTGCACTCCCGACGCTGGTAAAATCCGGCGTGCTCCATGGGTATCCCGTTCTTGCGGATATTTCCGGCTCTTTGGTCTCCCAGCACGAACATACAATCATTGTGACTGAAGACAGCTGCGTGGTCACTACGCAGGTGAGATAGTCTTATTCAGTCTTGGATAGAATAATTAGGGTTACAGCCATGTCCGAAGATTCAGAAGTCCTGCGTATCATGGAGATCGTTCTGACCGCAGAAATATTCAACCAGAACACGACGCTCGATATCAATGACCTCACGCCATCCTGCCGCGAGATCTTCGGTGCCACCTGTGGTGCGGAAGTCAAACGCCCGGTGTATGTAAGCGACGGCCTGATCAAGCGGTCCTTATCGATTGCGGATGCGCACCAGAAACTCAAAGAGAACCCGTTTGTGTCCTACGAGGAGTTCGGCCAGCGGCTCAGGATCACCGCACTCGATCCGGCAGCCCAGTGGTTTGTAAAACAGGGCGGCAAACCCTGTATCGAAAAGAACCCGGCGCTCGCCTTCCACTTTGCAAACATCGATTCCAATGGGTATGATTATCAAAAGATCCGGGCTGCCAACCCCCCGTGCGAAGACACCAAAGCCCATCTCGATACAAGGCTTTCGAAGCTCATTGGCGAAGATGAGAAACTCCGGGGAGCCCTCGATCTTGTCATCATCAATGCCCCTGAAGAGATCGAACAGCATGTCGGCGACCTTGTCTGCACAAAGGAACAGCTTGACGTTGTGCAAAAGGTCCAGCACTCGATCCTTCACCGGGATTTCCTGCACCGGCACCGTATTTACGAGATCGGAAAGCTCCTCTTTGTCGGCCCGCCGGGCACAGGAAAAACTTCCATGGCCCTTGCCTTGTCCCGGACCATGCACATGCCGATCCTTGAGGTTCGCCTTTCGATGATCACCTCACAATATCTCGGGGAAACCTCCAAGAATATCGACCGTATCTTCGAACTTGCCAAGAAACTTTCCCCGGCAATCCTGTTCATCGATGAATTCGATTTCGTTGCAAAGAGCCGGACAGCGGATGATCACGGCGCCATGAAACGCGCGGTCAATTCGCTCTTGAAAAATATCGACAAGATCAACCTTGTCAGGAACGGCGTCCTGCTCATCGGGGCAACCAACCACCCCCAGCTCCTGGACGAGGCGGCATGGCGGCGGTTCGATGAGGTCGTGGAATTCGCACTTCCAGACGAAGAAATGCGCAAGAATATTTTAAAGACGATCACATCCACCCTTCACTGCGCGATCGATTATGAGGTACTCGCAAAACAGACCGAGGGATTCTCCGGAGCAGACCTCCGCATGATGGTCAAGGAAGCGATCCTTTCCGCGCTCATGGACAAGCGGCAGAATATTGAGCCGGCAGATATCAAAAAGGGCATCGCCATGGTAAAGAACCGGGAAGCGATCCGGCACCAGAACTGGATATAAGATGAAGATAACGCTGCTGGGCACCGGCGATGCAATCGGGACTCCAAAGATCAACTGCGATTGTGCCCAGTGCAGCCATGCAAAAAAGACCGGTAAAACCCGGCTCCGGACATCCCTTCTCATAGAGAACGAGGGCCGGCACATCCTGGTCGATTCCTCACCGGACCTTCGGCAACAGCTCCTCCGCATCGACTCGCCACATATCGATGCCGTGATCTGGACTCACGGTCATTACGATCATTTCATCGGCTTTGGCGAGTTTTACCGGGTCCAGAAGATCCCGCCGGTCTATGCTGCCCCGCCAGTCCTTGAGTATTGTTCGGACCTCTTCGGGTTCCTATCCTTTGAGAAAAATGCCGTTAACCCCTATTCGTCCGTCGAGATTTCTGGCGTTACCATCACGCCGTTTATGGTCACGCATCCTCCCGCATTCACCTGCGGCATGCTCTTTGAGACAGAAAACGCTCGTGTCGGGTTCACGTCGGACACCAACCGGGACATTCCGCAGCAGAGCCTCGATCTTCTCACGGATCTTGACCTGCTTCTTATGGATGCTCTCGTGCCACCCGGTATAAGCATCCAGAAACACATGAACTACCTGGATGTTTGCACTCTTGCACAACAGCTGGAGCCGGAAGAGTACCGGTGTGTCCACATGAGTCACCTCATGCCATGGGATCTGCCACATTGCGGAACGGATGGCGAGACTTTCGAGTTTTCTTAAAACCCCCACCCATACCTTAATAGTTTTCAGGTGCCCAAACATAGGTGGATGATTGTAAAAGTACTCGAGCTTGAAAAGGACAAGGTGCGCCTGATAATCCAGGGGGAGGGGCACACGTTCATGAATGCCCTCGTTGAGGAGATCTTAAGCGATCCCGATGTGGATGTTGCACGCTATATGATAGAATTCCAGTTCTCCGACCCCGAACTTCTCGTCACCACCAGGAACAAAAAGAACCCCCTGCCGATCATTAAAAAGGCCTGCAAGCGCATCTCCGGGCATTGCGACGAGCTCCTCAAGGGTATCAAGAAAGTCAAAGCCTGAAAAAACAGGTCAATAATTTTTCCGATACTTTTTTCCAGACGTTCCAGGAAGAACTCCCCTGCCGCAAATGCAGGTATTGAAAAAATGTTCATGAGAAAACGACCATAGATCGATTTTTCCGGGAAAACTGGGATCCAATTCTGCGATCAAAATCGGATCGCGATCAATCCGGATCGGTTTTTCAATCGCGATCATGATCCCGAATGCAGTTTTAAAATCGCGATCCGATTTCGAAACGGAAATCGCTGATCGATTCTATGATCAAAAACGCCGATCGATTTTTATGGAAAAATCGGGATCCGATTTGGCGCTCCGCCGGTAACTGCGGTCAAAAAACCGGTTGACAATCGCGATCCGAAAACAAAATGAAAATCGCTGATCGATTTTGCGATCAAAAACGCTGACCAATTGTGAAATCAAAATCGCTCATCGATTTTTCCGGATCGATTTTTCGATCGCGATCATGATCGCGATTGGAGCATCAAAATCACGATCCGGCTGCAAAGACATTTTTTTGATCTGCTAAAACACACAGGAACAAAAACGCAGGCACGTTTCGAACGAGTAAAAAAAGAAAATTATTCCTCTGCCCGGTCAGTGAAGACAATCGAGCCGGATATCCGGGAGATCTTGATCCGGACTTTCTGACCGGGTTTTGCATTTGCCACGTACATGATGTAACGACCCATCTTCACGACACCGTCACCCCTCCGTGATACGGACTGGATCTCGACTTCCATGATGGTGCCCTCTTCAAGATTCTCCGAGACGGGTTCGGTCCTGGCCTTCCGCTTCCGAACCGGGCGGTGACCCCCACAGGCATCACATCGCAGAAGCATGACCCGGTCGTCTTTTACGAGCCTCGTATCGGGTTTGCCGCATTCGGAGCAGATCACATAATCATCCACATAGTTCTTGATGATCGCCTTGATGAGCGTAATCTCGAACTTCCCGTTGAAGATGGCACGGTTGCCATCAACCTTGCCGCTCGTTCCCAGTTCCCCGAGCATAAACTTCATGAGGTGATCCTGGTCCCGCCGGACCTTCCCGGCAATCTCGGAAAAATTTTCCAGGATTGTTGTCTTGCCTTCTACGTAGGCTTTGGCCTCAGGAACTACAAAACGTTCCGAGGATTCGGTCTTTTCCGTGATATTGGAATAGGCCTGTTTGAGGAGTTGTTCATACGGGTCGGTCATACTTGTATACTATAACGGTGCCGGCCGACAAAAAGGCTTTCCCCGGAAAAAAGCAGCCTGCCCGGCGGGAATCCAAAATTTTTACAGGGGATTGGATTGGGGAGCCGGTTTGTCGCGCGCTGCCCCACAAGGATAGCGGAAAAATGATTATGGAAAATCCAACGGTTATCTGACAGGATTGGAGAGGATTACACGGGATTACTGTCTTTGATCAGGATGGAGATGAGCTCTTTTGTCTTCTTCTCGTTCTCAACATCATCCTGGTGAATCGTTGCATTTCCCACACATTTCATGCCACGTGTCTCGATCCATTTCTGGAAGACTTCTGCCGTCTGCCCCGGCCGGCCGCCATGCGTGCAGAACGCGGTTGCCCGCATTCCTTCGCACCCTTTGACCGCATCGATTGCGGCATGAATCGCCGGTGTCGGCTTGAACGCCCAGACCGGGGATCCGAAGATCACCTGGTCGTATCCCGAAACATCGATCGATGCCGGTTCGATCGTCGTCTTCTCCTCCCCGCGTGCCTTTTTGCACCACACCAGGAAACGGGTGAGACGGGTGTACGTGGCGGTTTCGGTAATATCGATCAGTTTCCCGCCACATGCCGCGGCAAGATGCTGGGCAACATGACGGGTATTGCCCGTTTCACTGTGATAGATGATGCAAATCTTCATTCTGATAGTGTTGGGATCGACAATAAAAAAAGATATCAGAAAAAAGAGATTATTTCCGGGCTTTTGCCTTGACGGGTTTCTTTACCGGGGCTTTTGTGGGTTTTTTATCGGCATCTTTCTTAAACTGGGGCATCATGCCACGGACTTCCTTCCCCACTTCCTCGATAAGGTGCTCCTCGTCTGCCTTTGTCAGCGCATTGAAGACCGGGCGGTTGACCATGTTCTCAAGCATCCACTCGCGGGCAAACTTGCCGCTCTGGATCTCTTCAAGGATCTCCTCCATGGCGATATAGCTCTCCTCACCGATAACGCGGGGACCACGGGTGAGATCGCCGTACTGCGCAGTGTTGCTGATATACTTGCGCATGTTGGTAAGCCCGCCTTCATAGATGAGGTCGACGATAAGTTTGGTCTCGTGCAGCACTTCGAGATAGGCCATCTCGGGGGAGTATCCTGCATCGACAAGAGTCTCGAACCCTGCCTTGATGAGCGAGGTAACTCCCCCGCAGAGGACTGCCTGCTCGCCAAAGAGATCCGTCTCGGTCTCTTCGCGGAACGAAGTCTCAAGGACAACCGCGCGGGTGGCACCGATTCCTTTGGCATACGCGAGCGCAATCTTGTGCGCCTTGCCGGAGGCATCCTGGTGGACGGCGATAAGGGCCGGAACACCCTTGCCTTCCTCGTACTGGCGGCGGACCATGAAGCCGGGGCCTTTCGGGGCTACCATGATGACGTCGATGGTCGCAGGAGGGACGATCTGGCCGAAATGGATGTTGAACCCGTGCGAGAACATGAGGCACTTGTTTGCCTTGAGGTGGGGGAGGATCTCGTTTTTAAAGACCGCGCCCTGGTGCTCATCGGGGAGAAGGATCTGGACGATATCTGCGCTCTTCACCGCGTCGGCAACCTTCATGACCTTCATCCCGTCCTTTGTTGCCGCATCCCAGCTCTTGCCCGGGCGCAGGCCGATGACGACGTCGAGGCCCGAATCGCGCAGATTGAGGGACTGCCCCCTGCCTTGTGATCCGTACCCGATAACGGCGATGCGCTTTCCCTTCAGCACACCGATATCCGCATCTGCCTCATAATATTTTTTCATCATAGTTGATCCCTTTGATATCAGCAACAAAGCACATAAATATTATATGAAAAAACTAAAGAAGCACACTTGATTCACCATCCGGATGCGATGACCTATTAATACAAAAGCCAGTGATAACGCCCCTGAAAAGGCTTTTAGCAAAGAACTGCCCGATATCCAGGCTTCATCGCCGGATGTCCGCATCAATCTGACCCGTGTCGGGGTTAAGAATGTAAAAAAGCTCGTGGAAGTGCACCGGACAGGAAAGCGCCCGGTCATTTTCATCTCGAATTTTGATGTGTATGTCGATCTGCCCGGCAGCCTCAAGGGTGCGAACCTCTCCCGTAACTTCGAGGTAATTGACGAAGTTCTTCAGCAGGCGATTGACGGGGATGTCAACGAGATTGAGAAACTCTGCAGTGTTGTTGCGCGCAAGCTCCTTGACCGCCATGAATATGCCGACCGCACGGAAGTCTTCATGCGCAGCGAGTTCATGGTCAAACGGGAGACGCCGGTCAGCAAGACCGCCTGCCACGAAGTGGTGAAGGTTCATGCCAAAGCCATTGCCCGCCGGACCTTCCGCGCCCCGATTGTCAGGAAGAGTATCGGTGCCGAGGTGACAGGTATGACCGCCTGCCCCTGCGCCCAGAACATTATGAAGGAGCGCGCCATGCGGGTGCTTGAAGGGCTTGATGTCAGCAAGGATAAGATCGATGAGTTCTTCGAAGCAGTTCCGATGGCCACCCACAACCAGCGGGGCAAGGGATTCCTCTGCATTGAAACCGATGACGACCAGCACGTCGATCTCGAGAAAGTCATCAGTATTCTTAAGAATTCCATGAGCAGCGGGATCTATGAACTTTTAAAACGTGGCGACGAAGGCCACGTAGTGCTCGCCGCGCATAAAAATCCGCGGTTCGTGGAGGATTGTGTACGGGAGATGGCAAAGAAAGTACTTGCGGAATTCCAATACCTCAGCGGGGATTCGGTCGTCACCATCAAGCAGACCAACGAGGAGAGCATCCACCAGCACGACGCCTATGCCGAACGACAGGCCACCATTGCTGAATTGGTCGACGAACTGAGCGCAGAAAATAAAAACGGCGCGTAATTGAGAAGATATAAACGTAAAATATTTTAAAAAATAACTGGTAGTCAATATTTTTCATTCGTTCTTATTTTGTCGTATCACCCGTAAAAATCCCCCAATACGGAGTGAAAACTGAAAAGAAACACATAAAATGGCTTTTTTTATCAGGCGGAATCAAGTCATAAAGGTTATTACAGGCTTCGTGTAACATAGAGTTGAACGTACTTTGTACGCTCAATTAGTCTCTAGAGATGAGAGATGTATAGAGTAATTTTGTACCGTTAATTGAACAACTCAACATAAAATGAGGCGATAATATTGTCGAAAGTTGTAGAGATTTCCCCAACCACAAGACATGAGGGTCACTCCAAGCTGGTGCTTAAGGTCAACGACCAGGGCATCATCGAGACCGGAAACTGGTGTTCGATCACCCCGGTCAGGGGTGTCGAGAAGCTCGCTGTCGGAAAGACACCCGAGCAGGTCCCCAAGATCGCATCCCGTGTATGTGGTATCTGTCCGATTGCCCACTGCCTGGCTGCGACCGAAGCGATGGAAGCATCCATCAAGTGCGAAATACCGAATGATGCAAAGATGCTCCGTCACATCCTGCAGCTCGCAAACCGCTGTCACAGCATTGCACTGCACGACATCCTGATCCTGCCCGACTTCTATATCCCGGGCACCGAGACCAAGATCAACCCGTTCACGGCAGAGGAGCCCGTCCGCTCCGTTGCAAAGCGCATCCAGCGCCTGCGTGAGATCGGCCAGACCATCGGCCAGATTGCCGGAGGCGACTGTATCCACCCGCGCAACACCCGTATCGGCGGTATGTACCGCAATGTCTCCGAGCAGGCAAAGACCAAGATGTACGACCTTGCAAAGGAAGGACTCACCCTTTCTCACCAGCAGGCAGAGTTCATGATTGCGGTCATCCGCAACTACCACAACAGGGACTTTGTCGATGTCGGTGGCATGAAGGTGCCGATGCCCAAGACGCTCGGGTACCACAACCAGGGCTACCTTGCAACCCATGCATTCTACGGCAGCACCAGCATGGACGAGTGCCCGAGCTGGGACATCAACCGGTTCAAAGAAGCACGCCCGTACGATTGGTATATGGGAGAGATGGAGGTCACCCTCGAAGAGCCCAAGTACCCGATCGGTGGAACCACCAAGATGGGAACCAAGGTCAACCCCCAGATGGAAGCCTGCACCGGCATCCCGATGTATGACGGCCAGCCGGTTGAAGTCGGTCCCCGCGCCCGCCTTGTCAGGTACAAGAACTTTGACATGAAGGGAACAAAGGGCCAGAACATCGCCCGCGAGATGGAGTACCAGGACTGCTTCTACGAGATGATCGACTGTATCGACGCGCTCAACACGAGCGGAAAGGTCGTTGCAGACTACATCCCCAACGGCGACGGCTCACTCGGCTGGGCATCCAACGAGGCACCCCGTGGAACCGATGTCCACATTGCCCGTGTCAACGACTGGAAGGTCCAGTACTTCAGCATGCTCGTCCCGACCACCTGGAACTTTGCAACCTGCAGCAAGGCACTCGAGGGTGCTCCCTGGCAGCTTGCCGAGGTCATTATGCGCGGGTATGACCCGTGTGTATCATGTGCAACCCACATGATAGTGCTCGATGAAGAAAACAAGATGATTGCTCAGAAACTCATCCAGTGAGTGTCACCTGATGCTGCATTCGGAGATCGTAATCGTAGGGTGTGGAAACCCCCTCTTCGGCGATGACGGATTTGGACCGGCGGTAATTGAGGAGATGGAGAAGCTCTCGCTTCCCGACAATGTTACAATACAGGACGGTGGCGCAGGAGCCCCGCACTTTATTTTTAACTTCCTTAATCCCGACGTTACCCGGAAACTCATCGTTGTCGATATCGCAGATTTTAATGCAAAACCAGGGACGATATCCAAAATTTCCGGAAAGGACCTCAAGCCGGGGGCATATGTTGACCCCCATTCATGGGATGGTGTCGACCAGCTCTGTCGGATAAAAGACAAGATCGATACAACACTCGTCCTGTGTCAGCCATCACGGGTCCTGAATAAAGGAGATGAGGATGTTGACATGGAGCTTTCTGAAGCGGTGAGAAATGCGATTCCGAAAGCGATACAGGTAATACTGGAAAACATTGGTGAGAAAGATGAGTTTTCTCGAATGGATCTTCGGAAAGAAGAGCGCCAGCCCGGGAGCACCGCAGAAACCTGCGACTGCACCGAGCAAAACTGACGCATCATCCAAAAAAGCAGAATCAACTAAGGAGGTTAAGCCTGTGGCAGACAAAATTACCGTAGGATACACTCACCTGAGTGGGTGTACCGGTTGTACTGTGGCATTAGCAGACAACTATGCCGGATTATTAACGCTCCTCGACAAGTATGTCGACCTGAAGTATATGCCGACACTTGCAGACGCAAGGCACATCCAGCAGGTCGATGTATCGTTCGTTGAGGGTTCAGTTTGTATCAACGACAAACTCGCAGTAGAAGAGATCAAGGAAACCCGTGAGAAGTCAGCAATCGTGGTCGCCCTCGGCGGTTGCGCCTGCTACGGCAACATCACCCGGTTCTCCCGCGGCGGTCAGCAGAACCAGCCCGCCCATGAGGCATACCTGCCGATCGGTGACCTGATCAAGGTCGACGTGTACATCCCCGGATGCGCACCGACTCCGCAGATGATCAGGAACGTTGCCGTGATGGCATACCTGCTCCTCAAGGGAACCAAGGAACAGAAGGATCTCGCAACTGCATTCCTGACACCGCTCATGAAGCTGGCGGCAGCAGGAACCAGCGCATGCTTCTGCGAACTGATGACCAACGTCATCAACCAGGGTCTCTGCATGGGATGCGGAACCTGTGCAGCAGCCTGCCCGGTCAATGCAATCACCATGGAGTACGGAAAACCCCAGGGTGAGCGCGACCTGTGCATCAAGTGTGGCGCATGCTATTCGCAGTGCCCGAGGAGTTTCTTCAACACTGATGTCATCAGCCAGTACGAGGCGATCAACGAGGCCATTATGGCGGCACTCCAGTGAAGGTGATTGAAATGGGAGCAGAACTCGGAAATTACAAATCATGCGTCTCAGCCCGAAGCACCGACAAGGAGCTTCTCAAGCACGCCCAGGATGGCGGTATCGTTACCTCGCTGTTTGCATTTGCCCTTGAAGAGGGAATCATTGATGGCGCAATCGTTGCAGCGAACAAGGAATTCGCAGCAAAGTACCCATCCAAGTGCATGATGGACAACTCCAACTTCGACATGATCGAGCCCTGGAGACCCATCCCGGCGATCGTGAACACCAAGGCTGAGCTCATCGCAGCAGCCGGTACCAAGTACAACATCAGCCCGAACGTTTCCTTACTCAAGGAAGCAACCCGCAGCTTCGGTCTTGACAAGATTGGTATCGTCGGAACCCCCTGCCAGATGCAGGCTGTCCGCAAGGCACAGCTGTACCCCATCGGGATGCGCGACGTTGGTGCAAGCATTGCACTCGCAGTCGGTATCTTCTGCATGGAGAACTTCCCCTACCAGAGCATTCTCCAGCTCGTGGAAGACCACGCAGCCATGAAGCTCGAATCCGTCAAGAAGATGGAGATCGGCAAGGGCAAGTTCTGGGTATACGGCAAGCGCGGACAGGTCGTCCAGCTGCCGCTCAAGATCACCCACAAGTACGAGCAGCCCGGCTGCCACGTCTGTCTTGACTATGTTGCAAACCTTGCAGACGTCTCGACAGGTTCCGTTGGCAGCCCCGATGGCTGGTCAACCGTCATGGTCAGGTCCAAGATCGGAGACTCGGTCTGGGGCAAGGCAATGGCAGCAGGGTGCTTCGAGACCCAGCCCATCGAGAAGGTCAAGCCCGGTCTTGAACTCGTGACCAAGCTCGCAAACGAGAAGATCACGAAGAACAAGAAGACCCTTGAGGGTCGTGCAACCTTCGGTGTGGGCAAGGCGCTCCGCAACCCATACATCTAATTTTTTTCCTTTTTCTCCCTGCAAGAAACTGGTAAATTCCGCGATCGGTTTTTAGAATATGCATTCCACGGGCTGAAGCGATCCCTGTGGCCACTTGGTTCTTTAAAACCATGAACCGCTGGAGATCACCGTTATAGCCATATGGGATAGGATAAAGTGACCTGCAATTCTCGTCCCGTGCAGATCCAGAGAATCCATGAGATTTTTGGCGTATGAAGAGCGAAATACTATAGCACCAGCAGGTGAAGATCTGGTGAGAGGATGACGGCGTGGAGCAGAGGTTTTTCCGGGTGTGACCGGGAAACGATCATCAATGCGGAGATGTTTTTTTCAACAGGCGATCCAGTCTGGTGCAAAATCGCCCACTCCCGAATGTCCCAAGAGGAGGCCAGGGGACACACTGGCCAGAAATTGTGAGGTTGTGATGGAATTGTCATCCCCCCTGACAGCCTATATCGACATGGAATTTGCCGGCATCCGCGGCACCCGGCAGGGAGTCCAGATCCCCACCGAGATAGGTGTTGTCCTGCATGACCCGGCCTCCGATACGGTCGCATTTGCCGGCAGGGCTTTTTCCCATGATATCGAGGTCGAGCTCTGGAAGAACGTCACCGACGATGTCGGGAAACGGGTTGACGGGCACCGCCGGGTCTTCAACCTCACCCGTCCCGGCGAGACGCTGCCGGATGACCGGAAATTCAGGCTCGATTCCGAAGGTACGCGCCGGGCCCGGAAAGCCATCGCCGGTGTCCATGCAGATATCCGGGCGTTTATGCAGGCGCTCAACCACAAAAATATCGACACCCTTGCCTTCTTTGCCCGCAGGCGGGAGATGGAGACCTTCCAGCGGGCCCGGGTGAATACGGGCGGTTTTCTTATCCGGGACCTCCAGAGCGAGATCCGCCACGAATATTCGTTAAAAGAGGATGTCTCACTTGACCGGATGTCGCTTGTCATCGGTTTTTCCCTCCGGCAGGATGCGATCGCCTCAACCCATTTCCGGTACCCGATCCCGGAAAAATTCCGGTATATCATCAAACCCCACAAAGCCATCGGGGACGCTGCCCGTATGCTGCTCGTCTCCCGGGAGTTCCATCTCCATCCCCGGGAGTTTGAAGAGGGGGTGCGGGAGCATCTCCGGCACTATGAAGCGCGCAAAGCGCTGATTCGGGATCAGGAAACTGCGTGAGAATCTCCCGTTTTTTCCCATTCTGACCAGAAACTATGTAAATCGTTACAGCTTTTTTGTACAATCATGCACTACACCATCATAACCGAGCCTCATGAGCGCGGCGGGTTCACCGCACGCTGCATCGAGGTCCCGGGTGCTCGTGGTCATGGCAATTCCCAAAATGAGGCAATTGCCCGGATCAAGGAAGAGATCGAGCAGGTGCGTAAGGCACAGAACGCGGAACTCCACACACTCATCGCTTCGATGCATTCTGATATCATCAGGATCGAAGTGGCAGATTCCGCCTAAGTTCACCCGGGTATTCCGGGAGGACCCCCCATTTCTCTTTTTTTTCACCACACGTTCCATTCAGGGTGCGAATCCAAAGAAAAGGATGATTTTATGTACCGGGACAGGATATGATCCTCATCATAGAGGTGACGTCCGTGGACAAAGAATCGCTAAAAGTTCTGGTTGTGGTTGTGACCGCAATCCTTGTGGTATCGCTCCTCATCAATGCATTCCTTGCAGCAGACCTCCAATCCTTCTCATCACCCCCCATCAGGATTGGGGGGTACTTCACTGCATCGGGCGAGCCGATTCCGGGATATTATTCCGCACCCCACCTGCCGGCGGGAGGAGGGGCCGGTCCAGACCAGAGTCAGATATACACATGGAAATGATTGGCCCGGAATTACCCTGATTTTTAACAGCAGTTGGAGATACCGGACCAGCCCAAATACAACCACGTCTTATCACCTCTCCTGAAAACAAACACCATTCTTTTTATAGATCGCTCCTCCAGATTTACACTTGCAGGATGCGATTTCATGAAATATCCGACACTGAATCTGCCCTTTGTGCTGCTCATGTGCGTTCTTCTCACCGCAGCCATCGCCCCCGTTGCCGGGGATAGCGATGTCACACCTACGGAAACCCCCGGCGGCATCATCGATCCGGTGACCGCCCCGACAACGGAGGCGACACCGGAGCCAACCACAGCTCCACCCACGGCCATACCGACAACGGAACCAACGGTTACCGTTCCCACCGTTGTGACCCCGGTTCCGACCACAGAACCCACTGTCACAATTACGATACCGACCGTTGAACCAACGGCAGTAGGAGGCGGCAAGGGATACATTGACACCTACTGCAATGTTGACGGGGCATCGGTCTCATTCGATGGCAGTTACCAGTGCACGATTGCACAGGGTATCTGCACCGTTGCCGTATCGCCCACCGGATCACCGGTCCGCACAATAACGGTAACAAAATCCGGGTACACCACCTGGTCCGGCCCACTCTCCCACATGCCCTCCGATGGCGAACATGTGGCAGTCTATGCAACCCTGAACCCGGTTCCGACCCAGACAACCGTTCCCCCCGTCCAGAACGGGGCCATCTATGCCCAGTCGAGCCCTTCGGGTGCGGCCATCTACATGAACGGTAACTTCCAGGGTTATTCACCCATAACGCTCCCGAACCTCCCGCCGGGAACCTATTCCATGAAAGCGTCCCTTTCCGGGTATACACCGGACACCCAGCTCATCAACGTCTACGCTGGCCAGACGGCAACGTATTACCCGAACCTCCAGCCCTCGCCGCCGGCGCCCCGCAGCACCGGGACAGTCTCGATCACGTCATATCCCGATCATGCGATGGTGTATGTCGATGGATCCTACCAGGGAAAAGCCCCGCTCACCGTCACCCTGTACCCGGGCAGCCACACCATTCGGCTCTCGCTTCCGGGCTATTCCGACTACACGAGTACCGTGTACGTGAATGCCAACACCAACCAGAAACTGAACGCGAATATGGCACCGGCAGTGTTCGGCACTGTTGCGATCACCTCCCTGCCTGGCGCAAGTGTCTTCATGGACAGCAATGCACAGGGAACAATTCCCCCAAACGGCATGCTCACCCTGTATAATGTCGCCAGCGGGAACCGGCTCTTCAAGATCACGGCGCCCGGGTACAATGAATGGATGAACACCGTGTATGTCCAGCCCAATATCGTCAACCCGGTCAACGCGGTGCTGTCACCGATCGGCCCCAGCCCGACACCGGTGCCTGCAACCGGGGGATTCAACATCGTCTCGACACCATCAGGTGCCGAGGTATACATTGATAACCTGTTCAAGGGATACACCCCGGCAGTCCTGAACGGGATTCCTGCAGGAAGCCACACGATACTGCTCAAGTACACCAATTACATCGATTACTCCACCACGGCGTTAGTAACGGCCGGGCAGACAACCCCGCTTGCCATCAGCATGCAGCCCGCACCGGCACCGACACCTGAATCCGCGCCATCGATGGTCACCCTGGTTGGAGGGTGTGTGGCACTGCTTGCAATCGGTATTGCAACAAGGAGGTTACGATCATGAACTGCTCATTGGTCTACTCGAAAAAAGTCTTGATCAGCTCGATCCTGGTGATCCTTATCATTGGATCGCTCACCCTGGTCGCGTACAATAACCAGAATGACGCCCTTCAGAGTTCACTCAAGATGGGCTTAACATCCACTGCCAGTGTTATGGCAACCCAGATCTCCCCTTCGGATCTTGACGATATCAAACCGGGCGACGAGGGATCTGCGCATTACGTCGCGATCATCAGGAAACTCCACACGATGCGCAGTATGAATGATAACATCCTCAATGCCTACATCCTCAAGGTCAATCCCGACCAGTCGGTGACGTTCCTTGTCGATGACCTCACCCTTGATGACCCTCAGGGCTCGGCAAAGATTGGCGAAGTATCAACCGCGCCAAAAGATGATATCCTGCTCGCCCTTTCCGGTCCAACAACCTCAAACGCGCCCTACACCACCAAATACGGTTCGTTCATGACCGCTTATGCCCCCATCGATGATGCCGTCCACGGTTCGACCGGCAACACCTACGCGGTACTGGCAATCGATGTCTCGGCAGAGGATTATACAAACGCTACTTCCCGCGGCAGCATGATCCTTTTAGCCGGGTTCATCTCTATGATCCTTGCCATCGGGGGGATCTTCTACTTCAGCGGATCCCGGAAGGAGGATACGGAGAAGTAACGGGATATCCCGATCATCCCCCCTCCACAACCTATTTTTTTCTTCTCAACCAACCATTCAGGAATGCTATCGATCCGAAATACCCTTATCCTGTGCGCCCTGATGGCGGCTCTCCTCCTGACTGCCGGGTGCACCCAGCAGGCACCTGCGGATACCTGCGACACTGGCGCGAGAGGGGTATGCCCGCTGCCATCAGTTACTGTGCAGCCCCAGACAACCGCTGTGCCACTCGAATCCTGGGAACGAGTCCGCCTTGAGACGAGTATGGGCGACATCACGCTCGCGCTCGATCCGGACATGCCCATAACGGCAGGGAATTTTTTGAGCCTTGTAAAGGATGGATACTATGACGGAGTTATCTTCCACCGGGTCATGGACGGGTTCATGATCCAGGGGGGAGATCCTACCGGCACCGGCCGGGGCGGGCCGGGCTACGTGATTCCTGATGAGTTTGCCTCAACAAACCGGAATGACCGGGGGACCCTCGCCATGGCAAACTCTGGTGCCAACACGGGCGGTTCGCAGTTTTTCATCAACCTCGTGAACAACAACTATCTCGACAATAAACACCCGGTCTTCGGCAAAGTGGTCGATGGCATGGAGGTTGTTGATGCAATCGGTAAAGTCCAGACACTCGGTAAAGCGGGGAACTACCGTCCGGTGCAGAACGTCACCATCATCCGAGCCGTACTGATCTAAAAACGCTTTTTTGTGCGGATGGAATCCCCAAACACTATCTCTTTATTACAATCGATTGGGGGATATGAGATCCGGGGAGCACGTTTTCTCCCATCATCATCATCATCATCATTCCGGACTCACAAAACAGATGAATTACCAGGTTCCATACACTAGTGGAATACCATGACAACCGCTTCAGACAAGAGCGTACGGCTCGAGACGAACATGGGCACGATAACCATTGCCCTTGCAGCAGATATGCCCATAACCGCGGGCAACTTCGAGACGCTTGTACAGAAAGGCTACTACAACGGCGTTATCTTCCACCGGGTCATCAACGGGTTCATGATCCAGGGCGGCGATCCCACCGGTACCGGCCGGGGCGGACCGGGCTATGTGATCAAGGACGAGTTCTCACCCGCCAACAAGAACGACCGCGGCACGATCTCGATGGCAAATGCCGGCCCCAATACCGGCGGATCCCAGTTCTTCATCAACCTTGTCAACAACAACTTCCTTGACGGGAAACACCCGGTCTTCGGTACCGTGGTCGAGGGGATGGATGTTGTCGACACGATTGGCAAGACCAGAACCGGCCCCGGGGACCGCCCGGTAGAGGACGTTGTGATTGTCAAGGCCGAGATGGTCTGATACAACCTTCCGGCCAGTTCATGGGTATCTGACGGGGAAGAGAGACAGAACTGGTGCTATCCCTTACATCTTCGGCGTCCAGATACCAAATTCGTTCCCCTCGGGGTCCCGGATAACGGCCAGCAGGCCGACTCCCTGCATCATATTTTTCGCTTCAACGATCTTCCCGCCAGACTTCTCCACCTTCGCGAGCACGGCATCGATGTCATCCACCATAACGTAGTTCCGTATGGTCTCTTTTCCCCTGCGGTGGTAGAGTCCGCCCATGTTGATGGTTCCAAGCGTTGGTTCTCTGAAGCGTCATCTCCTGGTACTCCATTGCTTCGGTGCTCTTCAAATCCAGCGTTGGCGTCCTGATGGGCTCGATCTTCCAGCCGAGGACATTTTTGTAGAAGTGTTTTGCGCGGTCGACATTGTCGGCCGGGATCTCGAAATAGGCAATGTTTGGCATGGAGGGGAGTATTCAAAAAATTGTATTTTAATGTTGGGTTACTCCCGGTCAGCATGTAATCCATATCTTGTGTAACGCCGGTCATGGGGAGGATGAAGAAAATTTTTCCTTCGGATAATACCAATACGTCTGATGTCGTGCATCGCGGGATACACGCCAGGATATCGCCTGTCAGGAAAATTTTGGCGTTTCCCTTCAGGATCCAGAGCAGCCCGGTACGACCGGGACGATAAGGAAGCCTTTTTCTTTCTTTTCAGCGGAACTGGATGCGATGGATCTTCTCATCGCGTTCGCTATCACGCTTGCACTGATCACCGTGGTCAGCATTTACTACCGGGTCTCTCCATTCTTCACACTTGTTGGAGGGGCAATCCTCTTTGGGCTTCTTGCAGGGATGACCCTCGATACAACAATTACGGAGATCGTCTCCGGTGCCGGCAAAGTCTTCTCCGCCTTTGGCATCATCATCTTCTGCGGCGCAGTCATAGCAGCATTCATCCAGGAGCGGCACCAGGCTGAGGAGATCGTCGCTGATATAAAGCGTATCATCAAAAACCCGCCCGCTCTTGCCGGGTTCTCGGGCTGGCTGCTTTCCGTTCCCATTACCTGCTGTGTCACAGCCTTCGTCATGCTGGTCCCGATCCTGAAATGCCTTGATATTGATAAAAGAAAGCAGAACATGCTCCTCTATCTTGCCGCTGTCGGCAGCATCATCTCGTACACCCTCATCTACCCGACCCCCGCAGTTATCCCGCTCTTCACAGCCTTCTCCGCAGGCACCAGTGCGCTCCATTACGATGCAATCGCCATTCCGCTCTCTCTTCTCCTGCTTTTCGGGACAATACTCTTCATCCGCCGTACTTGCACGGGCGTCGGTAGCAACGGGGAAGAGAGCCAATCCTGCCCTGCAGGGATCTCGTTGCCCGGTCAGTCGGCCGAATTTTTTGGTGTGCACTGGCAGGCATGGGCACCGTTTGTCGTGATCCTCCTCACCATTCCCGTTTCGATTCTTCTTCTCGGCCTCTCGAATGTAGGCATCATGAACTTCATCATGCTCTCAGGAGCAGTGACGGCAATAACCCTTGCACCCCATGAGATTCGTTCACGGACGGTCACGAACGGGGCAAAGCATGCCGGCCTCATCATCTTCGATATCTGCGGGGCAGGCGCTCTCGGATATGTGATCGTGCACAGCGGGTTTACCGAGCAGGCGCTCCTCCAGCTGACCCTCTTCCTGCCCGTTGTCCTTGTTCCGTTCATCATCGCCGCACTTCTCGCAACGGCACAAGGATCGCGGGTCACGACAGCCGTCATCACCGCGGAGGTGCTCGCAGGCTCGGTTATTATCGGTGCAATCCACCCCATCCCGCTCATCCTCCTTATTGCCGCCGGTTCGTGCGTAGTATCTTATGTAACCGATCCGTTCTTCTGGCTCGTCCAGCGGACGACCGGTGATGATATCCGGACCACGGTGAAAAATTACACGCTGCCTGTCGCGCTTGCCGGAATGGCAATCTTGATCGTTGCGGTTGCGCTTGAGTACATGGTTTACCGGTGAACAGGGGCAGGAAACGGGCACGGTCCCGCAGCAAAAAACGAGAGAATTCACGTCCCCGGTAGAGGTGCAGAATGCTGCTGATATTTTCAGGGACACTCATATACCATTGCAGGGCTGAACCTGCAGGCGAGTCACAGACTCCAGCACCATTTTTACCATGGGCCGGTATACATGTGAGTATGAGCACCGATATCCCCCCCGATTCAGAGAACCTGGGACTCCAGTCCATGACCATCCCCTCCCTTGCGGTCATCGGGGAGATCCTCGCAAACTGCTATATTATCTGGTTTTTGCTGATCGATTTCCCGATGAACTGTGCGCGCCTTGCAGCCGAAACGGACGGGCGGCAGACCTGCAGCATGGAGATCGGGGGGTATGTGATCGCGGCAATCAGCGCCGTGATGATCATCGCCGGGATCTATTACCTGGCAAAGTGGCATTTCCCGCGGGAAGTTTAAGAAGAGAACCGGAACGTGGTGTTTTGGTGCACGCATACTTCGGGTTGGAAGAAACCTGGTGCACACGGAAACACGACAGATTACAGAATTTTCATCAAGGGGTTGCACTCTTCAGGTTCGGATCCGATCCTGGATCGCGGCCAAAATTTTTCAATCGCGATCAAAAGCAGTAAATTCCCCTGCCGATTGTAGGATAATTAACCTACAATCGGGTTCCATAACCTACAAAAAATATATCTCTCCGACGTGAATGTCAGGGTCGATCAATCAGATCCTGCCATAAAATTTTTAGCTGGGGGCAGAGAGGGGCGATGAAAAAAATTTACGCGGGGGTGCATCCCGGCCATTTTCATTGATGGATCCCGGGACCCTGTACCTCACCTTCGCCATCTCACCAGGCCGATCATGGCTGGTGCACGACCGGACCAAAAAATGGTGCAGGAAGGTACATTACCCGTGGTTGTGGCCGTTCGGGCGCGGCGTCAGGGTGCCGACAAACTGCATCAGGGCATCCCTGCTCTGTTTTTGATCTTTTGCCGAGATCTTCTGAACTATCGAAGTCCCGAACTTTCCTGCAAATGCATCCGGATCTGCACCGGCTCCATCGCACTTGTTGAGGAAGACCACAAACGGCACATTGGCTGCATGGAGGGACGCGGAAAGATGGCTGGTGAACTCATCCATGGGCGTGGTTACATCCACGAGCAGGATTGCCCCGTCCATCCCCTTTGCAATAATTTCCCGCGCAAACTCAAACCGTTCCTGGCCGGGGGTGCCGTAGACGTGGATCGTGCACCCGTTATCCTGGATCCGGCCGAAGTCGAGGGCAACCGTGGTGGTGCCCCCGGCACAGTTCGCCTCGATATGTTTTGCCGCAGGATCAAGCGTGGTGATCAGGGTTGATTTTCCGGCTCCGAAGGCGCCAAAAACGACAATTTTAAGTTTTGTCTCCTCTGCCATTGACAATAGTATTGGGCGGAAGGATTGTTTATCGTTGCGGTCAGCTCCCGGAAACGCTACGACGAAAAAAAGAAAAATGGGACGGGGGGATATTGGGACTTATACCGCGAGGTAGTCGTTCGGGGTGGGCATCTGCTCTTTTAAGCCCTTGCGCTTGCGAATTGCAACAACAACTTCCTTGACCATGTTGTTCGGAACGAGTTCGAAACCGGCAAACTCGGTGTTCCACATGGCACGGCCTTCGGTTGCTGACCGTATGTCACCGGCAAACCCGAAGAGCTCGGCAACCGGCGCCTTTCCGGCAACCGTGATGGTGTCGCCCTCGCTCTGCATATCGAATACCTGACCGCGCCGGCCCTGGATCTGGGAGGTTGCTGCACCCATCTGGTCCATCGGGACGGTGATCTGGATCTTCTGGATTGGCTCTAAGAGAGAGTCGCCTGCAATCAGCATGCCGCCCTTGATGGCGCCACGGACTGCGGGGATGACCTGTGCGGGACCACGGTGGATTGCATCCTCGTGGAGCTTGACATCGGTAAGGGTCATCTTGAGGTTCTGGACAGGCTCATCTGCGAGCGGGCCGCCCGCGAGTGCCTCGTGAATACCCTCGATGATCAGTTCCATGGTCTCGTTGAGATACTGGATACCTTTGGTCCTGTCGATGAGCATGCAGGTGCCCTTGATCATCTTGATGCTCTTGGCATCGTCCTTGTCCATGCCTGCCGCAACCAGCGCATCACGGCGCTCGATCAGCTGCTGGTTCATCGAGACCTCGCCTTTCTTGATAAGGGTTACAATCTCATCGGCTAATGGTTCAAGGGTGAAGTAGAAGCGGTTGTGGCGGTTGGGGGATTTCCCTTCGACATTTTCTACCTTGCCGGTGACCGTCTCACGGTACACGACAATTGGCGGTGAAGTGACGATCTCGACACCCTTGTCGCGCTTGATACGACCGGTGATGATCTCAAGGTGCAGTTCACCCATACCGGAGATGAGGTGCTCGCCGGTCTCTTCGTTGATGGTGATGACCAGCGTCGGGTCTTCCTTGGCCACCTGCCGGAGCACTTCAACGAGCTTGGGCAGATCCTTCATGTTCTTTGCCTCGACGGCAACAGTCATGACGGGTTCCGAATAGTGCTTGAGGGATTCGAACGGGGTGATTTCGAGAAGGTTAGTGACCGTGGAACCGACAACTGCGTCACGGAGACCGGTGACCGCAGCGATGTTGCCACCAACAATCGCATCGACTTCAACACGCTTGGGTCCCATGAAGATCCCTACCTGCTGGAGGCGGTTCTCTTTCATTGACGATCCCATAACATAGAGCGTGTCGCCGCGCTTGAGGCTGCCGGAGAAGAGACGCCCGGTGGCGACTTCCCCTGCATGGGGATCGAAGGAGATATCGGTGACCATCAGTGCGACCGGACCATTCGGGTCGCAGTCGATCATTGCCTTTCCTTCCTTGGTCTCCTTATCTCCATGCCAGATGACGGGGATACGGCGCTTCTGTGCATCAAGCGGGTTTGGCAGCTTGTTGACCACAATATCCAAGAGAACATCCGAGAGCGGACTGTTCTTTGCCAGATATTTCATATCTCCGGCACGGCACTTATCGAAAACAACCTTGAAGGAGATCCCGCTCTTCTTCATGAAGGGGACCGATACTGCCCAGTTATAGAGCGCGGATCCGAAAGCTACAGTACCTGCTCCGGCGTCAAGTTTCCAGCCGCTGTTGTAGGCTTCCTCGTTCATCCCTTTGATGAGCTTGTTGACCTTGTCAATTACCTTGCCGAGACGGATCTGCATCTCCATCTCATCGACTTTCAGCTCATTGACGAGCCGATCGACCTTGTTGATGAAGAGAACGGGGCGGACACCTTCCTTGAGGGCCTGCCGGAGAACAGTCTCAGTCTGGGGCATGGTGCCTTCGACTGCGTCTACGAGGACGACTGCACCGTCAACCGCACGCATCGCACGGGTGACGTCGCCACCAAAGTCAACGTGACCGGGCGTATCGATCATGTTGATTAAAAAGTCCTGGCCTTCGTACTCATGCACCATCGAGACGTTGGATGCGTCGATGGTGATACCACGGGCCTGCTCTTCGGGATCTGAGTCCATGAAGAGCTGCTTTCCAGCAAGTTCCTCAGAGATGATGCCTGCACCTGAAAGCAGGTTATCGGAGAGCGTCGTTTTGCCGTGGTCGATGTGTGCAACAATACCGATGTTCCGAATGTGCTTCGGATCCTTCATGAGCTCAGTTGCGCGCTCAATAGATTTTTTGCCGCGGGACATGAAATGACCTCAAAAAAAGATAATTTAACGGGCGGATTTTGCAATGCGCTCGCGTTCTTCCTTTTTCCCGACCGAGTAACACTTCATATCGCCCTTGGATGCGGCGATGATTTCATCGGCGAGAACTGCACTTGCACTCTTCTTGCTGGTGCTTGACCCTTTGAGGGTTGCTTCGGCAATGAAGTGGATTGCGGTATCGACCCGGCGCATGGGTGCAGTGTCGACAGACTTCGGGACATTGATACCACCGTATTTTAAACGGACCGTCTCTTCGCGGGGGCCCGAATTGGCGATTGCCTCGACCAGCACCTCGATTGGGTTGCGCTTGGTCTTCTTGTTGATGATCTCGAACGCATCCCGCACGATCCGGATAGCCAGCTGCTTCTTTCCGGTATTATTCTCGGTCTGCATGAGACGGTTGATCAACCGCTCAACGATCATCATGTTGCTCTTTCCAAATTCCTGGCGGGAAAACTTGCCGCAGGAGTGGGGGATGATCTGGGAGGTGAGGGTTACATAGCGCATGAGGCTTGGGTCGGTGACCGTAACTTCGGAGGCATCCCACTGGTTAAACAGGAGTTTCTTTCCGGCTGCTGCTTCTGACATCTCAAATCACCTGCGCGGCTTCTCTTTCCTGCCAATGACCATCTCATGGAGGCAGACATTGTTCACCTTGGTGACCACGTACCGGACGCCGGGGATATCTCCCATTGAACGACCGAGACGACCGCCAATACCTTCGATCTCGACTTCATCGTGTTCATCGATGAAGTTGATGGCACCATCGCCGACGGCGAATGCGCTGACCTGCCGGCCGTTCTTGATCAGCTGGACGCGCACACACTTCCGGATTGCGGAGTTGGGCTGTTTTGCCTCGACACCGATCTTCTCAAGCACGATACCTCTCGCTTGCGGAGCGCCCTCGCACGGGTCTGACTTCACATCGAGATTGAGCTCGCGGCGGGCGTAGTTCTTGTCTGCCCACCGGAACTTATTTGAGTCCCGAACCATCTTTCTGGCTGCAAATTTACCCTGTCCCATTAAATAGCCTCTTTTAAATTGATTTTGTGGTTATCGATAACCCACATTGGGATATGTACTAACGCGGGTGATCGATTTATAAATTGTGGCACTCCACCTGCCTGTCTTATACTATTGATCGTTCAGGATAATAACATTATATCCCCCTAAGGTCAATGATGAGCAATGAAAGTCGGGATCTATAAAGAGGTGCAGATCGATACGAGCCACCGCCTGCTCCATTATGAGGGGAAGTGCGCCAATCTCCATGGGCACCGGTGGAAAGTGGAGGTCTGGATGGAGGGGGAACCGGACCAAAAAACGCAAATCCTGATCGATTACAGCCTGATTAAGAAAGTGATCAACAAATACGATCACCAGATCATCCTCAACAGTGAGGATCCCATGGTCCCCCGCATCAGCGAGTTCCATCCGGTCATCACAACTCCGGGCGATCCCACGAGCGAACTGATTGCTGTCCTTATCCGCGACGATCTCTACGCAGTCTGCAAGGACTATGGAATTAAGGCAACAGTACCAAAAATCCGTGTCTGGGAATCCCCGACGTCATGTGCTGAGCTCAGAGAATGAAGATCCAGGAAATTTTCACAAGTCTCCAGGGAGAGGGGAAGAACCAGGGAAAGCCCTGCCTCTTTATCCGGCTGGCGGGCTGCAATCTCCACTGCCGCTGGTGTGACACCCCGACGTCACAGGGCGCTGGAATGGAGATGAGCCTCGATGCCATTCTGGAACAGGTCTGGCGTACCAATCCATCCTATGTATGTATAACCGGCGGCGAGCCGCTGCTCCAGGTGGATGAACTCGAACGTCTTCTCGCATCCCTCCACAAACGGGGAGCCGTTATCGATATCGAGACGAACGGCACGCTTGATTTCAGCCGGTTGCAGCCCTACGCATCCATCTGTATGGATGTCAAATGCCCCTCATCGGGCGAGGTAAGTCATCCCGCGCTCCTGGCGAAGATCCGTCATGAGGACAGCGTAAAGTTTGTCGTGAGCAACGAAGCTGACTGCCGGTATGCGCAGGACATCATGAAAACCCACCCCATCAAAGGCGAGGTGTTTTTCTCGCCGGTATTCGGGACAGATTATGCGCCTGTAGTAAAATTCGTCCTCACGAACAACCTGCCGGTCCGGTTCCAGGTTCAGTTGCACAAGATTCTCGGAGTTCAATAATGAAAGCAGTCTGTTTACTGTCAGGTGGCATGGATTCGTCCACCCTTGCGTATCTTGCAAAGAGCAGGGGATACGATATCCTTGCCCTGCACCTGAACTATGGTCAGCGCACACAAGGAAAGGAACTTGCCTGTGCAAAGAAGATCGCGGCCCTCCTCAATGCCGAAGCCTTTGTCGAGATCAACCTCGACTACTTCACCAAGTTCGGGGCGAGCAGCCTAACTGATAAGGAAATCAGAGTCGAGGAGTTCGACCCGGCCCGGGCGCATATACCCAACACCTACGTGCCATTCCGGAACGCCAATCTTCTTGCAATCGCCACGAGTTTTGCCGAGGCACGAGGTGCAGACGCGATTTTCATCGGCGTCCAGTCGCTTGACTACAGCGGGTATCCAGATTGCCGGCCGGTATTCATCGAGGCATTCCAGAAAGTCATCGATCTCGGGACAAAGGATACCACAAAGATCTCGCTCATCACACCATTCATCCACATGACCAAGACCGACATCCTGCACGAGGGACAGAAGCTCGGTGTACCCTACGAGCATACCTGGTCCTGCTACCGGAACGAGGGGAAGGCCTGCGGTACCTGCGGTTCGTGCCACTTCCGAAAGGAGGCCTTTTCGGCTGTCGGGATCAAAGACCCCATCGAATACGAGGTGTAAATGGAGATCTTTCGCGGGCGGAGGCTCTGGATCGAACAGCGGGATGTCGGCCTCCCGAACGGGCTGATCCGGCAGAAACTGATCGTGCACCCGAGCAACGCAGTAGCCATGCTCCCCATTGAGGGGGACCGGTGCAAGCTTATCCGGCAGTACCGGTATGCCATCGATGATTACATCCTTGAAGCACCGGCAGGAGCATTGGAGGCTGGTGAAGATCCGCTGGCAGCTGCCGGCCGGGAACTCATCGAGGAGACGGGGTTTGCCGCACAGAGGATCGAACCCCGGGGGCATATCATCACCACCCCCGGATATACAGATGAGAAGATCTTCCTCTTTGAGGCACGGGGCCTTTCTCCTTCGCAGGAATTTGAGAAAGATGAGGATGAGGTGATCGAGGTTGTTGACATTTCAACACGGGACCTTCCCGCCATGGTCCGGGACGGGACCATCACGGATGCCAAGACCATCTGCCTGATCTGTCGCTGTCTTTAGGTGCTGACCGTGCGCTCCCTCATCATCCTGTCTGTCCTTATCCAGGTCTGCCTTGCAACTGCGGGCTGCACCGGTTACACAGCCCCTGCCGCGTCCACGTATACGGTTGACCAGGATGGGATCCTGAACCTGAAATGTGCTCCGGTTACCGCAAACGAAGAGCTGCTCGCGGCCAACGAAACGTATACAAAATCCCGCATTGTGCTGCACACTGATAACGGGGATGTGGTTACGTACCTTGCTGCCCCGAAAAGCCCGGTGGCGGCAGTGGTTTATGCACCGGGTGCCGGGGAGAGACTTGCCGGGCACGAAGAGCGAATGGTCCGGTTCGCCTCAGCAGGATATGCCTTCCTCTTTGTCGACACACGGGGCAATGGCGGGGAGACCGCAGGCCTCCCGTTTGGCCAGCAGCTGATCCAGCAGGATTATGCAATGTTTGGGAAAGGCGAGATGCCCCAGTATTACCAGAGTGTCTGCGATCTTATTTCAGCGCGGAAGATGCTGGCCGAGAAATACCAGGTACCGGTATACGCCATGGGATCGAGCAATGGTGGCCGGTATAGTGCTGTGGCAGCGGGCGTGGATCCGGACTTTGCCGGATTCGTAGGAATCTCCACCTCGGACTGGGGGCTCCGGGACGCCGTAATCGGACAGGGTCTTTACGGGGATCCGGTGCGGTTCGCTACATCCATTGAACCCAGTACGTATATCCAAAGGATATCGCCACGACCAGTCTGGCTTTTCCATGCACGAGCGGATCCCATCATCCCGTTTGAGAATGGGGAGCAGATCTTTTCCCACGCACGGGACCCAAAAACCTTCGCTGAGTTCTCCGGAAGCCATGGCATCAATTCCGATGTGGACGAGAAGATCATCTCAGAATGGGCGCAAATTTATGCCCCCCGCGGGTGAATAGGTATAAGCTTACTAGAGAGGTTTGAATCCGGCAATGGCAGAAGAAGTGGAGATGGACGACGCGCGGAAGCGGTATGAGTTCAAGAAAGTTTTAGAGAAGATCCAGTCGCAACAGGGAGACGGCACGGAACTTATCACGCTTTACATCCCGCCCGACAAGCAGATCTACGATGTGACCAACCAGCTCAAGGACGAGTTCGGTCAGTGCGCCAACATCAAGAGCAAGCAGACAAAAGTCAATGTCCAGAGCGCCATCTCCTCTATCCTCTCGCGCCTCAAAGCATACAAGCGTCCGCCGGAGAAAGGTCTTGCGGTTTTTTGTGGCACGGTGAAGACGTTCGGGGACCGATCAGATCTCCAGTGTACCATCATCGAGCCCCCGGAGCCGCTCAACCTCTACATGTACCGGTGCAGTTCGAACTTCGAACTCGAACCCCTCCTCAAGATGCTCGAGGAGAAGTATGTGTATGGTCTCCTCGTCATCGATCGCCGTGAAGCATTCTGGGGATTTCTGCGCGGCAACCGGATTGAGCCGATGGGCGGGGCAACCTCCACGGTCCCGGGCAAGCAGCGGAAAGGCGGCCAGTCCGCTGCCCGGTTCGGCCGCCTGCGTGAGATCGCCATCGATGAGCACTACACAAAAGTCGGGGAGCGCTCAAGCGCCATCTTCCTTGCCGAGAAGGACTTCTTCGAGCGGTTCAAGGGTGTCCTGATTGGCGGACCAAGCCCGACCAAGGAAGAGTTCGAACGGGGGAATTACCTCCACCACGAGGTCCAGAAGCGGATTGTCGGGCTCTTTGATGTTGCCTATACCAATGAGGACGGGCTCGCTGAACTCGTTGATGCAGCACAGGATGCCCTCAAGGGCATGACGGTTGTCAAGGAGAAGGCGTTCATGGACCGGTTCCTGCGGGAACTCGTAAAAGACGGCGGGCTTGCAGCCTATGGGGAAGACAGTATCCGGCACAACCTTGAGATTGGGGCTGTTGACACGCTCCTTCTCTCTGCTACGCTCAGGAAATCCCGGCTGAAGATCAAATGCCAGAGCTGCGATTACGCAGTCGAGAAGACTGTCAGTATTGAGGCAGGAAAAACCATTGCTGACATCGATTTTGGCAACTGCCCGAAGTGCACGGCACCGCTCATACTCGAAGAAGAGATCGATATCGTGGACGAGCTGACAAAACTCGCCGATCAGAGTAATTCAAAGGTGGAGATCATCTCCGATGATTTCGAAGAGGGCTCGATCCTCTTCTCGGCATTCGGAGGAATAGCGGCCATTCTCCGCTACAGGACGGGATTCTAAATGTTGCACGATATGTACACGGTCATCGGGAACGCGATCAGGGAAACCACCGGTACAGATGACGCCCTGCTAACCGATGGCGGCGAACACGCGGATCTTGCTTCCACGATTGCATTCGCCCTCGCCAAACAGAAGAAACAGGCACCGGTGAAGATTGCACAGGACCTGGCCGCAGAGCTTACAAAGAACCCCGCTCTTGCCGGGGTAACAATTGAGGCAAAAGGACCGTATCTTAACTTCATTTTCGGCAGTGCATACGTGAGCGAGGTATTGCGGGCAGCAGTCCGGCCCGGGTACGGCAACCTGCCAAAGAAGACCGTACGGGTTGTCCTCGAACACACCAGTGCCAACCCGAACGGCCCCCTCCACGTAGGACATATCAGAAACTCGATCATCGGCGACACCCTCGCCCGGGCATTCCGCAAGGCAGGCTACCCGCTCGAAGTTCAGTACTATGTGAACGATATGGGCCGCCAGATCGCCATTGTGGTCTGGGGTTTCGACAACCTGGACAGTACGCAAATCGAGGGAGAGAAGGAGGACGCTCACATTGCCCGGGTCTATATCGCGGCAAACCAGGAGATCCAGAAGGACGAGGGCATCACCCAGCAGGTCAATGTCCTGATGCAGCTGATCGAGAATGGCGACCCGGCAACCGTCAGGAAGTTCAGAAAAGAGGTGAGCCGGTGCCTTGACGGGTTTAAAGTGACGATGAAGGACCTCAACGTTGCCCATGACCGTTTTGTCTGGGAGAGCGACTTTATCCGGAACGGGGATACTGAGCGGATCGTCAACAAGCTCAAAGAGATGCCGCAGGCACGCGAAGAGGAGACCCTTGCTCTCGATCTTTCGGAGTTCGGGTTCGAGAACAAGTACGTTATCCGCAGGAGCGACGGCACTTCGGTGTATGCAGCCCGTGACCTTGCCTACCATGCATGGAAAGGGGCAAACTTTGACCGGGTCATTGATGTTCTGGGTGCAGATCACAAACTTATCGGAGCCCAGCTCCAGTGCACGATGAAACTCCTCGGAGAGAGAGTTCCGGAGATCGTTCACTTCGAGTTTGTCTCGCTGCCCGAGGGATCGATGAGTACCCGCGCTGGCAAGTTCGTATCTGCCGATGACCTTATCACCGAGATCCGGAAACGCGCCTTTGACGAAGTTACCGCGCGGAGGCCGGAACTTGAAGAAGAAACGCGGAAGTCAATCGCTGAATCGGTCGGGCTTGCGGCTATCCGTTACGATATCGTGAAGGTCTCACCTGAGAAGAGTACGGTCTTTGACTGGAAGGATGCGCTTGACTTCGAGCGGCAGAGTGGGCCGTACATCCAGTATGCCCATGCCCGCGCCTGCAGTATTCTTGATAAGGTGGAATCATTCACCGAATGCTTTGATCTTGAGACTGAACAGGAAATTGCACTTGCCAAGCAGATCGCCCGCTTCCCGATGGTTATCGACAGCGTGGTGACCGAGCTCCGCCCGCACATCCTTGCCACCTATGCCCGCGAGCTGGCAGATACGTTCAACACATTCTATCATTTCGAGCCGGTGCTCAGGAGTGAGGGGGCAGTCCGCAACAGGCGCCTCACCCTCGTGAAAGCGGTTCAAAACACCTTAAAGGAAGCGCTCGAAACGCTCGGGATCGATGCCATCCACACAATGTGATCCCCTGCGCAGGCAGGGATACCAGTTTTTTTCTCCGGCTTCAACCGCAGCACTCAAACCCTGCATGTGGTGCAAGCGTGCCCTCCAGGGCGGTGAAATGTGCTACAAGCACCAGTTCTACGGGATCGACAGCCACCGCTGCGTCCAGATGACGCCAACGCTCCGCTGCAACCAGCGCTGCCTCTTCTGCTGGCGATCCTTTGAGCACGAACCGCAGGAAGACGTGGAGTGCCCACCGGAGACCATCCTCGCCGGCCTCCACAAGTACCAGAAGAAAGCACTCGCCGGCTATAATGCGGTGCTTGACAACACGGTGACGGATGAGCGGTGGCAGGAGGCAATCGACCCAAAGCATATCGCGATCTCGCTTTCGGGAGAGCCGACTCTCTACTCACAGCTCCCGGAACTCATTGATCGGTTACACGATAACGGATACACCACATTTCTTGTGAGTAATGGAACCAATCCCGAAATGCTCCGGAGGTGTAACCCGTTACAGATGTATATTTCGCTGGATGCGCCGGACCGCGAGACCTATCATGCGATCTGCCGGCCACAGGAAAACTACTGGGACAGGATACAGGAGAGCCTCCGGTTGCTGGGCACCCGCAGGTCGGCAATCCGGATTACTCTTGTTAAGGGGCTCAATGATTTCGCACCGGAACAGTATGCCGCGATCCTGCAGGAATCGGGCGCAACCTTTGTGGAAATAAAGGGATATATGTATCTGGGATACAGTAGAAACCGGTTGGCAAGAGAGAATATGCCGGAACATGCAGAAGTGCGGGCCTTTGCGGAGAAGGTCGAAGCTGCATGTGATTACCGGTTCAAGGACGAGAACAAACTGAGCAGAGTGGTAGTGCTGGAGCATATGACATGAGATTCAATCCCGAGGACTGGAAACAAAAATCGCATGAGAACTTCGAAGGGGCATGGCACGACGGCCCATCGGTCCTGACACCGGCAGCCCATGCGGATACCTACCCGTGCCGGGTCTACAAGCGGGCGCAGGCGCACCCGGTCTTTGCCACCATCAACCGTCTGCGCGAGACTTATCTCTCAATGGGCTTTGATGAGGCCGAGGTCCCGGTCATCATTGATGAAAAGGATATTTACCGCCAGTTCGGCCCGGAGGCAATGGCCGTGCTCGACCGGGTATTCTACCTCGGGGGTCTCCCGCGCCCGAACGTGGGGATTGCCAAAGAACGGCTTGACAGGATAAACGAGATCCTCGGAAGGACGATGCCCTCCGCAACCGAGGAGAAACTTCGCGAGACGCTCCATGCCTACAAGAAGTCCGAGATCGATGGTGATGAACTGACGTTCGAACTCTCAAAAGTTCTTGAGACTGACGACGGGGTTGTTGTCCATATCCTTGACGCGGTTTTCCCGGAGTTCCGCGAGCTTGCTCCCGAATCTTCACGTTCAACTCTCCGCAGCCATATGACGAGCGGCTGGTTCATGACACTCGGCTCTATCTGGGATAAGAGCCCGCTTCCGCTCCGGCTCTTCTCGGTCGACCGCTGCTTCCGGCGGGAGCAGGCGGAAGGGCCGACACGGCTCATGACCTACCACTCCGCATCATGTATTGTTGCCGGCAACGATGTGAGTATTGATGACGGGAAGGCGGTCAGCGAGGCTCTCCTCTCCGCATTCGGTTACACGGATTTCCGGTTCCAGCCGGACGAGAAACGCTCCAAGTACTACATGCCGGATACCCAGACCGAGGTCTATGCCCGGCACCCGGTCCATGGCTGGGTCGAGGTGGCAACATTTGGGATGTACTCCCCGTCCGCACTCGCGGAATACGGGGTCGGTGTTCCGGTCATGAACCTCGGTCTTGGTGTTGAGCGGCTCGCGATGATCGCCTACAATTCCAACGATGTCCGGCAGCTCTGCTTCCCGCAGTTCTTCCCCCGCCATCTTTCCGACCGTGAGATTGCCAGAGCGGTTCACCTGCGTGAGGAGCCGACTTCGGTTGAGGGGAGGATCCTTGCAGCAGCAATCGCGAGGGTTGCCGCAGCCAACGGCACGGCACAGGGACCCTGTGAATTCGAAGCATGGGAAGGTATGCTTGGCAATACTAATGTGAAAGTCGTTGTTGAGGAGACGGAATCGAATGCAAAACTCTGCGGGCCGGCCTGTGCCAACGAGATCTTCGTCCATGATGGTTCTGTTCTCGGCGTTCCGGATGCAGAGAAGTGGAACCAGGTCCGCACGGAGGGCATCCCAACCGGGATCTCTTACCTTTCTGCGGTCTCAGCTCAGGCTGCGGCCCGTATCGAAGAAGCTGCCCGGTGCGGAAAGGGAACAACGGTACAGGTCAAGATGGCAAAACTCCCAAGCGACATCAACCTGAAGATCGATGAATTCGCCATGCGGTTCATCACGGACAATAAAAAGAAAGTCGATGTCCGGGGCCCGGTCTTTCTCTCGGTCCGGTCGGTTATTACCGAATAATATCCTTTTTTCCCGCCATTAGAACCGCATGAAGAGATTGTTGTTAGAAATACATAACATTAATATCCCTGTGTTAGAAATAGATAACATACAGGTACGAGACCATGAAACCAAGAAACATGTACCGGATTATTATCGGAGCCATCATGATCATCAGCAGCATCTTCTTCATACTGATGACCGGTGGCGAGGCTATCATCGGCACCATCATGCTCTGCGCTGGGATGGTATTCCTGATCACCGGCATCACCCGGCACCGGAGATACGGTGACGACCCGGAATCGGACGAACGATCGAAGAAGATCGGTGCGTTCGGAATAACCTATGCCTGGCTGACCGGGCTCTTCTTCATGACAGCACTCTTCTGGCTGGACTATACCGGGCTTCTTGTACTTACAACCCAGAACGCGCTGGGCCTCTCGGTCGTTGTCCTTGCACTCTCAGCAGTGGTCTACCAGGCATGGCTCTTCCGGAAAGGAGATGTCGACTAAATGGGCTTTTGCCCACTCATGGCAGAGCATGTGTATGAGAACAACCAATATTGGATAACAAATCCCGAGGATCCCATGCAGACACGGATTAAGGAGTACAGGGCAAAGTTCTCCCTTACGCAGGAGGATCTTGCAAGAGCCGTGGGTGTCCGGCGGGAGACCATCGTCTTCCTCGAGCAGGGGAAGTACAATCCCTCGTTAAAACTCGCTCATGATGTGGCACGGGCGCTCAATGCAAAGATCGATGACCTCTTCCTCTTTGATGATGATCTGCCAGAGCCCCATCAGATCCTTGTGGATTGATCTGCCCGATTCAGGATGAGGCGGATTCTGATACAGGAAGGATTGCTGCCGGCCCGGATTTTTCCGGCTCGCAGCAGAGATTTTTAAGAATGTGAGCAGTCGCTTCTTTGTCAAGCGGCTGGTTATCATTCCCGCATTTGGGCGAGTGGATGCAGGAAGGACAGCCATCCTCGCACGGGCAGTCCCGGACCAGTTCATATGCGCTTGTGAAAAGACGAGGCAGGATCTCGTACGCTTTCTCTGCAAGCCCGATCCCACCTTCATATGCATCATAGACGAAGATAACCGGTTCTCCGGTATTGCCAAACGAGGAGGAGGACAAACCACCGACATCCCAGCGATCACACATCACATGAAGGGGCATAAGGGCAATGATCGCGTGTTCCGCACCGTGGAGACCCCCGGCGAGATCACAACTGGCCGCGTTCACGCTTTGTTCAACCTGCGGAGGAGGTACAATCCAGAACGCCCGGGTCCTGAACGTCAGAGGCGGAAGCGAGAGAGGCTCGATACCGATGATGGTGTCATGGCGTTTGATCTTGTAACCCGTAAAGTGTTCGGTCACTTCCACATCCCCGAATGCGCATTTCATGCCATTGAACTCTTTTGTCTCCAGCGCTTCAAGAATTTCCAGATCCACATCCCGTAATGGCTGCGTGTAGTAATCTGCGCTGGTTTCAGTGACACGTATGGTGTGAGTCTCCAGATCCATCTCGTTGACAATGTAGGTCTCACCCTGGTGGAGCATGATGGCCCCCGTGTGGGCTTCCCGGTAGGCCTGGCCCCGGTCCATGGTCTCCAGGAGCTTCCCGTGGCACAGGATCCGGAACGTTTCTCCCGGTATTCCGTCAAGACGAACGGCCTCAGCCGCCCGGCCCCGTCCCGAGTAGATCCACCCGCGCGAGGTTTTCCTGAGCAGATCGTTGGACTGGAGATCGTGGAGGTGCTCTTCCATCATACTCCCGAAGTACTGTCGGTCGGTCTCTTCATTCAGAGGCAGTTCCGCAGCAGCGCAAAGAAGATGGCCGGAAAGAATGTACGGATTTTCCGGATCGATAATTGCATGTTCATGCGATCTGCTGAAGAACCGGTCCGGGTGCTGCATGAAGTACTGGTCAAGAGGATTTCCCTGCGCAACCAGGATAGCAAGCGCGTCCCCTCCTTTTCGTCCCGCCCGGCCGGCCTGCTGCCAGGTTGACATCATGGTTCCCGGGTACCCGGAGATGATGACGGCATCAAGGCTCCCGATATCGATCCCAAGTTCAAGCGCATTGGTCGAGACCACACCTTTGATTGAGCCATCCCTCAGCTGCTGCTCGATAGTCCGGCGTTCCTCCGGTAAAAACCCTGCCCGGTACACAGATATTGAATCTGCGAGCCGGGCAGATGAGAGCCGGGCATCCTCGCGGGCCCAGAGCGTTACCAGCTCCGCCATCTTCCGGGATCCTGTGAAGCAGAGAGTCTGAAGGTCTTCTTTTACACATGAGACCAGGAGGTCTTTTGTTTCCTGGTGTGCGGATTTCTCGCTGATGCCCCCGGAGAAGGGGTTGTACAGGACGAAATGTTTCCTTCCGTGAGGAGACCCGTCTTCATCGATGCTGATGAAACCCTGACCTGTCAAGCGACAGGCAAACTCTTCGGGGTTTGCAAGCGTTGCGGTCGAGAGGATGAATTGGGGTTCTGAACCATAATGTCTGCACAACCGGACGAGGCGCCGGATAACAAAGGCGATATGCGAACCAAATACCCCGCGGTAACGATGGGCTTCATCAATGACAATGTATCGGAGATTCGACAAAAATGACCGCCACTTGGTATGCCAGCACAGAATGTGATGGATTTCATGAGGATTTGAAAGGATCACCCGGGATTTTTCCCGAATCATTGCCCGCTTTGACTGGGGTGTATCGCCATCATAGATTGCAGCACGGGCCGGTATTCCGCAAAACCGGCTCATCTGCCCAATCGGGATCAACTGATCGTTTGCCAGGGCTTTTGTCGGATAAAGATACAGCGCCCGGGCAAGCGGGTCAAATTCCAGCATGTCAAAGACCGGAATATTGAAGGCAAGAGTCTTGCCACTCGCGGTCGGGGTGGTGAGAATCACATTCTTTCCGGCCCGAGCCGCATTTATCGCATCGCACTGGTGAGAGTACAGGTGTATCCCCTGCTGTACCAGGTATCCATCAAGGGCGGGAGATAACAGTGGGTCGAGGTTCCCGTAGTGAGCGGGAACAGGCCCTGTTGTCTCAATATGGGTAACCCGGCTCTGGTAAGCCGGAATAGTATCAAGAAGACGAAGGAGATCAGGTACAGCCATAGGATTCCCCCACGAGATGGAAGAAGAGTAACGCGAGCGAGACCACATCCTGCCGGTTGTGCTCAAGGATAGGAACCAGGGGCCCGCAGTTCCCGCTACGCTGGTATGCTGCATAGAATTCCGGCACCATCTGGCCGGGAACGTCTTTACTCCGGCTGATACCCAGGATCTCTTTTTCGAGTGCGGTTAAGCGAAGTGACGGGAACTCTCCTTTCCACCGCCTCCTGCTGAAATGGAGCATATCGTAATGGGGGATAACTCCCGGAGATCCCCTCCCATAATAGGCCAGGCGATCCGCGAGATAGGGAAGATCGAACGATTTTCCGTTGAACGTGACGAGAGCCGGGTGATCCCCGGAAAGATGTTCCACGGTGGCAAGCAATGCTGCCTGTTCCTCTTCAACATCCCGGAGCAGGTACTGGTCAACAGAAAGGTGGCCGTTTTCAAGTGAAGCAATGCCAAACAGGATAATGGGGCGGCTGAACAATCCAAGGGTCTCAATATCAAAGAAGACAAAATCCTCCGGTTCGTGCATGCCGGTCGTACCCAGGATACTGTGATGCGATTGTGAATGCCTGCGACCTATAAGATGCATGATCTCGCAGGTGTTTCCATCAGAGAGGCAGGAGAGCACCTCCTCTGCATCAGCCCGGTATCGCGGGTGCTGACAGAGGTCGCTGATTGTTACATACCCCCTCTGCTTCAGCTTCTGCTGGGTTACCGGGCCAATCCCGTGTACAAGAGAAAGATCCTGCGTGATCTCATCTCTGAAACGCAGGTTAGCGACATCGTGATGAGCCAGTGCATGCCGGCTCTTCTGCACGACACAGGTTCCCCCGTCATTCTCCACTTCCGTTCCATCGAAAACAGAATTAAATGACATGCCCTCGTATTGGGTGAGCAGGGACGCGAGATACCGTCGGGCTTCTTCATATTCGGAAGAAAACACAAAGGATGAAGAAAAATTGGTGCAAAAGACATTCCCGTCACGGATTACTTCATATTCACGCATGCCCTGGACACACTGTTGCCAGAGCAGGCCGGCCCGTGGAGTATGATGTGTTGCAGTCATTGACTGCACAAAAGTCCTAAACCGGGATAATTAAACACCCTGCCATGCGGGGTGAAAGTGAGAGAGATCGCAGGGCCATCGGAGTTTGCCGAATGAGATGATGATCAGGCACCTCACTATGAGAGTTCGTTCCGGTGTCAGATCAGGGAACACAAAACTGAACACAAAATATGAAATGTAACAGGTAGCAGAACACAATAGGATAATGAGGCGGCAGTGCATTTTCAAACGGATCGGTCGGGTACTTCGGGAGGGGGATTGTTGAGCAATATTCGGGGATTTTTAATTGACCTTGACGGGGTCATGTATACCGGAAACAAGGCGATCCCGGGTGCTGACAGAGCAATCCGGTTCCTCGAAGAGCAGGGGTACTCGTACCGGTTTGTTTCGAATACTACCCGGAAATGTCGGCAAACCATTGCAAATAATCTCTCCCAAATGGGGCTCACAATCCCGGAATCCCTGATTTTCACACCGGCAATTGCCGCGGCCGCGTATCTGAAAAAAACCGGAAGATACAACATCCGCCTTCTGGTAACCGGAGATGTTGGGCGGGACTTTCCCAAATATCCACCACCCAAAAAAAACGGAGCCGAACTCATTATTGTGGGCGATGCCGGGGAAAAGTTCACGTATCAAAACCTCAATGCCGCGTTCCGGGCTCTGCTCGAAGGAGCCGATCTCATTGCTCTTGAGAGGGACCGCTACTGGATGGCCCCGGATGGGCTCATACTCTCCGCAGGTCCTTTTGTGACCGCTCTTGAATTTGCAACCGGAAAGAAAGCGGTTCTAATAGGGAAACCCTCGCGGGCGTTCTTTGATCTTGCACTTACGGATATGGGCCTTCAACCGGATCAGACCGTGATGATTGGCGATGACATTCAGACAGATATCGGCGGGGCACAGGACGCGGGGATGCGGGGCGTTTTGGTGAGAACAGGTAAGTATCGCGAGGAGATTGTTAAGAGATCTGCGATCCGTCCAAGCCTGATCATCAACTCGATTGCGGAGATTGGAGAGGTCATTGATGCCGCACATCAAATGCAATGGGAGAATAAACCGTGACGGGTAAAACACTCCAGGCGATCCTGACACTCCTTACAATCGCAGTACTTATCCTTTCAGCAGTCCTTCTGGCAGGGATCTTTTTTCCTGAGGACCGGATTGTCACACCCAGGATCGATCCTGTCGTCTCTGAAAAGCCACCGATCCCGGTAACCAGTTCATACCTTTTCCAGGAGGGGATGGTCACGATCTCCGTTTCTGTCAATTCTTCTGTTTATGAAGGGGCAAAAAGTGCTGACAAATCGGTCACCATTATTGGAAACATAACAGAGAGTGATTGGATTGCTGACAGTTACCGGGCAATGGTGGATGATCCGGCACAGGAGTCGCTATACCAGGATCTTCTTTTTGGATTTCGGAAGATCAGGATTGAAAAGGATCTTGACAGCGATGAATACCTTGAACTGATCGCAGTCTATGTCCAGTCCCTGCAGTACGAGACCTTTGAAGAGAACCCGGCAAAATTCCCGGTGGAGACCGTTGTTGACAGGGCGGGGGATTGTGATGACAAAAGCCTTCTTCTTGCCGGGCTCCTTTCCCGGGAGGGATATTCAGTTGCCCTCCTTTCCTTTGGCCCGGAAAACCATATGGCGCTGGGTATCGGTTCGGACGACTGCCAGTACAGGCATACCAATTACACGTTTCTTGAGACCACCAATGTCTCGTATGTAGGTGTCGTAACAGAAAAACTTGGCACAGGTGTATCATTGTACTCAGCACCAATAATTATCCCGATAGGGAATGGCGATACAACCTATACCCGTTGCGCTGATACCCGGTATATCCATGAAACGATGGTGCAGTCCGGGCAGAGTGCAAAGGAACTTGAATCCCTATTAGAGGTTATGCAGGAAGATCTTAAAAGAAAACAGCAGGAGATTCTTGAAATGGAAAGCCGCCTGCAGTACCTCAGGAGTGCCGGCAACGTGCGGCAATACAATGCTCTCGTTTCGACACACAATACCCGTGTTTCTGCGTATAATGATTCCCTCCGCTCCTACCAGCAGCTCTTTACAAGGTATGAAAAATATGTCATGGTTCACAACTACATCATCGACCATGAATATGACCGTAAAGGAGTGCTCCATTATATCAAAATGAACCTGCCGGTGTAATTGTCATGGGTTCATTTTTCGATTGGATCAAAGTGTAGCAATGAGGGTTCCGGGTAATGACCCCCACACTTCCCGTTGAGATTACATTTGTTAAGCCGTTCAAGCGCAGTTTCACAATATTTTTGGGAGTTGTCGATCCCGATGAACCGGCGCCCGTGTTTAAACGCGACAAGTGTCGTTGTCCCGGCCCCGTTAAATGGATCTAAAATGATATCGTCTTTGTACGAGAAGAGTTTCATTACCCGCCGTGGCAGTTCCTCAGGAAACATTGCGGGGTGATCATAATCTTTCATCCTCGTTTCCGGGGGAAATGACCACTTTCCCATGACCCATTCCTTAAATTCTTCCGCGGTAATATCGATATTTTCCCGCTTTCCGGTCTTCTTGTGCGAGGTCTTGTCGAACACCTCGATGAATTCCCAGGTATATTTGATATAAGGCATTGAGGGGGATTTCCAGCTTCCCCATGCGGTATATTTTGCATTGTAATTGTTCTTCTCCCACAGGAACTCTGCTTTCCAGAGGAGCCCGAGGGATGCCAGTTGCCGTGATATGATGTGGTGGGTGGGAACATAATCCGAGAAGAGCGGCTGGACATTTACCGCAATTCTGCCACCGGGTTTCAGGACCCTGTCACACTCCTTCCAGACAGATTGGAGTGTGGCGAAATACTCATTCCATTCATGAGTATCATCATGCGGGTCCTGTGCATAGGAATGGCCGAAATTATAAGGAGGGGATGTGATGATAAGATCAATACTCTGGTCCGGCATGCGGGAGAGAACCTGCTGTGAATCTCCACAGATCAGCCGGTTGATGAAAGGATCGAGATCGGGGGTTTCCAGAGGGGTATGGCTCACATTGGCGTGACGGGTTCCTTTTCGGATTTTTGCCTTGACGTCCTTGTTTTGGACTTTTTCTTGCCGCATGAAGAACTATCCTGAACAGTATATTCCCATCGGCCTGATAAAGGCTGTCACTTTTTTAGGGGGCATGTTCACGTCAAAAGCGTTAATTGGGGCAATAAACATACTGTGTGTGATTGTTCTATGCTGCAAATCAAGAACTTGTCAGTTAATGTCGGGGACAAGGAGGTGTTGCACGACATCAGCCTCTCTATTGGAGAGGGGGAGACTCACGTGCTCCTTGGTCCGAACGGATCGGGCAAGACGACCCTCCTCATGACCATCATGGGTTTTTCCAATTATGTGATAACAAAAGGACAGATCCTGTTCAAGGGAGAAGATGTAACCAAGATGCATGCCCATGAGCGGGCACAGCGGGGTATCGGCATGATGTTCCAGCGCCCGCCGACCATCTCCGGTCTCAAGCTGGGAAAGATGCTTACCGCGATCTCCCGGACAAAAGAGGAAAATATCCCCGAACTTGCAAAGACCGTTCATATGGACAGGTTTCTCGAACGGGACATCAACAAAGGTTTCTCCGGGGGTGAGATCAAACGCAGCGAGGTTTTGCAGTTGATGCTCCAGAACCCGGACTTTGTCATGCTTGATGAACCGGAAAGTGGAGTCGACCTCGAGAACATATCGCTGATTGGAACAACGATCGGGGGTCTCCTTGAGAAGGACAAGCATATCGTAAACCGAAAGAAGAGCGGACTTGTCATCACCCATACGGGGTATATTCTCGATTACATCGATGCAGATAAGGGTCATGTGATGTGCGACGGGCAGATCCGGTGCCACGGAAACCCCCGCGAGATCTTAAAAGAGATTAAACAGCGCGGATATAAGGAGTGTCTTGAATGCCGGAACCCGTAACAATCCCTGAGCTCTCGAACGAAGATAAGGAGCGCCTTGCCCAGGTGGGTATGGACCTCACCAAGAAAAACCGTTGCGGGACATTTCTCCAGATGGACCAGGATATTGTCCAGGCGGAATGTGGAGAAACCGGCATCGAGGTTCTTTCCTATAAGCAGGCAATAGAGAAATACGACTGGCTCAAGGATTATGCATGGAAGAACATCTCAAAGGAAAAAGATGACATCACGAGGTATGTTGCAGCACAAAATGACCCGAAAGGGTATGTCATCATCGCCCACAAGGGTTCAAGCAATGTCATGCCTATTCAGGCATGTCTCTATCTCGGCAAGGACAAGATCCAGCATGTCCATAATATTATCATTGCAGAAGAGGGTGCTGAACTTCACATCATCTCTGGTTGTGCCAGCGGATCCCATGCCGGAAAAGGCGGGGCACATTATGGCATCTCCGAGTTTTACATTAAAAAGAATGCCAAGATCAGTTTCACGATGATTCATAACTGGAGTGAGGACATCGAGGTATACCCGAGGAGCGCATCGGTTGTTGAGGAGAACGGCGTGTTCCTGTCCAACTACGTGTGCATGCAACCGGTGAAAAAGATACAAATGTATCCGACAGCAACTCTGGTCGGTGCAAATTCCGTTGCACGGTTCAGTAGTATCGTTGTTTCGACACCCGGTTCCACCATGGACCTTGGATCCCGTGCAATCCTTGAAGCCCCTGGCGCAAGCGCAGAACTGGTTACCCGCGCCATCACCAAGGGAGGCACCATCATCTCCCGGGGCCATATCAACGGAAAGGTGGCGGGGACACGCGGCCATCTTGAATGCAAAGGTCTCATCCTCAAGGACGGGGTGATCTATGCAATTCCGGAGATCGAAGGATCGGTTGTCGGCACAGAACTTTCCCATGAAGCAGCGGTAGGAAAGCTGGCAAAGGACGAGATCGAATACCTGATGTCACGCGGACTCGACGAGGACGAGGCCACTGCCACCATTATCCGGGGATTCCTGGACGTAAAGATTTCCGGTCTGCCGGATGCCCTCCAGAAACAGATCGATGCATCGATTGATGTTGCAGAAAAATCAGGCTTTTAACGAGAGATTATGACTGAGTATCCCCGGGTGGATGAGCGGTTCCGGATGGTGGAGCGCCAGATCGCCGCCCGTGGAATCCATAATCCCCGTATCCTTTCAGTATTGCGGCAGGTCCCCCGCCATGTTTTTATTCCCCAGCCTTACGACCAGTCGGCGTATGATGACAATCCCCTGCCCATCGGCAACGGGCAGACCATCTCCCAGCCCTATATCGTGGCCCTGATGACCGATCTTCTGGATCCGCAACCGGAGGACCGGATTCTGGAGATTGGGGCAGGCAGCGGCTATCAGGCGGCGATCCTCGCTTCGCTGGCGGCGCGGGTTATCACGATCGAACGAATACCGGCAGTTGCGGACCTTGCCCGGTCGAACCTTGAGATGCTGGGAATTGGTAATGCGACGGTGATTGTGGGGGATGGCACACTCGGGCATCCCGCGGATTCTCCGTATAACGGCATCATCATTACTGCTGCAACCCCGGAGATCCCCAAACCACTTCTCGATCAGCTTGATGATGGTGGACAACTCGTTGCACCGGTCGGAGACCGGGAAATCCAGGAACTGGTCAGGATTGAAAAAACAGGGGGTCGGTTTGTGGAAAAACGATATGGCAGTGTCCGTTTTGTCCCCCTTATCGGGGCGTATGGCTGGGAAGAGGGGAATGCATGAACTGGCTTGATGTGACCCGCCCCCTTGCACCAGGGATGCTCGTTTATCCCGGGGATGTCCAACCTATCTTTTCCCAGAAGGATGCGGGGAATTACCTTATCAGCGATCTGCACCTGAGTTCGCATACTGGTACGCACATCGATGCACCGGTTCACTACCTTAAAACCGGAGATACAATTGATACCATTCCCCTGCAGAACCTGATCGGCACCTGTAACGTCATTGATCTTGGTCGGGTAAACGGTCTCATTACAAAAAAACACCTTCTTGACAAACTTGAGGGTAATAAACGCATCCTGCTCAAAACATCTTTTTCGGGGAAAAACACATTCATCGAAGATTACCCGTCATTAAGCCTTGATGCTGCAGAATATCTCATCTCCTGGGGCGTTTCCTGTGTCGGCATCGATTCGCCTTCGATAGAATCATTTGAATGTGACGGCAGCGTTCATCGTTGCCTGCTGGGGTGCAACTGCATCATTATCGAACTTCTTGACTTGTCTGGTGTGTCGGAAGGGGCATACGAGATGATTGCGCTCCCCCTGCGACTCACAGGTCTTGATGGGAGTCCTGCACGGGTAATTCTAAAAAAAATAAGATAACTGGAGTGAATTCATGGACATTGTGATCGAATCGGTAAAAAAACTCGAAGTTCTGCTTGAAAACTCGGGTTGTTCTGACGGGGGAATCCAGCTGGATGTCGATCCGGATTCAGTGAACTGCCAGTATGAAAAAGGCGCCTGTATGACCGCAGAGTTCGGAAGAAAGCAAGGAGTGTTCACCACGTTTGACCCGATCCGGGCCTGCACTAAGATCTCTTTCATGTTTGGAGCGACTCTTGACACGCCTGCCGTACGGGGAGCTGCCATGGCCATTGTCAATGTCGCGGCAGGTTTTTTCTGTCTTGTCCGGACCCTGCACCCGTGTGACAGGGCATCACATGCGGCATGCGGGGCGGATCTGGCAGCGAAGCTTGCAGGAAAACAGGCCTATATCGTAGGCGAATTGCATTCGCTGGAATCGGTATCAGGGATCCATTTCACCACAGACCCTTCATCTGCGGAGGTCATCCTTATCGGGGGAGATGGACTCATTTCACCGGAAGCCGGTGAACTCATCAGCAGGTATGCACAAAAAGCCCGGATCATCTGCGTTGGTCCCTCGACAGCCGGTGCGGCGCGGCTGAACGAACTGGAGCACTGGTGCCCGTACGGGCAGAGTTAATCATCCTTTTTCTTTCGCACCCCCCTTGTTCCAGCGGTAATATCTTGTGGGGAGCACACCAATACCGGACTATGCTTTTTGGGTCCTCCGGAATACGAAGAAAATACGATCAGGTCCTGATCGATACCGCGCTTGCCGTAGGCTCAGCACTTGCACATCGTTCAAAGGACGTTCTTGTGGGCATGGACACCCGGACAACCAGCCCCCTTCTGGCACATATGATCGTTGCCGGAATCCTTGGAAGCGGAGGGACCGCCCATATCTGCGGAATGGTTCCCACGCCAACGGTCGCATACGCTACCCGTGATGTCAAAGCGGGATGCATGATAACTGCCTCCCACAACCCGGAAGAGTACAACGGCCTCAAACTTTTCAATCCGGATGGATCCTCTTTTACCCGCAGGCAGCAGGCAGAGATGGAAGACCGGGTAAAAACCCCTCACTGGACCGACTGGAAAGGCCTTGGCTGCGAACAGGAGACAGACGCCGTATCAAAGCACAAGGATGCGATCCTGAATCAGGTGTGTGTGGAAAAGCCGATCCGGGCAATCCTCGACTGTGGGAACGGGGCCGGGTGCCGGCTAAGCCCTTCACTTCTGGCGGATGCCGGGGTTCGTGTTATTCCTGTGAATGCCAATCCATCCGGCCATTTTGCCCGCCCTTCCGAGCCACTGAAGGAGAATCTGGGATACCTGAGCGAAATGATCAGGAAAACCGGTGCAGACTGTGCCGTGGTTCACGATGGGGATGCTGATCGCATGATGGCGTTTGACAACAAGGGCAGGTACATCGATGGAGATCATCTCCTGATGCTCTTTGCCGGGCACCTGGATGCAAAGCGCGTTGTCACAACCAGCGACGCATCAATGATCATCGATGAGATCGCAGAAGTCCGGCGGACCCCGGTTGGAGACAGTTATGTTTCTGAAGAACTCCTCGCATGGGGGGACTTTGGCGGGGAACCCTCGGGGGCATGGATCTTCCCGAAGATCTCGTTATGCCCTGACGGTCCGTTTGCTGCTGCCCTCTTCTGCGAGATTGCATCTCAGGGGGATGTTGCAGCGATGATCGATGCCATGCCAACCTTCCCAATCCTCAGGGAGTCGTTTGTGAACCCGGCTGCCCGTGAAACGGTACTGGCGCTTGGTGCGGCAAGTCCTACGGACGGCATTCGGGTTTCTGAAGAGGAGGGCTGGTACCTCATCCGGGCAAGCGGGACAGAGCCGAAGATCCGGATCACCGCAGAAGGAAAAACCCCGGCGGATGCTAAAACGATGCTGGCAAAGGCCAGGGCACGGGTAATGCAGGGGAAAACTGCTTAAATGTTGTAAGGAGAGCTGTACGTATGGAGTGTGTCATTCTCGCTGCGGGAGAGGGAAAGCGGATGCGCCCTCTTACGGCGAAGCGCCCGAAGGTGATGCTCCCGCTGGTCAACCGGCCGATGCTTGAGCATCTCGTCATTGCCGCCCGCGATGCCGGAATCACCGATTTTGTGTTTGTCGTAGGATACGGGGAACGCGAGATCCGCAGGCATTTTGGCGATGGCTCTGCGTGGGGTATCCACGTAGAGTACGCACCTCAGCGCCAGCAGAACGGGACCGCTGATGCTGTGCGGGCAGCACGCGAACTGGTAACGGATACGTTTCTTGTCCTGAACGGCGACATGATCCTCAAATCCGAAGATATCGCGAATTTATCCCGTGGAGCCACCCCCTGCATGGGTGTGAGCACAACTGACCACCCCCAGGATTACGGGGTAGTGCTCACAGAAAACGACCTGATCACATCGCTTGAGGAGAAATCCCAAAACCCGAGGTCAAACCTCATCAATGCAGGGGCGTACCTGTTCAATTCTGACATATTCAGGATGATCGAACGGGTCCGTTCATCGCCCAGAGGAGAACTGGAACTCACCGATGCCCTCACGGAACCGATTGCTGAAAAAAAACTCCATGCCTATAACCTGTCATACTGGATGGACGTGGGACATCCCTGGGACATGCTTGATGCCAATACCACGCTCATGGGGCAAATTGCGTCAGAAAATCACGGAAATATCGAAGACAGGGTATCCCTCAAGGGAGTTGTTGTTGTTGGTGAAGGGAGCATTATTAAAACCGGCACATACATTGAAGGTCCCTGTATCATCGGGAAGAACTGCCGTATCGGTCCCCATGCATATATACGGGGAGCAACAAGCATTGGCGATGACTGCCATGTCGGACATTGCTCCGAGCTGAAAAATTCCATCATCATGAGCGGGACAAAAATTCCACATTTTAATTATATTGGCGATTCGATCATCGGGTCAGGGTGTAACTTCGGGGCCGGGACCAAAATAGCCAACCTCCGTCACGATCACGCCACGGTCAGGATCTGCGGGAAGGACACCCGAAGGAAAAAATTTGGTGCCGTTGTTGGCGATGGGGTACAGTTTGGTATCAACTGCTCAGTCAATGTTGGCACAATGATTGGCAGCAACGCCCTCTTTGGGCCAAACTCGTATATTGAAGGATGTATTGGAGATAAAGCGATTATCCGGTAGGTATGCTATGCAGGCAGTAATTCTGGCAGCAGGAGAAGGAAAGCGGGTGCGACCGTTAACGAGGAGCAGGCCAAAGGCGCTGATCCCGGTTGCAAACCGCCCAATCATCGAATATGTCATCGAGGCCCTGTTAAAAAACGGGATCCGCGATATTATCGTAGTTGCGGGTTATCGAAAGGAACAGGTGATCCGGTTCTTAAACCAGCTTGAGGTTCCCGTTGAGGTCGTTATCCAGCAAAAACAACTGGGTACCGCCCATGCATTAAAATGTGCAGAGTCAAAGATAACGGGAGATTTCCTTGTCCTTCCCGGGGATAATTACATTGACCCGCATTCCATTGCGCGGATCGCGGGTCAATCGAATGCGATGCTGGTGCGGGAACACCCCAATCCTTCAAATTTCGGGGTGGTGATGTTACAGGACGGGTATGTCACCGAGATCGTAGAAAAGCCGGAACATGCCCAGAGCCTGATGGTCAGTACCGGGATATACTCGCTCAAAAAAGAGATCTTCTCCTACATCAGGGGAAACGACCTTACCGATGCAATCGCAGCTATGATCCAGCAGGGTACCCCGGTACGGGGCGTTCCTGCAGATGACTGGCAGGACGCGATCTTTGCCTGGGATCTCCTCAAGATGAACCGGCGCTTGTTGCACCAGGTAAGTCCGGGTCGTGAAGGGGTCACCAGCAGACAGGCCATTATTTCAGGAGTGGTGCACATCGGGAAAGGATCTACCATCGGGCCGAATACCGTTATTTCCGGTCCGGTGGTGATTGGAAATGATTGCACTATCGGACCAAACTGCTGCATCCTGCCAAATACCAGCATTGGTTCACGGGTAACCATTGAACCCTTCACCCTGATTGGAGACAGCCTCATCATGGATGATACAGCAATCGGATCACACTCAAGAATTGTGAACAGCGTCATCGGTGAGCGATGCATGCTTGCCGATCACACGTCTGCTTCTATCTCAACCGGCCTTATGGAGATCGAGGGATCAGCCATACGGTCTGAATTCGGCGCGATTCTGGGAGATTCCGTCGTGAGCGGGCCGTTTTCTACCTTCCGGAATTCAATACTGGGCAATAACGTCACCATTGAGGGGCAGAGCCGCATTACGTCGCGGATCATCCCTGACGGATCCATGGTGGTATAACGTGTGTGGAATCGTCGGGTATATCGGGCGGCGGGAAGCGGCCCCGGTTATTGTCGAAGGTTTGAAAAAACTCGAGTATCGCGGCTACGACTCGTTTGGTGTTGCCACGATGGGAGATGTGCTCTGCCTTGACAAGCACAAAGGGCGGATCTCGGAAAATGCCGGCGCAGCACTCCTCCTGAAAGGGAAAGCCGGCATTGGTCATACCCGGTGGGCCACCCATGGCATCCCAAATGATGCAAATGCCCACCCCCACACTGACTGCACGGGCAACATCGCGCTCGTTCATAACGGCATTATTGAAAATTACAGCGACCTTAAACGCGAGCTCCTTGCCCGGGGACATACGTTTAAATCGGATACAGATACCGAAGTTGTCGTTCATCTCATCGAAGAAGTATATAACAGGAAACAAGACCTGCTCGCAGCAGTCCAGGAAGTCATTCCGGCACTAAAAGGATCTTTTGCTCTCCTCGTTATGACACCCGCAGAAGATTGCCTTGTTGCTGCCCGACAGGCAAGCCCCCTGGTTATTGGGATCGGTGACGGGGAAAACTTCGCCGCTTCGGATATGACACCCCTCATCGAACATACCGAACGGGCTATCTTTTTAGAGGACGGTGATGCTGCCTCAGTCACACGGACAAAAGTGGAAATATTCAACCAGGGAAAAATCGTCACGCGCGATGTGGAATTAATTGACTGGACCCTTGAGGATGTAAAAAGAGGAGGGTACCCGCATTTCATGATCAAGGAGATATATGAACAACCACTCGCATTCTATAACTCCATCCAGTCTGTCGATATGGATGCTCTGCCAAAAATCCTCAAAAACCCAGGAACCATCACGGTTGTTGCATGCGGATCGTCGTTTAATGCAGGACTCATCTTTAAGTATCTTCTCGAAGAATCCTGCGGGGTCCCGGTCAGGATGGAATATGCATCAGAGTTCCGGTATTTCCCACCCCCGATCGATGGACTTGTGATCGGGATAACACAATCCGGGGAGACTGCTGATACCCTCATGGCACTCCGGCAGGCAAGAGCACACAACTGCAGGACACTCGCCATCACTAATGTGCTTGGTAGTACCATCAGCAGAACCGCAGACACCACGATCTTCATGCGGGCGGGACCCGAGATCAGTGTTGCTGCCACGAAATCCTTTATTGCGCAGCTGGCAGTATTAATGCAGATCGCCAACTGCCTTTGTGGCAGGAAGTGTGACGATATGCTCCAGCGAGCCCACCAGGCAATTGAGGAGGTCCTTCTCATGGATCTTACCGAGGCAGTTGACCTGTGCAGGGGAGCATCAAGTATTTTTTACGTTGGCCGGGGCCCATTTTATCCGGTCTCTCTTGAGGGAGCGCTCAAGATGAAAGAGATCTCGTACATCCATGCCGAAGGGTATGCAGCCGGGGAGTTGAAACACGGGCCTTTTGCACTCCTTTCCACTGAAACACCGGTTATTGCCCTTTGCATGCCGGGAGAGACGTATGGGGTGATGATCTCCAATATCAAAGAGATGAAAGCGAGGGGTGCACCAGTCATTGCTCTGGGTTGCGGTGCCGACACCGAGCTTGTGGATATTGCCGACATTTACATTGGCATCCCCCAGGCCCCGGTATTCATCCAGGTACTGTGCTCCCTTGTCGTTCTCCAGCTTCTCGCATATCATACAGCAGTTGCAATGGGATGCGACGTGGATAAACCAAGAAATCTTGCTAAGAGCGTGACCGTAGAATGAAAGAATATGGAAAAAATACCATCGGAGAGAATGTTCAGGTTTTCGAGCCGGTAACCCTTGGATTTCCCTCGCGGGATAACCTCAACAAGACCGATTTTTCCGGCACAACTATTGGAAAGAATGCTGTGCTGCGGTCAGGAACCATCATCTATTGTGATGTCGAGATCGGCGATGACTTCCAGACCGGGCACAATGTCGTTATCCGTGAGAAAACTCGTATTGGCAACCGGGTAGCCATTGGTACCGCAACCGTCATCGAAGGGAACTGCAGTATCGGCAATTACGTCAGCCTGCAAAGCATGGTCTACATCCCGACCGATACCATCATCGAGGATTCTGTTTTCATCGGACCGAACACAGTCCTCACCAATGACCGGTATCCCCCTTCCCGTACCGGGGGGCTGAAAGGACCGCATATCAGGAAAGGCGCGGCAATCGGCGCCAATACAACCCTTGTTCCAGGGGTTTGTATCGGGGAAGGGGCCCTGGTTGCTGCCGGTACCGTGGTGACGCGGGATGTCCCGGACCGTATGCTTGCAATAGGTACTCCGGCACGGATCAAGGATCTCCCCCGCCAGATGACCGGCAACTCATCCCACGACAAATAATCATGCAGGAATTCATGTACTTCCTGCCGTTCGGAGCTGTGTAAAAACGATGAAGATCCTCCTCGTATCAACCCAGGATTACATCCATCACCCGATACCATCCCGGCATCACTATATCTTCGAGGACATGGCAACACGCCACGAAGTGCATGTTGCACACTTCCATGTCAGCCGGTGTGATGCACGCCCGACCCGGTTAGAAGTTGAGGAAGCAACCCAATTCTCCCTTCAGAGCCCCTTGTTGCATTATACGTTCAATGCACCGTATCATTTCTACCGTTTCAACCAGCTTGTGCGGGATGGGGGATTTGATGTAATCGTTGCAGCAAATGTCCTTGCAGGAACCGCCGTAATCCGTGCTGCAAAAAGATACCATGTTCCGGTCCTGTTCGATCTCAAGGACTGGTTTCCGGACTCTGCTGCAGCATATTTTAAAACTCGCTTTTGCAGGAGATCGTAAGAAAGAGCGTCTGGGCAATTACCCGGCACAACCTCTCGCGATGCGACAGGATCACCACGGTTTCTCCATCACTTGTTGAAAAACTCAGCAGCCTTGGCTTTTCTGCCGGCCTGATTACCAATGGGGTGGATACCGACATTTTCCGGCCCATGGACGGCGGGGATACCCGGAGGGAACTTGGTATTGGAGAGGAAGAATTTGTCATCGGATTCTCAGGAAGCGTTGAGCGCTGGTATGCACTTGACGAGATGATTCGTGCCCTTCCGGAGATCCTGCGTATCCGGCCGACAACCCGGTTGCTGATAGTTGGGGGATCCCTTTTTTCCGGCTACCAGAACGAACTCCGAGCACTTGCAGAGGATTTGGGCGTTACTGACCGGGTGATTTTACCGGCACGAAACCCTACCATGAGTTGCCCCGCTACATTGCCTGCATGAATGCCTGCACGATTCCCCTGTCCCCCCCGAAATGGGGTGATATCGCGCTTCCCAATAAATTCTTTGAGTATTCGGCGTGCGGAAAACCCATCATCATGCGACCGATTCCCGATGTAACGCGAATCGGGGGACCCCACCTCCGGGTATACCGGACCCAGAAGGAATATATCGACCACATCAGGATGCTGATGGAAGATCCCGTAACATATTCCATCAACCTTGAGAACTACAGCTGGAAGGAGAAATCGCGCCAGTTTGAAGCCGAATTAACAGGTCTTCTGTAGCATTACCATATTTATTTAGGAGTTCAGCCGAATTATAGTACTAACGAAAAAGGTTGGTTTCATGGTGACGTTCGATCTCAAAAATAATCGTTCCTATGTGATATTCGGGCTTGTGGCGTTCTTCTCGCTTTTTGCACTCTGGTTGCGCCTGCTGCCCATGTTTGCAATGGGGGGCAATGCGGATCTGTTATCAATGGTGGCACCCGATGACCCGCTTTATAACCTCCGCCAGACCGAACAGATGCTTGCCAATAATCTGCAGTATGCATGGTTCGATCCCATGACCCTGTACCCGTTCGGGTCCAATATCTACTGGGGTCCCCTGTTCCCGATGATCATTGCCTTTTTCTGCATCATCACCGGTGCAACAACCCGCCCTGAAATCATCGAAATTGCCCTCCTGACCGGCCCGATTCTGGGCGCGGCAACGGTTGCCGTGATGTATTTTGTCGGAAAGACCTGCGGAGACTGGAAGACGGGACTCCTTGCTTCCGGGTTTACTGCGATCATTACCGGCCAGTTCTTCTATCGTTCATTCTATGGATACATTGACCACCACATTGCAGAAGTTTTGTTTTCTACCATTTTCTGCCTGTTCTACATGTATGCACTCCTTTCCGAGAAAGACAAGAAGACGGATCTGACGAACTTCACAACATATAAAAAGACACTCCTCTTTGCGTGCCTTGCCGGCATTGCCTACCTGCTTGGCCTCTTTGTTATGCCAACGATGATCCTGTTTGCCATGATTGCAGGGATCTTCACCGTTGTCCAGTTCGTGATTGATGTCTACAAGAACCGGACAAGTGAATACCTCCTCCTCATTAATACCGTTATATTCATCATCGCAATCATCGGCCTTTTTGCGTTTGGCTTTAAAAATGAGGGGATTAACCTGTCCGCTTACACAATCGGGCATATCTTTGCGTATGTCGGGATGATTGCGGGAACCGGTCTCCTGTATCTTATCCAAATACACCTTAAAGGCAGGGACAGGATCCTGTATCCCGCCGTGCTCGCCGGGTGTGGGATCCTCGTGGTTTTCCTCTTGTACCTCTTAAGTCCACAGATCTTCGACCTGCTCATTTACAGCATGTTCTCGTTCTTCGGACAGGCACCGGTAACCAACACCGTCCAGGAAGCCCGGGGATGGACTGCAGAGATGGCGTGGGTAACGTTCAATTACGGCCTCATACTCCTCGTTACCGGCATCATTGTTATGATTTACAAGAATGCCCGGAACGAGCACCCGGAACATGTCTTTGCCCTCGTCTGGTCGCTCATCATGCTGGCATCCACCATCCAGCATGTCAGGTACGAATACTACCTTGCAATCAATATCGCGTTACTCTCCGCAGTAACGGCGAGCTTTGTCCTTGAGCATTGCAGCCCGGAGATCCGCCGAATCCTCACTCAAAATCAGGGGAACATCCCTGTTGACCAGAAAAGCCAGGATGACCATGAGGGCCCGGGTAGTCGCAGTAAAAAGGCAAAACGGAGTTCAAAAAAGAGCCCGGGCGCCACCATGCCGAATTATCTTATCATTGCAGCAGGCATTGCGGTTGTTGGTATCAGCCTGCTCTTTGCCTATACTTCCGTTTCCCTGACCATTTCCAATACCTCTTCGGGAGGGTACCAGATGAATGCAGACTGGAAGGAGTCGCTTGAATGGATGGAAGGCAATACGCCGGATCCTGGTCTTGTTTACAATCAGATCTATGATAAGAACACATTCCAGTATCCAGATCAGGCATACGGTGTCATGTCCTGGTGGGATTATGGCCACCTGATCACGTACATTGCCAAACGCATTCCCAATTCAAACCCGTTCCAACAGGGGGTTGCAGGAGATAATGGAGCTGCAGCGTACTTCATGGCAACATCAGAAGATACCTCGAATGCCATTGCTGACCTGCTGGGAACCCGGTATATCATGACGGATGTCGAGATGGACTCCGGTAAATTCTGGGCAATGGCAACATGGTACAATGACACAGTATCTATTGCCCCGTACCAGATGACGCTCCTTACACCCGTGGATGACAGCATGACCAGTTTCCAGCCGGCGCTGCTCAACACCCGGGAGTATTACCTCACCACCATTTCCCGGCTGCACAATTTTGACGGTTCGATGACCGAACCTTCAATGGTGTATTACATCGAATATGCCAACCCGGAGGTGACCGGAATGTCCCTTCCGGTCATGACCAATGCCATCCAGATGAACGGAACCTCAGCACAACAGAGGGCCGATGCGTATAACCAGAACGCCCCAAGAGGATCATATGCCACGGTTTTAAGCCCGTCAATTATCGCACCCGTTGATGCAGTTCCCGCATTCAGGCATTATCGCCTGGTCCATGAATCATCTACCAATGTTTTCAATTCACCAACAGCGGATGTGAAATATGTCAAGACCTTTGAATACGTCAAAGGGGCACACATCAAAGGAGAGGGTATCATCGAAGTGCCGGTAATATCAAATACTGGCAGAACGTTCACCTACCGCCAGGAAAGCATTAACGGGGAATTTATCGTCCCCTATTCAACAACTGATAATCCCTATGATGTGAAAACAACCGGGAAGTACCAACTCGTCGGCACAAAACAACAGTTTGATGTTCCTGAATCCGCCGTCATGCAGGGTTTGACAATCCAGTAACAGATCAATATCAACAAAATTTTTCTCATTGCTATTGTGGTGATATCAGCTGATGCGAATGCTTTTATCAGGGTTCAACCCTCATTCACTGCTATGTTAGCAGAAGAGATTGCGCCGGGGATGAGGGTCCGGTACCCGAGGACCGGGACGACCGGCAAGATCCTGCGCATCGAGCAGGTCGGGGGCGATACGTTTGTCGAACTTGACAGCACGAAGCTCCTGTACCGTATCGACCAGTTAATCCCTGCAACCGGCACAGAAAAAACAAAAACTACCGTTGTTGAGGATGCAAAAAATGTTATTGCCCGGGAACGGGAATATGCGGCGGGAAGCGGACTCCAGGAAGCACTCAAAAACATCGACCAGAGTTGCGAGGGTGGCGGCTGATCGCCATTCGACCAAGTGCAGATCCAAGAACTGCATCGGTAAAATGACTGTTACCTGATAGAGGATGAGATGATGAAAAAATCCCCGCCGGTGTCCGGCGTTACTGGGTATGTATAAGTATGACCGTTATAAATAGAGTAAGGGAGTTCGATTTAATTTGCATGATGTAACAGTACCCGGTGTCAATATCGGGGTTGTCGGCCATGTCGACCATGGCAAGACAACGCTCGTCAATGCGCTCACCGGGGCATGGACCGACCGGCACAGCGAGGAGGTCAAGCGCGGCATCTCCATCAGGCTTGGGTATGCCGATGCCACCTTCTACCGGTGCGAGAGGTGCGAAGGCACAGAAGCTTTCTCAACCAGTGCCGAATGCCCGGTCTGTGGGGGAACGGGAACCCCGTTCCGTTCGATATCATTTGTTGACGCTCCGGGCCACGAGACCCTGATGGCAACCATGCTCTCCGGATCTGCCCTGATGGACGGGGCAATGCTGGTCATTGCGGCAAGCGAGAAATGCCCGCAGCCGCAGACCAAAGAGCACCTGATGGCGCTCGAGCTTGTCGGCATAAAAAGGATCGTCATTGTCCAGAGCAAGATCGATGTGGTCAGCCAGAAAGAGGCCATGGACAATTACCACGAGATAAAGGCATTTGTCAAGGGCACTATTGCAGAAGATGCACCGATCATTCCAATCTCATCGCAGAAAGGGATCAACCTCGGCGCGCTCGTCCAGGCACTGGATCAGATAATCCCTGAACCGGAACGCGATCCCGATGCCGAACCAGTCATGCTGATTGCACGGTCGTTCGACGTGAACAAACCCGGGTGTAACTGGAAGGACGTGAAGGGCGGTGTCGTCGGAGGGTCTCTTATTCGGGGCATCCTCCGCGCAGATGACAAAGTTGAGATCCGCCCGGGAAGACAGACCCAGGTCGAGAACCGGATCAAGTGGATCCCCATCACCACGACCATTACCACAATCAGTGCCGGCTCAAAGATCGTTGATGCTGCAACACCAGGCGGACTTCTCGGTGTCGGTACAAAACTCGATCCCGCCCTGACCAAGAGCGATGCGCTTGCCGGCCAGGTACTCGGACACGAAGGAAAACTTCCCCCGGTATGGGAGAAGATCCGGTGCAGCGTCACCCTGATGGAGCGGGTTGTTGGGGCAACCAGTGAACTCGTTATCGAGCCGCTGAAACACTCCGAACCCCTGATGCTCTCGGTCGGTACCGCGGTGACGGTCGGTGTTGTGACCAACACAAAGAAAGACTATGTGGAAATTGCTCTGAAGCGGCCCGTGTGCGCGGAAGTCGGATCGCGGATCGCCATGAGCCGGCAGGTGGGAGCACGCTGGCGGTTAATCGGGATGGGTGTGCTGGGCGAGTGAGGGTCCTGCTGGATGCCAACGCCCTGATGATGCCATCACAGTTCCAGATCGATCTCTTCGACGAGCTTCGTATGCTCCTCGGCTCATATGAGCCGATGGTGCTCTCCGGGATCCTGCAGGAACTTGCCGGCCTGTCACGGGCAAAGGGCCGTGACGGGGCGGCAGCCCGGTGGGGATTGTCCCTCGGGGAGAAGTGCACGGTGATTGAGAGCAAGGATCTGGAGTCGGCATCCGTGGACGCACAGGTCATCGAGTATGCAGCGAAGAACTCCTGCCTTGTCGTCACAAACGACCGGCGGGTCCGGGAAGCGCTCCATGCCCGCGGCATTGGTGTAATTTCATTACGGAATCAGAAGAAACTGGAGATATTCGGAGGTAAGTATGTATCATAAATTACTGCTTGAGGACAAGGTGCGGGTTCCCCCCCAGCGTCTTGGCGATAAACTGGAAAAGGTCATATTGGAAGTTTTGCAGGAGCAGCTTGAAGGGAGCATCGACAAGGAGATCGGCATCTTCATCTGCGTGACACGAGTGCTCGATGTCGGACAGGGAGAGATTGTACCGGGTGACGGCGGCGTCTATTACGATGTCCGGTTCGAGGCAATGGTCCTCCGGCTCGCGCTCCAGGAAGTTATTGAGGGGATCGTTGTCGAAACCACCAGTTTTGGGGCATTTATCAGCCTCGGGCCCATCGATGCGATGCTGCACGTCAGCCAGATCTCGGACGAGTACATCAACTACGATGAGAAGAACGCCCGGCTCATCTGCCAGGAGTCCAAGCGCTACATCGGCGTGGGCGACGTTGTCCGCGTCCGCGTTGTGACGCTCTCGCTCAACGAGCGCGAGCCCCGCGACAGCAAGATCGGGCTCACCATGCGACAGGCCGGCCTTGGAACGGCACTCTGGCTCGAAGAAGAGATCGCAAAGGAGAAAGAAAAGGAAGGCCAGCCTGCGGGTGCCGCAAAAGAGAAGGGACAGGAGAAGGCAAAGGGCAAGAGGAAGGAGCATGCCTCCGGCGAATAAGAAGAAACAGGGCAAGGTCTGCCGCGACTGCCACCGCGTGGTTGACGGTGAGAACTGTGTTATCTGTGGCACAACGAACTTAAGCGAGGACTGGTCCGGTTACCTCGTCATCATCGACCCCGAGAACTCTGATGTTGCAAAACGGATGAACATCAAGCTCCCGGGCCGGTACGCACTGAAGGTCCGCTGAATGCTCATCCTTCCCGAAGAGCACCGACGGCTCTTCAAGGATCCCTTCGGGACATTATACCGTTCCATCGATGAAGTTCTCCCCAACCTGAAGGATGGACAGGTATATACTGTTGGGGATGTGGTCACCCATAATCTCCAGAAGAACGGTATCACCCCCACGGTTGCCATCATCGATGGTCACACGATGCGCTCCCCGTGCAAGAAGATGCCGGACCTGACCCGGAACTGCATGCGGGTGAAAAACCCGGCCGGGTGCCTGACCGATGACCTGATCCATGCGCTGGACACTGCCGTTGCTCATCCACCCATGACAATCCTGGTTGACGGGGAGGAAGACCTTGCAGTCATTCCCATGGTGATCGCAGCACCGCTTGGTTCCGTTGTCCTCTACGGCCAGCCTCACAAAGGTGTCGTCCTTCGGACGGTTACGCATGATGCCCGCCAGACGGCCCGGGAATACCTGAGCCGGTTTGTCCAGGCTGCAGAGGACTGAGGGAGCGGTCAGGCGCATTTTTCGGCCACGGTCTTTTCCGGCAGAACCTGCCCTTTCCCTGAGGGTCATAGTTTAAATAAACAGGTTCCCAATAATTACAGGATATCGATGGACTTTGAGATCACCAGCGATAAAAGAAACGAACTTTTATCCAGAAGAGAGGTTCAGTTTAACCTCAAATACGACGGTGCAACCCCCTCCCGCATGCAGATCATCGGCAAACTCTGCGCTCTCTTGAATGTAAAAGAGCACCAGGTTACGCTTGACACCCTGCATAGCAGCTTTGGCAAAACCGAGATCACCGGCTCAGCAAGAATCTACGATTCTGAAGAGAGCCGGAACAAGACCGAGCGCCCGCACCTTGCAGCGCGCGGACAGCCCAAGAAGAAGGAAGAGGCATAACCATGGCAGCAAAGAAGGCAGCAGCCTCCAAGGCAACCAAGAGGGGAGCATACTTCAAGGTCGAGGGTGCAACGGTCACCACCGCAAAGAAATACTGCCCGCGCTGCGGACCCGGGGTCATGATGGCCGACCACAAGGACCGGGTAACCTGCGGTAAATGCGGTTACACCGAATTCAGAAAATAAGATTCAATGCCTGATTTTGGGCAGATACTTGGGATTGAGGGAACCGCATGGAACCTCAGTGCCGCTCTTTTTGATACTGATCTGGTAACGCTTGCTTCCCTCCCGTACAGCCCCGTGCAGGGGGGGATCCACCCGCGGGAGGCAGCCCAGCACCACGCATCGGTGATGAACGAACTTCTCGGCTCGGTCCTTACCGATCCGGGTAAGATTACCGGCATCGCATTCTCGCAGGGGCCGGGCCTTGGGCCCTGCCTCCGTACGGTAGCAACCGCAGCCCGGTCACTGGCGCTTGCTCTTGAGGTGCCACTTGTTGGCGTCAACCACTGCATCGCGCACGTCGAGATCGGATGCTTTGCTACCGGCTGTAAAGACCCAATCGTACTCTACGCGAGCGGGGCCAACACGCAGGTGATCGGGTACCTCAACGGGCGCTACCGGATCTTTGGCGAGACACTGGATGTCGGGATCGGCAATGCGCTCGACAAGTTTGCACGGTCAAAAAACTTCCCGCACCCGGGAGGCCCGCATATCGAGGCGCAGGCAAAGAACGGGAGCTATTTTGAACTGCCGTATACGGTCAAAGGGATGGACCTTGCCTTCTCCGGGCTCATGTCCGCGGCAAAGGATCACAAGGCGCCCCTGCCCGATGTCTGTTACAGCCTGCAGGAGACCGCTTTTGCCATGTGCGTTGAGGTGACCGAGCGGGCAATGTCCCTTGCCGGCAAGAACGAGGTGCTCCTTGTCGGGGGAGTTGGGGCAAACCGGCGTTTGCAGGAGATGCTCCGGACCATGTGCGAAGAACGCGGGGCGGCATTCTATGTACCTGAACAGAAGTATCTCGGAGATAACGGGGCAATGATCGCGTACACCGGTAAACTGATGCTCGAGAGCGGGGTTTCCCTTCCAATCGAGTCCTCGCAGGTGAACCCCTCGTTCCGCTCCGACGAGGTCGAAGTAACCTGGAAGCATGAAACGGTCTCACCAGAGAAGACTGCCCATGCCGGCACAGGATCGCAACGCCAGGGTGCGGAAGCGGTTGTCACCTTCAGGGACGGGATGGCAGAGAAACGCCGGGTATCCAAACGATACCGCGTGCCACCTCTTGACCATCGATTGATCGCCGAGCGGACGCGGGGTGAGGCCCGCATTATCCACACCGCCCGTACAGCCGGTGTGCCAACACCGGTTATCCGTGACATAACATCCGATACGATCGTCATGGAACAGGTACAGGGGACACCATTAACCCTCGATCTCACCGAAGAAAACCTGCGGGAAGCCGGGAGGATGGTCGGCAGACTTCATGCAGCGGGGCTCATGCACGGCGATCTTACGACCAGCAACCTGATCGTGCGGGAAGGCGACCGAAAGTGCGTACTGATCGACTTCGGGCTCGCGCAGGTAACGCAGGAGATCGAGCAGCGCGGGGTGGATATCCACGTCCTCTACCAGACGCTGGAAAGCACGGCACCCGCTAAAGCCGGCGCCCTCAAAGCTGCATTCAACGAAGGTTACGCGGATACATTTCCCGGTGCCACTGAGGTTATAGCCCGTGAGCACGAGATCGTCATGAGGGGGAGATACCACTGAAACTCACGATGGTGACGAGCAACGCCAACAAGGCAGCAGAAGTTGCTGCTTACTTCGGGGGCAGGATTGAAGTCGCCCATGTCGCGCTTGATGTGCCGGAGCACCGGTCCGAGGATATCGGTGAGATCGCACGCGGAAAAGCCCGGTACGCCTTCGGGATCCTGAACACCCCGCTTATCGTTGACGATACGGGGTTCTTCATCGACGCCCTGAAAGGATTCCCCGGACCCTATGCGGCATATGTACTCAACACTCTCGGCACGGCCGGGATCCTCAAACTGATGGAAGGAGTGACAGATCGGACAGCCCGGTTCACGACCGGGATCGCCTATGCCGATGACTGCGGCGTACGGGTCTTCACCGGCACCATCGGGGGCAGGATCACCACACACCCACGGGGTGACGAAGGATTTGGGTATGACCCGATCTTCGAGGTGGAAACCAGGACTCTTGCCGAGATCTCCCTTGCCGAGAAGAGCAGGATCTCCCACCGGGCCCGGGCGCTCCATGCGTTCCACGACTGGTTCATTACAGAGCATTCAGAATAATGCCGCCCGTAACGCAAATGGTTAATATGTCCAACAGCTTTGTTATAAGGGCAGACAGGAGTGTTTAATAATGGCAAAGTTCCCAGAAGCCGAAGCCCGGCTACTCAACGTGAAAATATGCATGCACTGTAACGCACGCAACGCAATCCGCGCGACCACCTGCCGCAAGTGCGGCTATGCGAACCTCCGCCCGAAGAACAAGGAACGCAAAGCGTAATCCTTTCCCTATATTTCAGGTTCTTTTTTTTGGTTGTCCGGGTTTTCCGGTTCGCATTCTTCCCTTGCCCGCAGAAATTGCAGTATCCGCTTTTAGGGGGGGCAGGGTCATTTTCGCCCATTAAAACATTATTCCTGAATCAACAAACCCCTCTTGCACCACCAGCCTCGTAGCGCAACAGGACGCCACCACGGCAGTTCAGGATGATGCACCTGATTGGGAGAGAAATTGCCAGTCATACTCTCAGATTGTCGGATAATCGACCGATCATCAGCGGGTTGACGGGAAAACCGGGATCGCGATTGGAAAAATTTTCAGGCCCTGGATGAAAATAGAATCTGGAGGCAAGGGAAACAGGCCTGCTGCATTCCCGGACCAGAATACCGACAGGAAAGGCCCAGCACGATCACGCGGTGTAGTACGTGACCCGCTTTCCCTTCTTTGCATATTCACCGGCAAAGGTCTCGATATTGCGCTTGTACCCGATCCGGTCCACGAACCCCAGCTCGCGGAGTTTCTCCCTCACCCGCATCACATCGGCTTCATCCGCCCAGTCTTTGGTGTATACGTAGATCACCTTGCGGTTGTCCCGGGAGTCCGGGTTTGGTTTTGCCGTGCTCACCTTGGCTGATATCCCCAGTTCGAGAGCAACGGTTGCATCCCGCACCTTCTTCCAGGCGGCATCTACGGCATCCGGTTCCTGGAAGATGAGCCACTTCCCCGCGTTCTCGTCCTCGATAGCTTCCGGGGCGCTCCCGGGCGCATCGAGCACGATCCAGTACATCTGCGCAGTCTTCGTGGGCAGGACACCTTCCCCCTCGCAGAGCATACGATAGATGGTATCAATATCGGTAAACCTCGTTAACATGGCCTCTGCCAGTTGCGGGTATTCTTCCGTGAACTTTGCAAAAATGGAAGTCAGGTCCTCCGTGAAGTCAATACCCCCTTCCACGAGGGTGAAGAGATACTTCCCCTGCTCCTGCAACCCGCGGTTTAAGAGGTGCTCGAAGATGCCGTATGCCACATCTGCCAGCGCTTCGGGATCGGCTTCGGTCATGAGTATTCGTCTATATGTTGGGTAAAAAAAAGGTTCTGTATTGATCCTGCCAGACTTTTTGGGTTCAGCGATATTTTGCAGGATCACGCGACAACGGCCATCAATCGTCGCAGGATCTGCCCGGGTTTTTGCCATTGTCGAATGGTTTATGAGCGCCTGATACGTACATGTACCAACTATGGAATGGAAACGTGACTGGGGTCTGACCGCCCGAGTGTGGATGACCGGGCTGTTGCTCTTACTGCTCTACCTGGTGTTCATGACCATCCTCGTGGCGTTCGGCGTGAGTTACTGGTTCATCATTGTCCTTGCCGTAGGCATGGGATTCTTCCAGTACTTCTTCTCGGACAAGCTGGTGCTCTGGTCAACCGGAGCCCGGGTCATTGAAGAGGATGAATATCCAGAGCTCCACCGTATGGTGGAGAAACTCTGCACGGAAGCCGATCTTCCCAAACCAAGAATCGCCATCATGCAAAGCCCGGTGCCGAACGCGTTTGCTACCGGCAGGAGCCCGAAACATGCGGTTGTAGCATGCACGGACTCGATTATGCGGCTCCTGAACAGGGATGAACTCGAGGCAGTCCTTGCCCACGAACTTGCGCATGTCAAGAACCGGGATATCCTGACCATGACGCTGGCAAGCTTCATCGCCATGATCACTTCGATGATCATGCAGAGTTTCTTCTTCTCTGCACTCTTTGGCGGTAACAGCCGTGAGAACGGCGGAGCATGGATTGCCATCTGGCTTGTATCCATCGTGGTGTATGCGCTGAGTACGATCCTGATTCTTGCGCTCTCCCGCTACCGGGAGTTTGCCGCAGACCGGGGCAGTGCCCAGATAACCCGCAATCCGCGGGCCTTAATCTCTGCCCTGAGCAAGATCAGTGGCAGGATCGATGTGCTTCCGCCGCAGGCCAAAGAGCCGATAGCCAGCGCAAATGCGTTCTTTATCATCCCGGCATCGACTGGTAACATGCTCCGGGAACTTCTCTCAACCCACCCGCCGCTCGAAAAGCGGATCGAGAACCTCCAGAAGATCGAGGCGGAGATCAGGGGTTATTGACACCCCTGACTTATTTTTTTCATATCCCCAAACAGGGGGCTGTGATCATTTCAAAAAGAGGGCTTTTTCATCCTCAAAAAAGCGGGGGGTGGCAATTATTAATACTCATCCCCGCTAAAATTGTAGAGCACAGAGCATCGATGGTCTAGTGGTATGACTTAGGCCTTCCAAGCCTATAGCCCGGGTTCAATTCCCGGTCGATGCATTTGGGGCTCGTGGTCTAGTTGGCTATGACGTCGCCTTCACACGGCGAAGATCTCGTGTTCGAATCACGACGGGCCCACTCACTTTTCCTTGCCATCTGGTTGCGATGATTCTGGTTTTGCCGGATACTGCCCGTTGCGGCATGCGGTCTCATTTCTGGTTCTCCGTACCGGGCCGGGAGATGCAATTCCAGGGGAGTCCAGAATTTTTTTTGTTGCAACCCGGAAAACGCGAATAACATGTACATGCTATTGTAGCATAATTATGCTATTATCGCATGTTTATGTGACAAAAAAACCGCACGCTCTCCGTCTGAGAGGGTTCAGACCGATGAGAAAACGGACGATGAGGCCGGGTCGCGGGGTCGATGAAAAATTTTTTAAAATTCAAACACCCCTTGAAAAAAAGTGAGTGGGCCCTTCACAAGGATCCCAAACCTGCGGGTGGTGCCAGCCACATGACTGCAGTACAACAAAAGATGATACCCGATGATTCAGATACTATCTGAGTACAGGTCCCGCCCATGCAGGTCACCCCCGCCATCCACGCGCTCAGGCACCCGTTCACTATCCCTGTTGCACCCGGTATTGCCCTTGACCGTTTCGTCTATTCGTACGTGATTGCAGGAGATACGATCGCGCTTATTGATACCGGCGTAACAGGTTGTGAGAGGACGATCTTTTCCTATCTCCGATCGATCGGTAGAGACCCCCGCGAGATCTCCTTAATCATCCTCACCCACTCCCACCCGGACCATATCGGGGCGGCAAAGGCGATCCGCGCGGCAACCGGCTGTAGTATCATGGCGCATCCGGCAGAACGGGCATGGATCGAGGATGTTGATCGCCAGAACCGGGAACGCCCGGTGCCCGGCTTCTCAACACTCGTCGGAGGCCCCGTAAGCCTTGATCACGAGCTTGTAGATGGCGATGTCATCGACCCTGACGGGACGGAAGAATTCGAGATCCGGGTGCTCCACACACCGGGGCATTCCCCGGGTTCGATATCCCTCTTTCTGGAAACAGAGGGTGCGCTGTTCTGCGGCGATGCCGTGCCGGTTGAGGGCGACCTTCCGGTCTATGAGGATCCAATTCAGTCCCTGCAATCAATAAAAAAACTCACGGCTGTACGGGGTGTGCGTTTCCTTCTTTCATCGTGGGACATGCCACGGGAAGAAAAAGCAGCATATGAGCAGGTGGACCGGGGGCGTTCCTGCCTGCAGAAGATCCATACTGCCACCATTACCGCATCAGCAGACGGTTGCACCGAACCCATGGAGGTCGCAACAAGGGCCGCTGTCCTGCTCGGACTTCCCCCTCAGGCAGTAACGCCCCTCCTTGCCCGCACCCTTGCAGCACATATCCGGCTCAGGGGCTGTCCCGTACTGGGCGATTCCTGCTGAAAAGAGGGCATAGTATAGGCGGAGTTATCCCGTCATCCTGATTTGGACCAGCCAGGAATCAAATTCTTTCATAAACCGGTGGATGCGTTCGATCTCGTCCGGTGACCGGATACGGATCTTCTGCCGGTAATACTGCGTTTGATCTTCTTCATCTCCGTGATCGCGTTCTCCGTCAAGAGACCCCAGTTCCACCTCGCGCCGGTCCCGGCACGGCTCATTTGTGGCGGTGCGGCAGAACGCTGTACGGATTGCGGACCTGAGCGGTTTAACCGCGCAGACCGTATCTGCCCGGCCGTCCCAGTGCTCGTTTACCGGAAAGCCCCCACGTTTCAGCGGCCGGTCCCAGGTGGCATCCACCAGAACCCAGCGGTTATTGATCCGGACCCGGCAGGCAAGGTGATACGCAACGGGAAGGCCGGTTGCCAGCGTGCGGAGGTGTGGGGGATACCGGAAATCCGGGTCGTTCCAGAGGAACGGGATAGTTGCAAAAACCACATCAACGCCAAGGCGCCGGTACATCTCGGCAAGCAGGTAATGTTTCGGCCCGCAGGAACCCCTGCCTGCAACAAGGATTCTTTCCCCGGGCGGAATACCCTGCGTTTCTGGAGCGGCAAGAGCGTACGGGATGTCGCGGATCTGCTGGAATATGGCGATAAGACTGTTGTGCGTATCCAGATTGCCGGTCCATTTTCGGAATGCTGCATCAACCAGCGTGGACATATCGTCTCCACTTCCCGCGTATTTGGGACTCATATTATCCGGACGGGTAATTGAGGGTTGAGGTTTCATCCTAAACAGGAAAAAACGAGAAACTCCCCCACGAAAGGAAAATATTGTGCAGTCCCGTCGCCCGGATTGCTCCGGGCGACCGACGGACCGCGTGCAAAAGGAAAAAGTAAGATTATGCGTTCTTCATCTTGGCTTTTGCGACGAATCCGTCTTTGCCAATGTAGTACATGAAGCCCTTTTCTTTGGCGATCTTTTCAGTACCGACTTTCTTCTTCTTGCCGGTCTTGTTGTGCTTCATCGGGGCTGCCCAGACATACCCGTCCTTGCCAATGAAGTAGAGGTATCCCTTTTCGCGCTGGATTTTTTCTTTTCCAATTTTCGTTCCCATTTAAACACCTCAAAACCTCTATTCGGTTTTGATAATGAAAGGTGTCGCCTGATAATATATAAGGTTTCCGTCGAAAGCCCGTCGAAGTCTGGATTTTTGCCCCATATTTAAGGCTCTTTTGGTCATTGTGCCGCACTATTTCGTCCGTTTGAAAACGCAATTAAAATGCCCAGATTCGTATAAAAACACTGGAATGGGGCTGGAATGGCAACCGGGGCGGTGCTGTGCACCGGAAGCGGAAGCGCGGCACGGAGGGGTTTTTGTTGGAGGGTTTGCCGGGGGTGCGGCACGATCATCAGCCAAGATTGTTCACCGGCATAATTCTCATGGGTGCCGTGCGGGTGAGCGGGAGCGGCATGGCCGAACCCTCCGGGTGCAGGATCAGCGTGAAGGTCTGGTACGGTGCAACGGGTTGCGACGGGCAGACAAGGATCTGGAACTGCTCGCCGGGCTCGAGCAGGTTGTCATCATCGGCAGTGTGACCGGGCAGCATGTTAATCTTCTTACCAATCGTCCAGTTGGGGCAGACCAGCGGGATGGTGTTACTCCGGTGAACTGGTTCGGATGATCCCCCGCATACCCACGTAACATTCAGGTGGCCCATATCGATTGCACCGGTATCACCGATGAACAACGAAACGGTCAGCAGTACAGAGCCCAGCCGGCCGGGATCCGGATGCGGGTACAGCACCATGGTTCCACCCGGTGCGCCGGAGACCGCAGAGAACCCGACAACCGAACCCACCGGCTGGAGAGCGTCCCCGGTTACATACATGCTCTCCGCAACGAGCCCCCCGGGAAATGAACGTGCCCAGTCCGGCATCTCTCCACCCTCAAGGTGTACCAGCAGGAGTGCGGCTGCGCCGATGATGACGACAAGGAGCAGGATGAGTTCACGTCCGGTGAACGCGTCATCGGCCCGGTGACTGGCAGGAATCATCCTTTTTCCCGGCGGTCGATGAGCCGTTTGGGCCTGCCCCTGAGCCGGAAGATCTCAAGCTCGCCCGGGCCGGTACAATTGACCACAATCTTAAGATTGCCTTCATCATGTTCGTGAGCGAGACCGGGTTTGAATTTGAGGAAGCGGTTGACGATGGTATCTTCGATCTGCCTTGTATCGCACTTCTCAACATCAGGGCACTCCACGCTGATCCGGAGGATGGCCTCGTTATCAGCTTCGCCATCGGAGATGAACGCCTCATACTCACCGGTGAGAGACTCCATGTTCTCCGGCTGGAAGACTGCCGCTTCAATATCCACCCGGTTCATGGCGTTTGCAAAGATCCACGCAGTCTCCGCCTCCCGCTGGGGGTTATAGATCCGCATATGGGTTCTGCCACATTCGCACCGGTTCCGGGACAGGACAACGGTGGTATCCTCGGTATCGTAATTCAACAGGAGCATCCCGCTCTTTCCCCCGACCGGGAGGAGAGTGGTGAGGACCGCCCGCCCGCACTCGCCATCCGGAACAAATGATTCCATCCGGGGATCATAGACATCAAGGTGAACGATATCTTCAGGTACATGGAGTCCGTTGAGCCGGGTACATTCCCCGCACATAGTACCCTCAGTACTGCCATAGGTATTGTAGACCGGGCAACCCCATTGCTCAGCGAGATACGCACGGGACTCCTCGGCAAAACTCTCGCCACCCGCGATCAGTTTGTTAATGGCAATATCCTCAGCATGTACCCCTTCTGCCCTCAGCCGCCGCACGAGGCGGAGCAGTTTGAATATGCTCCCGACAATTGCCGTTGGCCGGTAACTCTTCAGGATCCGGGAATCAAAGGAGCATTTTCCCATGGGAATGACCCCCATCCCAATCCGCTGTGCAGCGATGGTCATCGTGTTGGCACCAACATTCATGCCATAGGAGGCGCAGACAACGATCCGGTCCTCTTTGGTAAAACCCTGCGAGACAAAACTCCGGGCATATTTTTCCGCGTACCGCTTCCAGTCATCCCAGGTCAGGAAGAACCCCTTGGGGGTCCCGCTGGTTCCGCTCGTCTCCTGGATGGAGAATACATTGGACCAGTCGGTTGACAGGAACTCGAACTCGCTCGTCAAAGGGGGCTGGTGTTCGCGAATGGTTTTTCCGGTGATTAAGGGTAGTGAGAGCAGATCCTCGTGGACCCGGATATCCTTTGGATTGATCCGGTGCCGTTCAAACCAGTGGCGATAAAAGGGGGAATGATCCGCCGCGTACTGGACGGTATACCGGACCCGCTCATCGATGAGGGCGTCAAGATCGTTCCGATCCATGGTCTCAATTTCCGGTGAGAAGTACGGCCCGGCAGACATACCAGTGTGTTGCCCGGTGATTTGTTAAAGGTTGCGAAGAAGAAGGACGGGATGGCGCGGGTAACGGGGATCTGGTGATCACAAGACCGTGGGTCTGCCTGACGGGAGATTTATGGGTTTATAGATCCCATAATGACCAGAAGTTTCGCATGTATTTCCACCTCGTCCTGACTGACAACTGCAACCTCTGCTGCAAATATTGCCGGGGGAAGGCGTTTGAGGATCTCAAAGAGAGCGAGGCGGAACGTAATCAGATAATTGATACGAATATTCCGGTGGATCTTACCTTCGACCTCTCTTTATTGTACGAGTTTTTACAAAAGGATCCCGGACCAACCCTCACCTTCTACGGGGGTGAACCCCTGTTGCGGGCAGACCTTATCGAGAGAATCGTACACGAGGCGCCGGTTACGCGGTTCATGATGCAGACAAACGGGCTCCTTTTGGACAGGCTCCCGGAAGATATTGTTAACCGGTTTGCCACCATTCTCGTTTCCCTGGACGGAAGACGGGAGCTGACCGATGCCAATCGCGGTGCCGGGGTGTATGATCGGGTCATGAAAAATGTGCAGAAGATCCGGGCGAACGGGTATACGGGGGAGCTGATCGCAAGAATGACCGTGACAGAAGATACGGATATTGTTGACGCGGTCCGGCACCTTGCATCGAACCCGGATTTTTCGTTCTCGTCCATCCATTGGCAGATTGACGCCAATTTTGCCGGGGACGGTCACCTGCGCCGGTTTTCTGATTGGGCTGAACTGAATTATAATCCGGGGATACGGACGCTGGTCAGATCGTGGGTAGACCATATGGAATCTGCTGGTGTGGTGCTGCGGTGGTACCCGTTCCTTGATCCGATGGAAGACCTCCTCCAAAAAAAGACAAGCAGGCTCCGGTGCGGCTCAGGATATGCCAACTACAGCATCATGACGGACGGGAATATCGGCCCCTGCCCGATCATGATCGGGATGGTCCGGTACTATGTCGGGAACATATCCCATTCACACCCGCTTGAGCTTGCAGAGGTGCCGATCGCGGGTGAATGTACTGACTGCCACATCCGTAATTTTTGCGGGGGGAGATGCCTGTATTCCAACATCACGGAGCCGTGGGGGGCTGATGAGCGGAAACTGGTCTGCGGCACGGTAGAGAACCTGCACGATGTGCTCCTTGAGGTGCTTCCCCTTGTGAAGGCACTTGTTGACCGCGGCACCATTTCGTTAAAAGACTTCAGGCACGAGAAGTTCAACGGGTGCGAGATCATTCCCTGATACAATCCAGACAGCAATATAAAAAACACCTCATCATTGTGCAGATGTGTATATACCCGACCGGTAATTGAATAATTGCAGATCACAACTGCAAGAGTAATACAATGGAAAGAAGGAATTTTGGCGGCCCGAGAAACTTCGGTCCCAGAGAAATGACAAAGACAGTCTGCTCAGACTGTGGTAAAGAGTGCGAAGTCCCCTTCAAGCCAACCGAAGGACGGCCGGTCTATTGCAGGGACTGCCTGCCCAAGCACCGGAAACCCCGGTTCTGATCTCATCATCTTTCTTCTTTTTACCCAGAGATTTCCGGCAATGAGTATCGTTTATTCCTCATAGCAGGCAGTATTTGTCACCCACTGCAGGGAAAGAAAAATACCTATTTCCTTCTGATCTCCTGCCGGAAGCGGTGGAGAAGATCGTACAGCATCAGACGGAATTCCGCCCCGATCTCCTCCCATGACTTTGCATCGGCAATACCGGTTGCAGGAGTAACAGGTGGAGCTTCGTTGAATACCTGGACATCAGGATTTGAAGGTAGGTGCGGTGTCCACCAGAGCTGCCGCATGATCTCGTAGTACCCGCAGGCAAGGACGATCAAAAAGACCAGGGGTATTATCAGAAACGAGAGGGCCAGGAATGACGGATAGATATTGGTTGTGGCAATACCATCCATCCATTGGAAGACGTTGAGGATGAACGCAACCCCAAAGACGCTCCCAATCGCCTTGATGACGGGGCCGGGCAGGTTGAGAGGAAACGGGAGTGCACAGAAAATATCGCCGATAAGGATGATGATGGCGATAAGCAGGAGGAGCCAGAAGTTCGCGTTCAGGAACGAGACCCCCGACTGGAATTGCGGATTTGATACATAATGAGCAAGGATATTTGCACACACGATCACTATCAGGACGCTGATAATCGTGATCATCCGGGATATTATAACCCAGCCAAACGGCGGTTTGTGACAGCGTACCATGATTTTTACATCCCCGTAATGCTGTATTCGTTTTGTTGGGCGTCCTATTTAGGCATTAACATTCAAAAACCGGCGATCTCGTCGTAAGAGGTTTTGACGGAGAGCCGATCGTTTCAGACTATTCTTCAGGGAATGTTACCGGCCGCCCCAATTATTTTCCATACAATAATGCAGGTAAAGCTGCAACACTACGCAAATTATTACAACAATGTATAAATATGTACAAATTTGACCTGTATACCAGACAGAATTCGATCGTTCCCGCAGGATTTCCGTGATCGGGAACACGTCAGGAATAATCGCGGCAGTTGCCCGCAGGAAAAAGGACTAAAAAATTATGAAGACAGCACAGACACTCAATCTTGGGCCGGAGGAGTTTATCACAGCGGTGAAGAACCAGCCAAAACCGCTGGTGATCCCGCTCTGCACCGAGATGCCGCTCCCTGATCTCTCCCCCCTCGATATCTATACCGGCACGCGGACCGGGTGCGGGTTCCTGCTCGAATCCATGGAGGGGAGCGAGAAACTTGCCCGGTACTCCTTCATCGGCATCGACCCGGCATTTATTGTTACGATCAATGAGAACGTCCACCTCATAGGTTCCGAACCCTATATCTCTATTGCACGGGATCCGGAAGGAAAGGATCCGGTGGAGAAGATCCAATCGATCCTCTCGCGCTTCCATTATATGAACGTGAAAGCTCCCCGGTTTTTCGGGGGCATGGTCGGCTATTTTGCGTACGATTGCATCTACTACCTGTTTGAGAAAATCCGGGAGGGAAAGCCACCACGGGCGAGGGATGGCATGGGCGTACCGGACGCCTCCTTCATGTTCACCAAGGATTGTATCGTCATCGATCACCGGGATAAGAAGCTGTACATCTTTTCAAGTCCGTTTTTAACCTACGATTCGGATGCTGCTGCAGAGTACACCACGTGCGCAGAGCGGATCGGGATCCTTTGCGATCAGATCACCAGGCTTGAACAAAGCGGTGAGCACCGGTGCACAGATGATGTGCCCCCGGCAACCTGCACCCCGCTCACATCGCAGGTATCACAAGACGTGTTTGAGCGCTCGGTTGGGCAGGTCAAGGAACAGATCGTTGCCGGCCAGATATTCCAGGCAGTACTCTCGCGCCGTATGGAGTGCCGGATCTCACACGATCCTTTCAGGATCTATGCAGCACTCCGCACAATCAACCCGAGCCCGTACATGTATTACCTGGATTTCGGGGATGAGAAGGTCATCGGAGCAAGTCCGGAGATGCTCGTCCGGGTGGAGAGGCGGCGGGTGACTACTGTCCCGATTGCCGGTACACGACCACGGGGTAAAACACGAAAAGAGGACGAGCAGTTTGCCCAAGACCTCCTCAATGATGCAAAGGAGCGTGCCGAGCATACCATGCTTGTCGATCTCGCGCGAAACGATCTCGGGAGGGTGTGCCGCTTCGGATCCGTAGAAGTCAGCGAGTTCATGAATATCGAAAAATTTTCCCATGTCCAGCACATCGTCTCCACGGTGAACGGGACCCTGAAGGACAATCTTGACTGTTATGATGCCTTTAAATCCTGTTTCCCGGCAGGTACGGTCTCCGGGGCGCCCAAAATCCGGGCCATGCAGATCATTGACGAGCAGGAGGTGTCCCCCCGGGGGATCTATGCCGGGGCGGTAGGATATATCGGGTTTGACCGGAACCTCGATTTTGCCATCGCGATTCGTACCATTGTCGTGCGCGAGGGTATGGCTTCGGTCCAGGTCGGGGCCGGGATCGTTGCCGATTCCATTCCAACAAATGAATTTGCCGAGACCGAGAGCAAGGCGGCGGCTATGATCCGGGCGATCGAGCGGTCGGGGGCGTGTTCATGAAGGTCCTTATCGTGGACTGCTATGACAGTTTCACGTTCAACCTGTACCAGCAGGTTGGAAAACTGGGGGAACAGCCGGTAGTTTATCCTTGTGACACCCCGCTTGCGGTGCTGCAGAAGACCGATTGTGACCGGATCATACTCTCCCCGGGCCCGGGGACACCGGAGGATTCCGGCGTCTGCCGCCAGGTTCTGGAGACGATGAGCAGGACCATCCCCACCCTCGGGGTCTGTCTCGGACACCAGACGATCTGCACGACGTTCGGTGGCAGGGTTGTCCGGGCATCCCACCTGATGCACGGCAAGACCTCGCCAATCTGCCATGAGGGGACCGGCATCTTTTGTGGGATTCCAACCCCGTTTACCGCCACCCGGTACCACTCGCTGGTTGCACAGAGAGAGTCGTTACCTGATGAGCTCGTAGTGACAGCATCCAGTATGGATGACGGGTATGTGATGGGGGTCCGGCATACCCGGTATCCCATTGAGGGGGTCCAGTTTCACCCTGAAAGCATCCTGTCGCCGGAAGGCGACCGCATCATACACAATTTCCTTTACCCGGAGGGGGCATTATCATGACGATCAGGGAGACAATAGCCCGGCTCATTGAGGGCCGGGACCTGACCCCGGACGAGGCGGGGAGGGTTATGACCGGCATCATGGAGGGCAGTAGTACGCAGTCCCAGATCGGGGCATTCTTAACAGCGCTCCGGATGAAAGGTGAGACACCGGAAGAGATCGCAGCGTTTGCGCAGGTTATGCGCCGGCATGCGGTCAGCGTTGCACCGGTGACTGGAAAGATGCTGGTCGATACCTGCGGAACCGGGGGTGATGGCACCCAAACCTTCAACATCAGCACCGCTTCGGCGCTGGTGGCAGCAGGAGCGGGAGTCCCGGTGGTAAAGCACGGGAACCGGAGTGTCAGCAGTTCCTGCGGTTCTGCGGACGTGCTCGCTGCGCTCGGGGTGAATCTTGCCGTGGATCCCTCACGGCAGGCAGAGGTCGTAGAACATGCCGGTATCGCGTTTCTCTTTGCACCCAGCCATCATCCCGCGATGCGGTACGTCATGGCAGCGCGGCAGGAGCTGGGGTGCCGGACGGTCTTCAACATCCTCGGGCCGCTTGCCAACCCGGCCGGGGCAAAAGCACAGGTTCTCGGGGTGTACAGCCCGGATCTTACCCGGCCGATGGCCGAGGTGCTCAGGATCCTCGGTCTCTCCCGCGCCATGGTGGTCCACGGAAACGGGCTTGATGAGATAACAACAACCGGAGAGACACAGATCTGTGAGCTTGAGAAAAATATGATTAAAACGTATTCGCTCAACCCGTCCGCATTCGGTATCGGCCTTGCCAGCCTGTCAGATCTCCGTGGCGGGAACCCACAGGAAAATGCCCGTATCATCCAGGAGATCCTTAGGGGGGAGAAGGGGGCGGGCCGGGACATTGTCCTCCTCAATGCCGGGGCGGCAATCTATGCCGGGGGGCAGGCGCGGGATCTGCATGAAGGGATCAGGAATGCAAAAGATTCCATCGATTCCGGCAATGCACGCGCGCGGCTTGAGGCTCTGGTCGAGGCAACCCGGGGTGCAGCATGATCCTTGATGAGATCCTCAAAAAAACAAAAAAGCGGGTGGCAGGGTTGCCCCCTTCATTTCCCGAGACCCCCCTGCGGGACAGGCTCAGCCTGGCAACAGCGATCAGGAACCGTAACGGCAGGAATGCCATCATCGCCGAGATCAAGTGTGCGTCCCCGAGCAGCGGGGTGATCCGGCGCAATATTGACATGGCGATGATGGCCGGGGAGCTCAGGGAGGGAGGATGTGTTGCGCTCTCGGTGCTCACCGAACCCTACTTCTTTGGCGGAACCGGCCAGGATATCGAGCGGGTGAAGAGCATGGTACAGCTGCCGGTCCTCCGCAAGGATTTCATCATCGACAAAAAGCAGGTTGCCGAGTCCGTATCCCTCGGGGCCGATGCCGTGCTGCTCATTGCGGCAGTTCTGAAAAATGACCTTTCGGAATTTGTTGATGAGGTTATCAATTATGGGCTCGAACCGCTTGTTGAAGTCCGTACGCGGGAGGAGGCAGAGCTGGCACTTGCATCACGGACAACCCTGATCGGGGTCAACAACCGCAATCTTGTAACCCTCGGAATCGACCGCTCGACAACACGCCTCATCTCCGAACAGATCCGGCAGGAGGGCAGGCTGATAGTCTCTGAGAGCGGCATGCGATCTGCTGATGATATCCGCGAGATGAAACAGTACTGTGATGCATTCCTGATCGGATCGTCCATCATGACCCACAATCACCCGAGAAAGAAACTGGAGGAGTTTGTATGCGCATAAAGATCTGCGGGATTACCCGCCCGGATGATGCCCGCTTTGCCGAAAAGGAAGGTGCCGATGCCATCGGGGTTGTCCTCTTCTCCGATTCGAAACGGAGCGTACCGGCAGAGCGGGCACAGGAGATCTTTTCCGCTGTCGGGCCATTCACCACCACCGTCGCAGTGACCCACACTGCATCAGAGGAGGATCTTGCCCGGATCATTGCGCTGAAACCGGATGCAATCCAGATCTCGTTCCCGTTTGTATTCAGGGAGGATCCGAAAGTTACGGTAATCCGGGTAATTGGTCGCAATGATCCGCTGCCGGAAGACTGCGACGCGGTGATCGTTGATGACAGCCATGGGGGGGGCAGGCCGTTTGACCTGACCTACGCACAGGAGATGGTAAAAAGATCGAACATTCCGGTCATCCTTGCCGGGGGGCTCACACCCGGAAATGTTGCTGAAGCGATCAACAGGGTTCGCCCGTACGCCGTGGATGTTGCAACCGGCGTCGAGAAGTCACCGGGGATCAAGGATCACGAAAAGATACGGGCATTCATTGCCGCATGCAGGAGCGCATACCATGCGTAAGAAGGGAAGATATGGAAAATACGGAGGCCAGTACGTCTCAGAAACGCTGATGAGCGCACTCATCGAACTGGAGAGCGCATATGATGCGATAAAACGGAACCGTGAATTTATCCGCAACCTTGCTGCATTGCAGCAGGAGTACGCCGGACGGGAAACCCCCCTCACGTTCTGCCCGAACGTCTCGCAGGAACTCGGGTGCCGGATCTACCTGAAACGGGAAGATCTTGTTCACGGGGGTTCGCACAAGCTCAACAATACCCTCGGGCAGGCGCTGCTGGCAAAACACATGGGGAAGAAACGGCTCATCGCGGAGACCGGCGCCGGCCAGCACGGGGTCGCAACCGCGATCGTAGGGGCTGCGCTCGGCATGCCGGTCGAAGTGTACATGGGCGAGGTGGATACGAAACGGCAGGCACTCAACGTCTTCCGGATGGAACTGATGGGGGCAAAGGTGATCCCGGTCACCACGGGAACCCGGACGCTCAAGGATGCAATCAATGAGGCGCTCCGCGACTGGGTGGCAAATGTCCGCGATACCTATTACCTTATCGGGTCGGTTGTCGGCCCGCACCCCTACCCGCTGATGGTCCGGGACTTCCAGTCCGTAATTGGGAAGGAGACCCGCCGGCAGGTCATGAAAAAGGAAGGGAGACTTCCGGACACCATTGTTGCCTGTGTCGGCGGCGGCTCAAATGCGATGGGGATCTTTTACCCGTTTGTGAAAGATGATGTGGAACTTGTCGGAGTAGAGGCGGGGGGTGATGGGATTGAGACGGGCAAACACTCGGCAACGCTCTGTGCCGGTGAAGCGGGGGTTCTGCATGGTACTCTCTCATACCTGCTCCAGAACGGTGACGGGCAGGTACTTCCCACCCACAGTATCTCCGCAGGCCTCGATTACCCGGGCGTGGGTCCTGAACATTCGATGCACAAGGACAGCGGGCGGGTCACCTATACCGCCGTGAATGATCCGGATGTCCTGGCTGCATTCAGGTTCTTATCAGAAAAAGAGGGCATCATTCCGGCACTGGAGTCGGCCCATGCGGTTGCATGGGTGATGAAGAACGCTGACCGGTTCGACCGTGACGATGTCGTCATCATCAATCTCTCCGGGCGCGGTGACAAGGATGTGGCTGAAGTTGCAGAACTTCAGGGGAGGGTTGCATGAGACGGATTGATGCGGTATTCGCCCGCCATAAAAAACCGGCTTTCATTGGCTTTACCGTGGCAGGGGACCCGGACAAGGAGACGAGTATCCGGGCAGCCATGGCGCTCATCAAAGGCGGGACGGACATCCTTGAACTGGGCATCCCGTTCTCGGACCCGGTCGCAGATGGCCCGACCATCCAGAAAGCCGACGAGCGGTCGCTTGCATCAGGTACAACCGTTGACACGGTTTTCGACATTGTCCGGGAAATTCGGAAGCGTTCCGAAGTCCCCATTGTCTTCCTTGTCTACTTCAATGTGGTCTGTCACAGGGGGATCGACCGGTTCTATCGCGAGGCTCATGAGGCGGGGGTGGATGGCATCCTCGTCGCCGACATGCCGGTTGAGGAAGCTGACGAGGTGTACAAAGCAGCACTCCGGAATTATATCGATCCGATCTTCCTCATCACCCAGACAACATCTGACACGCGGATCAAAAAGATCGCGGCAAAGTCCCGCGGGTATCTTTACCTTGTGGCAGTTCTCGGGGTTACCGGGGTTCGTGACAGGGTATCATCGGATGCGCTGGATCTCTTAAAAAGGGTACGGAAATTCACGGAGGTTCCGCTTGCGCTCGGGTTTGGCATATCAACACCTGACCATGCAAAGACTTGTGCGGCTGCCGGAGCTGACGGGGTGATTGTCGGGAGTGCCATTGTGGATATTATCAGCAGGAACCCGCAAAATCCCGACGCGATGGAACGGGATCTGGAAGCCTATGTATCAGAGATGAAAAAAGCCCTCTGATCTTTTTTTATTGTACAGGTTCGGCACGATAGCCATGATCCGCAAGGATCGCGGCGACCCGGCCGGTCCATTCAACAGGATCTCCACAAGGAATCGGCACCACCTGCGCATCCCAGAGGTTTTCAAGTGCGGGATCATCCGTCCGCAGGGTGTTTCTCCCGATCACCCTTCCGCAGGTATTCCCCCCGCGATCCAGAATTATCATCCGGTAGCACCTGAATGACTGGCAGATCTTCGGGCGGGTTGCATAGATCGCGCAGACGGAGGTATCACCACCCGGGACGTTCCGGAGGAACGGGCAGGCCTTCGGGGGTGTGCCGGCCGGTGCATCACCCTGCATGAGAAACTCATCTGCAATCTCCGCTTCAAATGCCGGATCAACGCGGGCTGAAAAGACGATGTTGTCGATGGTGCTGCGGCAGTAATAGTCCCGGTCACTGAACTGGCGCTCGATTATGATGGATCTTCCGAGGCTGACACAGCATTTGCCGCACCGGTCGCAGATGAACGATGCCATGAGAGAGATAATGACCGTGGGGGGTACAAATGCGTTGCGATACAGCCTGGCTGACAGGCCCTGTAAACCTTCATTTTAAAAGGCCGGATTTTCCCAATAAATTTGATTTTTCTGATTTTTCTGAAAAGTTTTATCTTTGGGAACAGCGATATGACCGGTGGAACGAACATGGGAAAGAAAAAAAAGAATGCCGGGGGCGACCCCGCGGGTAACGAATGCGAGTGCGTACCCGTAGCCGGGTGTACTGTCGAGGCTGTCCTGTCCATGGACGACCGGGGCCAGATGGTGCTCCCCAAGGACGTACGGGAGAAGGCCGGGATACGAAGCGGCGATAAACTCGCCCTTATCAGCTGGGAGAAGAATGGCACAGTCTGCTGTCTCGCGCTGATGAAAGTTGAGAATCTGAGCGGCATGGTCAAGGACGTGCTCGGGCCGGTCCTGAACGAGAACGAATAACCGGGGAGTGCTGAACGATGGAAAACGATGTCACAACCAGATCCTCCTGCTGTTCCTGTACTCCGCAGGAGAACGCATCTCAATGTAGCTGCGGCACTTCCTCAGCAGTTCCGGCAATCCGGACAACAGACAGCACCATTACTGCTGCCAACCGTCTCGACCATTTTCTTGCCCGGTGGGGAGTCAGGAGAGGCGACCACCGTGTAGAGCCCGGCCTTTATCGTCTCGGCAATGCCACACCGGAATCCCCGGTCTTTGCTTCGGCTAACTACACCCTGAGTTTTGATGCCCTGCGTTCTGCACTGGCAGGAGTCGATGCCTACATCCTTGTCCTCGATACCAAAGGGATCAATGTCTGGTGCGCTGCAGGCAAGGGTACCTTCGGAACCGAAGAACTGGTCCGGCGAATTGCATTAACCGGCCTTCCTTTTGTGGTGAGCCACAAGAAGATCATCGTCCCCCAGCTCGGAGCGCCGGGAGTCTCATGGCCGGAGGTGCTGCGAAAATCCGGCTTCTCGGTTGAATACGGTCCTGTTCGTGCCCGTGACCTCCCGGAATATCTCAAAACCCACAAGGCTACCCCGGCAATGCGCAGGGTCGATTTCCCCTTCTGGGATAGGGTGGTTCTTACGCCGGTCGAATTTGTCCACGTGGCTCTGCCGGCAATCATCATCGCAGCCGTATTATGGTTTATTGCCGGGCCGGCTTCCGGGCTTGCAGCACTCGCTGCAGTCATTGCCGGGACCGTTCTCTTTCCTGCCCTTCTACCCATGATCCCAACCCGGGATTTTTCAACCAAAGGGCTGATCCTGGGTGTGCTCATTGCCATCCCCTTTGCGGTTTCTTTCGGGAGTGTCCCTGAACTGCCCGGCTGGGCATCAGCACTTGCAGCAATGACGCCCCTGCTCCTCATCCCCGCAGTAACCGCATACCTTGGGCTTAATTTTACCGGGTGCACGACCTTCACCTCACGCACCGGCGTAAAAAGAGAGATCTTCCGGTACGTGCCGGTCATGGCCCTTATGGCAGGAGCCGGTGTAATCGCGGGAATCGTACTGGGAGCAGGCCGGCTTATGGGAGTGATCTGATGTTCAATTCTTACCAGGAAACAACCCTCAGGCTGGATGCGGAGCGGTGTATCAACTGCAAACGCTGCACCCAGGTATGCCCGCACGCGGTTTTTGCCGAGGGAAAGGACCATGTTGAACTTGCCCGCCCTGCTGCCTGCATGGAGTGCGGGGCCTGCGCCCTGAACTGCCCGGTCCAGGCGATCACTGTTGAGAGCGGAGTCGGGTGTGCGTGGGCAATGATCAGCGCCGCCCTCCGGGGAAAAGATATGGACAGCGGCGAATGCAGTTGCGGCGGGGACGAAGGGTCCTGCTGTGGTCAGTCACCGGAACAGTCCTGCGGTTGTGACAATAAATGAAAGAAAAAATCCGGGTGCTCTTCATCTGCACGGCAAATGCAGCCCGTTCCCAGATGGCCGAGGGGCTGCTCCGGGCAATGTACGGCAACCGGTATGAGGTCTTCTCGGCCGGTACACGACAATCGAAAGTGAGCACCCGGGCGATCCTCGTGATGCGGGAGATCGGTATCGACATCGCGCACCACCGTTCAAAAACCCTCGCTGAGTTCGCCGGTGAATCCTTTGATTGCGCCGTCACGCTCTGTGATAATGCCCATGCAGCCTGCCCAATCGTACCCGGTGCAGGAAAAACCATCCACCGTGCGTTTTTCGATCCCCATCTGGTGCCGGGTTCTGAAGAGGAGATCCTTGAAGGTTACCGGAAAGTCAGGGATGAGATCGCGGCATGGATCGAAGATACTTTTGCATAACTCCCTGAAAGCACAACAACATTGATGACCTCCCATCGCGTTCAATGAATTATTCGCCGGGTTGTCTGGATGCCATGAGCGGCAGAAAAAAGGATGTCTACACGGAGTCCCTGGAACTTCATGAAAAGTACCACGGGAAGATCGAAGTCTATTCAAAGGTCCCGATAGCAAACCGTCATGATCTCTCTCTCGCCTACACGCCCGGTGTTGCCGAGGTCTGCCGGGAGATTGCCAAAGACAAAAATCTCGCGTACAGGTACACGCTCAAGGCCAATACAATTGCCATCGTATCTGACGGTTCGCGGGTGCTCTCGTTAGGAAATGTCGGGGGATATGCAGCGATCCCGGTTATGGAAGGAAAGGCCTTAATCTTCAAGAAACTCGCTGGGATCGACGCTTTTCCTATCTGTTTTGAGAATTACCACACGGAATTTGTCGATGAGGTAAAGAACATCGCCCCGGTCTTTGGCGGGATCGCGCTTGAGGATATTGCAGCCCCGAAATGTTTTGAGCTCGAAGAGGCTTTGCAGGGGATCGGGATCCCGGTGATGCACGATGACCAGCACGGGACGGCAGTGGTGGTGCTTGCTGCCCTGATCAATGCCTGCCGGGTAACCGGCAAGCAGTTTGGGGATCTCAACATTGTCGTCATCGGTGCCGGTGCTGCCGGGTTTGCGATTACCCGGATGCTCCGGTGCATCGGGTATAACCCCGACATCTGCAGCAGTGTGAACAATATCATCGTCTGCGACGCCAGGGGGATCATCCACCGTCACCGTGATGGATTGTACGCGAACAAGTACAAGTTCATCATCGCAGAGGAGACAAATCACGGAGGGCTGACCGGAACCCTTGAAGATGCCATGGAAGGCGCTGATGTCTGTATCGGGGTTTCGGTCCCGGCCATCGTCACCCCCGCAATGATCCGGTCAATGAACAAGGACCCGATCATCTTTGCACTGGCGAGCCCGGTGCCGGAGATCCTGCCCCATGACGCACATATGGCCGGAGCTGCGATTGTGGGAACCGGGCGCAGCGAGTACCCCAACCAGATCAACTATGTGCTCGCCTTCCCCGGGATCTTCCGGGGGGCACTCGATGTCCATGCCACCCGCATCTCGGACGAGATGAAAGTCGCAGCTGCCCATGCCCTTGCGGATTATGTGACACACCCGCAAAAGCACCGCATCCTCCCCCCGATCCTTGATCGTGGCGTTGTTACCGCAGTCGCAAAGGCAGTGAGTGCCGCCGCAATCACGAGCGGGTGTGCCCGGTCGTTTGAGTAAGGGGAAGCGGCGTAATAATTCCGTGAGCCTTACGGGGCATTCAGGGTCCGGCAGACTTTTTCCATCAGCGCGTGGTGGCAGCAGAGATGATCCATGAATTTTGTGCTGCGCTCACGCGCCGGAAGAGGGACCCACTCGATCCCCACGTCCGTCTTCCAGAGGATCAGTCCCTCGGCCGGTGCAGGCTGGAGCGGACGTTTTGCAGGAGCTTCCAGCAGCAGGGGTATGGAATCGGCAGGTGCATTTTTTCTCCCGACAAGGAGGAGCGCCGATGCCATGGAACGTACCTGGTGCCAGAGAAAACTCTCCGCAGTCACCTCAAAAAAAACAAATCCGCCCTCCTCCCTGACACCCGCAGAGAGAACCATCCGATAGGGGTTCTTGTCACCAACCCGGGCAAAATTGGAAAAATTATGGTTCCCGACAAACCGGGCTGATGCACAATCCATGGACGCGATGTCTGCGGGAGGATCGGAAAAATAGTACCGGTACGTGCGGGACAGTGCATCGTACCGCGGATGGAACGTGGGAGACACTTCTGCATAGCCGGTGCACCAGCAGTCGGGCGGCAACCGGGTATTGATCGTCTGGATCGCCCGCTCCGGCTCAGCCGTGGTGAAGGCTGCAACCTGCCCGCGGGCATGAACTCCCCGGTCAGTCCGGCCGGCAAACAGGAACCCTGCCTTCCGCCAGTCATCGAAGAGGCTGAGCCTGCGGCAGGCTGCAACAAACTCCCCTTCGACCGTACGGCTCGCGGCCTGCATCTGGGAGCCGAAGAACCGGCTCCCGAGATAGGAGACGCTGAATGCAAGCCTTACCGGAGCTGCATGTGCCGGGTTATCCGTTTGATCTTCCGCCATGTATTGGTGAGGGATTGTCGGGTATAGGTGCGCAACGGCGTCTTTGTTCCGCCGCAGGTGACTTTTCCGGCACGGATCGCGTCGAGGATGGCAGGAACATTCTTCTCGGCATCCACGTACGTCCGGCCAAAACCCACGAACCTGGCATTGTGGGCATCGCTCCCGCCAACACAGGGCTTCTCCAGCCTCTTTGCGATCCGCGCTGCCTTGCTGTTGGCCGATCCCACGATGTACCGGCTGTTGAACGTTTCTACCGCGTCAACGACTGCCATCCCCGCTTTCTTTCGACGGGCAACACCATGACGCCAGACATGATAGGGATGGGGGAGGATCAATAGCGCCCCCATCCTGCGGGCGATATGAACAGTATCGATAACATCAAGACCCGCGGGGATGACCTCGGTGACCCCGAGGACGAGGAGATGACCCTGCCGTGTCGACACCTCGATGCCCGGGATGACCAGCACCGGAGACCGGATTGTGAGAGCATGCTTTGCCCCGTCAACCGTGTCGTGATCTGTGATGGCGATGGCATCAAGGCCCAGCTCTTCAGCTCGTTTCAGGATCTCCTCGACACTGCTCTCGCCGTCTTTGGAATAACTGGTGTGTACATGCAGGTCGCAGGTAAGCATCTGATCATAGTGTTTTTATCTCTCTGGTATTAAGGGAACTTATGCGCATCCTCCTCCCCACCGGTGCGGCCACTGAAGAGATGGTCAGGGATGCAGCCGCAGGATTCGACGCCGATGTGGTAGTGACCGGGGAGATTGCATCGTTCCTCACACCCCATCGTCTCAGGGAACTTATTGGCCGGAAAAAATACGATCTCGTCATCGTCTCCGGCATGTGCACCGCATCGTTTGAAGGAGTGGAACGGGAGACCGAAATTCCCGTGTATCGCGGGCCAAAACATGCTGCCGATCTGGCGATGATCCTCGCTGCGCTCCCATCTGTCAGCCTCTCACGCACAGTCCCGGCTGACATGTTCCTTGCCGGGAAAAAAGCAGAAGAGGCGAGGCGCCAGGTTGCGGATCTCGAACGGGCAACAGGCGCAAATTTCATTGTCCGGGGAGTGAAGATCGGCGGGGGATCGCGGATGAAGGTCCTTGCCGAGATCATGGATGCCCCCCGGTGCGAGGATATCCGAACTCTTGTGGAACGGCACTTCGCCCGGGGTGCTGACATTGTGGACCTCGGGTTCGGGTTTGATGCAACACCAGAAGATGTACACCGGGTCTTCTCCGCGCTCGAAGGAATCGACCGGCCGCTCGCTGCCGATACCCAGGATCCGGATCTCATCCGCGCCGCTCTCGGGCGGGCGGATATCATTCTCAGCCTGCAGGAAGAGAACATCCCCCTGGTTGGCGCTGCCATTGCCGATGCCGGGGCGGCAGCGGTAGTGGTACCGGGCACAGCCACACTAAAAAAGAACATCGCCATGGCAAAAGCTGCCGGCGTCCGCTGCATCATTGCCGATCCGCTCCTCCAGCCGGCGGGATCCGGCCTGGTCGCTTCCTTAAAAAACTTCAAAAAGTCGCGGTATCCCCTCTTCTTTGGTGCAGGGAACGTTGCCGAACTCCTGGATGCGGACTCGGTTGGCACAAATGCCGTCCTTGCCGCCATGGCAATGGAGGTGGGGGCAGCAGTTATCTTCACGAGCGAACATTCTGATAAGACCTGCGGGTCAGTACGGGAGATGCGGCGGGCAACAGAGATGATGGTCCTTGCCCGGGACCGGCCCTATCCCAAGGATCTCGGCATCGATCTCCTTATCCTGAAAGAGAAGCGGCGCCGGCGTGAACCGCCCCTCGAATATGAAATGACGATTACCGCACAGGAAATGCTGCCGGAGATCGAATACGACCCGAAAGGAAATTTCCGGATCGGGATTGAAGGGGATACCATCGTTGCGGTGCTCCATGGCCGGGCTGTTCGGGGACACCGCTGGCAGGACGTGCTCCACACGATCCTGCTCCAGGGCGACGTCTCCCTGCTCGATCATGCAGGCTACCTTGGCCGGGAATTGTACAAGGCAGAGCTGGCGATCCGGTACGGGCGGAGCTTCGAGCAGGACGGGGAGTTCTGATCGCCCGATCCAACCTTTTATCTTAATACAAAGGCACCTGTACAGCATGGCCACACAGGCACGCGCATCCCATATCTTAGTAAAAACCGAAGACCAGGCAAACCAGATCATGAAGCGCCTGGCAGACGGAGAGGAGTTTGACAAAGTTGCCCGGAGATTCTCCGGCTGTCCCTCAGGAAAGCAGGGTGGCGATCTCGGCTGGTTCGGCAAAGGCATGATGGTTCCCGAGTTCGAGAAGGTTGCTTTTGAAGAAGAGGTCGGCAAGGTTGTCGGGCCCATCAAGACCCAGTTCGGGTTCCACGTCATCAAGGTTACCGGAAAGAAATAATCCTCAAATTCCGGTTGCGAAATATGGATCAAAAATTTTTCCTGGGTATCGGACTGGCTGTCGTGATTGTGTTCGCGGCATCCGCGGTCTATATCAACCTCCAGAAGAATGCACCGGCATCGGCTGATCAGGATGTCCTCTACCAGGTCTCGACCATCGATGCCGTGATGCAGGGGGTTTATGAGGGAGTCCTGCCGATCGGGGACCTGAAAAAGCACGGGGACTTTGGTATCGGCACATTCCATGCACTGGATGGCGAGATGACCGTACTGGACGGCGTGGTATACCAGATAAAGGCTGACGGGCAGGTTTATACGGTTCCCGACAGCGAGACAACTCCCTTTGCCTCGGTGACGTATTTCAAGGGTGACCGCACTGTGACAACCGTTGTCCCGATGAACAGCTCGGTCTTCACAGCAACCATGGAAAAACAGCTCCCGACAAGGAACATGATCTATGCCGTGAAGATACACGGGACGTTTCCCGTAATGAAAGTCCGGGCGCCACCGGAACAACAGGAACCGTACCCCACACTTCCTGAAGCGCTGAAGAACCAGTCGATCTATACGTATTCCGATACCACGGGCACGATCCTCGGGTTCTACACCCCGGTCTTCTTCAAAGGCGTCAATGTCCCGGGCTACCATCTCCATTACCTGAGCGATGACCGGACAACGGGCGGCCATATTCTTGATTTCAATATCCCTCAAGGTACCGTTGTTGAATATGACATCACGGAAAACTTTGCGATGGCGCTCCCGACAAGCGGCGATTTTACCGGAGTTGACCTCTCGCAGGACTTGAGTGAAGAACTTGCAAAGGTTGAGAAATAATGTAATTTTCCCGACGTTTTTTTCTGGACAGACAACCTACTTCACTACAACAGCGCAGGCAGACACCATGAATATTCGCGGCATCAGACTGGACCTTCTCACCCTTCTCCTTGAGATGGGGCGCGAGAACCACCCCAACGAGTTCGTTGCCCTGATACGGGAGCGGGACGGGATCATGGAAGAGGTGAACCTGCTGCCCGGTACCGTTGCCGGAGAGGACTCAGCCTCGCTCTTTTACGACATGATGCCGCTCGACACCCATGTCGCCGGCAGTGCCCACAGCCACCCGAACGGGGTGCTCCGGCCATCCAATGCCGATATTAACTTCTTTCCAAGGACCGGAAGGTTCCACCTGATCATCGGGTACCCGTACGGTAGACGCGACTGGCAGTGTTTCACCGCGGACGGGGAACCCTGCAATCTGGAGGTGATCGCATGAGCGGGTGTCGCGTGGTTGCCACCGGGACCTTCGATATCCTCCATCCGGGGCACCTTTTCTACCTTGAGGAGTCCAGAAAGCTCGGGGATGAACTCTTCGTCATCGTTGCCCGGGACGTCAACGTGAAACACAAGCCCCACCCGATCGTTCCCGAGGACCAGCGCCTCCAGATGGTTGCTGCCTTAAAACCCGTCGACCATGCAATGCTCGGGGACGAGACGGATATGTTCCTCCCGATTGTGAAGATCCAGCCCGATATCATTACGATCGGCTTCAACCAGATGTTCGATGAGGAAAAACTCAAGGTACAGCTTGCCGATCGGAACCTTCCGGCAAAGATTGTGCGGATCGGCAAATTCCCTGACGGGGAACTCTCCAGTTCCCGGCTCATTGTTGAGAGAATCATTGCAAAACGCGGATCGTAAGTAACAATCTCCACCCCCGCATGACGCGGGGCACAAGGATACAAACCATTTTCCTGTCTCCTGCACAGCATCGTGACCCTGCAGATCCGGATCACGGGCACGGCACCCCGGACCGGGCGATTGTCATACCCGGCTCATCAGTAAAATTCTTTTCCGGCTGCCAGAGCTTTCACTCAGGGACTGCTTTTTATTTACAATCGCGATCCGGATCGCAATCGAAATGGTGATCCGGATCGATCGAGCCCTGGTTAAAAAAATTACCTGCCTGCGTGGGGCCGGTGCATGAGGGCTTTTCTCCTCCGGTGGCTGACGATCCCGCGCCGCATCCAGGTACTGTATTTTGCGGTAAATGAGCCGAAGATGGAAGTCACGATAACAAGCGCTGCGACCGTGGTTGCAATAACCGGCGACCCGTAGAGAACTGCAAGAGCTATCGAGAACTCGCCCCGGCAGATCATGTTTGCCCAGATCTCAAGACCCGAGAGTGCAGAATCGTGAATCATGATTCCCATCAGGATACCGGAGATCAGTTTACTGATGATGGCAAGGACGCAGATTACCGCAATGATAACCCAGTCAGCCCCGGCGGAGAGATCGATCGTGACCCCGAAAAAGACAAAAAAGATGACCAGGAAGACATCCTTGAACGGGCGTGCATGTTGTTCGAACGCATCCGGATCCGTTGTTGCAAGGGCAGCACCCAGTGCAATGACCATCAGGGTTGCGGGGATCCCAAAGAACAGGGCAAGCGAGGCAGTGGTGAGGACCGCAGCGAAGGTGAAGAGAATGGGAATCTCATCGTCACGGTCCAGGATGGAGACGAGGAACTCCTTTCCATAAAACGAGATCAGGTACATGAGGGACAGGGCAAGCCCGATCTTGGCAAAGAATACCAGCAGGTTCTGATCGCTGATTGAGAGGAGGGCAAGGATCCCGATCAGCACGATATCTTCAAAGATCACCACCCAGATGATCGTCTCAGCCTCTTTGCTCATCAGTTTCCGGTTCTCGATAAGGGAGGTGATGACAATTGCCGTGCTGGTGATGTAGAACGCTGCACCCACGATGAAGGCTTCCATGAGGGTGAATCCCAGCAGGTACGCTGCGGTAAAACCGATCCCCATATCAACGATGATCCCAATGAACCCGGCAGTGAGAACTTTTGATGGATTGGCAACAATCCGTTCCATCTTCAGCTCAAGGCCCATAAAGAACAACAAAAAGAGCAGACCCATCTCGGAAAAGAAATGACTGATCTCATTTGACTGAACAATCCCAAGCCCTGCTTTTCCCAGGACTACTCCTGCAAGGATATAGAACGGGATGGCCGGAATTGAAAGATATTTGGAAATAAGGGCGAGCACCAGACAGACGAAGAGCGCGATGATGAAGCCTTCCATTACTCCACCATGATCTCGTGCTCAAATTTTTTAATCTGGTCGCTCTCGCCAATGACCAGTGTCGCGTCACCATCCTCAAAAACAAAGGAGGGGGGAGGATTGATGATATTTTTGTCGTTCCGGCAGACCGCAATGATGGTCGCACCGGTCTTAGCCCGGATCTGGAGGTCCTCAATGGTTTTTCCAACGATCCTTTGAGGAATGAAAAACGTGTGAATGGTGATCCGGAGATCGGCAAGCGCCGAGAACGCGATCTCCACACTCTCCTTGTCGGCTTCGATGATTGCGCCGGTAAGGATGTTTCCCAGTCTCCGGGCTTCCACTGGATTCATGACTGCCGCGCTTGGAGTGTTGCAACCATTCTGAAGGGTATACATCTGGATCGTGCCGGTCTTGGTGAAGAAGATCGCGATCGTATCTCCCTTGTCAGTCTCGATCTCATATTTGGTCCCGACGCCGGGAAGATTAAGGGAGCGAAGAGCCATAGCAGAGATTTGAGAGACTATGGCTAAATATATTGCCATCAGGTTTGGGCAAATACCCGCGGTATCTGCCAAAAAAGAAAAAAGAGGGTTTCTTTTGGGTCTTTGAGAGGTCGGGAGGAGCGATGCACTTTTTTTGGCATCTGACACTTTTTTTTTAGGGTTTTTCGCCCTCCCCACATACCATGTTGCAACAGGAGAGGTATATACACCGGACCGGGCGGGGTGAAAGTAAAAAAAAAGGAACAACGCGTCCTCTCACGGGCGGGGGCCGCAAAGGACAAAAAACCAAACATATTATATTCTGATCAGCATCAAGGTTCATTAGCGAAACCGGGTGGTGGAACAGGGTATCATGGTTGCAAAAAAAGAGGATCTGAAAGCACTCATCGCACACCTCACCGAGAGCGAGAAAAAATTCCGATCGGTCTTTGAGTCCATGGAAGAGGGGGTTGCCCTTCATGAGGTTCTCTTTGATGATTCGGGGGTTCCAAACGATTACCGGATCGTTGATGTCAATCCATCATTCGAGGCAAACACCGGCATTCCGGCACGCCAGATACGGGGCCGGACGGCACGGGAATATTACGGTACCGGTGACGCACCTTTCCTTGAGATCTATGCAAAAGTCGCATTAAGCGGGAAACCGGAAAAATTTGAGACGTTCTTTGTCCCCCTCGGAAGACATTTCCATATCTCTGTTTTTTCCCCAAAGAAAGGCTGGTTTGCCACGGTATTTTCCGATATCTCCACACAAAAACGCCTTGAGGATGAACGCAAAGCAGCCTTTGAGGAGATCGGGCAGCAGCACACCCTTTTCTCGGGTATCATCAACAGTGCAGTCTCCGACATCTACTCTCTTGATAAAAACTACTGCTACACAAGTTTCAACCGGCAGCATGCAGAGACCATGAGGGCCCTTTTCGGGGCGAATATCGAACCGGGCAGAAGCATTCTGGATTTCATCACCATCGAGAGAGATAAAAAGGTTATCAGAACGAGCATTGACCGGGCACTCGCAGGCGAGATCGTGAGTGTGGAGGACTATTTCGGCAACCACTCGCTCAGCCGCCAGTACCTGGAGCCCTCGTTTAAACCGATCCACAATCCAGACGGGGACGTAATCGGGGTTGCGGTGATTTCACGGGATGCAACGGAGCGTAAAAAAGCCGAAAAAGCCCTCCGGGCAAGCGAGGAGCGGTACCGCCGGCTTACAGAGAATTCGCAGGATATCATTTTCCGGATCGCCCTGCCGGACCGGACATTCGAGTACGTGAGTCCTGCTGCGCTCGCATTAACCGGGTATACGCCGGATGCGTTTTATGAGAACTCTCAGCTCATGCAGGAGATCATCCACCCGGACTTTAAGGAAAAGCTCGCATCACATTGGGAGCGGATGCCAAAAGGCGACATTCCGCGGGAGTATGAGTACCGGATTATTCATGCATCAGGAGAGCCCCGCTGGTTCCACCAGCGAAACACGATCGTGAAGGACAACACCGGACATGTCGTAGCCCTCGAAGGGATCGCAACAGACATCACCGACCGGAAAACCACCGAGATCGCGCTCAAACAGATCGAAGAGCGCTACCATCTCATTGCCGACAATACAAGGGATGTCATCTGGATCCTCAACCCCGAATCGCAAAAATACTCGTTTGTCAGCCCGTCGATTCACCATCTTCTCGGATACACGGCGGATGAAATCAGGAATCTGACCCTGGCAGACATCCTGACTCCGGAATCTCTCGAATATGTTACGCGTACCATTCCTGCGGTACTGGAAGCAATCCGATCCGGTGATGAAACGGCACGGTTCCAGACACACCAGATCGATCAGGTTCGAAAAGACGGTTCGATCATCACGGTTGAGATCGTGGCAACACTCATCAACGGGACCGATACGAACCGGATGGAGATTCTCGGCGTCAGCCGTGACATCACCGACCGGAAAAAAGTACAGGAAGCTCTCGCGGAGAGCGAGGAGCGGTACCGCTCCTTTGTTGAGAGCGCAAATGAAGCGATCTTTGTAATCCAGGACGGGATCATCCCCTTCTGCAATAAAAAAGGGCTGGAACTCATCGGGTTCGATTTGGAACATTTACGAGAGCACAACTTCATCGATCTGGTCCACCCCGATGACAGAGCGGCAGCCTTCAATCGCCACGTGCGCCGGCTGAACGGGGAGGTTGTCGATCCGCTTGCAGAACTCCAGATTTTCGATGCTGCAGGGACAATGCACTGGATTGAGATAAATGCCGTGATTGTCACCTGGGACGGGAAGCCTGCCACCCTGAATTTTGCCACGGAGATAACGGAACGCAAGATTGCCGCTGATGCCCTTTTCGAGAGCGAGAAAAGTTACCACGGCCTTTTTAACTCGGTCCAGGAGGCAATCTACATCCAGGACCGGGAAGGCCACTTCCTGGATGTCAACGGCGGGGTCGTGGCAATGTATGGCTACCCGAAGGAATTTTTCATTGGCAAAACTCCTGCGGTCCTCTCGGCTGAGGGGTGCAACGATTTACACGAGCTTTCGCACCGCCTGGAGCGGGCATTCGATGGCGAACCGCAGTCATTTGTGTTCTGGGGAAAGCGGAGCAACGGGGAAGTTTTTCCAAAGGAAGTCCGGCTCTACAAGGGATTCTATTTCGGAAAAGATGTGCTCATTGCCATTGCAACTGACATCACGGAGCGCAGGCGGGCTGAAGAGGCACTCAGAGAGAGTGAGCATCATTATCACCTGCTTGCTGATAACGTCAGCGATGTCATCTGGACTGCCGACAGGGAGATGCAGCTGACCTACATCAGCCCATCTGTTACTGCCCTGACGGGATATACTCCAAAAGAGTGCCTGGACCTCCGCCCGGACCAGAGCCTGACGCCCGAATCATTCCAGAAACTGGTCCGGACAAGAGCTGAAAACATAACCGCTATTGAACGCGGACTTCCCGACTTCCTCTCACCGCAGGTACTGGAGCTTGAATATGTCAGAAAGGATGGATCAACATTCTGGGCTGAAGTGGTCATCAGCCTGATCCGGATAAACGGGGGTGAACCCCAGGGTGTCATCGGGGTGACACGGGACATCACCGAGCGGAGACGCGTTTTAGAAGCTCTTGCGGAAAGCGAGGAAAAGTTCCGTGAACTGGTCGAGCACTCGACCGATGTCATCTACACGGTTGACTTCGCCGGCGTCATAACGTCTATCAGCCCGGCAGTGCACCGGCTCCTGGGATATCTCCCGGACGATCTGATCGGGAAGAATATCAGCGATTATCTCTCGGCTGAATCAGTTGAGACAGTGACAGCAGAGATCAAAAAGAAGAGAGAACAGACAAGGACCGAGGCTCTCTATGAAGTGCAGATTCGGGCACACGATGGCGGGTATAAACCGATCGAGGTGAACAGCCGGGTGCGTATGCGGGAGGGCCGGCCGTTCGATATTCTCGGGATCGCCCGGGATATCTCGGAACGTAAACAGACAGAAGAGGCGCTCCGGAACAGTGAGAATTACCTCAAGACGATCTTCAATACCATCCAGACGGGCCTTGTCATCATCAATCCGGAAACCCATACGATTGTCGACATCAACCCGGCAGCCGAGCGGATGATCGGAGAACCACGGGAGAAGATCGTTGGTTCGATCTGCCACCAGTATATCTGCCCGACCGAGATGGGGAACTGCCCGGTAACGGACCTCGGCCAGTCCATTGACAATGCCGAGAGGACCCTCATAACTGCAAACGGACCCCGTTCAATCTTAAAAACGGTCATCCCGACGATACTTTCCGGTAAGCGCTACCTTCTTGAGAGTTTCATTGATATCACCGACCGCAAGCAGGCCGAGGAGAAACTGTCAGAGAGCGAGGAGAAGTTCCACTTAATCTTTGAGAATTCCAATGATGCCATTTACCTCTTTGAGATCACCCCTGCGGGGATGCCCGGCAGGATTGTCGATGCAAACGATATGGCAGTCCTCCAGACCGGCCAGAAAAAAGAGGGGCTGCTTAAGAAGACATTCCTTGAAGTGCATTCCCCTGAAAAAGCCCAGATGTCCCGTACAATTATGATGGAGCTTCTCACCAGGGGACAGGTACGGTTCGAGACGGATGTCCTCAGAAAGGACGGCATCAAGCTGCCGGTTGAAGTGAGCGCCCGGTTTGCCAGACTCAACCAGAAGACATACGTGATCGCGGTCTCCCGCGACATCTCGAGAAGAAAACGCGAGGACCGGGCACTGCGCATTGCCAACCAGAAACTCCAGCTGATGAATATCGTGGCGTGGCACGACATCCAGAACAAGGTGACCGGCCTGAGGGGCTACGTGGAACTGAGCAAAGACCTTGTCACCGATGAGACAATGAAGAAGTTCATCCGGAGCGAGGAGGAGGTGTTAAAGGTCATCCACCAGCAACTCCAGTACACCAAGGAATACCAGGAGATGGGTATTCACCCGCAGGAATGGATCAACCTTAACCGGACACTCCGGGCGATCCTGTCGTTTGCTGAGACAGGCAGCATCCGGATGGTTATCGATGTCGGCGATCTTGAGATCTTCTGCGATCCGGTTATCGCCAAAGTCTTCAGCCATCTCATTGACAATACGAAGATTCATGGAGAGCGGGCAACCTGCATTCACATCAGCTGCAGCGAGAATGCTGATGGTCTCGCCCTGGTGTACGAGGATGACGGGGTTGGAATTCCGGATGAACAGAAAAAAGAACTTTTCCTGCGTAATGTCGGGACCCCGTCGGGATTCTCCCTCTTCTTCATCCACGATCTGCTGGAAGTCTCCGAGATGACGATCAGGGAGAACGGGATCCCGGGGCAGGGGGTTCGGTTCGAGATCGGCATCCCCCGGGGCGTTTACCGGTTTGGGCATCCATCAACACAATAATTAACAAAAAACAGGCGCCCCTTCGCCACCCATACGCCTACGAAGGGAAAGAACTGTCACAGCCCTGCTTCCACCTGATTGGAAAGACCGGATCTGATACTTTTTTCACCAGTGGTGATGATAAATTATGACAGATCGCCGATCGCCCTATTCAGCGTTCACCGATCCGTTCACAACCACTGCAGGAGTTGGATACCATCGCCGAAATCCCCAAAGAAGAATACGTGCTGAAATGTTCATCGGCATGTGCCGGGTGCAGCGACTCGCTCGCTCTCCGGTATGTCCTCAAGGCAGCAGGGCCCGACACCGTGCTCGTCATACCTGCCTGCTGTACGAGCGTCATCCAGGGCATCTACCCGAACACCGCGTTCAATGTCCCGGTCTACAACATCGCGTTCGGTGCCGCGGCAGCCTGTGCCTCGGGCATGAGCAACGCGTTCCGTGCGGCCGGGAAGAAGACCAACGTCATCGTCTATGCCGGCGACGGCGGGACTCTTGACATCGGCATTCAGGCCATGTCTGGCGCATTCGAGCGGGGCACCGATTTCCTCTACATCTGCTATGACAACGAGGCGTACGGCAACACCGGCATGCAGCGGTCGGGGGCAACCCCGCTCGGGGCAAAGACAACCACAACACCCACGGGAAAGACCGATTTCAAGAAGGATATCGACGGGATCATCGCCGCCCACAACCCGCCCTACATGGCAACGGCCGCAGCAGCGTACCCGCAGGATCTTTTCAAGAAAGTACAAAAGGCGCTCTCCTTCCGGGGCCCGAGCTTCATCCACGTCCTTGCACCCTGCCCGCCCGGCTGGCGGTACTCGACCGAGAAGACGGTCGAGATGGGAAAACTCGCCGTGAAGTCCGGCATCTGGGTGCTCTACGAGCGCGAGTACGGAAAACTGACGATGGGTGCACAGTCTAAAGTCGCCATGAAGAAGCCCATCCCGCTCGAGGACTACCTCTCGCCGCAGGGCCGGTTCAAGGGTATCGATCCCAAGAATGTCGAGATCCTCAAACAGCGGATCCAAAAGAACTTTGCAAAACTCTCCGCAGAGGAGGCGGCCTCATGAAGAAGATCGCGACCGGCAACAAGGCGGTTGCCGAGGCAGTGAAACAGATAGTTCCAGATGTGGTCGCAGCCTACCCCATCACCCCGCAGACCGAGATTGTGGAACAGATCGCAGAGTTCGTCACCGGCGGCGAACTGAAAAGCAGGTACATCCCGGTCGAGAGCGAACACTCGGCGATGGCAGCCTGCATCGGTGCAAGCATCACCGGCGCCCGGACATTCACGGCAACGAGCTCCCACGGTCTCCTCTACATGCACGAGATGACCAACTGGGCTGCGGGGGCACGGCTTCCCGTGGTCATGGCAAACGTCAACCGCTCGATCGGGCCCGGCTGGAACATCTGGGCGGAGCACACCGACGCGCTGCAGGAACGCGATACCGGCTGGCTCCAGGTGTACGTGAGCACGGTACAGGAAGCGTACGATGCCACCATCATGGCATTCCGGATCGCGGAGCACCACGATGTCCTCCTACCGGTGATGGTGAACCTCGACGGCTTTGTGCTCTCCCACCTGATGCAGCCGCTCGATACCATCGAGGTTGGCGACTTCATCCCTCCGCTCAGCCTCCCGCACGCGATTGACACAAACAACCCGGCAGGCTATGGCGGGCTGACCGGCACCGACCAGCACTTCCTGATGCGCTGGGATATGGAGCGCTCGATCCGCGATTCTGTGAAGGTCATCGAAGAGACCGAGAAGGAGTTCGCCCGCAGGTTCGGCCGGGAGTATGGTTTCACCGAGAACTACCAGTGCGACGATGCAGAGGTCATCGTCGTTGCCATGGGCACCCTTGGAAAGGAGATGGAGGTCGCAGTCGACCTGCTCCGTAAGGAGGGGGTGAAGGCCGGTTCGCTTCGCATCCGCTGGCTCCGGCCGTTCCCCAACCTCTCCATCCTGAAGGGAAAAGAGGTCGTAATCATAGACCGCGACTACTCGTTTGGCCGGGGCGGGGTCCTCGCAACCGAGATCGTGGCCCAGACAAAGGAGGATGTCTTCTCCGTCATCGCCGGTCTTGGCGGGCAGGAGGTCACCTACGACGACATCGCGGACTTTGTCCGGAAACGTCAGGTGGGAAAAGAGTTCTGGTTCGGGGTGAAAGACAATGTTTGAGATCCGCATCCACTCGCGGGGCGGCCAGGGTGGCGTCACCGCAGCCCGGCTCCTTGCCCTTGCGGCAATCTATGACGGGAAGCATGCAACCGCGGCCCCGTTCTACGGTGCCGAACGCAGGGGGGCACCGATAGTCTCGTTCGTCCGGATCGATGACAAACCGGTCCGTATTTACAGCCAGATCCGGAAGCCCGACATGGTCGTGGTCCTTGATGCGAGCGTCATGGACGTGGTCGATGTCTTAAGCGGACTCAAAGAGGGCGGAAAGGTGCTCGTCAACAGCCGGCAGAAGAGGGAGTTTGCCGGGTTTAAATCCGCCAGTGTCGACCTGACCGGCATTGCCTTAAAAGAGAACCTCGTGGTATCGGGAAGCCCGATCCTCAACACACCGGTCATCGGTGCACTTGCAAAGATGGGGATCGTCTCGGTCGATTCGGCAAAGAAGGCAATTAAGGAGATGTTCACTGATGAACGGAATGTCAGGGTTGCTGAGACCGCGTACCAGGAGCTGATCGCATGACACCATCACAAAAGCGCGAGCGCCTTGCCATGAGCCGGCCTCTTGAGGGAGCCACCGGAAAGACCGGTACCTGGCGGGTGTTCCGGCCGGTTGTCGACAAAGAGACGTGCAATGCCTGCGGGCTCTGTGCAACCTATTGCCCGGACGGCGTCATCAGCGATGACCTCGAAATCGATTTAACCTACTGCAAGGGCTGCGGCATCTGTGCAAACGAGTGCCCGAAGAAGGCAATCGCGATGGTGCGGGAAGAGAAGTGACCGGATGGGGAGATGATTCCGCCGGTTTTTATCCGTGCCGGATTGTCTTCGGATCTTTTTTTAATTCCATTTCTACTCGATAAAAAAGGGTTTAACCGATAAGCCCGAAACGAAGCGTATGGATGCCGATGAGCAAACGCGTGCTCTGCAACAGGTGGATATGGATAATATCCGCATTGTCCGGCTCCAGTTTACGGATCTCCGGGGACAGTTAAAAGGTGTCTCGATCCCGGTCAGCCAGTGCGAAAAAGCGTTCCGGAACGGGATCTGGTTTGACGGTTCATCAATCGAGGGATGTGCCCGGATCGACGAGACGGATCTGCTTTTGGTTCCGGATCCCGCCACGTATACCATCATCCCCTGGAGCAACAAGGATATGCGGGAAGCCCGGTTTATCTGCGATGTGAGGGAGTATTCCGGAAAAGCCTTTGCCATGGATCCCCGTTCAGTGCTCAAAAAAGTACTGGAAGCTGCCCATGGGAGGGATTTTACCTTCTTCACCGGCCCGGAAATGGAATTCTGGCTTTTCAAATCATCTTCAGGACAGGCCAAAGCACGGTTTCATGACAAGGGGGGATATTTTGATCTCTGCCCTGCTGACAATGGTGTCGATATCCGGAGAGAAATAATTCTTGCGCTTGAGAAGATGGGCTATCTTGTTGAGGCTTCCCACCACGAAGTTGCCAAAGGCCAGCATGAGATCTCCTTCCGGTACGGCCCGGCGCTCAGTACGGCAGACCGTATTGCAACGTTCAGGCATGTTGCCCGGACTATTGCCCTGAAGTATGGGGTGATCGCATCGTTTATCCCAAAACCAGAACCCGGGATGAACGGCAATGCCATGCACGTCCATGCTTCACTATACAGAAATGAGAAAAACGTTTTTTTCGATCCGGATGCGCCGGATGAAATCTCGGATATTGCCCTGGCATTCATCGGGGGACTCCTCGCCCATGCAAAAGGATTGTGCCGGATCGCCAATCCCACGATCAACTCATACAAGCGGCTCACCCCCGGTTACGAAGCCCCCTGTACGGTCTCATGGAGTACCGCCGACCGGTCCTCACTTGTCCGCATCCCTGCAGCACGGGGAGACGCGACCAGGATTGAACTTCGGAACCCGGATGGGATGGGCAATCCGTACCTTCTTCTTGCAGGGATCCTTGCTGCAGGCATGGACGGGATCAGGAAGGGGCTCCGTCCCCCTGAATGTTCACGGGGGAACCGGAATGGTCTCTCACGATCCCAAAAAAACCGGTTCCGTGCGGACGGTCTTCCAACCAGCCTCGCAAACGCCCAGGAATGTCTCCTTGCCGATCAACTCCTCTGTGACACCCTCGGTGAGGATGTGGTGGATGTGCTCACCCGCATCGCTGAAACAGAGTGTAATGCATTCAGTACGGAGGTTCATCCCTGGGAAATTCACCGGTACTTCCAGGCAGCGTAAGGATAGGCTCTCATACCATCACAAAAGAATGCGGGCATCTTCTTCAGAGGCAAAAACATGGCTCCACGAGGACATTGAGGATGCGCTTTTTGTGATGTGCCGACTCCCCGATACTGAATTTGGGCACCTGCCGATCTTTTTTTTTTTGATTATTCAATCTTCAGCTCGTCCTTTGCCAGGTATTCAAGATCGAATTTATAGAAATGGGTGAACCCGCAGTTCCGGCACCGGACCGTGAGGTGGCGCGAGCTCACGATCAGATCGTGGGGCCCGGTAACCTTGCAGTTCCGGCAACCTGCCTCCTCAACGAGTTCCCAGACCGGATATTTCCCGATCTTTGTCAAGAGACCGGCTGAATCAATATCCTCGCTCCGCGGCACAAAAACCCGGGTCGCCCCGCAGTTTTCACACGCTACCTGCGCCAGGTTTGGCACGGCTTTGATGATCTGGTCGGCGTTCTGTTTGCAGTTGTAGCAGTCAGTACGGTATCGGGTGAAGATGAACCGGTCGCTCATGGGAGATACTGGAGTCGTCAGGGTTCATTAACCTGTTGCCGTCCGGAAAAAATGGCAGATTTTAACCCATTAGCTTCTGAATCCGGAGGGGCCGGAATGGATTTGTAGTGATAGTCATTCCCATGGCGGATCCAAAAAATCCAAAAATCGCTTTTTTTCTCAACCAGAAGAAATTCTGAAGCCCGGAAGTAATTTTGCGGTTAATACATTAAGTAAAATTAATAATACGGCGAAATCAATTATCTGACCATGAAGAGATTCATCGGATTGTGCATCCTCATCATCCTGCTGGTTGCGGCAAGCGGCTGTACCCAGCCGGCAGCCACAACGGTTCCGACACCTGAACCCACGCCTGAAACCACAATGCCAGCGGCAACCGCCGCTGAGACACAACCCCCGGTAACCACCACGGCACCGGCAGAAGTGACCGAAGAGGTTACGGTCGATGTCACCCTCACGGCAACACCTATGCCGGAACTGACCCACTCAAAGACCACGGTCATTTACATCAGGAACAATACGTTCGTTCCGCAGGAGATGATGGTCCTGCCGGGTACCGGCATCACCTGGATCAACGAGGACAGGACCGTTCACAAGATCCAGACACTCCCTGACATGGGAATCAAGTTCGTCTCCGGGGATGTAGTTCACGGAGCTTCCTTTGGGTACACCTTCAGCCAGAAAGAAGGTACGTATGGGTACATCGACCCCTATACCAATGCCACGGGAATTATTGTTGTCAAAAAAGGTCTCTCCGTGGTTGGTGCACCCACCCAGCAGAAGACCGCAATACCGACAGCAACCATCGCATAACCAATTCTTCTTTTCCCTATTTTGGTGATCAACGGGTATCACGGTGCGACATCTCCGGACCGGCTGAAAAATGCACCTGGCCAACCGGTCCTTTTCGTTGTCTTTACCGAGGTACAATGAACAATCGGGTCCCTTTTTATCTCAGGGATGTCCCGTCAGAAGGTTACCATTCTGTTTGGGATATCTTCGGAACAGAGTTCAACACAATGTTCACGAGACGTGACCTGCGGTGTGGCAGCGGGGAACCGTTTTTTTGCCGCAGAAGAATATGCCAGTGGCATTTTCAGTACAGGAAAAATCAAAAAAAAGGATAGCAGGAAAAAAATTTTGGGGTTTAGAAGTCGCCCATGCCGGGGGGCATACCGCCCATGCCACCCATTCCGCCCATGCCGCCGGGGGGCATACCGCCTTCGGGCATCGGGCTCTTGGACGAGGCAATGACATCGTCAATGCGCAGGATCATGATTGCTGCTTCTGCTGCTGAGGAGATTGCCTGGGTCTTGACACGGAGCGGCTCGACAACGCCGGCTGCCTTCATGTCGACTGTCTTGCCTTCGAACACATTCAGGCCGAAGGTCTTCTTGCCCTTCTCGTGAGCTGCACGGATCTCGACAAGCATGTCGATGGGGTCGAGTCCTGCGTTCTCGGCGAGGGTGCGCGGGATGATCTCGAGTGCAGATGCGAATGCCTCGATGGCGAGCTGGGCCCGGCCACCAACGGTTGCTGCGTACTCGCGGAGACGGAGCGAGAGCTCGGTCTCGGGTGCGCCGCCACCGGCAACTACCTTCTTGTCCTCGACAACAACACCGACAACGCGGAGTGCGTCGTGGATGGCGCGCTCGAGCTCGTCAACAACGTGCTCGGTGCCGCCCTTGACAATGATCGAGACTGCCTTGGGGTTCTTGCACTGCTCGACAAAGGTCATCTCTTCGCCGCCAACCTTGCGCTCTTCAACAAGTCCGGCCTTGCCGAGCTCTTCCTTGCCGATTGCATCAATGGAGGAGACGAGGCTTGCACCGGTTGCCCGGGCGAGTTTCTCCATGTCGCTCTTCTTGACACGGCGGGTTGCAAAGAGTCCGGCCTTTGCCAGGTAGTGCTGTGCGATGTCGTCGATACCCTTCTGGCAGAAGAGGACATTTGCACCGCTCTTGACGATCTTGTCAACAATTCCCTTAACCATGCGCTCTTCCTCATCGAGGAATGCCTGGAGCTGGTCGGGGCTGGTGATGTTGATCTCGGCATCAACTTCGGTCTTCTTGAACTCGACTGCTGCATTCAGGAGAAGGATCTTTGCATTGGTGACCTTCTTTGGCATCGTGGGATGGACACGTTCCTTGTCGATGAGTACTCCCTCAACGATCTCGGAGTCCTCGATCGAGCCACCGGTCTTCTTCTCGACCTTGATGTTCTCGATGTCAACGGTGCCGTCATCGTCAGTGACCATGGTGACTGCCTTGACAACGAGGTCACAGAGCTTGTCCTTGCTGGCCTCTGCACCCTTGCCGGTCATGGCGGTTCCTGCAATGTTTTTCAGGAGCGTCTTGTCCGAGACCTTGATGTCGAAGGCGATGTCCTTTAAGAACTCCTGGGCCTTCTCGGCTGCCATGCGGTAACCGTGAGCGATGACCGTCGGGTGGACGTCCTGCTCAAGAAGGTCTTCAGCCTTCTTTAAAAGTTCACCTGCGATAACGACTGCGGAGGTGGTTCCATCCCCGACTTCGTCATCCTGGGTCTTTGCAACCTCGACCATCATCTTTGCGGCCGGGTGCTCGATGTCCATTTCCTTGAGGATCGTGACACCGTCATTCGTGATCACTACGTCGCCAATCGTGTCGACGAGCATCTTGTCCATGCCCTTGGGACCGAGCGTGGTCCTGACTGCACTTGCCACTGCCTTTGCGGCGGTGATGTTCATACCCTGAGCGTCGCGGCCGCGGGTACGGGTGCTGCCTTCCTTGAGAATAAGTATCTGCTGTCCACCAAGTTGCTGTGACATAAAAATCACCACTTTTAGCACTAAAATTGGTCTGCGGTTCTATATAAACGTTGTTGAAACGCGTCACTCGCCCAGCAGGTCGAGCAGCTCGAAGCCGTCCTCGATCCGGTGCAGCCGCTTCTCACCAATTACGAGAGTCTTTCCGATCTTCTTCTCTTTTGTGGAATCGGTGAGCACGCACATCGCATGCTTGTTCGCGATCTGCGAGAGATTGCCGATAAGGGCTGCCCGTTTTACAACCTTCTGGGTCGGGCCGTAGCCAGTGAGGATGGTGTGCTTGTCAAACGTGAGCAGGGCCTGGAACGGCGCCCCGTGGAGCGTGTGGAGATGGACCCCGATCTGCTCTAAAAACTCCATGGGGCTCTGCGGGTGGAGACCGGTCTCCTTCTTCTCGCCATCCATCACCTTAGGCGGCGCGTGCCGGATGATGTCGATGGACTCGACAACCCCGGTATCGAAAAACTCCTCGATCCGGATCGCCACATCGAGCGTTGTTCCCATCCCGCTCTCGTACTTGCTGATGGTCCGGCGCGAGACCCCAAGCACGTGGCCGAGATCGCCAAGCGACATGTTCCGCTTCTCGCGGAGATCCTTGAGCACATCGCCGTTGATATTGACATAGAGCCCGCCGGGCGATGCATAGACGAGCGGCGGGATCTTCTCCACGAAATAATCATAGAGCGTGGCGGGGCTGATCGCATAGATCCCATACCGCACGTACACTGCCCCGCGCTCCAGCTCCGCGTCCCGGGCCCGCTCGCCGACTATGAGCGGGATACCGCACAGCAGGCGCGAGATGAGCTCGATATCGAACGCCACCTCCTCGCTGACACTGTCGATATGGGAGACCACCTTGATGACGAGCAGCGTCTCGTCATTGCGCGCGATGAGGTCGAAACTCCGCGGGCGTAAGGTGAACCTCTCCGAGACATGGAAGCCGGCCGTGATCATCACGCTCATGACCAGCTGGTGCTGGCGGTCCTGGGACATGTAGATACAAATGGATGGAGCGTGCCCATATATTAATATAGACATGCTGATCGGGATCGATGACACGGACTCGCCGCAGGGGATGTGTACAACCTACCTCGGGGCAGTCCTTGCCCGGCGGCTGATCCGCAGGCACATGCGGGTGCGCGAGGCCCGGCTCGTCCGGCTCAACCCGAACGTGACCTGGAAAACAAGGGGCAATGCGGCGGTGATGCTCGATGTGGAAGGAGACCCGGAGCATGCATTCACCCTAGCGTGCGATCTCGTGGAGGAGCTCGCGGATCAATCGTGCGGGAACACCAACCCGGGCGTTGTGGTCGCGGACCGGAAAATTGACCCGGCCTTTTACCAAAAAGCGGTCACGGACTTCTGTACGGTCGAAGAAGCCATCGCCATCCTTAACAGAGCCGGGGCCCGGTACCGGGGCTGGAAGAACAGACGGGGACTGATCGGGGCAACCGCTGCGGTTGCAAGCGAGCTTCCGGATACAACCTCCGAGATCCTCGTGTACAGGCAGCCGGAACGCTTCGGCACCCCCCGCGAGGTTGATCGGGCAAGCCTGTTTGCAGCAGAGGCGGCAACCTTCCCCCACACCTGGGACACCGTTGACGGCGCAAACGATCTCGTTGTCTGCGTCCCGCACACTCCCGACCCGGTCCTCTTTGGAATCCGGGGCGAGAGCCCGCAGTGGGTGATGGCCGCCCGGCAGATGATCGGATCAGAGCCGCCCGGCATCGAGCAGATCTGGGTGACCAACCAGGGCACGGACGCCCACCTCCTGCCCGGAACGACCGGGCACCTCCACGAACTCCTCTCGTACTTCGTGCCGGGCACCGTCACCCAAGCGCCGCAGACGGGGACGGGGGGTCACGTCTCGTTTGTCATGAAAGACGGAGAACACCCGGTCCGGTGCATGGCCTACGAACCGACCAAGAACTTCCGCCAGATCGTCCGGCAGCTCCTGCCAAGCGACCGCGTGATCGCGGTCGGGAGCTTCAAGAAGGGAAGTATCAACCTGGAAAAACTGAAGATCGTCTCGCTTGCGAAGGCGGAGACAACCCGCCCGCCGCTCTGTACCGCGTGCAACAAGCGGATGACCAGTGATGGAAAAGGAAAAGGCTGGAAGTGCAAAAAGTGCAGTGCCCGTAAGGACGCGCCGGAAGTGCAGGAGATCCCCCGCACGCTCGCGCCGGGATGGTATGAAGTACCCCCGACTGCACGGAGACATCTGGCCCGGCCGCTGTGCCGGGGTTTACCGGATTTTTGAGTGGATTTGTGAATTGCTGAACGGTAGCCACAGGACGCTGATGGCGAGAATCGCGGTCATGGGAGATGGTGCCCCGTATGAGGGTAGCCATAAAAAACCGTAATGATGCAGGTAACGGGTATGTTTCCAGAAAACCTGAAAGTATTTTCCAGATTGCGAACCTTTTTCTTTTAACGGACTCTTCTCTTGATTACCAGTTGTTCCGGCCACGAAAATGATCCCCGTTCTCTTTGTTGATGATGACCCCGCCCTGACGGAATTATTCAGGCACCTGCCTGAGCATGAGGGTTCGTTCTCCCCTGATACCTGCCCCACCATGGAGTCGGCATTTGTGCTGCTGAAAAGCCGGGCATACGATGCCATCATTGTCGATATCGGTATGCCGGGGATGGACGGGATTGCATTCCTCAAGGCAGTCCGGGATCAATACGGGGACATCCCATTCATCCTGTTCACCCGTCCCGGAAGAGAGGGTAGTATTATTGAGGCGTTCAACAGCGGTGCCGATTCCTTTGTTCCGAAACACGGGGATCCAAAGGCGCAGGTTGTCAAACTCATCCATGCAGTCCAAAAGGCGGTTCAGAGAAAACAGGCCATGCTGGAACTGGAGATGAGCGAGAAACAATTCCGCGGGATGGCCGAGCGTTCTTCAGACCTTATTTTTACCATCGACAAAACCATGAGCCCGACCTATGTCTCCCCGTCGGCAAGAACGATCATCGGGTATGACCCGGAAGAACTGGTAGGAAAGTCTGTGGAGTTTGCTGCCACAACGATCTTTTCAAGGAGCGGCCCGGTATTTCTCAATGGCATCCACGCTAACATGCGGGGGGAAACCGTTGATATTTTTGAGACCATGCTCGTACACAAGAACGGGAACACCATACTGGTCAACGTCAAAGCCGTTCCCATTATCCATGATGGAGAATTTGCCGGAGCCCAGGTCATCATGCGGGATATCACCGGGCGCGTCAGGGCAGAACAGGCATTAAGCGAGAGCGAGAGGAAATACCGCGATCTGGTCGAAACCACCACGGACTGGATATGGGAGACCGATCTCGAAGGCAGGCATACCTACAGTAATCCCGCTGTCGAGAATCTGCTCGGATACCCGGTCGGTGAAATACTCGGCACCAGCGCATTCCCACTTATCCATCCTGATGATGAGGCCCGGGTCCGGGAACTGATGGCCAGCTGCATCGAAAGTATGGATCGCAGACCCGGTACCTTGAACATACGGTGGCTGAAAAAAGACGGGACCACCCGGCTATTCGAAAGTGCCATCATACCAATCGTGGATGCAACGGGTGGGATCACCGGGTTCCGGGGCATGGATCGTGATATCACCGAACGCAGGAGGGCGGAAGAGGCTCTTCTTCTGGCAAACCGGAAACTCGCGATTCTCAACAGTATCACCCGTCATGACATCAACAACCAGCTGATGGTACTCATGGCATACCTTTCGATGCTGGAAGAACATGAGGATGATTCCCAAAACGATGAGTACTGCCGGATCGCGATTGCCGCTGCCGAAAGAATCGCCTCCATGATCCAGTTCACCAAAGAGTACGAGAAGGTCGGGGTCCAGACACCCGTATGGCATGACATAAGGACAATCGTGGATAGAGCAGCACGGAAGGCAGCTTGCGGGGATGTCGTGATACAAAACGATCTCCCCTCTGGTTTTGAGATTTTCTCAGATCCGCTGATCGTGAAGGTGATCTACAACTTAATCGAGAACGCGGTCCGGTACGGCAACACGATCACGACTATCCGCTTCCAGCTCATCGAATGCGGAGCCGATCGTCTCGTTATCTGTGAGGATGACGGCGATGGCGTAGCCGCGGATGAGAAGGAGAAGATCTTTGAGCGGGGATTTGGCAGGAACACGGGATTAGGCCTTGCCCTCTCACGGGAGATCCTCGGGATCACCGGCATCACAATCACCGAGAACGGTGAACCGGGGCGGGGAGCCCGCTTTGAGATGAGAGTCCCACACGCCTCCTGCCGGATCGCACCGGACTTTTGACTTCCGCCTTTTGAGATCTCAGGCGTCCAAGGATTCGTTTATATGTTCTGAGGCGGATCATCCTAGATAGGATGTTTTGATGATATCTGTCCTCTATGTCGACGATGAACGCGATCTCCTCGACATTGCCCAGATATTCCTTGAACAGACCGGCGGGTTTAAAGTCACTACCTCAACTTCAGCAAAAGAAGTTCTGGAAGATGCTTCTATTCCGTCATATGATGTCATCATCTCCGGTTACCAGATGCCGGGCATGGACGGGATCGCATTTTTAAAAATCGTCCGGGAGAGATATGGCGACATCCCGTTCATCCTCTTCACCGGACGCGGCCGGGAAGAGATCGTGATCGAGGCCATCAACAACGGGGCCGATTTCTATCTCCAGAAAGGTAAAGAACCGCAGTCCCGGTTTGCGGAACTTGCACACCAGATCCGTCAGATTGTGCAAAGAAAAGAGGCCGAACGGGAATTCTTCAGGAGCGGGGACCGGTTCCGGAGCATTGCCAGACAGTCCGCTGACATGCTTCTCATTCTTGACAAGGATTTGCGCCCCACGTATATTTCCCCGCAAGTCCGGTCAATCATCGGATATGACTCCTCTGAATTGGTGGGAAGGATTCCGGAATCTGCATCAAAGAACATTTTTTCCGATGATGGGAGTGCGTTTTACGATGCGGTAAAAACGTGCAGGAAAGGAGAGATTATCAAAGATATCCCGATGCGGATCAAAAGAAAAGACGGGTCGCTTGTTTCTGTCCTTGTCAATGCGATACCGGTGATGGACAACGGCATCTTTTTTGGAGCCCGGGTACGCATTCAGGACATTACCGCGGCTGATCGTGCAGCGGAAGCTCCTGAAGAGAGCGACAGTACATTCCGGACAATCTTTGAGAACAGCCCGTACCCGATCGCCATCAACAGTTTCCCGGGCAATCGGTTCCTTGCCGTCAACAAGGCCTTTATTTCCGTAAGCGGATTTCAGGAAGAAGAGATCCTCGGAAAGACACATCTCGATCTCGGTCTTCTCTCCCTGGCGGACTCTGCCCGGCTCATTGCACGCTTTATTGCTTCCGGCGGGCTTGAGAATGTGCCGCTGGCGCTGACCGGCAAGGAGGGGCAGCAGGTACATGTTCTCTTCTCCACGATCCCGATCACCTTCAACAACCAGCCTGCCATCCTGACCATCACCGCTGATGTTACCAAACTCAAACGGGTTGAGGATGAACTCATTGAAAAGAACCAAAAACTCAATGCGGCAAACGAACTGATCTCAGCCGCCGAAGAGAAACTCAAAAGAAAGTATGATGAACTTGAGGCAAACGAGCAGGCCCTTAAGGAGAGCGAAGTAAAATTCCGGGCACTGGTGGAAAATACTCTTGACGGCATCCTGATCATCGACTTTGCCGGCACCATCCTCTTTGTCAACCGGGCAGGGAGCCGGATTGTTGATCTGGAAGATTATGAGGGAATCGCCGGGAAACGCAATGTCATGGAGTTTGTTGCGCCGGATTCCCGGAATGACGTGCTCCAGGATTTTGAGAAAGTGGCACGCGGCACTGACTCATATGTTGCCCTCTATCAGATCCTCACCGAGAAAAAACGGGAGATCTGGATCGAAAGTATAGGAAAGAAGATTCCCTTTGGAAATTCTGTTGTCATCCTCCTCTCCATCCGGGATGTCACCGGACGAAAGCGGGCAGAAGATGCACTCCATGAGAGCCGGCAGATGCTTGCCGAGGCAATGGACCTTGCAGATCTGGTGAACTGGGAGTACGATGTGGGTTCTGGGATCTTCACCTTTGATGACCGGTTCTATGCCATGTACGGAACTTCGGCAAGGCGTGAAGGAGGGAACCAGATGAGCGCCGAAACCTATACCCGGGAGTTTGTCCACTTTGAAGATCGCCATCTTGTTTTCGAAGAAGTGGAGAAAGCCAGAAACACAACCGATCCGGGCTACATGTCACAACTGGAGCACCGGATCGTCCGCCGGGACGGGGCCATCCGTCACATCGTGGTGCGGATCGGGATCACCAAGGATTCTGCGGGCAGGACCATCAGGACGCATGGAGCGAACCAGGATATCACCGATCGCAAACGGGCGGAGGAGGCGCTTCATACGGCAAACCACCAGCTCAACCTTCTGACCGGCATCACGCGGCACGATATCCTCAACAAGGTCTCGGTGATCCTCGGGTACCTTGCGATCGCGGAGAAAAACTGCGATAATCCGAAAATGGACGAGATTCTCCGGAACATGCGATCCGCCACATCGGCAATCCAGTCCCAGATCGAGTTTACCCGGGTGTACCAGGACATTGGTACGCACGAACCGCAGTGGCTGGAACTGGATTCGATCCTCCCGTACTCGTATGTGCCGGTCACGATTGCACTGAACGCGGATCTCAAAGGGATCCGGGCCTATGCCGACCCGATGCTGGAGAAAGTATTTTTCAACCTTCTTGACAACTCCGTCCGCCACGGGCAGAGAGTGACGGAGATCACCGTCTCGTCATTCAATGCCGGAGGCGATCTTTTGGTTGTCTGGGAGGACAACGGGGTCGGCATACCGGCCGAAGAGAAGGAGATCATCTTTGATCGCGGGTTCGGGAAGCATACCGGCCTTGGGCTTTTCCTGGTCCGGGAAGTTCTTGCCCTGACCGGTATCAGGATCACGGAATGCGGGGTGCCGGGCAAAGGGGCACGGTTCGAGATCGTTGTTCCCAAAGGAACGTACCGGCTGGAACCAAACCGGTGGCTCCCGCGGGCTGCCTGAGGTGGGAAAAAATGGCCGGGGAATTGGCCCGGGGATCTGGCCGGGTGACACCAGTGCCCGGAACGTCTGCATTCGGCACAGCGCTGCTGAGTGTCACATAATGTCTGGCCCCCGCAAATCGACCCGGCTTTGCGAAGGCAGAACCATTGAGACAAGAAAGCGTATCAGCTTCCGGTTCAACCTTTTTTAAAATTTTTTTGCGGGAATTTTTTCCCGCAGGATGCGTGATTATTGGTGAAAGGGCGACCGGCAACCAGCCTGAAAGACGAGGCAAAAAAGTGCGCTGAAGAGATGGGATACCATTGGGCAGATAACACGGATCCGTCCGTACCATTTCACGGTTTCATGTACCGCAACAGGATCCTGGTTGCCGTGAAACTGACAAAAGTCCGGTACGGGCTTGATGATGACTGCATCATTGAGAACAAGTTCCCGGACCTTGTTTCTGATCTCCGGTCTCTTCCTGTCCCGCCATGGGTGCTGCGCGAGCTCTGGGTGCGGACCCAGAACGAGCGGGCGTACCGCCGGTTCTATATCCTGCCGGATACCACCGCGGAGATCGAGGAGAACACCGCAGAGAATTATCGCAACACCCATTTCCGGGAAGCGTACTGGAAGAAGGCGCCGTTCCGGATCGACATCCCCTTCCGGAAGGAGGGGGATGGGGGGAAGAACGACACTCCAAAAACCCCGTAAAAGGCTCCGTTTGCCAATCGGACGAAGGCACTTTTTTCTCCACGGGAAATTATGTCCACGCGGGCGGAAAACATCCCAATTTTCGAGAATTTTTCCGATCGGTGCCATTTCTGCCAGATTTCAACCTGCAAAATAGCGGGCCGTAAACACCCCCTTTTTCCGGACCTATTTCAGGACAGCCCAAAAAAGGGGCTGCCGGATGGCCG